>NZ_JBHTHY010000014.1:0-675638 GCF_042676845.1 Maribacter chungangensis
GCCATTTGCCTAAGCGGCTGCAAATATACAACTGTTTTTATTCCCGACAAGCTTTTTCAAAAAAAAATATTTTTTTTTCCAAGGCCGGGAAAACAACCGGACACCAACAACACTTTTAAGGAACGTACCGCTACTAACACTACATCACATAGCCCGTTTGCGGGGTGCAAATGTAACACCCTTTTTCAAACAGACAACAATAAAAAACAATCTTTTTTCAACCTTTTTCAACACAAGGCCATAAGACACTATTAGATAGGTGATTGAGAATAATTAAAAGTTATAAAAAAAACAAAAAGGACGAACCAATTAGCCTTAAGAAAAGAAATTCCAGACCAAACCAAAACGAACAACAAAATCTCGAAACGGATAGTTAGGTGCCGTATAGTAATTGAAACCGGTAAAAGAGGAGTTAAAATGTTCAGCTTTTAAATATATTCTTGTTTGCTTTACTTTAGCATTGATAAAAAAGTCCAGTAAAGGAAACCCTCCCAGCTCTTCATTATTCTGCACAAAGAACTCACCTAGTACAGGATTGTAAGCATCCATTGTATAGCTAGTGAAATATTTCAATGTGACACCCGTTTGCAGGTACATCGCCTTTTTAAATACATCCGAAGAAAAATACAAGGTATTCCTTGTGACCAATTGGGGCACGTTCAATACACTTTGGTCTTGGGATACGGATTGATACATAACGGTATTATTCAACGCAAACTTACCCAACCTAAACTCTTTGGCGTATTTGATTTTTAAATGTGTTACGCCATCAGCCTCTTGAAGCGGTTTGATATTCGCATGCTCAAGCCCCTCTTCAAAGACAGCGTTTGGATCGGCCGAGAAATAGGTATAATTATCCAATGCACTAAATTTCATAGACAAATTACCCCATAAGGGAGAATCTAATCCCACTTGCATAGAGTTCACCCGTTCTTTCTCAAAATTTGTGGTATTCTGCCAATTATAATTTAAATAATCACTTTGGTATAATAGAAAATTGAAATCGGGCATACCACTGGAAGAGTGCAGCGCAACCTTTACTCTGTGCTTATCATTAAATACATAGGAAACGGAACCATTAAAAACATTACCGGTCAAATCCCCAGCAACATTGTACCTAAGCGAGCCATCAACGGCAAACGAACCAATTTGTTTTCTATAATCACCCCCTACGGCAATTTCCGAACCCTTAAGCTGGTTCCCTACAGTCTCCCCATCCGCCGTAGTAAGTATGCTATTAAAAAAGTAGTTGTAATTATACACACTCACCACACCTTTAAGTGCTCCCAAGGTCTTATTGTAAAATGCAGCACCAAAATCATTATTAAACACCTTCAACGATGCCTTATCATTAATGGAACCTAAGATAGCATCACCAAAATATGAATCACTTGCATCTTGTAGGTATTGGTAGAATTTTGTTTCATAATTAAATGAGTGGGTGATTGCTAACGAAGTCTTCTCTACCAAGCTAGAATCTTGCCGGCTTCGTATCAGTTTATATTGCTGGTCTACATAATAACGCTTCCCCAATACCTTATTATCCGCATCCGTAAAGCGAACATCGACCTTAGGCCTGTCTATAAAATCATCGTCTCCACTCTCGAACTGTAGTTCCTTTTCCGTTAAGCCTCCATTTTCCTGAGAGGTGATATCCTGTGCAGCAATATGTGCCCTTAACAGATACCTATCGTTTTTACTAACATAATTGACCGTACTTATAAAATTACCGGATTGAATCTGTTCCGAATTGTATTTGCCCAAAGACCTAAAACCGGTGTACCCGATTGATATGTTAAGGCGCCTAGAGGTATTAAAGGTTAGCAGCGCATCCAACAATTGACCTTCCTCCAACGTAGTTTTGAACATAAGATCCGTCATAGGGGTCATTACATTATAATACTGCATCTCCTCTATCTCCCTATATCTGTGATGCTTTGCCCTTGCTCCCAACCTTGGATAAAGGTTAGACCGTTCGAAGTCTACCCCAAGTTTATTATAACCTTGACCAATGTTTCCAAAAGGCATGAGCTCAAAATCATCGGCACGAAGGTAATTGTATTTATATTCCTTCTGTATGGTCAATGTTGTATCCAAGAATGTGGTATCTCTTTGATGGGAAATCAACTTATAGTTTCTGATACTCACGGTATCTATCATTGCAGCTAAAGGCAGCTCCCTAGTCTTTGTCCTTGGTGTCCGCGCTATTGAATCCGCACTAGGCCTTAACCCAGACTCTTGTTCCGTTTCTTGCGCCATTAGCCCAAATGCAACTAACAAAAAGAGTGCAGTCAAAAAATATTTCATACCTCTCATATCTTCGGTGTCAAAGTTACTTTTTTTGTTCCTAACTAAATGTGAAAGTTTAGCCTAGAATAAAAACCCTAAATTTTCAATCATACTTTTGTTCCTCTATTGCATGTTTACAACTATTTTTTTTAAGCAGTTATTCATCTAATCCAAAACAAGGGTGTCTAATTTAATTTTTAGCTTCTGCAATGCTTAAAAACAGTACGATTAGCTTAATTGAAACATTTTTCACAAGCGTATTTTCGCGAATCTCCCTTACATATTGACCTCTCTTAACCAAACGATTATGAACCTAACCCTTGTAAAGCACTACTATAATTCCAATATTTGTTCAACAAACTAAAACAGAAACCAAAAGAATTCCCTAAATGCTTTTGAACTATTTTAAAATGCAGAATGAAGCCGGCACCGATGAAGCTGGCAGAGGATGCCTTGCGGGACCCGTTACCGCAGCAGCGGTGATCCTACCAAAAGATTTCAGAAACGAAGTATTGAACGACTCCAAACAATTATCGGAACATAAGCGAAATGAACTAAAACCGATTATAGAGGCAGATAGCACATCTTTTGCCGTAGCGCACGTGTATCCATCGGAAATAGATAAAATAAATATTTTAAACGCATCTTTCTTGGCCATGCACCGATCTTTGGAACAACTTGGAACTATGCCGGAACACATTATCGTTGATGGCAACAGATTTAACCGGTATAAGGAGATACCGCATACGTGCATCATCAAAGGGGATTCTAAATATTTAAGTATCGCAGCGGCATCCGTGCTTGCCAAAACTTTTAGAGATGCCTATATGGAAAAAATTCATGAGGAATATCCCATGTACAACTGGAAGAAGAACAAAGGTTATCCGACCAAGGAGCACAGGGCGGCAATTCAAAAATACGGCGTAACGCCCTACCACAGAAAAAGCTTTCAACTACTTGCCCCTACCCTTACACTAGAACTTTAAAAAGTATAAATTTGTTAAGCGATTTTTTTGAACTTGATTTAAAACCAAGGTGGGTGAAGTTTGCATTACCCAGCGAAGTTGGAATTATGTTCAGAAATGTAAATCAATGTCAAAAAGAAACAAAAAAAGGGATAGATGAAAGTTAAAATTCTACTGATTTTCAGTGTTTTATTAAGTCTTCAATGTTCCCCGGAAAAGGAATACGAGACCAGCTTATTGCAGTTTATGCCCGAAAATGCGAGCGCAATCATAAAGATAAACGATTATAACTCCTTTACCGCAGCGCTTGATGACAACGAACTGGTTAAAAAGTTACAAACATTAGATTTGAGCAAGAAAATTTCTAAGCTTCTTGTTCCACTAAATTATGCACAACCATCGCAGGAAGCCCTGCTAGGTTTTACAATAGACTCGCTACAGAAATTGAATTTCACTTTTACAGCTTCGGATACTATACCATACTTGCAACTATCCGAGGTAACCGACAAAAAGATAGAAACCCTTCAACACAAAGACTTCGATATTAAAAAATACACAGTAGAAGGTCATGATTTTTTTACGATCAAGCTTAACGGAAAAGAGGTTTTAAGCTCCTCGATTACGATACTAAAGGAGCTTATATCTTCTTTTACTACACGAAATACAAACCAGCAGCTAGCAAAATTCTACCGTGTTTCCGACCCCTCAAAACTGGCTCATTTATGGATCAACTTGAATTACAGTGATGTCCTTTTGCAGTATCTGACCGAGACAAGGACCGCCCCCCTGCCCTCGGGTTTTGCAGATTGGTTGTTTTTAGATATATCCTTAGGAAATGAAGGATTATTTTTAAACGGTATCAGTACTGCCGAGGCTTCCGAAACGAACTACCTGAGCTTGTTTACAGGAGCTAAACCTTTAGCAAACAGCACGTTTGAAATGCTCCCTGCCAATGTATCGTCCTTTGCTTCTTATACCTTTAGCGATTATACATCGTTTTCTACCAATCAAATGCGTTATTTGAATCAGAATACTGCGCTTGATTCCCTTTTCAATACCATTGAGGAAATAGGAACAGCGCAATTAGGGAAAGAACCACTGGTACTTATGAAAACCTTTGGCACGGACCAAATCACAGATTACCTTAAAGCCAAACGAAAAAGCGCGGAGGCGTTCCAAGGAAGTGAAATTTGGGAACTAGGAGATGCCTCCCTTCTAGTGGATACTTTCCGCCCCCTGGTATCCGGTTTTGAATCCAACTATAGCAGTGTTTTAGAAAACACCTTGATTTTTGCCCAAGATAAGAAGGTGCTAGAAAAAGTAATCATAGCATATAAGAACGCTAATACGATCCAGACCACCAACCTTTTCCAAAATATAGAAGCGCTTACCACGGAAGCCTCCTCCATTCTGGCCATTGCCAACGCCAAAGGTTTTGAAGATAGATTAACGGAATATAATTTTATAGAAACAGCGAAACAGCTTGGGGAGGCCAAGCTATCCGATTATATTTTTGGTTCCGAAATCATTTCCGATGCCGGTTTTTTTCACAGTAGTTATTTCATTAAAAAGAATAGCGCAAAGAAAGTTAAGAACAGTATCACGCCTTTGTTTACCTTACATCTGGATGCCGACCTGCGTTCGGTTCCACAGTTCGTGACCAACCATCGCACAAAAATGGGAGAGCTAATAGTGCAGGACATGGACAATGTTCTTTACCTTGTTTCCAACAACGGTAAAGTGCTATGGAAAAAAGAATTGGATGGTGCTTTACAAGGTAAGGTACATCAAGTAGACCTTTACAAAAACGGAAAGCTCCAATTTGCATTTACAACCAATAACAAGTTTCTAATTCTTGACAGAAACGGCAAGGAGGTAAAACCTTTTTCCATTGCTTTTCCCGGAGGAAATCTAAATCCCTTGGCCGTATTTGATTATGAAGGAAAAAAAGATTATCGTTTTGTAGTTACGCAGAACCAAAAAGTTTTCATGTATAATAATAAGGGTAAAATCGTAAGTGGGTTTAAATTCACCTCGGCACCTGAATCAATTATTGAAGCGCCGCAGCATTTTAAAATAGACAGAAAGGACTACCTCGTGTTTAAATTGGCCAACAATACACTTAAAATCCTTAACCGGGTAGGCAAGGTAAGGATTAAAACAAATGAAAAAATCCCTTTTTCCGATAATTCCATAAACGTGTACCAAAACAAGATTAGCCTTACCTCTAACAAAGGGCTGCTTTATCAAATAGACACCAAGGGAAAACTTTCGAAAACAGACCTTGGACTACAAGTAGACCATGGTTTCGATGCCACTTCAAAAACCTTGGCGATTATGGACGACAATGTACTAAGGATACGGGACAAGGAGGTGAGCTTGGATCTTGGTGTGTATTCCAAACCCACTATTTTCTATATCAATGACAAAATTTACGTCTCCGTAACGGATATTCAAAACCAAAAATCGTATTTATTCGATAGTCAGGCCGTACCTGTTCCCAACTTCCCCATCTACGGTTCCTCCGTGATCGATATGGCAAATATTGATAGCGATAGAAAGCCAGAGTTGGTCATTAAGGAACAGGACAACTCGTTTACGGTGTATAAAATCAACTAGAAACACCAAAAGCACGACACCTCTACATTACTGCAAATAAGCTACTTCGTCCGATCTGCCATAGATAGAGTGAACAAATCACACATTGTAACGCCCCTAACATACACCATCATCGGCCAAACATAATATTCTAGGATGCGCCGTAATAGAAAATTTATACATTAGACCACGAAACAAACAAGCACACGTATGAAAACTAGAATTTTATTATTGATTACATTTTGTTACGGCACACTAACCATGATCGCACAGACAAACTGTAGTAGATTTTACCCCATGGAGGAAGGCACTGTCTTTGAGTACACCATGTACAACAAAAAAGGCAAAACCGACGGTATCAGCAGCTACAAGGTCACCAGTGTGGAAAACAATGGCGACAGCACCACGGCTACCATGGCCATCGCTTTTACGGACAATAAAGGCAAAGAGGTTTACAATACCGACTATTCTTTTACCTGTACCGGGAACGTGGTCACCATTGATTACGAGTCCTTAATGCCCCAACAAATGTTGGAGCAATACGGGGAGATGGATGTGCAGATGGATATTACCGGAACGGACCTGGAGCTCCCCAACGACCTATCTGTTGGGCAAGTACTGGAAGATGCCAATGTTACCGTAAAAATAGCCATGAGCGGAATAAACATGACCACTACGGTAGACACGACCAACAGAAAGGTAGAAAAACAGGAGTCTGTAACCACACCGGCAGGCACCTTTAACTGTTACGTAATCTATAGCGACAACGAATCTAAAGCCATGATGGTAAAACAGAGCTTTCCATCACGGGTATGGCTAGCAGAAGGGGTGGGTATGGTAAAACAGGAGACTTACAACAAAAAGGGAAACTTGATGAGCAGTTTGGAACTGACCAAGTTTTCAAAGTAAAAATAAAAGCCCCAAAAACAACTAATAGTGGTTTTTGGGGCCGTATTGCAAGCTGCTCGATTATTACAGAAAGTTGTTAGTGCAATATCATTTCTTTAAAACGGATTTGGCGTAGGCTGTTTACTATATAATTTCCGCATCGAACAAGATTTTAAAATGATGTAATAGCTTTTGCTTCACCTCGTTCATATCAATTTTGGCCATACCGAGCTCTACGTTCAAGGATGTAACGGCTTTATCTTTTATCCCACAGGGCACCATTAAATCAAAATAACCCAAATCGGAATTTACATTTAGTGCAAAACCGTGCATAGTTACCCAACGGGACGCCCGTACGCCCATGGCACAAATTTTACGTGCAAATGGCGTTCCAACATCCAACCAAACACCGGTTTCGCCTTCGGAACGCTCCGCCTTTAAACCGTAATCGGCCAAAGTTAAAACCACCATTTCTTCAAGTAAACGCAAGTATTTATGAATATCCGTAAAAAAATTATCAAGATCTAGAATAGGGTAACCTACGATCTGCCCGGGACCGTGGTAGGTGATGTCCCCGCCTCTATTTATTTTATAGAATTTTGCTCCTTTGCTTTCCAATTCTTTTTCATCGACCAGAAGGTTTGAAAGATCTCCACTTTTACCCAAGGTAAATACATGGGGATGCTCCACGAACAAGAAATGATTCGGAGTTTCCAATCCCGCATCCTCGCGCCTATTTTTTATTTTAATATCTAGGGTCTGTTTAAAGAGTAACTCTTGGTAGTCCCAAGTTTCCTTATAGTCTTTTTGTCCTAAATCCAGTAAATTCACTTTCTTGTTCATTGGCACAAAGATACCAAAGTCCCTTAAGACCTATAAGACCGAACAAAAGGTTATTATCGGATACCTAGTTTAAAAAATAAACCTGTTAATTAGGGTTGTTTAGGATAACCAATGCTGCAATAACTCCAGGAACCCAGCCGCACAAGGTCAACAGAAAAACGATGATTATAGACCCGCACCCTTTTCCGATAACGGCAAGCGGCGGGAATATAATGGCCAATAAAACTCTTAAAAAACTCATTGATTTTGTGATTTTGATCGATGTACTAATATGTCGTAAAAATAGGCGTATTGTTACAAAATCCCTTACTTTTATAACAAAAGACCTCAAGGTTAGCCCTTGGGGCTTTAGTCATTAAACGAACTAAAATAACGTAGCAAGCTTTTTTCGCCATTGAATTTCAATTATCTAGCAAATAAAAAACAAGTGAATACCATACACGTATACATTGTCTTTCTACTTGGCATGCTGGGTTGTAATGCACAATACTCCTTCAGCGGGCAAATTTCGCCTAGCGCGGATAATAAGAAGGTATATCTTTCCATAATCGAGAACTACAGAAAATCTAGTCGAGTTTATGCAGATCAAGTATTATTAGAGACAAATGCCGATGCGGAAGGCAATTTTACTTTTGAGGGCGACAATCTATCGCCAAAAAACACTATGTACCGTATACATACGGACGACTGTAATGAGGACAATAAGGGAGGAAGTCATTTCTTTAGAAATTGCGCCAGTAGTAGAAGCATTTTATTCCTTGCTAAAAAAGGAGATACCATCCTCTTCCCTTTATTGCAAAACAACCAATCCTTTTGCGACATTACATCTAATAACCCTAAATCCGGTATCTTATTAAAAATTGATGAATTAAAAGAGGAAATGATTTTAGACTTTATGGAGTATCAAAGTGATGCTAGCATAACATTGAATTTAAAAAAATGGTTTCGAAGGCTGCAAGATTTTAGTATGAAAGCAAAGGAGCCTTTGGCCGAACTATATGTATATGATTTCCTTTCCGATAGAAAAAATGAAACCTACACCTTCTTTCTAGAAGATTTAAATACAAATGAATACTACACAGAGCTTGAAAAAAGACTGATAGCTACTTACCCCAATCGTCAGTTCACTTCACAGTATATACAGGAACGCAAGGCAGATACCGGTATTCAACTAGCTTCGTTGGGGAGACCAAAAGGGGCGCACTTTAACTATCACTGGTACGGGGGCGGGCTCTTCCTAATTTGCATTACAGGATACTATGCCCTTAAGCTAAAGAAACGCAAAATCGAAAAAAAAGCCCTGAAAAATTTAACCCCGCAAGAGCTGACCATCTTAGATGCCATTAAAAAGGACAAAACGAACAAAGAAATCGCTAACGAACTGTTTATTAGTCATAGTACTGTAAAAACACATATCAATAACATCTACAAAAAGCTAGGAGCGAACACTAGATCAGATGTAAAAGATATGTTTAAGTAAGCCACAGCAAAAATCCACCCCCGGTCTAGTCCTTATTTACAACTCCAAATACTCTGACTATACTGCACATTTAAGCAACTTCGGTTTTCAATTCTAAAAGCAAGATGATGAAAACCATGTTACCACTTTTAATGACCTGTCTTATTTGCGCAATCGGTAGCGCGCAACACACCAACCAAGAAATTACTTTGGATAATGGTCAAAAATTCCTTGTAGGTGAAATAACCAAGGAAAACTTATCCCGAACCGGCTACGCAAATTGGTATCTGCCAAATTTGAAGAACTATGCTCCTAATCACGAAATCCTTTCGGCAATAGAAGAAGACCTGCAAGGATATCAAATTTTGATATTTCTAGGCACTTGGTGCGGAGATAGTAAAAGAGAGGTTCCCAGATTTCTAAAAATTTTGGAAACAGCGAATTTCCCTAACGACCAATTAAAAATAGTGGCCCTAGACAAAAGAAAGGGCAAATACAAACAAAGTCCGACAGGTGAAGAATGGGGACTTCAAATTTTAAGGGTGCCTACCTTTATACTCTATAAAAACGGGAGAGAAGTTAACAGAATCATTGAATCTCCAAATACCAGTTTAGAGAAAGACCTACAAAAAATAATAAGAAGACAAGGCTATATTCCCAACAAAGCAAAATCAATGCACTTTGATTAGGACAAAACAGAAGTATAGCTCTTTTATGTTGTACCTACTAAGAGATTAATCCATTGTTAAGTATATTTGCGGCTTTAAATTAAGCGCTATGCAATTAACCGAACAAGAGGTTGTAAGAAGAGAGAAGTTAAGAAGATTACGGGAAATGGGAATAGACCCCTATCCTGCTGCCTTATATCCTGTAAATGCAACCTCTAAAAGCATAAAGGAAGATTACCAAGAAAGAAAAAAAGTAGTGATTTCGGGTAGGTTGATGCGAAAAAAAATACAGGGAAAAGCTTCGTTCGGGGAACTACAGGATAGCGAGGGCCGGATTCAAGTGTATTTCAACCGGGATGAAATATGCCCGCCGGACGACCATACCAAATACAATGAAATCTTTAAAAAATTATTGGACCTTGGGGATATCATAGGTATAGAAGGGGAACTTTTTACGACTCAGGTTGGAGAAATTACCGTGTTGGTAAAAGACTATACCATACTATGCAAGGCGTTACGTCCATTACCATTACCCAAACAGGATGCCGAAGGTAATACCTATGATGAGTTTAACGACCCAGAATTACGTTACCGTCAACGTTATGTAGACTTGGTGGTTAATCCGCATGTGAAGGATACGTTTATAAAACGTACTAAAATCACGAACAGTATTCGGCAATTTTATAATGATAAAGGCTACTTGGAAGTGGAAACGCCAATTCTGCAGCCCATCCCGGGAGGAGCCGCCGCGCGACCTTTTTTAACACACCACAATGCACTAAATATACCCTTGTATTTGCGTATTGCCAATGAGCTTTACCTTAAAAGATTGATTGTTGGCGGATTTGATGGCGTTTATGAATTCTCCAAGGACTTTAGGAACGAAGGCATGGACCGAACCCACAATCCTGAATTTACGGTAATGGAACTCTATGTGGCCTACAAGGATTACAACTGGATGATGGACACCACGGAAGAACTTCTGGAGAAAGTTGCCATAGACGCCACGGGAAGTTCAAAAGTAACCGTGGGGGAACACGAAATAGAATTTAAGGCGCCCTATCCACGAATTCCCATTTTAGAGGCCATTAAAATACATACAGGTGTCGATGTTGCCGGAATGAACGAAGTAGAACTCCGTGACACAGCCAAAAAATTGGGCTTGGAAGTGGACGATACCATGGGTGTGGGCAAACTGATAGACGAGATATTTGGTGAAAAATGCGAGCATTTTTACATTCAGCCTACCTTTATAACCGATTATCCAAAGGAAATGAGTCCGTTAACAAAGGAGCATCGCGACAACCCCGCATTGACAGAACGTTTTGAGCTCATGGTTAACGGCAAAGAGCTGGCCAATGCCTATTCCGAACTTAATGACCCCATTGACCAACGAGAACGTTTTGAGGAACAGTTGAGACTCTCCGAAAAAGGGGACGACGAGGCTATGTTCATTGATCAAGATTTTATCCGCGCCTTGGAATACGGTATGCCACCAACCTCGGGCATAGGTATTGGGATAGACCGTTTGGTAATGTTGTTGACGAATAACTCCTCCATACAAGAAGTCTTGTTCTTCCCTCAAATGCGTCCTGAGAAAAAGGCAATTGAACTGAGTGATGAAGAGAAGGCGATTATGGCTATTCTTAAGCCAAAAGGCACCATGGAACTATCTGTATTAAAAACCGAGGCCGGACTTAGCGGTAAAAAATGGGACAAGGCCATAAAAGCACTTGCTAAGCATGGACTTACCAAGGTTAACAAAACGGATGATGGTTTGTTTGTAGAGGTGGCTTCGTAAGTACTTTTTATACTTTTTAGCTCTAGTTAAAAACAGCGTTGATTTACCAAATCCATAAACGTCCCGTTTAAAAGTGGTCGCTAATGTTCGAAGCCCTGTGGGCTATGGGTCGCTTACCCATTATTCTTGACAGGCACTCCTTTTTTTTGAACAAACTGTTCCCATTATGGTTCCCTCCCCTAGCAGGGGAAGGAACACAGACCGAAAATAAAAGTGTATAGCGGTAATTTCAAAAGGTTCTATTTTGCTTAGTACAACATAAAGCTGTCAACGCAAAATTAAACTACAGCCTACTTTTTAAACTATATCGTAACCGGGATAAACTTTAGAAAGGTATAAAAAAACTTGGTTCGTTTAGATTACCAATAACGTGATACCCCAATTATAAAATAGGGTATCACGTTTTTTTTACTCCAGTGTTGGGTATAGCCTAGGTTTAAAAAAAATACCATAAACCGTTACGGAAACAACAAAACAATATCATCTATGGTTAAAATATCGCCGTCGGGCTAAAATTATCCATATTTTCATAAAAATTGTCTAATTTAATATCCGTGATAAGTCCTTAGTATTGAACAACCAACGGATTAACTGGTTGTTCAAAAAGATATTAAAGGAAGTATAATAGAAATTCTAGTTTTAGAGGGGAAGTTTAAAATGAAACACAAGACGTTTATCAAAATTAAACACCTATGCCTTGCCATAGGCGTCGCTTTACTGCACTCCTGCCAAAAACAAGAGCAGGTAGATTTCAGCACCCAAATAAAACCTATCCTTAACAACAACTGCATTACCTGCCATGGAGGGGTGAAAAAGAACGGCGGATTTAGCCTTCTGTTCGAAGAAGAGGCCTTTGCAAATACCGAATCTGGTATACCGGCCATTATTCGTGGGGATGCTGCCAATAGCGAATTGATCAAAAGACTCTCCGAAGACGATCTCGAACTCCGAATGCCCTACGAAAAACCAAAGCTTTCCGATAAAGAAATCGACTTATTAACGCGCTGGGTAGACCAAGGAGCCAAGTGGGGTGAGCACTGGGCCTACTCCCTTGCAGAAAAAGTTGAAGTGCCCAGGCAAACTATAGAAGCTAGTTTTGCTCCTGAAACAAGATCCCAATTTATCCAGAATGATATTGATCATTTTATACTGGCGCGTTTAGAGGACGAGCAACTGGAACCCAACGCACCAGCTAGGAAAAATACTATTGCCCGACGATTGGCCTTGGATATTACGGGCTTACCTCCGTCCCCAGCACTCTTAAAAAAATTCAATGACAACGAACTAAGCTATGAAACCCTTGTAGACAGCCTATTGTCCCAAAAGACGTATGGAGAGAAATGGGCTACATGGTGGTTGGATGTTGCGCGCTACGCAGATTCCAAAGGCTATGAAAAAGATATGGGACGATCCATCTGGAAGTATCGGGATTGGGTCATTGATGCATTTAACAGAGACCTTTCCTACGATCAATTTACCATAGAACAATTAGCCGGGGACCTGCTTCCAGAACCCTCTACAGATCAATTGATCGCTACGGCCTTTCATAGAAATACCATGAACAACGACGAGGGCGGTACGGATGATGAAGAATACAGGGTAGCCACGGTCATAGACAGGGTAAATACCACTTTTGAGGTCTGGCAAAGCACCACCATCGGCTGTGTGCAATGCCATAGCCACACCTATGATCCGTTTAAGCACGAGGAATATTACAACCTTATGGCCTTCTTTAACAATACCCGCGATGAGGACACCCCCAATGAATCACCGGTACTCAAATTCTATACGGAAGAACAACAAGGGCAAGTGGACAAGGTATTGGACTGGGTAGGCCAACATGGAAACAAGGCCGACCTAAAAACTTACAGGGATTTTATCCAGTTTACGGAACCCGTGTACAAATCGCACTTTTTTAAGGAGTTTAAAAACAGTGTTTACGACGACCATGCCTCGGTTGTTTTTTGGGATGATGGCAACCTCATTATACCCAATGCCTATACCAATAAGGCAAGTTATGTGTACCTCAACTACCGGTCGCATTATGACAATACAAAAATGACCATCCGAGAAAAAGATGCCAACGGTCCTATTTTAGCCCAATTCACGATAAACAAAAATAAAGGCAATACTACCTCGCAATTTGCCCTTAAGCGCATCGATAAACAAACGGATATCTATATTGAAACCCATAATAATGCCATAGCACCGGAAAAGAATATTTTAAACCTGTACTGGGTAGGTTTCATTCCCGATATGCCTGCGCAGGGAGCTCAGGGTTGGTCGGATATCAATACCACATTTTTAGAATTACTGAATACCAATACGGAAACGGTTCCCATTCTGGTAGAAAATCCGGAGTATATGAAACGTACCACACAGGTATTTGAGCGTGGAAGCTGGCTTACCAAGACCGATACCGTAATACCCGGCACCCCTCAAAGCCTGAATGCATGGAATGATACGTGGAGCAAAGACCGCTTAGGACTCTCCCAATGGATCGTGAGCAAAGAAAATCCGTTAACGGCCAGAACTTTGGTCAACAGGGTCTGGCACCAAATTTATGGTCGCGGATTGGTTGCTACGATCGAGGATATGGGCTCCCAATCGGACGCCCCTTCGCATCCTTATTTATTGGATTGGCTCGCGTTGCGCTTTATGAACGAACACAACTGGAGCATCAAAGCGTTGGTCAAGGAAATCGTCCTATCGGGCACCTACCGGCAAAAATCGGAAAGTACGCCGGAAATGTACCAGCTAGATCCGGAGAACGAACTCTACGCCAGAGGGCCGCGTATGCGATTGGGCGCGGAACAAATACGAGATCAGGCTTTGGCCGTGGCCGGGTTGTTGAGCGATAAAATGTACGGTCCGGGCGTAATGCCACCACAACCGGACGGTGTTTGGCAAACCGTGTACAATGGTGCCAACTGGATAGAAAGTAAAGGCGAAGATCGCTACCGTCGCGGAATCTATACTTATTTAAAACGCACCAGTCCCTATCCCTCGTTCCTCACCTTTGATGCTGGAAGCCGCGAAGTTTGTATGGTTCGAAGAACGGTGACGAACACTCCTTTACAGGCCTTGGTCACCCTAAATGACCCGGTCTATTTGGAAGCCTCCTATCATTTGGCAAAAAACAACCGTGTTACGGACAATCTGGAGCAAAGTATCTCACAAAGCTATGAACGTGCTACCTACAAAAAAATAACACCGAACCGACTGGAGGCCCTCACGGAACTATATGAAAATGCCATAACGGAATTTAAGGAAAATGGGGAGGCATCGGAATTGTTCCTGCATTTTGAGGAACAGCCAACGGCAGAGCTCGCCGCGCTGACCATGGTGGCCAACGCCATTTTAAATCTGGACGAATTTTTAACGAAAACCTGATGGATAGATAATAGTCGCTAGCTGATAGACGGTAGAAAATAGTAAATGAATCAAAAAAAATATACTAAAAAAGTTTTTGCGAGGAGCGATTTAGAGACGAAGCAATGTATTGAATAGATAAAATGCATTTCAAAAATTCACCAAACCAATATGGTATTTGTATTTGAGTTTATGAATTGTCGGGTAAGGCGAATAATCCTCCCTAATCCAGCAGCGGGCATCTAGCCCTTAGAACAAAAGAACGTAGACATGAAAGACATCGTAGAACGACTGATACAGGAAAAGCTAGCGAGGGAAGCCCAGGAAAAGACCCGTAGGCATTTTATAAAAAGTTGCGCCCAAGGCATGGGCGGTTTGGCCCTCAGTTCCATTTTTATGGGCTGCGACCCGTTGAGTTCATCGGCTCACAAAAAAGCCCCTGTTGCTTTCTCCGAGCGTGACCTTAATCCGTTATCTACCTTGGCACCTCCTTTTGCACCCAAGGTAAAATCCGTTATTTACCTGCACATGGCAGGTGCGCCGTCGCAGTTGGAAATGTTCGATTACAAACCTGCCCTACAAAAATTGGATGGTCAAGACTGTCCCCAGTCGCTTTTGGAAGGAAAAAAATTCGCCTTTATCAAAGGTACGCCCAAATTAATGGGCCCACAAGCAGAATTTAAGCAGGAAGGGGAATCAGGTAATTGGGTGTCGAACTTTATGCCACACTTTAAAAAGGTCATAGATGATGTAGCCTTCTTAAAAGCGGTGCATACAGACCAGTTTAACCACGGCCCGGCTCAACTGTTTATGCATACGGGAAGTGCACGTTTGGGCAGGCCAAGTATCGGGTCTTGGGCAACCTACGGCCTAGGCTCGGAAAACCAAAATCTACCCGGTTTTGTAGTCTTGACTTCAGGTGGGAATACTCCGGATGCCGGTAAAAGTGTTTGGGGCAGCGGGTTTCTACCAAGTGTATATCAAGGTGTACAATGCAGGTCCGAAGGCGACCCCGTATTATATATCGAGGACCCTGACGGCATTACCCGCGACTTAAAGAAAAGTACCATTGATGCCATCAATAAAATAAACAAGGAAGAATATGCCAAATATGCCGACCCGGAGATATTGGCGCGTATCAACCAATACGAAATGGCCTACCGCATGCAAATTGCTGTTCCGGAGGTCATGAACATTAATAATGAACCGGAACATATAAAACAAATGTACGGCGTAGAACCCGGAAAGGAATCCTTTGCCAATAACTGTTTGTTAGCCCGAAAACTGGTAGAAGACGGCGTGCGTTTTGTACAGCTTTTTGACTGGGGATGGGATACCCACGGTAATATAAGGGAGGGCTCAATTGATTTAGGCTTGCGTAATAAATGTCGTGAAATAGACCGTCCCATTACCGCCTTGATCATGGATTTGAAACAACGGGGCTTACTGGACGACACCCTTATTATTTGGGGAGGGGAATTTGGTCGTACCCCCATGCAAGAGAACAGGGGCAATACAAAAATGGCCTATAAAGGTAGAGATCATCACGGTGATGCCTTTACTATGTGGATGGCCGGTGGTGGTATTAAAAAAGGCGCCTCACACGGAAAAACGGACGATATTGGATTTTCTGGAATTGAAGGCCGGGTATCCGTCCATGATGTGCATGCCACGATTTTACACCTTTTAGGTTTTGACCACGAAAAATTTACACATGAATTTCAAGGAAGACCTTTTCGATTAACCGATGTGGAAGGACAGATCATAAAGGAGATTTTGGCATAGCCCCCTCACGAAGGGGGAAATTATTACTCGGAAGTAAAAATTTAAATGAATGAAAGAATGTTAGGGATTAAAGTGAAAAGAGCATTGAAGAATTGAAAGTTCAAAGACTCCTCCCACCAGGCGAGGGGAGGCGGTTTTTCCAGGTTAGTGTGGAAAAATCGGATGGGTTGAAAGCTCAAGCTATATTCCCAAACGCATCACTCAAAAAGAAGGAACAAAACACCCTTTTCTTAACATAGAAACACCAAACTAAAAAATGAGAATTCCACTAGTACTATCCATTTTTCTAGTCGTGCTTTACACCAATGCACAAGAAAAAAAACTGGAATTTTACCAGACCGATTGGGGCCGGCAGACTTCCTGGGACGCTTTTTGCGAAAAAACAAAAGCGGCTGGTTACGATGGCATTGAGGTATGGTACCCAACCGAACTACAGAGTAAACTAGATCTAAAAAGAGCACTTGACCAATACAGCCTAAAAGTCATTTTTTTGGCAGGCACTAATAAATCCCTACCGTTTGAAGAAGCCCTTATCCGCTATACGGAGAATTTAATGCGGTTGGTAGAATTTAACCCTGCTGCCATAAATTGCCATACAGGAAATGATTTCTATACTTTTGAACAAAACAAGGCTTTTATAGATGCCGCCAACAAACTGGCAAAGGAACATGATATCCCCATTTACCATGAAACCCACCGCGGGCGTTTTAGTTACAACCTCCCAGATACCAAAAAACACCTTGACGCCATACCAGACCTCAAATTAACCTTGGACATAAGCCATTGGATGGTGGTACACGAGTCGTTATTGGAAAATCAAGATGTACTTTTGGAAGAAGTTTTGAATCGGACCCACCATATCCATGCTCGTGTAGGTCATGCGGAAGGGCCACAAGTAAATGACCCGGAGGCTCCCGAATGGAAAAAAGCGGTTGACCGTCATTTGGATATTTGGGAAAAAGTGATTCGGGATAAATGGAAAACCCAAGATGTATTTACCATTACCACCGAATTTGGTCCGGCTAATTACATGCCTACCTTGCCCTACACCCGGGTTCCGGTAGCGGATCAATGGAAAGCGAATGTGTATATGATGACAAAACTGAAGGAGCGGATGAAGTAGGTTTAAGGTTTAAGGTTTAAGGTTTAAGGTTTAAGGTTTAAGGTTTAAAAAAATAATGTTAAGCTCATAACCAACTAAACTTCTAAACTATTCTGAACTAAAACCCTCCTGCGGCGTACAAGCTTGAGTTTGACATTTGTGATTGTATTTGTGCTTGATTTTGTATTTGTATTTGTATTTGTATTTGTATTTGTAAATAGATGGAAATTATAAAACAACTTTTGGGTCGCTTGCACCCGCTTATCGTTCATTTGCCTATCGGTTTTATACTGCTTGGGCTGTTGCTGCAATGGCACGACCGTAAGACAAAGCAATACAACATCCTTATAGCGCTCGTTTACAAATGGGCCGGTATTAGTGCTGTATTTGCCTGCATTACGGGATATTTGCAATATTTGGGAGAAGGCTATGCCTTTGATACCGTAAAGTGGCATTTATGGTCGGGTATCGCTACTGCGCTGTTCTCTTTTTTAATGTATGCCAAGCTTGCAAAACTAAATGCGATGGCTACGTTTGCAAAAATTCCGATTTCCACTTTTTCGATCGTATTCTTTATACTTCTTTCCTACACGGGCCATCAAGGCGCCAACCTTACCCATGGTGAGGATTTTTTGGTAGAGCCCCTGCCCAATAACATTAAATCGGTGTTAGGCTTTGAGACTTTTGAAGAAAGAGCTATCGCCCTGAACGAAGAAAATTGGGAAGAAGCCCAGATTTACGAAGATGTCATCAATCCCATATTAAATAATAAATGCGTAAGCTGCCACAATCCCAAGAAAACCAAGGGCGGATTACTATTGCATACCAAAGAGGGAATCTTGACCGGAGGCGAGAACGGTGAGGTGCTTTTGGCAAACAATGCGGAAAAAAGTGAACTGTTCCATAGGATCACACTGCCTATAGAGGACGACCTCCACATGCCGCCGGATGGAAAAACACAGCCTACAAAAGAGGAGATTCAACTCATGGGCGCTTGGATAGATGCCGGGCATCCATTTGAAGGTAGCATCAAGGACGCTGGCCTGCATAAAGCACTTTTTGCTTCGTTTTTCCCAAAAAAACACGATTTCGATTTTCCGGATATGGAAATTACAGCAGCTTCGATAGATAGTATTTCGGTCCTAGAGCAAACGGGAATCCACGTAGACCTCATCAGCACATCTTACAATTTTCTTAGTGTATCGGCCATCAACAAACCCACTTTTAACGACAATGATTTTAATAGCTTGCTTTCCATAAAAAACAATATTGCAAGACTGGACCTGGGGGGCACTGAAGTAACGGATGTTTTGGTCGAAAAGTTGAAACAGCTTCCCAACCTCACTGTTTTAAAGTTGGACAACACATTGGTAACCGGTAGTACCATAGACGCCCTGAATACGCTGGAACATTTAAAGGCCATCAACCTAACAGGTTCGCAATTTGACACCGCACATTTGGATAAGCTAACCGACTTTTCAAAACTAGAACAGGTTTTTTTATACGGCACCTCAGCGGACGCCAAGGGAATTCAAATGCTACGGGACGGACAGATCACGGTGGACTATGGAAATTATGAACTACCTCCTATTCCTTCCGATTCTATTGTGTATTAAAGCAAAGAAATGGCTTAACTAAAAATAGTAAGAACAAAAACTTCCCGAACTAAAAGAAAAAACATAGCTTAGAGCAGTCAATTTTATGATATGCCCTTAAGTAGCAAACTGGGTCTTTTTTTAGGCCCTATTGTATTTTTAATAGTCATCAACCTACCATTCGATTTACTTTCCTCGAACGGTGATGCGGTTATCGCGGTAGCCCTTTGGATGATTGTTTGGTGGATATCAGATGCCGTCTCCATCTCCGTTACCGCGCTTTTACCCTTACTTCTTTTCCCCCTACTTAAGATCATGCCCATTGCGGAGGTTGGTTCCAACTACGGGAGTCCCATTATTTTTCTATTCTTTGGAGGCTTTGTTATGGCCTTGGCCCTCGAAAAAGTGAACCTACATAAACGAATAGCCTTAAATATCATAAGAATTACCGGTACCACGCCCAATAAAGTGGTGCTTGGTTTTATGATCGCGACGGCCACCTTGAGCATGTGGATCAGTAATACCGCCAGCACGGTGGTCATGCTTCCCATTGCGATGTCGGTCATTGGTCTGTTAATCAATGACGCCGACGGCTTTACCAAGAGTGACCAAAACTTCGCGCTCTGTGTGATGTTGGGTATTGCCTTTTCGGCAAACGCCGGGGGCATAGCAACCGTTATTGGCACACCACCCAATTCGGTACTCATTGGCCTATTGGAAAGTGAATATGATATAGAGGTTTCCTTTTTAAAATGGATGGTGATAGGCTTGCCCTTTTCGATACTCATGATCGCCATTAGTTATGTGGTCTTGGTAAAATGGATGTTCCCCAACAAGCAGCTAAAATTTAATGCCAGCAGGGACGTCATCAAATCCGAATTATCAAAATTGGGTCCCATGAGCGGAAAGGAAAAAATGGTTTTGGTCATTTTTGGCATCACTATCTTTTTATGGATATTTAGAACCCTGATCAATAAACTGTTTCCAGATCTGGGACTTTCGGATACCATCATCAGTATCCTAGCGGCAATTTCGTTATTCGCCATTCCATACAATTTAAAAAAGGGTGATTTTATCATTCAATGGAAAGATACTTCCAAGCTTGCATGGGGTATCCTTATTTTGTTCGGTGGCGGTTTGGCCTTGGCCAAAGGAATGGCGGTAAGTGGTATTGTAGACTTTGTAGCCAATACCATTGCGGCCAGTGAAATATCGATATTAGTTACAGCCGTACTTCTGATCGCCCTAATGCTTTTTATGACCGAGCTTATGAGCAATGTAGCGCTCGTGGCCGTTCTTGCTCCCGTAGTGGCCGGTATCGCCATAGGTTTGGAAATTCCCATGCTCTATCTTTTAATTCCCGTAACCATGGCCAGTAGCTGTGCGTTTATGCTTCCCATGGCTACCCCGCCCAATGCCATTGTTTTTGCAAGTGGCTATATTAAAGTGCATGAAATGGCCCGTGCCGGAATTATCCTGAACCTAATTTCGGTTGGTTTGTTGATTTTGATGTTCCAATTTGTACTACCAATACTTTTTTAAGTCGGTAAATCGTGGCAGCCGATACAGACTACATCATATCACCGAGGTGCTTGTTAGCTTCTAAAAAAAAGCTCACTTAGGGTAGGCTTATGATTTAATTAACAATGGTTTTATTTATTTTTCCTGTTCTTTGGATATTGTACAAATGAAACCAAACAATGATTAGAAAACTAAGTATTCCCCTACTTGCTGTGCTTTTTATGTTCAGTTATCAAACTGCTGAGGCACAACTTTTCAAAAAGAAAAAAAAGAAGACCGAGCAAGCGGCCGAGAAACCAAAAAAAGATGCGATCAAACCTTATGACAAGGTAATTACCAAGGATGCCAAAACCGACTCCGGCCTTTTTGATGTGCATATAGTAGAAGACAAACACTACTATGAGATTCCTGATTCGCTTTTTAACAAAGAAATGTTGATGGTAACCCGTATCTCCAAGACGGCATCCAAAATTGGCTTCGGCGGTGGAAAAATAAATACAAAGGTGCTCAGGTGGGAAAAGAAGGACAAGAAAGTGCTCCTGCGTGTGGTATCCCATGATGTAGTGGCAGCCGACTCCCTTCCCGTACATGAAGCAGTAGTGAATTCCAACTTTGAACCGGTACTGTATGCATTTGATATTAAGGCGATAAAGAAAGACTCGGTAAATCCGGATGCATCTGCCACTGTTATAGAAGTAAACGATATTTTCACAAAGGACACCAAGGCGTTTGGAATGCCGGAATCCTATAGAAAACGATATAAGGTATCGCGTTTGGATACAGACAGGAGTTTTATAGAAAGTCTTAAAAGTTACCCCTTGAACGTTGAAGCAAGACACGTAAAAACCTATTTGGCCGGTGCACCGCCAAGTAACGGTAGCCTAGGCTCCATATCGGTAGAAATAAACAATTCCATGGTCTTATTGCCCTCCGAACCTATGAAAAGACGCTATTTTGACCGTCGTGTGGGTTGGTTCGCCAGGGGGCAGGTAGATTACGGACTGGATGCCCAAGAAAGCAAGACAGTGACATTTCTAGACCGCTGGCGTTTGGAAGTAAAGGAAGAAGACATAGAAAAATTTAAGCGTGGCGAACTGGTAGAGCCCAAGAAACAGATCGTGTACTACGTAGACCGCGCTACGCCGAAGCAATGGGTACCTTTTATAAAGCAGGGCATAGAAGATTGGCAGGTAGCCTTCGAGGCCGCCGGTTTTAAAAATGCCATTATTGCCAAAGACCCCCCAACGGTAGAAGAGGATCCGGAATGGTCGCCTGAGGATGTGCGGTATTCCGTTGTCCGCTATTTGGCCTCGCCTATCCCAAACGCCAACGGTCCGCATGTGAGTGATCCAAGAACGGGAGAAATTTTAGAATCGGACATTAACTGGTACCATAATGTCATGTCCTTGCTAAGAAATTGGTTCTTTGTCCAGACGGCTGCTATCAATCCAGATGCACAAAATGTTGCGTTTGATGACGAAGTTATGGGCAGGCTTATCCGTTTTGTATCTTCTCATGAAGTAGGCCATACCATTGGACTTCCTCACAACATGGGCAGTAGTGTGGCCTATCCTGTAGATTCTTTACGTTCGGCAAGTTTTACAAAAAAGTATGGTACGGCACCATCTATTATGGACTATGCCCGTTTTAATTATATAGCCCAGCCCGGAGATGAAGGTGTTGCCTTGATGCCAGATATCGGTGTTTATGACAAGTATGCCGTGCAATGGGGTTACAGACCCATTTTGGACGCTACGGCCGAAGAAGAAAAACCTACTCTGGACAGTTGGATACTAAAACATGCGGGGGATCCAATGTACCGTTTTGGCCATCAGCAGGTAGGCGATGTGGTAGACCCAAGTTCGCAAACAGAAGACTTGGGAGACGATGCCGTTAAGGCGAGTTCTTACGGTATCGCAAATCTAAAGCGTATTGTACCCATGTTAGTGACCTGGACCAAGGAAGATGGAAAGAACTATGACGACCTAGAAACATTATATGGACAGGTAATTTCCCAATTAAATAGATATATGGGGCATGTTTCCAATAATATTGGGGGCGTTTATGAACACCATAAGACCTACGATCAAGAAGGTGCGGTCTATACCCCGGTCTCAAAAGCCCATCAACAAAAATGTATGGCCTTTTTACAAGACGAACTCTATGCGACGCCAACATGGTTACTGGATCAAGATATTTTTGGCAAAACACAGTACTCCGGTTTTGTGGAACGCATTCGCAGTATGCAGGTAAGAACGCTGAACAACACCTTAAGTTTGGGTAAAATGGCCCGTTTGATAGAGCATGAGACCGCCAATGGCTCCCAAGCATATACCTTGATCGATATGATGAGCGAACTACGCAAGGGAATCTGGTCCGAACTTCCAAGAGGTGGCACCATTGACACCTATAGAAGAAACCTCCAAAAAGCACACATAGACCGTTTGGCGTATCTTATGACGGCTGAAAACCAAGGTAAAAAACCTGATTTTGGCGGATACCAAAAATCCACGGTTGTAAATACGAGTCAGTCCGATATTCGTTCTTTGGCCAGGGCCGAGTTAAATAGTTTAAAGCGCAGTATCAGAAATGCAGTTCCTAGAACATCGGACCAAATGAGCAGGTATCATTTACAGGATAGCGCGGAACGAATAGACATGATTTTGGACCCTAAATAGGGTTACGAATACGTTAGTTTTTTAAGCCTATCGGTCAAATGCAAATTACTTCGATAACCTAATAGCCTAAACCACAATTTATAGCTAGTTGACATCACAAAAAGCCCATTTAACAACAATGGGCTTTTTTGCGTTAACATGTGATTTACCTTTGTCATGTAATTAAAACCCCCAAATCATGACTAATAAAATCAAAAGTTTAATCTACCTAGGTTCTTTCATTTTTGCCGCTATAATCTATAATACGACCATAGAAACAAATACGTCGGAGTTATCCAATAATATGGAACTGAACAAAGCAAATACTATTGCAGACAGTAACTCCGAAGAATTGCATACCAGTACCATGAACTAACACCTACCTATACCTAAAATTTGAGCGCGGCCACTAGCCGCGTTTTTTTGTTTTGGATAGTTTTGGATTTGAGTAAAAACGGGGTGTTTTAGATTGAAATCGACCAAGTGCAAATTAATCGGACAACGCGATTTAGCAAACCACAAAAACAGGTTACTTTACATCAAAAAACACCAAGTTCACAACAAGCTACTTTTTAGCGTTTACTTGTAATTTACCTTTGTCATGTAATTAAAACCCCCAAATCATGAATAATAAAATCAAAAGTTTACTATATCTAAGTTGTTTCGTTTTTGCCTCTATAGTGTACAACGCTACCATAGAAGAAAATATGCCCGAGTTATCCAAAAAAATGGAATTGACAGAAACAAATACATTAGCAGATAGTCACTCCGAGGACTAACCACCTGCTTCTATGAATTAATACTTACTTGAACCCCTTATCTGGAGCGTGGCTATTAGCCGCGCTTTTTTTAAAATCTTTCTTGTTAGTTAAAGCTTTACTAAAAAGAGAAAGTTCTTTAAACCTTTGAAGACATAAAAAGTCATAAGTGCAAATCATTAAAATATAAAGAGATGAAAAAATTAGCACTTATTGTTTTATTGTTCTCGGGCGTTTATTTAACGGCTCAAGGACATAGCGCGAAACACAACGGAATGAAAGATTTAAACCCAGAGCAGATAGCTAAATTACAAACAAAGAAAATGACGCTTGCCTTGGATCTTAATCAAAACCAACAAACAGAAATCGAGGCATTGCTTCTTTCCAATGCCACCTATAGAAAGAACAAGATGGAAGAACACAAGGCTAAAAAAGAAGAAGGTAACCGCCCTTCAAAAGAAGAACGATTTGCGATGCAAAACGAACGCCTAGACCGAATGATAGCTCAAAAAGTTGAAATGAAAAAAATATTGACTTTAGAACAGTTTGAGAAGTGGGAAAAAATACAGCACAGCGGGAAGAATCGAAAAAAGGGTCAAAGACACAGGAAATCCAAACGATAATGTCTTATCGAAACAAATAATAGGATTATAATGGCCGCGTTCTCATGAACGTGGCTTTTTTTGGCAATGAATTTTACTTATAGAAGTCATTTAAACTATTTCCATTCGCTAAAAAATTGCCCTTTTTCGCCCATTTTTCGTCTTTTTTTCCTTCCGTAGCCCTGCTATGTAACTCAAAAAAGCCATCAACTGGGCAAAAAATGTCTAGTTTTCGCTATAAAGCAAAAAGTTTAAATCACTTCATAGTTTATGTCCTTACACAGCAGCTCGTTAAAATCCCAGCGACTATTAAAATCCGCAGGACCATACTTTTTTACCTAAAAAATTTAGTAGCAGATGTTAATTCACTACTTTAAAGTATGCAAAACACAATTTCAGATAGAATTGCCGACTTCCTAAAGAAGTACCCTCCGTTTTCCTATTTACAATTAGAGGAACTACAAGCATTTACTCCTGAGATCACCATCGTTTACAAGGAAAAAGATTCGATTGTCTTTGAGCGGGATTCCAAGCCTCACTTGTTTTTTTATGTGGTACACCAAGGAGCAATAGGACTTATACGCAAAGAGGATGGTATTATATTGGATATTTGCGACGAAGGGGATATTTTTGGTCTGCGGCCGTTAATGGCCAATGAAAACTACAGACTCCAAGCCAAAGCTCAAGAGGAAACAATACTCTACGCTATACCCATCTCGCTTTTTAAACCTATAGTGAAGCAAAATATGGATGTAGGCAGTTTTTTGGTAGAAAGTTTTGCCTCCAACACCCGAAACCCATATTCCAATACGCATAAAGGGCAGCTATTGGGCGATTCCGTACAATTTAATCCCAACAACACCGGATCCCGACTTTTAGATGTACAGCCAGTAGAGTTTAGCACCAAAATAACCAGTGCAAAACCAGGAACTGCAATACAGACTATAGCCAAGAAAATGTCCAAAAAAGGAATTGGTGCCATGTTGATCGAAAAAGACGGACTCCCAGTAGGTATCATTACGGATAAGGATTTTCGGAACAAAGTAGTTACAGGAATTGTTCCCATTACGGCCAAAGCGAAAGTGGTCATGTCCAGTCCCGTTATTACCTATCCTACTAACCTGACCATTACCCAGGCACAAATGGCCATGATGAAAAGTGGGATCAGCCACCTCGTTCTTACCCAGGATGGGACTCCAAACACGAAAGCCATAGGTATACTTTCCAAACACGATATTATGCTATCCTTAGGCAACAATCCGTCCGTTTTGGTAAAGGCGACAAGGCGTTGCAAACACGTAGACGAACTTGCACCTATAAAAAAAGGAGTCATGAACTTGTTAAAGGGATATTTGGAACAGAATATCCCCATGAGCCTTACCTCCAAAATAATATCCGAACTCAACGATGCCTGCACCAAACAAGTTATTCGCCTATCCTTAAAACAAATGGATACCCCGCCACCTGTAGACTTTGCCTGGTTGGCCATGGGGAGTCAAGGAAGGAGTGAGCAACTATTACATACCGATCAAGACAATGCCTTGCTATTCGCATCGGTTTCAGAAGCCCAAATGAAAGTAACCCGTGACTATTTTTTGCGCTTGGCAAAATTGATTACAAAAGGATTACACGAAATAGGATATGCATTCTGCCCTGCCGATATGATGGCCTCCAACCCAAAATGGTGTTTGAGCATCGACGAGTTTAAACGAGCTACCTCAAAATGGATTACCAATCCAGGACCGGACGAGGTGCTTTTGTCGGCCATCTTTTTTGATTACAATATAGTCTATGGCAACAAGGAACTAACCGACGACCTGTCCTCCCACATTTTTGCTACTGTAGCCCACTACCCTATGTTTTTGACCCATTTAGCGAGCGGCGCCCTACAAAACCCATCCCCTTCTGGTTTTTTTAGAAAATTTTTATTAGAACAGGACGGAGCGCACAAGGATTTTTTCGATTTAAAAAGGCGGGCGTTGATGCCCTTGATAGATGCAGCAAGAGTACTTATTTTATCGCATCAGGTTAAAGGAATAAGCAATACCTGGCAACGTTACGAGAAATTGGCGCTTTTGGAACCCAACAATGCAGAATTGTACCTCTCTTGCTCCTATGCTAGTAAAGCTTTGTTAAAATTTAGGACACGACAAGGACTGCTACATAACGATTCCGGACGTTATATTTCATTGGAAAAACTAAATAAAGAAGAGCGCATGAAACTTAAAAGGACCTTTTCATCGATAAAAGATATACAAGAAGTGCTGGCCGTAAGATTTATGACCTCTATAGTTCGCTAATATGTTCACAAAAAAAAACTACCCTGATTTTTGGAACAAATATGCAGCATCCTTTACAAACGGACTGCCTAAATTAGTAGTAGACAACACGTTTGTGGTACTGGATACGGAGACTACCGGGTTTGATATAAAAGAAGATCGCATATTAAGTATTGGCGCACTGGTGCTTCACCAAAACATGATACAACCCAAACAAGCCTTTGAGGTATTCTTGGAACAAAAACACTACGACAAATCAACCGCTAAAATACATGGGATACTCAGAACGGGAAAACAGAAAAGGATTACAGAGTTAGAAGGATTACAACGCACACTCAAAATACTGGAAAACTCCGTTTTGGTGGCACACCATACGGGTTACGATGTTGCCATGCTCAACAGTGCCTTAAAACGAAACGGATTACCCAAATTAAAGAACAAGACCTTGGACACCTCAAAGCTGTACTTTAAAACACTGGGTAGGATAAAACAGAAGGAATCGAACCGGCATAGCAGCTTGGACGATTTGGCAAAGATGTACGATATTTCAAAAAAAGACCGGCACACCGCTTTAGGGGATGCCTATATTACGGCAATAGCCTTTCTGCGGATATTGGAAAAACTAAAGCCCGTAACGCTCAACGAGCTGTTGAGGCAAGACGGGCCATTTAAACTTTGGTAAACTAGGTACTATAAGACTTCTTTAATGATTTCGGATACTACCTCGGGATTTAAGAGAGTAGATGTATCACCAAGATTACTTGTATCCTTAGAAGCGATTTTCCTTAAAATACGTCGCATGATTTTACCGCTACGGGTTTTAGGAAGTGCGGATACGAACTGAATCTTCTCCAATTTGGCAATGGGACCGATATGTTCGGTAATCATTTGATTTATCTCTTTCTTAAGGTTGTCCCGATCTCTAGACTCACCTGTCTCCTTTAACATGACATAACCATATAAGGCGTTCCCTTTGATATCATGTGGAAAACCGACAATGGCAGATTCGGCTACAGCTGGGTGCTCGTTAATAGCATCTTCAATAGGTGCCGTGCCTAAATTATGTCCGGAAACGATAATCACATCATCTACGCGACCCGTGATACGATAATAGCCAACCTCGTCTCGCAATGCGCCATCACCCGTAAAATACTTGTCTTTAAATGCGGTAAAATAGGTTTCTTTATACCGCTGATGGTCACCCCATATAGTACGCGCCATAGACGGCCAAGGAAATTTGATACACAACCTGCCATCTACCTGATTGCCTGTAATTTCTGTACCGTGCTCGTCCATTAACGCAGGCTGTATACCGGGCAAGGGCAAGGTTGCATACGTTGGTTTCGTAGGAGTTGAGAATGGTATGGGCGAGATTAATATTCCACCGGTCTCTGTTTGCCACCATGTATCTACTATAGGGCATTTTTTGTCCCCAACATGATCGTTGTACCAATGCCAAGCTTCTTCGTTTATAGGTTCCCCTACTGTCCCCAAGACTTTTAAACTGGAAAGGTCATGACTGTTCACAAAGTCCAAATGCTCTTTGGCCAAAGCCCTAATAGCGGTTGGTGCCGTATAAAATTGAGTAACCTTATGTTTTTGAACTACATCCCAAAAACGTCCAAAATCAGGATATGAGGGGACTCCCTCGAACATTACGGTGGTAGCACCATTTGCCAAAGGACCGTAAACGATATAAGAGTGACCGGTAATCCATCCAATATCGGCAGTACACCAATAGATGTCGTTTTCGCGATACTGAAAAACGTTCTTAAATGTATATGCGGTATACACCATATACCCTGCGGTAGTATGTACCATTCCTTTAGGTTTGCCTGTAGATCCGGACGTATACAAAATAAACAAAGGGTCTTCGGCATCCATAATTTCGGGCAAACAATCCTCTTTTGCAGCTAGCATTAAAGGTGCCAGCCATTCGTCCCTACCCTCTTTCATAAAGATGTCTGCATTGGTGCGCTTAACGACCAATACATTTTTAACATCCGGACAAGCGTCCATAGCATCATCTACGATTCCTTTTAAATCGATAGTCTTTTTACCCCGATAAGAACCATCTGAGGTAATCACCATTTTTGCACCGCAATCGTTTACCCTAGTGGCTACGGCCGTTGATGAAAAACCTGCAAAAACAACGGAATGTACCGCTCCAATGCGCGCACAGGCCAAAAGAGCTACTGCCAACTCAGGAATCATGGGCAAGTAAATAACAACCCTGTCCCCCTTGTTTATTCCTTTATCCTTTAACACATTGGCCATTTTACAGACACGCTCCTTTAACTCCAAATAGGTAATGTGCCGGGCTGGTTCATCTGGATTGTTAGGTTCAAAAAGAATGGCCGTCTTATCTCCTCGTATATGCAAATGCCGGTCGATGCAATTTTCGGTGATGTTCAACTTGGCCCCTTGGAACCATTTTATCTCAGGTTTGGAAAAATCCCAGTCCAGTACCCTATCCCATTTTTTGCGCCACACGAAATGTTCCTCGGCAATTTCGTCCCAAAAGTTTTCAGGGTTTCTTACCGATTTTCGATATACTTGATAGTACTCTTCCAAGTGTTTGATATGGTAATTACTCATGTAAGTCGAATTTTTAATTAAGTCCCAATACGATTAACGGATTTCTTAGCTAAATATAATTATAAAAGTCTCGAATTTCTAAATCGAAAGTGTATCTTTTTCGACCAGTTACGCATTAGAAAACACTAATGAGACGATGCCTCGCCCGCACCGCTAGGTATTCTAATATTTTCTACAATCTCTTGCACCTCTTTAGGCGGTGCGGGCGTAAACATGTTTACGGCCAAGGCCACGATAAAGTTCACAAGCATTGCTACGGAACCAAAACCTTCCGGTGATATACCAAACCACCAAGAATCCTGTAAACCGGCCACCGCTTCTTTACCTCCATCGAAAATACCGAATTTGAATTTCAGCATATAAAAGAGCATTAATAAAATACCTGTGACCATACCGGCAACGGCACCCTCTTTGTTCATTTTTTTATAAAAAATTCCGAGCACGATAGCCGGAAAAAATGAGGCTGCCGCCAGACCAAAGGCCAAGGCTACCACCGCCGCAACAAAACCAGGCGGGTTTATTCCGAAATACCCGGCAATGACCACCCCTACTATGGCCGCACCACGAGCTGCCCATAATTCTCCCTTTTCCGAGATGTTAGGAATAAAGATCTTCTTTACCAAATCGTGGGAAACAGAAGAAGAAATCACTAGTAATAATCCTGCCGCCGTAGACAAAGCCGCTGCCAGGCCGCCTGCCGCAACTAAACCTATTACCCAAGCCGGTAGATTAGCTATCTCCGGATTTGCCAAAACCATGATATCGGGATCAACCGTTAACTCATTTTTATTCGTATCAGCAACGTATTGAATCCTACCATCGTTGTTCTTATCATCAAAAGAAAGCAATCCGGTTCCCTCCCAGTTTTTGAACCAAACCGGCATACTATCATACTCTTGATCGCTTACCGTTTCGATCATGTTGGTTCTTGCGAAAACTGCTACGGCGGGGGCTGCGGTGTATAAAATGGCGATTAGCAATAGTGCCATTCCAGCAGATTTCCTTGCATCCTTTACCTTTTTGACCGTAAAAAAACGTACAATTACATGAGGTAGCCCAGCTGTGCCTACCATAAGCGCCAGGGTAATTGCAAATACATCTACCAAATTTTTAGAGCCGGACGTATATTCAGAAAAACCAAGTTCCGTAGATAGACCGTTTAGCTTTTCTAACAAATACATTCCAGAACCGTCGTTTACGATACTGCCCATACCCAATTGTGGAACAGGGTTACCGGTCATTTGAATGGATATAAAAATTGCGGGTACCATGAAGGCAAAAATCAACACACAGTATTGGGCAACTTGGGTATAGGTAATTCCCTTCATTCCTCCTAGAACCGCGTAAAACAGAACGATAACCATCCCTATGATGACTCCTGTATTGATATCCACTTCCAAAAATCTGGAAAAAACAACACCTACACCTCGCATCTGCCCTGCTACATAAGTAAATGACACTAGTAGAGCGCAAAATACGGCTACCATTCGCGCGGAATTGGAATAGTAACGATCACCTATAAAATCGGGAACCGTAAACTTGCCGAATTTTCGCAAATAGGGCGCTAATAACAAGGCCAACAACACATACCCACCGGTCCATCCCATTAAATAAACAGAGCCATCGTAGCCAGCTATGGAAATAATACCTGCCATTGAAATAAAGGAAGCTGCGGACATCCAGTCGGCTGCAGTTGCCATAGCGTTGGCCAATGGGGAAACGCCACCGCCGGCCACATAAAATTCTTTGGTAGAACCGGCACGTGACCAAATAGCGATTCCTATATAGAGACCAAATGTTAAAGCAACAAGGACATAGGTCCAAATACGAACATCGTTCATCATAATTTATTAAAGGTTGGTTGTTATTCGTCGTAGCCGTATTTCTTATCTAATTTGTTCATTAAACGAACGTAGACAAAAATCAAAATCACAAATACATAGATACTTCCTTGTTGTGCGAACCAAAAGCCAAGTTTAAAACCTCCTAAAGTAAATGCGTTCAAGGCATCTTTAAAAAGTATTCCGGCACCATAAGAGACGGCGAACCATATAGCAAGAAGAATAAATAGATATTTGACGTTTTCTTTCCAGTAAGCCGAAGCCTTTTTTTGTTTTTCTGACATTTGGTCAATGTTTTGTAAATTATCTAAAAATACTCTTAAAATTAGGATTGTAAAAGCTAATCCGGAATTTACATGAATACAACAATCAAAAATGAAACAAGGTAAAGTTCATACTTACCAACGAGCTAGACCTTTGCTAAACCAAAATATGATAAAACTTAACTAGTTTGAGCAACCATCATTTCCCTAATTTTCACCGCTTTCTCAAAATGGTCTAATCTATGCTCCTTAATCTACCATGTCGCTACTTGCATTAAAAGTTCTGGGGTATCATTTTATTCTTAAAAAAAAGTGTAAAACGATAGTACTACGTTGGCTCCCTTGGTACGAATTTTTTGATCACAAACATTGATAATCCTATCTCGTATTTGGCTATTCATATTTTTGATTGTTTTAAAGATTTATAACTAACGCCAAACATCTAGTGCCTCTTCTTTAAGAAGTTGGGTCATTTTAAACTCCGTTTGCCTCAGAGTACCGTCCATTTTATAGAATGTCTCCGAATATTCATACCCAAATTTTCGAGCATCGTCGGCAGATGCGCCATAGTAGATTGCTTTGAACTTTGCCCAATGGCATGCGCCCAAACACATCATACAAGGTTCACAACTTGTATACAGCACACACTCTTTAAGTTGGTCCTTGCCTATTTTAGCGCATGCAACCTGTATTGCTAACAATTCTGCATGTTGTGTTAAATCATCTGTTCCTTTGACCCGATTATGTACCTCGCAGATTATCTCGTTATCCCTAACTATTACAGCGCCAAAAGAACCGCCCTCTTTAGACTCTTTTCCTTCTTTGGCCTTCGCTATGGCTCTTCTTAGGTAGGTTTCATGCATAGGTAATTATTAGGAATTATAGAGGTCGGCAGATAAATACTTACATTTTTAACAAGTCAATACATTGAAAATCAAATTATTAAATCAGGTACCATTGTCAGTTTGAGCGCTCCCGAATTGTCGGGAGAGAACACTTGATCGGCAAAATGAGACTTCGACTGCGTTCGGCTTAACATTTTACTATTAATTCAGCTTAAAACAGGCAACTACCTGCTCACGTCTAACGTTTTAAATATAGCATCCCTTAAAATGCCAAATCGTCTTAAAGGTTCAGGTTTTCTACCGCGGCAATAGTTTCCTCCAAATCGGCATAGGTTAAAGCATCGTTCAGAAAATAGCTTTCAAATGCGGATGGGGGCAGGTAAATACCTTGATCTAGCATCCCGTGAAAAAAAGTGTTGAAACGTTCGTTGTTTCCTTTGGCGGAAGATGCAAAATCCACTACCGGTTCGTCCGTAAAATGCACAGAGACCATACTACCAAAACGATTGATTTGATGTGGTACACCTTTTTTCGACAATGCCTTGCCAATACCCTCATGCAGAAAAGCCGTTTTTTTGGCGAGGCTGTCAAAAATATCCGGATTCGTATTCAGTTCGGTCAGCATGGCCAGTCCGGCACTCATGGCCAACGGGTTTCCGCTTAATGTTCCCGCCTGATATACAGGGCCATCGGGAGCCAAATGGTTCATTATTTCGGTTTTGGCGGCAAAGGCTCCCACAGGAAGTCCACCGCCAATAACCTTACCGAAGGTTACAATGTCGGCATCAATACCCAGTGCTTCTTGCGCGCCACCTTTTCCTAAACGAAAACCGGTCATAACCTCATCAAAAATGAGCAAAATCCCTTCCGCAGTGCACAACTCGCGCAATCCCTTTATAAAACTGTCCGTAGGTACGATACAACCCATATTTCCGGCAACCGGTTCTATGATAATGGCTGCGATTTGACCTTTGTTCGCCTGCACCAGGGTTTTCACCTCGTCTAAATTATTATAAGCCGCCAGTAACGTATCCTTTGCCGTACCTTGAGTTACACCAGGGCTATTGGGGCTGCCAAAAGTAACGGCTCCACTACCGGCCTGTATCAAAAAAGAATCCGAATGGCCGTGATAACAACCTGCGAATTTTATGATCTTATCCTTGCCCGTATACCCGCGTGCCAAACGCACAGCGCTCATACAAGCTTCGGTACCACTGTTTACAAAGCGTATCTTATCTATATTGGGCACCATGGATACCGCCAATTTTGCCAGTTCTGTTTCAATTTCGGTTGGCATTCCAAAAGAGGTTCCCTTTTTGGCCTTATCTATAATAGCATCTATAACAGGCTTGTAAGCGTGCCCTAGTATCATAGGACCCCAAGAAGCGATGTAATCTATTAACCTGTTTCCATCTTCATCATATAAGTAGGCGCCTTTAGCCTCTTTTACAAAAATAGGATCTCCGCCTACCGCCTTAAAGGCCCTTACGGGAGAATTGACACCACCGGGAATGTATTTTTTAGCCTCTGCGAACAAGGCACTGCTTCTTTTATAAATCATTGCTTATTTGTTGATTTCCGTACTTTTAACCATCAATTTTTGACCAACGGAAAGGTTTGCGTTCCTTAGTCTATTGAGCCTCATTAGTTCCTCTATAGACACAAAGTACCGTTTGGAAAGCGAGTAAAGGGTATCACCCTTTTTAACGGTATGCACGGCATTATTCTCCGCCACCACGGGTTTGTTCTTTGCATAAACCGATTTGGGCACATCGCCATCATATTCATATAATCGATGTTTTTCTATAAGGTAAATCAATTTTTGGGGATATTTCTTATCGGTTGCATAGCCGGCCTTCCGTAAACCTTTTGCCCAGCTCTTATAATCCGTGGTATCATAATCGAACAAAAAGGCGTACCTGCTGCGGGTGGTGAGGAAAATACTGTGGTCCCTGTAGGAATACATAGGATGATTGTACTTTCTAAAACATTCCCCCTTTTCATCATCATCGTGAAAATCATAATCGCCCTCCCAACCGGTATGGCATTTGATACCAAAATGGTTGTTGGTCTTTTGAGCCAATTCGCCCTGTCCGTAGCCGCTTTCCAAAAGTCCCTGGGCCAACTTAATACTTGCGGGTATGCCGTAGGCCTTCATTTCGCGCTGTGCGACCTCGGCAAAAGTTGCTATGTAATCGGATATATCGTTAATCTCAAAACGCTCAAATTTTCCGGTATCGTGGGGTAATGAGGTATCTTTATTGCTCTTTGGGGCCGTATAATCAGACTTAGATTTTTGGTGCTCCGCAAGTACGTTCTTGGTACGAAGGGAATCCGAATAGGCCTTTTTAGATTTACACCCCGTAAAGGAGATACCAAAACCTAAGACCAGTACTAGTAAAAAAATCTTTTTCATAAGTCGAGTAAAGGTAAATTTTTCTTCCTGAGCACCGTATTCATTCCTTCAACACCCTGTAAACCTCCGGTATGTACGGCCAAAATTTTAGTGCCTCTAGCAAAATTATCATTCTTAATCATATCCAACAACCCAAATAGCATTTTTCCGGTATAAACGGGATCCAAGGGAATACCCGTTTCTGTTTTAAATGTATTGATAAAACGCACCAATTCACTTGTGATTTTTGCGTAACCTCCAAAATGATAGTCCATAATCAAGCTCCAATTGTCTTTTACGGTGATTTCAGCCAGGGTCTTATGAAGAAAATCGCCTTTTAAAGCAGGAAATCCTAACACTTGTTGTTGTTCATTAGCCGAATTAATGAGTCCGGCTATGGTACCGCCCGTACCCACGCAGGAAGTTATGATATTAAACGCAGCATCCTCTTCCGTCAAAATCTCTTCACATCCTTTTACGGCCAAAGGGTTGGTGCCTCCTTCCGGAACTAAATAAAAATCCCCGTATTCCTTGCTTAACTCCGCTATAAAACCTACACTATCCTTCTCTTTGTAGGCCTGTCTGCTGACAAACTTAAACTGCATACCATCTTGATAGGCCCTATCCAGGGTCGGGTTTCCGTACCAGTTATGATAAAGCTCTTCACCTCTTATTACTCCAATGGTCTTTATTCCCCTTTCCTTTCCTGCATAAGCAACCGCGGCAATATGATTGGAGAACGCCCCGCCAAAAGTAAGCAGCGTATCGCTTCCCTGTTTTTTGGCGGTCATAAGGTTGTACTTTAGTTTACGGTATTTATTGCCAGATATATAGGGATGCAACAAATCCTCGCGCTTTATGGCAAGCGTAATATTCTTTTCCGCAAGAAGGGGAAGGTCTAGATATTGATTAGTACTATGCAACTGAAATCTATCAGCTATCAAAGATATTTAATAAAGCTGTATGGTTTACGTTTGGACAGGTAATCGGACCGGCTTTCATTATGATAGGCCTCCCGTTCAAAACTGATATTCTGGTACCCACGATAGCTGTCCATGTACCATACGGCTCGCAATAACCATTCTGTAAGGTAAAGGATGTAAAATGGAATAATTAATAATTCCTGTTGTTGCCTTAAGTGAATTTTTTCATGATTAATGAGTACCATATCCTCCTTAAACGCATCACTTTTTAGAAAAATAAAGGGCCAAAGGGAGAGCCCCACATAGTTTTTATAAAAGAAATGTCTGAAAACCAATATCATAGGCAGTTCTGTAATCACTTTACACAAAGATAAATGTTAATTTTTTAATTAGTAAACATACCCTATGTTATTCCCAACAATGTCGACAAACAGGGAAACACCTTAATTTACTCACAAAATTAGCCATCGCATCGAGGTTATTAACAGAAAAAAACTAATTTTATTCATGGAAGTAGCGCAAACCCGTAAGGTTGGCAAAACAACAAGACACCTACTTCCTACACCATATTAAGCGTGGTCAACAAGAGCTGAAACAAATGGAATCTGTACGCCGGACCTCAGTAAAACGGATGACCCAAGATGCTTTAAACGGATACATTAAATTCAAGAGCAATGAAATGCCGCATCGCTATACCGGGTACAAGCTTGAGATATCATGAAAAAAATTATACCTATTGAAGAAGGCGACTCCTACTGGACCGAAGAAGGGTATCGTGTATTCACCGAACAATTTCATTTAAAACGGGGCTATTGCTGTGAAAGTGGCTGTAGGCATTGCCCGTATGGCTACGACCCAAAAACAAATAGACAATAAACACAAAAAGCTTCGGCATGATTTTTGAGGCATGATATATGATACGATAGAGGCCCCATAATTTAAAAATAAGTAAAATGAAAAAGTTAAAACTACTCCTATTACCAGTACTTGCACTTGCATTACTTGGTTCCTGCAACTCGGTACGCGTGCTATCGGATTATGACCAAAACACTAATTTTAGCGCCTATAAGTCTTATGCGTTTTACAAAACGGGTATCGACAAAGCACAAATTTCCGATTTGGACAAGAAAAGAATTCTTAGGGCCATTGAGACAGAAATGTCCTCTAGAGGTTTCGTTAAGTCCGAAAGTCCCGATATCCTCATCAACATCTTCACCAAAGAACAGGAACGTGTAGACGTTTACAACAACAACTTTGGTTGGGGCTGGGGAGGTTTTGGCGGCTGGGGCTGGGGCGGCTGGGGCTGGGGACCCGGACTCGGATGGGGACCCGGACTCGGATGGGGCTGGGGCGGTGGCGGCATGGTGAGCACAAGCACGGAAGGCTCCCTGTACATTGACCTGGTAGATACCCAGAGCAAACAATTGGTATGGCAGGGCAAAGGCGAAGGCACACTGGCCAACACCAAAAACATACAAAAGAAAGAACAGCGTATAAAGGAGTTTGTTTCACAAATCATGGAACAATACCCACCTAGTGGCATAGCGGCAAATTAAACCGCACACCGATCAAACAAAATCCAACATGGTTTTTTAACCTATTGTTGGATTTTTTTTGAACTATAACAAGGGAAAGTGTTGGGTGTTTTTGGCCTCGTTGAGTACAAAGGCACTTTTTACCGCGCCGATATTGGGAAGACTGGCAATCTTGGATTTTGCAAAATCATAGTACGCATCCAAATTTTTTACGGTCACCTTCAAAAGGAAATCGAACTCCCCTCCTACCACATAACAGGCCGTTATTTCCTCGAGCTCCTGAATCCGAAGGAGAAAATCGTCCATAAAGCTTCCCTTTTGGGCATCTAGGGAAACAAAACTGAAGACCGTAATACTACGTTCTATTTTGTCGGTATCCAAAAGAGCCACATAGCCCTTTATATAACCCTCTTTCTCTAGTCGTTTTATACGCTCGTAGACGGGAGTTTTCGTTAAACCCATACGTTCGGCTATGGTTTTGGCCCCGATTTTGGCATCGGTTTCCAAGATTTTTAATATTCCACGATCTATACTATCCAGTTGTTCGGGCATACTTTTTCCTGTTAAACGTTCTATTGATACATCAAATTAATAATAATTTCCTTTAAATTAATTTAAAAACAGGAATAATCACTTTAAATACATCCAAAGTTAATAAATAGGACTATAGTTACTATCTTTAGTAGAAAATAAATTAGCGCATGATAAACATTATTTTAGCCAGAACTGTTAAATTGAACACAGTCGAGATGCTAAAGAAACTTTAGGTTTAGAGGTCTTGGACTGCGCCTAGATTGACATTTTTTTATCGAAGTGGTTCAAACTTCTCGTGTTCAAGCGAAAACTAGTGGTTTTTTGAACATTTGAAGACTTTTTTGAGTTGTAAGGCATCACTACGGAAGGAAAAAAGACAGGGCCGAAACAAAAGCCAACATTTTGGCTTTTGAATGAGGAGCCAGCTGCAGCGCACAGTGAAAAAGAGCAATTTTTTAGTGAAAGGAAAAAGTTTAAATGACTTCATCATGTACTGAGGGAAAACAATTAAAATCTATGTATTATTTAGCACAGGTGAACGTAGCACGTTTTAAAGCTTCGTTAAACGATCCGGTGATGAAAGAGTTTGTTGACTTTTTGGAACCGGTAAACAAATTTGCAGAAGAAAGTCCCGGATTTGTTTGGCGTTTAAAAGACGAGCAAGGGAGATCTGCCAGTTATATAGAAACGCCTTTTAAAGACGAAATGATGGCTGTAAACATAAGTGTTTGGGAAGATTTGGATTCTTTTAAAGGCTTTGTTTACGGCTCCGTTCACAGTTACTTTTTACGGAACAAGAAAAAATGGTTCGATATGAAAGGTACCTCTCAATTTGTACTTTGGTGGCTACCCAAAGGCGAACTCCCCACCTTAAAAATGGCCAAGGATAAGCTAGAACTACATGAAGAAAAGGGAGATTCGCCCGAGGCCTTTACCATGAGAGCATTCTACGACCAGAACGGCAAACTTTTAAACCTATAACAGATGAGCGCCCCATCCTACGAAAGCAATCCCATCTTGGACAAACTGCCCAAACACCTAAAGCAGTATATAAAACCACAGAACTATGACGACTATACGGCCATAAACCAGGCCGTTTGGCGCTATGTAATGCGTAAAAACGTAGATTACCTGAGTAAGGTGGCCCATAGCTCATATACCGAGGGACTTAAAAAAACAGGGATTTCCATTGACCACATTCCTAACATGTACGGTATGAACCGGATCCTAAAGGATTTGGGTTGGGCCGCCGTGGCGGTAGACGGATTTATTCCGCCCGCTGCTTTTATGGAATTCCAAGCCTATAATGTGCTTGTCATTGCGGCAGATATTCGCCAATTGGAGCATATTGAATATACGCCCGCACCCGATATTATTCACGAAGGTGCAGGCCACGCCCCTATCATCGCCAACCCGGAGTATGCAGAGTATTTGCGGCGTTTTGGGGAAATCGGCTGCAAGGCGGTATCCAGTGCCAAGGATTTTGAACTTTATGAAGCGGTGCGCCATTTATCCATTATAAAAGAAGCCAAGGGCACCGACCCTTTGGAAATACGAGCTGCGGAAAAACATATTGAGGAACTACAGGACAATATGGGCGAACCCAGTGAAATGGCCCTTATACGAAACCTACATTGGTGGACCGTGGAATACGGACTCATAGGCACTGTGGACAACCCTAAGATCTACGGTGCCGGCCTGCTTTCGTCTATTGGAGAGAGTGCTTGGTGCATGACCGATAAAGTGAAGAAAATACCCTATTCCCTAGCGGCGGCACATACCGCATTTGATATCACCAAGCCCCAGCCACAGCTATTCGTTACACCGGATTTTGCTTTTTTAAACCAAGTGTTGGAAGATTTTGCCAATACCATGGCATTGCGCACCGGAGGTCTAAAAGGCATTCAAAAACTGATCAATTCCAAGGAACTAGGCACGATTGAACTGAGTACCGGACTACAGGTTTCCGGTAATTTTGAATATGTTATAGCGCACGAAGGGAAACCCATCTATTTTCAAACTACCGGGAAATCTGCATTGGCCTTTCGCGAAAAGGAACTGGTAGGGCAGGATTCCAACAAACACGCTACTGGGTTTGGCTCCCCTATTGGCCGTTTAAAAGGCATCAATATCGCTATTGAGGAAATGAGCCCAAGAGACTTAAAGGCCTACAATATCTTTGAAGGAGAGGTTGTTTCCTTGGATTTTGTAGGAGGCATCAATGTAAGCGGAAAAATCATCACCGGCACCAGAAACCTGCAAGGGCAAATTATTCTGATCACATTTGAGCACTGTACGGTTACCCATGAAGGAAAAATCCTGTTTCAATCTAAAAAAGAACTCTATAATATGGCGATCGGGGAACATATCGTCTCAGCCTTTAACGGTCCGGCCGATGTAAAAAGCTTTGACCTTCTAGACCATGAACTAAGCAAGACCATTTCCAACAAAGAAGACCTTTCCGAGAGCGGAATAGAACCGTACTACCAACAAATCCGCGATCTTAGGGAGGGAAAAAACACCACCATTTCCAGACATAAAGTGTTTGCAGAGGTAAAAAAACGTTTTCCAAAGGATTGGCTGCTCTCCGTGGAGCTTTATGAACTGGCCGTTACCAATGGGGATATCACATTTGCCCAAGAAATCAAAAATCATTTAGAGAACGTAAAGCGAGACCAACCTAAGTTAGGCCATTTGATTGACGATGGACTTTCTTTAATGGATAATCCGAAAGGCATTAAGGTTTAATTTGCACTTGACTAAAATCATCTACAGGCATATCTTCATAAACCAATTTCCAGCCCATGCTATTGGTAAGGATATAGAATTTTTGAAGCTCGCTCAGTAACCTGTTCTTTGCATTGGTCTTTAAACTGGATGCCGCTACTTTTTTGAGCAGCGATTTGTTTACATTTCGTTTTATTTGGTTGTAATCGCCTGCTTCGAACGGATTCAGGTAATCTGCCGTAACGTCGTAGTATTCAAAATCGGGGTTTAATTTGATTTCCGGTTCGGGAATGTTGTTCAAGTAAAGTGTTTTGTTGGCCTCGTCCAGTTCGAACTCAATTTTGGAAAGGTCGTAAGCGATAATTACTTCGGCATTTACCACTACCAAGGCCTTTTTATCCGCCGTAATCAAAGGACCGAACAGTTCTTTTGAATCCTTGTAATTGTAAACTTCCGCAAAATGGCCTTCGGTTACAATGAGTTTGGATACATTGTCTATTTGCCGTTGGATGAGCATGGAGTTTTCCTGAAGAATGGATTTTGAGGCTTTTGCATCGCCACAGGTTTTAAAAACCAGAAAAACAACTACCGTAACGGCAACACCCACCAAAACTTTTTTCATTTGTAACTGCTTTTAGTTAAGAATCAAACTCCATAAACGGATACGTATCCTTAAGATACGCAATACGGTCTTGAAGCGCAACTCTAAATTTCCGATGTTCCAATCCTTCGGGGTTAAAGGCCCTGTGCCGTAATCCCCTTTGCACTTCTTCCACTTTTTTCATGATTGCCCTTACGGCATCTGAAATCCAAACCGTTCGGAATTTTTCCCAGATATAATCAATGGCCAATTCGTTTGGGTGTACCATATCGGCAGCATAAAAGCGATAGTCCCGCAACTCGTCCATCATGATCTCGTAAGATGGGAAATAATATCCCCGAGCCCCAAAAGAGGGATCACCAAGCAGATTGTTCAAAGCTGTAATCAAGTGCGATTTACTTCGTTGGTTTTCTATAAAACCATCTTTAAGGTGGCGTACCGGGGAAATAGTAAAAATTAGCTGTGCATTTTTGTTGACTGTTTCAATTTGATGGGCAATTCGTTGTAAACTAAAAGTAATTTCATCTACCGACAACAATAGCTTATTGAACTCTTTTTGGGGAACTTTATGGCAGTTGGCTACCGTTTTTCCCGTTTCATTTGCCGTATAGGTCCACGCCGTACCCAAAGTGATGATGATATGGGTTGCTTCTTGAAGTTTCTTTTGAGTCACCCTCAGTTGGGCATTCAAATTTCCCAAGAGTTTTTCCTTGGAGATATCACTTACACTGGAATGCGCATCAAAACAATGCCATCTATCATTGAGGAAGAATACCTCATTTTCTGAATAGAATTGCTTTTTGATGGCCCGTGAGATCAAATTTTCGATGGCCAAAGGATGAAAAAGGATGCCGAACGGATTTTGTACGGTTTGAAATTTATAGTAATCCAACTTTGCGCCCATGTTCTCCGAAAAACAGGAACCCAATAGGAACAATTTACTAGCATAATCTATTTGATGATCTGCTTTCGTTAACGGAATTTGGGTTTGGAGTTTCATTTACTCGCGTTATGTTCAAATTTCAAAATTAGCTAAGCCCTTTTGTGTCATTATTCTGTTGTTCCAATATAAATCGATTCGAATTTTCATCTATATCGGCACCTTACATCTTATATGCCAAAACAAAATTATACGTATCCTTTATTTGAACTTAGGGTGTTGACATGTTAATAGCTCTTACCTCACTTTCAGGTACACAAACAGGCCCATTTTGACCTGGTATTTCAATAAACCCATCTTTACAAGGTAGCGAGTCAGTTTCGCAGCCTAAGAATACCATTCCAAAAATAACTATCAATACAATTCTTTTAACATCATCCTTTTTTTGAACTTTAGCTCTTATTAAGTTTCCTAATCCTGTCACTAACTTTCTCAATTCCTGGTCGTTCACCAATTTCAATGTACCTAATGGAAATTGTCTTGCATGAGCTGCACCAACCTTTTAATATCACATCATTTAAATTGCTGATATAACTTTTATAATTGACCAGTTCTCTATTTTCATCTCCACAATCACAAAAGAAAGAGTGTGTAAAAAGATGTATGTCTTCCTCCCATGAATCACCAAACATTAAACGGAGTTGAAATGGTCCGATTTCAACTTCATCCTTTTGTATGATATGTTCAGTTCTTTTTTTAGCCAATTTTCATCCTTTATTTGAACTTTAGTCTAGAAATCTAATAAGATCTCTTCCGCCATATAAAACCCTCACAATTCGTATTTTATCTTTTAAAATTCGGTAAAAAATAACATGTGAAATGTAAGGTAAACTATAAAGACCTTTTTTGATGTCATTACGCGTACGTCCTATATGATAATTGGCACTTAACTTATCAAAGTGCTCTTCAAGTCCGATTAAATATTTAATTGCTTGGTCATGGCCAAACTTATCTTTTCCGAATTCATAGATTTCATCTATATCGGCTTTGGTTTCTTCCGAGAGAGAATATGGATATTTCATGAACTCTTCTTGGATGCTATTATCTGGCTCATTGATAAATTACTATCTGGGCCATCCCATCCTTTTTCAATTTCTCTTCTTAAATCTTGAATAACCTTTTCTCTATAAATACTGTGTAATCTTAAGGCATCTCTTATCACCTCGCTATTATTTTGATACTCACCAGAAGCAACTTGCTCGTTTATGTAATCTACCTGTTTTTTAGTGAAACTAATATTCATATCTAAAATTATTTACAACTAAAATAACAAAAAATGTCCAAATAAGACATATTTGGACATTTTATTTGCAATATTATAAGGTTTAATCAATCCTTTATTTGAACTTTACAGATGTTCTTCAAAATTCATTCTTTTGCCGAGTATCCTAACCACAAGTATTTCCTTATGATCATCAAATGAATAATAGATAACATGACCTTTGAAATTGTAAAATTTCAAAGCGTTAGCTATTGGGGAAGCATCTCTGGCCAATTCAGGACGTTCGGCTAATTCTTCCAAAAAAATTTCTAATTGAGTTAAATAATCTAAAGCCTGCTCTGTGCCAAAAAACTTGATGCCATGCTTATATATACCAACAATATCAAATTGAGCTCTAGTGGATAAATTATAGCTCCCCATTATCCACCTTCTTGATTATATCGCTAATTTTTAGGGGGCTTCTGCCGCTTTGCAGCCCCTCATCAATGGCTTGTTTCAATTCTAAAAGTTTCATATTCTCCGCTTGGTCCTTTCTTACCAAATCTCGGATGTATTCACTATCGTTAGTGAAATCACCTTTTTCAACCCTTAGCTTTATCCAGCTATCCTGTTGTTCCGTAAATGTTATTGACTTTCTAGTAGTTTGCATAGAATAATAGATTATGGTGCAATATAGTTATTATCCGCACCATTATCAAATGAATTACTTGGGTTTCTCCCATTGAAAATGGAATATATAATTGAAACTTTTAATTTCATTTTGTTTGCCGATAATGTGTCCTAACCCATCGTTTTATTGAACTTTAGGTTTCGGGATTACACCACCCCAATTGAACAATCGTTTATTTGAACTTTAGCTCTTATTAAGTTTCCTAACCCTGTCACTAACTTTTTCAATTCCTGCTCGTTCACCAGTTTCAATGTACTTAATTGCAATTGTCTTGCATGAGCTGCACCAACCTTTTAAAATCACATCATTTAAACTACTGATATAACTTTTATAATTGACCAGTTCTCTATTTTCATCTCCACAATCACAAAAGAAAGAGTGTGTGAAAAGATGTATGTCTTCCTCCCATGAATCACCAAACATTAAACGGAGTTGAAATAGTCCGATTTCAACTTCATCCTTTTGTATGATATGTTCAGTTCTTTTTTTAGCCAATTTTCATCGTTTATTTGAACTTTCCTAAAGATAATGATTTTGCATTGTAACCTGTCCAGCTTTAAGGGAGGTGATCAGACCAAAATTGTAAAAATCATTTCGGATCAATTGATTTCTTATTGTAAGCAAGCATTAAAAAGTAACCAATTACAAACCCGGAAATCAGGCCGCCAAAATGAGCTGCGTTATCAATCCCTCCAATTAAAGTACCCAGTACAAGACTAACCCCTGCGTAAAAAATGAGAATCATCCAAATAAATCGTCGTACTTGAGAATCAAATACCTTAATTACCGTAAAGGCCAAAATAATTCCGAACAATCCAAAAATGGCACCTGAGGCACCAACGCTCACAACATTGTTGTTAAAATAAAAACTGGATAAACTTGCTAACAAACCACATGCTAAAAAAGACAATATCAATTTATGTTGACCAAGTTTTTCTTCCAAAACAAACCCACTCAATCCAAGTCCCATAATATTCATTAATAAATGTAAAGCACCTCCATGGATAAAAACAGAGGTTAATAATCTCCAATATTCACCATTTAAAACCTCTTCCTTTCTGCTTCCCCCAATTGCCAATAACTCATGACCAGTAGGCGAGATAATGTTGATTCCCATGACGATCATAACCAAAAAAGCAAAAATGTTTATCCAAACCAATAGGGCGGTCCCCTTGTATTCTCCCATAGGATTAAGAGCACGAAGGATTTCCTTTAAATCATCATCTTTTGAAGGTCTACCTGATTTTAATCGTTTTAACTCATCTTCATTTATTTGAGGAACTAGAACCATTATGAAAAAAATGAACGAGCCAATGGCAAAGGATCCAAAGGTCCATCCTAATGAATTATTACTTCTTTCCGTAAATGCATCTTTATGGGGAATCAATATTGTCAAATCCTGTCTATCTAGTTTAGGATACCTGAGCTGAATAGCATTTACATATCCATCTAGTTCATCGGAATGACGAAGTTTTTCAAAGTACCTGGCGCCATAAACATTATTGTGGTTGAATTGAATTTCCCAAGAGTCCATGAACTTTCTATAAGTCCTATTTTTTTCTGCCTCGGATAAGTAATTGCTCATGCTTGCCTTGTATTCGATTCCGTACCATACAGTATTGGATTTTTCAAAGGGAAGAGCAATAAATAGGGATATATTCAACCTATCGTTTGACCTCCCAGACGTTCTTGCGGTGGTATAGGATGTTTTTGAGTTTTTTTTCACAAGAAAGGACGATAACTTAAAGTATTTTTCCCCTACTACGTCATTAAGCTCCTCAATGGAACTAACTTCATATAAATCATATGAATTTGAAGCAGTATAATCTTGCGCATTGAGCAGGGAAGTAAAAATAGTTCCTGCCATTACGGCTTGATAGATAAAGTAACCACTATTATTATTACCCCGAACATTTAAAATACGTATTCTTCTTCTCATCCAAATGAGTATTGGAATCCACGGTAGTCCGAAGGGTATCCAAAAATTCAGCAAATCTTCTTTAATAGGTATGATGCCAAACCTAATGTCCAACAACCACCTAAGTAAGGTATATATGAAAACTGTTCCAATATAAACGACAAGAAAGGGCAGATAAACTTCTTGAAGCTTAGTTTTGAAGTTTTGTATCTTAATCTTTTGCAATTCGGTTAGGTTGGGTTTAATCAAATCCTTTATTTGAACTTTTGTTTATGATGTAACACCCTTAATATATAAACGGCATCATTGTGAACAATAAAATGGATTGAATATTTAAACGTATTAAAATGAGCCCTTCGAACATTTCGATAGTAAAACTGATAAAGAAATGGGTTGGCCTTTAAATATGCTATTTGGCTTTTAAAATCATTATCAAATATATCCTCTACACCAGAAACTTTATAATGACACTTTGCAGTTAAGAGATCCTTCTCGGCATCTTTTGATACATTAATTTCATATACCATTCCTACTCATTACTTCTTCAATAGAGGAAAATTCTATTTCATTATTATCAAATTTATTCAATAAACCATCCATCATATCGGTATACTCCTTTGAGGGAACTTCTAGCTTTTTAGCCTGCTCTATAGCTAAAAATTCTAAGTAGTTCTTAAGGCTACGATTTTGCCTTTTTGCTTCCGCTTCCAAAACAGAGATAATTGCTTCATCTAAGTGTAATTCCTTACGTATCATAATAGAAATATATTTATACGTACAATTTACGTATAAATATCGAATTTAATACAATTTGATCCTTCGTTTGAACTTTAATATTCCTGGTGCGGGTTCACACTGACTCTAACCCTTATCTTATTCCATCCTTTATTTAAACTTTAGCAATTCGTTTATTTTCTCCGGATTATCGAAATTACCCTATAAGTATTCAATCTCGATTGTGTCATCCAATATCCGATAAAACATAGTAGTATGCTTCGTAATAAATGCTTCCCGACTGATGTTATCATATTTAGAATCCTTGAACATCTCCGGATTCTCGATAATCAATTTAATGGTATGGTCTACAATATCGATAAAATTAGTGGTGATTTCTACGTTCCAAATACGCAATAGGTAATCGACTATTCCGTTGAAAAAATTGTCGGCCTCAACGGACCATTTCACATTCATGCACGCAGCTTTTTACGTACGTCTTCTATAACCTCTTGATGGTCTCTTGTTCTTCCATTTTTACTGTCCTCGCGACTAGCCCTCAGTACTTCCTTGATTTAAAAAGCCTTGGCTTCCTCAGGAAAAAGAATTGTGCTTAGGATTACCATTTGGTCAATGGTAAAATTCTTTTTTTTTGACCTTGTAGTAGAAAGTAGTGCGGGAAACTCCAAGTTGCTCGATCAAATACTCTTTCTTGTATTTACTATCATCGATATAACTATCTATATTTTCTAACAGATTCTGGTATCTATAAACTATGTCTAACATCTTTATAGTATTTGTCAACTTATATTAGACGAATATTCCAAAATAGTAAGACTTTTTTCTGATATTCTTGTTGAATTTCCTCCACTATGTGAACTCCAGGATTATATATTCATTAGGGAAACTTAGCGTCTGAACATAATTCTAATTATTTCAAATACCCCTTTACAGCTTCCAAAGCCTTATCTATCCCGGCGGGATTCTTACCTCCCGCGGTTGCAAAGAAAGGTTGTCCTCCACCTCCTCCTTGTATATGCTTTCCAAGCTCCCTTACAATTGTTCCCGCGTTCAGATTTTTAACGGCCGCCAATTCCTTGGAAATATAACAGGACAATAAAGCCTTGCCATTTTGCTCGGTTCCGAACAATAGAAATAGATCGTTCCGGTTTTGCCCCATTTCGAAAGAAAGGTCTTTGATGCCTGCCGCGTCCAAATCTATTTTCTTGGCCAAAAACTGCACTCCGTTTACCTCTTGCAATTCTTTTGCCAGATCACCCTTTAGATTTTTGGCCTTGTCCTTTAAAAGGCTGGCAATTTGCTTTTTTAATTCGGTGTTTTCCTCTTGCAGATTCACGACCGCCTTAACCGGGTCCTGTGCGTTCCCTAATACATCCTTGATTTCATAAAGGGAACGGTTGTTCTCAAAATAGAAATCCTTTACAGCATCGTATGTAATCGCCTCTATTCTGCGGATACCCGATGCAACAGCTCCTTCCGACCGTATTTTAAAATGCCATATATCCCTCGTGTTCTTCACATGGGTGCCGCCACAGAGTTCTACCGACTGTCCAAACTTGACCATCCTAACCGTATCCCCGTATTTTTCCCCGAACAAGGCCAAAGCTCCTGCATCCAAAGCTGTTTGCATAGGAATGTTCCGTTGCTCCTCAAACGGTAAATGACCCTCTATCCGCGCATTTACAAAATTCTCTACCTGGCGTAACTCTTCTACCGTTAGCTTTGCAAAATGAGAGAAGTCAAAACGCAGGTATTTGGAATGCACCGCAGAACCTTTTTGCTCTACATGCGAGCCCAAGACTTCTCGCAGTGCCTGATGCAACAAATGTGTTGCCGTGTGGTTGGCTTCTGTACGTTGCCGCTGTGTTGCATCTACTACGGCTCTAAAAGTCCCTTCCAGCTTTTGAGGAAGATTCTTGGCAAAATGCACTGTTTCATTATTTTCTTTCTTGGTATCTATGATATACACCACATCGCCATCTGCCGATTCCAAATATCCTTTATCGCCTGTTTGTCCGCCACCTTCTGCATAAAATGGGGTTAAATTAAAAACAAGTTGATACTGCACTCCGTCTTTTTTAGAGGTTATCTTTCTGTGCTTTACAATTTTAACATCGGATTGCAAGGCATCATAGCCAATAAATTCCTGTTCCTTATCATCGGCTAAAATATTCCAATCCTGTTTGGAAATTTCGGAAGCGGATTTGGAACGTTTCTTCTGTTCCTGCATCGCCTTCTCAAAACCGGCCTCATCCAAAGAAAAACCCTTTTCCCCTAAAATAAGTGCAGTAAGGTCTATGGGGAAACCAAAGGTATCATACAGTTCAAATGCCTTGGTACCGTCTACTGTTTTATCCTTTGAACTCTTTATGATGTTGTCCAAAAGCACCAAACCCTGATCTAGGGTCTTCAAAAAAGAATGTTCCTCCTCTTTTACTACGTTTTGTATCAACTGTTTTTGCTCGTTCAACTCAGGGAAAGCATCTCCCATAGTCTGTGTAAGTACATTCGCCAAGCGATACATAAACGGCTCTTTGGCTCCTAAAAAGGTAAATCCGTAGCGTACCGCACGCCTTAAAATCCTGCGGATCACATAACCCGCTCCCGTATTGCTGGGCAACTGTCCGTCTGCGATAGAAAAAGCCACTGCCCTAATATGGTCCGCGATAACACGAATGGCGATGTCCACCTCATCATCCTTCCCATACTCGGCGTTCGTAATAATTTCTATTTCTTTGATCAAGGGCGTAAAGACATCCGTATCGTAATTGGATTGTACATTTTGCAGCACCATGCACAAACGTTCAAAACCCATACCGGTGTCTACATGTTTGGCCGGTAGCGGCTCCAAGCTACCGTCCGCTTTACGGTTGTACTGCATAAATACCAAATTCCAAATTTCTACCACCAAAGGGTGGTCCGCGTTCACCAGGCTTGCACCCGATACTTTTTCTTTATCTTCCTTGGAACGTATATCTACGTGGATCTCCGAGCAAGGTCCGCAAGGCCCCTGGTCTCCCATCTCCCAGAAATTATCCTTTTTGTTCCCCATGATAATCCTATCCTCGGGTACGATCTTACGCCACAGATCAAAGGCTTCATTATCCTTTTCAAGTTTATCGGCATCGTTGCTTCCCTCAAAAACGGAAACATACAAACTGTCCTTATCAATCTTTAAAACATCGGTCAATAATTCCCATGCCCACGCTATCGCTTCTTCTTTAAAATAGTCGCCAAAACTCCAATTGCCCAGCATCTCGAACATGGTGTGGTGATAGGTATCCTTTCCAACCTCTTCCAAATCGTTATGCTTACCGCTTACCCTAAGACATTTTTGGGTGTCCGTTATCCGAAGATTCTTAGGCTTGTTGATTCCTAAAAAATACTCCTTGAACTGATTCATTCCCGCATTCGTAAAAAGCAAGGTGGGATCATCTTTGATCACCATGGGCGCAGAAGGAACTATTTTATGTCCCTTGCCTTCAAAAAATTGTAAAAATTGCTTTCGTATATCCTTGGAATTCATCTAAAATGCTAAGCTTTTACAAATTTTAACTGTTTGTAGAAAACAATTTTTATATTTGTTTGTTATGTTAAAAATAAACTACAAAAATAGCATAAAATCTAATCATGTCTAAGGTAAAATACTATTACGACCCAGACACGTTATCCTATCGGAAGATAGAACCGGAAAAATCTAGACGCTACCGCAATATTGTCTTTTTCTTTTTAGGGTCGTTTCTCTTTGGTTTTTTAGGTCTTATTTTACTACTGAACACCAATCTCATCAATACGCCACGAGAGCTTTCATTGGCGCGTGAGGTCAAGAACTATGAACTACAATTTGAGCTTTTGAACAAAAAGATGGAACACATAGAGGATGTTCTTGTTAATATAGAAGACCGAGATAATAATATTTACCGACTTTATTTTGAGGCCAATCCTATTCCAGAAGAGCAACGCCGTGCGGGTTTTGGAGGAATCAACCGGTATAAATCCTTGGAAGGGTTTAATAATTCCGACATGGTCATTGCAACTACCCAACGCTTGGACATCATTAAAAAACAGATGGCCATACAATCCAAATCCTTGGATGAAATCACAAAGTTGGCAGAAGAAAAAGAAAAATTGCTAGAGGCGATTCCTGCCATACAACCCATAAACAACGAAGAGTTAACACGTATGGCTTCTGGTTATGGTTGGCGTTCCGACCCTTTTACCAAGGCGCGAAAAATGCATTATGGTATGGATTTTACGGCCCCGAAAGGAACCCCGATCTATGCGACAGGAGATGGTGTCATTACAAGGGCCGACAACAACTCTTCCGGATACGGAAAACACATACGTATAGACCATGGCTACGGCTATTTAACACTGTATGCACACCTTAGCCAGTACAATGTTAAGAAAGGTAAAAAAGTAAAACGAGGCGACCTTATAGGTTTTGTAGGCAGTACGGGGCGTTCGGAAGCCCCACATCTACACTATGAGGTATGGAAAGACAAAGACCGTATTAACCCGCTAAATTTCTATTACGGAAGTTTATCACCAGAGGAATTTGAGAATATGCTGAAGTACGCAAACCAAGAAAATCAATCCCTGGATTAATGCAAATAGAACTCCCGGAAAAGAGATATTATGGCATTGGGGAGGTAGCCCGTGCCTTTGGCGTAAATACGTCACTTATTCGCTTTTGGGAAAAGGAGTTCGACGTGCTGCAACCCAAAAAAAACGCCAAGGGAAACCGAAAGTTTACGCCACAGGACATTAAAAATCTTCAACTCATCTATCACTTGGTCAAAGAACGAGGGTTTACCCTTGATGGTGCCAAAACACATTTAAAGGAGGAGAAGCAGAAGACCCTTTCCAATTTTGATATCATACAAAAATTAGAAGGCGTAAAGGCGGAGCTTATCAAAATAAAAAATCAACTATAAACACTATACCATGTTCCTTCCTTACGGGAACTATCTAAACCAATTTAATCATGAAAAAAGGAATTATTGCATTAATCGTACTGGGCGTTATCGCTTTTGGCTTATACCAATGGGGAGTTGGTTTTAACAATACCGCTATCGCCTTAAAAGAGACCTCTACCAAAACTTGGGCAAACGTAGAAAGTTCTTACCAACGTAGAAACGACCTTATAGGCAACTTGGTAAAAACGGTACAGGGAGCTGCCGATTTTGAAAGAGGTACCTTAACAGATGTTATCGAAGCACGTGCAAAAGCAACATCCGTGAGTATAGACCCAACCAACATTACCCCGGAACAACTGGCACAGTTCAACCAGGCGCAAAGTGGCCTAAGTGGTGCCTTGAGCAAACTTTTGGTCACCGTAGAGCGATATCCCGACCTTAAGGCGAATCAAAACTTCCTTGAACTACAATCGCAATTGGAAGGCACGGAAAATAGAATTAACGTGGCACGCGACCGCTTTAACGCAACCGTAGAGCCTTACAATCTGCATATTAAAAAATTTCCGAACTCTATTTTAGCAGGCTTCTTTAATTTTGAAGAACTCGCCTATTTTAAATCAGAAGCAGGTTCGGAACAGGCACCGGAGGTTAATTTTGATCTTTAATAATTACGTATGTCCCGAGTCGAAGATTTTTTGAGTGCCGAAGAGGAACAAGAAATTGTAGCGGCCATTCTGGAGGCGGAAAAAAACACCTCTGGCGAAATAAGGGTACATATAGAATCGCATACGCGCTTGGACCATTATGAACGTGCAAAGGAAGTTTTTCACCTCCTAAAAATGGACAACACCAAAGAAGAAAACGGTGTGCTCTTGTATGTAGCGGTTAACGACAGAAAGTTTGCTATTTGCGGTGATAAAGGGATAAATCGTGTAGTACCAAAAGATTTTTGGGAGTCTACAAAAGAAATTATCCAATCCCATTTTAAAGCGGGAAAATTTAAAGAGGGCATCCTACAAGGGGTTCTTAAAGCCGGAACCGAACTAGAAAAACACTTTCCTTGGGGACATGGCGACACTAACGAACTAAGCAATGAGATATCTAAAGGCTAGCCTTAGCTTCTTACTTTTACTGGCCTTTACCTCAACTTGGGGACAATTTCAAATACCCGAAAAACCAAAAAAGGAAACCAGCGTTTACGATTACATAAACCTGTTGCCGGTTGTTCAAAAAAATGCCCTGGAACAAAAACTGGTGCGCTACTCCGACAGTACCTCCACACAAATTGTAGTGGCAATAATTGCAAGTACGGAAGGTGAAAATATCACATATCTTGGAGCCCAATGGGGTCAGGCTTGGGGTATTGGGCAAGCCGGAAAAGACAATGGAGTTCTTATCCTTTTGGCTAAAGACGATAGAAAAATAGCCATAAATACCGGTTATGGTGTGGAAGGCAACCTTACCGATGCCCTATCTCGCAGGATCATAGAAAATGTAATTATTCCAGAATTTAAGACCGGCAACTATTATGACGGACTCAATAAAGGTGCAGACGTTATCTTCCAGGCTCTTAACGGCGAGTTCAAAGAAGACCGGGATTTTACCACCGAAGACGGGTTTCCGTTACGTGCCCTACTTCCTTTTCTGATATTTTTTATTATCCTGATCATTCTTTCCAAACGCAATAAAGGAAACGGTGGCGGCAATGGAGGTAGAAAAAACCGTGGACTGGACCTTTGGGACGTTATTATCCTAAGCAATATGGGGCGCAGCGGAAGAACCGGAGGAGGTTTCGGTGGCAGTGGAGGATTTGGTAGTGGCGGCGGATTTGGTGGCGGTTTCGGTGGCGGATTCGGCGGAGGCGGATTCGGTGGTGGTGGTGCATCCGGAGGGTGGTAGACTTTTGAAATTCCTACTTAAGCAAAGCTAAAGTGTTAGGTCCAAAGATTAAGACTATGCATCACAATATGATTCGGGTTATTGCATATCCTTCAAAGTCAAAAGGGGCATCCGTAGAGGATAAAAACTCCAATAGGATGACTTACAGCTATATGCCACAAGCAAACTCCTTTGCCCGAGTAGGTATATACATTTCGTCAAAGGCTAGTACGCCCCCTACTTCTTACGCATGTAAATGGTAATGGGAACTCCTGTAAAATCATACTCCTCGCGTATTTTATTTTCTAGATAACGCTTATATGGTTCCCTTACGTATTGCGGCAAATTACAGAAGAATGCAAACTGCGGATATTCGGTAGGTAGTTGTGTACAAAACTTAATTTTCACGTACTTTCCTTTGTATGCCGGCGGTGGGTAGTTTTCTATAATTGGCAACATGACATCATTGAAATTCCGTGTAATAATTTTTCTGCTACGGTTATTATATACCTCGACCGCAGTTTCGATCGCTTTAAAAATACGTTGTTTTGTAAGCACGGAGATAAATAAGATCGGTACATCAACAAAAGGCTCTATCGCTTGTTTTATACGCTGTGTATATTGCTTTATGGTATTGGTTTCCTTGTCCTCGACCAAATCCCACTTGTTTACTAAAATAACGATGCCTTTATTGTTTCGCTGCGCCAACCAAAAAATATTGGCCACCTGGCCGTCAAAACCCCGGGTCGCATCTACCAATATTAAACAAACATCGGCATGTTCTATGGCCCTTACGGAACGCATTACCGAATAAAATTCCAGATCTTCCTTGACCTTGGACTTTCTTCGTATTCCTGCCGTATCCACCAGATTAAACTCAAAACCGAACCTGTTGTATTTTGTATCGATACTGTCCCGTGTAGTTCCTGCAATATCGGTCACAATATACCTATCCTCACCGATCAAGGCATTTATAAAGGAAGATTTCCCGGCGTTTGGCCTCCCTACCACGGCAAATCTTGGCAGCACTGCTTCCTCCTCTTCTGTGTCCGGCAGCTTCTCTACCAAGGCATCCAACAACTCGCCCGTACCACTACCATTGATACTGGAAAGTGTGTAGTACTCCCCTAATCCCAGGGAATAAAACTCCACGGCATCCTCTTGGCGCATGGCATTATCTACCTTATTAATCGCAAGAAATACGGGTTTGTTCACCCTTCTTAACAATTTGGCCACATCTTCGTCCATTCCGGTAACTCCGGTCTCTACATCTACCATAAAAATAATGGCATCTGCCTCTGCAATAGCGAGTTCTACCTGCTTATCGATTTCCTTTTCAAAAACATCATCACTCCCCAGGATATAACCACCGGTATCGATGATAGAAAACTCCTTGCCGTTCCAATCACTTTTTCCATAGTGCCTGTCGCGGGTTACCCCACTAACGGCATCAACAATGGCTTCCCTTCGTTGAATCAATCTATTAAAAAATGTTGATTTACCTACATTAGGCCTTCCCACAATAGCTACGATAGCACTCATACCTCTAAATTTGGCTGCAAAGGTAGTATAAACAAAAGAATATGAGTGAGTTGATGGATAAATATAAAACTGGCACCTAATTATTGTACCCAAACCGTTTCAACTGCCTACTATCATTACGCCAGTTTTTGTTCACTTTTACATAGAGCTCTATATGCACTTGTTTATCAAAGAATTTTTCCAAATCTTTTCTAGATTCTACGCCCACTTTTTTGAGTGCACTTCCCTTATGACCAATAATGATTCCTTTTTGGGAATCGCGTTCTACCATGATAACGGAGCGGATACGGATAATCTCTTCGTCTTCGAAAAACTCTTCGGTCTCTACCTCGACAGCATAAGGAATTTCCTTTTTGTAGTACATCAATATTTTCTCACGGATTGTTTCGTTTACAAAAAAACGTTCCGGCTTATCGGTTAACTGATCCTTGGGATAATACGCGGGAGACTCTGGCAACAATTCCAAAATACGTTCAAAAACGCCCTTTATATTAAAGTTTTGCAAGGCCGATATAGGATGAATTTCTACCGTGGGCAATTGCTCTTGCCAATACTGTACTTGTTCTTCCAGCAATTCTTGTGTAGCCGTATCTACCTTGTTCAAAAGCAGCAGCACCGGAATTTTAGAATTTTTTATTTTATCGAAGAACCGCTCGTCCTTTAAGGCCTTTTCCCCTATTTCCACCATATAAAGTAAAACGTCGGCATCTTCAAAGGCCGATTTTACAAAATCCATCATGGAACTTTGTAAATCGTAGGCCGGTTTTATGATACCAGGCGTGTCGGACAATATCATTTGAAAATCGTCCCCGTTCACAATTCCCAAAATTCGGTGGCGGGTAGTCTGTGCCTTGGAGGTTATGATGGACAATTTTTCGCCCACAAAGGCATTCATCAAGGTAGACTTCCCAACGTTGGGGTTTCCTATGATATTTACAAAACCTGCTTTATGCTTCATTCTATTTCACTTTTAAAAAATAGGCTTTCATTGCCTCGTTTACTCTTGGTGCCAAATACAATACCGCTATCATATTTGGGATAACCATGAGCGCAAATGACAGATCAATAAGATTAATGACCAAATCTACCGACGCCACCGCAGCAAAAGTAATACTACCCACGTAAACGAAATTATAAAACTTCCCAATTTTCGCATTGCTTATAAAAGAAAGACATTTAGTACCGTAATACGAGTAGGTAAACAAAGTAGATAAAGCGAAAGCACTGACCACAACCATCAACAAAACCCCGCCATAAGGAATAGAACTTTCAAAGGCGTTCAAGGTCATGGCAATTCCGTTCGTTTCCGTCTCTAAGTGGGCGCCACTAATAATAATAACAACCGCAGTTAGAGAGCAGACAATAATCGTGTCTATGAAAGGCCCTAACATGGCTACTAATCCTTCTTGAATGGGCTCTTTTGTTTTGGACTGCCCATGGAACATAGGTGCTGTTCCTACTCCAGACTCATTTGAGAAAACGGCTCTTCGTATTCCGATTATAATCAATCCCCATAAGCCACCTGTTACAACTGTTTTTAGATTAAACGCTTCGGTAAATATTAATTTAAAAGAAGGCACAATCCCCGAAACATTGGTCAGCAGAATGTAGACTACGGCCATTAAATACACCATAACCATAAAGGGTACGATTGCAGTCGCTACCTTAGCTATCTTCTTTAGTCCACCAAAAATCACAAATGAGGTTATAACGGAAAGCACGACTCCTATTATTAATTTCCATTGAAAATCTCCCAATACCATAAAAACCTTGTCCGGTTCAATGACTTTCATCAAGGTTTGGGTAAACTGGTTGGTAGTAAACGCAGGCAACACCCCGAACAACCCTGCAATACAAAAGAAGACAGCAAGGGGTTTGGCCCTATTCCCCATCCCCTTGGTAATATAATACATAGGGCCGCCTTGTAGTGCTCCATCAGAATCCTCTCCACGAAACATGATCGATAAGCTACAAGAATAGAATTTGATACTCATCCCTATAATAGCAGTAATCCAAATCCAAAAAACGACACCCGGGCCTCCTAAATAAATTGCGATTGCAACGCCGGCAATATTTCCCATTCCTACCGTTGCAGCAACTGCTGAAGAAAGCGCTTGAAGATGACTAACCTCTCCTGGGTCATTTGGGTCGTCATACTTGCCAGCAGTAATTCGTAAGGCATGTTTAAAATACCGATAGGGCAATAATTTAGAATAAAACACCAAAAACAGACCGCCACCGATAATTAGGAAAAGCATAACCCACTCGGTGTAAGGCAGTATGCTCGACAAGAATTCATTAATTAGCTCCATGTATACATTAAAGAATGAGTTTAACTGGGTAATTTAGGAAATTTTAAACTGATAGCTTAAGAAATATTTATCAAATTAAGTTTTGATAGTCGCAAAAAAGCATCGTATATTTGCAATCCAAAATATGTCAGTCAACCTAATGAACTGAAAGCTTAAAAGCTAAGTTGACTATCTTGGAAACGCAAATCGCGGGATAGAGCAGTAGGTAGCTCGTCGGGCTCATAACCCGAAGGTCACTGGTTCGAGTCCAGTTCCCGCTACTAAAAACCACTTCTTACGAGGTGGTTTTTTTATAGGAAAAATCACTGGTTCCCCCGAAATTTCGGGGCAGTTCCCGCTACTAAGAACCACCTTCCACGAGGTGGTTTTTTTATGGGGAAAAGTCAATGTTTCCCCCGAAATTTCAGGGCAAGTCATAAATTTGCGGGATTTTGAATTTAGGCAAAAGGAGTAGTTAGTCCAAAAAATAAGAATTCTAAATTCCATACGTATCTAAACGCTGTTTGTACAGCGCTAATCTTAATTAAATAATAGTGAAACATATTCTTTTCCAATCGGGTTGGTCGGTACTATTCGCAATTCTTCTTACAACACATGGTTGCAACCAAACAAAAACAACCAAAGACACTGACTTTGAACAAGCAGTGCGAACTAAAGCAGTGGATTATTTTGAAACGTTTTCCGAACGTACCGATTGGAACAAATTCTGCTCATTTTATCGAGAAGATGTCCATTTTAAAGATATCGCCCTGCAATTGGAATTGGATAGCCTTTGGAAGTTCAAAAGGTTTTACAAATGGGATGAGGAAGGCAATAGGTTCAAGAAACTATTTCCAGAGCAAAAACACCTTGACCTAAAATCACTCGTTGTAGAAGGATATACCGTCGCAGCCAAGGGAAACGTTAATCCCTTTTATTATGATGGCTCACTGATAGATACCGAATGGGGTATGGAATTTACAATATGGCTGCGTTTTGATGAACATCTGAAAATCATCGAACAGATTGATTGGATGGAATACGACCCAGCTACCCTTGAAAATACAATTAAACGATGTAGGGAAAATGGTTCTGAGGCTATTCCGGAGTGGTTGAATTTATCTAAAAACGATTAAAGTATAGTCACGGTAAAGCCCCGAAAAAGCGAATCGCAGAGAATTTTACAGCACGCGGAACCCATACCTAAAAAATCAACGGTTTTATCATTTGATATGGTTTTGCACTTCTTATTCTTTAGACATCCACTTGTACCTTCTCTTGTGAAACTTCGCATGTACTGGCAAAAGAATAACAACCAAAAAGGTAGCCAAAACCACAATAAAGGAAGGCTCCGCGACCAAAAATGAGTAGAATACCAATGGAAATTGGTATAAATCCAACACCAATACCATACTCTTGAAGTGATTTTCTTAATCGGACCATTATGTCACTTCTAAATTGGCATCTTTAGCTCTTGTAAGGTAAGCTATAGCCCCTCTGAACTATCTCCAAAAGTCATTTTGACGTTTACTTAGATTACCGTGCACAAAAAAGGGAACCTATAGTTTAAGGGATAAATATAGAACAACGGTACGAACAACAACACTGCATTGCGCATCTCTGTTCTGCCATTTTGAAGCCGTATCGCTGGTAAAAGGTTTTATGGCTGTGCCAAATGGTCAGCCATATTATGGTATATACTATAAAATTTTACAACGATGCTGGTAACTAAAGATAGGTCTTTGGCACTTCTGAGGTGATGACCGATAAGGTAATCGCAAACCCAAAAATAGCATCGGTCAGGGCCTGTACTCTTGAGCCTTTTAATCCGCGATAGCGAAACCCATCGGCAGCTCTTTTTTTTGTTCGTTTTGCTACTTTTTATTTGATTTTGAAGTGATGATGTGCCTATCAATTTTGGTATGGCTTTCATCGGAATTCCTTCTAACCAATACCACCGCCAACAAAATGATCAGTGCCACTTGAATAAATAACAGGTTTTTGCTGGTAAAAAGGTCTGCGCCCAAAAACCCCATGGTAAAATTGAATCCGCCATGAAATAAGATGGCCAAAAGAACACTGCCCTTGGTGCGTTGGTACAGCCAAGCAAAGATGACCCCCATTGCCGTCAATAGGGGGATGTACGCCAATAAGGGAATATTACCTACCGCTTTCGGTAACCGCCACAATAAAGGCAAGTGCCATAGCGCCCAGAGCAAACCAATAACAACCCCCGAAACTCTTAGGCTGTACTGCTGTTGCAACCGCTCTTGGGCATAGCCCCGCCAACCCAACTCTTCGGCAATGGGGCCTCCTAAAAGTGTATTGATCACAAAAAAGAGCGGGGCCAACAAAAACGCCAATCCCCATTGGTCCCTTTCTAGCCCCATGCCTTCTACGATTACGCCGTAATCCAATGGGATATCCACAAAAATGGTATACAGGGCAATTGCAATAAGCGCACAAAGTAGTATTGCAAATACCGCAAACAGATAGTATTTGAAAGGTACCTTAAAAATCAAGAGTCTTTTCAATAGTTTCTTTACCCCTTTTTTTCCGTTATCATAAGCCGTTAATACGAGGGCCGCGATGGTGGGGCCCCAAGCCCCTGGTAGCGCCCAGAGTTCGTTCACCTCGCCATCAAAGTAAAAAGGGCTCCACAATACCCAAGAAATTAAAAACGTTAGGGCAAAGTATCTCACTATTTGTTTGTTCTGTGTTTTCATTTCACTTCTTCTTAAACTGTTCCATTAAGGAAATTTGGTTCGATGTCGATTTCATTTGATTCAAAACTTTTTTAAGATGGTTTAAAGTTTCCGGTTGACGCCCCTTATCATGGTTTTAGAACTGGTCGCCAATGATTTGGGGCCTTTATGTCGGGACCGGGTTCTTTTCTATTCCCCCGGCACTCATTACCTTTCTTTATAGTCTTTTCAGATACCCTGAAATTGTGCTGTGCAACACATCCGGTTGGTCCAAAAAAGATTGATGCCCAGATTTTGATAGTATCACGAGTTTGGAATTTCTCAAAAGCTTATGAGCATCATGCAGCTCTTCGGGTACGGCAATGGCATCATAACGACCTGTCAACAATAAAACTGGATGGTTGATTTTTGGAAGCAGCTCCCAAACCGTAGTTTGTTCTCCAGCGTCCCAAAGGGCTTTTTCGGCATACCAAAGCCTATCACCTACAAGCTTGTTATCTTTCTGGTTCAAGTATGTAAAAAGATTGTAGGGTTTTGAGAAAATTACGTTGAGCACCATGCCCAGGCCCGTTTTCCGTTTTGTTGCCGAAAAGGCATTATCGACATAGTAATTCCACTTTTTTGAATCTTCAATTGTGCCAATGGAATCTCTTTGCACCATCCAGTCTTGGGCTTCCTTCCAAAAAACAGTATCCACCTTTTTCCCTAAAAAATGCTTGCTAAGGTTCTTTAAATAATTAGGTCGGTACTTCTGGTAGCGTTCGGGTGAAAAATCGGTTGTAATCGGAGTATTCAACACCATGGCAGATGAAATAAATGAGGCCTCTTCAGAAAAGTTTGCCAAACACCTCAAAATGTCTTGACCACCAAGGCTGTGACCTAGTAAATGAATAGCTGCACCATACCGCTTTTTTAAAGCTTTGGCTATGCGGATAATGTCTTTGGATACTTGGGTTGCCGTAATTTTTGAAGTATCAATTTTCTTGATGGGTTTGTTCAACCCTCTTTGGTCAAAATAGGCAATGGCAACTTCTGACTCTAACGTCTTCTTCCATTTTGGATAATTTGACCGCCCAAAGTCAATACCGGTATCAGCACCGCCCCCTTGAACAAAAAGTAAAACCTTTTTACTCTCTGCATTACCGCGAACAAATACGGGCAGTTCTTTTGTTTCTGGTTCGGCGTAAAAGAAATCTTTTACCTTTTGGGCAGTTGTGGTTTGTATGGCAACAATTACCAGAAATAGCACAATAGGTCTAATCATTTTCATCGGTCAAGATTTTTTTACCAGTAATTTCCCGAGCCTTCCAATAGGCATCTTTTTCTGTAATGCCCTTTACATTAAAATCATGTAGCCATTTCCCCATAAATTCATCGTTGTTGAATTTTAAATAAAAGTCAATGAACATGGGCGATACAGCTACCGCATGGAGTTCATTGGTATCAAGCGTTGTGACGATGAGCGGGCAGGTGATGGTTTTTTTACTTCTTTTAAAGCTGATGCTTCCGTGAAGCATACCATCTGTATTTAACGTCAGTAGTAATGTGCCTCCCGTTTTTTTATCATTAAGGGAAGTAGTGGTTATGTTCCAACTTCCCACAACATCCTTGGCCTGGTTCATAGCAACTCCTTCTTCTTCGGCAAATAATTCGGTTATGGTCTGTGCCTCACGATCATTGAAGAACACATGGTCACCTGTATTGCTCAAATAGGCCAAGACCACTTCTTCTTCAGGATAGATGACCAAATGCGCCACACTGGTGGGCAACGAACCGCTATGAAAAAAGACCTTTGTACCCAAGCGGTTTGTACCTGTTTCCCAACCCATTCCATAAAAAGTTGAGGTACCATCTTTGAGCAAATACGGTTGGGTCAATACCTGTTTTGTTTCTTCATTTAGGAAATTGGAATTGATGAGCTGATCTCCCATGCGAACCAAATCCTCTGCCGTAGAGAGATACCCACCGCCAGCGTACATATAACTTCGGTTTTCAAAAGGGGTCAGTTTTCGTCCTAGTTTTTTGTGATGGACATAAAACCTACTTTTTTGGTCAATTTCTTTATGGGGAAAATCAAAGGACGTCTGTTTCATTCCCAGTGCATCCCAAGTGTTCTGCATTAGGTTGAAAAAAGATGTTCTGGATGCTTTTTCCATAACTGCGCTCAAAAGCACCCATCCGTAGCTTGAATACAAAAATTGGGTTCCAGGTTCAAAGGATAGAGGGTCTTCTTCAAATCGTTTTAAGGCATCTAAAACCGTAGGATACTCTTTAGTGTTGAATTCCTTATCCTTGGAATTATAATGACGGATGCCCGAGGTTGAAAAGGCCAAATGCTTTGTTGTAATGGTAAACTTCTTTTTAGGAAAGGAAGGCAAATAAGTATTTATGTCTTTGTGGATGTCCAATTTGCCTTGATCTATTAATTTACCCAATGCCATTGCAGTTACCGGTTTTGAAACACTGGCAATTCTAAATTTGGTTTTGGTAGATACTTTGGTCCTATTTTGCAAATCGCTAAACCCAAACCCCTCGGACCAGACCAATTTTCCTTTGACCATTACGGCAATTTGGCATCCGGGCAGTTTTGTTTGGGTCTTATGGGCTTCTACCAAGAATCTTGCCTTTTGTATTACGGCCTTATACTCTTGAGCCTTAACATTACATATCGCAACCAGGTAAACGAACAGTAATCGATTAATCTTTCGCATCGCTTGGGTTTAGGCTTATTTGAATTTCATTACCCGCTAAGGTCTCTACCGTTAATACCTCAGCATCCCATATTTTAGCGCTATTTAAAAAGTAATCGCAATGGGATGTAAACATCGTTTTTGGTTGCCGTCCGTTAACTGACCTTAGGGTGTCCCCGATTTTTAAGGAGATTTTAGGGTTGGTTCTATTGACGATCCAAAGGGAATCATTTAGAATACCTGGTATAAACGTCTTGCTCTTGTCTATGGTTATTGACGAATTGGGCCTGAGCAGTACAGTGTTATCCTCATAATTTAAATAGATGGTAAAATGCTCTAGAAAATCGTTGCCTATCAGTGCCTTGTTCAGGGACGAAAATTCAACGGGAATTTTTGCTTCATAAGCTCCGAGTTTTACATTCAAGTCCTTAACTATCAACGTATCTCTATTAGATCCAAAGATGCCTGCGGTAGATTGGTCAATTAGTGTCTGTGTGCTTTTAGAGGGAAAATGTTTGGCATATTCAAAAGGCACTACCAAACCACCATTGTAGCCCAGATCAAAAATGACATTTTCGATTAAACGCCCCTCAATTTCAATATCGACTTTTGGTACCCCGGATAAAAAGGAGGTTGAAAAGGGTATTTGTTGCAGTTGTTCTTTATCGGCAACGACGAAAGGCACTTTAGATACTTTCATTGTTTTTTGTTCATAATCAATCTTCCAATGGGCGAGTTTGATCAGGTTGGCGCCTATTATGCCAGCTTCCGCAACACACGGACTGTACGATTTTGCGTCGTACTTTAATCTGCCCGCCGCAATGTTCAGGAAGCATGCACTTGACATCTTCATGGAATCCAGACTGGTGATCTCAATTTCCCGTTTTATACCTTGAGCCGTACCGTTGTTTCGTTTGGTAACGGTGCTTAGCCCCAGCTCTTCCGAAAGATGGTATTCCACTTTACTTTGAAAGGCCCCGGTATCAAAAATGAAACTGCCGGTTTCTTTTGAATTATTGATTTGGGCATCTACCACAATAAGTTGTTTGACATACCGAAAAGGTACGGTGGTCACCGTATCTGAAGCAAAGCCAGATCTGGCCTGAAATCTTAATTCATTAATGGTGTTGCAAGCCGCCAATGTGAGTAGCAACACTACAACCAATACCAAATAGTTATTATTCATTAGAGTATCGTTTTTCTAGGATTGAACTTTCTTTCAGTTCGATTCTGCCAAAACAACAATAACGGAATACCGATGATGGATGGCAGCGCAAAAGCCAGGTAGGGGTTCATAAGGTCGAACCTTGTAACAATGGTAGATAAGAAGGCCGTAAACGTTGCTATGTAACCGCCCATCATGTTGCCAATATGCGAGAGGTACCAATGGTAGGATTTGTTGGGCCTTTTGATAAACGGACTTAGATTGGCATAAGAAATCAACAGACCGCCCAAGCCAAAACCGACTGACAATAAGGCACCCCCAGAGGTAAACCCGTTTGAAAACCCCAAATAGCTACCATAACCAACAAAAATTAGATTGACCACAGTATTTAAAATACCGGCAAACCAATCGAACCAGAGGGGATTTTGTTTTTTATGCAGTTGTTTTAGTTTTAGAATTCTAACCCCAGCGAACACGCTGTAGTAGCTTAAGAAGGCAATAAGAAACAAGAAAGCATTATGCCGAAACCCGGCTACTACGATACCTGTTAAGAAAACGCAGGTCATGGCATAGAAATAGGTTTTACCCGATTGTCCATGCCATTTTTTTCCTTTGCTGCTGGCTATGGCCATACCGCCGCTAAGCAGCGAAATAGAGCCTACCAAAATATGTAGGTAGAGGACATTGTTTACAATGGTTTGCATCATGGTTTTTTAGTTCACGAGGCAAAATTGCCCATTTCCAAGGGTTGTAACACCCTATTCAAAGGGCTTTGTGATTATCGGGATGTATTTGTGATGTTTGGGAGGACAAAGGGCTAGTTGCCCTCTAAAAATTTGGAAACCTCTTTAACCTTTGCCCTAGAAACAGGTATGTTCGTTGCAACGCCTTTTAGTTTTAACTCTAAATTTCTGGCATTGCCTTCTACTTTGATAATGTAATTTCCGTTGACGATAAAGCTTTTATGACATCTTAAAAAGCTAGTATTTGGTAGTACAGCGGTTATCGATTTCATGGTATTGCGGATCAACTTGGTTTTGATGTCATCCATATCATGGTAATATACCTCCATATAATTACCATCCGATTTCATAAAAATCAAATCGTTCGGGTCAAGTCGTAATTCGATGTTTTGGTTGTCTGACTTGATCAACAACTTTTCCCCCGGTTGTGAAGAAATACGGGTCGTTGCCCTTAACTTTTTATTCTCTGTAGCTAAGTAAGTGGTCAAGCTGGTGGCCTTCTTTACCTGTAGCTTTTGATGATGGTACTGCTCAAATAGTACCGTAATGATGATGGGGAAGATACTGATTCCGATGGTCAACGATGCTGTTTTAAAAACTAAGGCAACCACGGTTTCTTCATTGTCACGAAGAACAAACAGCAACACGCTTATGGCAATGATCATGATGCATACCACAGAAAGAATAAGAAGTATTTCTTTACCTATCGTCCAATCATCTTCATTCATGGCCGTTGGCAGCAGTTTTTTTAATAGGGGCACCGATAAGCGAATGCACAAACCAACCAACAGGGTAGTGAAAAATGCCGCCACGCCCCTTTCTATTGGCTCCAAGTTCTGAAAATAGGAAGGGGCCAACAACAAAATCAATAAAAACGTAATGGCACTGGGCACCAAAACGCTGAACTTGTTGAAAATAAATGGATGTGGTTTATTTAAAATACTAATCATAACACTAGATTAAAGATATACAATCTTTAAAAACTAGAATGACAAATCAAGTTAAGGTAACCGCTATATGCGACTTCTAGTCAAAATCTAAGTATTTACAATTAATATGTTTTGACAATTTAAATAACTAGGTCTATTTTCTCTCCATCTCACTTAAATCTATCTGATATGGCAAAGTGGTGTTCATTATCAAATTTATAAAATCATATAAGCACCAATTGGAAGTTATTACCAGTGGTTAAACACAATATTCGATTGCCAATCTTATCGAAAAGCACTAAGGAAATAAGCTCACTTAATTCCCTAAAATCAAATTTAACAACCCTTTTCAGCACCTTTGAAATAACGATGTCGTATACACTACCGTATACGGTACGCTAAAAAATTAAAGAAAATACAACTATTAATTTTCTGATTATCAATGTTTTAAATTATTAAATAGCACGCCCAACTAAACTCATAACCCAAAGGTCACTGGTCCCCCCGAAATTTCGGGGCTGTTCCCGCTACTAAGTACAAATAAGGCTTCATTAGAATATGATGCTTTTTTATTAAAAGAAAAAAGGGTTAGGGACAAGAAGTTTATCCCGCTTTTATATCGGGAAGTCTAATTCTGTATTCCATCTAAACAAGACCTTAAAAGAAGTCAGAAGCCTCTATTGCTCTACATGCTTTAAACCCCAATGAGCATCAACCCAAAATCCTCCCATCCTCCATCTCTATGATCCTATCGGTGCGCTTGGCAAAATCATGGTCATGGGTCACTACTAGTAGCGACAGGCCTTCTTCTTCTTTTAACCTTTTAAAAATATCGAATACGTTTTCCGAGTTATGACTGTCCAAATTACCCGTGGGTTCATCACCCATTAAAATGGTGGGGTTGTTTATTAGCGCCCTTGCAATGGCGACGCGCTGTTTTTCCCCGCCCGATATTCTAGAGGCACGTTGCTGCGCCAAATGGCCAATATGTAACATTTCCAATTTTTCCAGGGCATCGCGCTCAATTGCTTCATGTGATTTTTTGGCCAATTTTTTGGCGGGGAGCATTACGTTCTCAAGCACACTGAACTCGGACAGCAAATAATGGAACTGGAACACAAAACCAATATGCTGATTACGTATGCGGGCGAGTTCCTGTTGCGAGCGTCCCGTGACCAAGGCATCGTTCAAGAACAGTTCGCCGGTATAATCCGTATCCATAGTAGAAAGAACATATAACAAGGTAGATTTACCCGAACCCGATTTGCCCATCACCGAAACAAACTCGCCCTGTTCCACGGTCATGGAGATATCCTTGAGTACATGAAACTCCTTGGGCTTATGAAAATATTTATCGATATGTTTCGTAGCTAGGACTTGTTTCATGGCCTAAGTTCCTCTTATAATTTCTACGGGATCTATATGTTTTGCTTTTTTGGACGGTAAATATCCTGCGATAAATGTAGATACCAAGGCGAAGACCAGCCCAATGAGATAGTACATCAATTCAAAGGTTACGGGGTAAGTGGTAAGGGTAGGCATGGCATCGGTCTCAAATGGGGCATGGTCTATGGCTACGGAAAGTAAAAATCCTAACAGCAGACCCAGTAGCCCGCCTACCGCGCCAATAAGCACGGCCTGACTCATAAATATCAATTGTACGTCGTTACCCGAAAAACCGGTGGCCTTTAAAATGGCGATATCCTTCATTTTTTCATAAATAAGCATGTTGAGAATATTGTAGATTCCAAAACCGGCCACGATGAGCAGGGCTATGGACACGGCGTAGGTAATAAGGTTTCTAATGTTGGTACCGGTCTCAAACTGGGCATTGGCCTCGTTAATGTCGGTCGCCTTTACCGCGTATTGCTCCTCTAGACTGTTGGCCATGGACGCGGCCTTGTCCATATCCCATAATTTCACGTTGATATCCGTAACATAACTGTTCACTTCGCCCAAAATGCGCTGCACGGTCTTTAAATTAGCATAACTCTGTTGGTTGTCTACCTCGGCGATACCGCTTTGGTAAATTCCCACGATCTTTAAGGGAACTACGTTGCCTGCCACGGTACCCACCTGTACCCGGTCCCCAACGGAAAGCGACATTTTTTCTGCAAGGCCATAGCCCAACAGAATGCCATTGTCCGTATTCCGCAGGGCTTCCGGTGTGCCGCTTACAATATAATCCTCCATATTGGAGAGCCGCACTTCTTCCATAATATCTACCCCAACCAAGCTACCGCCCAGTTCTATGGAGCCCGCCAAATAAAACAACTGCGCCCGTAGCTGTGGCGTGGCGCCTTTTACATTCTTGTCCGCTTTCAGCTTGTTTAACATAGGCAATGCGTTGTGTATTTTTAGCTGCCCCTGCTTTGGCCGTATGGAAGAAATACTATTAAGGCCATCCTTAAATTGGGGGTACAACGCAACGGGCTGTTGTTTGGACGGTTCTATTTCGTTATAGATATGGATGTGGGGGGTCTGGTTAAGGATCAAATCGTCCAACAGGGTATTGAGTCCGGTCATAAAACTTACCAAGGTAATGTAGGCCCCAATACCAAAGGTCACCCCAAGGGTTGCCGTCACCGTAGATTTCATTTTGGTGAGCAAATGCGTTTTGGCGATATTGAGGATTACGTTCCAATTGGTCATTGCCTTGGTTTTAAGATATAGGTTTGTGCATCCAGGCCTTTCAAAACCTGAACCCTATCCAAATCCTGCAGCCCCAACTGTATGGTTTGCAGCCCGGTTTCCGTTCGTACCTTATTGCCTTCCAAAAGATAGTCCCGCGGAATCACAAGGGCATCGGTTTGCTGGGCTACCACGATATTTGCCTCACCGGAAAGTCCCGGATACAGTACGGCCGGCGGGGCATTAAAAAGGGCCTCTACGGTAAAGGTCTGTGAACGTTCGTCCTTTTTAGGATAGATTTTGTGTACACTGGCTTCAAAAACGGTAGCGGAATAAGCATCGAGCACCAGCAATACTTTTTGCCCCGTTTTAACGTTTACGATATCTACCTCATCTACCAAAAGGTCAACAACAAAAACGTCACTGCTCCCTATTGCTGCCAAGGGTTCCATTATGCTTACGATCTCTCCCGGATTTTTATACAGTGCGTACACCGTACCATTAATTTTACTGGTTATACTAAAGTCGGTCGTGCCCACCCTTGCACTGCTATAGTTGTTACGTGCCTGCTGCAGCTGGGTACGGAGTTGGTTCTTTGTGCGTTCGTATTCATGTTGTAAACGTACCAGATTATTGTGCGATAGTTCAAACGCCAATTTGCGATTATCATATTCCATTTTGGACCCGATGTTCTGCTCCCATAGCCGTTTTTGACGGTGGTAGTTGACGGAGTCGTTCCTGTAGCGGAGCGCTGCCGCGGCGATCTCCTCCTCAATACCCCGTAAAACGCCAGAACTGCCGCTGTAGTTTTCTTTGGCCAGTTCCAAGCTAAGCTTTGCGTTCTCCGTATTCAGTTCTGGAGCTGTATTTGTAATCTGTGCGATTACATCGCCCTTTTGCACCGTATTGCCCTCTGCAACCGTATTGGCTTCCAGAATACCCGATACAACGGCGTATACCTCGTACAGACTATCTGGCTGAACGGTGGCCGAGGCATATACCGACTGGGTAATCGTCGTTTTTTGCGGTAGTACTTTTTCCTGATCGGATTTACAGGCCACCATCAAAAAAAATACAAAAACTATCCCTGCAAGCGATACTATATCGGTTTTTATGCGTCTCATTTGTTGCGGATCGTATAGGTGCCAAGGTATCCAAGATGTGGCAAAAGAAGAATGACAAATATCATATCGCTCACCAGGTCCGTGAGTTTTCCATGCACCGGGTGAAACCTAGTCCCAACCTGATAAATATCATTTTATCCGGATGTAAATGGCACTATTTTAGTCCTATCCTTAGCGGTAACACCGAACACATAAAAGCTTAGTTTTTTTTTAAAATATAACCATCAGTAAAAATCCATCATTATGCAAATAAACATACAGTACGTACACATGCCCACCAGTGAAGCCCTTAACAGCATCATTACCAAGAAACTGGAGAAACTGGAACACAAATTCAGTTGGATCATTAAGGCCGAAGTATTCATAAAACAGGAGCATAGTGGCTCGGGAGACATTAAAATTTGTGAAATTGAGCTCAGTGCCCCAGGTCCAAGGATTTATGCTTCTACAAAAACAGATGACTATGAAAAAGCGGTAGCGGGCACCATTAAAGATTTGGAACGGCAGCTAGAAAAACGCAAACATAACTTTGCAACGCACTAAAAGCACCGCACCGCCCTAATCAAGGTCTGTTCCCATCCCAAAAATGGCAATGGACCTTTTTTATATCGCACCTGTGAACAGTAGACGAAGTTTACCCAATAATACCAGCTCTGCCTTGTTTTTCCCGGAAAACGAGTTTGCTATGGCGCTAGAGGTTTCAAAAATCAGGTTTTTGATGGAATCTGAAAATAAGGAGGTGTGTTCTTTGTAAAACTCGCTAAAGTCGTCAAAACAATCCTTGCTTTTTTTATCGGCTTCCATAAGCCAGTCAAAAACAATCTCTATTTGAAAAGCGGCATCCGTACCATAATCGTCCTCGATATCATCTAAAGGAAGCCACTTTTCCCTAATCATATTCTTTAGCACAGCCACCTCTTTGGCGTGTACGGTGCCGTCTGCATTGGCGAAGGCAAAAAACAAACTCCCGGTCTTTTGGTAAAAATTCTTTCCAAGGGCATCCGAATATGGTCTTTTCATATCAAATTATTTTAACATTTGGTCTAAGCTAAATATATGCCGGAACATGATACGCCACAATGATAAAAGTCAGTATTCCATTTTATCTTATGCCTATAGGCATTAAAAAGGCCAATACTTACCTAAAATAAGACTAAAAATCTTGGTATTACAATGCCTGGCGCGCTAGGTTTCCCAAACTTCAAGTGTATTATCCTACGAGTACAGATAAACTAAAGTGGACACAAGTTCATGGTCGGCGCAGCGTATAAATGGTCCTTATTAAACCTAAAAAATAAACTACCTCGGGGCAAGCCCGCGAGGCATTCGAAGGAAACGAACCTTTAATTTCGAGGCAAGCCTCGGGGTATTATACCCTTTGGCGGTGCCAATCAAAACAATTTAAGGCATAAAATACATAAGCAAAATAAATGTATACGGTACGCCGTACAAAGAATTCTAGAAACCCAAGCCCGCTTTCACCAAACAAGCCTTGTACATACCCCCCTTGTATTTCTTAGGATACTTCCTTGATCGCACCAACAATCTCGTGCTTGGGCAGGGCTCCGGATTTTCGCCATACCTGCTTGCCATTTTTAAACAATATCATAGTAGGTACTCCCCTAACCTGATACTTACCGGCCAATGGTTGATTTTTATCCACATCGATCTTTACGATTTTTACGGCATCGCCCAAATCTTCCTTTACAGCTTTTAAAATCGGCGCCAGGGTTTTACAAGGTCCGCACCACTCGGCAAAAAAGTCGACCAAAACCGGAGTTTCGGATGCTATTATCGTATTAAAATTCGCTTTCATACCATGCTCATATTAAACCTGCAATTTACAAAATCGGTGCTATTGTAAACTGACCAATATCATGGTTTTTTGTGTTGAATAGCGATAGTTTTGCTATTGAACCTATAAAATGCCTTATAATGCTACGTATACTCCTCCCTACCGATTTTTCTGAAAACTCCTATGACGCTATTCAGTATGCCCTAAAAACCTTCAAGAATGTAGCGGCCGAATTCTATCTTTTACACACCTATATGCCGCCCGTATACCACGCAGAATATTTAGTAGGCAGTCCCGGGCTTATTGGTCTGGGGGACGCTATACGGGAGGCTGCGGTAGAAAACCTTAAAGAACTTAAGACACGAATAGAAAAAGAACACCCAAACGACAAACATACGTTTACCTACCTTGCCAACCTTAATACGCTTACCGGTGAAATAGACAGAATAGTCCCGGACGAAAAGATAGACCTCATTGTTATGGGCACAAAAGGCGCAACCGGAGCCAAGGAAATATTGTTCGGCACCAATACGGTAGATATTATAAAAAAGGCCAGTTGCCCTGTACTAGCGGTTCCGCCCAATTTCGAATATGAAGTGCCCAAGGAAATTTTGTTCCCTACAGATTACGAAGTAGCTTTTAAGACGGCACCTTTAAAAATACTACTTACCATTGCACGGCAACATATTTCAAGTATAGAAGTTTTGCATGTTTCCAACGGGTATGAACTCACGGAAAAACAGCTCAAGAACCAAGAGCGCTTAGATGCCGAACTCAAAGGTATCGCCCATCTTTTCCATAATGTAAACAATCAAGAAATCATAACGGCTATCAATAATTTTCAATTGAAGCATAAGATGAACCTATTGGTCATGGTTCAAAACAAACACACTTTTGTAGAGCGACTTTTTATTGAGCCGGTGATTAAAAAAATAGGATTTCATATCACTATTCCGTTTATGGTGCTACCCTATTTCGACTAAGTTTAATGGTGTCGTTGGGCATAGAGTGTATCGTGAATAGCGGATATTATAACATTTAAAAGGCAGAAAAAAATCGAAGAAAAGTCTGTACTACTGCTAAAATTTTGATCGTGATTAAAATAAAAAAATGGCACAAAGAAAGGAAATAGGTTTAGAAGAGCTCCATTTTGATGTACAAGGATGGAAATCTAACCTGCACCATACCGAAGTTGAACTCTGGTTTATGGATAAACTACTACATTCCAATGCATTTAGACCGGACACACACAACCTGTTCGAACGTTTGGAAGAATATAAAACAAAAGTCAAGGCCATATCCGATAACAAAACGCAACTTCAGGATTCGATCGCCATCTATGAAAATAAACTAGGTGGCATAATGGGGCAAACGCTGGCGGACAATGATGCGAACCACCTTGAGAAACACCACGCGTTAAGAGAGAAGATTATGGAGTACAGGTCCCGATTTAAGGAGCTGAAATCCGAGCTGTTCAATTATACCGGTAGCATATTAAAGTGAGAAGCTAAAAAAATGGAAATGAGGTCAACTTAAAAAAAAACAGCCTTTTATAATAATTACTTTTTACTGCTACTGTCAATTGTTACTTCCAACTGCGTTAATCATTACGTTGCTAATACACCAGCGAGACAAACTAAAATAAAAAAAATGAAACCTGGAAACTTTAAAAAACAACTATTACTTTTTTTGGTCGTAACCTTATTGTGGAATTGTAAATCCACCGAACTTGTAAGCAATTGGAAAGACCCTGATACGGTCCTGTTCCATGCCTACAAAGTGCTTATCGTTGGCATGACGGAAAATGATACCGTACGGGAAGAATTTGAGACCAAAATACAAGCAGAGTTCCAAAAACGAAATGTAGAGGCCGTAAGAAGTACAGATCTATTCGATGTTGATTTTAGAGTTTCAGAGCAGTCGGAAAAACAACTTAACGAGGTAGAGGAACAGTTATTGGACAAGGATTTTGATGCTATTTTATTTACTAAAATAATAGGCTCCGAAAACAAAAAGACATTGCGTAGCAGGCTCGCCGATACCGATAGGCTGTTTAACACGTTCAGGGATGATTATCTAAGCAATCAGGGTATTTTTTATGAGGACAGTTACTACGACAATTATACTGTATTTCATGCTGAAACAGCACTATACTGTATTTGTGTTGGTAAGGAACGGGAAACCATTTGGAGGGCAGCTATAGACATCACAGAACCGAAGAACTTTCAAAAAACAATAGACGAATACATAAAACTTGTGATATCATCTATGGAGGAGGAAGATATTATCTTTTATGATGCGGCTATAAAATAAACTACCTCACTCGCCTTCCATCAAATCATTACCCCCTTTGTTTGGATACGAAGAAGTGGAACATCACCGGCCGTAGCACCCCGAATTTAAGATCGACCCTATATTTGAGTTTAAATTTGAGTTTAAGTTTGAACTACAGCACCGGGCTAAAGACCTTTCCAAATCCTTCCTTCAGTTTATCCGGCCAAGGTCTTTTGAGGTATTCGGCATAGGTTAGTACCGAACATATTTCACTATCCTGCAGAAAATCGTCCTTCAACAATTTGGCAAAAGCTTTATCATAAACAATGGCATTTACCTCATAGTTCTGGTCAAAACTACGGTCGTCCAAATTAGCGGTACCAATACTCACGATAGCGTCATCGCTTATCATGATCTTGCTGTGCAAGAACCCATCGGGAAACAGGTAAATTTTAACCCCGGCCCTCAAAAAAGCCTCAAAGTAAGATCGCACACACCAACCTACGATGGTACTATCCGTTTTTTCTGAAATCATAATGCGCACATCAACACCACTTAGTGCCAAGGTCTGCAGGGCCTGCAACATGGGAGCATTGGGAATAATATACGGATTGGTAATATACAGATATTCACTAGCGGTATTGATAATGGAAAAATAAGCCTGTTTTACACTGGGAAAATCGTCGTCCGGACCACTGGAGACTATCTGCACCCTTTTCCCTTTTCCGTTTAACAGGGTATTTGCCAATGGTAGCAGCGCAATTTTCTCCTGACTTACAAGATACCAATCCGTTGTAAAAACATAATCCAAATGCATGGCCGCAGTGCCCTTGATCCGTAAATGCATATCGTTCCAGTTTCCCAATGTAGGATCTCCTTTTAAATACTTATCGGATATGTTAATGCCGCCGGTAAACCCTATGCGGCCATCTACCGTGATTATCTTACGGTGGTTTCTATAATTTATAGAGCGTAGAAACCGTCCAAACTTAAAAGGAAGGAAAGGATACACATCTACCCCGATCTCCAATAAGTTTTTCAGGTACTTTTTACTTAGGGAAAAACTACCGACACCATCATAGATCATTCGGATTTTTACTCCATGTGCGATTTTCTTCGTGAACAACTGCAGCAAACGCTCGGCCAGTTCGCCATCCTCAAAAATATAGTATTGTATATGAATTCGTTTTTGTGCACCGTTCAAGGCTTCAAAAATGGCATCGAAGGTCATTTTGCCATTTTTCAGAAGATATAGTTCGTTGTCATCGGTTACTGGAAAACCACAGTTCGTATGTACCAGTTTTTGAAGTTTTATATAGCTATTTGCCGTTGAAATTTCTTCTGGCGTATAGACTTTCGGTTGGGCAATAGAGAGCGGTTTGCCCAGTTTAAGCAATTTTTGCTTTCGTCTATTTCTTCCTAAAAGCAGATAGAGCAATATGCCGCCCACGGGAATGGTGAAAATTGCCAAAAGCCAGGCCAAGGTCTTGGAAGGTTTTGCACCGTGCAAGAGCAGACTTATCACGATCATAAGTGCAATAAGTACATAGGCAGCGATAAAGATTGTTGGCCACACGAAAGTTTGTTTTAAAGACCAAAGCACATCCCAACGGATGCTTTTAGTCGTTGCATGTTATAAAAATAGTGAAACATACGTTTTGTGCCTATGACAATTCTCAGATGTCAAACATTGCAGAAAAATGACTTGCCTTTTGAATACACTAAATAAAATACACAAAACCTCCCATTTAAAAATACTGGATATCAGTATTTCTTACACCTTTATTTTCGGCGGATAGTTATACGTTATGGTCACCAACTAAAAATAAAAATTCCGTTCAACCAGAAGGCCTCTTTCAAGAGTGGCACAACGTTGAAAACCTTTGTTTAGATGAAGGTTTACCACATTCCTACAACATATCGACATTTTCAATTGAAATCTTTCCATGAATCCGACACGTTAAGTCAACAATACATAGGAGCAATAGCGCTGGCTCCGATTCTCTAATTATAACAGGGAACAAAACACGGAAAAGGCCAATGGTTCTATGACTTATTCAACAGGGAGGTACCATCACTCGGTAAAGTTTCAAACGCACTAAGTTCCAGTGCAAAAGTATCTTTATACAAACGGGAAGCCTTGTCAACAAAAGCGGCTATGGCGTCTTTATGTATTAGGTTTAGCGTGCAACCTCCAAAACCGCCTCCCATCATCCTTGCTCCCAGAATGGCCGGCTCGGTTCTGGCGAGTGCCACTAAAAAATCAAGTTCCCTACAGCTTACTTCGTATTGGGCACTTAGACCCTCGTGCGTCTCGTACATTAGTCTCCCCAAGTCATCAAGGTCATTGCTTTTTAGTGCTTTTACAGCCTTTACAACGCGGCTTATCTCTTCCACTACATAGGAACATCTTTTAAATAATTGTAGTCCGAGTTTATCCTTGGTCTCCTCCAACATCTCCAAGTTTACGTTCCTAAAGGAAGGGACAATCGAAAAATGATTTGCAATATATTTTAGCCCTTCCTCACATTGCGCCCCACGGATATTGTATTCCCCCGTGCTAAGATCATGGGAAACATTGGTGTTCAACAACAAAAGGCTATAGGGATCCAACCGGGTGGGAACGTATTCATATTCCAAGGACTTGCAATCCAAGAAGATGGCATGTCCCTCCTTACCCATTACGGATGCAAACTGGTCCATAATTCCACATTTGGTTCCTACGTAATGGTGTTCCGCATTTTGTCCAATTCGAATCAACTGCCATTTGTCCAGTCCTAACCCAAACAGTTCGTTAAGGCCGTAGGCGAGTCCGCACTCCAATGCGGCCGAAGAACTTACGCCGGAACCAACAGGTACCTTGCTTTCTATCTCGCAATCAAAACCTTCTAGGCCATCCGTTAATTTTTGAATTTCGCTCAGCACACCAATCATGTACGCGTGCCAGCCCTTGATACCTTTTTTTATCTCGTTCAGGTCCACTTTCAGGACATTGGAAAAACCTTTGCTTTTTATGGTACATAGATTTTGGCTACCGTTCTTCACTAGGGTGAAGAAAATATACTTGTCTATTGCCGCCGGCAGCACAAAACCATCGTTATAGTCTATATGCTCCCCGATCAAATTTATTCTTCCGGGAGATGCGACCTGCACCTTGTAGATAGTATTTTCCAAAAAATCTATGTTTAATTTTAAGTACATCCAAAAATACACCATTCTGGGTACAGGTGAAAAACCATAGCTATCGCTTTAAAACAAAACAACCCTTTCTGGTTTTGTCATTTTCCAATTCAAAACTAAACCAATAGGTATCCATTGGCATGGCCTTACCGTTCTTAATAACATCCCAAACATGATCTTTTTATTACTCCGCTATAGACTGAACCTAACTATTGTATATACGGGTTCGCGAAGTTGGCTAATAAAAGTTCGCTTGCACAGACCAGGTATCCTAATAACCATCTGCCTTGGGCGTAAAAAACTTGGGATAGACTAAAACAACATTCTCTTTTATAATGGTTTCAAATCATGTAAGGTCGATTACCGTAAGTTGGTGTTTGCCAGGACTCACATTCCCGATGCTGTTATTGGTATGAAACGGTTCATGATTGATAGCTGTATGGACAGTAGCTTTGGCGGCGCAGTGGTAGTCGCTACCTCTCCATGTACATGCGTTTGAATACTATATAGACTTCCATTTACTTTGTCACAGAGTTTTTCTGTAGCCTGTAAAAGTGTATGATACGTTCCAAAATGGTCTTTTCCCGATCACTAAGAACAACATTTTTCATTATTTACTTCGTTTCAAATATGGAAAAACTTTTTTTATCTACTTTTAGAGTCTAACTAGGTACATAATTCTCAAAAAAATAGTATGAAAAAAACAGCAATCGGTAGTTTAAAAATACTTTTAATCCTGTTGTTGTTTTCTACCGGCAACAGCAATGGACAGTCTAATGCCGGCAGTTCGTACGAGGCGTTAGAAAAACTCTTCCAAGAGTGGCGTGCATTCGAAACTCCACCTTTATTTGAAGGTGCTCCAGACTACCGACCGGAAACTTTTCTTCGAAGGGATGCCAATTTCAAACTTTTTCAACAACGTCTAAACAATCTGGACATCACATCTTGGCCAATTGATAAACAGGTAGACTGGCATATTGTAAAAGCGGAAATGAACGGTTATGATTTTAACCAACGTATTCTAAAACCGTGGGAGCGAGACCCCGCCTTTTACAAAACGATATGGAATTCCCGTAGCGATGTGCCTGCCCACGAAGGACCCACCCACCATGCCGTTTTAGAGGTCTGGCAATATAATTTTCCGTTATCAGAGGAGAGACGAAAGGAATTTATCACCCAGCTTAACGTAATTCCGGCCTTAAATGCACAGGCCAAAATAAACCTCACAGGCAATGCAAAAGATTTATGGATTACGGGCATACGGGACATCCATTCCCAAACCACCAACTTGGAAAACCTAAAGCGAAAACCTGGAATCGGAAAGGACAAACAGGTCCTTAAAGCCATTGATAAGGCGATTGCAGCAACCCAAGACTTGGCAACTTGGCTGAAAGCACGGGCATCATCCAAAACAGGACCATCGGGTATTGGCAAGGATAATTATACCTGGTACCAACAGAACGTTCACCTCGTACCCATGACGTGGGAAGACGAAGTCCTTCTCCTAAAAAGAGAGCTTACGCGGGCGTGGGCAGGGCTAAAATTGGAAGAACATCGCAATAGGGATTTACCAACATTAACGGCAGCCAGCACGCCAGAGGATTATGCACTGTTAAACGAAAAAGCGGCGAACAGTTTATTGTCGTTCCTTGAAGACCAAGATATCGTAACCGTTAAGGACTACTACGAACCCGCACTGAAAGCACATTACGGCAAATTTATTCCAGAAGAAAAACGGAATTTCTTTTGGATTACGGCGCATTATGATCCGCGACCCCTTTTTTCTCACTTTTACCACTGGTTTGAGCTTGCCCGTATGGACAACGAACCGCACCAAAGCAGTATTCGGAAAAACGCCCTTTTGTACAATATTTTCGATTCGCGAAACGAGGGTATGGCTACGGCCGTGGAAGAATTGTTTATGCAAGCGGGCTTGTATGACGATAGTCCGCGTGTGCGGGAAATCGTATATATTATGATCGCCCAACGTGCCGCCCGTGGACTAGGTTCCTTGTATGCACATGCGAACGAAATGACCATGGAAGAGGCCGGCAAGATCCATTCCGACTTTACCCCAAGGGGATGGATGAAGACCGAGAAAGAGCTACTTATTTTTGAACAACACCTGTACCTAAGACAACCAGGTTATGGAACCAGTTACATTACCGGTAAATATTTGGTAGAACAAGCCTTGGCCGAATATGCCCGAAAACTGGAAAACGACGGCACCGAGTTCCAACTTAAATCCTTTTTTGACGGATTGAACAGTATTGGTAATATTCCTATTAGTTTGGGACAATGGCAATTGACGGGAGACAAGGAACATCTATCACAACTTGAAGCTTTTAGCCCAAACTAAGCAAAAGGGCAAGTGCATCATTAGCCCGATTGGTTTCTATCCACTTTTTGGCCAATTCGTGGGCTTTTTCCTTTAACCAATGATTATCAGATACTTCCAATATGGAAATAACTTCGGTATCTTTTTGTATATCTGCAATTGCTTGGGGAGAAGGCAGGCGTTCTAAATTCCCCAAACGGCCTAAGTTATTTCCGGTAAGCACGGTGCTCTCTACAACTACTTTTGGCAAATTATCCACCCCAATACCTTTGGTGCGCAAAGGTTTGGGGATTTCAAAAAGGGAATCACCACTGGAGCGGGTGTACCAACTGCCGCCCATTCTACCGATCAGGTCTAATCTTTGGGTGTCTAACTGTCCCTCCGCATCCAAATATTCTTCTTGGATATGCATACGCTCTACTCGTGCTAGGACTAGATTTCCTGCTCCGGGCGCATCCGCCAGGGGAATTACTTGGGTTACCGTACACTCTAAAGCTACCGGTGCCTCCCCTACCCTTGGAGGGGAAACTACATCGCTCTTCACTTGTGTAAATCCTGCCTTTTCAAATTCATTTACGCCTTTATCGTAAGCTGTACTAGCAAGGGACATCTGCTCTACCATGGGGTAGTTGACGATATTGATGACCACCTCAGGCACTTCCAATACGTTTTGATGCGTATGTTTCATGCTACCATCGCGTCCGCTACGGGCGGGAGAAAAGATAAGCACGGGCGGATTGGAACTAAACACATTGAAAAAACTAAACGGACTTAAATTTACATTCCCGTCCTTGTCTACCGTACTGGCAAAACAGATAGGCCTTGGCGCTACGGCCGATAATAAATAGCTATGCAATTCCGGCTGTGAAACATCCGAAGGGGAAATGGTTTTTATTTTTTTGTTCATTCGTTTTAATCGGTTTAAAACATAATTCAAAATTATCGACATGACATGAAAATGTCACATTGAGCGCCCCCGACGGTTCGGGGGAAATGCGGATAATCCTATAAACTTATTGGTCTTCGATTGCGCTTGGACTAACACTCATCTGAACAATCAATTTCTATAATACCAAACTATATTTAAGGTTTACGACAACAAATCGACCTTAATCCGCAGGTAAAATAGTTCCACGTACTTCTCCAAAACCAACTTTGATTCCGTCTTTTTCTGCAAAACCTCTCATGATAACCGTATCGTTATCTTCTATGAACGTACGCGTACTGCCGTCCTTTAAGGTAATGGGTTTGGAACCGCCCCATGAAATTTCCAGCATTGATCCGTACGAACTTTCATCCTTTCCGGAAATGGTGCCCGATGCCATGACATCGCCAATATGGATATTACAACCGTTGATGGTATGGTGCGCCAATTGCTGCGCCATGTTCCAATACATGTATTTAAAATTGGAACTGCTCACCGTTTGTTCCTCACCGTTCTCGGGTTGCAGGGCGACTTCCAATTGCACATCGTAATTCTGGTTTCCTTCATATTTCAAATACGGCAATACCTCCGGATCCTGTTTTGGTCCGGCAACCTTAAAAGGTTCCAATGCCTCTATGGTAACGATCCAAGGCGAAATGGAAGAGCCAAAGTTCTTACCCAAAAAAGGCCCTAAAGGAACGTATTCCCATTTTTGGATATCACGTGCGGACCAGTCATTGAACAAAACCAGACCAAAAATATAATCCTCGGCCTCCTTGGTCCCTATACTGGTACCCAATTGCGTGTTTTTTCCCGTGATGAAACCCATTTCCAGTTCAAAATCCAGTCTGCCGGAGGGTTTGAATACCGGCGCGGTAGCATCTTTGGGCATCAATTGTCCTTTTGGTCTTTTGATAGGCGTACCACTTACTACAATGGACGATGCCCTGCCATGATACCCGACCGGAATATGCCTCCAATTTGGTAAAAGCGCGTTCTCGGGATCACGAAACATTTTACCCACGTTGGTAGCATGTTCTATACTGGAATAAAAATCGGTATAGTCTCCAATGTGAACCGGTAGATGCATTTGTACATCGGCCTGTGGGACCAAGATTTCCGGTTTTTTCTTTAGGGGAGAATCGGCATCGATCAATAAGCCTTGTACATCTAGTCGTACCTTATTGGTTACTTCTTTTCCCAGACCGATAAATTCGTTCAAGGTGGATTGTCTGAATACGAAGGGAGAAACGTCTATCAGTTCCGCTTCGGCCAAGGCGGCCAAATCTACAATATGATTTCCGATGGCGATACCCGCCCTTGTTTTTCCTTTTTTCTTTGAAAAGATGCCAAAAGGCAGATTATATATACTAAAATCAGAATCGGCCGGAATGTCCAGCCAAGATGTAAGTTTTTTCATGTATGTTTTTTAAATATCTAATAGCTTTGTAACTTATTAGTAATTAGTATTCTTTAGTTCTAACATGGCTTAAAAGTCAATTTTTAAAATTATATTGTCAGTTCGAGTGAAACCCTGTAAGTGGTTTTTTATCGATAACTTTTTATACTATTTAGATTTCTCGATACGACTTTTACTCCCGAAATGGTCGAAAAAGTCACTCGAAGTGACATCCTAACACAAAGTCGTATTCTTTATTATAGTGCCATTTTTCACATCACTCCTTATCCAACCACGACTTAAAATACTTTCCGTCATCAATTTTCATTGCATTTTCGGTGAGTTGAAGCGGCTTAAAGGTATCGATCATTACGGCCAACTCCTCGGTCTTTGTTTTGCCGATACTTGCCTCGTAGGTTCCCGGATGGGGACCATGGGGAATACCTGCAGGGTGCAATGATATATATCCCGGACCAATACCGGTCCTACTCATGAAATCGCCATCTACATAGTACAACATCTCATCCGAATCTATATTGGAATGATTGTAAGGAGCCGGAATGGATTTTGGATGATAATCATACAAACGCGGGCAGAAGGAACATATCACAAAAGCACTTGTTTCAAAGGTCTGATGCACTGGTGGCGGTTGGTGCACACGTCCTGTAATAGGCTCAAAATTATGGATCGAAAAACCGTAGGGGTAATTATAACCGTCCCAACCTACCACATCAAAAGGATGTGTGGCATAGACCAAATGATGTAGCATGCCCTGTTTTTTTATCTTCATTACAAAATCACCCTTCTCATCGTGCGTTTGAAGGTCTTGTGGCAGCTTATAATCCCGCTCGCAGAAAGGCGAGTGTTCCAGTAACTGTCCAAACCAATTTCGATAGCGTTTTGGCGTATAAATGGGATGCGCAGATTCTGCGTACAAGATGCGATTGTCCTCCGTATCAAATTCCATCTGATATATCATTCCCCTCGGAATAATGAGGTAATCCCCATATTCAAACGGAATATTCCCTAAGAAAGTTTTTAAGGTTCCCGTTCCCTTATGAATGAACAGCATCTCATCTGCATCGGAGTTTTTATAAAAATATTCCGTCATGGATTTTCTTGGAGCAGCGAGACCAATTAACACGTCACTATTGACCATCATAGGTTCGCGCGAGTCCAAAAAATCGTCTTTTGGCGCCACATCAAAGCCAACAAGTTTACGGGAAGCAATATTTTTGGCCACGGCAATCTTTGGGGTCATGTCCATAGCCTTTCCTATTTCCTTAACCTGGGTAGGCCTGTGTACATGGTAGAGCAATGAGGACATGCCATCAAAACCGATCGTTCCAAATAATTGCTCATAATACAAGTTTCCGTCAGGTTTCCGAAACTGGGTGTGCCGCTTTTGTGGAAATTTACCTAAGTTGTGATATATGGGCATTTTTTTTAGTTTAAGTTTAAATACAAAATAAAGCCTGTCCGCCGTAACAGGATTCAAGTGTCAAGCCTGTCCGCCGCAGGAGGATTCCATTTCAAGAGTCAAGAGTCAAGAGCCAAATATGTGATGCTACACACCTCTTTTTACTTACCAACTTATGACCAACTACTTAATCCTCTTTATTTACACTAACTACCTTTTTTAACCTTGAACCTGAAACTTTAAACCCTAGTGCAAGGTACCTCTAAGCTCTTGCTCCCGTTCAATGGCCTCGAACAGTGCTTTAAAGTTACCCTTTCCGAATGACTGTGCACCCTTTCTCTGAATAATTTCAAAAAACATGGTGGGTCTTGGCTCTACCGGTCTTGTGAAAATCTGCAATAAGTAGCCTTCATCATCCCGATCCACCAAAATACCCAGTTCCTTTAAGGGTGCAATATCTTCATCTATCTTGCCCACACGGTCCAAAACGACATCATAATAGGTATCCGGAACTTTTAAAAACTCGATTCCCCTACTTTTTAATTCTCTTACCGTTTTTATGATATCATCAGTAGCTACTGCGATATGCTGTATACCTTCGCCTTCATAAAAATCCAAGTACTCTTCCACTTGAGACTTTTTCTTTCCTTCTGCAGGCTCGTTGATCGGAAATTTGATACGCCCGTTTCCGTTGCTCATCACCTTACTCATTAACGCGGTAAAATCCGTAGAAATATCCTTATCATCAAAAGATAAAATCTGAGTGAAACCCAACACGTTGGCATAGAAATCTACCCATTGGTTCATTCTGTTCCATCCTACATTGCCTACCATGTGATCTACATATTTTAAACCGGTTGGAGACGGATTGTAATCCGGGGTCTCCCATTTTCTATAGCCGGGCAAAAAGGTTCCGTTATAGTTTTTACGTTCTACAAAAATATGGACCGTTTCGCCATAAGTGTAAATTCCGGAATGCACTACGGTACCATCGGCATCCTCCTCGGTCTTTGGTTCCATATAGGATTTGGCCCCTTTCTCCATGGCCGTGTTATAGGCATAGGTGGCATCATCGACCCATAGCGCAACCACTTTTACTCCATCTCCATGATCATCTATATGCTTGCCAATTGCCGTTCCACTTTTTAAGGGCGATGTAAGCACCAAACGAATCTTATCCTGAATAACTACGTAACTTTCCCTGTCTTTGAGTCCGGTCTCCAATCCGGCATAGGCTAAAGATTGAAATCCAAAAGCAGTCTTATAAAAATGCGCCGCTTGTTTTGAGTTGCTCACATACAGCTCTAGATAATCCGTACCGTTTATAGGCATAAAATCTTTCGCGTTTTCATGTAGTTTAGGCAAGGTAGTCGTATCCATTTTTTTATCTTTTTGTTGTTTATGCAACATGTTCTCTAAAATTATATAATAATCCCTGAAGTTCTAATTATTTAACACGGTTTTAATAGCGGAAAGCATGGCCGTATTGGCCGCTCTGACCCCAAAGGAAATACGCACTTTGCCTGGCGCACCAAAGACCCCTACGGGACGTACCATAATCCCCTGTTGTTCCATTAAGGAGGTAAATTTTATAGCTTCTACAGGCGGATCTATCAAAACGAAATTACCTTGGGTAGGCCAAAAGGTAATACCTAGCTCCTTTAATCCGGCTAAAACAAAGCTGCGTTCGGTACGAACAAGGTCAACGGTTTTTTCCACAAAAGCCGTATCCGCCAATGAGGCGATAGCACCTTCTAGTGCCAAGGAAGAAAGCAAGAAAGGCTTACATATCTTTCTCATGTAATTACTCAATTCCTTCGGAGCATAGCAATAGCCTACGCGCAAACCCGCCAAACCATAGGTTTTTGAAAAACTGTTAATAGCTATGATATGATGTCCTGCCTTTACAAATGGCAAAGCAGACGTGTAGTCTTTGGCGTCAGCAAAATGGCGGTACACCTCATCATAAATGACAATGACATGGCTTGGTATTTTTGATAAAAATGTATTTAAATCCTGATAAGGAATATAATTCCCGGACGGATTATTTGGCGAGGCCAAGAACACCAATCTTGTTTTTGATGTTATTGCTTTTAAAATCCCGTCTAAATCGTAATTATAATCAGGAGTCATGGGAACGTTGATCGCGGTAGCACCCATCCATCTGGTAAAAGCCGTGTACGGTAAAAAGCAGGGTTGGGAAACGATAATCTCATCACCCTCCGACAAAAATACTTTGGATATGATATCGATAATCTCCGAACCACTATTGGCGGTTACGAAGTGATCTACAGAAAGTTCGTTTTGAAAATCCCTGACCAATGCCTCTCGTAGTCGAATATCGGTATTGTCCGGATAGAGGCTTAAATCATTGGTTGCCCTTGTAATAGCTTCCTTAGCCTTATCTGAAAAACCCAAAGGATTCTCGTTAGAGGATAGCTTATGAACCTCTATACCGTCTGGCATCACAATTTTCTTTCCTCCGCCTTTATAGGTACTATCTTCAAGGATGTAACTTTTAAATAAGATAGTTTCCGATTCCTGTTTCTTTGTCATCGCACTGCTTGTATTATGGCAATCAAAAATACTACAAATTTTTAATATTGTTGCATCAACAACATTATTTTGTTTTTTCTCCTTATTTTTGACCTTTATACCGATGATTTATGGATCGTACCGAAGGTTTTGGCGTGTATTTAGATCGTACCTTAAAAAAGGTACAGGCTACTTTTGTTACCGCATTTACCGAAAACGATATTGATCTTACCATAGAACAATGGGTCATTCTTAGAAGGGTACATTTATTGGGTACCGATGCATCGCAAGCCGAAATAAGCAACACCAATTTTAGAAACAGGGCTACCACCTCCCGGGTAATCAGCGGACTTTGTAAAAAAGGTTTTTTGAAGAAATCACGCTTCCGGGATGACCAAAAGCGATTTAAACTGATCATGACCCCTGCCGGCCAGGAATTGATGGAGCGCGTAATGCCCATTATCAAGGATATTAGAGAAATGAGTATCGCCGGTATTTCAGAGGAAGATTTTGATATTTTTCTTAGTGTACTGGATAAAATTTGGGAAAACTATGACCGTTATGAAAGTCATCGCTCCGCTAAAAAATAACACAATCACACCCCTATCCCCTTTATTTTCAACACCATACCACACAAACAGTTTTTTAAAACACCGGTGTGTCCATACCGGCTTATACGTCCTTTGGATATAATCGTTTTTTTTGAACCGTTTTCGTTTTACAACGCTATAATTTTTAATACATTTGCACGCAGATTAAAAAATGGTGGCATAGCTCAGCTGGATAGAGCACCTGCCTTCTAAGCAGGCGGTCCTAGGTTCGAATCCTAGTGCCATCACTTCACTCAAGAAACCACGCCCATTTTGGCGTGGTTCTTTGGTTTACGGAAAGAGGGAACACCGTTCCCGATCTTGGAGAAAAATAAAGAACTAGGGCGATAGCCCGTGGTTTCTTATTTGCAAAGGCGAGGGCCGTTAGGATATGTAATCCTGGTGACTTTGCTTAATGCCAAAAGCGTACGCAATAACAATACGTAAGCCGTTTTATCTTCCGCAGAAAACGTACCGAACCGAACCTTTTTAAAGTTTCCAAAACAGCTTTGGGAATACCTAATAAAATACTTGACCAGAACAGCGAACGGCACTCATCAGGCCGGAAAAAATGTTACAGCACTAAAAAACAACATTTATCTTAAACCACCTCCCATAGATTTATGAGTAGGTTACACTTCAATACTAAAATCAAATATCTTGTTCATAGGCAACCATTTTTCGCCTTGCTTAGCGAAGGGTAAGGCTTTTTGATACTCCCACATTAACACCTCCCAATCTTGAACTCGAGAATTATTCGCGTCCATTTCACTCTTCTTCTGAAAGGAAAATTCCTCGGTTACTTCGATAATCATAAAAAGTCTATTTCCGATACGATAAATTTCCATGTGGATTATTCCAGAAGCCTTAAGACTATCCAAAACTTCTGGCCATACATTTTTATGGTACTCCTCATAGCTGGCAATTAATGCGGGGTCATCTTTTAAATCAAGTGCTAAACAATGTCTTTTCATCTATTTTATGTTTATGGTTTACCATAGGGAAACATATCTCCTCCCTATTCCAAAGGATGCTCGATCAATAGCTCCGCAGGCGTGTAAAAACCTTCTTTGTCCTTTGTGCTTTCTCTCACTTCTTTGACCATTTCTGGAGTAATGGCACTAGCTTTATTTCCAAAGGTATTCCTCACAAAAGTGAGCACGCTGGCCACCTCGGTATCGTTCAACATTCCTCCATAAGGGGTCATGGGTACTTGGCCCGGGTAGGTTTTGCCTAAAAGCTCCATAGGCCCCATAAGCCCGTGCAGTGTTAATTTTATGAGTCGTTCCTCACTACCGGTCACCCATGGCGATTTTGCCAACGGCGGAAATTGTGAAGCACTTAATCCCTTGCCGTCCGTTTGGTGGCAGGTGACACAAAATCCCTCTCTATTGTAAATCTCCTCGCCCTTTACAAAAAGGTCTTTTTCCACACCTTCTAAATCCGTCTTGGTACCCTTAGTTTCCGGATCTTGACCCACATTAACATCTTGGATATGTGACAAGGCTGCTTCGTAAGGTTTTTCCATCCACTTGTCCAAAGGCATTTCACCCGCTTTTTCTAGAATAGGAAGGCCTGTTTGTTTAGGCAGCCATGACGCTGCAACAAAGGCTTCCAAGCGTACTCTTGGATTTTTATCCGTAACGGCCTGCATCAAAAGGTCCGCTTGATTGGAAATCTGGTGTCCGTTATAACGTAAAACCTTTACTGCTGCGGCACGGGCCCTAAAATCCTTAGCTTTTAATAGTTGATTTAGCAAAGACTCGTCTACCTTGTTCAGCCCCCAGGTAACCCAAAGTGCCTCTAACAGGTTGTGCTCGTATTTTGGGTCGTTTTTATCAAGGTTGGCGACCCAAGGTGTTATTTTTTCCAAAACCGCTTCTGCATCCCTAGCACGCAACTCCCTTTTTGTACGATAGCGCGTTCTAAATTCGGGAAGTTTTAAATTATCCAAGAGTTCCGCTATACTCGCATCCGAAACCTTTGCCGGCGTAACCAAAGGCCTTGACGGATAGGTTATTCGATAAATTCTTCCATGTACATGATCGCGCAACGGGTCTCTAGCATTATGCTGCATGTGGCCTACAAGTACATTGTGCCAATCTACAAGATATAGGGAACCATCGGGAGCAAACTCCATATCAACAGGTCTAAAATTGGTATCGGTTGAGGTGAGGAGGTCTTTTCTGAACCGACTATTGTATCCAGCACTTTCGGGATCATCGACCATGGTATGTTGCTTGGTTCCCAAAAAGCCAATAGTATTGTTTATAATTATATCACCTTGTACTTCATCGGGAAAATGACGACTAGATACGAACTCGAGGCCCGAGGTAGGTCGCACACGGTGCTCATCTTGTATTAAATTTTGGGGCAAGGGAGATGTTTGTCCATAACGGGGTTTTATAGTGCCGGGCATCATCCATGTCATATCGGGCCCGGAGGTATGAGCGAAAAACGGCTGGCCCCAATCATCAAATGCAATGCCCCATGGATTGGGTATGGGCAATTGCGCCGTACGTTCTAAATGGTGTCGCTGCGGACTGTAGCGATAAAAACCCCCGTTTGTAGCCCTTACCGGGCCATAAGCTGTTTCAACGTTCGTGTGCAAGAACACACCTTCGCCCATATAAATGGCACCGGAAGGATCCGCGGCAAAAGCGCCGGCGGTATGATGGGTATCGTGGTCATCAAAGCCACTTAAAATAATTTCTTTCTCATCTGCCTTATCATCGCCATCCGTGTCTTTTAATAACACAAGATTGGTGCCTTGGGACACATAGACCCCTTCTGGTGCGAATTCAAAACCTATGGTCAAATTCAAATCGTCTACAAAAGTGGTTTGTTTGTCCGCCTTACCATCATTGTCGGTATCTTCCAGTATGATTAGTTTATCCTGGGGTTTTTTATCTCCCGGTTTGTAATGCGGATAGGACGGCATCACTCCCACCCAAAGTCTTCCTTTATTGTCAAAGGAAAGTTGAACTGGATTTGCCAAATCCGCAAATTCTTCTTCCGAGGCAAAAAGCTCTAATTTATATCCCGGTGCAACTTTGATTTTATCCAAGGCATCTTGCCCATATTGATAGCCATCTTCAACATTGCCCATTCCTGAATTATAATTCGACACTACCGGCGGAAGTGTTCTTGTTTTTGCATCAGCACTTACCAGATCAAAGGATTTTCCCTTGGTCGCCTCCCAAATAGCCGTATCCCTAATGGCCGTCATTTGTTGTATTTTTTCCTTTTCAAAAGGATAGTTGTCCGGACCGAAAGGATCATACCGCCGCCCCCAGGCATGCACGCCGTTTGGCAGCTTTATTTGGTTGTGCCAAAACCAGTTCTTTTCCATGACTGCATCGTGCACCAATTTTCTATTAGGTTCTGCATTTGTTGCACCTTGCCCAAAAATCTCGTCCGCAAGGAACTTGCCAAACTTTTGATAACCTTTGTCGTTAAGCTGAAAGCCGTCCGCCGTGATCGGGTTTTCGGTCTTCATCCAAGACTTACTTGGGGTAAAGGCATCTATGAACGGTACCTGATTTAAGGCGGCGATTTCCCGCATAGCCTCCGTGTACAACTTCAGGTTTTTATTCTCTTCAATGCCATTGGGCAGATCCCTTTTTGTGGACAGGTCCTCAAAAGCAATAGGAGACACCAAAACCAGGGTTGCGGCTCCGTTTTCGTTGTACTCTTGCTTTTGGGAATGACTGATAAATGCCTGGAGTTCCTCCTTGAAATTTTGCAAACCGGCTTCGCCCCCAAAGGATTCGTTATATCCAAAAAATGCCAAAATAACATCAGCGCCCAAGTTGGTAAGCCATTCGTCTTCGGTAGGAAAAAAACCTTGACTTCCAGATTTATTCGACAATTCATTTTTATAGAACTCCTCGGCTCCTGGAAAAGCCCAAGGCAACTTTCTTGAGGAATGTGGCCTAAACCCCGGTGTGTTGCCCGGATCCGCCATATTTCTGATCACCAAAGAACTATCGGGGAAACGCAGGTACATTTCGGTCTCGAAATGACCAAAATTCAACATTCGAGAAGCTAAATTATTACCAATAAGTACGATGTTGTCGTTTTTATTGACGTGCACCAGTGCTTCTTTCCGCTCTGTACACCCGATAAAAAATAAGGTGATAAAAAATGACGTTATTATACTTGTTTTGAACTTTTGTAACATCCTCTCGTCTTTATTACTTGTTTATACTAAAGGTACATGAATTCCTTTTTCAACGGACAATTCACAGGCCTCGATTATTTTTTGGCAGGTAATGGCATCCTCTAGATCGGACAGCGGCGCTTCGCCCAAACGTACTACACGGTTTATGAAATGTGCCGCTGCATTCTTTATGGATTCCGGATAATTTTGATAGGTTTGGGAGTGGGCTCCGTTCCTTTGATTGATCACAAAATCGCGATAACTGTAGCGGGTGCTTCCTTTCGTCCCCATTACTTTGATAATACATGTCCAAGGATCACCGGCGTGATCGTCGTTGGCAAAGCTGGCGCAGAGGTGGCTCAAGGTCCCATTTTGCATTTGAACAGTAGCCATCGCGACATTTTCTTGAGGCGCAAGGGAATCGTCAACCGTTTGTTTAAAGCAAGAAACGGTTTTTGGCTTACCGGCCAAATACAGCATCGTATAGCTATGATGGGTTAAAATTTGGCGGATTACCCCTGGGTATCGGACACGGATATTATCGGCGTGATGAATATTGTACATCATGTAGAACTGGGTAACACTGCCTAGTTTTCCGGTTTCGATCATGGATTTTGCCCGCTCTATCCCAGGTTCGTATATATAATTGTGCACTGGCATACATTGTACCGACGCTTTTTTGACAGCGGCGTTCATTTTGGACAATTCGGCGATAGATGCCGCTGCGGGCTTTTCTACTAAAATATGTTTTCCGGCCTCGGCAGCCCTTACGGTATAGTCGCAATGTGTTTCCATGTTGGTCAACACAAAAACAGCATCTACTTTTGGATCACTTAACAATGCATCGACCGACGGGTACACCTTACATCCGAATTGTTTTGCCTTTGCCCTACCTTTCTCCAAGGTCCTGTTCCAGAGCCCGAGCAATGTAGCATCGGGAAGGGCATTTACGGCCTCTGCATGCAGATCCGCAATATCGCCGGCTCCTATAAATGCTATTCCCAGTGTTTTCATGAGCCAGGTGTAGATAAGGTTAAGGTACCTTTTTGGGCCATGGACTTAAATTCTACAAGCGATTCTATGATTCCTTTCGAAATTGGGGTACGGTGAAGATCGGCGAAGGCTTCCGTGATTTTTGTATGGTCCAGATCACAAACAAAGAGATTCGGCGGGGCTTTATCCATAATACGTAGCGATGCATACTTGCCCATGCCAAGTGCTTTGGCCCCATCAGCGGCCAACTCTAAAAATGTTTGGATAGGTATGGTCTCCCCTTGAATATTAAATGCACCGAAGCCTTTAAAATCCTGAAGGGTTACCGCAGCGAACTGGGCGCCTACATCTTCCACAAAATGATAATTTTCCCTTCCTGTATAGGGCATTTCAAAAGGCATAAGCTTTCCTTCTACCGCGCCTAGTGCAATTGCTTTAAGGGCATTGGTAGGTGCGGAGGTCTTTCCTTTGTCCCTCCCTTTTCCGTATGTGGTGTTGATACGGAGACAAACCGTTGGAACTTTGGTGTTGTCATGATAAAGACGGGCCAGATGTTCGCCTGCCAATTTCCAGATACCATAGTGGTTGGGAGGGGCCAGGGGAGCGTTTTCGGAGATAATGCCCTGCCCATACATGGAACGCATTCCATAAACCGCCGCAGAACTTGCAAACACGAATCTCTTGAGGTTTTTGAGTTTTTCAGCAGCATCGAACAAGGCCATAGTGCCACCTATATTTATTTCCATACCACCGATATGGTTGCGGGAACAGTCCGGACTTTGATAGGCACCCAAGTGAATGATATGTGTAGGATCCACCTCTAAAACTAGTCGTTCTATATCCGAATAGTTAGAAACATCCAAGGTTACAAATTCGAGTCTTGCATCCAAATCCTGGCCTAACCATAATTTTAAAGGATCGGGATTGTTTGATCGTGTTGCTATAACTATTTTGGCAACTTCATTGGACTGTAAAAGTTTATATATGGTAACCGAACCAATACATCCGGTTCCGCCTGTTATAAATATTCTATGCATTATTTGTTTTTATCGGGAATCCCCATTTAGTTCATTTTTACTACGGCCTTCATGATCTGTGCTTTTATAGAGTCTTCAAATGCTTGGGTCACCTGTTCAAAATCATATAGATCCGTATAAAACTGGGAGGGAAACACCCCGGTAACCATCAACTTCATAGCCGTCATATAATCCTCTCTACAAGAACCCATAGACCCTTTCATGTTTAGGGAGGTCCTTGTTAAATGGGTGGCGTTTATGGCCACATCCGTGCCATAGGTAGCAATAACACATATATCTCCTTCCGGGCGTACCACATCTATTGCCTCGCTGAGGACCGCAGGGACTCCGGAACATTCAATAAGTACATCTACTTTTCCGTTCTTGCCAAAAGGGATGCCGTTACTATCTGTAATTCCTTGTTTTAACTGTGCTGTCAAACTATTTTCAGGGGAAACTTCCACGGTTATGAATCCTCTTTCTTCTGCCTTTTTCAACCGGATGTTGCGGTCATGGGCAATACCTGTGACCAAAACCCTTGCGCCTGAAGCCCGTGCTACTTCTGCGGACATTAAGCCTATTATACCACAACCCGAGACCACAACATCTTGACCCGGTTTAATATGGCATTTATTGTATAGGGCGTTGGTTATAATGGACAAGGGCTCTACCAAGGCACCTTGCACGGGTGTTAATCCTTGCATCAAAGGAACTACCCGATCAGATTCCAAGACGACCCGCTGACCAAAACCTCCGTTTCTGTGAAAGCCTATAATTTCTTTTTGCGGGCACAGGTTCCATTTTGCCACACTGCAAGCTGGGCAATCATCATCCCGGCAACCCAACATGGCCAGCGGGGTAAAGATATCACCAACTTTAACATCTCCATGCTCACCGGGGCCCAATTCTAAAACCTCGGCACTAAACTCATGCCCGATAATACGTGGGCGTTGAACCCAGTCAAAATTTGCCTTACCAATAGCGGCACTATTGTCCGAACCGCATATTCCCGTATATAGCGTCTTTGCAAGAATTTCACCTTTCTTTAGCTCGGGTGTTTCCATTGTAACCACTGCCGTATTGCTTGTGACTGCCACACCCGAATCCGGATATATCTTTTGTGTCCCCTGTAGTGAAAAACCTTTTAACGTAGCGCTCATTTTTTAGGTATTGTAAATTAATTATTAAACTGTTCTATAACGATGGTTCAAAAACATATCACTTAAAATACCAAAATAATTTGGTTTTGTACGTTAAGGTCTGCCCCATTGTACACCGGTATCTTGCCAGCTTTTTGATGTCGCGGACGTAAGTACCGCCTCGCATACTTTTTGGGTTTGCTGTGCTTCACGAAAGGTTGGGGAACAGGGTTTTCCTTCTCCCAAATTTTTTAAGAAGTCCGCTACCTGATGTACAAAACTATGTTCGTAGCCTATAGAAAGGCCGGGCACCCACCATTTGTCCATATACGGCTGGTCCCCATCCGTAACGTGGATGGAACGCCACCCTCTTTCGATAGATTCGTCTCTATGGTCAAAATATTCCAAACGGGACAAATCATGTAGGTTCCATTTAATGGACGCATGTTCGCCATTGATCTCAAATGTAAACAGTGCCTTATGGCCTCTGGCATATCTTGTAGACTCAAAAAGGCCAAGCGACCCATTATCAAAATGACAATGGAAGATACAAGCGTCATCTATCGTTACCTCTTGCTTTTCCCCTGTTGCGCTATGTACCCTCTCTTTAATAAAAGTTTCGGTCATGGCCGATACATCTTTTATTCCACCGTTAAGCCACATCGCAGTATCGATACAATGTGCCAAGAGATCCCCGGTTACTCCGGATCCGGCAGCGTTATTATCCAAACGCCATAGCCCTTCACCTCCTTGCGGCAATTCCGGACTTATGGTCCAATCTTGTAAAAAATTAGACCTAAAATGAAAAATCTTGCCCAATTTACCTGAATCTATGAGCTGCTTGGCCAAAGTTACTGCAGGAATACGCCTGTAATTAAAATACACGGTATTTGGCACCCCAGCTTTTTCAATAGCGTCTACCATGGGCTGCGCCTCGGCAACAGTTCTAGCCAAAGGCTTTTCACACAGTACCATTTTTCCTGCCTCCGCCGCTGCGATGGCAATCTCGGCATGCATGTTATTGGGCGTGCAAATGTCAATGGCATCAATATCGTCACGGGCAATTAATTTTCGCCAATCCGTTTCAAAGGATTCGTACCCCCATTGTTCGGCAAACGCTTTTACTCGTTCTTCGTTTCGTGCACAGACGGCTTTTAATACAGGTTTGTATTTTAGTTCCGGGAAAAAATCCCCTACTCTTTTATAGGCGTTGGAATGGGTACGCCCCATAAAACCATAGCCTACCAATCCTACCCTAAATTCCTTTTTTTCGCTCATAGTATACTATCCTAATAATGTTGAACTCCTTTTTTACCTACTGACCAGGTTTTATTCTGCTTGGTACCAACCATGTAGATCGCGCACTTTTATCATAGCAGCCAAAATGTCGTTCCAAGTTTTTGGTTCCATCATTACATCGTTTGGAAACATGCAGCCATCCCAACATATATGATTAAATTTCTTGGTCAATATTCCATTTTCATCCCGTAACCAGTGTCCCGCATCCACAGCAATATCCAATTTACCATTAGGATCGGCGGCTTGGCAATGTCTTCCCGTTTTATCGTGGGAGCCTGCGCCAAATACCGTACCGTCGTTTTGTGCCACATGAAAATCTATGGTCCAAGGTCTCAGGGCCGCTGTCAAGGTTTTGAGCCCGGCGGTCAAGGTTTCCCGATCGTTCCAATCAAAATCTTTTGGTAAAATTCGCTCATCTTCCTTGTTATAACCAAGAAGATACAACAAGGTGTGCGCCATATCCGCTTGGAATCCTATGTTTGGCCTATCAACAGCTTCCAGCGTGTTTAACATGGTTTTCCAACCGTGCATACCGCCCCAACAAATTTCTCCTTCGGCAGCTAAGGATTCACCATAATCTGCCGCCACATCGCAGGCCTCCCTAAAGGTTTGGGCAATCAACTTTGTATTTCCCACTTCATCTTTTGCCCAACTTTCCGGATCTATGGAGGAGTCTATTCGTATAACGCCATTGGGACGTATACCAAGGTCCCTTAACTTTTTTCCAATACTACTGGCCTTACGCACCTGTGTCACGAATTGTTTTCGTTCTTCGGCAGACCCCATGGCAGAACCACCGCCAGTGCCTGCCCAAATGGGCGCAACCAAGCTTCCGATTTCTAAATTTTTAGCTAGCGCCTTATCGGCCATAACCTTAATGGCATCGTCGTCCGAGTCAATATCCAAATGTGGGTCCGCTACAAAAAGGTCAAACCCATCAAATTTAACGCCGTCTACCTCGGCACTGGCCGTTAGCTCGATCATAGTATCAATATCTATTGGAGGTTCGGAATCAGGTCCTTTTCCCACCACTCCGGGCCAGGAAGCATTGTGCAATTTTGGAAAGTTGTTTTTTTGCATAACTTAAATTTATTAGAGCTGTTACTAATGAGCTATCCTAAGCAGATAGGGGAGAGAAATACAGTACGGTATCGTACCCTAACAAATATAAGCTATGATACCGCGTTGATTTTCCTATATTTTGCTAAAAGATGACACTATTTTGCACTAATTTAGTAAATATTGGAAATTAACAGAAAATAATGACCACTCCGAATATAGAGAAAACCCTCAATCCCAATGAGCTTCTGTTGTTCAAGGATTTGGTGAGTCCGCATTTTAATCCGAATTGGCATTTTCATCCGGAACTACAAATCTCGTTTATTGTCAAAGGCAAGGGCACCCGCTTTGTTGGGGATCATGTTGAAACGTTCGAAGAAGAGGATTTGGTGCTGACCGGTCCAAATGTTCCCCATCTTTGGAGGAGTGACGAAGCCTATTTTGATGCGGACAGTAACCTGTCTACCAAAGGTTTGGTGATATACTTTAATCAAGAGCTGCTACATGAAGGTCTAATGAAAAAAAATGAATTTTATCACATTAACAAACTAATTAAAAATTCCGCTAGGGGGGTTGAGTTTTATGGGGAAACAAAACGTACAATAAAGCCATTACTGTTGCGAATGGGAAACATAAAGGGGTTTCAAAGAATCATTCTTTTAATGGAAATCGTGAATGTTCTTGCCAATAGCAATCAATTTAAATTACTGTCCAGTCCTGCGTACACCAATGTATTAAAAGGAGATGACACAAAAAAAATGAGTTTGGTTTACGCCTATGTTATGTCCAACTTTAAAAATAAGATTGCACTTAAAGAAGTTTCCGATATGTTGAATATGAACACTACGTCATTTTGTAAATATTTTAAGCCAAGGGCAAACAAAACATTTACCCGCTTTGTAAATGAAATCCGAATTGGTCATGCGCGAAAATTACTTCTCGAGGACAATTTGAATATTTCGGAAATTGGTTACGAATGTGGCTTTAGCACCCTATCCAATTTCAACAAACAATTCAAATCCATTGCCAATATGCCGCCCCATGAATATCGTAGGTTGTTTTTAAAAATTAAGACCCCGTTATCATAGATATAGGCTTGTGTAACGGGCTATTGAAGTAAACCCCTAAAGTGGTACCAGTGCGGTACAGGCGTTTTTAGCATATAAATTATTTTCTAGATAGCCTTGCTTAGTCCCTATGATCAGAATACCCACGGTAATTCCAAGTTTCTCCCCTTAGAGTTCGAGGGCACATTAGGCCTAATACCATCTCCCAATTGAAAATAAGCCGTAGCTAGGCTATGCACGGTTTTTCTTTTTCGCAGGCCAAAAAAGCAATTCAATTTCTTTGGCTTAATTTCAACAGAGAACTGGTACAAAAATCCGTGTTTTAGATGCCCATGGTCAGTGTCTAAAAGTATTCGCGCCTATTTTAAATCGTCAATTTTTTCAGAAATGAACGAGTACGTCCAACCACAAATTTGATTATTCTGAAGTAAGAGGTTTTCTTTAGTGCCAGATGTTGGCCTTACCGTCATCGTTTCCCAAAATCATCTTCGTTCTTGGTAAATCAGTTATCGCTATATAATCAAAAGGTAATGGTCGCTTTAATAACACCGGTTTCCGGTTTTAGCCAGCTATCAAAATTCTCGATCATCTTCGTATAAGGTACTTCATGGGTAATAAATGAATCTGTTGGAAATTGATCTATTATCTTAATAACATGTTCAAAATCTTCTATGGTTGCATTTCTACTGCACAGGAGGGTGATTTCTTTTGCATGTATCTTAGGATGTAAATACGATAGCGTCCCATTGGACAAACCTACCAATACAAAGCGTCCGCCGTGGGACATGTATTCCGGGCAGGATTCCAAGGCAATTTTACTGCCAGAGGCATCAAATACCGCTGTGCACAAATCCCCATTTGTAATTCGAGCCACTTCGTTAACGGCCTCCGAACCTGCTTTTATACTATAATCCACACCAATTTTTTCTTTTGCGTAGGCAAGACGTTCTTCGTTAATATCGATGGCAATTACCTGCGCTCCGGCAATTTGAGCCAGCTTCATAATTCCTATACCAATTGGGCCACAACCCACCACCAGAACTATTTCCCCGGGTTTAATAGCCGCCCTTCTTATTGCGTGGGCACCAATAGCCAGAGGTTCAACTACGGTCATTTGATTATCAGAAAGATGAGTAGCGGGCAACAGAAGATCAACCGACACTGAAATCTGCTCTTGCATACCTCCATCGCCATGAACGCCCAACACCGTAATATCTGTACAACAATTTGTTTTTCCATTTTTACAGGCAATACACTTTCCGCAACTGATATAAGGCATTACCACTACCTTGTCCCCAGCTTTTATACCTCTACTATTCGCACCTATTTCCAATACTTCGGACGCTAATTCATGACCCAAAATTCTTGGGTAGCTAAAAAAGGCCTGGTTTCCTGCATAGGCGTGTAAATCCGTTCCGCAAATACCCACTTTAATAATCCGCAATAAAGCCTCGTTCCCTTTTCTTATTGGAACCTCTTTTTCTTTTAAAAGAAATTTCCCCGGTTTCTCGCAAACAAGATATTTCATACAGTTGTTTCTAAATAAAAAGTAGTTCTATGCTATGGCTACACCAAAAGGGAACCATACCACTAAAGGTTCAGTGAATTCTAACAGGCTGTACAACTCATACTATTGAAATCAAGAGCCTTATTCATGATCGATTTAATAATGGCAGAGATAGTAAACACGCAGATTGACGTCCATCTGAGTTTTACGAAACTATTATGAAGTGGTTTAAACTTTTCACGTTCAAGCGAAAATTAGCAATTTTATGACCATTTGAAGGCTTTTTTGAGTTGCATAGCACCGCTATGGAAGGAAAAAAAGACAAAAAATGGGCGAAAAAGAGCAATTTTTTAGCGAACAGAAAAAGTTTAAATGACTTCTATATCAAATACTAAGCAATTCAAAAGGCTTACAGCGTTGATGCGCAACGTTTAGGCATATTCAAAAAACAAAATATCCAAAATAGAAGTTAGTTCCATGCGGTCAATGCTAACTTACTTTCCGATTTAAATCTTCAAACGACCTAGCGATCCTTTTTCTATACCTCAAAAACCTACTAGATGTTACCGAAGACTACCAATCTCCAAATTTTTATCCACCCAATATTCATCGGTCTTAAATCCGTATGCCGAAGGAGAATACTTCCCTACCAAATCTACGTTGGCCTTATCCGGTACTGTCTCGCCCAAAGCCCAAAAAACGCCATTTACCCATAGCCTTCTAAGACTTTCATTTAAAATATCGGTAGATGAACCTATTGTAGAGGTAAAGGATTTCCCTTTTTTGCCTCCAGGGAGTTGGTAACTTTTGGTCCAAGCTATAGGCATCAAAATATCATTGACTTTAAGTCCGGTGTTATTCTCCTTAGCGAGTTCTACATCTGTTGGTTTCATACCATAAAACAAGTCGTTTTCATCGTATTCGCCCTCCCTATTTATAATTTGCCCCAACAACACAGGATGGCTATCTCCAGGCAGGGGTAAACGAACACCATAAACATCGGTAGCTCCCCAGATACTGCCACTTTCTATTCCAGACACTATAGGGTGCGACGTGGCGTCCTCAGGAATAACACCCCGCGTACTTTGATGCTTGTGATGGCCATGGTGGGTATGCCATTTTTCTCCCAGCACCAAACGACCGAAACCATCGGCCCAATCGGTCTCAGCACCTTGATACCCGTTACCATAATGGGCAAAGTTGGTAACGTCCTCTTTTCCAAAATTAAAAGCGTGAGTCGCGGTTCGGATACCGATGACAGGTTTTCCGGCCATCAAAAAATTATCAAAATACTGCATTTGTTCGTCTGGCAAAGCTCTAAAACGAGTAAATACAACCATGATATCAGCAGTTTCAAGCGCATCCAGACCGGGAATGTTCTTTACATAATTTGCATCTACTATACCTGGGCTATCCGGATTTTGGGCAAATAGCACCGTACACTTGAATCCATGGTGCTTTGATAGTATTTTAGCGAACTGGGGCAAGGTTTCCTCTGAGCGATATTCCTCATCGCCCGAAACCAGCACAATATGTTTGGCACTTTCTCCTTTACCTTCAAATACAAGCCATTGCTGGGGAACCTCTTCCATAGGAGCGGAAGTAGTTTTTACAGGTTTTTGCTCCTTACAAGCGAAAAATAGTATGGCCGAGAACAGGTAAATTAACTTTTTCATCATAATAATCGTATTTAAAGAACTATTATCCTTTTATTCCATTTTTTATAAACTGTAAGCCGCTAGTATATATTTCTTTTGCAGGGGAATAATCCCGCCACACGTTTATAGCGTTTGCAAATTCCGGAATTATGGTACTGAACGCTTCAATGGTCAACCAACCGTCATAGTTAATTTCCTTGAGCGTTGAAAACACCTCGTTCCATGCCACCTGTCCACTTCCTGGTGTGCCGCGATCGTTTTCGCTAATATGAACGTGTTTCAGGTAAGGCGCTATGGTCCTAAGTGCTCCGGATTGACTTTTTTCTTCAATATTACCGTGATGGGTATCATACATGGCACCTAAATTTGGATGATCTACTGCTTCCACCAAAGTCTTTAAATCGGCCATGGTGTTATACAAGTAACACTCAAAACGGTTTAAGGCCTCAGGACAAATCATAATTTTGGCCGCGGCCGCATACTCGGCAGCTTTTCGCATCACTTCGGCACTTCGCTTTCTCTCGTCCGAAGTAGGTGGTTGCCTGCTAAAAAACGCAAAAGAAGAGTGGAGAGGGCCACAGAGCACATCTGCCCTAAGCGCCTGAGCATTGTCAATAGCCCACTTTAAACGATCCAGCCCAGCTTGGCGAACCTTAACGTCTGAACTAGAAATATTCTCCTCCGGAGAAAGACCGGTTACCGCACTTACGCCAAGACCAAGTTCGGAAAAATGATCGCCAAGTTTTTTGTAATGCGCCGTATTGCCGTCCCCCATATAGAGTTCAATGCCATCATAGCCTGTTTCTTTGAGCGTTTCCACTATGGGATAATGTTCCTCTGTAACGTGGTTGGTCCAGAGCAACATATTCATACCTATTTTCATAAATTAGACTATTAACATGGCTCCTTCTACAAAGAAGCCTATTCCTTAACTTTAAGTACTGGAGCGTATTAATTCAAGTTTTTTCGATATCCGTATTTTTATTGGATACGGTTCAACTATCAAAAATGCCCATTAGGAAATATAATCATTAAATGCCAAAACAAACAGGCCCAACTATATCAAATCGATTATTTCTTATACTGATAGTTATCGATTACCCATGGCGAACTGTGCAACGCACCGACTGTTACAAAATATGATTACTGTAACTTTACGTCCTAAAGTTATTCCTAATTGAAAAATTACAATTCCTTTATTTTATTAAAAAACAGTACTTTTTTATCAAAACTCAACTATTGGACTACATTTAAAAGTTAATTCACTTTGGTTATAAACTGCATTCTTAGAAAGGCAGGTTTAAAAACGGGAAGTATCTATTGTACACTTAATGACCGTGGTGTTTAACCAATGCTCCGTTCTGAATGGATTTAAAAATTTGAGAATCGGCAATATAATTGAAAAAAATGGACTTAAAAAAACATAAAACTTGGCTTTCATTTCTTTACAGTAGATGCAAAACAGCTACAGGGATAATCCAGAAAGTATAAACTAGGCCATACTACTATCCTGCTTTTACACGTATATATGATTTATGCTGTAAATTTGATTATACCAATTTAAGTTTTGAATGTCGTATTGAAAATTTGAATTATTTTTTTCTCAGTTTAGGAACAAAATCTAAGCATAGATTTAGCTATGGTTCTATTTTATGACGACAAATGAGTAAAAAAGAAACTTGTTTTATGCGACAACTAGATTTTAAATTGATATTAAATTAGCCATGCTGGCGACCTGTTAAACCCGCCCTGTTTTTTACTTAATTTCACCTCAAGATATACCCGACCTCGTACATAGGGGATCTTGCATTCTTTAAAAGTTTAAGTCACGGCTTACTTTATAATTACGGTACTATTTTTAGATGAATACAACAAATACGAAACTTCACTTACTAAACCGGTCCAGCGTTTCAAATGAGTCCCTAACGGTTTCTCATAATAAACACCCTAACTTTTTAAGGGTATGGCACTTTCATCCAGAGTTTGAGCTTGTTTTAATACTAAAAAGTACTGGAACGCGATTTATTGGAGATAATATTCAAAAATTTGAGGAAGGGGAGGTCGTTCTCATCGGTAAGAACTTGCCCCACATGTGGTTAAACGATGAAGCTTATTTTCAAGGCAATACTACCCTGACAGCCGAAGCTATTGCAGTCCACTTTAAAAGGGAGTTTTTGGGAACAGAATTCTTTCAAATACCGGAAATGAAAAGTATTTCCAGCTTACTGGACCGCGCGGATAGAGGCATTAAATTTCAGGGACTAAAACCCCTTCTCTTGGAGAAGATAAGCAATCTAATAACCTATGATCCTACCTCCCGAATTTATAAAATAATCGAAATTTTAGACCATCTGGCAAAGCATGAAGGGCAAATATTGTTATCCAGTAATAGTTACCTCAATTCTTTTCGCAAAACAGAAAACAAGCGTTTGGATAAGATATATGAGTTCGTATTTCAAAATTTTAATACCCAAATCGGTTCAAGTGATCTGGCCGAAATAGCTGGAATGAATAAATCCGCATTCAGCAGGTTCTTTAAAAAAACCCACAAAAAGACGTTTACCGCATACCTTAACGAAATTCGGGTAGGCTACGCCTCTAGGCTTCTTTTGGAAAACAAGGAGAGTATAACGGAAATTGCATATTTATCCGGCTTTAACAATATTTCCAACTTTAATAGACAGTTTAAAAAAATTCATAGGATATCGCCATCATCCTATTTGAAAATTCAAAAGCAAAAATAATGCAACATCCGCACCTTAATGGCAAAAAAAGTACCAGTACCGGTATCTTTTGATTTAGTTTTTTCAACAAATGATGTATAATTTTGTTCATCTAATTCAGTTTGCATGTCACAACCTATTATTATAACGGATATTGTAACACGGGATATTCGTTTTCCTACCAGTAAATCGCTTGATGGATCGGACGCTATGAATCCAGATCCAGACTACTCAGCTGCGTATGTAATATTAAAGACCAATAGCCAAAAAGGTATAGAGGGTCACGGACTCACCTTTACGATAGGTAGAGGCAATGAGCTTTGTGTACAGGCTATAGCATCATTATCCTATTTGATCAAGGGCAAGACCTTAGAGAGTTTTACCTCGGATATGGGGGGCTTTTGGAAAATGATAACAGGTGATAGCCAATTACGCTGGTTGGGGCCGGAAAAAGGAGTTATCCATTTGGCAACCGGCGCTTTGGTTAATGCGGTATGGGATCTTTATGCAAAAGTTGAAGGCAAGCCCTTATGGCGATTGTTGGCCGATATGTCTCCCGAACAGCTTATTTCCTGTATAGATTTTACATATATCACCGATGCCATAACCCCTAAAGAAGCACTGGAACTAGTAAAGAAAAACGAAGCGGGAAAAACGAAGCGTATTTCATACCTAATGAAGAATGGTTATCCTGCGTATACAACTTCCGCGGGTTGGTTGGGCTACCCCGATGAAAAGATGAGACTGCTATGCAAAGAGGCCAAAAAAAATGGTTTTAAGTATATGAAAATCAAGGTAGGTTCAGACTTGAACGATGATATGCGAAGGGCAGCTATAATTAGGGAAGAAATAGGGCAAGATCTCAAATTAATGATGGATGCCAATCAAAAATGGGATGTGGACGAAGCTATAACCAACATGGATTCGTTAAAGCAATTTGATCCTTGGTGGATCGAGGAGCCCACCAGCCCAGATGACATTTTAGGCCACGCCAAGATAGCTAAGGCGGTTTATCCGATCAAAGTAGCTACAGGGGAGCATTGCCAAAATAGAGTGGTTTTTAAACAATTAATGCAGGCCAATGCCATAGGTATTTGTCAAATAGACAGTTGCAGGGTGGGCGGCGTTAATGAGATATTGGCCATCTTGCTTATGGCGGCCAAATTTAAGATACCAGTTTGCCCGCATGCCGGGGGGGTGGGTCTTTGTGAGTATGTTCAGCATCTATCTATGATCGATTATATTGCAATAAGTGGCTCCCTAGAAGATAGGGTCATTGAATACGTAGATCATCTACATGAACACTTTTATGATCCGGTAGTCATTAAAGAAGGGGCTTACATGCCCCCGGAACTTGCAGGCTACAGTATTACGATGAAAGAAAAATCCTTGGAAACCTACCTGTTCCCCAACGGCACGTATTGGTATAACGAAAAAAACAGCTAACATGAAATTTAGTTTAAAGAACAAAACGGTATTGGTCACCGGTGGAGGCAGCGGAATTGGAAAGGCAATTTCCAAGGTGTTTGCCTCCCAAGGAGCCCATGTGCACATTTTGGAATTAGATCCCGCTAATGCAAAAGACACCCTAGCGGAAATTGAAAAAGCCGGCGGTTCGTCAGAAAGCCACGAATGCAATGTTGCCGATCAACAAGGGGTGAACAAAGTGGTAGAAACAATACTTAAATCGGGAAAGATCGATATTTTGGTAAACAATGCCGGTATTGCCCACATCGGAAATATTGAGAACACTTCGGAAACCGACATGGACAAAGTCTACGATGTAAATGTTAAAGGTGTGTACAATTGTATCTTGGCGGTCATTCCCGGAATGAAAGAAACAGGCGGCGTTATTTTAAATATGGCCTCGATCGCTTCTTCGGTCGGGATTTCGGACCGGTTCGCCTATTCCATGAGCAAAGGCGCTGTTCTTACCATGACCTACTCCATAGCAAAAGACTATGTATCGCACGGTATTCGGTGCAACAGCATTTCACCTGCGCGCATCCACACCCCTTTTGTAGATGGATTCATAAAGGCAAACTACCCGGACAACCAAGCGGAAATGTTCGCAAACCTTTCCAAGACTCAACCTATTGGCCGCATGGGCACGCCCAAAGAGGTAGCCGATCTTGCACTATATTTATGTTCGGACGAAGCTTCCTTTATCACCGGATCGGATTTCCCGATCGATGGTGGGTTTATTAAACTCAATAGTTAAACAATAATAGTATGAAACTGATACGATTTGGAACAACCGGAAATGAAAAACCAGGGATTCAATTGGCCGATGATACTTGGATTGATATCTCTGCTTTCGGAACAGATTATGATGAAGATTTTTTTGGAAATGGCGGACTGGACAAACTTGAGCAATGGTTAAAAACCAACCAAGACAAGTGCCCCAAAGTAGATAAAAAAACACGTTTAGGACCACCTTTAACAAGACCTTCTAAAATTGTTTGTGTAGGACTGAACTATGCACAGCATGCAGCCGAAAGCGGCATGGCAGTTCCCAAACAGCCCGTATTGTTCTTTAAGGCTACTTCGGCTATTGTGGGGCCCAACGATGATTTAATACTTCCAAAAGGCAGCGAAAAAACAGACTGGGAGGTAGAACTGGGCATTGTAATAGGCAAAAAGGCTTCCTATGTTTCGGAAACGGATGCAGTTGATCATATTGCAGGTTATGTTTTGCATAACGATTATAGCGAACGCGAATTTCAATTGGAAAAGGAAGGACAATGGTGCAAAGGAAAAAGCTGCGATACGTTTGCCCCCATTGGCCCTTTTATAGCTACAAAAGATGAAGTAACAGACCCTAACAACGTAGACCTTTGGTTAAAACTTAACGGGGAAACAGTGCAAAACAGCAATACCTCGGATTTTATTTTCAACGTACAGGAAGTAGTAAGCTATATTAGTCAATATATGACCCTGCTCCCCGGGGACATCATCTCCACCGGAACACCATTTGGAGTAGGTTTAGGTTTTAACCCACCAAAATATTTAAAACCGGGCGATGTTGTGGAATTGGGCATAGAAGGTTTGGGAACTTCTAAGCAACAGGTTAAAGCTTACCAAAAATGAGATTGGATAGTCATCAGCATTTTTGGAATTACAACGCCAAAAGGCACAGTTGGATGGATGAAACTATGCTACCACTGCGAAAGGATTTTATGCCAAACGACTTAAAACCGCTATTGCAAGCGCGGAAAATTGATGGCTGTATAGCTGTACAGGTAGACCAGACCGAAGCCGAAACATCTTTTTTGCTGGATTTAGCTGCAGAACATGAATTTATAAAAGGTATTGTAGGCTGGTTGGATCTGCGTTCTGACACCATAGAGGAACGCTTGCACCATTTTGTTAAAAACCCGTACTTAAAAGGGATTAGGCATATCTTACAAAGTGAACCGGACGATTTTGTATTGGGCAAGACCTTCTGTAACGGTATTGCCAAATTGGAACAGTTTTCGCTCACGTACGATATTTTAATATTTCCCCAACAATTAAAGAACACCATTTCATTTATAGAGAAATTTCCAGATCAAAAATTCGTTTTAAACCACCTGGCCAAACCAGATATAAAGTCTCAAAAAATTAAGGAATGGGAAAAAGAGTTACAGATACTGGCCCAACATCCAAATGTATACTGTAAAGTTTCGGGAATGGTTACCGAGGCGGATTGGTCAAATTGGAATGAAGACGATTTTAAACCGTACATGGATGTCGTTTTCGGAGCTTTCGGCACCCATAGAACAATGTACGGATCGGATTGGCCAGTATGCCTTTTAGCCAGCGGATACGAAGGGGTTTTTACTATTGTAAACAATTATATTACACAATTTACCAGAGAGGAACAGTTGAGGATAATGGGTGGGAATGCTGTGGATTTCTATGACCTACCTAGCTAAAACCTAAAACAAATTATTTGTTTTTTTAGTTGTGTATGTAAGCTTATCAAGAACAAAAATCAACTTCCTTGAAATAAAACATTGATTTCCGAATCTCGATGTCTTATTACAAATTAGGGAATACTAATAGTAGACACTGAAGTGATTTAAACTTTTCGCGTTCAAGCGAAAATTAGTGATTTTTTGAACATTTGAAGACTTTTTTGAGTTGCATAGCATCGCTACGGATGGAAAAAAAAGATAAAAAATGAGCGAAAAAGAGCAATTTTTTAGCGAACGGAAAAAGTTTTAATGACTTCACTAAAAAGAAACCTAGTTGCGAAAACTATTCTCTTCCTGTGTTTGTTATCAACACAAAATACACCGGTATTCTGGTCCCAATTTTTGACATGTTACTAGGAATAGATAAATTGTAAGACTTTCTTGTACTATTCGATTTTAAAACTTAAAAGTCTTCGTCACGGTTTTTAAGCGGTTTTGATTCTGTACAACCAAAAGAAACATGTAGCCAGAAACTTGATACAAGGGATGCATAATCATCACATACCGGAGCTAAACTCGAAATAAGAGAAATCCGGGCAGTCCCTATCCGAATTGATAAATTTAGTTTCAATGCATTCAGTAGACTAGAACATGAACAGGATATTGTTTAAAACCTCTCATTTCAGAATAAGTTCTATTCGACTTGATGAACAACCAAAATATAAAAGGGATAAAAAACGATACTAAAATGGATCTAAAATTAAAAGACAAGGTTATTATTGTTACGGGAGGGGCTGCGGGAATTGGGAAAGGTATTAGTATTTCTCTAGCAAAAGAAGGTGCCATCCCGTTTATAATAGAACGAAATAAAACCGATATTAAGGATACTATTTCCGAAATTAAAAAGCAAGGAGGCCAAGCAGCATTTGCCCATGCCGAACTAACCAAACCAGAAGAATGTAAAAATGCCATAAACGAATGTATACTTCGTTTTGGACGTATAGATGGCCTAGTAAACAATGCAGGGGTAAATGATTCGATAGGATTGGAAAATGGCAACTATGAAGATTTCACGACTTCTATTCATAGAAATCTGACCCATTATTACATGATGGCCCATTATGCCCTGCCTGAACTCAAAAAAAGTAAAGGCCCAATTTTGAACATCGGCTCAAAAACATCCTTTACCGGACAGGGAGGAACCTCGGGGTACGCCGCGGCGAACGGGGGCAGGAACGCGTTAACCCGTGAGTGGGCGGTAGAACTTCTACCCTATACTATAAGGGTAAATGCGCTGATCATTGCAGAGTGTTTTACGCCCTTATACAAAAGATGGATTGCTACTTTTGATAATCCAGAAAAAAGATTGGACGAAATCAACAATAGGATTCCCTTTGAACGAAGAATGACAACGGTTGAAGAAATTGCGGATATGGCAGTGTTTCTACTTTCCGAAAAATCATCACATACCACAGGTCAACTCATATTTGTTGACGGTGGTTACACCCACTTGGACAGGTCTATATAAACTAACCGTACGGTCATGGAAAAGAGAAGAAAAATACCGGTAGTACCCAAAAAAGTTATCATCCCCTTTATTTTAATCACATCTTTGTTTACCCTATGGGGATTTGCCAACGCCGTAACAGACCCAATGGTACAGGCGTTTAAAAAAGTATTGGAACTCAGCAACGTTCAAGCTTCATGGGTTCAAATGGCATTCTACGGAGGTTACTTTTGTATGGCATTGCCAGCTGCGCTATTTGTTCGGAAATACTCCTACAAGGTAGGCATACTTCTTGGTCTGGCACTTTATGCCGTGGGAGCACTGTTGTTTTACCCAGCGGCAATAACAGAGCAGTTCTGGTTTTTTTGTCTAGGCCTGTACATATTGACTTTTGGACTTGCATTTTTGGAAACTACCGCCAACCCTTATATTTTGGCAATGGGAGACCCTAAAACAGCTACACAACGCCTAAATCTAGCTCAGGCGTTTAACCCGGTTGGGCTGATACTAGGGCTTTTGGTAGCACAACAGTTCGTTCTTAAGCGGCTTCAGTCAGATGATATAGAAAATTATTCTGAACTGGCAGAAGCTAAAAAGGCACTGATCCGCACCTCCGATTTGGTCGTAATTCGAGACCCTTATGTGATTTTGGGGCTAGTGATTATAGGAGTATTCATTCTTATAGTTGCCAATAAAATGCCTCAGACCAAAGGAGAAGGAGCTATTCCTAGTATAGGCAGAACCTTCTCCTCCTTATTTACCAATAAAAAATATATACTCGGTGTTGTGGCACAAATATTTTATGTAGGCGCACAGATTATGTGCTGGACGTATATCTATCAATATGCAGAGGGTATAGAAATAGATAGTGACATAGCCGCCAATTACCAGTTCGTAGCCTTCCTTCTATTTCTGATAGGCCGTGGAATCGGCACCTATTTACTTCGCTTTGTCCCCTCTGGAAAGTTGTTGATGTACTTTGCCATTACCGCGGGCGTTTGCACTTTGGGAACAATTTTCCTTCAAAGTGTTTTTGGCCTGTATTGTTTGGTAGGTGTTTCGTTCTGTATGTCATTAATGTTCCCTACAATTTATGGTGTAGCCTTGGAAGGGCTAAACGAGGAAGAATCCAAAATTGGTGCTGCAGGATTGGTCATGGCGATCGTAGGAGGAGCTTTTATGCCAGGCTTACAAGGGCTGATTATCGATGCCGGCGGAACCGGGGTTAACGACACCAAAATCCTGGGAGTTGCTGAAGTAAATTTTTCTTTTATCCTACCCCTTGTTTGTTTCATGTTCATCGCTTTTTATGGCTACAAGGTCTACACGAATTACATGCAAAGGTGAACCTGATGAAGATGACGCCTTTTTGTTTTAAACCCTATCTAAAAATAAGTTGGATTCATACTACCCTTTCTGTTACGTCTTTTGTCGATTCCCAGAAAGAGAACGAAGAATTATAACGCTTGACCTGTAATTTATTACGATGGTGACGATTCGGAACTCCACTCCTGGCCTCATTTTATCAATAAGAAACAAACTACAGCATTCCTTACTGTCCTATGTCAACCGCCTGGAAAGCCGTTAGCTCATCACCTTGAAACTGAACCATGACCTCGATAGGTCTGCAACACACCTCACAATCTTCTATATAGGTTTGTTGGCTTACCGAGCTATCCAATAACATGGAAATCTCTTCCCAACAGTAAGGGCATTGAAAGAAATGTTCGTACATACAACTAGTAGGATTGGGACCTATCCTTGTTTAAGAACACTCGTTAAGCGTTCTATGGTAAGTCTTTGGACAATATTATCGGCATTGGAGTTCAAGATGGTACGCTCCCCAAGTTTTAATATAAGCTCGTCCTCATCCGATTCCAAAAACAACTCGGAGGTCTTTGCTTTGATCTCCTCCAACTTAAGGTCAAAACGTTTCTTTAATGTAATTGTACCAGCGTGATTGGACAAACTAAATCCTGTAAAATCTATAAGTCTTTGGATACCGTTTAAAAATTTGAAACCCAAAAGCACAAGACCCGCCATGGCCAAATTCACCGCTAATGAGAAAACGTTTATCTCCTCACCGTTTACGAACAACGAGACCAAGGAACCCACGCCATAAACACCTAATAAAAATACCAATACACCAAAAATAACGGCAATAACATCTGCAAATATCGCATTGGACGTTCTTGTAACCGTTACACCACCGTTATCCCTAGTTGCGTTAAAACCAAGCTCGTTCAGGTATTCCAAATCGTTTATTTGCGACATCTTTACTTCAATGGCCAGTTCCAAGGCACTTTTATCTACCACTAAACCCCTAGATTCCAGTTCCCAATTTAAACTTAACTGCGACTCAAATGTAAGCATCTGGTACTGCTCCAAAATCTCCAACAATTCCTTTTTTGTTCTATCGCTATACATTTTCAATGTTTTAATACCAATATGTTGTCACTTTCTTATAATTCCACGTTCAATAGTTGCCCGGTGAGCTGCAACAATTGTAACTCGGACAATTTAGCATCGTACTTGGCCAGGTTTTTATTGGTCTGGGCGTTCAACAAATTGATCTGTGCCTGTCTAAACTCTATAGAAGTAATCCTGCCCAACTGAAACTGCTCTCGGGAGCGCTCAAAATTATTTTGATTGGTGAGTACGTTTTGCGCCTGTATTTTATAAATATTCAATCGGTTTTCATAAATCGCCATGGCATTTTTAATGTCCCTATCCACTTCCATCATTACCTGTTTCTTTAACAACTCTTGGTTCTTGTAGGCAATCTTAGCGTTCTTGACCCTAACGGTAGTTCCTCCGCCATCAAAAAGATTCCAAGTTAAGCGCGCCCCAAGGCCAAAACTCCTATCGTTATTTACGTTAACCCCCGGGAAGAAGGCCGATGGTGCATTCTGATTCAAATTCCATCCATAGGAACCCGTAAGATCCAGCGTTGGAAGATAACCGGAAGTACTTACCTTAATATCGTACTCGTTTATTGCCAAATTTCGGTCGGTCTGCAGAATCGCCACATTATTAAGCTTTGCTTCTGCCATAAATTCATCTAGCTTTAACTTGGGAATAAACGTAATTACGGTATCTACCTTAAATACCTCGTTCAAATCTTGGTTCAAGACCACGTTTAAATCACGTTTTGCATTGGCCAATTGCTGATTCGTATTTAGTAGGTTGATGCTATCGTTGGTGACATCGACCTGCGCATTTAAGATATCCAGTTTGGTATTTTGACCATATTCAAAGGCATATTCCGATCTAGTTATCCGTTGTTTGGAAATTTCCAAAGCCTGTTGTTGTACCTTTTTATTCTCTGTTAAGCGTGCAATCTCAAAATACACACTGAATAGCTGTATCATGGTGTTTTCTATAGTTTCGCGCGCCTGAAGAGTACTTAATTGATACTGTTCCTTTAGGCTCTTAAAGGTGTAGAACCTACCAAGGCCATCGAACAGGGTATAATTGGCAACTAAACCTGCATTATAGCGCTGTGCCTCTGCCTTATACAGGCCGGTGTCCGGTCTTGGTACGGGATTTCCAGAGTCGTCCAACAAGTTTGCTCCGGTCTCGGGATCTCTTAGAAACTGCCCGGGAAATTCAAACGTGGAATCGTCCCTTTGGTAATTGGCACCTGCATTTCCCGTTAGGGTAGGTAAAAAACCAGAGTTGAGCACGCTACTGTTGTTTTCTGCAATTTCAACTTGGTTCTTGGCAACTTGTATCCCGAAATTATTTTCCAATGCCTTAATAACGGCTTCTTCTTTAGAAAGCAATTGTTCTTGTGCCATTAATACCGAAAACGGCATTATTAAAAGTATGGCAATTCCTTTTGATCTGATCATTCTATTGTAGTTCCTTCTAATTTTTCAACAGTTTCCTTCCCACTTTCTTCGTATACAGGCAATTCTTTGGTATTCCCATGCGATATATGCAATTGTTTACCTTCCAAATGCAGCCCTTCCTTTTTTTCCTTTATCGCGCGTTCCACTTCCTCTTTGGTAATCTTATAGCCAGACCCAAAGGTCCCGCTCTTGGATTTTAAAATATTGCCAAAGGAGAGGAATAACGGTAAGAGCAATAAGGTAAGTACCGTAGCGATCCCTATACCGTAAGCAATGGAAATGGCCATTGGTTTTAGGAACTGCGCCTGTCTACTGGTCTCCAACATCAAAGGCGCCAAACCTGCAATGGTGGTGATCGAAGTTAGAAATATGGCTCTAAATCTTGATCGACCAGCCTCTAAAATAGCGGCATCAAAGGTCATGCCTTCCCTAAGATTGGTATTGAACCGTCCGATCAATACCAACCCGTCGTTGACCATAATTCCTATTAAGGCAATAATTCCTAAAAGAGACAATACGTTTAAAGGAAAATCGTGGATCCAATGCCCCCAAGATACCGCAATCAAACTAAACGGAACCATAATGAGCAATAAGAGGGGCTGACTGAAACTTCTAAATGTAAACGCAATGGTAATATAAATTAGAAGTAAGACCGATAGCCCTACTACCTTTAAAGAACCCGTAAGCTTGCCAACTTCCCTGTTCTGGCCTTCAAAAGAAGGAGAAACAGTGGGATACTTAGATAGTATTTCCGGTAAAATCACATTTTGTATTTCTGCCATGATATCGGTAGGACTGTCCTTTGGGTTCTTTAAATCCGCGGAAACCTGAATTTCACGCCTACCTTCCAATCTATTGATGGCTACATCTCCGCGTTCAATACTATATTCCGCAATTTCCTTTAAAGGAACACGACTGCCGCTTGGGGTAACGATACGCATTTCGTCCAAGTCCGAAATAGAGGAGCGATTTTCCCTGTCATAACGAACCCAAACGCGAATTTCATCTTGAGAACGCTGAAAACGCTGAGCCTGGGTTCCAAAAAATCCGGCACGAACTTGGTTCATTACATTTCTTAGGTCCAGACCTAGAAGGTAAGCGTTATCCCTAAGCTCCAGCCTTATTTCCTTGATACCTGCAGGGTCGTTATCCGCTATGTCCTTTAACGCAGCGTTATTCTCCAAGGCTGTTTTGAGTTCCTTTTTGGCAGCTTTCAACTCGGTAATATTGTTTCCCAGTAACGAAACAGATACAGGAGAACCACCAAAATTACCGCCAGAACCGTATATGAGACTCTCTACACCTACTACCGGCCCCATGAGTTCCTCGAGCCTTCCCGTAACCATATCGGCAGCGATTTCATCTGGCCTTTCTTCCCCTGGCAACAAATTAATCGTCAAAGTTGCCGTGGCCGAACCAGGGCCCGCCCTACGTATCATGTTCTCAAAAAGTACTTTATCGGTCCCTTTAAAATATTTTTCCGTCAGTTCCTGATTTACGATTTCGGCCTTTTCCTCTATAAGGCTAATGATAGAATCCGTAACCCTTTCGTTGGTGCCATTTGGCATTTGTAGTTCTACCTGCACTCGATCACTGGCAATTCTGGGAAAGAAAGCCGTTCTTATGATTCCTCCTCCAACAGACCCCAAGGTTAAAATCAGTGCCGCCATAAAGAAACTAAAGGTCAGAATCTTGTTTCGTAACGCAAACAAAATTGCGGGAGTATATAATTTGTCCCGCATCCAGGACATGAACTTGTCGCCGGATTCGTTAAATACCCTCAATTTGGCAAAGGCCTTGCCCATTCCCTTTTTTGGTTTGTCGTCCGCGGGTTGTAGTGCTTTGGAATGCGCCAAGTGCGCGGGCAATATAATCAATGCCTCTATCAACGAAACCGCCAAGGTAAGAATTACGATTACGGACACTTCTCCAAAGAACTCACCAATTCTACTGTCCAAAAACAAGAAGATAGAAAATGCCAAAATAGTTGTCATAATCGCCGATATAATAGGAGGCAGCACTTCCATAGTACCGTCTACGGCCGCCTGCACCGGACTCTTACCTTTTTCGTAATGTTGGTAAATGTTCTCCGCAATTACGATACCGTCATCCACTAAAATCCCAATAACGATAATCATCCCAAAGAGGGACAACACATTTATGGTAACATCAAAATACCCTGCAAACACAAACATTCCTAGAAAAGCTACCGGAAGTCCAAAAGCCACCCAAAAAGCTAGCCTTGTATTTAAGAAAAGGGATAAAAATATCAAGACCAAGAGCATACCCATGATAGCGTTCTCGGTCAACAATTGGGTTCGCTGCACCAAGGTTGTGGACAGGTCCGAAACCACATCCAACTGAACGTTGTTGTACTTCTCATTAAACTCGGCTACGTATTCCTTTACCTTTTCCGCGGAACTTACCAAATCTTCCGTATTGGTGCTCGTAATGGTCGTATTTACGGAAAGGTTGCCATTAAAATAGGAGGCATCCGGGGACTCTGCGAAACGATCCCGTATTTCTGCCACGTCCTTTAAACGTATGGTACTCCCGGAGACATCTGCCCTAACGATCAAATTCGAGAGCTCATCTCCGTAATAAGACCTATTGTTGGCCCTAATGAGGTACTCCTCCGCATCGGTCTTAATGGTACCACCAGTAACAAGGATATTGGCGTTACCGACCGCTTGGGCAACTTCTGTAAACGAAATTCCGTAGGCCAAAAGATCGTTCTCGTTTACGGCTATTTCTATTTCCTCCTGCGGATAACCGGTTATCGCTATTTGTGAAATACCATCAATGGCCCTGAGGTCGTTTTCTATCTGACGCCCCACACTTTTTAAGGTAGCCAGTGGAATATCGGCTCCACTTATGGCAAAACTGATCGTTTGCCTTACAGACTCCAGCTTGGATACGATCAATGGCTCCATACCCGTAGGAAAGGTCGGAACACGATCCACGGCATTCTTTACCTCCAAGAGCATAAAGTCTATATCCCTACCTTTTTCTATCTCCACGTTTATACTACCGCTATTCTCCCGTGATGTAGAGGTTACCCGATCTACACCTTCCAGTCCCTTTAGGTTATCCTCAATCTTTAAAACGATACCTTCTTCTACCTCTTGCGGCGATGCGCCAGGGTACGCGATACTAACGGATATGTTCTTAGAATCTGTAAGTGGAAAAAACGATGACTTTAAGGACTTGGCCCCAACGATTCCAAAGATCGCGAACGCAATAATAATGACGTTTACGGCAACATGGTAACGAATAAAATATTCAATTAATTTTCGCATTATTCCTGGGTGTTTTCCGGTTGATCGGTGAACTCTTTAACCGCCATTCCCGTATAGGCACCAATAAGCGGTTTGGACATTATGGTTGTGCCGTTAGGTACATTTTTCAACACTACGGTTTTGTTGGAAAAATAGACCGGATTTACGCTAATGACGTCTAAAACCGAATCGCGGACGACAAAAATTTGATCTCCTTCCAACAATAAATTCCGATCTATTTCAATAGCGTTCTCCTCCGTTTTTGCATCTAGGTTAGCCTCCAGATACATCCCTTCCTTTAAATTTTCATCACTTACTTCAATAAAGGCTTTTATGGTTTGGGTAGCTTGATCCACCCTGCCGTTGATACGCGCCACTTTTCCTTTGTATATTTTAGGGTCGTCCAAGGTAGTAAGTGCAACATTCTCCCCTACTTTTAACAAGTCCGAATAGGTCTTACTTACGGCAACTTCTAGTTCGTACACCCCTGGATTGATAAACTCACCCAGCTTTTGTCCGGCACGTACCAAGGAGCCCTCAGTGACCGAAGCCTCGGTTAGGACACCGGTAAAGGGTGCCGTTATCCTATATTTGGACAAGCGTTGCTCCAAATTTTTTACGTTGTAATAACTCGTAAGGATACCACGACCAGAGATAAAGAAACGCTCGTTCTCCGAAGGCATTTCGGGCAAGGCCGGTGTACTTTTCGCCATATCAAATCCATTAAGGTAAGCTTGCCATTTTGGAAATATTTCCGGGTAATCCAAACGAAGGTCCGGCATAATGGAAGTTAGTTCATTGTAAAGGTTGCTTTTGGCCGATTGAACCGATGCGGCATACTCGGATGCATCTATTCGTATGATCGTCTCGCCACTGTTATAGGTCTGCCCTTCTTTAAAAAGCTTGCTACCCCGATTAAAAACACCTTGTACCTCGGTAAAAAGCTCAACTTTTTGCTTGGCGTTAAGGTTACCATTGGCGGTGACGACTATAGGTACGGTGCCATTCTCCACAACTTCGGTAAAGACAGTTTTAACAACTTTACCGGCCTTGGGCCTAAAGCTCTTTTTACTGTCCACGATCCCTTTTGCCATAAAAAATGACCCTACAATAAGAAGGATACCTAAGACGGATAAAATAATATTTCTCATGCTTGGATAATTATTTGGATTCTTGTTTTGTTTTGAAATTTTGTTGGATCTTTTTAAGGTTCTCTATCATCATAGTTTTATGCTCCGCATTGATGCCGTGTTCCATTATATCGATTATACCTTGAATTACGGGTCTTGTCCTTTCGAATATGGCCGCTCCCTCCAAGGTGATAAAAACTTCGTTATTACGCTTATCTTCTTCACTCTGAACCCTTAGGATATAATTCTTGACTTCCATTTTAGAAAGCAACCGAGCTAGGGAAGATTTATCCCTAAACGTAAGACAAGCTAATTCATTCTGGTTGATCCCGTCCTGACCGTGCAAGGTCTTAAGAACGATCATCTGCTCCTTGGTAAGATCCAATCCATGCGCGTCAAAGGCCTCCTGTAGATGGTGGTCCACGACTTTTACCGTCCTTCCCAACCAAGGACCTATAGAAGTTTCAAAATCTATTTCAAAATCTGTTTTTAACACGCAGCGAAACTAGGAAAAAAAGCCATTGGTTGCAGCTGCAACCAATGTTAAACTAATCACAAATTATCCAAAACTTATAATCATATACAAACAAAAAAGGCTCCATAAGGAGCCCATAAATTATAAGAGTTTATGAATTTTATTCTAATTAATCCTCAACATCCTCAAACTTGGTATTTGCCATTCTTGTTTGGGACGGCATATCGCTTCCAAACTTGATATTCAAAAAACTATCATCACTATCAAAAATAGCAAGGCTTTCGGCCCGTAGGTTTAGTAACGCCCTAATAGAACCAAAATTATTCCCTTGAAGCTGTACTAGTTTAAGCTGGGATAAACTGGCCGTACTTTCCGGAAGATTTCCTTCAAATCTATTATAGGACAACACTAACTCTTTTAGGTTTCGCAACCTGCCAAGATCGGCAACGATGGTACCGCTTAGGGTATTGCCAAATAACTCCAAACTCTCCAACTCGGACAAGTCTTCGATCGCTTTGGGCAGTTCTCCTTTAAAATAATTACTGGACAAATTCAATATCCTTAGCTGTGATGCTTCGCCTATTCCCTCCGGAATAACACCTTCCAACCCATTGTTAAAAAGGGTAAGCTCCCTTAAATTTCTTGCTTTTTTGAAACTGGAGGGCAACAGTCCCGATAGGCTGTTCATTTCTAATTTTAACTTTTCAAGATAATGCAACTGCACCAACGAAATTGGGATGGGGCCCGTTAGTTTATTGAAGGCCAAATTAAGCACCCTTAAACGACTCAAATCTCCGAGCGAACTTGGAATGGTTCCTTCCAGACCATTATGGTGAAGATCAATTTCGACCACATGATTATTTTCAACTATAACACCGTGCCAAGTCGCTACCTTTTTGCTGAAATCCCATTTATGGATCCACTTATCCCCGTTTGTAGCTTTATATAACTCTTTTAATATTTGTTTTTCCTGTTTCGTAACCTGGGCATTCAGGGTGATAGTGGCAAAGAGAAGCAAGGTAATCGCAGTAGCCTTTAGAATAATGTTCATGGTCAAAATCGTTTAAAATATATATAAAATATTGTACTGCCCCATTTGCCTATCTTAATATATAGTTTTTTACACGCACTAAGATTCGCATAACCATAACGCATAAATATGATATTTATGATATTCTTTAGCACAAAAAAGGAGATGTTCTACACATCTCCCATTTTAACCAAACTAACTAATAAATGTAAACTACACTAATCCTCAATATCTTCAAACTTGGTGTCCACCATTCTAGATTTGCTAAAATTAACATCCTTGAACTGTATGTTCCTATCTTCCCGATCGTAATCGAAAACCAAGAATTGCCTTTCATCCAACATTTCCAAATTTTTAAAAGAAGAAAAGCTATTATTTTGAATCTGAAATACCTCCAAACTCGCCAACTGACCAAATTCCGCTGGTATTTCACCGTTTAAATCATTATTGGCCAATACCAATTCCTTTAGATTTTTCAAATTACCCATAGCTACCGGAATTGCTCCTTGTAAGGCATTTTCAAATAGCCCTAGTGTTTCCAACTTCTCCAAAGACCCCAAAGAACTTGGTATAATTCCTTTTAGGCTATTGCTGGATAGGTTTAAAATTTTCAAATTCGTAATTGCACCGATACTCTCCGGTATGCTACCGGTCAAAAAATTATTGAATGCAGAAATTTCCTCTAGACTGGCCATCTGCCCAATGTTCGAAGGAATTGTTCCTTTTATCCTATTCATTTCCAACTTCAGCACTTTCAACTTCGTAAGTTGTGTAAGTGTTTTGGGCAACTCACCCGTTATGGAATTGAACGCCAAATTCAAACTCGTTAAGTGCTCCAAGTTTCCGATTTCCTCTGGAAGCACGCCCATTAAATTGTTACGGAACAATTGTAAACCGACCACTTTGTTGTTTACGACTTGTACGCCGTGCCAATTGGCAACATCGGTTTTCAAATCCCATTTTTTTATCCAATGTTTTCCATTGGTACTATGATATAGTTCCACCAAGGCCTTTCTCTCCTTTTTGGAGACCTCGGCTTTGGTTACGTGGGCAATTAACAGCATCAGAAATAGTAAAGTGTATAGTTTTTTCATGCGTTATCGGTTTGTTAATATCAAAGATGTTCTAGATAAAAGTTAGGAATTATCCTACAAATTAATACTTATAACGTTTAAACATCAAACTTTATCGTTCAACGGAGCGCGTTTGTTGTAAAACCCCATAATTGTGTGGTGAAATAGTTCTATACTGTGGTAAGGAGCATCAGGCTTTGCTTTCTATCTCTGCAGAAATCCGCTCCCAATTCTCCATTAGTTGCTCTAGCTTGTTTTTTTTGGATTGATAGGTGTCAAAGAAATTTGGTTCGGCAATTGTACCATCATAATCCATCAACAAATTATGGTCTATGGCCTTTATGTCCTTTTCCAAGCTCATAATTTTACGCTCTAGGGTACTTAATTGATTATTCAGGCTTTTCAACTTCTTTTGATCCTGAAAAGAAGTGTTTTTCTTTTGCACCTTTTTTTCCTCTCGTTTTTCCTGCTTCTTTTCTATGGCCCTAAAATCATCGGCCTTTCGTTGCTCCAAATAGAACTCTATGTCCCCCAGATATTCACGAATAACTTTATTTTTGAACTCGTAGACTTTGTTGGTAAGTCCTTGTAAAAAATCACGGTCGTGGGATACCAGGATAAGTGTTCCTTCGAAATTTCTACACGCCTGCTTTAACACGTTTTTGGATTTTATATCCAAGTGATTGGTAGGCTCATCCATAACCAATACATTAAAAGGCTGCAATAACATTTTGGCAAGTGCCAAACGGTTACGCTCCCCTCCGGAAAGTACTTTTACGTACTTTTCTACCTCTTCTCCACGAAACAGAAAGGACCCTAAAATATCCCTTACCTTACTCCTATTGGATTCATTTGCGGCATCTATCATAGTATCCAAAACGGTTTTATTACCATCTAAATACTCTGCCTGGTTCTGTGCAAAATAACCTATTTGAACATTGTGTCCCAATTTCAAATGCCCTTCATGCTCTAACTCTCCTACTATTATTTTGGCAAGGGTAGATTTCCCTTGTCCGTTCTGGCCCACAAATGCGGTTTTACTGTTTCGCTCTATCAGTAGGTTTATGCTATTCAAAACCTCTTTCGTGCCATAGTTTTTGGAAAGTTCGGCTATCTCAACCACCACTTTTCCCGGGGTAATCGAAATAGGAAACCTAAGGTTCATTACACTGTTGTCATCTTCATCTACCTCAATGCGCTCAATTTTATCCAATTTCTTTATGAGCGACTGCGCCATTGAGGCTTTCGTAGATTTAGCCCTAAATTTTTCTATTAAACGTTCTGCCTGCTGTATTTCCTTCTCCTGATTTTTTTGAGCGCTCAGTTGCTGTTGCTTTATCTCGTTTCGCAACACCAGGTATTGTGTGTAAGGTTTGTTATAATCGTAAATACGACCCAATGAAATTTCTATAGTTCTGTTTGTAACGTTATCCAAGAACATTTTATCATGTGATACGATGACCACGGCTCCTGTATAGGTATTCAAGAACTGTTCAAACCAAATAATGGATTCTATATCCAAGTGGTTGGTAGGCTCATCCAATAACAATACATCGTTACTTTGTAACAATAATTTGGCCAGCTCTATTCGCATGCGCCAACCACCGGAAAAAGTTTCGGTCTTTTTATCAAAATCGGCCCTATCGAATCCAAGTCCCTGTAGAATTTTCTCGGTCTCGCCTTGATAATTATACCCTCCTAAAATTTCGTAATGATGACTTACATCGCTTAAATCGATCATCAATTGGTTATATGCTTCACTTTCATAATCGGTACGTTCGGCAAGTTGTTGGTTTATGTCATCTATCTTCCCTTCTAACTTCTTGATTTCCTCAAAAGCTTGATAGGCTTCATCCAAAACAGTTCTCCCTTGTACAAAATCTATATCCTGGCGCAAGAAACCTATTTTAATATCCTTTTCAACCGCAATAGTACCGGCATCCAAAGGCATATCTTTGGAAAGCAGTTTTAACAACGTAGACTTACCGGCACCGTTCTTACCTACAAGCCCTACCCTATTTCCTGCATTAAGGCGAAATGATATTTCTTCAAATAGATATTCCCCACCAAACGATACGGAAAGGTTGTGTATGTTAAGCATTTACTTTATTATTTTTAAGAGGTTAACAGGGCTTCTACCCCAACGGCATACTTATTTATGGTACAGACGTGCTATGTTACCATCAATTCGGATCAGCAATTCACAAATCAATTTTTACGATTATCATAACTTTAAATTGAGATGCAAACCTGTACCTTTGTACAAAGTTTTGCAAATGTTAAAAAAAGGAAACAAACTCTACAGTATTTTAACAGGAACTTGCCCCAGATGCAATGAAGAAAGCATGTATTTGGACAAAAACCCGTACCATTTGGGAAAAATCTACAAAATGAACGAACGTTGTAGCTCCTGTGGGTTAAAATATAAAATGGAACCTTCTTTCTTTTATGGTGCCATGTATGTTAGCTATGGTTTGGGAATAGCATTTGCCGTAGCGGCATTTGTTATAGCAAATCTGATTATTGGCACAGGATTGATCAACACCTTTATAGCCATCATAGGTACCCTAATTGTATTCATGCCCGTAATTATGAGGTTGTCCAGGAATATCTGGATCAACATGTTCGTTGCCTATGATTCCAATAAACCAAAACAAACTCTTTAAGTCTTACTTATAATCGCCAGCATATCTTTTGATATCGACCTCTGGGTGCAGCGCTGTACAATTTTCTATGGAGGCGAACAACTGTGCGGCAGCCCATGGAGCGATCATGATACCATGGGAACCATAACCATTTAGAACAAACAGCCTGTGGTGTTCTGGATGCTTACCTACTAAGGGTTTTCTATCTTTAACGGTTGGCCTTATCCCTGCCTGATGACCTACTACCTCGTAGGGGCAAGCCAACAACTCGTTTAGCTTTTTCATCAATTCCCGTTTTGTAGCTTCGGTAGGAAGGTTAGAAGAGGTATCTCGATCATAATTTGCGCCTACTTTATATAAATCATTGCCCAGCGGTATTACAAAGACAGAGGATTTTATAGCATTGTTCTCTTTTAGGGCAGCACATTTGATAATCAAATATTCCCCTTTGGAACCTTGCATGGGCAGGTAATTGAAGAATGGGTTCTTTAGCAATCCAAAACCTTCGGCAAAAACAATATAGTTTGCAGTAAGTGCACCGTAGGTTACGTGCGTACTACTTTGCTCTAATTTAGCATGGTCAAAACCATCCGAAACCAATATACCCTGTTCTTTCAAGAAAGCTGTGTAGCTTTTTAATGTCCGCTGCGTATCCAATAGACCTGCATACATTACCTCTCCAAAATCGTGGGGAGCTATCAAGACTTTATTGCTGTTGCGAACCAGTTTCTGCGACAAATACTTCTTTAGGTCTTTTTTGTCCGCTGCCTCGAACCACATATTCTGTTCCGCTACCGATACAAACCTTCGATAGACCGGCAAATCTGTAAGCAACTTTTTACCTAGGGTACGCTCTAATCCATGATAAAACGTGTTTGCCACCGGAATAAGTGTGTTGGCGTTCCAGGCCATTGTAAACCGTTTTAGAATAACAGGATTGGAGAGTCCGCCAGCGACCAAAGAAGCATTTTGCGAGCTATCGTTGAATACCGCAAAACGTTTATTTTGTTTTCTCAGGGTTTCGCAAAAAGCGGTTCCGGCAAGACCTAAACCTACCACTATATAATCTAACATGGTACAAAGGTAGCAATTTGAAGATTTTGGTAAAGTAGAAATGGCCCACTAAAAAACATCATAAAAAAAGCGCTCCGATTGCTTTCGGAGCGCTTTTGTATTATTGAATTGGAATGTTAAATAATCTTAGGATAGTTTGAACACGATCCGATATTCATCAAATCGGTTCTAATTACCTAATTAAATCTTGAATCGTTGTTAATAGGACCACATATCCTGTTCCCTATCGCGAATCACTTCCTTGATTCGCTTTGCTTCCAAGAGTTGAAAAAGTGCGTTATCCGCTATATAATCGCTAACCTTACGATCGCCATGCACGTTATCCTCTTTGTAGATTACGGCATTGAACCTTCTTGCGTTCAACAACATATCAAAAGAAATGGGTTGTGCGGAATTACGTTGGTTAAAGACCTTGGCATCGTGCAAAACTTGACGGGCATCCGGATACCAGATCCAAAACAGCTCTACCTTATCGGGGTTGTCAGTGTCCATAAAGTTTACATCGGGTGCAACTGGTGCTATACCCAATAAACGATACTTCAATTCTCCCTGGCGCTTATCAAAATACCACATGCCTTTTATACGGTACTCTTCTATTTGCGCGGCAGTTATCTCCTTTGTGGTAATAAACTCGGCAGAAACCGCTTCCCCGGCATTTACCTGTTCATACCCATAATCCAAGGTGTCCGTTTTCTGCAATGCGGCAGACAAATCACCAAAATTTCTCTTTTCAGTGAAATAAGAATCGGCATACGCATCCAACTTCCCACTCTTAACGGCCTTCATCAATACGTGGTACAAAGACCTCCTATCGGAACCTATGTCAATGGTATCTGTTGGATAATACAGAGGAAAGTTTACCCTTTCATCCAAATCTATGGTTTCCCATAAGGTCTTGGACCAAAGAATGTCCCTATCGTCTACATAGCCATATTTCAAAGGAGCATCGTTATCCACCTCTTTCTGGGCTTGTGTCCGCACCCCTACTTCCTGTGGCTTTTTGGCGTTCAAGATATTAGCTTGTGCCATCATGGATGCCGGTAACACTACCAAAGCGCCCATTAAAAAAACATTTTTCCAATTCATGTTTGTTTTACTTTAAAATAACCGGGTAACGAAAAGCGCTACCCGGTATCATTTATTCTTACTAGTTTGCTATCTCCACGACTACAGGAGATACTTTTTTAAGTCTGTAACTCTTATTATTGGTGATGTACGCGTTGATATCGAATATCTGTACCACATCTCCCCTTTTGGCTCTTTTTAGTGCCGATTTGGCCCTAGAATCCAACTTATTACCTTTTACGCTAATCGTAGGCTGACCAGGAACCTTAAAGCTAAACCCGCTTACCGCTAATCTCAAATCAAAATCGAAGTCATCTAAAATAGCGCTGATGGTTGCTATCTCCAAGTTCTTTCTTGGAAGCTTAATGCTACCCGCTTGCTTGCTTACCGTTCCTTCAGGTCTTGGAATATCCTTAATTCTAAATTCGGATTTAGAGGATATTGCTTGACCATCTGGCAATGTTCCAGAAGCGGTAATCGTAACCGATCTTCCTTTACCTGGGTTCATTACATACTTGCTACCACTTACCGGCTTAAGACCTGGGGCAGAGGCGCGCACCTTGTTATTAGGTATACCTGGGATAGAGATAGACATTGGGTTGGCCACACCACGGTAGACAACGTTCATCTTATCCGCAGCGATCAACGCAGCGTTAGGCTTGGAAATAGTTGCAAAGGAATTCTTTACGGGTACTTCTATCTCTGCACCGTCTTGTTGAAAGTACAAAGTCCCAGCTATCTCATGGTCACCGGCAGCACCGGAACCAATTAGCATTTTTACACCACCGGCTTCGATCTTGTAATCTTTACCTTCGGTCAATTTTCTACCGTCCAAGGTCAGTTCCGCTCTTACAGGGGTAGAAGAATTATCGGTCTTGCTAATAATAATTTTACCATCATAACTTTCACCTGAGTAAAAAGCGGACTTGCTTGCGAAAAGCGAAGTTGCAAAATTCTTAAGTGAAACCTGATCCGTAAGCTCACCTTCCAACATAGATTTAAGCGCATCCTCCTCGGTAGACTTAATGTCTGCCTGCAATGCGGTCAATTTTGTTAGAGAAGCGATCAATGGGAAATCCTTGTAGTGATAATCTATCCAATCTACTTTGGCTCCGTCCCTGTTTTCTACCTTACCGTTTTCATCACCTACTTCAAAGCGAGCTTCTACTGTAGCCTTTAAATTTGCAGGTACCAATTTGGAGATTTCGGTACGATAGTCCGTAATGCGTTTCATGAATTCCTGTCCACCTTCCGTCAAATTATCTCCTTGAAAAAAGTGTTGGTTCAAATAATCCGCTTTGTCCATTACTTGGTAATCCGTAGGATCTTCAACCCCTTTTAACATTCCGCTTTTTAGGGTTTCCAAATAATCAAAATATTCCTGTGAAAGCACCTTTATCTGATTTGCTTTCTGGTATACTTCTCCGTACTTAACCTTATCCTCGGACGCTTTTGTTTCCAAACTCGCTAAGAATTGATTATTACTTTCTGTGGTTTTAGCGTTAGAAGTCTCCATTTTTACATTCATTAACCCGAATGCTGCGAGAACCTCTTTACTCATATTTAATGCTAGCATACAAATGAAAACCAAATACATTAGGTTTATCATTTTTTGCCTTGGTGATTCTTTTCCTCCTGCCATGTTTCTATAATTAGATTTTAATTAATACTTGAATTTGGGGTATTGGTAAAATCCAATTTAGTTTTTGCTCATTGCAGATAACATGCCACCATAAACACCGTTCAATGAAGAAAGGTTGCTGGACAATGATGCCATCTGGTCCTTTAATGCACTTGCATTCTGTACCACTTGTTCGTTTACACTAGCTTGTTTACTAGCACTCTCTAGTTGTACTTTATAAAGACTGTTCAAAGATTCCATTTGAGAAGCTGCCTGTACCATTTCATCAGAGTACTTTTTGGTAGATTCCATTGCATCTACTGTTGGAGCAATTCCTTTTGCCGCACCTTCAAAATTCTTGATACTAGAACCTAGGCTCTCCATAAGATTTGCATCGACGCCGGCTTCTTTTAACATGTCGTCTAATTTTTTGGACAAGGAAGTCTCAGCTTCCTTTACCTCTGCGGCCTCGCTTTTCTTAGCACCTGTAGATGCCCCACCGTTTAATTCCGGATAGACCAAAGACCAATCCAATTCATCTTCTATTGGTTCAAATGCGCTTATAGCAAAAATAAGTGCCTCTGTAATAAGACCGATAGCTAATAATAATCCACCTGTAAGCGGTCCAAACTCCCAGTGTAAAATTTTAAATAATGCACCAATAATTACGATCGATGCCCCAAGCCCGTAGGCCATTGCGAATAATTTTTTTGTTGCTTTTGACTGTGCCATGATTTAATTTAATTTAAAGGTTTAATAAAGATTTGGTTAAAAATTTGATTTGAAATTAATTATCGTAAAATATATTTTTTATTTATTGAGTAGAGTCCTCTTCGCCCATATAGTCCTGGACGGTTCTAAAACCTATATAGCTTCGAACGGAATCTGCATATTCATAATCCCTGGTACTCACCTGTAAAAAGTAAGCTACATCTTTCCAAGATCCGCCACGGATCACTTTTCTTGTATTGGACTGGTCACCGCCATTAGGGTTCATTGTTGATACGTAATCGTAGGCACTTGGGTCGTAACTGGAGTTTGTCCACTCCGCAACATTGCCCGCCATGTTATATAGATTAAAGTCGTTTGGCTCGTACGATTTTGCTTCTACCGTATATAACGCCGCATCAGCTGCATAATCACCTCGTTGCGGTTTAAAGTTTGCCATAAAGCAACCGGTATCGCTAATTACGTAAGGTCCGCCCCAAGGGTATGTACCACCCTCAATACCTCCTCTTGCCGCATATTCCCATTCGGCTTCCGTAGGCAGTCTAAATTTATTTACGAATTGCTTGTTGCGACTCTTCTGATCATCGTTCTTAAACTTTGTTCTCCAGTTACAGAATGCTTTGGCCTGTTCCCAAGAGATGCCCACCACCGGATATTCACTGTATGCATCGTGCCAAAAATAATCGTTGTGCATTGGCTCGTTGTACGAATATTCAAAATCCCGTATCCAGACTGTGGTGTCAGGGTAAATTTCCAACTCCTCTGTACGAATAAAATCCTTTCTACTACCCTTGCCTTTATTGGCGGCCCTTGCAGCAGCTTCGATATCCATCCAACTATACTTATATTTTAATTTGGTAACATCGATACTACGTTGACCATTGTAGGACTCCTCTTCGGACAAATAAATAGAATCTACCATGATTTCTGTATAATACTCATCTGGATAGTCATTTACATCCCAGATCAGGTCTACATCCTTGTTCAAGGCCCTACCCTCGTATCCGGTTTCTCCCATGCCGGAATAATTATCCAACATGTATTTTTCGTATGCGGAAGACTTGGTAGTATCCGCATCTTTGAAAGCGTATTCGCCAATTCCACCATCATCCGGGCCTAGTCCCAGGTCATCTGCAAGTATGGCCAATTTAGTTCTGGCAATGGAATCTTTTACCCATTCCACAAATTGACGGTATTCACTATTGGTTATCTCCGTATCGTCCATGTAAAAAGAACGGACAGTAACTGTTTTTGTAGGAGCGTTCAAGACTTTTGCCTGGTCTTCTTCACTCTTACCCATGATAAAAGAACCTCTCGGAATAAGTTCCATACCATACGGCTTTTCCGGATACCATTTTTTTCCTTGGACTCCGACTAGCTCCCCTTTTGTCTTGGACCCACAACTCGTGAGCAAAAAAACAAACGCTATAGATGATAACAATAGCTTCTTCATACTTTAGGTTAAATTTCGATTATGGTTACAAACTGCGAACTACGTTCATTTATTCTAACTTCTAAAACTACGTTTTGAATAAATTATTGTATAAATGCGGTTTATCCCTTAAAATTATTTTCAATTAATTAAAGCCTTTCTTATACGCTTTAAACCACCTTTCCGGAATGTTTTGATTGCAAGCATCTAAATAATCCTTCTCTGTGCATGGTAATAACGCAGGTGTATTTGCTTTAGTATGTGAAGTAAAAATTGATGGCACCTCTACCCACCATCGCTGGGTCAAAAGACTTTTGTAGAAAACGAGGTCCTCAGCGTCCGAGGGAACGGTATACTTGGTAAAATCGTCTGTCTTTGAATAAGGGGATTCTATAATTCTATAATTGACACCTTCTATAAAGTACCATATAATTTGTGCAATTAATTGGTGGGACTGCACATTGTTCTCCATTTCGTACACACCAAAAACAGAAACTTTATCACTAATTCCTGCATATCTGGCTATGGCGCAAATTTCGCGACCCGTAAATCCGTTAGGAGAAAAATTTGCGGATGAAGAAATTTCACTGGCTTTAATGGCCCGCGCATCCAGACTTACCATGTGTGCGTTTCTCAACGCTGGTTCGGCCAAGGATAGGTCATTGGCTATCTCTCCAAGTCTGTACGCATCAAAAAACAAACGCTCCATTAAATCTACCTCTTCTTGGGCATTGAAATAACTCTGGTAGCCAATATTGGAAAAGTTGAACAGATTATTGGGTTTGTCCGTAATAATCTTACTCATATAGGAATGGGAGGAAATAAGCTCGTCATCTATACCAAAGTCGAACCGACTGTCAATAGCCACAAGGTTTATCATGTCCTTGATACCGTCAAATGCTCTATACGCAGGATAGGTGATGTCCTGTGTAGCACCAAGGACTATAGGGATTATATTTTCCTCCAACAATCCTGCTACGATTTCCTTGACCACAAAATAGGTATCCTCTACCGATTCACCTTCCTCTATGTCACCTAGGTCAACAATGGTAGCGTTCCAGTTACCCAATAGCAGCTTATAAAACTCCAATCGGATAGCGGAGACATCTAATTTTTCCAGTTTTTTCTCGAACGCATTTCTAGATTCTTTTACGCCCAAGATAGCTACCGTAGCATTGGCCAATACGGGGAGACCATCATTAACCGTGTGTATGTAAGTATTTTTACCTATGGCCTGTACGGGCAATAATTCGCAATGTGCTAATACTTTATCTTCTACCGGAACTAAAAAATCAAATGCCATTATTGGGTTAAAGGGTTTAGGGTTTGAAGCCTGCCCGAAAGAGGGTTCAAGGTTTAAGGTTCAAGGTTCAAGGTTCAAGGTTCAAGGTTCAAGGTTCAAGAAAGTAATCCTAAGTCATAAACAAATAAATTTATACACTTTTCACAAAATACTATTTACCAATAACGGTCCACTACTTGTTTAACACTATCGCCTCTACTTCTTTTTCGCTTTCGCTTTCGTTTTTGGCTTGGCTTTCGCTTTTTTCTTAGGGGTCTTTTTTTCAATAAGCTCCGAGGCTTGCTTTAAGGTCATCTTAGTCGCATCGACCGATTTTGCCAACTCTACCTTGATTTTACCTTTGATAATATTATGGCGCCCCCATCTTGCTTTTTCTATTCGGATACCTTCTTCCTCCCAATTCTGAACTACCTTATCTATTTCCTTTTGTTTCTTTACCTCGATGAGTTCTACGATATCCTCTTGTGAGAGATTATCAAAATCGTATTTCTTGTTCACATTAATGAACATACCGTCCCATTTGATAAAGGGTCCAAACCTGCCTGTACCTTTTTGCACCGCTTTTCCTTCATATTCGGCAATAGGCGCATCTGCCTTTTCTTTCGCCACAATCAGTTCTACGGCACGGTCCATATCTATTTCCATAGGGTCGTCCTCTTTTTCCATAGAGATAAACTTCTTGCCAAACTTTACATAGGGCCCGAATCTACCTACATTGGCCTCTACTTCTTCCCCTTCATAAACACCAAGCTTTCTTGGCAATTTAAAAAGGTCCATAGCCTGCTCGTAGGTTATGGTGTTAAGCGACTGATCTGGCAGCAAACTGGCAAACGTGGGTTTTTCTTCATCGTCTACCGTACCCACTTGCACCATAGGACCAAACCTACCCAAACGAACGGATACTTGCTTTCCACTTTTGGGGTCTTTACCTAAAATTCGCTCACCGCTGGCACGATCGGCATTTTCTTCAACATCCAAAACATTGGGATGAAAATCCTTATAAAAGTTTTTCATCATTTTCTTCCAGTCCTCGTCGCCCGAAGCAATCTCATCAAAATCCTGTTCTACCTTTGCCGTAAAATTATAATCCAAAATAGTTGCAAAATTGGCAACCAAAAAGTCGGTTACGATCATACCTATATCGGTTGGTACCATTTTACCTTTTTCGGAACCTACCATTTCCGTAAGTCCTTTTTCCTTTATACTTCCCTCTTCCAATAGCAATTGCGTATATTTTCTTTCAGAACCTTCTACGGTTCCTTTTTCTACATAACCTCTATTTAAAATGGTACTTATCGTTGGGGCGTAGGTAGATGGTCTTCCAATACCGAGCTCTTCCAATTTTTTCACCAAGGTCGCCTCCGTAAAGCGGTAAGGCGGTCTAGAAAAACGTTCGGTGGCCGTTATGTAATTGTTCTGTAAAGTTTCTCCCAGCTTCATGGCAGGCAACATTCCTTCTTGCTCATCGGCAAGGTCTTCGTCGTCTACACCCTCTAAATACACTTTAAGGAAACCGTCAAAGGTGATAACCTCCCCGTTAGCCGTAAATTCTACATCGTGCTTGTCTGCTTGTATTTTTACGTTGGTCCGTTCCAATTGGGCATCGCTCATTTGGGATGCGATGGTTCTTTTCCATATTAAATCGTACAATTTGGACTGGTCCCTTTCCAAAGATGGGGACTGGTTGCCCATTTCAGTAGGCCTAATGGCCTCATGTGCTTCTTGTGCGCCCTTCGATTTTCCTACAAAACTTCTTATTTTACTATACTTTTCTCCATAATTCTTAACAACGGCCTCTTTGGCTGAATTTACAGCCTCGTTAGATAGGTTAACGCTATCCGTTCTCATGTATGTAATCAAACCCGCTTCGTACAAACGTTGTGCGACTTGCATGGTCCTACCTACCGAAAAATAAAGTTTTCTAGATGCCTCTTGTTGTAAGGTCGATGTTGTAAACGGGGCGGATGGCGATTTTTTTGCTGGTTTTTTATCCAGTTTACCTACTGTAAAAGCTGCTCCAATATTCTTTTCCAAAAAGGAATTGGCTTCTTCTTTTGTGCCGAAACTTTTGCCTACTTTGGCCGTGAACACATTTCCTGAAGCCGTCTTGAACTCAGCGGATATCTTAAACGAACCTTCCGGAGTAAACGCATCGATATCACGTTCCCGTTCTACGATGAGGCGTACGGCAACAGATTGTACGCGGCCGGCAGATAGGCCCGGTTTTATCTTTTTCCATAAGACAGGAGACAATTGATACCCTACCAGACGATCAAGTACACGCCTTGCCTGTTGTGCGTTTACCAGATTATAATTTATCTCCCTTGGGTTTTCTATCGCTTTTTGAATGGCACTTTTCGTAACCGAGTTAAATACGATACGTTTTGTTTTGTCCTTATCCAGATCCAACTCTTCTGCCAGGTGCCAGGAAATGGCCTCTCCCTCCCGATCTTCATCACTGGCCAACCATATCGTATCGGCCTTTTTGGCTAAATCCCGTAATTTTTTCACCAAGGCCTGTTTGTCCTTGTCAACTATATACTTGGGCTTAAAATCATTGTCAACATCTACCCCTAGTTCTTTGGACGGTAAATCTGCAATATGTCCAAAACTGGACTCTACCTTATAATCCTTTCCCAAAAACTTTTCGATGGTCTTTGCTTTCGCGGGAGACTCGACAATTACTAAATTCTTAGCCATGCATTCTGTATTAGTGAACGACAAAAGTAGTTGAATTTTTTAATTTCCTACAGGCATCGCTCTTTATCAATAAAAAAACACCCCTAAATGTAGCGGTGTTTTACAGAATTTTGGCGCTATCAATTTAAATCGAACGTACTCAATAATCGGATATCACCACTAAGATACTCATACTGTCTCAAGGTTCCCTCGCCGATCATCAACAGCGAATTTTTCAAAGGAATTACATCATACGCCTCTATATTTTCAAAATGATTTACCTGTACTAGATTGGGCGTATTGCTTTTATCGAATACCTTAAGGCCATCGCTTCCATCACATACAAACAACAGATCATCCTTTATTCCAAGTCCGTTTGGTCCAAACATAGGGTAGATAACTTTAAGTTCGGGATTTTGCAGATTAGAGACGTCTACAACGTAAAGCCCACTTTCCGTATTACCGCAGAAATTACCGCCTTTTAGGGTAACATAGGCATAATTGCCGGCTACAACTACAGGGTCGCATGCCGTGCCGTGCCTAAATTCGGATATGAATTTTGGTTTTGCAGGATTTTTTATGTCATATATATACATGCCCTGTCTGCCGCCTATGAACAAAACCTCCCCTTGGTTGAATATAGTCTCTATATCCCAGGCCACTTGCACATCTTCCAACACTTTTGGCTCCTCTAGATCAGAGATGTCAAAAATAATAATGTTGCTATAATCTACGACATACAGGTATTCGCCCACAATTTTAAAACGTGCCATTGATCCTCCTTGCCCTACCGAAGGCTGTGAAGCCACACCATCGCTACTTGTATTAAAAAGCGCATCACCAAATTCCATATTACGGAACTGTGCTTCATACTCGGAAACGGGCCTCATCTCTCTTTTTACCTCCCAACCAACAACGATATCCCTGTTATGGTCTATTTTAGAATAGTCATAAATATCTGCCTGTGGGAAGTCCAGATTTGCAAGCCAGACATCATTATTATAAATGGCGTTTTCCATACGGCTCATAAGCTGGATATTATTTATATCCGAAATATCAAAAATAACCAGGTCGCCATAACTATCGGCAAACAGCTTATCGTCCTTGACCGAAATATCATAATTACCCTCCAATTTTATAAAGGCAATACTTTTGGGTGCCGCTGGGTTTTGGTTGTCGACAACATGAAATCCGAGGTCTACGTCGTTTATAAAGATGTAGTCTTTATAGGCGTATATTTTTCCTGAATTAACAATGGGTACTGGCTCGGCAATGGCTATTGCCTCTGCCTTAAAGGTTATGGCATCCATTAAGACAGGTCGTGCTACAAGATACTCTTCATAAGGACCATCGTCATCACAAGAAAAACAGGTGAGCATGAATAGTACAAGTAAAAAAAGATTACGTTTCATTTTTTTTCATTTATTGGGTTGTTACCTTATAGATGAGAAAAAAGTAGTTGAGTTGCGTTAGAATTAAAAATAATTCGTCTTGATACATTAAGCCTGAATATTTATTACAAGCCTACCACTTAGTTAAAATAAAAAACAGTTTACGGCCCCTCCTCAAAACCAACTCCATCTTTATACATGAAGTAGACCGGAACCTTAGAGAGCATAGCGGTAAACAAAATTCCAACACAACAGAGGACAATACCTAATTCTGCCATAATTCCCAAAACTACTATCAATCCAAAAATGACCAACCAATTTCTATTCCCCAAAGAAAAACTTGCTTTTACGATTTCTAGTGCGGACAGTTCTTCATTAAACGCCAAAAAAGCCGGGAGCAAAGACATGGGTACAATCAAGTAAAAAATTCCGAGTCCGCAGGCCAACATTCCCAGTATCGAAAGTCCGAGCATTAGCAAAGCCAAGTTGAACACCTTTCCTAACCGCCCTTGTTTAAAGAAATAGAAATAATCGTCATTTGAAAGATCGTTCCTGTCTTTCTGCTTACAAATCTTAAGAAAAGCAGCGTTCAGAGCAAGGCCAAATGTCATTACCCCAACCAAAAACACAGGCATTAAGATCACCATACCTACAATTACCATAACAGGGGGGTCCTCCTGCCGCAGCAGTTCGGGATCGGTTATACCGGCAGCGATCATAGGAATATAAATCATGATATAAAATGGCAGTATGGTTACAAAAGTGAGCAAGAGTGTTATAAAACCTTGCACCCAAACTTTTTTGAACAGTTCTAGGGATGCACTAAAAATAAGGCCAAATTCCAAAGGAGGCCGTTCCAGTATTTTTTGGTTAAGGGTTTCTAGATTCATTGGTTCCGGTTTTTAGTTATCTGATAGTCAATATGAAAAATGAAAGCTTAAAATTACGCTAAATTATACTGCCAACTTGTCATATTTTTGAATATATTGGTATCTTTGCGCTCCCGATATGTATAAGTATACCTTGGGTTACACTATGGAGAAAACTATTGACGAATCAAAACAGGGCACTTCTCTGGTGCTTGACACCAAGACCAAAAATTCACGTAAGCTATATATTGAAAGTTATGGTTGCGCGATGAATTTTGCAGATAGCGAGGTGGTCGCGTCCATTTTATCGGAAGATGGGTTTAGTACTACACAAGAATTGAACGAGGCTGACTTGGTATTGGTAAACACTTGTTCTATTCGCGATAAAGCGGAACAGACCATACGTAAACGCCTAACAGAATACAATAAAGTAAAAAAGACCAGGCCCCATCTAAAAGTAGGCGTGCTGGGCTGTATGGCCGAGCGCTTAAAGGACAAACTGCTGGACGAGGAAAAAATAGTGGATATGGTAGTTGGCCCAGATGCGTACAAAGACCTGCCTAACCTTATAAAAGAGGTAGATTCCGGTAGGGATGCAGTAAATGTAATCCTATCCAAAGACGAGACCTATGGCGATATTTCCCCCGTTCGTTTAAATACCAATGGGGTTACCGCCTTTGTTTCGATAACCCGGGGCTGTGACAATATGTGCACCTTTTGCGTGGTGCCTTTTACGAGAGGCAGGGAACGTAGCAGAGACCCGCAGTCCATACTAGAAGAGGTAAACGAATTATGGGCAAACGGATTTAAGGAAATTACCCTATTGGGCCAAAACGTAGATAGTTATCTGTGGTATGGTGGCGGACTCAAAAAAGATTTTGAAAAGGCAAGCGATATGCAAAAGGCAACCGCTGTAGATTTTTCCGACCTATTGGAAAAAGTAGCCTTGGCCCAACCAAAAATGCGCATCCGGTTTTCCACGTCAAATCCGCAGGATATGACGCTGGATGTCATACGTACCATGGCAAAATATAAAAATATCTGCAACCACATTCATTTACCTGTACAGAGCGGAAGCAACCGCATACTCAAGGCCATGAACCGCCTACACACGATCGAGGAATATTTTGAGCTCATAGATAATATCAGGAAGATTATCCCAAACTGCGCTATCTCGCAAGATATCATTGCCGGTTTCCCTACCGAAACCGAAGAAGACCACCAAGATACCCTAAGGGCCTTGAACTATGTTAAATATGACTTTGGATATATGTACATGTACTCCGAAAGACCGGGCACCATGGCAGGTAGAAAAATGGAGGACGATGTACCCGATGCCACAAAAAAGAGAAGACTATCGGAAATTATCGCCCTGCAAAGAAGTCATTGCAAAATTAGAACAGAAGCACATTTAGGTACCGTACAAGAGGTATTGATCGAAGGGCCTTCAAAAAAATCGCCGCATGAATGGATGGGAAGGAACGAACAAAGTACCGTAGTTGTATTCCCCAAGGAACAGTACCAAGTAGGCGATTTCGTAAACGTACAGATGAACTCTTGTACCTCGGCCACCTTGATCGGAAAAGCAGTAGGGTATTCTGAAAACAATTAAGCGCAGCGCAATAAAATAGTGACAAGACTACTGAAGCATGGAAGCCATACAAAGCATAAAACAAAGGTTTGAAATTATAGGGCAAGACCCCAAACTAAACAGGGCACTGGAAAAAGCGATTCAAGTTGCGCCAACGGATATCTCTGTGCTAGTTACGGGCGAAAGTGGTGTTGGCAAGGAAGCTATTCCAAAAATCATCCATTCCCTCTCCCATAGAAAGCATGCAAAATACATTGCGGTAAACTGTGGCGCCATACCGGAAGGAACTATAGACAGCGAACTTTTTGGCCACGAGAAAGGGGCGTTTACAGGCGCTACCCAAACAAGAAGCGGATATTTTGAAGTTGCGGACGGCGGCACCATTTTCTTGGACGAAGTTGGTGAACTCCCATTGACCACCCAAGTTAGACTATTACGCGTATTGGAAAATGGGGAATTTTTAAAGGTTGGGTCGTCCCAGGTGCAAAAAACCGATGTACGTATTGTGGCTGCGACAAACGTAAATATGTTCGAGGCAATTAAAAAGGAAAAATTTAGGGAAGACCTGTACTATAGATTAAGTACGGTAGAAATTCAGATTCCACCACTGCGCGAACGCAAGGACGACATTCATTTGCTATTTCGAAAATTTGCATCGGACTTCAGTCAAAAATACAAGATGCCGGCCATTCGGTTAGACGATACCGCGGTAACTCTTTTATTAAAATACAGGTGGCCGGGAAACATACGTCAGCTTAGAAACATTGCAGAACAGATTTCCGTTTTGGAGGAAAAAAGAGCGATTTCCGCAACAACACTGCATAGTTATCTACCCAGCGACCCCGGAAGCAATTTACCTGCTGTTATAAAAAACTCAAAATCTGAAAGTGATTTTAGTAGTGAACGGGAAATTCTTTATAAGGTGCTGTTCGATATGAAGGGAGACCTCAACGACCTTAAAAAGTTGACGATGGAACTATTAAAGAACAATGATTCCCAAAAAGTACAGGACGAAAACGAGAACCTGATCCGAAAAATTTATGGTAAAGACCATGAAGATATAGAAACACAGGATACGGAGGATATGGAGGTGCTCCAACTGCCGGAATCAAAACCAGAACAAAGCTACCACCCAACACCACAGGAGGATAAATATCATTTTGCCGAAGAAATACAAGAAGAAGAGACCTTATCTTTACACGAGAAAGAAATTGAACTCATAAAGAAATCCCTGGAACGAAATAGAGGAAAGCGGAAAGCAGCAGCAGCGGAACTGGGAATTTCCGAAAGAACGTTGTATCGGAAGATAAAACAGTATGATCTTTAAATGTTGGATGTTAGATGTTAGATGTTAGATGTTAGATGTTAGAAAAAACTGAAAATGAAGACAAATTCAACTAAAACCAATGGTTACTATTTACTAATTACCAACTACTTTAAACTACCCACTGCGGTGCATGAAGAGACAAGAGAAGCTATTTAAAATGAGACAAATAGAAAAAAAACGATTACTTTTAGCTAATTACTTTTTACGCTCAACTCTAAACTGTTAGCCGCTACTGACTACTTTTTTCACTACCCTCTACCCACTAAAAACCACTAACTACCAACTAATACAGCTGTTAGATAAAAAAAAGAAATATGAAGAACATTCCAATACGAATCGGTTTTTTATTTTTGATTTTATGCCTAAACGGTTGTGGCGTGTATAATTTTACCGGAGGAAGTGTAGGAACGGCCACTACGTTTCAGGTGAACTACTTTCAAAATTACGCTACCCAGAGCCCAGGGTCAATTTTTGAACCGGGCATGGACAGGGATTTTACCTTGGCCTTGCAGGATAGAATTTTAAACCAGACCAGTTTGGATTTGGTAAACAATGGAGATGCAGATCTGCTATATGAGGGGGAGATTACCGAATACCGAATTTCACCGATGTCGGCCACTGCACAACAGACCGCTGCACAAAACCGCTTATCCGTTAGGGTAAAAGTGAGGTTTTACAATAGAACCAAAGAGGATGCGGATTTTGACCAAAGCTTCTCTTTTTTCTTCGATTACCCTGCAAATACCCAGCTTGCGGCCATTAAGAGCACAGCTCACGAAGAAATTTTTGAACGTTTGACACAGGATATTTTTAATGCTTCGCTGGCAGACTGGTAGCCCATAACAGAGAAGGTCTTAAACAAATGAAAGTAACAGATTTTACATATCTCTTAACCCATCCTTCAAAAGTCGCAGATCCCGTGCGGACAAACCAGTTGGAAGATATTCTTAAAGAGTATCCTTATTTTCAAGCTGCGCGAGCCTTGCATTTAAAAGGTTTAAAAAATCTACACAGTTACAAATACAACAAAGCACTTAAAACAACTGCCGCCTACACCACCGATCGTGATGTGTTGTTCGATTTTATAACGACAAAAGACTTTTTGGAATATACGCCGCGGACCGTAACACCGGCCGTAAAAGAAACCGTTCCGAAACAAAAAGCACCCCTTGCAGAAAAAAAGCCCATAATAGAGCCTTCCGAGGATAAACCTTTGCCACAGGACCAAAAAGATGCGGAACAAATTTTGAATCCGGAATTGTTTACCTCCAAACCTCCAAGAAGCGAAGCTTCTGCCACATTAGCAATGGGAGAACCACTTGAGTTTAACAAAAAAGAAAAGTTTTCTTTTACCGAGTGGCTTCAACTAACGACTAAAAAATCGATGGGCCAAGAAGAGGGCACCTTGGAACAGGAAGAAATACAGGACACAGACTTAAAAGAACAGCGACCAAGTCAAAAACAAAAATTCGACAGAATAGATAAATTTATTGCTCAAAACCCAAAAATAGTTCCCAAAACCAATATTCCCGTACCGGAAAACCTCGCTAGCTCGGGAGTTTTTGACAAAAAAGAGCTGATGACAGAAACCTTGGCAAGGGTATATCTAGAACAGAAAAAGTATAAAAAAGCGATTCAAGCTTACAAAATTTTAAGTTTGAAATATCCGGAAAAAAGTGGTTTCTTTGCAGACCGTTTAAAAATGGTAGAGAAAATTCAATTAGAAAATAGAGATTTACAATGAGTACATTTTCAATATTCTTGATACTTATTATCATAGTTTGCTTTTTACTTGTATTGGTGGTTATGGTACAGAACCCAAAAGGAGGTGGACTATCTTCGTCATTTGGCGGAGGCGGAAGCCAAGTAGTTGGTGGTGTTAAAAAGACAGGGGACTTTTTGGATAGAAGCACCTGGACATTGGCGGGTATACTTGTGCTGCTAATTCTAGCATCCAATATAGCCCTAAAAGGAAATTTTGGCGATGTAGAGTCCAAATTATTACAGGGAGATGATATAGAGACAACGGTTCCAGAAACCTTACCAGAGGAAATAACACCGGAGATAACACCCGAGGCAGCTCCAACGGATAGCTTATAAATAGAAAATTTCAGAATAATAAAAAATGCCAGCTTAATGACAAGCTGGCATTTTTGTTTTACAATATGTCAGTTTTTAGCTAATGGCATAATTTCTGCCACTTAACGGAAAACGATAAATCAACATAAATTATATCAATTATGGCTAAAGTTAACATTAAACCATTGGCAGATAGAGTTCTTATAGAGCCTATGGCAGCTGAAACCAAAACCGCTTCTGGAATCTACATTCCCGATACCGCAAAGGAAAAACCTCAAAAAGGTAAAGTTGTTGCTGTTGGGCCTGGAACCAAGGATGAAAAAGTAACTGTTAAAGTTGGCGATACCGTTCTTTACGGAAAATATGCCGGCACCGAATTAAAACTAGAGGGCACCGACTATTTAATGATGCGCGAAAGTGATATCCTAGCAATCATATAAATAGATTACTTGTCATTTCCATTTTAATGGAAATCCCAAATAACAACTAGTTAAGTATAAACAGATTTCCATACGTACGGAAACAAAAAATAAAATCATAATTCATTATGGCAAAAGAAATTAAATTTGATATCGATGCAAGAGACGGCCTAAAAAGAGGTGTCGATGCATTGGCGAACGCAGTAAAAGTAACATTAGGCCCTAAGGGACGTAATGTAATCATCAGCAAATCATTTGGAGCACCGCAAGTAACAAAAGATGGTGTAACCGTAGCAAAAGAAATAGAGCTTGCGGACGCATTGGAAAACATGGGTGCACAAATGGTTAAGGAAGTCGCTTCCAAAACCAATGATTTGGCAGGTGACGGTACCACTACCGCAACAGTACTTGCACAAGCTATCGTTAAAGAAGGTCTTAAGAACGTAGCCGCCGGTGCAAATCCAATGGATCTGAAAAGAGGTATCGATAAAGCTGTTGAGGCTATTGTTGCCGATTTGGCAAAACAGTCCAAAAAGGTTGGTGACTCTTCCGAGAAAATAAAGCAGGTTGCTTCTATCTCTGCCAACAACGATGACACTATTGGAGACCTTATTGCACAAGCGTTCGGCAAAGTTGGTAAAGAAGGTGTAATAACCGTTGAAGAAGCCAAAGGAACCGATACCTATGTAGACGTTGTTGAAGGAATGCAGTTCGACAGGGGTTACCTTTCTCCATACTTTGTAACAGATTCCGAAAAAATGGTCTGTGAATTGGAGAGTCCGTATATCTTGTTATTCGACAAGAAGATTTCTTCCATGAAGGATCTGCTTCCTGTATTGGAGCCGGTTGCACAATCCGGAAAACCATTATTGATCATCGCAGAAGATGTTGACGGTGAAGCGTTGGCCACTTTGGTAGTAAACAAATTACGAGGTTCCCTTAAAATCGCAGCGGTTAAAGCACCAGGATTCGGCGACCGTAGAAAAGCCATGTTAGAGGATATCGCTATCCTAACCGGTGGTACCGTTATTTCCGAAGAAAGAGGTTTCTCCTTGGACAATACGACCATTGACATGTTAGGTACTTGTGAAAAAGTACAGATAGACAAGGACAATACGACTGTAGTTAACGGTGGTGGTGTTGGCAAGGATATCAAAACGAGGGTAAACCAGATAAAATCTCAAATAGAGACTACTACCTCCGATTACGATAAGGAAAAACTACAGGAGCGTTTGGCCAAATTGGCCGGTGGTGTTGCCGTACTTTATGTAGGTGCCGCATCCGAAGTAGAGATGAAGGAGAAAAAAGACCGTGTAGATGACGCCTTACATGCTACCAGAGCCGCTGTTGAAGAAGGTATAGTTGCCGGTGGTGGCGTAGCATTGGTGCGGGCAAAAACGGTACTTAGCAAAGTTGCTACTGAAAACGAGGATGAAGCAACAGGATTACAAATCGTTGCAAGAGCTATCGAGTCTCCATTACGGACAATTGTTTCCAACGCCGGTGGCGAAGGTTCTGTCGTAATCGCTAAAATCCTTGAAGGAAAAGGCGACTACGGTTACGATGCTAAATCCGAAAAATATGTTGAAATGTTCAAAGCAGGAATCATTGACCCTAAGAAAGTGACGCGTGTGGCATTGGAAAATGCAGCTTCGGTTTCTGGAATGATCTTGACTACGGAATGTGCCTTGACCGATATCAAAGAAGATGCTCCAGCTATGCCGCCAATGGGCGGAGGTGGTGGAATGCCTGGCATGATGTAATGGCAAGCCGCCACAGGCTTAATTGTAGCCTGTTTGTGGATGGCATATATAACTATTTAATTAAAAACCCGTTTTTGGAACTTCCAAAAGCGGGTTTTTTGTTGGCCCAAATTAGATTATGAAAATACAATTAGTAAAACCTGTTGTCCATGGGCTTTCAAACGCTATATGTCTATTCCATTTTTTTAATAACTTCCCTTTAACTAATTTTTGGCCGTATTTTTACATACGCTGTTGTGAGGTGATTGACTCCATAAAATTCCATGTCCTATGAACTATCGCGCGCTCCTTCTGGTAATTACAGTTAGCCTATTCTCTTGTTCCCCTAATGACCTTGTAATAACCAAAAACGGGGCATCAAGCTATGAAATCGTTCATTTGGGAACTGCAACGGAGGGCGAATACAAGGCGGCAACGACCTTGCAGGAGTATATTTCTAAAATAAGCGGTGCGGAATTACCGTTAATGGATGAAAGTTCACAAACCACGGATACCCCTAAAATTTATGTCGGAAACATTAACGAAGATGACTTAGAACCCCAAGAAATCAGTCTAAAAACAGAAAACAAGAACATCTATATTTCAGGCGGATCGGACGAAGCTATTTCCAACGCCGTATTCGTTTTTCTTGAAGACTATCTTGGTTGTAAGTGGTATGCGCCCAATGCGGAATCTATACCAAGCTCAACCACCATTACCTTACCTACAATCGACTATAGTTATACGCCCGATATCCTTACCCGTACAGTACATTCTAGACTTTTCTATGAAAACGAGGTATTTGCAAAACAACATAAAGTAACTACCGAGGCCTTCCCACATTACGCGCCAGAAGCGAAAGTACACACCTTTCACCGTTTTATGCCAGAGGAGGTATTCTACGAGTCACATCCGGAATATTATGCTTTACGAGGTGATAAAAGACTGCCCACACAATTATGTTTGACAAACCCTACGGTATTGGAAATCGTTACCGACTCCGTTTCTGCACTATTCAAAAGAAATCCGGAAGCATCCGTGGTATCCGTAAGTCAAGACGATAACCAGCAATACTGCCAATGTGAAAGCTGTAACGCCATAGATACCGCAGAAGGGAGTCCGGCCGGAACAATGATACATTTTGTCAACAAAGTGGCCGCAGCTTTTCCGGAAAAGACCATATCTACCCTTGCATACCAACACACACGAAAACCACCTAAAACAGCACCTTCGGAAAACGTATTGATTACCCTTTGCAGTATTGAATGTGACCGAAGCGCGAGTATCGCGGAAAAATGCACCGATTTTTCGGAGGACCTATCCGGATGGAGCACCCTTACCGATAACATTAGAATTTGGGATTACACCACACAGTTCACTAACTTTTTGGCACCCTTTCCAAATATACATACCCTACGGCCCAACATTCAATTGTTCCGGAACAACAATGCCAAATGGGTCTTTGAACAACATAGCCACCACCCTAGTGAACTTTTTGAACTCCGGTCCTACCTTACCGCCAAATTACTCTGGAATCCCGATCAAGATCTTGATGCCCTGGTAACGGAATTCACCAACGGGTATTATGAGGAAGCAGGACCTTTTATAAAGCAATATGTAGACCTTATACATTCAAAAATTAAAGAAGACGAGGATTTTTTCCTGTTTTTATACGGAGATCCTTCGGAAGCTTTTTCTTCGTATTTGAGTCCGGAACTTCTCCAAGAATATACACAACTATTCAATGATGCCGAAAAAGCGATAGTCGACAAACCCGAACTTATAAATCGCGTAAAACTAGCCCGCATGGGAATCGATTTCGCCGTTTTAGAAGCCAGTAGAAAAAACCTGACACCAGACTATAGGCTTACCAGCACAAATGAAAACGGAACACAAATAACAAATCCAAAAGTGGCACTTTTGTTGGATAATTTTACGAATACGGCCAAGGAAAACAACATCACCCTAATGAACGAAATGGGATTTAAGGTAAGTGAATACGGGGCCAACTATATATCGGCTTTAGAAATAGCAAAACGAAACAATAAGGCCAAGGGAAAAAATGTGGTTTCCCTTACCGCACCTAAAAAATATGCGGAGGAAAATCCCATGGTACTTACCGATGGCGCATTGGGCGGCAGTAGTTTTTATGCCAACTGGCTAGGCTATGAAGGAAATGATTTGGAAGTAGTGGTAGATCTTGGAGAAACTCAGACTATAAACACCATATCCATGGCCTTTTTACAAGTAACCAACCACGTGGTATTCTTTCCTAGCAGTGTCCAATATTTTGGTTCTTCGGATAATAAGAGATTTACTGCTTTAGGAACCATTACCAATCCTAAGCCGTTATCCAAAACCAGTAAGATGAACGATATCCATTATTACGACCTAAAAATGCAACCACAAAAATATAGATACATCAAAGTAACTGCAAAAAACACGGCAACTCCGTATTGGCATCATGCCGCCGGATTGCCTTCTTGGATTTTTTCGGATGAGATTATCATAGATTGATTTTTCATACCTCGATTTAAAGAATTGGTTGGTGTGCCGTAAAGCATTGATGCTTTTTTTACCCCAGTTGACCCGTAACCAAAACGATATAAAGACTAGAACAATCGCGCTAAAAACAGCATTCCTTAACAAGTTTTGTGTAATCAATTGAAGTCATAGCACTTAGTTGGGCGAAATGACTTTAGAACCAAACATATAAACATCAATTGAAAGCATGATGTATTCTTTTAAACCATAACCAAAGAAATACACTAATCCGGTTACAAAGACGTTTTATATCCGTAGGATAAAACGTATGAAAGAACAAAAGAACAAAAGGGCCGATAGAAAAACAACACCCTTAAAAAACGATACGGAAGACCATATTGCGCAGCTGGAGAAAGATGCCATTATAAAAAGGCAGTTACGCTTTCAGGAGCTATTGATCAATATTTCTACCAAGTATATCAACTCAGATTTAGTGGATATCGATAAACTGGTAAACGATTCCTTGCAACAGATCGGAACCTTTGTTGAATCGGATAGGAGCTATATTTTTGCGTATGATTTCGAAAAGAACACCACATCCAATACATACGAATGGTGTGCAGAAGGGATTACCCCGGAAATACAGAATCTACAGAATGTACCTACGGAGTTTATACCCCAGTGGTTAAAGGCCCATAGAAGCGGTGACCCTTTTTATGTAGAAGATGTGAGCCTTTTACCGCTCGATGGGGAACATGGCTTACGTGCAATCCTAGAGCCCCAAGGCATTAAAAGCTTGATTACTATACCGAAAATCAAGAACAACGAACTCATTGGTTTTATAGGTTTTGATTCGGTCAGAAAGCTAAATAAGTATACAGAAAACGAAAAAGAAATTCTTTTTGTGTACGCCAATATGCTTGTTAACGTCATTCAAAGAAAGGAAAACGAAGAACGAATAAAAGAACAAGAGCGAAAAAAAGAAGAACTACTATTAAGCCTGTCCAAGCGAAACGAGGAGCTTAACGAATATGCCCACGTAGTTTCACATGATCTTAAGTCGCCTCTTACAAATGTGCACACCCTTATACATTGGTATATGGAGGAGCGCAAAGATAACCTGACCGAGGAAGACTTGAAATCCTTGAACCTTGTATTGTTAAACGTAGAGAAGATGGACTTCTTGATCAAGGGGATATTAGATTATTCTACCATAGATAAGTTAGAAGAGGAAAACCAGAACATAGATTTTAACCTAATGCTCGCAGAGCTTTTGCAAACAATACTGGTTCCCGACCATATAAAAATTGTTGTGCAAGACCCATTGCCAAGTATTTGTGGCAACAATTGGCGATTTAAACAACTTTTTCAGAATTTGATCGTGAACGCAATAGCCTATAACGACAAAGAGAGCGGTCTTGTAGAAATAGGGTATACCGATAAACAAGAGCATTACGAATTCTACATAAAGGATAATGGCAAAGGAATTAAAGAGTCCTATTTCGAGCGTATTTTTAAGGTATTTAACAAATTGGAAAATACAAGTTCTTCTAGCGGAATTGGTCTCTCTATCGCAAGAAAAATAGTTCATTATTACAAAGGGGAAATATGGTTGGAAAGCGAAGAAGGCATAGGTACCACCTTCTACTTTACCCTTTTAAAAAAGCGTGGCTAGTCCCTAGATAATACCAATTTAAGTTTTGAATGTCGTATTGAAAATTTGAATTATTTTTTTCTCAGTTTAGGAATGAAATCTAAGCATAGCATTAGCTATGGTTCTATTTTATGACGACAAATGAGTAAAAAAGAAACTTGTTTTATGCGACATCTAGAAGTTAAATTGGTATAATTATCCGGTACGCCGCGCTTGATAAGCGTCTGCCAAGATTTATTGAAATCATTGACAAAATAGGTATCTACCATTCTTAAAATTAAAATACAGACATAAAAATAGGTATGATCTACAACTTGCTTTAAATAAATACTGGGGAATACAGCCCATATCCTCAAACAACATTGAAAAAGCTAACGATTAACCCAATTATGCACCGACTTGACTATTTGTGTCATGTTGAGTAGGTGAAATCTATTTTTTAGCCAACAAAAAAGCCGCACTTAAACTTTCAAGACGGCTTTGTTAAAAATTATCAGGTCTTTATCGCCTGTATTCATTCCCTAATTATGCTTCCCACTATCATCCGTATTATCTTCCCGATATTTACAACAAGGGTGTATCCCGGAATACACCTCTTCCGTTGCCTTGAGTTCCTTGGTATCGTGACCTACGGCCACAATTGCAGTCTTTACTTTCATAGGGTCTGTTTTTCGTTCATCGATTATCAAGGACAACTCCTTGGAAGGAATATCCCAAAGCGCATACTTAACCCCCTTTACACCTAAGGCCGCCTTTTCTATGCGGGTCTTGCACATATCGCATTTTCCGTTGACCTCCATGGTCATTTTTTTATTTTTTTCTTGGGCGAAGGTAGCCGTTGTCATCACCGCCATTACCAGTGTTACTATTATTTTTTTCATGTTATTTCTATTTTTGTTTTTAATAAACTATACTTTATTTTCTTACACTCTTCAGCTGCCAGAAAGCGCTTCGACTAAGCCAAGTCTAACATCTAACCCCGCTTTCATCACTTTTAGGAAACTTCAGCGAAATTCATCACGAAGCAACTCCTCCGTCTTCCTCCCGAAAAAGGTCGGAATCCACCTCCTCTCAACTGAGAAGAGGAGCCGTTCTTATTCTATTTAAATCCCTATTAATTTATACAAACGTTATACTGTCAACATCTATTATAGTACTTCTATCAAACACGTAAGCATTAAATTAATAAACTTCCCCTTTGGTGGCTAAGGGCTTTAGGGTACTTTAAACCGAAATCCCACATAAAACATCCGACCCATTATGGGCGCATACACAATACTCGTATCAAAATTCTCGCCAAAAGGGTTGTCCAAGCCCAAAATAGGGTTCGGCTGTCTAAAATTACTTAAATTTTCTCCACCTAGGTATACTTCAACCCTAGGGGAGAAGACTTTTGTGACTTGAGCGTTCATAACACTGTAACCCTCGGCAAATTCGCCCAACCTAAATTGCGGTGGATTGGCATCGGTATTGGGCAAACGTTGCCTTCCTTGTGTATGCAAGGTATAATCAAACTTCCATAGCGATCCGTTTTCCTTGGGTTTGGTCTCATAACCTAAATTTACGAAAAACCGGTTCTGGGCCTGTAAGGGTTTTTGTAATCTACCGCTCCTATAGTCGGTTGAAACATCATAATATTTATAGGCCATTCGAAGTTCCAGGTTATGCAGGATTTCGTGGTTGACCTCTACCTGAAAACTATTGGCATAGCTTTCTCCATCGAGATTATAAAACGATATAGCGCGAGGATTTTCCCAATCTACCACGATCTGGTTCCTAAAATCGGTCCTGTAATAGTCCAGTGTAAGGTTCCCTTTTCGGTTCAGAAACGTAAAACCCTGTAAAAAGCTCACCCCGTAATTCCATGCATCCTCGGCATCAAGACCATAGATACTTCCTTCGGTGTCCAGTAATTGTATTTGACGCGAGGATGCGAACAGCTGTTGGTTCTCGGCAAAAATATTGGCCGCTCGCCTGCCCCTGCCAAAAGAACCTCTTAAACTTCCCAGTTCCCAAGGCGTGTAGCGCACGTGTAAACGTGGGGTAACAAAGGTGCCCAAACGGTTGTGCGTATCTATCCTAAGGCCGGCCGTAAGGCTTATCTTTTCCAAGTTTTCGTAGGCATACTCGAAAAAAGCTCCTGCGGAGACATCATCCCTTCCAAAATCGGTCGTGTTCACCAGTTCCTCATAATTATCGTAGGCGAAGGTCAATCCTGTCGTAAACTTGTTGCGGGTATCTCCAATAATAGAATTGAACAACAAATTGGAATACACACTATTGTGATTGATATCATATCGATTAAAACCAAAATAAGATTCTTGTTGATGGCTGCTGTACGAAGCCTGGAAGCCTAGACTTTGAAACGGTAGCCCGGGAAACACGTAGCCTAGTTTTAAAGACGTATCAAAACGACGGGTATCTATTTCGCTGCCCCATGCGTTCGTGGTAAATTTATCGGTGTCAGGGTCAAAATCGACCTCCCCTACTTGTTTTTCATCGTTCAGGTAACGGATATTAAAAAAACTGACCCACCCCGTTTCCGGATTCTGGTATTGCCAACGGTTCATGATATTTATTTGATTGGCCAAGGGCGCATCCAAGAATCCGTCTTCGTTGCCGTCCTCTTTCTGCCTCCTTGTGTTCCCGTGTATATAGAGTCCTGTACTCCACTTGTCCGACAGTTTGTGGTTAATATGCGTATTCAGCTCCAAACGACCGTTTTGATTGGCATATCCGTTCACGAAAAAAGGTAGGTCCGTCATAGGCTTTACCAACTCGGTATTTATCTGTCCGGAAATACTTTCGTACCCGTTCACCACACTGCCCGCTCCTTTGGTAATCTGAATACTTTCTACCCAAGTACCCGGGGTAAAGGTGAGGCCATAAGCCTGTGATGCACCGCGTACCATAGGAATGTTCTCTTGGGTTATGAGCAGGTAGGGACTGGTAAGCCCCAACATCTGAATCTGTTTGGTACCCGTAAGCGCATCGGAAAAATTAACATCGATGGCAGGGTTGGTCTCAAAACTTTCGGAAAGGTTACAACAGGCGGCTTTTAACAACTCTTCACTATTAATGGTCACCACGTTCTGCGCACTAAAAAAAGTTTTTTGTACGGCTTCTCGTTCTTGTTGTACCACTACTTCGTCCAATTCGTTGGAAGGACTCAAAAAATGTGTAATACTCTGGGGTTCCCTTATCGTTAATGTATCACTTTTAAACCCCACATAACTAATGATCAATTTGTCATATTCTTTGAAATAGGGAATGCTAAAAAAACCCTCATCATTGGTTATGGTACCGGTTTGGGAATCCATCCAATACACGTTGGCACCGGACAGGGCCATTTCCTTGTTTCCGTTTCGCTCAAGTACCACGCCCTCCACTACGGTTTGTGAAAAACCCAAGAGCGGTAGCAAAAGCCATAGAAGTATACTATAATTCTTCATATTTTCTTTTAAATTGTTTGAAACAACATGGCAAAGGCCATGACCAACATAATGGCATTTTCTATAAACGTGGCCTCTGTCATGGGCAGTTTTAAGGCCGTTCCCAAACAGGCACAACGGATGCTTTTTTTATCCAACAGACTCTTGGTTACGCCAACGGTCGTGATACCTAAAATTATAATCGTGATCACCAAGGCTACTGGTACTTGAATACGCATTAAAAACAACAATCCCAGTGCTAATTCGATAAACGGATATACCCAAGCATAGGCAGGAAGGACTTTCGCTAGTGGGTCGTACATGCGAAAGCTATCCGGAAAGCCTTTTAAATCGAGTAACTTAAAAAAGCTGAATACGATGTAAAACAGCCCCATAAAATCCAACATGGCCTCGGAGGTACTCCAATCCTTATAATTCAACAAAAAGGCTGCGGCAAACAAGTAGGCGAATATCAGCAGTAAAGGTTTTAACTGCTGTAGTTTTGATTGCTCTTCCTCTTTGGCCATCATTTCCATAACATGATTACCCTTTTCGGAAATACTATATTTTTCGGGCAGGGCCGATTTAAAGGTATTCAAACCAATATGTGCATTCATTTGAATCACCGCCTCGGATGTTTCAAGATCTATGGCCACATCTTCCACCCCATCTATGGCGGATAATTTTTTCTTGACCGATGCAACGCAGCCATTGCAAGTCATTCCGGTTACTGTGTAGGTATGTTTCATTAGTATTTTCTTAATTAAACGTCATTTGATAAATGAATGTGCGCCTGATGTTAAACTAAAACCTCGTTATTGATTTTTAATAGTGTCAATACAGGTCTAGTCTAGAAACCATTAGTTCGCAAATGGACTTCGACTGCCCAGCGTGCAATTGAAGCCGGCGCTCAGCCTCACATTTTAGCCCTGATACAAATATCCTTGCTATTGTTCATTAGTAGTTTTATTCGACCTCAGAACGCGGCACCTCATCAAAATTAAACACATTGATCTTTCCGTTCCTGTAGTTGATCACGTAAAGCTGGCTATTGAACAGCATTAGATCGGTAGCCTTTTCTATGTTTTGAGAAATTTCCTGTAGCAGTTTTCCTTCATGGTCAAAAATCAGCACGCGGTCATTTTCAAAATCGGTCACAAATACTTCTTGCTCCGATACAAAAATTCCCGTTGCAGCGTTCATTTTTTGATCCTGACCCATCATTTTCACAAAGCCCCCTTTTTTATCAAAGGCTTGAATTCGGTTATTGTACGCATCGGCCACCCAAATCAGGGAATCGGTGATTTGCACATCCGTAGGATAATAAAATTCGCCTTGCTTCTTTCCTTCCTTACCAAAGGAAATCCATTCGTCTCCATCTGAATATAAAATCCTATTGTTGTAAAAATCGGCAATCGCTTTTTCATTCTTAAAGACCGACACACCTGCGGGGGCATCCAGACTATCTTTCAATGCCAGAACTCCCAACACTCCGTTTTTTAGAGTGGCAATGTTATCTTCTCCATATTGGGGAATATAAAGGGATTCCCCATCCGCATCTATATGCATAGGCCGTTCCAGGGAATCTACCTTTTGCTCAATCTTACCGTTGGCATCTATTTGAACCAAACGGTTATTATCGCCATCGGAAAGCCATAATTTACCATCCAATGCGACAATTCCAATGGGGTAAACCCCTTCTAATTGAATGGTTTTCACAAAGACCCATTCTTTTGGAACCGCCTCTTTTTGTTTGCAAGAAGCGACAACCAATACTCCTAATAGTACTAAATATATGTATTTCATTATGTATTTTTTTGGCCTTAGGACGCAATCAAAAACAAGGTAAACATCCTTGATTGCGCCTATCCCTATTGCTATTTATCTGCTTATTCTATCGTAATGACAGCATCCGGGCAACTGATCGTATGTTCCTGTATCCGCCTTGTGGTTTTTAGTATCGTGCCCCGCTTTTGCAATGGCCATTTCTATTTCCGACAGGGTCGTTTGGGCCGCATCAAAAGAGACCTTCATCATTTTGGTGTCCTTGTCCCAGGATATTTCCGAAACTCCGGAGACACTTTTGCCAGCTTTTAGGATACGTGCCTCGCACATCCCACAATTGCCGGCAACCATGAGATTTTTGGTAACGGTACCTTCGGTTTTTTCGGAAACCAATTGCGCTTCCGATTCCTCTATCGTACCGTCCGCTCGTTCTATTTTGGCCGTAATAGGCGTATAGCCCGCCTTCTCTACCTGCTCTTGGACCGCTACCAGTGTTAGTTCTTTTTCCGCGGGATAGGCAAAACTAAAATCGCCCGTCTCAATATCTATTTTTACATTCTTAATACCCTTGAACTCCTTGAACTTTTTCTCCAATCCGTAAGCACAGAAAGGACATCCGAGTCCGTCTACCTGTACCATAAATTTGTCCATTGCTTTCTGGGCGTTTGCCCCAAACACGGTCATCATCCCAATGACCAATGTTATTACTATCGTTTTTTTCATGTTTGTATGTTTTACTATTTTAAATTCATAAACTTTATAGGGTAATTATACCCTTTGGCGGTGCCGACTAAAATGTAAATCGACCTCCAAAAAATAAGCTGTACCGTAAATTTCTGCCAGCCTCAAAATCACTTACCAGAGGGACTTGGACCGCTAGTTCAAAGGTGGCTGCCTTTCTTGCATACTGTATGCCTTGCGCATAGAGCAACTGGTACCAATCGCGCTCTACCAACCAAGAGCTGGTATATTCAAAAAAGAGGTTTATTTGTTTGTTGGGGTACTGCGGTTTCAGGAGCGGAAGTCCAAATCCCAACTTATATCGAAATTCGTCCATAGTACCATCGGGCATTGCATTATAGCCCAGCTCATTGGAAATACCGTATTTAAGGGTTTCGTAACCGGCAACCAAACCATAGTAACCGGCATACTTGCCCATACTTAGATCCATAAGGTCCAATTCCTCTCCAGTAGGCAAGCTCTGCACCGTTTTGGCCGCTACCCTAAAGGTCTTACCGGTAGCATCCTTTCTAAAAAACTGGTATTTCCCAATGATTTTGATATCGGCCAGGGAACTGCCGTTTGCTCCATTATCGATGTTGTAATCCAAATAAGGAATATCCACTCCGACAGAAGAATTGGACGAAGGCAGGTAGCGCATCATCAGCGGCACATAGGAAAAGGTTCCACGCTCCGTATGCCGTATTTCCGTTAGCGACCTAGCGGTAAAACTACCCGCACCGAGCATAATCGGTTTATCGGCCATAATAGGCGGCCCTTGTGCCACGGAAAAGTTTCCGAATGCCATGGCTAGGACTGCTAGCCAAACTATATGTTTCATAAAGTTTTAATTTGATGTTTCCCAAAGTATTGGGTAATTAATTTAGTGCTCCCGCAAGGATAAAACCTAGCGGAGCGTATACCAAAAATATCCTCTAGCGAGGAGCTACATCAAATTAAAAATGTTTCGTCAAGCAACTGTATGTCCTTGACTATATGTGGGGGTGGGTAGTATTCGTTTATACTTGTACGCTGTTCCAAAGCGGTAAACAACGTAACATAGGCATGCGTAAATGCAACTAAAAAGATTTGCTGATCTAGGCTAATGTCGTTAAAGGAAATCTTTAAATCGTCCTGACCTTGCAGGGTAAGCACCTCATCGCCACAGCACGGGTTCTCCAAGGTGTCATCGCCCATGGCCTGCATGGCGGCATACATACCACAATCATCGGCCTTGGCAAAAAGCGCTACATCCATCACACGCCCCATACAGGTATGCTTTTCAATGGTCCAAGAGACCGTTGAAAGTAATAGCAAAGCGGCCATTACCAAGGATAGTATTTTATGTACTGCTTTTTTCACATTGCAAAGGTAGCATTTTTGAATTGCCTACATATCGGGTTAACGAATATTTAAGGGATTTGGTATTGTCAGTTCTAGAATTAAAATCGACTTTTGAAGTATATTTTTTAAAATAGACCAAGTATGTTAGAGCTCCTAAGATCAAAAATAACGGCAATCACTACCTCGGCAAAAGAAACCGATGCCAAACTGCAAGAAATTTGCGACTTGCTAAAAGAAAGCGTTGCCCATTACGATTGGGTAGGGTTCTATTTTAGGAACGGGACGAAGGAAGAACTAAAATTAGGGCCCTACGCCGGTGCACCTACAGATCATACCATCATCCCCTTTGGAAAAGGTATTTGCGGACAGGTAGCGGTAAGCAATAAAAATTTTGTGGTGCCCGATGTTCAGGCACAGGACAATTACATTGCCTGTAGCATTACCGTAAAATCGGAAATTGTGGTGCCCTTGTTCGTAAAAGGGAAAAATATTGGCCAAATCGATATCGACTCCAATACACCGGACCCATTTACCGAGAAAGACGAGCGATTTTTGGAATTTGTGAACGAAGAAGTCGCTAAATTCATTGAAGCATAGGTAAACTAGTATTCCTTCCGGTGCCGTGATTAGACCTGTCCGGTTTTAAAAACCCGACAGGTCTCGTTATAAGTGTAAAACTTTCCCGTTTTGTTGATAACCTAAACCAAAAAACCACATTAAAAAAATTACTTTTGTGGCCATATACTATTAACCACAAGCACTATTCATGAACACCGTAAAAAAAGCGACGTCAGCCTTAATTTCCGTATTCCACAAAGACGGATTGGAACCTATTGTTAGAAAATTCCAAGAACTTGGTATTACCATCTATTCCACCGGTGGTACCGAAAAATTTATAAAAGACCTTGGGATAGATGTGGTACCGGTAGAGGACGTAACTAGCTACCCCTCCATTCTGGGCGGACGCGTTAAAACATTGCACCCTAAGGTTTTTGGTGGTATTCTTAACCGTCAGGACAATGAAAGTGATGTTGCCCAATTGGCCGAATTTGACATTCCCCAGCTGGATATCGTTATTGTTGATCTGTATCCCTTTGAAAAAACGGTAGCCAGCGGAGCTTCGGAGCAAGATATTATCGAAAAGATTGATATTGGCGGAATTTCATTGATACGTGCCGCCGCCAAAAATTTTAAGGACGTAATATGTGTGTCCTCAATGGAGGACTATTCAGAATTTTTAGAGGTAATATCCAAGGACAACGGAAACACGACATTGGAAGACCGTAAGCGTTTCGCGGCAAAATCCTTTAACGTTTCCTCCCATTACGACACGGCCATTTTCAACTATTTTAACCAAAACCATGATATTCACGCGTTAAAAATTAGCGAGACTACCGGCAAAGTGCTGCGCTACGGGGAAAACCCACATCAAAAAGGATTTTTCTTTGGAGATTTTGACGCCATGTTCTCCAAACTACACGGTAAAGAACTCTCCTATAATAATTTATTGGATGTCGATGCCGCGGTGAATTTAATGGGGGAATTTAAAAACGATGCGCCAACCTTTGCCATTTTAAAACACAACAATGCGTGTGGATTGGCTCAGCGAGAGAGCCTTCACCAAGCGTATGTTGATGCCTTGGCCGGTGATCCCGTTTCCGCATTTGGCGGTGTATTGATCAGCAATAAAGAAATTGATAAGGCCACGGCCCAAGAAATACACCAACTATTTTGCGAAGTGGTCATTGCTCCCGGGTATACAGCGGATGCCCTTGAAATCCTTAAAGGGAAGAAAAACAGAATTATCCTGATCCAGAACGAAACCGAAATGCCTAAAATGCAGGTGCGTACCTGTTTAAACGGGATATTGCTGCAAGATAAAGACCATAAGACCGATGCCATTGCCGATCTAAGCTATGCAACGGATACCAAACCGTCCGAGCAAGAGCTAGAAGACTTGATTTTCGCATCCAAATTATGTAAGCACACCAAGTCCAACACCATTGTTTTGGCGAAGAACAAGCAATTGTGCGCAAGTGGTACCGGGCAAACCTCGCGTGTAGATGCCCTAAACCAAGCCATACACAAGGCACAATCCTTTAAATTTGACCTCAAAGGTGCCGTAATGGCCAGTGACGCCTTCTTCCCGTTCCCGGATTGTGTAGAGATTGCGGACAAGGCAGGTATCACCAGTGTGATTCAACCTGGAGGTTCTATTAAGGACCAATTGAGTGTAGATTATTGCAATGCGAACGGAATTTCGATGGTGATGACAGGTACACGTCATTTTAAGCATTAATTTTACTACTTTTGTCGATGAAATGCATCATTTTATCCATAACCAAACTATAATCTATGGGATTTTTTGACTTCTTGACCGAGGAAATTGCTATTGACCTAGGTACGGCAAACACCCTTATCATACATAACGACAAGGTAGTTGTAGACAGTCCATCTATCGTAGCAAGGGACCGTATTAGTGGCAAAATCATCGCTGTTGGCAAAGAAGCCAATATGATGCAGGGTAAAACCCACGAAAACATAAAGACGATCAGACCTTTAAAAGACGGCGTAATAGCAGACTTTGATGCCTCTGAAAAGATGATCAATATGTTTATCAAGAACATTCCGGCGTTAAAGAAGAAGTGGTTTCCACCAGCGTTACGAATGGTCATCTGCATACCTTCGGGAATTACCGAGGTAGAAATGCGTGCGGTAAAGGAATCTGCGGAACGCGTAAACGGCAAGGAGGTTTATCTAATACACGAACCTATGGCGGCAGCTATCGGTATAGGGCTTGATATTATGCAACCCAAAGGAAACATGATCGTAGATATAGGTGGTGGTACTACCGAAATTGCAGTCATTGCCTTAGGTGGCATCGTATGCGACAAATCCGTTAAGATTGCGGGTGATGTGTTCACCAACGACATTATTTACTACATGCGCACCCAACACAACCTGTACGTTGGCGAAACAACTGCAGAGGCAATTAAAATAGAAATTGGTTCCGCAACGGAAGACCTACAATCCCCTCCGGATGAAAAGTCTGTTCAAGGACGTGATTTATTAACAGGAAAGCCAAAGCAGGTTCAGATTTCCTACAGAGAAATTGCGAAAGCATTGGATAAATCCATTTTACGAGTAGAAGATGCGGTAATGGAAACACTATCCCAAACTCCTCCAGAGTTAGCCGCAGACATTTACAATACAGGTATTTATTTAGCCGGTGGAGGCTCCATGCTACGTGGCTTGGACAGAAGATTATCACAAAAAACCGATCTTCCGGTCTACATTGCAGAAGACCCGTTGCGCGCCGTAGTTAGAGGAACCGGGATAGCACTCAAAAATCTGGAACGCTATAAGAGCATCCTTATAAAATAATTTCAAGTCGGCCAGAATACCTTATTAAAAGGAGCAAGAAAAATAAGCATTTTGAAAATTTAGTGGTGAATGCAGCAGATTATAAATTTTCTGATCCGATATAAAACGTTTTTACTTTATGTCTTTCTTTTGCTCATTACCTTCGCATTTACATTTCAATCGCATACGTACCATCAATCTAAATTTTTAAATTCTGCCAATTATATATCGGGAAGTATTTACGAACTATCGTTCAAGACCACTTCCTATTTTGACCTTAGAGAAGAAAACGAACGTTTATTAAGGGAAAACGAAACGCTCAGACACCAGCTCTACAACCAAGAAACAACCCTCGCCCCAAAACTGGATAGCAGCATTACCTACAGCGTAATTACGGGGCAAGTCGTCAAAAATAGTTTTTCGAATCAGCGCAACTACATCACCATTAACAGGGGAGAAAGGGACAGCATTGTCCAAGACATGGGAGTAATCACGGATAAAGGCATCTTGGGAATCGTTGAGAACACGTCTAAAGGTTTCGCATCTGTCCAGAGCATCCTAAACGACAAATCCAAGATCAACGCAAAAATCAAGAATTCCAACCATTTTGGATCTTTGGTTTGGGATACAAAGAGCTACACCACGGTACAACTTACAGACATACCCAGATTAGCACCTTTAAAAATTGGTGATACCATTCTCACCGGGGCAAGCAGCAGTATTTTTCCCGAAAATATTCCAATTGGCACTATTTCAAGGTTTGATCTTGACAGTTCCAAAAGTTTTTACTTTATAGATGTAAAACTCTTCAACGATATGACAAACGTGAAAAACGTTTATATCATTAAAAATCTAAACCGTGAAGAAATAGAACGATTAGAGTTAGAAACCAAAACGGATGATTAGCAGCTCCTTCTTAACCAACCTATTAAGATTCTCACTATTAGTATTAGTGCAGACACTTATCTTCAATAGGCTAAACTTTTTTGGTTTTATCAATCCCTTCATATATATCCTATTTATCTACTGGTATCCAATAAAAGAGAATAGAACTACATTTTTAATCGCCAGCTTTTTGCTGGGATTTTGTATCGATATCTTTTCGGATACTTTAGCCCTAAACGCAGCGGCCGCTGTTACCATAGGCTATTTTAGACCTGTTCTTATGCGCTTTGTATTTGGCGTAAACTATGAATTTCAAAGTTTTAAGTTAAACAATAGCACCAAGGCACAACAAATCACTTTTTTAGCGTTATTAATTGTAATACACCATATTACATACTTTACTCTAGAAATTTTCAGCTTTGCGAATAGCTTATTAATTTTACAAAAAACACTGACTACAGGACTGGCTACACTAATTTTATGCCTTTTGTTTATCTCTTTGTTCAGCACTAAAAAAGAATGAGAAAGCTGCTTCTATCTTCTTTGATCGTCCTAATCGGAATTACATTTCTGACCAGACTATCGTACCTCCAAATCTTTAGCTTTTCACCAAATCAAGTATTGGAAGACCCCGCAATAAAAACAATTTATGACTATCCGGAACGCGGTTATATTTATGACCGAAATGGAGAATTACTGGTAGGGAACGATCCGGCCTATGATGTGATGGTCATCCCCAGGGAAGTAAAAGCTTTGGATACCTTGGAGTTTTGTTCCTTATTGGGTATAGACAAGGAAAAATTTAAAAAAACCTTACGAAAGGCTTATGTTTATTCCCCAAGATTACCATCGGTTTTGGTTCCCCAACTATCCAAACAAGATTATGCCACGCTCCAAGAGAAAATGCGCAAATACAAGGGTTTTTACATTCAAAAACGTTCTTTGCGCTATTATGATACTCCAAGTGCCGCCAATGTACTTGGATATATTAGTGAAGTAAACGAAGGCGATCTGGCCAAGAACAAATATTATTCACAGGGAGAACTTAAAGGCAGGACGGGAGTTGAACGGTATTATGAAGATCTTTTAAGAGGAACTAAAGGCGTACAATACATTCAAAAAGATAGGTTTAACAGGGATATTGGCCCGTATAAGGATGGTGCCCTAGATACCTTACCGGAACAGGGAAAACAAATAAGTGTTACGTTGGACAAAACCCTGCAAGAATACGGGGAAATTCTTATGAACGGTAAATGGGGCGGGATCGTAGCTATAGAACCCGCAACGGGAGAGATACTTTCTATGATTTCCGGACCTACCTACGATCCCTCACTGCTTGTTGGCCGTAAACGATCAAAAAATTATACAAAACTATACAATGATACCATAGCAAACCCAACTTGGGACAGATCTATACATGCACAACAACCTCCAGGCTCCCCGTTTAAAGTTTTAAATGCCCTTATTGCCCTTGAGGAAGGTGTTATGGACCCATCTACGACAGTGCGGTGCTATAACGGCTTTTACGTAGGAAAGAAAAAAAGAGGATGCCATTGTGGCGGCGGTTCCAGAACTATGGTAGATGGCATATACAGATCTTGCAACGCATATTTTGCGGCCGCTTTTCGTAACATTTTTGACAAATACGATACTACGGACGAAAGTATGGACATGTGGGAAAAACACATGAAAAGCTTTGGCCTTGGAGATTACTTGGGTTACGACTTACCTTTTGGACAAAAAGGAAGAATCCCCAACAAGGAGTATTATGACAAATGGTATGGTGATAACCGATGGAGCTCTTCTTATATCATTTCAAATGCTATAGGACAGGGAGAAGTTTTAGCGACACCGGTTCAACTGGCAAATATGACGGCGGCCATAGCCAACAGAGGGTTTTATTTTACGCCCCATATCCTAAAAAAAATAGAGGGAAACCCCATTAAGAATCCAAAATTTACACAACCAAAAAGAACCACTATTTCCAAAGAACACTTTGAACCTATAATAGAAGGCATGACCAAAGTATATACGGGACAAGGTGGCACTGCAAGATTTCTACAAGTTCCAGGAATTTCCATTGCCGGAAAAACAGGTACCGCAGAGAACTTTACCAAAATTGATGGTGTTCGTACGCAACTTACGGACCACTCGGTGTTCGTTGCCTTTGCGCCGGTAGAAGACCCCAAAATCGCTATTGCGGTATATATCGAAAATGGTTATTATGGCGGAAGGTATGCAGGTCATATAGCATCACTGATGATAGAAAAATATTTAAGAGGTAAGATTTCTAGAAAAGATTTGGAAAAAAAGATGCTAGACAAAACCTTAGAACATGAATATGCAAAGCCGTACAGTGGAAAGGAGTTCAAGATAAACGAGTATGTCTGGTAGAAGTATCCTAAAGCGCATAGATTGGATAAGCGTTCTTATTTACCTGGCATTGGTACTCATTGGTTGGAGCAATATTTACTCCAGCACGTTTACCGAAAGCCAAACATCCCTTTTCGATTTTGGCACCTTACACGGTAAACAATTTGTCTTCATCATTGTGAGCCTGGTAGCCATTGTACTTGTAATGGCACTGGAAGTAAATTTTTATGAGCGCTTCTCAAGTATTTTTTACTTATTATCAATATTATCTCTTTTAGGCCTATTTGTTTTTGGTAAGACTATTGCGGGCGCCACTTCATGGTACAACTTAGGGTTTATGAATTTTCAACCCTCCGAACTTGCCAAGATAGCGACCGCCCTGGCCTTGGCCAAATACCTCAGCGATATTCAAACGGACATCAAACGCAGAAAAGACCAGCTGTATGCCATTCTCATTATTTTAATCCCTGCACTTTTAATCATTCCACAACCGGACCCCGGAAGTGCCTTAGTGTTTTTTGCTTTAATTTTTGTGGTTTTTAGGGAGGGGCTACCGTTGTTTTATTTGGGAATAGGGTTTGCAATGATTCTGATTTTTGTTACCACTCTAATGTTCGGCACCATTTGGATAACCATTGCACTTGCATTACTAATTATACTTGTGTACACGCTAAAAAGAAAGAACTTTAAGATTCCGGTAATTCCGTTATCCCTAATTTCACTCGCCGTTATCCTCTTCTCCCTTTCCGTAAATTTCGTATTTAACAATGTGTTCGAACAACGGCACCGAGACCGTTTTAGCCTATGGCTACGTTTAGAAAAAGACCCGAATAAGTTAGAAGAAATTAGGAAAACGATTGGATACAACACCTATCAATCCGAAAAAGCAATTGAATCCGGCGGGTTTTTCGGAAAGGGATTTCTTGAAGGCACACGTACCAAAGGCGATTTTGTACCGGAACAACATACAGATTATATCTTTAGCACCGTGGGAGAAGAATGGGGCTTTATTGGCACCGGAACCGTAATAATATTGTTCTCGGTTTTATTCCTAAGGCTCATTTCCTTGGCAGAACGACAAAAAAACGCTTTTGCCCGCATGTACGGTTACGGGGTTATTTCTGTTTTATTCGTGCATTATTTTATAAACATAGGCATGGTCATAGGTGTGTTGCCAACAATAGGAATTCCGCTGCCTTTTTTTAGCTATGGCGGCTCTGGTTTGTTATTCTTTACCGTATTGCTGTTCATTTTTCTTAAAATGGACACCAATAGGCTCAAGGAGAGTTTTTAAAATTTCCAATGTTCTAATCTAACCTTTGTTTCAAACCTGTTTTGATGTTCTTTTTCAAGTTGATAAAAGAAATCCAACCCCGTTAATTCTTCTATACGGTCTATGGGAACCACAAAATCCTGTAAAGGTTTATTCTGTTCAAAGCCTTCCATCAAGAATCCTAGAACTTCTATATCATCGCTGTTTTTCCTTGCAATAATTTTATAATAATATTTAGGCACGGCAACATCCTCATCACCAATTTCATCCAATCCATTGGTTAATACACCTCCGGTAAAGACGAAAAGTGTGTTATACCGTTTGGCCCATTTCCTAGTCTGTATCTCTAACCTGTTCCAAAGACCTGCGTTGAACTCCCTGTCCTGCGGACTTATATTGCTCGTATAAAAAGTTTCATTATAGGCCTGTAAGCTAAATCTGCGATCTCCGGCAGGCACCAGATGGCCGCGATCATAACCGGAACCTTTATAATTGCGCCAATCCGCGGATTTTGTGGTTACAAATGGATCCTCAATGAAATAAGGTCGCTTGCGATCATCATAGGTTAAGTGTTCCTTCCGCAATACGTAAGCTACCCACTCCGCCTGCTCATAAGCTTCGTTATATGAAAGGGAAAAATGGGAATGATGCACAATTTCCCCTGTAGTGGAATTAGGAAACAAAATAGTTGGGAACGCAGTGTCTGCCGAGGTCCTTTTACTACTAGAATACGTATCCGGCGTATAAAAGTTTTCAAAAAGCCAAAAGCCTACCATGCAAAGACCAATCAAAATAGCATAAATCAATCTATTTTTGGAGTATGTGCGCATTGGCCAAATTTAGCTTAATTTTGTAAGACTTCTAGTGACAGGACGACCAATAGGAACGCTTAAAAATTAAAAACGAAAAAGCTATGATGATTACTTGGAAAGATGTGATTCATTTTTCGGTAAAAGGAAGCCCGGAACCGGACATAAGAGTAGAAAAGACCGAAAACGAATGGAAGAATATACTAACCCCTGAGCAATTTCGGATTACAAGAAAAAAAGGAACCGAAGCACCCCACTCCGGAGCTTTGTGCAGCATCCACGATGCGGGAAAATATGAATGCATTTGTTGTAGCACTCCCCTATTTGATTCTACCATTAAATTCGAATCTGGAACAGGATGGCCCAGTTTTACCCAACCCATAAAAGAAAATGCCATAAAATACCATAAGGATAGTTCTTTTGGCATGGTACGGGTAGAGGTTCTTTGCAATACCTGTGACGCGCACCTGGGGCATGTATTCCCAGACGGGCCGGAGCCAAGCGGTTTACGCTATTGTATTAATTCAGAGTCCATGAAAATAGCCAAAGAGGCGTAGCATGGGCGTACCTACCAATGAAATTGCAACTCTCGGGGGCGGTTGTTTTTGGTGTACGGAAGCTATCTTTCAAGAAGTTAAAGGAGTATCAAAGGTACTATCTGGCTACACCGGAGGCACCGTTCCGGGAAGACCAACTTACAGGGAAATCTGCTCTGGTTTAACCGGTCATGCAGAGGTTGTTAAAATCACTTATGATCCTGCTGTAATTTCCTTCGCAGAACTCCTTTTGATTTTCATGACCACGCACGACCCAACCACCTTAAACCGGAAAGGGGCGGATGTGGGTACGCAATACCGTTCGGTCATCTACTGTCGTAATAAAGAGCAAGAATATATTGCCAAGGCTGTGGTAAAGGAAATAAGCGCCTACTACAAAGACCCCGTTGTTACAGAAATAAGTCCCATAGGCACGTTCTATGAATCCGGGCAAGACCATCAAGATTATTATAAAAACAATCCAGAACAAGCGTACTGCAAGGTAGTGATACATCCAAAATTGAAGGCTTTACGAAAGCTACATGCCAATAAGATAAGAAACTAAAAAGCCACGCAAAGGAGTGGCTTTTTTATACAAATGTATTGCAGTTTAATTTTTAACCCTACTGGCCAATTTCATATTCCTAAGGTTGTTCATTTTTAAATCCTCCAGAACGTTCACTGCTTCCTCTACGTACACATCCTTGGCCAAGTTCTTGTGCCAGCGGTCTCTTTTTTCGCGTAATACGGAATCTTGTACAAACAATTCTTGCTCGTACCGTAAGGATTCAAAAGTTAACTTTGAATCATAATCGGACAGCTTTTTAAAGAAATTGGACTGTTCCTTGTCCTTTTCCTGCTCTTCCTTATAGACTTTATAATTTAGCGAAATTTCAGTTTCATCCTGTTCCGACTTCAGCCATTTTGCATTTTCCTCGATCAATTTAATCTGGGGATTGGCCGCCATTCGCTTGTTGCTATTTTCAATAGTTTTCTCATAATCTATATAACCATCCCATAAGGTGTATTCGGCCGGGGAAATTTTATCCCATATTAAAGGGTTGGACTGGTCTTTTTCTCCTAAATCTATGTAACTATACTTGTCCGGTACAACGACATCACTTTTTACGCCTTCCAACTGCGTAGAGCCACCGTTTATCCTATAGAATTTTTGGGTCGTTAATTTGATGGCTCCCAAATCCCCATGTTCGTTACTGCGCACAATATTGGATAACGGAATTACATTTTGTACGGTACCTTTTCCAAAAGTTTGCTTGCTACCGATAACAATTCCCCTTTTATAATCCTGCATTGCTGCCGCCAATATTTCAGAAGCCGATGCGGACAACTCGTTAACTAAAATAACCAAAGGACCGTCCCATTGTACACGTTCATCATTATCATCGTACACATCCTTTTTTTCTCCACCCGATCGCACTTGAACCACGGGGCCATCTTTTATGAAAAGACCAGCCATTTCAACAACTGTCTTTAACGAACCGCCTCCATTATCGCGCAAATCCAGGATAAGACCTTGTGCACCTTCTTGCTTTAATCGTTCCACTTCCTTGGCAACGTCGGTCGCTGCATTTCTTTCACTATAATCTTCAAAATCTACATAAAATTTGGGCAAATTAATGATTCCGAATTTTTCATCGCCCTTGATAATCCTTGCCGATTTTGCATAGGACTCCTCTAGCTCAACTACATCCCTTGTTAAGGACACGACTTCCAAAGACCCGTCTACTTTCCGTACCGTAAGATCAACAATAGTACCCTGCGCGCCCTTTATTAATTTGATGGCATCGTCTAAGCGCATACCCACAATATTGATGGGCTCTTCCCCATTTTGGCCTACCTTGATTATCTCATCACCAACTTCCAGGCTTCCATCTCTCCAAACGGGCCCACCGGAAATGACCTCCACTATCTTGGCTCCCTCAGGCTTTTTCTGCAAGCGAGCGCCTATACCCTCGAATTTACCGGACATACCCATATCAAAACGTTCCTTCTCCTCAGGTGCAAAGTAGAAGGTATGCGGATCAAATTCGTCTACAATGGTGTTTATGTATTGTACGAACCAATCTTTGCGCTGTAGATCGTCTACAAAATCAAAAAACTCATCCAAGGTCTTCTCCGTAGATTCCCGGGCCTCTTTTTCAGCCTCTTCTGGTGTATGTGCACTATGGTCATGATCGTCTTCGATGTTTACCCCATCAATTAATTCAACGGTTTGTCCTTGTTCATGTTTTTTAACCGCGGTCACTTCTTTTTGCATGTGGGTCATTTTGGAATCATACGTTCCCAACGTGGCATACTTTAACTGCATTCTCCAACGTTCCCGAAGCTCTTTCTTATTTGCAACAAATGGTTCCTCATCATATTTAATACTTAAAGTTTCATCCTTATTATAATCAAAGGGAGATTTAAGAACTTCTTTATAAATTGACTTTGCATCCTCCATTCGTTCCATCAACCTAGCATAGACAGCATTAAAAAAAGTAATGTCGGTATTTTTTATCTGGTCGTCTATCTGAAATTTGTACTGTTCAAATTCCGCAATATCCGAAGCAAGAAAATAGCGCTTTGTAGGATCTATTACATCAATAAAATCCTCGAATACACTAACCGAAAAATCATCATCTATCTGCTTTGGTTCATAATGCCCTTTTTCTAAAACGTAGGTAATAAGGTCCAATAACAATTTGTCCTTATCATCATTTTCAAAAGATTTATTGGTAAAACTACAGGAAGCCACAGCCAATAGCAGCAATCCAGAAATGTAGACTAAATTTCTTCTCATAAAACTTTTTTTTGTTTTCCTTTTCAAAATCATCGAGGTTTAAATACTTCTTTTTCTATGCCATAAAGCTCTAAGATAAAGAAAAAACCATGCCAAGGTAACAAGATGACTTTAATTTTTTGTTAAACAGTACACTCGTACAATCCTGTATAAAAACGTATTTTTACCCTGTAAAGTATATGGCATGAAAAAACCCTTGATCCTGGTTACCAACGATGACGGCATTACAGCTCCCGGACTACGGACATTAGTGCGGTTAATGAAGACATTGGGCGATGTAATCGTAGTGGCACCGGACAGTCCACAATCGGGAATGGGGCATGCAATTACCCTTGACAGTACGCTCTATTCAAAAAAGATGGCGACCGACACGGAGGAGACCGGAAATGAAGAATACAGCTGTAGCGGAACACCGGCGGATTGTGTAAAGCTGGCACTACAAGAACTACTGGACAGAAAACCGGACATCTGTGTAAGTGGTATAAACCACGGATCCAATTCCTCGATAAACGTAATTTATTCCGGCACCATGAGCGCTGCTATAGAGGCAGGAATCGAAGGAATACCCGCCATAGGTTTTTCGCTTTGCGACTATAATTGGGATGCCGATTTTTCGCATTCGGACAGCTTCATTACCCAAATCGTAACGGAGGCCTTAGCTAACGGCATACCCAAGGGGGTAGTGCTAAACGTAAATATTCCCAAACTTGAAAAAAAACAGCTGAAAGGAATAAAGATCTGTAGACAGGCAAGAGCAAACTGGAAGGAAAAATTTGATAAGCGCACCAGTCCAATGGGCAAGGATTACTATTGGCTAACAGGAAAATTTGAATTATTGGACAAAGGAGAAGATACCGATGAATGGGCTTTGGCAAACGGATATATTTCCGTAGTACCCACACAGTTTGACCTAACCGCCCACCATGTTATCCAAGAATTGAATTCTTGGGGGTTATAACGGTTGATATGGGGTAGTTTTGGGTTTCTCGCATCAAAGTAATTGGGTTAACGAACTAAAATTACAGGTTTCGTCCCTGCCACCAAGCGGACAGGTTTGCGAGGAACGAAAGGAAATTTGAAGTGATGAAACAAGGGTAATGCGACGTGGCCATCTGTTTGAACACTGTTTAGAGGATAGTTTTTAGACAACAGACAGGTCCAAAGCCCGCTGCAAGAGGGTACAAGTTTTGCGTTTTGATGCTATATGGGTTAAGAACCAAGCATGGATCGTAACCCATTTTAGCCTTATTGATCGTATTTGATTTTTGAATTTGTATTTAATATTATGAACAGGAAAAAAGAAGTTATTATTGGGTTTTTAGTAGGGATTATAGCCAATACCATTGGGACCTTGCTCTATATTCTTTTGTTTTCGGAACTCAGTATTGCCGAAACCTATAAAGCCGCCGTGGCACAAGATCATATTGGCAGTCTATTGGCCTTGGGCGCGCTACTGAACTTGGCAGCCTTCTTTGGTTTTTTAAAACTGAAACGGAACCATCGTGCTAGAGGGGTTTTGATCGCTACCATGCTTACGGCCTTCATTATTCTATACTATAAAGTATTTTAAATGAAGTACTATATTATCGCTGGCGAAGCTTCTGGAGACCTTCACGGGTCCAATCTGATCAAAGGGCTGAAACACATAGACACAGAAGCACATATTCGCTGTTGGGGAGGGGATTTAATGCGAGATGCCGGGGGAGAGTTGGCCAAACACTACAAGGAAATGGCCTTTATGGGATTCTTGGAGGTACTTATGAACCTTAGCGCTATTTTTAAAAATATTGCTTTTTGCAAGTCGGACATTAGCAAGTTTCAACCGGACATCATTGTCTTTATCGATTACTCCGGATTTAACCTCCGCATTGCTAAATGGGCCAAAGAAAAGGGGTTTAAAACAAATTACTACATATCCCCACAAATATGGGCCTCCAGAGAGGGGAGGATAGCCAAAATAAAACGGGATGTAGATGCCATGTACGTTATCCTGCCTTTTGAAGAAGACTTCTATAAAAAACATAATTACCCAGTTAACTTCGTGGGACATCCCTTGATCGACGCCATATCCAAGAGGACGGAAGTAAATGAGCAGTTATTTAGGGAGACACATAAAATAGCCCCCGATAAACCCATAATAGCCTTACTTCCAGGTAGCCGAAAACAAGAAGTACAGCAGATGTTGTCCGTGATGCTCTCGCTGACCTCTGATTTTGCGGACCATGAATTTGTTATTGCCGGAGCACCAAGTTTGGACAACTCATTCTACGCACCCTTCCTATTGGACAAAAACGTAAAATTTGTACAGAACAAAACCTATGACCTGCTTTCCATTTCAGATGCCGCTTTGGTTACCAGTGGCACCGCTACGCTAGAAACCGCACTGTTCAAAGTACCGCAAGTAGTATGTTATAAGGCCAACTGGATATCCTATCAAATTGCGAAACACATTATTACGTTGCAATATATTTCCTTGGTTAATTTAATAATGGAAAAAGAGGTCGTAAAAGAACTCATACAAAACGATTTTACCACCCCTAAACTAAAAACGGAATTGGAGGCAATCCTATCCGGCGAAGCAAGAACCGAACAATTGACCCACTATGATCAATTGATAAAAAAATTGGGCGGCCCGGGCGCAAGTGCCAAGGCAGCCGAGTACATATACCAAAATAGTAGGACGTAAAATCCTAAATCAACCTTTACAAACTATGTATTTACGAGCACCATTGACCTTAACCGAAATAGTAGACCAAAAAGAAAACTACTATGGTATAAAACAACTCTTATTTTAGGAATAATTAAAACAAAATAGAATACGGACCTATACCACAACATATCCATTTACCTTTATACACAGATTTTTGGCGTATGTCCAAACATCGTATAAAATAATTCTATAACTTTAAAGTTCAAGTAATAAGACCCTTGAAAACAATGCAAAGACTACCCTTTCTTTTTCTATTTTTAATATTGGCCAGCTGTGGAAGCAGCAAAAAAACAAGCTTATCTAGCACCGAACGAAAAATTTCAGTGGCAGCTGCAGACAAAGAAAGGAGAGGAATTACCGAAAAACCCGAACCTGTATTGGAAAAAGCCCGCTCCACCACTAGGAGTGCCACAAAAGCCGATAACGTAATCAATACTGCGCTTACCTTCTCCGGGGTACGCTATAAATTTGGCGGTACTACAAGAAAAGGAATGGATTGTTCCGGACTACTGTATATTTCCTTTAGAGAACACGATGTGCAACTTCCCAGAACCTCCATCCACATGGCAGAAGAAGGAAAAAAAATAAGGATAAAAGATGTTGAAAAAGGCGACTTGCTCTTCTTTAAAACTAAAAAACGTGCCAAACGAATAAACCATGTAGGAATGGTGGTAAAAGTAGAAGGAGACGAAATTAAATTCATACATGCCTCCACCTCTCGCGGGGTAACCATTTCATCCCTTAGGGAGGGTTTTTGGAACAGTGCTTTTGTAAAAGCCACTAGAATATTGTAAGATGAAACTGCTAGCGTTCGTTCCCATCAAACTAACGCTACTGTTTATTATAGGAATCTTACTGGGACATTATTTTCCTTTTAACAGTTATTTTGCCCTTGTACTCACCCTTGTATGTTTCATTGGTTTGGGGTTTATATTCCAATTTGAACAGCATACCAAGTCCGTTTGGTTTGGAATTTTGGCAAGCCTTACCACAATAGCATTGGGCGCTTTTATTATCATAAAGGCACAACCACAACAACGCAACAACCATTATAGCAAGCTTACTATAGACCAAGAATCCGTTTGGCATTTAAAAATCACCGAAGTTCTAAAGCCCACTACTTTTTCGGAACGCTATATAGCAGAAGTCAAAAGTGTCGATGGTTCTTTTGCCACCGGAAAACTTTTGATCAACAAATTCCTTGAGGATAGTCTAACGAAGGTATCCGTAGATGATGAACTGTACACCATAAACCAACCCAATAACATTAAGCCACCACTAAACCCGCATCAGTTCAGCTATAAAGCATACTTGAAAAAACTAGGCATCCACCACCAAATGGGATTGTCGCCCAATAGCTACCATAAAAGCGAAAACCCGTCCAGCACCCTATTCGGAATCGCTGCGAACGCTAGAAACCATATAATAGAAAAATTAAAAGCTTCCAATTTTGGAGAAGATGAACTGGGGGTAATACAAGCGTTGCTTTTAGGTCAACGTTCCGATATTTCCAAAGAAACCTATGACAATTATAAAAACGCAGGTGCTGTTCATATTCTGGCCCTTTCAGGGTTGCATATTGGTATACTCCTATTGGTGCTCCGGTTTTTATTACGACCTATGGAACGGTTGCCAGAAGGCAAGAAAATCAGTTTACTACTAACCGTACTATTGTTGTGGGGTTTCGCCTATTTGGCCGGATTGTCGGCTTCCATTGTTCGTGCCTGTACCATGTTCAGCTTTGTGGCGTATGCCCTATACCTGAATAGACCCAGTAATACATTTAATATTTTGGCGCTTTCAATGTTCTTTATTCTCTTGTTCATCAACCCCAACCTATTGTTTCAAGTTGGGTTCCAAATGAGTTATGCAGCCGTATTGGCAATCGTCTGGATCTATCCCTTGTTACAAAAATTATGGTTTCCCAAATGGAAACCCGTGCGTTATATCTGGCAGCTTTTTTCGGTTAGTGTTGCCGCGCAGTTGGGCGTTTTGCCAATTAGTCTCTTTTATTTTCACCAATTTCCGGGACTGTTCTTTATCTCGAACCTCCTTATAATTCCTGTTTTAGGTTTTATTCTGGGGACAGGAATCTTAGTGATCTTCCTAGCCCTTATAGACCAATTGCCCTACCCTCTTGCTTGGGGTTTTAACGAACTGATTACCTACATGAACGCTACCGTTGCCTGGGTAGCAAAGCGGGAAGATTTTATTTTTAAACACATTTCTTTCGATGGCATCCAGTTGCTACTGACCTATTTTCTAATAGCCGCGCTAGGTCTGCTATTGTCTCAAGTGAACTTTAGGCGAACGGCGTTCTTCCTTGTTAGTGTACTATGCCTGCAAGCGTATACGATGTATCTAGCGTACACATCAAGTCAAAAATCGGAAGTATTGCTACTACATCAAACCAAAAACACCATTATTTTAGACCGAAACGGGCCCGATGTAAAGGTTCATACATTGGACAGTTTGGCTGCACAAAACCCAATTAAAGCTATTAAAATTGGCGAACGCTTTAGCAGCATAAATTATGACGGGGTAGGAAACAGTTACGTTGTTCAAGGCAAACCCTTGTTAATTTTGGATAGTTTAGGTATAAATCCCAAAAACAACAAAAAACCCATAGTTCTACTCACCCACTCCCCTAAAATAAACCTGGATCGTTTCATCAGCGCAACAAGTCCAATCCAGATTATTGCAGATGGTAGCAATTATACCAGTTATATAAGACGATGGAAAGCAACATGTGTGAAACATAACATCCCTTTTCACTATACCGGTGAAAAAGGATTCTATGTTTTTGACGGTGCGGATTAATGCACTTTACCCATTAATTTTTTAATCAAAGGGGATGTAATTAAAACAATAACACCGGCTACTATGGCATACTTTGCAATCAATGCAAATCCATCCGTATAAACGGCTAGCGTTTCAAAACCGCCTACGTTTTTATCCGTGCTCTCTATCGCCAATTGTTTTCCGATAAACCCAACGACCTGAAAAGCAAATGAGGATGACAAAAACCAGACCCCCATCATAAAGGCCACTATACGTTTTGGCGATAAATCCGTGATTTTCGAAAGCCCTACGGGAGACATGAACAACTCCCCTACGGACAACAGCAGATACATTATCAACAAGTAGGCAAAGGGTACCAAACCATTAGCATCGGCACTGTTGGCACTGATGGCAAGCACGTAAAAACTAAGTCCGGCGAAAAGCAATCCAAATCCGAATTTATAGGGCGTTCTAGGGTTTAGCTTCTTTTTGCTAAGGTACGTCCACATTAGGGAGATAGGAATCGCCAAAATAATAATGAACATGGAATTTAGGGAATTGGTCTGTGCGGCGGACATGAAGGTAAGATCAACGTTCCTGGCCGCAAATAAGGTAATCACACTACCGGACAACTCATGAAAACCCCAAAAAATGGTCATGAAAAAGGTGATAAGTACGGCAACGAACAATTTTTTGCGTTCTTCTAGGGTGGCCTTGATCATAATATTTGCCAAATATGCCAAAATTGATATCCCGATAATTTTAAAAATAATATTGACAATATTCTGATCTCCAAGAAAAGTACCTTCCATTCCCAAAGATTTATAGGAAGAAAGCAAATACGCAATAATTGGGGCGGAAAGCACTGTTGATATAGGAACGAGTATGCCTTGCTGTACACCCCACACTTTTTTCTTCATCACTGTTTCATTTGGCGGGAGGCCCCTGTCCCCGAAAACATTCTTTTTTATACCGCTCCAAAAAAACAAAAGCCCTACTACCATACCAACTCCGGCCAGACCAAAACCATAATGCCATCCATATTCATAGGCCAACCATCCGCATAAAAGTGGTGCCGCCCACCCCCCTATATTGATTCCCATGTAAAAAATGGTAAAACCTGAATCCTTTTTAGGATCTCCTTCGGGATAAAGTGTACCCACAAAGGTTGAAATATTTGGTTTAAAAAATCCGTTACCGACTATAATAAGGGACAAGGCCAGGAAAAAGGCCACATTATGCTCTATCGCCAGCACAAAATGACCAATGGACATTAGGATTCCTCCCAAAAAAATCGAATTCCGCATACCTAATATTTTATCCGAAATCTGTCCGCCAATTACCGTAGAGGCATAGACCAAAGAACCGTAAGAAGCGTAAACCGCAGCGGTAGCAAAATCACGTTCTACCAGGGCTTCAAAAATAACATCGACCATGTAAAGGGTCAATAAAGCACGCATACCATAGAAACTAAAACGTTCCCATAGTTCCGCAAAAAACAAGTAAAACAATCCTACCGGATGTCCGAATAGTTCCTTTTGATCTGCCTGCTTAATATCCGTCATAGTGCTATATTTTTAGTTGATATTTGGTTGTTTTATAGTTTGGTCGTTACAAAATCGGTCATTTTATTGTACAGGTGTATTCGCGTATTTCCACCGTAGATACCGTGATTTTTATCCGGATAAATGGCCCAGTCAAATTGTTTGTTGGCCTGTACCAAGGCTTCTATCATACGCATCGTATTCTGAACATGCACATTATCATCGCCAGAACCATGGACCAACAGGTAATCGCCCTTGAGCAACTGTGGATAATTAAACGGGGAGTTATCATCATAACCGCTGGGGTTCTCTTTTGGAGTACGCATAAACCGCTCTGTGTAGATAGTATCATAAAACCTCCAAGAGGTTACCGGTGCCACGGCAATCGCCATTTCAAAAGTATCGTTCCCTTTTAAAAGACAGTTGGTAGACATGTGCCCACCAAAACTCCAGCCCCAAATTCCTGTTCTATCCTTATCTATGTACGGCAATTCGCTTAGCTTTTTAGCAGCGTCGATTTGGTCTTCGGTCTCATATTTTACCAAATTCAAATAGGTCGATTTTTTGAAATCACTTCCTTTATATCCCGTACCCCTGCCATCTACACAAGCTACGATATATCCTTTGGAAACCAAGGATTGATGCCAGTAGTCGTTTCCGCCCATCCAGCTATTGGATACATTCTGGGAGCCTGGGCCGCTATATTGGTACATGAACAGCGGATACTTTTTTGAAGCGTCGAAGTCCGCAGGTTTGATCATATACATATTCAAATCGTTACCGTTGATCGTAATCGTAGAAAACTCTTTTGGGCTCATTTCATAGCCTTCCAATTTTTTCGTCAAGGCCGTATTGTCCAAAATGTCGGTTATTTTTTTTCCTGTAAGAGACCTGTGCAGCGTATACACAGGAGGTGTTGTTGCACTGGAATAATTATTGATGAAATAGGTAAAATCTGTACTAAATGATGCCGAATTGTGACCTTCGACCACTGCTAAGGCCTTCTTTTTCTTTCCGTTGCTCTCCACACTATAAACACCGCGATTTATAGTACCGTTTTCGGTAGACTGGTAATAGATTTTATCCTCGTTCTGGTCGTAGCCATAATACTTGGTTACCTCCCAGTTGCCCTGGGTTACTTGGTTCATTAAAGTACCATCCTGGTTATACAGGTAAATATGGTTCCAACCATCTTTTTCGCTCGTCCATATAAAGCTATCATCGGCCAAAAAAGTAAGGTTATCATGAATATCCACATAAGCCTTATCCTTTTCTTCCATCAACAGGGAAACCGTTCCCGTTTTTACGTTTACCACGTGAAACCTTAGATGATTTTGATGCCGGTTCATGGTTTGTACGCTCAAGGAATTTCTGTCGTTCATCCATTTTATTCTGGGGATGTAATAGGCATCGCCTAGATCTATGTTGGATACCTCACCGCTTTTTACGTCGTAGGAATGCAAACTCACTAGGGCATTGTCCTCACCGGCCTTTGGGTACTTGAAAACATGCTGACTTGGGTATTTCTCCGTGCCATAAACGTCCATAGAAAATTCGGGAACATTGGTCTCATCGAACCTTAGGAAAGCAATCGTCGTACCATCAGAATTCCACTCAAAAGCCCTAACGAAGGAAAATTCCTCTTCGTAAACCCAATCCGTTACCCCATTTATAATCTTGTTTTTTACGCCGTCTTTCGTTATTGGTTGGGTTTGTCCACTTTCCAAATCCATCAAAAACAAGTTATTATCCATAACGTAGGCCACCCTATTGTTATCCGGAGATAATGTAGGCTCCTGAATCTTGGCGTCATTTATTTTTATGAGTTTTTTAGTAGCAATATCATACACATAAAAAATACCCAAGGTAGACCTCCTAAAGATAGATTCCACCTCTGTTGCGAGCAATAACTTGCTTTCGTCTTTGCTAAAACTATAGGAAGAAAAATCCTCCAACCCCTCTACATCGCCGGTAGAGATAAGGGTCTCTACTTTTTTCAAGGTACTATAATCGTATAAGTCTACGGAAACCAGACCTCTGTAGGGATCTTTGTTCAAAACCGTATACTGTTTCCCGTTGTTCATAGACCGCAATACATCCATACCCTGGGTAGCAAATTCATCTGTGTAAATATCGTTGACCGAAATTTGCTTTTTTTGTGCGGTGAGCAGCGTATTGGCACAAAGTAAAACAAGTAAAAGATTAATAATTCGCATAAAATGATAAATTTTGTTCCAACTTTCAAGTTTACCACTATTTCTGTAAAAAACCTTGAAATACGGCAAAAAAGACGCCCATTTTAAGACACTTAAGCACTGTTTCCGTTCTAGTCAATATCATTATCTTTACTTTTTATTTTCCAAATTTAACCAACACGCTTTGTTAGGTGCCTTATGCAGTTTTAAACAAGCGTAGAAACCTGAACAGATGACAACCCCGATAGCTGGATTTTCAAAACTTACCAAAACGGAGAAAATAGCATGGCTCACCAGCCAGTATACCAAGGACCCGGAGGCTTCCAAGCTACTCTTAGCTACCTATTGGAACGAAGATGATGCCGTACAACAATTGCACGATGAGTTCATAGAAAACACCATCACCAATTTATACATGCCATTGGGTATAGCGCCGAATTTTCTGATAAACGATAAACTATATGCCGTTCCTATGGCAATCGAAGAAAGTTCGGTGGTTGCCGCAGCTAGTAAGGCCGCCAAATTTTGGATGGACAGGGGCGGATTTACAGCTACGGTTACAGGCACTGAAAAAGTAGGGCAGGTACATTTTATTTTCCAGGGCGATTTTAAAAAACTTAACTTATTTTTTCAGTCGATCCAAGAAAAACTATACCAAGACAGTGCCCACTTAACGGAAAGCATGGCCAAACGAGGTGGTGGCATCTCATCTATCGAACTCCGGGACAAAACGGACGACCTGGCCAACTACTATCAACTGCACTGCACCTTTGAAACCAAGGATGCCATGGGTGCGAACTTTATCAACAGCTGTTTAGAGCAGTTTGCAACGACCTTAAAGAAAGAAGCTTTAAACCAGCACGCCTTTACCGATGAAGAAAAGAATATAGAAGTAGTGATGAGCATCTTGTCCAACTATGTGCCCAATTGCTTGGTAACCGCATCTGTAAGCTGTCCTGTAGAAGAACTAACCCTATCCTCTGATATTTCCCCGCAACAATTCGCGGAAAAAATGATACGTGCCATTACCATTGCCAAGGCGGAACCCTACCGTGCCGTAACACACAACAAGGGCATTATGAACGGTATCGATGCCGTGGTGTTGGCAACAGGAAACGATTTTAGGGCCATAGAGGCAGGGGTACACGCCTATGCCGCAAGAAAAGGTAGCTATAGCAGTCTTACCCATGCAGAAATCAAGGACGGAATTTTTAGATTTTGGATCGAGCTCCCCTTGGCGCTGGGCACGGTAGGAGGTTTAACAAAACTACACCCGTTAGTAAAGCTTAATCTGGAAATATTGCAAAATCCGTCTGCAAAGGAATTGATGCAGATCATTGCAGTTGCGGGACTGGCACAGAACTTTGCGGCGGTAAGCTCTTTGGTAACCACGGGCATACAAAAAGGACACATGAAAATGCATTTGTTGAACATGTTGAACCAGCTCAACGCAAATGCGAAGGAAAAGGAGCAATTGATAACACACTTTAAAACCAATACGGTAACCCATAGCGGAGTCACAAATGCACTTAAGCAATTGAGAAACCCATCATGACAGATTATTTTTATAGCAACGGAAAACTATTACTTTCTGGAGAATACGCCATTTTAGATGGTGCAGAAGGATGGGCCATCCCTACTAAATTTGGGCAAGGTTTAAAGATAACCCCATCTTCCTCAGGTATCCTTACTTGGAAAAGTTTGGATGTGGATAAGAATACCTGGTTTAAAGCAAGCTATACCTTAGCAGATTTTAAACAGCTATCCGCATCGGACGAAGCTATTTCCAAAACCTTGATCGGTCTTTTGCAAGAGGCAAGGGCCCTGCAACCTGCCTTCCTAAGCGAGTCAGCTGGCTGTGCAGTGGAAACCGAACTGTCCTTCCCAAGAAATTGGGGTCTGGGAACCTCGTCTACCCTGATAAACAATATAGCACAATGGGCAAAAATAGATGCCTATAGCCTCCTTAAAAAAACCTTTGGCGGCAGTGGTTATGACCTAGCCTGCGCCCAACACGACCATCCAATACTATTTAAAATTGAAGAGGGCCAAGCCGTTGTACGGAAAGCAAACCCTACACTGTCCTTTGTAGATCAACTGTACTTTGTGTACTTAAACCAGAAAAGGAATAGTAGGGAAGCCATAGCTGCATATAGAAAACGGTCTATAAATAAATTAGAACTGACCACAAAAATAACCGAGATAACTTCGGCACTTATTAGAGCAGGCTCCTTATCGGAATTTGAAAGGCTCTTAAATCTGCACGAGCACATCCTCTCCACTGCTTTGGACGTGCGTACCATAAAAGAACAGCTATTTTCCGATTATGAAGGAAGTATAAAGAGCCTAGGAGGTTGGGGAGGTGACTTTCTACTGGTAACGGCAAGAAAAAACACCTTTGATTACTTTAAGGCAAAAGGGTATAGCACCATCATATCGTATTCCGACATGATACTGAAAAATTAAATTATGGCCAGTTAAATTCCTTGATTGACTTAAGCAATTAATTAATACTCTTTATTAAGAATGGGCTAAGCCCAATGTCATTTAGTTGCCCGATTTCTAAGCTCGGGTCCGTTCCATGTTTTCATGGGAAGGACTCTTAAAGGCTCCTCTCTTGGGATCCCTGCCTCCGACGAACGAAGTATGAGTGAGAGGAAGGCACAGGTGTCCGCCAAAGGTGGACGGAGGGTTTGACCCGCAAACTTGCTCACGCCAGCTTGGTTCTTGACACGCATGCCGTTACCGACGCCAAGCTGAAAGAATGCACCAAACTTCCCCGGATTATACGGTGACGCCCCATACGTGGGCAATTTTGCGGTCATATCTCCCCGTCAGCAAAGCTGCCGCCCCTCTTTTCTAAAGAGGGGAGCAAAAAAATATGCATACATGATGTAACCGTAAGCCGAAATTTAACAGGTATGATGGCAAAGCAAGCTTAATAAATTACTGAAATCCAATAAACGTAGGGCTTAACATTTATTAGCTAAGTGCCTAAGTCAATTCCTTGATTCACTAAAGGGACTTTGGACATGGATACGACATTTCCCTAAGTCTTTGCATACGATATAACAATAATCGACTCTCCGGACGACTACGACTTATTTCATAAAAAAAGCCTCCGATATCTCGTAGGCTTTTTTATGGATTTTAGAAATAAAGCTTAATAAAAGGTGGCTCTTTTATCCTCTATTTCAGCACCTTCCTTTAATGCGTTATATACAGCTGTATTTACTCTATTTGCCGCATTCGTTTTTAAGGTATTAGCGTAGGTACTATAGTTGTCCAAGTTCGGTGCTTCCGTTCTGTTGGTAACCTCTATCATAAAGACACCTGTGTTGCCCTCCAACAATCCAGAAGTTTCGCCCGTTCCCATACCGTACGCTGTTCCTACTACAAGTGGCTCGCTACCAGCACCCGGAATAGTTGGCGACTTTACGGTTAAGGCGGATGCAGTAGAAACGGACACGTTGTTATCCTTTGCAAAAGCATCCATAGCCTTGCCCTTGTTCGCCGCTATAATTTGAGCAGCTTTACGTTCTTTCCTTAAAATAGGCAATACGGTCAAGGAAGCATCTTCAGGAGCCATTGGCCCTTCTTTATATTTTCCGGTAACCTGTACAACAGCATAACCGTTATTAATATTAAAACGCTTGATATCACCAACATTGGTATCCTCATTAAATGCCCATTGCACAACAGGACGCTGTAAACCAAGACCTGGCAAGTTCTCATCTAATTCCTTTATACGGTTTACAGGCCGTACCACATATTCGTTGGTTTTTGCAATACTAGAAAATTCATTTTCATTAGCGATCGTTTCCATTTCAAATTTAGTGGCACTTGTAAACAAAGCATTTGTGGTTTCCTCAGAAGCAACCACCTCCCTTGACAGGGTTGCCAGTTGCACGATATCTTCTTTATCATCTACCTTGATAATATGAAAACCGAAATCGGTTTCTACCAGACCTACTTCGTTAACAGGGTTGGAAAAAATAAAATCATTGTACTCCGCGGCCAATCTTCCTTGCTGAAAATACCCTAAGTCACCCCCTTGCGGAGCAGAAGGGCCGTCTGAATTATCCCTTGCAAAAGCGGTAAAATCAGCTATATTGTTCTTTACTTGCGCAAAAAGCTTCTTTGCCTTTGCCTCCGCTTCTTCCTTGGTCCTCTTAATTTCAGGATTTGCACGTGTTGCACCTTCGTAAGTAATTAATATATGACTGGATTTTACGGAACCATTTGGTTTTCTATCCATCATTTTAGTAACCTTATAGGAAGCACCATCTTTATAAGGACCATAAAACTGCCCTACCTGCAAACTCATTAAAGTATCCGCAACACTTGATGGCAACTCTTTTTTCGCTTTGTAAACCGTATCTAACTGAACATCGGAATATCGACTTAAAAAGGCGGCCATATCCTGTGTATTCCTGAATCCTCTTATGGTGTCGTTACGATCTGTTTGGGCGTTATACTCTATGGTGTCATCCAACAATTGCGTAACCGAAGCCTTAACCGCTTGATCATCTGCCTCCGATGGTTTTTCTTCAAAATAAACAAATCGAATGTCCCTAGCCTTTTCTTGCTTGTAATCCTCCTGATGCTTATCGACATAGGCCGCAATCTCCGCCTTACTAACCGTAATGGTACTATCGGCAATACTACTGTAGGGAACACGTACATATTTTATGTCCATTTTTTCGGTAGCCAGCTTATACTCCAATTCACCCTCTTTTAAAGTGGCGCCTACACCGGCTTTTACCAAATTAAAATAGGTCTGTTCCTTGGCCATCTGTACTATTTGCTCTTCGGTCTGCAACCAAGCCTCATATTGCGGAGGGTTGTTTACTTTCCAGTCCATTACCGTTTGACGGAACAAATTGGCATCGAACATTCCGTTTGCATCTTGAAACTGAGGGTTTTGACCGTAACCTGCCGTTTCTAAAAAATCAACAATTTGATCTTTTTCGATACCGATACCCAAATCGTTGAACTGCGCTCCAAGAATACTATTTCTAACCTCTTGGTCCCAAACCTGATTCATTACTTGTAAGGAAGAGGCTGTTGGCCCCATCTGCCTGGAGGCAACCTCCACTTTCTGTCTAAACTCATCAATCGAAAGTTCGTTACCGTTAATTTCCGCAACGGAGGATCCTACTTTAGTACCACCACCAAACTCACTGCTGGTAAAAACACCCGATATTACAAATGCAAACAAGGCCAGACCAATGATCAAGATCAAAACCGTAGTACGTTTTCTTATATTTTCTAAAACTGCCATTATATGGAATAATAAAAATTAGGTGGCGAAATTACCATTTTTAATTGAAATAATAAAAACTAAAAACACTGGAAACGATAGCAATAAAACCAATTAGTCCAAGTTTAGCAATTCTAGTGCAACCAAGTCTATCTTGGTACTGGACACCTCTATAATGGTAAACTTGAAATTATCCATTATGATCTCCGATTCCTTTTCGGGAATCTCACCTAATTGATGTACCAACATACCTCCCAAAGTCTCGTACTCATCCGATGAATTTAGATCAAGCTTGTAGTTTTCGTTGAGGTAGTCTACCTCTAAACGTGCGGAAAAAAGGAAATGTGTTTCGTCTATTTGCTCTTCCCTTAAATCCGTGCTATCATGTTCATCCTCTATCTCTCCAAAAAGTTCCTCTACAATATCCTCGACCGTTATAAGGCCCGATGTACCACCATACTCGTCCAATACAACGGCAATACTCTTTCTTTTTTTTATCAGCACATTTAAAATATCCTGAATAAGCATGGTTTCCGGAACAAACTCTACGGGAAGAAGGATACTTTTGATTGTTTTGGGTTTTTTGAACAGCTCGTAGGAATGTATATATCCAATTACATTATCAACGGTATCCTTAAAGACAAGAATTTTTGAAAACCCTGTCTCGGTAAATATTTTTGCTAAGTTTTTAGGGGTTTCATGTAGTTCTACCGCCATAATCTCGGTTCTTGGAACCATGACCTCGCGAGCCTTTACGGCCGCAAACTCCAAAGCGTTCTGAAATATCTGTATTTCCGAATCTACTTCGTCCTCCTCCTTTACGGTTTCCATTTGCTCGGTAATATAATCCCCAAGTTCTATTTTGCTAAAGGCTAGTTGCACATCATCACCCGGAGTACGGAACACATATTTCAATATAAAATCGGATACTCCGATAATGAACTCGGATATCAAGGAAAAGGCGATGTAAAAAACATAGGCCGGTATCGCCAACAATTTGAGTAGGGTGTTCGCATAAATTTGGAACAGGACTTTTGGAAGAAATTCCGCCGTAATAAGAATAACCAAGGTAGATATAATCGTCTGTGTCAACAAAACAAAATCCGTTAACATCAACTTTAGGAAGGCATTTTCAGGAGCTAGACCCGAAAACCAAGTTATGAGCAATTCACCCATAAAGAGACCATAGATCACCAAGGCGATATTATTGCCAATAAGCATGGTGGCTATGAACTTGGAAGGCTTTTTGGTGAGTCTGGTAAGCACTTTGGCCAAAAATCCTTCTTGCTTTTTTTCGATTTCTATATGAATCTTATTTGCAGATACAAATGCGATTTCCATCCCCGAAAAAAAAGCGGAAAAAAAAAGGGACAGTACTATAATTAAAACGTTTGGATCCACTATTGGCTGTCCTTATCCTTTTGGCGTTGTTCAAATTTCTTGCGATAATTTCTACGGAAAAGAAACATACCCGTGGATACAATTGCAAAAAATATAAAAAAATAAGCTTTGGACCTATCCGTACCCCAGTCCGTAAAAATCCTGTATAACGAAAAAACAGCAACTATTGCGTACAAATACTCTGTATATCTTAAAATCTTAATCATCTTCTTTTTCCTCTTTTATAAGCATTAAGCCAAATGTTTTGTGTGCCTTCATAATGCTAAGGTCTTTCTTTATATCCATGCCTTTACCGTCCATTACGGTGCCGTCTTCCGGATTGGTAAATTTAAACTTTTCTTGGGTAAACGCCCATTCGTTACTACGATCATAATAAAGCTGCGGCGTTTCGAGTTTTTTACCGTCATCGGATTTAATGATAACATTGCCTTTTAAATCTACAACCCCTGTAGCGGAATAAAGAATACCAAAATCGGCTTCTATAGTCGTACGCTCGTTCTTGTCATTAAAAATTTCCACAAAAAGACCCTCAGGGAACGTTTGATGGGGAAAAATCAAATTTTCAAAATCGTTCCTTATCGGACCCGAAAGTATTGCCATTACTTTTGATGAACCTGTATCCTCAGAGGTTATCTTTTCCGGTATTTCTGTATAGGTAAGAACAAAATTCTTGGCGACCCCCTGCGGAAAGATCTGCTTTTTAGCTTCGTCCCCAACACGTTTATAACCGTCCTTACAAGAAAAAAGCATTGCCGCGGTTACTACCACGGCAATGCTTTTGCAACTATCTAAAAAAGATTGTATCATCTTATAATGTAGGCACCTTTACGCTACCGCCTACCCAGCAAGAAAACGAAACCGTCTTACCTGCCATTCCGGAACTAAAGATCATTTCCTTACTCGGAGCTTTTGCCCTGTAACTTGCCACTGCCTGGTTTGCAGATGACCGTACAGAAGGATCTACCCTACCTGCTTTTGCGGCCATATCCGCTGCTTTCCAGTACATGGCACGCTTTTCAAAAGGTGTTGTTCCACAATCATTGGCACTAGAGGCATATAAGTTGGCGATCAGTAAATAAGCTCTTCCATTAGAACCATTTGCATCAATTGCTTTTTGCGCATAACTCCTTGCCGTAGATTTGCTACCCTTTCTTTTATTTATCGTTGCCACCTTCATGGCTATTTTAGATTTCTTAACTCCGTCTGTTTCCAGGCTCAAAGCTTTATCAAAATCCTTCATCGCTCCGCTAGAATCTCCACCTTTCATTTTAAGCGTACCTAAATAGACGAATATATCCGCAGATGGGTCTAAATTCTTTTGTGCTTCTACCAACTTCACAAAAAGGTCGTCATCCGTACACTCCTTGCTGAACATTCTAGAAACAGCACCCTTCACCCATTTAACATCGTTCTTTTTAGCTTCAAAATTCTTCTCATATAAAGGAATAAGATTGCTACAGTCTGCCAAGGCGCCCAACTTGGAATCTATACTACCAGCTATTTTACCGTAATTTTCGGAATAGGAGTTATAGGATTTTAGGGCGCGCTTTTCCTTTGATGTCAAGGTGCCGGCTTCTTCCTTTGGCAAAAGTTTACCGATTTTTACGGTAATTGCATCGTTCTCTTCCTCTATTTTAGTGGTGACCTCATCGTATACATCAAAGACTTCCTGCAACTCTTTTTTGCCTGCATTATGCAAGTCTACCAAAGAAGAAAAATATAGGTATAGGGCCTTAGGGTTTGTAAAGTTCTTTTTGTCTTTTCCGAAAGCATCGTTCAACATGCCGTACATCTTCTCGTCATCTATCATTTTCTCATCGCTCATCAACATAGCCTTATCGATATCCGTTTCGGCTATACTTGTTTTGGATGCATAATATTCCAATCTGCTATCGTACACATCCAATAACATTTGAACAAAGGCCTGCCTTTCCGCAGCAGGACCTTTCTCTATTTTTTGTTTTAAAATACGCTCACCATAAAAATAGGTGGCATAATTTAATTTAGGACATGTCTCATAGACCATTTTCCATGGTTCGTAAGCTGCATCATAATTTTTGACTTTTGCATGCTCCGAAAAAATAGAGAGATTGGTCATACATTCAGGATTCTGTGCCTGTGCATTACTTACCCCCATCATTCCTAGGAACATAATTGCCGTGAAGTAAATTTTAGTTTTCATCTTGTTTGCGTTTAAAGTGGTTAATGTACTAAATATTTTTTAGTTAATTTTTCTCTTCTGGAACCAGCGATCGTTTAATGAAAGTCCTACGTTTATCTTAATATAATTTTCCTCTATCAAATTTGCCCGTGTTGTTCCTCTTTTTCCTAATTCAAAACCTAGGTTAAGATTGGATAAACTTCGTCCCAGTGGTAGTCCAACTCCAAAAGTTATGCCAAAGTTATTAATTTCCACATCACTGACCACCATTCCGGTCTTGTCCAAACGCAGTCCTGCCCTGTATGTCATTTGTTTTAAATAACTTGAAAAAGAACCACTGTCCGGTGTAATAAATCCACCTAGTGCAAATGAACTCGCATCATTGTAAACCACATTTTCAACCCCTAAAAACGAATTTTCAAAAGCACTTAGCCCCTGAAAACTGTACTCCCCTCCAATGAACCATTTTCTATTTTCACCAAATCCCAAACCTAGGGTCGTTGTAGTGGGAATCTTGAGCTCGGTATTTTTTAAGTTCTGCGCCTCCAGATCTATGTTTATCTCTTCTATGGAGCCCCCTGTTGCCACCGAAAAAGAACCTATCCTACGTTCGTTCTTGCTCACAAGATTACCTTGTGTATTTACCCGTACAGAAGTATGTAGCGTATATTTATCGCTGATTGCGGGGGTGTAGTTTAAAGCGTAGTTGAAATCAAATCCATTTACCCTAGAGTTCCTTCTGTCAAAAGACCCGAACTGCACATCTTCTACCTGCTGTAACCGCTCACTGTCAAAAGTTCCAAAATTGTAGTTCACGGTCGCTCCAATGCTAAGGTTCTTTATAATTTCATAGCCAACGGAATAATACACCCTGTTCAGTCCGCCAGACCCGTTAAAGACATTTGTAAGCGGTTGGTTTCCCGTTTCTTGTTCATCGAAAAAATTATACCCTACCGAGGAAAAGGGCATTATCCCAAAACCCATACCTAATTTATTACCCAAAGCAAAACCTAAGGATAGGTAATCCAGGTTGGTAACGGCACTACTTTGTTCAGAGGTGAAATCCTCTAAACGAAATCGCTTATTGGATATGCCCGCAGTATATACTACCAAACCTTGATTATTCAATATATCCAAACCTAACTGTGCGTAAGCGGCCGGATTTCTATGATTGATGTGAATACTGTCAGCATAAACAGCAATACCTCCCATCATTTGATTTTCTACGGTGCCGGCAGTTCTTAAATCACCAATACCGAAATAAGAATAAGGAGAAACGGTTCCTTCTTGGGCGTACAAACCCGTGGTGGCGATGCACACAATTGCAACTACAATTTTTCTGATCATCTAATGCTTATTGTATTCTAGCAAATAATTAAGCCCCTTAAGGAGGAATTTGGAATCCGCAAAGATGGTATTTTTTAGTCGTTTAGACAAAAAATGACTATCACCCCCTGTTAAAATAACTGTTAAATGTTCAAAACGATGTTGGTATTGTGAGATTACCCCTTCTATTTCATTCAGCACGCCATGGACTACCCCACTGTGCATACAGCTGCTTGTAGCATTTCCGATAAAATCCAAGGGCGCTTCTTTTTTCAACAATGGCAATTTTTCCGTTTGTTCGTGCATGGCCCTGTATCTCATGTTGATTCCGGGGGAGATAGCGCCACCCAGGTACTCATTAAAATCATTTACAAAATCATAGGTAATACAGGTACCGGCATCTATGACCAAGGTGTTTCCTCCTTGATTATGGTAAAAAGCAGCCGTAGCCAGCGCTATTCTATCGATTCCCAAGGTTTGTGGTGTTGCATAACTATTTTTAAAAGGCACTTTTGAATTTTGGGACACTACATGAACCTCGCAAAACAGCATCAGTACCTCAAAGGCTTTCTCGTCCAGGTTTCCGACCGAGGCTAGTATTGCATGGTTTATTGTTGGAAAGCTATCAAAAACCGACTTCACTTTCTCCACAAAAACCGATGCTTCAAAATACTCATGGAACAGCAATTCGTTCTTTTTGAAAACCGCAAATTTCGTATACGTGTTTCCTATATCCACTACTAAATTCATGCTGTAAAGGTATAAAACAGATTAGGCTTTTAACTTTGGTGAACCCCATAAATATCCCATACAACCCAGAAAAATCAAAAAGAACCACCACCGACTTATTTCCGAGGGTATCGTTTTTTGTACGGCTGTATGCGCTACGGAATTAAAAAATCTATTGTTCTTTAGTATGTTGTCCGCTGCTGTTGCCGCTTTCCAATGAATGGTGTCCATAACATAATAATGCGCGGTAACACTCGTATCGCCTTCCATCCGCAGTGTATGCCAACCCTTACTTTTAGGATAGGTCCTGCCGTGCCACTTATCTTTGATCAAGGCGTTTTTAATAAGTGGGATGTTGTATGATGCATTGACCGCTACCTTAGGTTTTGACGTCCCCGTTCGTAAAGAAAATGATATTGGTCGATGCACAAAAGAAAAGGTCGATAGCTTTTCAAAAGTCCCCGTCACTTCTTTGGATTTGGCCATTGTATTTATAATATCCGTCCATATATTTTGGTAGGCATTCCTCTTCCCATCCAACATCAATTGATAGGTATTGTTTAAAATAGTGGTACCCACCAGTCCTTTCCCTTCTGCCAAGGCATACGAATGGTTCTCTACGGCAACACCCCTAGGGTCCGTTTTCCGAAAGTTGTATGGGTAGGTTTCAACCATACCTGTTTCAATTCTTACGTTCTTCCTTGATGCATCTCTCTCCATATCAAAATTAACCAACAAACCGTTAGACCTAAACAAAGTTTCATTGGGTTGCACAAAAATGCCCAATCCTTTTTCCCTTGTCAACTTTATAAGCACATCCTTGCTAGTTTTGGATAACCCCAAATACGTATCCGTATCCAAAACTACCAGATCAAAATCGTTTAGCTCCTTTTCACGAAAACCGTACACCGGACTTTGCTCGGTATTAAAATACTCGAACTTGTACTTGCCTTTGGTCATTTGACTTCGCACTACCACTTCATGACCTTCTTCCGCCAGGAAGTTTTTTAGATACTTGCTTTCAAAAGAGGGAAACCTATTACTTATGAACATCCGTAATCGTTTCTTTGCCAAAACTTCGACAGGAACGGGATCTGAATTCAGCACAGCACCGGTACTGTCTTTCTCACTGAGCCTATAAACAAATTTTCCTTTTGTTTTTACACTACCTCGTAAAGTAAAGCCTTGTTCTGCACCATCGTTTAAACGTATAGAATCCAAACCTTCGCCGCCAGGGGTTTCCAACACCAATAGGTTCCCTATAACTGGCTGGTTAAATAATCCGCTTACCAATACATCCTGTCCTGTTCGCAGGGTATTCCCGTATTTCAACTTAACGATACCTTTGGGATCAACTCCCTTAAGATAGCTCACAGAAACATCCTTAAGCTGCCAAAAGTCAAAATCCTGCAGCCCGTCGCCCAACACAATAATTTCATTTATTGAATCCAAAGCCTTCGAAAAATCCAAGCCCGGTCGGTATCGAATGGTTCGGATAGATTTTTCGGTGTCTTTGATACTATCCAACTGGGCAACCCTGTAATTATCCGTTAATACCATCGCTTTTCCAGAAACTTCCGTAAGCAATGTTGGTCTCAGATAAAGCAGCACCAAGGCCGTAATTCCTAAAAAAGCAACAAAGCTATTTACTAAGACCCGAGTGTGGAATTCCCCTCGCCATTCTTTCCACACAAAAAGCAGCACCATTGCAACGGCAAGAAGTATTACCGCCCACCACAACTCCTGATTTATAAAGTGAAGTCGATCAATCATTGCTTTCAAGGGCTTCTAAAAAAAGGTGATTTAGTTGTCCGGTGTAGCTATTACTTGCGCTAGGAACGGCTGTTCGGTCGGGCAGGGCTCGTAGCAATCCGGCATAGGCCAGGTTGATTCGGACCATATCTAGCTGCTCAGCTTCTGACAGCCATTTTAGATTTTGTAAGGTGTTGAGATACCTGTTAGGTTGGGCAATGGCCAAGACTGCAAGCTCATCTCCGGCAGCTTTTAATACTGACCTATCCTCTTCGGACAGTGTTCTATTCTTAGCGCGCACCAATGACAAAACTTGTAAGGCAGCTTTCATATTCGGATAGATTTCGTCCATTTTTAATTCCTCTGTCTTACGGAATCCTTTTACATCCTTTAATTCGCCACTTAAACGTTTTTCCTCTTTTATAGGTGGCGGATCAAAACCGATACGGTGCACATAAATTCGTGCGCTATTTTTTATTTCCTGAATCAGTTTCAAGGCCTTGTACTGGTACGGAAGTGATTTTTCGGGTTCGTAAAGGCGCAGGTACAATTCGGCATCCCACATTTCGGCCATGGCGTCCTTCAGCATACTTTTTAAGGACTTAGCGAACAAAGTAGATGCTTCCGGATCGCCATGGTTGTGTACATAGGCTTCCAGAGGGTCTTCCTCGGAGTCCGCTCCGCTCATCTGCTCGTCACCGTGATCATGATCATGGTCATGGTCATGCTCTTCATCGGCAACTAAATTATGTTCGTTACTGCCATCGTGTTTATGAGAGTATTCGTCCAGCATGTCGCCTGGAACGGTAGCCGCACCAATTTCTTTAGGTGCGGTGGGCGCTTCCGTTTCGTCGCCCATAAACTCGCCATATTTTATCCTAAGTGCTTTTTGATCAAACCCCAGTTCATTACTTCTAAAATTAAAATCGGGTTTCTTTAGCGCCGGTTTTTCTAATATTAACTGCTCCGTATCAATGATCAATTGCCGTTGGCTCCTAAAATAATCCGGCATCAGATCGGCCCCCATGGTGCCTTCCACGGCAAAAGCGTCTGTTGCGGTATCCTTGATGACCGAGAAATAGGTTTCGGTACGGGTGATATTGGCCTTGGGCTCCTTGTTGTCCTTTACTTCCACATAAAAATAAAGTTCATCGCCCGGTTCCATGCGCAGACTTCTTAAATCCATTTTCTTTTGAAGCGTGGCCGACTTGGATAATTTTTGCAACGGGGTATCAAAAGCTAAACGTTCCTCCCTAAATTTTACCGACTCGCCCGTGCCTTTACTTACCGTTGCTATAATCGCTACATCGGCAATACCAAAATCATCGGTAATACTGCTTGTGAACGTGAATTCTTGGGAATCCGTAGCCTCAAAAGAAGAAAACTGGGGCAACTTGTTCATCCTTACCTCTGGAGGTTCATCTTTAAACACTTCAAAACTGTATAGCGCGGACAGGTATTCGTTTTGTAGGGTATCCGTGAATTTTAAGCTGTAAAAACCAGCATTGCTTGCCTTTAGGCGATGCGTGTAAAGCGCATTATCCCATGTCATATCGGTTTCATCGGCACCAAACTGAAAAACGGCTTTTTTTATAGGTTGATTAAACCTGACAGCCCAATCTACCGTCGAGCCTTCCAATACTTTTACATTCATATCAGAAGTAACGGATGCCGACTTTCCCGTATACGACGGATAGCGTACCGTAATTTTTTGGCTTTGAACCACCGGCGGAACCACCTCCACGGAAAGCGAATCCAAAGGCTGAAACACTATTGCATCGTTTTGTGGAGGCGTATTTTTTGTGGTTTCAGCAGGTAACCTAATACCTGAATACTGAAGTAGCAACCCTAGACCAACGCAGCCTAGAGCAATACCTAAACTCTTGCCTATCTTATGTTTTAACCGAATTTTTCTCTTGCTAAAAACCAAGGTTTCGGCCGTTCGGTACTGTTGGATTTTGGCTATTGCACTCAATTCTTCATCTTTTGAAAACAACAGGTAAGTACTATTCTCCAATTCCTTTAGTGCGCTATCCAAATAACTACATACCTCCCTTACTCCAAATTTCCACGGCCTTACCCAAACCCCGTATAGCAGAATGGCAACCAGAAATACTACTGCGGCCATCCAAATACTAGGAAAAAGACAATACACCAATACGGCAATACCCAAGGAGACCAAACCGATTTCCGCTGTGCGGAAGAGGCGCCACCTAAGGAGTGTATTTTGTATAATTTGTTTGGCCGCTATCATTGTTTTCTAAATTTAGCCAATAGTCGCTCCAACATCAAAACGATCAGAGCGGCAATCCAAAACCAATTCGCCATTCCGCGCTGTTGCCTATCGCTATCAGCAGGTGCGAGATCTGCCCTAATCGGTAAAAAATCCGCCTCGGGCATTGTTCTTTTATCCAGCATACGCATTCTCTCTTCTAGTATGGGCCTATCTATCAAAATCATCGCTAATTCATCCGCCAGTCGTTCGTTTAAAACACGTTCTATCGTAAGACGCCGCGTAAGATAGTATAGCGTTTTGGTTGCCGTTTTGTTAATGCTACTTGTTGCAAGACTATCCGCCAGGTATTGTATTAATTTTCCCTTTATTTTTGGAGGTGTACTCCTTTTTAACCAGACAGAAAGGTCAAAATAGTTTTCATTGAAGGTTTTCGAATCAGCAACTTCCTTCAATTCTAGATGGCTTTGGGTATACTTGCCAACCGCCTTGAAAGCCGCGGCCAACAACTCCTTCTCCTTTAAAAACTCGTCATCGTAAGTGATTCCAATACGTAAGGTATCTTCAAGGCTTAGGGGAATATTTTTACTCGCACCATTTTGGGTTACCGAGATACTGTCTTTTGCACCATAAATTATATCCTCTTTTAAAATATGCTCCTGCACGATATCCGTATTGCCGGCTTCGCTCTTTACTGTATGTAAAATAACTCCATCTTTTACCGCCGTAGCTCCAACAAGGCTGTCTGTTGTAGCATCCTCATCCATAAGCACCCAACGCACATTCTTGGATATTGTGGGACGCATTCCTTGAACACCTTTTATCTTTCCCGTTGAAAACACCACAATACTTTCCGACTCAATATGTTGCAGCTCTTGCGCCAATTGCCAATATTTTGGGGTTTCTATGGGTATATTGTCCCTATCAACTACTGGAAAATCTTTTAAAAAAAATCGTTTGGGAACTTCCTGAGCGTCTCGCAAAACAGCATCCATTTTACCATTGTTCAATAAAGAAGGTTCAATGATATAGGTTAACGGAACTTTCGTCTTTTTAGTTGACAATACGGGTTGGGCCATGGCACACACCAGTAGCGACAATAAGAACATCCGCAAAAACAACAACAACAATTCGTTGAGCTTTATCTGGCGGGTCTGCTTGGTTTCCTGCTCCGTGAGGTATCTAATACTACCCACCTTTATCGTTTTTGCGTCGCCCTTGTTCAACAAATGAATCACAAAGGGCACCAATACTGCAAATAGCCCCCAGAGGTATGTTGGTTGCAGGAAACTCATATTAACTTAGTCGGATTCTTTTCTTCAAAAACAACTGCAAGGCCTCGTCCAAAGGAGCGTCGCACCTAAAAAGCTCAAAGCCGATTCCGTTGGATAAAAAGGTGTTTTTAACCGTTTCTAGATGTGCTTCCATAGCTTTTTGGTAGGATTTTTTGGCTTGTTTTGCATCTACTTTTATATGTTTTCCCGTTTCCAAATCTTCAAAAACTTTAGCGCCTGTGTAGTTAAATTCCAATTCATTGACACCCATAACCTGTAAAACGGCAACCTCGTTTCTTACTGTTTTTAATTCGGTGATCCATTGGGTGAGTTCGTTCTTATTCTCGTGCATATCGGTAACAACGAACAGTAATTCTTTCTGGTTTCGTTGGTGGATTTTGGCAAGGTCCTTCCTATCCATGGGCCAGCTCCCTTTATTTTTAAGGGTAACCAACTCGTTTAAAAAACGGTTAAAGTGTTGTTTGTGGGTAGTTGGATGTAGCATTTGCAACTGGGTGTCGTTAAGACCAAAAAGACCTATTTTATCCCCTTGCTGTTGGGCCAAATATCCAAGAGAGGCGACCAATACCCGTACATAGTCCATCTTTGAAAGGCCCTCTTCCCGATGCAACATGGAACCACTCGTATCTACAACGAATTTTACGGCTATGTGGGTGTCTATATCGGATTCCTTGATGTAATACCTACCGGAACGGGCCAACATTTTCCAATCCAACAAACGCATATCGTCTCCGGATTGGTATCCCTTATACTGACTAAACTCCAAACCCGGACCTACCCTTCTACTGCCATGCGAACCCGCCAAAAATTCGTCAACGATGACACGTGCTATGAGTGCCAAACCAGAAACGCTATTGATAATCTTAGGCTCTAAAAGTTGTTTGTACTCCTGCTTCACATTTTTATTATTTTGGATTTGTCGTTGTTGGCTCCGGACAGCTGCCCCTAAGTACGCTACTCTTGATTATCGAGTATGTTTTGGGTAACGGTATCCGAGGTAATACCTTCTGCCTCTGCCCTAAAATTTACGATAATCCGATGTCGCAATACAGGAAAGGCAACTTTTTTCAGGTCTTCCAAGGTCACTGCAAAACGCCCTGCCTGTAATGCCCGTGCTTTTGCTGTCAGAATCATGGCTTGCCCGGCTCTTGGTCCGGCACCCCAGCTTACCCAGTCTTTTACATAACCGCTGTTTATAGTTTCAGGTCGCGTAGCCCTTACGACTCTGTTTACATACGCGATAAGCTCCTTACTAATAGGCACATCCCGAACCAGTTTCTGCAACTGTATGATATCTTCGCCATCCAAGACCTTTTCTACCTTTACTTTTTTAGACCCTGTAGTCAACTCTAAAATTGATGCTTCTTCTTGTTCCGATGGATAGCCGATTTTAATGTAAAACAAAAACCGATCCTGCTGTGCTTCCGGCAAGGGAAAGGTGCCGGATTGCTCAATGGGGTTTTGGGTAGCCAAGATGAAAAAGGGTTTGTCCATAGGATAGGTCTGCCCGGAATAGGTTACCTCGAATTCCTGCATGGCCTCCAACAAAGCTGCTTGGGTTTTGGGCGGAGTTCTGTTGATCTCATCCGCCAAAATAATATTGGCGAAAATGGGACCTTTGTTAAACTTGAAGAATTTTTTGCCCGTGGTATGGTCTTCTTCCAAAATCTCGGTGCCCACGATATCCGATGGCATCAAATCCGGTGTGAACTGTATTCTAGAAAATTTTAATTCTATAGCCTGTGATATGGTTTTAATGAGCAGGGTTTTAGCCAAGCCCGGAACTCCTTCCAACAAGGCATGCCCACCCGCTAAAAAAGTAATCAGAAGTTGCTCCACCGTATCTTCCTGACCTACTATTACCTTAGCTATTTCTTGTTTTAGCACCCCTAGCTTCTTCGTAAGTGCCGTTATTTCCTTTTCCGCCGTTAGCAGCTTCTCGTCCATTTTATCCTGTTAAGAGGTTAATGCGTACATCACGATATTTACGCCAAACCGTGTGTTGTCTATTTTATACCAGCGTTTGTTCCTAAAATCATAATCCCACTCGCAGCCATAATCCTTATTACTGTATAGTACGCCGATTCTACCGTTTACTTCTATGGCCTTTAGATAGTCGTGTACCAAGTCGTCTCCCCAGCCGTTAAGTTCCTGGCTCGTTGTCGGCGGCCCGTCTTCAAACTTAAAAAAGATGGAATAGATTTCATGATCATTGGGTATTTTTTGCAAGGCATCCGCACCAAACAGTTCGTCCATCTGACGTTCAAAAGACTTGGCAAAAAGTCCATCTATATCATGGTTACAGTCATCAACGAAGACAAAACCACCGTTCTCCACATACTTTTTAAAGTTTTCCTTCTCCTTTTTGGTGAACTGCACCAGTTTGTGGCCAGAGAGGTAACAAAACGGACTTTTGAAAACAGCATCGTTGGCCAGCGGTACAATATTCTCCAGCGTATCCACTTTTAATGTTGTATACTCTACTAACGAATTTAAGAGGTTAGAAGGCATACGCTGGTCCACGTCCCAATCACCGGATTCATATTGTAGTCTCGTAAAGAAAAAAGCATTGCTCAAGGGCGGATTGAAATTGTAGATTATCAATTAAAGCTATCTAAAAGCAAACGTCTTTACGAGCATAGCGAAGTAATCTGTTGGTTTATAACCAAAAAGATACAGATTGCTTCGTGCCTCGCAAAGACGTCATGCTATTGTTTTAGACAATTCGCAATTATCACTTGGTCTAAACTATACCGCGTCCGAAAGACTGGTAAAGGTAAAGTCCCGAATCTTCATGTAGGGAATTAGATTCCCATCAACCCTAACCTGCTTACCAAGTGTTTCTAAATTATTCAACATGATAATTGGGCTTTCATTAAACCTGAAATTCTTTACAGGGTATTTAATAGCTCCATTTTCAATGTAAAAAGTACCATCACGTGTCAAACCTGTGTACAGCAACGTTTGTGGATCTACAGAACGTATGTACCATAAACGTGTGACCAATATTCCCTTTTTGGTACTCTTTATTAATTCCTCTAAAGATGCGTCACCACCGGCCATAATAAAATTACTAGGAAAAGGTACAGCATCAACTCCTTTTTCCTTGGCCCAAAACCGGTCATATGCCAAGTTTTTAACTACGCCATTTTCAATCCACGAAGTTTTCTTTAAAGGCTGACCAGCACCATTCCAAGTTGCACTGGGCACTTCAGAATTTAAAGGGTCTGACCAGAGATGAACACGTTCATCAACAATTTTCTCTCCTATTTTAGTGCCACCTCCTTCTTTAGACATAAAACTGCGTCCCTCATCCGCTTGACGAGCATTTATTGAACGACCGATACCATTTAAAAGGCCAAGCGCTGCGGAAGGCTCTAATATTACGGTATATTTCCCGGGCTCTATTGCTTTGGCCTCCTTAGAGAGCACTGCCTTGTCTATGGCAACCTTAGCGGCCTCGTTAGGATCAAATTTATTAATATCGTTAAAATCCCTGGAAACCCAACCTGAACCCGTTCCGTCATTACTTCGCATGGTTACGGTAAAGTCAACGTTCGTAGATTTGTTGTACGCAAAAAGTCCTTTTGAGTTCATCATAGCGCTAAAATCGCTGGAATCATCCAAAAATCCTGCCGCCGTAACATCTTTTGCCTTAGCTGGCTCAATACTGGCCTTTGCTACTTCTGCTCGGTAATCCGGACTTATTTTTGCCGTTGCCTCTACATAGGTAATAGATTCATCGTACACCTGAGGCCCTAAGGGCTCCATAAATTCGGAGTTTTCCGGAGAAAGCTTTGCTAGTTCCTCTGCACGTTTTACTACTTTTTCCAAGGAAGCATCATCGAACTCGTCTATGGTAGCCGTTCCCGATTTTTTTCCGAAACTGGACTGTATTACCAAGGTCTGGTTGGACTGATGACCCGCCGTGGAGACCGAGTTACGGGCATACCGTATATTTCCGCTCTCGCTTCCGCTTAGATTTACCTCGCAGACATCCGCGGTGGAAAAGCTGAGTGCTTTTTCCATTATTTTTCTAGCTTCTTCTTCTGTATATATTGCCATTGTCTTTTCTTTTGAATTGTGGTGCGTTTAAATAGAACGACCTGTGTTGATTACATTGATATCATTGAATCGGGTAGTAGAACTACCATGCGATACAGCACTTACCTGAGAAGGCTGCCCTTTCCCATCAAAGAAAGAACCGAACATACGGTAATCCCCTTCATCACAAATCTTAGCACAGGAATTCCAGAACTCCTGCGTGTTGGATTGATAAGCCACATCGTTTAACATGCCTACGATCTCCCCGTTCTTTATCTCATAAAAAACCGTTCCGCCAAACTGAAAATTGTAGCGCTGTTGATCAATGGAATACGAACCTCTACCGGCTATATAGATACCTTTTTCAACATCCTTGATCATTTCGGCAATGGAATACTTCTCTTTGCCAGGTTCCAAGGATACATTTGGCATCCGCTGAAACTGTACATCGTTCCAACTCTGTGCATAACAGCAGCCATGAGATTCGTTCTGGCCTATAATATTCACTTGATCCCTAATGGCCTGGTAATTCACCAAGGTACCGTTACGCACCAGATCCCATTGCTTGCACTTTACCCCTTCATCGTCGTACCCAACAGCACCCAGACTGCCTTCCATGGTTTTATCCGCAACAAGGTTCACGATGTTGCTTCCGTAGTTAAAATCGCCCGACTTCCATTTGTCCAAGGTCGCAAAACTGGTTCCGGCATAGTTGGCCTCATAGCCTAGTACACGATCCAATTCTAGCGGATGTCCTACACTTTCGTGAATGGTCAATCCTAAATGATTCGGCTCCAGTACCAAATCGTACTTTCCTGCATCCACGGATTTTGCGGTAAGCATTTCTGTAGCTTGTTTTGCCGCCTGTACCGCATCTTCTAAAATATCATAACTTTTTCTGTACAGGGTAATTCCGGCAGGACCTTCCAATTTTTCCGAAGCAATACCATCCATATACTCATATCCCATTCCCATTGGAGCGCTCATGGCCTGTCTGGTCTTAAAGGTACCGGCGGCACGATCTACGGCGGTTACTCCGAAGGTAGGCCAAATACGATGTACGTCCTGGTCTATATAAGAACCATCGGTAGAGGCAAAATATTTCTGCTCGTTTACCATAAACAAGGCCGAGTTTACAAAATTGGCACCATTGTCCATGGCAGCGGCATTGGCGCTCAATAATAGATCCACTTTTTCGGATACGGGAACTTCCTTAAAATCTTTCTTTATCGGTGTTTTCCAAGATACCTCTCCATGCGCCTGAACGGGAGCTAATTTAACTGGCTCCGTTTGTATTTTAGAGTTGGCCTTGGCGATGGCGACGGCTTGCATAGTGGCATTTTTAATTCCGTCCTCGGTAACACTATTGGTCGAGGCAAAGCCCCAGGTACCGTTAGCGATTACTCGAATCCCAATTCCGAAAGATTCTGTGTTCACCACATTTTGAACCTTGTCCTCTCTTGTAAAGACATATTGATTAAGATACCGGCCAATACGAGCATCAGCGTAGGTAGCGCCCATGGATTTTGCCGTATTCAAGGCCACATCTGCCATTCGTTTTTTTACAAGTACATCCATGCCCGGCTCTAAAAGCGCCTCTGAGTGAATGTTGTTCCCCATCATCGTTGTTGGCAACAATAGCGATGCTGCACCCATACCGGATAATTGAACAAAATTTCTTCTTTTCATCTAGTGTTTGATTAAGTCTGTGGAATTTCCCGTTACTACTATTGTAATTAGCTGAAGTACCACAGAGGAGTTTAGTCAGTTTAGAGCTATGTTTTCACATAATTCACGATTAATTTTTATTGATTTTCCTAAAATACAGAATTATACGGTGTGTCCTTATGCACTTTTAGATTTTATTAAGAAGAATTTATGATAATAGAAATTAATTCCGACCCCTATATATGATCGGAATTTAAATTTTAAATAGATCAGAATTATATGAATTTATAGCGTGTTGAAATACAATTACTTATATTTAAAAAAATACTCCGCCAAAAATCTTACTACGCTTTTTTTAAGATTTAGTTGGTATATCCTAAATTTGAAATTATATTTGCAGCCGCTTATGGCGACATGGTGCCTTAGCTCAGTTTGTGAGTCCCGAAGTTTCGGGAGACTGAAAATCCATACGTCCCTGGCCTGGCCAAAAGCCGCGGAGTTGAATGAAAATTGAAATATTGATAGTAATGGTGCCTTAGCTCAGTTTGTGAGTCCCGAAGTTTCGGGAGACTGAAAATCCATACGTCCCTGGCCCGGCGAAAAGCCGCGGAGTTGAATGAAAATTGAAATATTGATAGTAATGGTGCCTTAGCTCAGTTTGTGAGTCCCGAAGTTTCGGGAGACTGAAAATCCATACGTCCCTGGCCTGGCCAAAAGCCGTGGAGTTGAATGAAAATTGAAATATTGATAGTAATGGTGCCTTAGCTCAGTTTGTGAGTCGCGAAGTTTCGGGAGACTGAAAATCCATACGTCCCTGGCCCGGCGAAAGGCCGCGGAGTTGAATGAAAATTGAAATAATGATAGTAATGGTGCCTTAGCTCAGTTGGTAGAGCAATGGACTGAAAATCCATGTGTCCCTGGTTCGATTCCTGGAGGCACCACAAAAACTCCCTGTAGACTTTAAGTTTACAGGGTTTTTTGTTTCAATTAACTCTTTAAAAGAAAAAGCTATGTTGGTTCCCCCGAAATTTCGGGGCTGGAAGCACCACTCCCCTACAGACGTAAAGTTTTTTCTTTATATTGATTTCACAATGCATTATCTATACATTCTTTACAGCGAGAAAATTGATAAATACTATATCGGAGAATCACCTGATATTGTCAATAGATTGGAACAACACAATTCTCATTATTTTGAAAAGGCATTTACCAAAGCTGCCGATGATTGGGAAATTATAGTTTCTGAGAAATTGAACAATAAGGGTGATGCAGTCTATCTGGAAAAATTCATCAAACGAATGAAAAGCAAAACCTTCATTCAGAAAATCATCAAGGACAATGACATTCTAGCGGATATCTTAAGTAAAAAACCATAACGCTGGTTCTCCTGAAGGATTGGTGTTGGAGACACTAAATGAATAACATATATAATCCAATATGCGCAAGGTTTTTAGTTGTAGAAGTGGTTTAAACTTTTATCCTCTTTTTCTTTAGTATTTTTCATTTTTATAATTATTCCTTCTTTCTTATCCGATTCAGACTACCACTACCAAACCCGTTTCACCCCACACTCACTAAACTGATTCACTTTAATCTCCTTATTCGACCTATTCAAAAATTCCAGTTTGGTGTAGACATCCCTAGGAAATATCTGATTCGTCATCACATACTGCCCTTGGTTCACAAACAGTTCTATGGAGGAGGCGTCCAATAAAATACGGATTTCAATGGGGCCATCGGGCAGGTTGGGCATAGGCATTTTTTGCACTCCGGTGGCGAAGTTGTCTTTGAAGTCGGTTAATCCGGAGGTTCGCCTATCAAAGTTGAGCATGTTATTTTTCCCGTCCATCGCAATAGCGAGACTGTCGGCACTATCATTTTTTAGGCTTACAACAAAATCCCTGGCGGTAGTCGTAAAACGAATCTCCGATTGGTTTTGCCCTATCATTTTCATGGTATGCGTTCTATTTGCCGCAATAGGGATATCCTGTGCCGTTACCCCCTTATCCAACAGCGATTCAAAATTAGGGATCGGGTAATTGTTTAGCTCATAGTTTCCGTTAGGCTTATGCAACGATAACGTTCTGGGAACGGTCATGGCACTGCGCCATTTTTCGGTAGGGGTATCCCGGGCATAGTCCCAATTGCTCATCCAACCTATAAAAATACGTTCGTTGTTTGGGGTGTTGTTATAGGTAACGCCAGCGTAGTTGTCCCTTCCCAAGTCCAACCATTTGTTTTCTTTCTGGTCGGAAGTAAAGGTCTTACCGTCAAAATCGCCTACAAAATACTGGGTGCCACTACCCCCATTGGGTGCGCCGGGATTAATACTGATCAGTAGCACCCATCTCACCTCATCGGTTCCTTCTACCTGTAAAGGAAATAGATCCGGACATTCCCAAACTCCGCCGTGGGCGCCTTGGTCTTTTCCAAATTCGCTAACATACTCCCATTCCTTTAAATTGGGTGAATTCCATATCTGCAAATGGTCCCCTGCCACCAAGAGCATGGTCCAAAGTTCTTCTTTTTCGTTCCAGAACACCTTAGGATCCCTAAAATCCTTGATTCCGTAGTTTCCAATGACCGGATTGCCTTCGTACTTCATCCAGCTATCCCCATTATCCAAACTATAGGCAATGCCTTGGGTCTGGAAATCTTTCCTTCCTGCTTTTTCGCCTTCCATTAAGTGATAGGTGAAAATGGCCACCAATGCTGGGTTCTCTTTTGTCCCAAAACCGGAGGTATTATTGATATCTAACACCGCACTTCCAGAAAATATGAGTCCGTTTTCATCAGGGTAAAGGGCAATAGGCTTGTGTTCCCAATGCACCATATCCTTACTTACCGCATGGCCCCAATGCATAGGCCCCCAAACAATGTCATCCGGGTAATATTGATAAAACAAATGGTATACTCCTTTATGATAGACCAATCCGTTAGGGTCGTTCATCCACTTTTCTTCCGGGGTAAAATGAAATTGCGGCCTGTAAGGCTCCATATAGTAGGTAGAACCTTGTTCTTCTTTTACTAGCTCTTTTTTCTCCCCTTCCTCTTTGCAAGAAAAGAACGTTATGGCAAGGGCAATTACGAATGTTATTTTGAAGTTAGATGGCATAGTTTAGCTATTTTTTGGCTTTCTCGCTCGGTTTTCAACCCTACTAAAATACTACCTTTGTAAAAACAAAATATCAGATGATGCGATTTCTTTCCCTTTTAGTCCTACTGCTCTTGTTGCAATCGAGTGTTTTTGGACAGACCAAATTGGACAAGACCTTAAAAAAATGGAATACGGAATCCGTACCCTATATTCAGCCTGAAAACCTTACGGACACCCGATCCTTTACCATTTTGGATACCCGTAAAAAAGAGGAATACGAAGTAAGTCACCTAAAAGATGCCCTTTGGGTGGGCGACAAAGCCTTTGACCCCAATAAAGTCCTTGAAGAAATTCCCGATAAAGCAGCACCCATAGTTGTGTATTGCTCTATAGGTGTCCGTTCCGAGGATATCGGAGAAAAGTTATTGGCACTTGGCTATACCAACGTACAAAACCTGTATGGCGGTATCTTTCAATGGAAAAACAATGATAGGGCCGTTTATAATGCTAAGAACCAACCTACGGACAGTGTACATGCGTTTAGCAAACATTGGGGCAGGTTACTTTCGAAAGGGGTTAAAGTATATTAAGTAGTAGTTGTAGTAGTTGTAGTAGTAGTAGTAGTAATAATAAAAAATAAAGATTGGGAATACTTCAAACGAACAAAACGGAAAAGGACGAAAAGACCATTGATTTTACCTTGGCGAAATCTAAAAACCTATTACTTATTTTTACCAGAAATCCACAATTGGGCAAGTGCAAAACACGTTTGGCGGCCAAAGTGGGCGATGAGGCTGCCTTGGATATTTATAAATTCCTATTAAACCATACCGTGCAGATTACGGCTGGTCTGTATGCAAAAAAAACGGTCTACTATTCCGAAGAAATTTGGGAAGAAGATATCTGGAACAACAGCATTTTTGACAAAAAGCTCCAAAAAGGAAATGACCTTGGCGATCGCATGGCAAATGCTTTTTTAGCCGGTTTTCAGAATAATTTTGAAAAAATCATCGTTATAGGGAGTGATATGCACGACCTGTGCCAAGAAGAATTGGAAACAGCTTTTAAGGCCTTGGATAAAAATGATTTTGTACTAGGGCCAGCAACGGATGGCGGATACTATCTACTGGGCATGAACCGTTTTAAACCGGAACTATTTAAACATAAAACTTGGGGCACGGATACAGTATTACAGGATACCCTAGAGAACCTAAAAGACGAAACGCTTACACTTCTTGAGGCCAAAAACGATGTGGATATGTATGACGACATTAAGGATAATGCGGCGTTTGCCCCTTTTTTAAAACATATAAAATTATGATGAAAAAACAATTGGAAGAATCGGTTGCCTACCTGCAAAGCAAAGGTTTTGACCAGCCCGAAATAGGAATCGTACTGGGTACCGGTTTAGGGAAAATGATAGATGAAATTAGAGACCCGATCGAAGCGCATTACAACCACATTCCATTTTTCCCCTTGGCTACGGTAGAATTTCATGCCGGAAAATTGGTCTATGGTAGTATTGAGGGTAAAAAAGTAGTGATGATGCAAGGCAGGTTTCACCTGTACGAAGGTTACGACCTGTTGGATATCACCTACCCCATTCGGGTAATGCATCAACTGGGTATCAAAAAACTGTTTATATCCAACGCCGCGGGTGCCATTAACCTAAATTTTAAAAAAGGGGACATGATGCTTTTGGAAGACCACATTAATTTACAGGGCGGCTCACCCTTGGCTTTTAAAAACGTAGCAGCATTCGGCGAACGTTTTGCAGATATGTCCGAGCCTTATGATGTTCCAATGCGTCTTAAACTAGAAGAAATAGCACTAAAGCACGGAATATCCTTAAAAAAAGGGGTGTACGCCTCCGTAGTGGGGCCTCAACTAGAAACCAAGGCAGAATACCGAATGTTAAAAATCATAGGTGCAGATGCCGTGGGAATGAGCACGGTACCCGAAGTTATCGTGGCCAACCATTTGGGACTGCCTATTGTGGCCGTATCGGTACTAACGGATGAATGCGACCCGGATAACCTTAGCCCTGTGGATATTGCCGAGATAATTGCCATTGCGGAAAAAACGGAGCCCAAAATGGTACAGCTATTTAGGGAATTGATCAAGCATTTGTAACGTTCTGGCCGCTAAAACTACTATTTGGGAACCTCCCTAGTTCTATGAAAGAAAACAGCCCCCAAATCAGTGTTGTCATTCCCGTTCTTAACGAAGAAAAATATATTAAAAAGGTACTGACGCACATCAAAAAGAATGCCCGTAGTGGTCGTATTCTAGAAATATTGGTCGTTGATGGAGGTAGCACGGATGCTACCGTTGCCATCGCAATTTCTTTAGGGGCAACAGTAATTTCGTCAGACCGTGGCCGGGCCAGACAAATGAACCTTGGAGCAAAAATGGCAGCAGGGGAACTGCTGTATTTTTTACATGTGGATACCATACCTCCCCTAAACTTCGATACCGATATTCTTAACAGCTATGTAAACGGATTCGAGGCCGGTTGTTTTCGACTGCAATTCGACACTTCTCATCCCGTACTTCGATTTTTCGCTTGGTGTAGCCGCATGAACTATCAAATCTGTAGAGGAGGAGATCAATCCCTCTTTATTTCTAAAAACCTATTCCTTAGATCCGGAAAGTTCAATGAGTCCTACATCATTTATGAAGACAATGAATTTATAGGCAGGTTATATAAATTGGCAAACTTTACGATAATACCTACTGCGGTTAAAACCTCGGCCAGGAGATATCGTCAAAAAGGGATCTTCACCTTGCAGTATCATTTTGGTGTGGTACACCTAAAACACTATTTAGGTACCGGTCCGGAGGCATTGTATTCCTACTACAAAAAGCATATTGCCGTGTAAGCTTACTTTGCTTCAAAATCCAATAATACGCCTTCCCCTATCCATTTGGCAAGTGCCTGGCGGTTATCCGGATCCAAAATACGGCGTTGGTCTTTGCTGTTTTTTATGTTCCCGATTTCTATAAAGGTCATGGCGGGGTGGGTCTTTTTTACCAAATACAGGGCCGTACGATCTTCAAAAGTACCTGAGTAGGTACGGTTGGGCTGATATTTTTTATACTTTGCCTTAAAAGTCTTATGAATACTCTCCGCTAATTTTTTCCCGTTTTTACTTTTTTCATGATGATAAAAGAAAACATCGATATTCTGTCCCACACTACGACTATCTACATGGGTAACTATGAGTCTTTGGTACTTCCCTTTATGTTCCCTGTAGAGCCCGTTTACAATATCAACACGTTGTTTTAAACGGGCTACCTGGTTCAGGGGAATGGTTTTGTCCGGGTAGGCGACCTCATCCCTATCTATCTCCAAAATTCTATCGTCACGTATACCATCATCCTCATCCCTTATAATAATATATACCGTAGCACCATGTGCCAATAGTTCCTTGGCCAAACGCAAGGTAATATCATAAGCATATTCGTCTTCGGCAATAGCCGTATTGGCATAAACGGCCATAGCACCCGGGTCCGGCCCACCATGTCCGGAAACCAAGTAGTACACATTGTCTTTTAACCGCTTACTTTTTTCAACGACGGTTTTATGTTTTTCCCCAAAAATATCAAAGGTCTCACTCTTTATTTCCTTAACTATTTTTGATGCTATCTGAATTGAATCTATTTTTTGAATACTATCGATTACACCAGGAATTTGGTAAGAACGCCCTTCGTACAAATGAACGCTATCCCTTAGGTTTTGGATATTGAGAGCAATAAAATTATCATAATACTCGTACGGACTCACTCCATTTTTTCTCAAGAGCGAAAGGATTCCGTCCCCTTTTTCTGCAACTACCGTTTTAAGGGAGTCTTGTGCACTCCCTAAAAATCCTATCAAAAGAAAGGTAAAACCAAAAATAAAGGAGCATCTAACCATAGCAATCAAAAAAAACAAAATCTATGCCGAAATTAGGAATAATACCAATTTAAGTTTTGAATGTCGTATTGAAAATTTGAATTATTTTTTTCTCAGTTTAGGAATGAAATCCAAACATAGTATTGGCTATGGTTCTATTTTATGACGACAAATGAGTAAAAAAGAAACTTGGATGCGACATCTAGAATTTAAATTGGTATAAATGGCCAAGCTCACTCAGCACTGTTCGTAGCCGCGTGATCTTGGAGAATACCTTTGGCTACCAGTTGCGGCAATGAAGATTTTGCAGAACGTATAGGTATGCCATTTGGTTCACCGTTAATATCCATAATCGTTAAGGAGGGCAGTAGATTCTTCGCCAGGTATACATTTGGAGCATCAATGAAAGGAGAAATACCCTGATCGGCCTTTACTTTTCCCAGGGCGTTCTTTTTAAAAAGTTCCCTAAAAGCGACTGCCAATCCATGACCATCAGCACTTTTATCATAGTGATGCATCGCAATGGATACCCCCTTTTTACGCTGTTTCAAATCACGAATCATAAGGACTCGTTGATACGCACCGTTATGCTTTAGATACCTCTTGTTAACGATGCTCGTGAGTTCGCCAAAATCGGCAATCGTATTTTCAATTTCCTCGGTCGTGCTATCCTTAGGTAAAGGTATGTTCCCTTTTTCCAGAACATAGACCCTTGCTCCGCGTTCCATTAAATCCTTGGATAAGTTTAACGTAAAATCGTCCAAGGGCTTGTCCATTTTATCCTGATTGCCTTGTGCATCCACGCTAGTATACAGCAAATAGTACACGGTTTTGTTTAAGGTAGAGTCCCTTTTCTTCATAGTTGCCAAGTCGGTATCGAACAGCGGTATCTCTTCATTTTCATCTACACGAATTAAGGTACCCATTCTTTTAAAAGAGTCGGGCGCATCTGGCAGTATATATTTCCTGCCCACGACCAATTCGCTTGCACCTTTTATTGCGTCCTTGTTCAATTCCAAAAAGTTCACATAATAATTTACGGGATGTATCCCCGATTTCCTTAAAATAGAAAATATACCGTCTCCTTTCTGGGCCACTACGGTATCTAGCTGTTCTTGCCCAAAAGTTATGGAATAGCTACATAAAATAATTAAAAAAAAGAGGGGATTCATTTTCATGCGTACCGTATGATTAGGTTTGAACAAATATTGTTAAAAATATTGACCAATTCCAAAGACTATTCCACGATCACCGTCTTTTGTAATACCATATCCATAATCTATTCTAAAAATCGCGTTAAAAATCCGTTTGTGCATAAAGCGAAAACCTACACCCGGATAGATCCGTATGTTTTGATCATCCAAAAAATCGCTGAAATCGCCTCCAGGATTTCTCCAAGAACCACCGTCCACAAAAAAATTGCCCTGTAATACAAACCAGTTTTTATCTATCAGCGTATGGCGATATTCGGTATTGAAAACAATGGCTCCGGTACCACGGTCTATGGTGTTTCCTACCCCGCGTATATTCAGGTTGTTATCTACGGTAAAGGGCGCGAACGGACTATTAACATTGCTCGCCAGGCCCAATCGTAACCTATTGGCCCAATTTCCGCTGGCACCTACCCTTTTGTAATACATAAAGTCGTTGAACCCAATAAGAAACTCGGGCAAAGCACTATCCGAACTCCCTACGTACTGAAAATTAAGGTTGCTCCTAAAACCATCTAAATAGTGGTAAAAATAATCGATGTCGTCATACTCATATATCAGTTTGAACAGGTGCTTGTCCACATTCAAATTTAAGGGTACGTTGGGCCGTGTCGCCCCGGCAAGGTATTGGTAATCCTCTGTAAAAAGACTAAAGCCAAGTTCCATCCGGTGCTTAAAACAAAACTCATATAGGCCTAAAAGTTCAAATCCGGTGTTGCTATACCGATAGTCTGCCGTATCATCGGAAAAAAAAACGGGTTCTTGTGTGGTAAAATCATTATAGTTGAAAGCCAAGCCCAGTTTGTTGGAAAACAAATAGGGCGCCCTGATGCTTAATCCGTAGGAATTAAAAACATCCAACTGATAGAATCCGCCTAAAGTTATATTGTTGCCCAGAAAATTAAATTCCTGTAGTCCGATCCTGAATGCAAAATCGTCATTGGCAGAACTAAAAAGGTTCGCAAAGGGAATTAAGGTAAAATTCTCTTCTATGGTATAGGTTACAGCGTATCTTTTATCTACCGTGGGAGCAACGGAGTAGTAGGCATGGGATACGGACGGCAATCTTTTTAATCGGGTTATATCTTTACCCAACAACACAGAATCCAAATACATTCCCGCCTGTAATGCTATTAGTTTTTCTATTGCCGCAGACTTGGTTTTTTTAAGACCTGCCAACTTAATCTCCGAGATGGTCCCTTCCTGAGCCTGTAAAAGGGCGCAACAAAAGCCTACAACAAAAAATATACTAAGGTTTAACTTCATTGCCTATTTAATAGCAGCTCAAAAATAGGTATAACTTGCTGTAAAAGTATCACAATATGGATGGATGCTTATTATGGTGTAAAACCGGTTACTGCAAAAAGGTTCACCCAATTATCCTCGCTAACCGCTAAAAGGGTAACACCATAAGGTGTGTTTGACTGTAATGCCGTAGGCGCACCCGGAGTTATATTCAAGACCACATTATCCAACACGTAGAATCTAAAAAACCGGTCTAAAGTATAGGTACCGGAAATTAAGTTATTATCGGCATCTGTAACCACTTGAAAATAGATTCTTGTATCATCGTATGACCCATCTTCCCACATAATCAAGGGATTACTACTATTTTGCTCCACGGTAATATTGGTAGTACTATATTCCGTGGGTTTTGTCCTATTTTTTATTCTTATTGGATTGGAAAGGTGTACGGCACCGTCTTCTTCAAAACTTACAATGACCCATTTCTCTTGATCGATCGCAACATCAAACTTTTGTAAAAATCCATTAAAAACATCGGAGAGGGGCGCCACTAGAGGCGTATAGCTCTCAAAATTGTTCTTGTCGATCCTATCGCTAGTCGCCTCAAAATATTGAATGTTGCTTGCTCCAGGTCTGGGATACAGAAAAACACTGACCAAATCATCGGTTTCATTACTTGCCGCACATGCTATTACGTTATCTAGCACTACCTCCCTATTTTGAAGATACAAGGCTAAGGAGTTCTCCTCTACCAAATCCTCCGAACAAGAGGCAAAAAAAAGAAAACAATAGAAGATGTATTTTTTCACTCGCTAAACAATTTAAACTGACTTTCTATCACTTTCTGCGCAGGTTTGTTCTGCGGCGTAAATCTGTTATCGGCCTTACCCCCAGATTTATCGTGCTGTATGAACCATTTCCAGACATAGCCGCCCGCGAACCAATCTTCCGACCAAAACTCTTGAAAAATAGCTTTCTTGGCATTTACCTGGGCCTGCAGATTAACACCTTCCTCGGTGCGATCTACCAACCATGGTTTTTTTGCCGTAAAATCCATGCTGCGATACCCGAACTCGGTAAACAGTACTTGCTTATCGTTTGCCGTGGCCACTTCTATTATCTTGGTTTTCCACCGTTGCCAACCTTCCCTAAGCTCCGCTACCGTAGGTGTTTTAGCATCCGATAAGGGAAAATAAGCGTCAATACCTATGTAATCCAGTTCTTTCCAGAACGGCGTGCGCTTGTATTCGTCCCAGTTGGCGGCATAGGTTAGTTTGCCCTTGTATACTTTCCTAATTTTAACGATAAGCCGGTGCCAATACTCCGGCCTGTTTTTTACAAATTTTTCAAGTTCGGTACCAATACAAAAAATAGGCACTTGGGTCTCTTGGGCCAAGGCGGCATAAGAGAGTATAAAACGTTCATAGGAGTCCTCAAACTCCAGCCATTGTTCCTCTGTCTGCATGGTTATGGTTCCGGTAAACTCGCCCTTCCATACCCAAATTTGGGGTTTCAACATTACGGATATACCGTTCTTTTGCAGCAGTTCTATATATTGCTTGGCTCCTTTCTTCGTTTCCCCAAACCATTGCCTATCGGTATCAAAAATTATTTCAGGATGCACCGTTTCGCGCATAAATCCAAAGGGCATAACGGCGGCACTATTGGCATTTACCTTTAGCACCTCCGCTACGTGGGATTGTACCACTTCTTCCCGCGATGCTACAAAACTCACCCCATTTATTTTCTGTTGTGCCTCACCGGAACAGCAGCATTGTAAAAAGCAAAGAAAAATTAAGCCTAAATTTTTCATAGAAGGTAGTTTAGCCTTCTAAAGTAGCAAATTTCCCTGCTGCGAATAGAACATCGCTTAAAAAATACCTCTAACCCCAAAGTTAAATGTTTGGCCGAGCCCCGTATTGTTACCTCTAACGAAATTAGTGTATAAGACTTCAAAATTCAGTGCATTGGTTAATTGATATTTTGCACCGCCGCCCAACGCGGTAAAATCCTGAGCAAAATTATTTCCAAGGTCCAAACGTTGTGAGTGCTGTGCCAAGGCCAAAACCGTAAATTTAGAACTTGGAAAATAACTAATAAAAACACCGGGGTTTATATTCAGGCTGTTATTCGCAAAACTTCCTCCTACAGTATTTTCATTCGAATCTTGAGTTGAAGCCTTCCCAAAATTGAATTCTGTGGTAAGCTCCGTAAATAATTGCCATTTATTTCCCGGAAAGGTATAGTCGTAAAACAGTCTATTCTGCCAAGCAAACCCATTCTGCTCCAAGAAAATGGAGTTTCTTAACCGATTTCCATCAGCATCTAAGATACCATCTTCCGTTTCATTATCTATTAAAGGAATAAAGAAAGAACTCTGTATGCTAAAATTACTGATTGAAGGAAATGGTACAAATTTAATAGATGGAGCCAAAGCTGTTAAGCCAGATCGGGCAACCCCGGTTTCCCCACTAAAATTAAAAACATCTAAGGCACCTCGATCATCATTTGGAGAACTTTGTATATTAGATCGCAACCTCGCGATAAAACCTAGGTTAAGCCTCTTGTTTTTTCCAACGCCTGTATAAAACTCCAAAGTAGACGTAAAAAAAGATTGTCTGGGTTGTATACCCTCGGCGAAGGTACTTTCCGTTTCCGTATATAGGTTATTGAACCATTTAATATCAACCTGCCCTTTACCTATAAGCTTAGACGGAGTATATTGTTGAATATTAGTTAATTGCGGTATACTGTCTTGTGAAAACCCTGAAAAAAAAGCAAAAAGGGTTACGATAAGAAACGTGTTTCTTTTAAAATAATTCATTAGTGGTGATTTATGTTATTGTTTGTTATTTAATTGACTCGTTCAAGGTCCAATCGTAGGGATAATAAGAGACCTTACTATCTTTTGGCAGTTTTTCGGTTCTATACGTATTGATGTAGTCTACCAGACTCGTACCGTTCTGCGTAAAATCTCCGGTATACCATTCAAAAATTTGGGAAATCTGCACTTTCTTTTTCTTTAGTCTGATGAAGTTGTTATCGTTAAGTGCCTTTACTGTCTGTTTTTGCAGTTGCTCATCCAATGTATTTGGCATATACGCGTTAGGAATAATTGGAGGACACCCCAACCCGGCACAGACCAATACAAAGTGAAACCGTGCCTCTTCCGGGAAATTGGCACGCAGCAATTTATTTTCTATATCGTTCAAGGTGATGTTCTCGCCACCCACATCGTGGGTTATCTTATCAAAAAAACCAGGTACGTTTAAAGGTGATTTTAAAGGATAATTGTTCACTACACTATTGATTACCAAAATATTATAGGTATTGATCCAAAACGCTTGGTAATTGGCGACATCTGTTTTCTGTACGCTAACTTTCTTAGCAGCTGCCACTAGCTTGTTCAATTTTTCCGGGTTGTTTTTTATGGCCGCATAGTCAACACGACCATTTTGTACGTTACTTTTTAGAAAGCTGTCCGTACCGGCGAAAAAATCATTTACACCCTGAGCTGTAATTCCCTGCGAAAACATTACCAGCGCTATAAGGCTTAGATATTTCATTTTATTTTTCATAGTAATTTTAATTTGATCGGTAATGTGGCATCTGTCGTAACTTTTTGTTTAACCCTACAACACCTCTTCTTTTTTGTGATTAATTTAAGATTTTCTTTCCTGCATCTTTATATGAACGCTTCACCTTACTATAAACAACACTAAATCAATTACTTTGCAAACATCAACCTTAAGTATCACGATTTTATAACGAATTTAAAATCTCTTAAAATTACGTATCCCTTGTTAAGTTATTACCTTTAGCTACGACACACCTATCAACAAAACCAATTTATGAACCATATTGTTATTATTGGAAACGGCATATCCGGAGTTACGGTGGCACGCCATGTACGAAAACTATCCGACCATAAGATTACCATTATTTCTGCCGAAACAGACTATTTTTTCTCCCGTACAGCACTCATGTACGTGTATATGGGACACATGAAATTTGAACACACACAGCCTTATGAAAATTGGTTCTGGAAAAAAAACCGGATAGACTTGGTAAACGGCTTTGTGAACAAGGTAGAAACCTCCGATAAGAACGTTGTTTTATCCAACGGAACTAAAATCAGCTACGACAAACTGGTTATTGCAACAGGTTCCAAACCCAACAAATTTGGCTGGCCCGGACAGGATTTAAAAGGCGTACAAGGGCTGTACTCCAAACAAGATCTGGATGAGCTGGAAAAGAATGCACCGAACAAGGAAACCTGCAAAAGAGCAGTGATCGTTGGTGGCGGACTCATAGGCATTGAAATGGCAGAAATGCTCCGATCCCGAAAAATACCCGTTACTTTTTTGGTACGCGAAAAAAGTTTCTGGAACGGTGTTTTGCCCGCAGGGGAATCTGCCCTTATAAACGAGCACATTCTGGAACACCATATAGATTTACGTTTGGACACCAATTTGGTAGAGATCATAGCCGATGAACATGGAAGGGCCAAGGCCGTAACCACCGACAAAGGCGACACGATCAATTGTAATGTAGTGGGATTAACGGCCGGAGTAACCCCCAATATCGACTTTCTTAAGTCTTCCGACTTAGCACTTGGTAGGGGCGTAAAAGTAAACCGGCTTCTAGAAACCAGCGCAAAAGATGTCTATGCCATTGGAGATTGTGCAGAACAACATGAGGCCATTGGCAACCGCAGACCCATAGAGGCCGTTTGGTACACCGGCCGTATGATGGGCGAGGCTTTGGCACAAACCTTATGTGGTAAACCAACGGAATATAAGCCAGGGCATTGGTTCAACTCTGCCAAATTTTTGGATGTAGAGTACCAAACCTACGGATGGGTGTTTAGCGAGCGTTCTAAAAAAGACAACGAACAACATTTTCACTGGCGCCACCAAAAAGAAAAAATCTGCATTACGATAGCCTACGACCAAGAAACTAAGTTGTTTTTAGGCATCAACACTTTTGGAATCCGCATGCGGCACGAAGTTTTTGACCGCTGGCTCACGGAAAAAAGAGGTGTAGACCACGTTATGGAATACCTGAAAGACGCCAATTTTGATCCGGAGTTTTATAAAGCATACGAGGATGAAATTGTTACCAAATACAATAAAGAGCAAGGAACGAACATCGCTACGAAGAACAAAAGCTGGACACGGATCTTTAGCGGGGCAAACTAAGAAAATAGGAGATCCCCATCTTAATCCAAACAGGTTGGGCACAAGCGTGGGCATACTAATTACAGATATTTATGAAAGCAATAAAAAACATAGGACTGGTTATATTTCTAATAGGGCTGGCCATATTTACGATACTTCCGGTTATCGGTACTTATAAACTTAGCTCGGACACCTTTGCAGCGTTTGTGGCCTCAAAAAAAATCAAGAGCGAACTCTTCGTTTCTGAAATAGAAGCGAAGGTAGTAGGGACAACTTTTGAAGGGATGATGGCCTTCTCCCCACAAATAACCGAGGCGCTGGAACTGGCCAATGCATCACATCGAAAAAACAAGGAGTACAAAAAAATCATTTACACCGGCCCGCATGATATGGCCGCGGAGCTGGGCAAGAAATCGGGCGTTGGGTTTCTAGTCGAAAATAAAGGTTTGATGTGGTTTTTGACCTTTGGCCTAGGTATTATAGGATCGCTTATGTTTATTCTTCCCAATGTAATTCTTTTGGGACAAAAAGGCATTAAAAATGACGGCATATACCACCAAAGCAGTACCAACCAAGGGTGGGTCGCCTGGATGGTGTTTATCTTTTTAGTGGGTTTTTATTTGATTCTATACTTCCGTTCGGAGTATGCCGTAAACTGGACCTATTTGGTAGACCCCATTAGCGAAAGCCTGAGCGGAAACCCTGCAGGACATTGGTTCGTTTATGGATTTATGTACTGTGTAGTAATGACCGTAATGGCGGTTCGGATGTACATAAAATACCGGCATAACATCTACCAAGTGTTTCGTACCACATCGGTACTGTTTTTCCAAATCGTATTTGCATTTCTTATTCCTGAAATCATGGTACGGTTACAAATGCCCTACTATGATTTTAAAAATGCGTTTCCGTTGGATTACGATTTCTTTTTTCAGTGGAACTTAAAATCGCTCTTGGCCAGTGGCGGCATTGGTATATTCATTCTATTTTGGGGCGTTTTGCTCACCTTGGTCATCGTACCCGTAATGGTATATTTCTTTGGCAAACGCTGGTACTGTTCTTGGGTGTGTGGTTGCGGTGGTTTAGCGGAAACCTTGGGAGACCCTTACCGGCAACACTCCAGCAAATCGCTCTTCTCTTGGAAAGTGGAACGCTGGTTGGTACATGGTGTTCTTGTTTTCGCAGTAGTCATGACCGGACTAACCTTATATAGTTTCTTTGCAGAAACGGGTACTGTGTTGGGTATTAAAACTTCAAGTGTGCAAAGTACCTATAGTTTGTTGATAGGAGCGGTTTTCGCCGGCGTCATCGGCACAGGGTTTTACCCTATTTTTGGTAACCGGGTCTGGTGCCGGTTCGGTTGTCCTTTGGCGGCCTATCTCGGTTTTGTGCAACGGTTTAAATCTCGATTTAGAATTACCACCAATGGCGGACAATGTATTTCCTGCGGTAATTGCTCTACCTATTGCGAAATGGGAATAGATGTTCGGGCGTACGCGCAAAAAGGAGAAAACATTGTTAGATCTAGTTGTGTTGGCTGTGGAGTATGTTCCGCAGTATGCCCTAGAGGGGTCTTAAAACTGGAAAACGGTCCGGAAAAAGGGCGCATAAATCCCACCCAAGTGCTTTTGGGCAATGATGTGGACTTAATAGAGCTGATGAACGAGAAATAGATCTTAACGGTTAGAAAATAAAAAATGATAGTAGGAAACAGCATTGAAAAAAGAACTGTTTTTACGCACAGGGAGCCTTAATATCTTGTTTCTTTACCACGAGTCCAAAAACAAATGTTAGTATTTTTCAATACCTTCGACCTATTAAAACAAAAACCGTGTTTCGAAGAATATACATCCTATTGGCCTTTGTTTTGCTGTCGGCTACGGTTCCAGAAGACAACACCTACGAGAAGTCCTACTATGAAAATGGCAAGCTTAAATCCGAAGGTTGGCTGCGGTTTAACGTTAAGACCGGCTATTGGAAATTCTACCATGAAAACGGAAGACTTTCTTCCCAAGGGCATTATGAATATGGTAAAAAAGAAAAATACTGGTATTTCTACAGTAAGCATAGTGTACGGGAACAAGAGGGCCATTTTGCAGATGGAGAAAAAATAAACTGGTGGCTTTTTTATGACAAACAAGGTCGTATCAACCATAAATGCCAACTCAACAAAGGAGTAAAAAACGGGTTTTGCCTAAAATATATAGATAACGAATTGACTTCTGCCGAAAAATATAAAAATGGAAAAAAAATTAAGGAATGGTCCAGTTTCGGTGCTTTTAGAAAAGATAATTCAATGTCCGACTTAAAGTAATGGCAGTTATCACAGTAATCATTCCCGCATTTAACGAGGCAGATTCCATTGGTCCAGTTATAAACGAGTTACCCTTATCGGTATCTGAAATAATCGTAATAAACAACAACTCCACGGACCATACTGTAAAAAATGCTCAAAACGCTGGTGCAACGGTACTATCGGAAAATAGGAAAGGCTATGGTTACGCCTGCCTTAAAGGGTTGGATTATGTAGCCAAACAGTCCAAAGCACCCGATATCATCGTATTTATCGATGGAGACTACTCCGATTATCCAGAAGAATTGGATAAGGTGGTAGCTCCCATTTTAAAAAATGACATCGACTTTGTTGTAGGCGCTCGTGTACAAAAGTTAAGGGAAGAAGGTTCCATGACTCCACAACAGATTTTTGGCAACCGGTTGGCCACTTTTTTAATGCGTTTATTTTTTGGCGCAAAATTTACGGATCTAGGTCCGTTTAGAGCCATTAAGTACGAAAAACTCAAAGAATTGGAGATGGAGGACAAGACTTATGGGTGGACGGTAGAAATGCAGCTGAAGGTTTTGAGAAAAAAAATGACATATACCGAAGTACCAGTACGTTACAAAAAAAGAATTGGTGTTTCTAAGGTGTCCGGCACCGTAAAAGGCAGTATATTTGCCGGCATAAAAATATTGACTTGGATATTTAAATACAGTTTAAAATAATATGGCACTAACCATTGCTTACATCATTATTGCAATTTACAGTATTTCGCTGCTGTTGATTTTCTTTTATAGCTTGGCCCAACTAAATTTATTAGTAAATTATTTGGGACAAAAAAGACAAAATCAAACGGCCCCCAAATACAACTTGTTGGACCCAAAAGAAATCCCGTTCGTAACCATCCAGCTCCCCGTCTACAACGAAGAGTATGTAATGGAGCGTCTTTTGGAGAATATTGCCAAGATAGAATACCCTAAAAGCAAACTGGAAATACAGGTGTTGGACGATTCTACGGATGAATCTGTCCTCGATACCGCTAAAAGCATAGCTGCTTTAAAAGAGACAGGATTGGACATTACGCACATTCGTAGAACAGACCGCTCAGGATTCAAAGCAGGTGCTTTAAAGGAAGGCTTGGAGATTGCAAAAGGTGATTTTATCGCGATATTCGATGCCGATTTTCTTCCTGCCCCGGATTGGCTAAAGAAAACCGTCATTTACTTTAAGGACCAAGAAATAGGTGTTGTACAGACCCGTTGGGGCCATATTAACCGGGATTATTCTACCTTGACCAAGATACAGGCCTTTGCACTGGATGCGCATTTTACCCTGGAGCAGGTTGGACGTAACGCCAAAGGGCATTTTATTAATTTTAACGGTACCGCAGGTATTTGGAGAAAAGAGTGTATCCTAGATGCAGGGAACTGGGAAGGTGATACCTTAACAGAGGATTTAGATCTAAGTTACCGTGCACAGTTAAAGAACTGGAAATTCAAATATTTGGAAGACGTGGAAACACCCGCAGAACTTCCTGTCGTGATCAGCGCGGCAAGGTCCCAACAGTTCCGATGGAACAAAGGTGGTGCGGAGAACTTTAGAAAAACCGTGCTAAGCGTTGTTTCTGCAAAGAATATTCCCTTTAAAACAAAATTTCACGGAGTTATGCACTTGTTGAACAGTTCCATGTTCCTTTGTGTATTTATCGTGGCATTTTTAAGTATTCCCATGTTATACATTAAAAATATGTACGGTCATTTGGCTTGGGTATTCGAGGCTACGAGTTTCTTTATTATAAGTACTTTAATCCTTTTTGTTTGTTATTGGTTTACCTACAAGAGCATTCAAGGAAGTGGTTTCAACAAATTTGTAGATTACATCAGATTGTTCTTTACATTTTTCTCCGTGGCCCTTGGTTTCTCTTTACACAATTCCATAGCCGTATTGGAAGGACATATAGGTAAAAGAAGCGAATTTGTTCGCACACCAAAATTCAATATTAACAACCTTACGGAGAGCTGGAAAGGCAATAAATACCTAACCAAGAAACTTTCCCCTAATATGATCTTGGAGTTCGCCTTAATGGTGTACTTCCTGTTTGGTATGTATAGTGCTATTCCATTAAACGATTTTGGATTGTTTCCGTTTCACTTAATGTTGTTCTTGGGTTTTGGGTTTGTTTTCTTTAAATCCTTGACAGCTAGGGCGTAAATACCTTATACAATCGATATTCAAAAAAGAGGGCCAATTGGCCCTCTTTTTTTTGGTTTCATTTTGAATTGTTGGACGGCCTATGGACCTCATTGGTCCATATAAAAATATACCTACTTAGCCTGCTCCAATCGCATATCGACTAAAAATGAAAATCTTTGAATCAAGCACAAGAAGTATGCCTTGGAAACCTTATAACAACCGCACAAATAATGGTCAAAAACTTTCCACAATAGCGGAAAACGACCTGCCAAATAAGAGCGTTTCATATTTTTTTCAAGAAAATTTGCTCCAATAAAACATTCTTTTTTTAAAATAGAGTAACGCCGTCAAGCTCCGTTTAGCTTAATCTCATAGCACTCTAGACTAATCAAAAACAGCTTACAAATCGATTAGCCGGAACTGAAAATATGACAATTGTCATAAGTTTCCCCTGCACTATTCTGTTCCTTTGTGCCATACTTCTAAAGAAGGTGTGATGAGACAAAACAACCAACTACCACTACTTAAAATTTTTCTTTTTATTGCACTATTTGGCTTTGTACAAGAAGCTTTTTCCCAATTGGAAATTAGTGCGGACATACGCCCAAGATTTGAGTACCGACATGGGTTTGGAAACCTTTTTCCGGACAACACCGATCCCGCCGCTTTTGTGGTGCAACGTTCCCGTTTAAATTTCGATTATCGGATGGAAAAGCTTACCATGGCGATAAATGTGCAGGATGTAAGCGTATGGGGAGACACCAGACAAATAGATCCCACGGATAGGAATAACTCTTTTTCCTTGTTTCAGGCTTGGGTAAATTATAGTTTCAACGAAAATTGGTCTACCAAACTGGGCCGCCAAGTTATTTCCTATGACGACCAACGTATTTTTGGTGAGCTGGATTGGGCAATGCAGGGTCGTTTTCACGATGCGGCGCTGTTAAAGTACCATAAGGGTACCTTTAACGCTGATATAGGTTTTGCATTTAGCCAAGAAGGAACCAATTTCGAGAACAACGGTTTCTTTTTACAAGGTGCCTTTACCTATAAAGCGATGCAATACGCTTACTTAAAGAAAACTTGGGAGAGCGCATCGGCCAGCTTTTTACTTTTAAACACCGGTTTTCAAGATTTTACGGATGCCACCAATACGGTACCGGATGGTGTTTTTTACAGACAGACCATTGGTTCGCATTTTAAATTTCCAATCAGTACCCTAAACTTTATTGGCTCGGCCTACTACCAAGGCGGAAAATCCAACGGTACCACTGACCTCAGTTCCTATAATCTGGCCTTGGAAGCGAACTACAAGCCCAACAGCGTCCTATTTGGATTAGGATTCGAAGTACTTAGCGGTACCGATCAAGATGGGGATTCCAAAAACAAGTCTTTCTTTCCCCTTTACGGCACCAATCACAAGTTCAACGGTTTTATGGATTATTTCTATGTGGGCAACCATGCCAATAATGTAGGACTTAACGATCTATACGCGAAAGCAGTTTTTAAGACCGGTGAAAAATCGACCTTACTCACCAAAGTCCATTATTTTGGAGCCAATGCAGAACTAAGCAACAATGCGAATGCATATCTGGGAACAGAGATAGATCTGGTCTACACGCAACAATTGATAAAGGCGGTAAAACTGAATATTGGCTACTCCCACATGTTCGCATCGGAAAGTATGAGCCTCATCAAGGGTGCACGACCAAACGACAATACCAACAATTGGGCGTGGGCTCAACTAACTATCAAACCGATGCTTTTTACAAGCGGCAAGGACTAATTGTACAGCGCTAAAGAGACCAAAACAAAAGAAATATAGGATTTAAAATAAAGTAGCTATTTCATTAACATAAAATTGAGAATTGAAATTTAACGTTAACATATTGCCCAAAAGTGGAAAATGGAGGAAAACCGCAGGTTTTTTTATCGCCGTGGTCATTGGCATAGGTATGTTCATAGCCCATGAGGCCAAGATTACTTCTTACTTATCGGACGACCCCCAGGCCTGCGTTAACTGCCATGTAATGACTCCGGTGTACAATAGTTGGATGAAAAGTTCGCACCGCGAATGGGCCAATTGTAACGATTGCCATGTACCACACGACAATGTGCTTACGAAATACTATTTCAAGGCCAAAGATGGCCTCTACCACGCATCGGTCTTTACGGCACGGGCAGAACCGGATGTCATAAAAACAAAAGAAGCCTCACAGGCGGTAGTACAACAAAACTGTATCCGTTGCCATGTACAGCAAGTGACCCAGACCAAATATGACGGCTGGCTGGAAGGTCATGATGAAAGCAGGACCGGCAGGCAATGCTGGAGCTGCCATACCCATGTACCGCACGGCAAGGTGCGCGGACTTACCACGGTAAAATACAACCTGGCACCCTTACCCACAGATAGGGAAGAAGCGGTCATACCTTCTTGGTTGGAAGAAGAACTAAAAAATTAAAATACAGAGAAGATGAAAAATAAAGTATTGTTTGTCGTAACCATCGTAGTGGTATTCCTGCTTGGACTTTTGGCTTCGAGCATTATCAATAGAAAATCCGAGGCAAAATACCAATATGTTCCTAAAGTGAACATTGCGGAAAACGAACCCAGAAACGAGGTATGGGGCGAAAATTTCCCCTTGGAATATCAATCTTCCCTACAGACCCTGGACACTACCTTCCGGTCTTACCAAGGTGGTTCTGGAATGACGGACATGCTTGAGGAATATCCAGCCTTTGTTATTCTATTCGCCGGCTATGGCTTTTCAAAGGATTACAACCAAGGCAGAGGTCATGCCTACGCTGTTGACGATGTACATAATTCCTTACGCACCGGAGGCCCACAAGAAAAGGACGACGGCCCCATGCCCGCTACCTGCTGGACCTGTAAAAGTCCGGATGTACCCAGATTAATGAACGAGATCGGGGTGGCCGAGTTTTACAGTGGCACTTTCGCCGAAAATGTATCCGAAGTCGTCAATCCTATTGGCTGTGCCGATTGCCACGACCCAAAAAGCATGAAACTGCGTATTACAAGACCTGCGCTTGTAGAGGCTTTTGACGCTATGGGAGAGGACATCAACCTAGCTACACATAACGAAATGCGTTCCTTAGTTTGTGCACAATGCCACGTAGAGTACTATTTTGACAAGACCAGACCCGGCGAAGAGGGCGTTCCCTATCTTACTTTTCCTTGGAAAGACGGTATGACAGTGGAGGATATGGAAAACTATTACGATGCCATTGAATTTACCGACTGGACACATAAATTAAGTAGGGCGCCCATGCTAAAAGCGCAACACCCAGGTTACGAAACCTTTAAGACCGGAGTACATGCAGATCGGGGCGTTTCCTGTGCGGATTGCCACATGCCGTATAAGAGTGAAGGCGGACAAAAATTTACGGACCACCACATCCAGTCCCCCCTTAACAACGTCTCCAATGCCTGCCAGGTTTGCCATAGGGAGGATGCCAATAAATTGATAGAAAACGTATATGAAAGACAGCGTAAATCTTCCGAGACGCGGGAAAAATTGGAACACCTATTGGTAAGTGCGCACTTAGAAGCCGAAAAATGCTGGAACTTAGGTGCAACGGAGGAACAGATGAAACCTATCCTTACCGATATCCGCCATGCGCAATGGCGTTGGGATTATTCCGCGGCATCACATGGTGCTTCGTTTCACGCACCTGTAGAAATTGCAAGGGTCATAGGTAGCGGCTTGGCAAAAGCCCAGGAAGCCCGTGTAAAACTGGCACGTATGCTGGCGGAACTGGGCCACAACAAACCTATTGATATGCCGGACCTTTCTACCAAAGCAAAAGCCCAGGAATATATTGGCCTGGACATGCAAAAAGAAAATGCCGCAAAAGCCAATTTCAAAGAAAACGTATTGCCAAAATGGTTGGAAGAAGCCAAGGCACGGGAGGCCAAAATGGACGATGCCAAGACCGTTGTTTCCACGGCGAACGATTAATGTATAGTAGCTAGTATTTTAACCAATAGTACATAGAGGTCGTTTAAAAGATAGCGTATTGTTTTTTGAACGACCTTTATATTTTACCCAATTATGAACAAATTATACCGCTTTTTGGCCTCGCCCAGTCTGGCCGTTGTACTGCTTTTTGTATATGCAGTTGCCATGGGTGCCGCCACCTTTATAGAGAACGATTTTGGTACCGCTACCGCTTGGAAACTCATTTATGATGCCTGGTGGTTTGAGTTGGTGCAGGTAGGCCTAGGCGTCTCTTTTTTAATGAACACGTTCAAGTACAAGCTATGGACCATAAAAAAATGGCCCATATTGTTATTCCACCTATCCTTTATCATAGTGCTATTGGGCGCAGGCATTACCCGTTACATCTCTTACGGTGGCGTTATGCGTATCAGGGAGGGGAAGGCCAGCAATACCATTATTTCGGATGCCAATTACCTGCATGCCCACATGTCCAAGGACGGCACCGTAAAAATGGTAAAGGAACACCTTAATTTTTCCCCATTAAGTGATAACGATTTTACCATTGCGACCGATTTTAACGAGCAACCCGTTATCATATCCTATAACGAATTTGTAGCCGATGCGGTTCCCCAAATTATAGACAACGCCCCCAACGGAAAACCCATGATACAGATGGTGGTTTCATCGGGCAGCGGTAGGGAAACCGTTTTTCTGGAAAAAGGGGAAATCGAGGCCATTGGCGAGCACCGCCACTTGGTAGGCTTTGATGTTGATGAACCGGACGTTATCAATATTAAAGAGAAAGACGGGGTGTTCAGCCTCTATTCGCCCCGTACCCTCAGTTCTTTCGTAATGGCTACGGAAACGGCAAGTACCTTAAAAAAGGACACCTTGCACACCATACAATTAAAAACCCTGTACCGCGACGGCGATGCCTCCTTTGTTCCCACTACCTATCACCCCAGCGGAGAAATTGGTTTGGTAAGTTCTGCCGAAAAAATAAAGGACAACGACGAGCAAAAGGACGATGCCCTAGTGGTGAACGTTACCGTGGGCGACCAAACGGAAACCGTGACCCTACTCTACCGTCAAGGTTTTTTACCTACCAAACATGAGATTACCGTCAATGATGTAAACCTGTCGCTCTCCTATGGTGCGGAACCCATTACCACGCCCTTCTCCATTCAATTGGACGATTTTCAGCTAGAACGCTATCCCGGTTCTACGAGTCCATCTTCCTATGCAAGCGAGGTACAGGTTATAGAAGGCGAGACAAAAACCCCGCACCGCATTTTTATGAACAATGTACTGGACCATGCCGGCTATCGCTTTTTTCAGGCCAGTTATGATACGGACGAGAAAGGCACCGTTTTAGCGGTAAGCCATGACGCCGTGGGAACCTACGTAACCTATCTGGGGTATTTCCTAATGATGGTAGGTATGTTCTTTACCCTTTTTGGGAAAGCAAGTCGGTTTACCCTGATCAACAAAAAATTAAAGGCCCTAAAAAATACGGCCGTATTACTATTTGCCCTAGGTTTTTCATTTAGCGCAAAAGCACAAATGGAGGCGCCACAGGAACCCGTCATAAATCTACAGACCATTACCCAGCAGACCATAGACACACAACATGCCGATATGTTCGGTAGGTTGATGGTGCAAGATCTCGATGGCAGAATAAAACCGATAAACACCTTGGCCTCGGAATTCTTGCGAAAACTGTCCCGAAAATCTTATTTTATCTATACCGAAAAAGGTAAAAGTGTCCGTTTTAATGCCAACCAGACCTTTTTGGCCATGCAGGCGGCCTCCAACCTGTGGCAATTTATTCCGATTATAAAGGTCGATGCGGATAAGGGAGGTGAACTCTTTCAAGGTTTGGACATTAGCGAGGACGGACTGGTTTCCTTCAAAGGCCTCTTGGGCGAATCGGGCAAATACCTCTTGGCCGATGTGGTCGAGGCAGCCAACAAAAAGAAACCTGCGGAGCGCAGTGAGTTTGACAACGAAGTCTTGGATGTGGATGAGCGTTTCAACATTCTTTTTAATGTGTTTTCGGGCAATTATTTGAAGATATTCCCTAATAGCCTGGACGATAACAATACCTGGCACAGCCATACGCACCACTTTCAGGATTTCCCTAGGGAAGACGGCCAGTTTGCCCAACAGATCATTCCCAACTACTATAAGGATGTGAATAATAAGGACTGGCTAGCGGCAAGCGATAAATTGGCCTATATCAAAACCTTCCAAGATGTTTTGGGCGAAGAAATCATCCCCGGTAACCAGCGGGTAGAGGCAGAACTGTGGTACAACCAGCTGAACCTCAACTTTTGGCTGTTTCAGGTATATTTTGCGCTGGGCGCGTTCTTATTGATTTTGGCAATCATAAAAATATTCACCCAGAAAAAAGGCATCGATGTTGCTTGGAACCTCCTTATTATTGCGACACTTATAGGGTTTATACTCTTTACCGGCAATATCATTTTACGCTGGTACGTGGCACAGCACGCCCCCTGGAGCAACGGCTACGAAATGCTGGTCTTTGTCGCGTGGACATTGGTACTCTGCGGACTTTTGACGTTTAGAAAATCGGACTTTGCCTTGCCCTTGGCAACGCTATTTGCAGGTGCGCTCCTGTTCGTTAGCTATCTGGACTGGCTAAGTCCCGAAATCACCAACCTCATGCCCGTACTCAAATCCTTTTGGCTAAAAGTACACGTGGCCACCATTGTAAGCAGTTATGCGCCCTTGGCCCTATCCGCCATCTTAGGTTTTATGGCCTTGATACTTTATATTGTGCGCACAAAGGCCACAAAAGCGGTCATTAACGTAAAGATCAAGGAGATTACCTATATCAATGAAATCGCCATGACCATTGGTCTTTTTGTATTGGCCATCGGCACCTTTTTGGGCGGCGTTTGGGCCAACGAATCCTGGGGCCGCTACTGGGCTTGGGACCCCAAGGAAACTTGGGCGCTTATTAGTATTATCATCTATGCCATTGTACTGCACCTGCGCTTTATCCCTGCGCTAAAGAGCCGATATGTACTAAATATGGTGAGCATGTTCGCCTTCGCCTCGATCGTCATGACCTCTTTTGGTGTCAACTACTACCTCAGCGGCCTGCACAGTTATGCCTCTGGCGATCCCGTGCCCATTCCTAGCTTTATTTATGTGTTGATTGCGATAGGGGTAATAACAGCTATTTTGGCCTATGTGAGGAAGAACGCTTTTGAGAGGAAGAAGGTGTTGTAAGGCGTTGGCGGTTTTTGATTTGCACAAAACTTGCTGGTACACGAAAGTTATGTGTACTATTAACACAACCGAAAAACTCTTTTAAAATCCGTATTTTGACCCAATAAAACATCAGGTATTAAAATCATTGTGAAACACATTCGAAGACCATTCCTTGTTCGCACAAGCATCAATATCTTACCGAACCGATTAAGCAAGTAAAACAAGGGCCACAGCTTATAGCCTGGTGAAATTTCTTTCCTTGTCCGGCGGAAGCCAGGCGCTCATGCCATACCGATAAAGTAGCACATATAACCGATACACAAACAATAGCTTGGCAGTAGCTCTGCCTTGATTATCCTAACATAGCTACCAGCCAAAGTAAAGCTAAAACCCATTTTTTTCTTTACATTGTAAACGCGTACAATTAGTATTAATAGTTCCTAAAAAAAACCACATGAACATCGCACAACAGTTAGGATACCAAGAGCAAACCAAACTACTGATCATACATGCAGACGATGCCGGCCTATCCCATTCCCATAACCGGGCAACCATAACCTGCCTAGAAGCGGGGCTTGTAAATTCCTACAGCATTATGGTGCCCTGCCCTTGGTATTATGAAATGGCGGTTTTTGCAAAGAACAATCCCCACTTTGATTACGGCATACATCTAACGCTTACCTGTGAGTGGAAAAATTATAGATTCGGGCCGGTTGCACCGCTATCGGAAGTCCCTAGTTTGGTAGACGAACACGGCCATTTCTTTAAAACAAGGGAAGCACTTAGGGCCAACGCCAAACCGGAACACGTTGTCAAGGAACTGGATGCGCAAGTACAAAAAGCACTACGTTTCGGGTTACAACCAACGCATTTGGATGTACACATGTACAGTGTTGGAGCAGATGAAATTTTTTTTAATAGCTACAAAGCCCTGGGTGCAAAATATAAACTACCGCTAATGATCAACAAACAGCTAATAACCATGACAGGATTGAACCCAGAAACCACAATTAGCCCTAAGGACCTGTTGACCAAAAATATTCTCATTGGCAACTTTGAGCTTTTCAAAACAGGAAAACTTAGTGATTACTATGCCAATACAGCGGAAGAATTGGTTCCAGGGCTTAATGTGCTTTTGATTCACCCAGCATATAACGATGATGAAATGCGTGGTATTACGGTAGACCATCCTAATTTTGGAGCGGAATGGAGACAAATAGATCTTGACTTTTTTTCAAACCCACAGCACAAAGCATTGTTTCACCAAAAGGATATTCAACTCGTAACTTGGAAACAAATCGGGCATATACACAGCTAGAGCTATAGTTCTAAACTTAAAACCCAACCTAGCCATTCTGAATTAATCGATAACAAGAAAACAACATGAACAACATAGCAATCCAAGGCCTACAATGGGACGCCAAATCTTCTTTTCAACAAGGCCCTGCAAAAGCACCTGCCTTAATCCGGAAAGTACTTTATAACGATGCTATGAACCTGTATTCCGAAAACGGTATTTCCATAGAACACAAAGCAATTACGGATAAAGGGGATTTTAAAATTTCGGACTATTTTGATATTGAAAAGATTACCCGTGAGCACTTAAAAACAAACAACAAAATCCTTTCCTTGGGCGGGGACCATTCGGTTACCTTTCCCATTGTAAAGGCATATCACGACAAATACCCCAAACTGGATATTTTACATATCGATGCCCATGCGGACCTATACCACCAATACGAAGGCGACCCCTATTCCCACGCCTGCCCCTTTGCAAGGATTATGGAAAATGGCTTTGCCGTAAAACTCGTTCAAGTAGGAATCAGGACCTTGAACCCACACCAAGCGGCACAGGCAAAAAAATATGGGGTAGAGATACATGAAATGCGGAACTTAGATGTAGATGCGATTCCAAAATTTGAGAATCCGCTCTATATTTCATTGGATATGGATGGCTTTGATCCCGCCTTTGCTCCCGGTGTTTCGCATCACGAACCTGGCGGACTCACTTCTAGGCAGGTAATCAACCTTATACAAGGAATAAAAACGGAAGTCGTTGGTGCAGATATCGTGGAATACAATCCTGATCGGGATTTTCAGGATATGACCGCCTATCTGGCCGCCAAGATGATGAAGGAACTTTTAGGTAAAATGATATAGCGACACCCTTGGGCATCCGCATAAAAAAATAAATTAGTGGAACGATACGGACACCTACATTGATTTGCCCAAGTATGACGAATTCTTACGGCAAAAGCTCCTGTTCTAAAGATAGGCATGGCAATTCTATTGACCATACCATTCCAGCTTAAAACTAGCCCTCGGTATCCTTGTTGGCGTTTTGGGCTAGAGTATCAAAAAAGGTTGGTCAAAAGAAATTTCCTCAGCAATAATCCTAAGCTAACCTATACCCTTATACCGGTTCGCGTTTAAAATTCAGCCAAAGAAATTGAATAGTATTTTTGGCCTGCGTGAAAGAAAAATTAGGCATAGCCTAGCCACGGCTTATTTTTATTTTGAAGTAGGATGTAGAAAGACATAATTTATCGGCTTATTTTCAATTGGGAAATGGTAATACTTACCTCTGGTACAACAAAAACACTTTGTTTCCTTTAAATGATGTACTTTAACATAGTGTACCAATTTAAAGTCTAGATTCCGCATAAAATCAGTTTGTTTTTTACCCCTTTGTCGTCATAGAATAGAACCGTAGCCAATGCTATGCTTGGATTTCATTCCTAAACTGAGAAAATAATAATTCAAATTTTTAATACGACACTTAAAACATAAATTGGTATTTCTACCGGAACCATTACGTTCTGCTTTGGCCCAAAGGACAAAAAAAGCCTGATATCTCTTTTACATAGCCGAATTTGTTCCCTTTTTTTCGTTTAATTTTACCCTTTTAATAAATGCTACAAATGATATTACCGCTTATACAAATCCCATTACTTCAGGACATATTGGTGCTATTAGTGTTTTCGGTGGTCATCGTATTTATCCTTCAACGCCTTAAATTACCTTCCGTAATCGGGTTTTTAATCGCCGGTGTCATTATTGGCCCCTACGGCTTAAGTTTGGTAAAGGAAGTTGAGCAGGTAGAGATTCTTTCCGAAATTGGCGTAATCCTGCTACTGTTCGTCATCGGTATGGAACTGTCCATTAAACAACTGGCATCCATAAAGAAAACCGTTTTTTTGGGTGGTTTTTTACAAATGGGAATTACCCTGGCCGCTGCGGGTCTTATCTACTACTTTCTTGGTAATTCTTGGAACGAATCCGTATTTATCGGGTTTTTATTTTCGTTATCCAGTACCGCCATTGTGTTAAAAACACTACAGGATCAACACGAAATGAATACTCCCCATGGTAGAAACGCCCTCGCTATTTTAATATTTCAGGATATTATCGTGGTTCCTATGATGCTAATAACCCCATTGATCGCTGGAGAATCTGGAGATTTAACCACTAGCATACTAAGTTTACTATTAAAAACGGGCGTTGTTATCGTACTTACGGTATTACTTGCACGCTATGTAGTCCCGGAACTCATGCATGCCGTAGCAAAGACGAATAGCAAGGAACTATTTTTACTTCTAACGGTCACCATCTGTTTTGCGGTGGCCTTTATAACTTCGGAAGCCGGACTCTCACTGGCACTAGGAGCATTTATGGCGGGTCTTATTATTTCGGAATCGGAATACAGTTACCAAGCCACAAGCGTAATATTGCCCTTTAGGGAACTGTTTATCAGTTTCTTCTTTGTCTCCATAGGCATGTTGTTGGATCTAACGTTCTTCTTTGATAATATTCCTACTATTCTACTGTTGCTCCTTGCCGTTTTCGTAATCAAATCCTTAGCCGCATCCATAGCGGTGGCTTTGTTAAAATATCCGAAAAAAACGGTGATTCTTACAGGTCTTTCACTTTTTCAAGTAGGCGAATTTGCATTTATCCTTTCCAAAGTAGGTATCCAATACGACCTGCTGGATGCAGAAACGAACCAATACTTTTTGTCCGTTTCCATTGTATCCATGTTACTTACGCCCTTTGTGATTATTTTCTCCGAAAACATGGCCAATAAATTCATTGGCGTTTCCCAAAAATTGGGATATCTGAACAATAAAAGCCAGCATCCAGAACTAGAGGAACTTCCGGGAACAGAGTTGAACAACCACCTTGTCATTATCGGTTATGGTATTAACGGAAGTAATCTTGCCAAGGCAGCGGCGGACAGTAATATCCCGTATGTGGCCATTGAAATGAACGCCGAAACGGTAAAACGGGAACGCAAAAAAGGAGTACCCATTATTTTTGGCGACGCCACACAGGACCATATTTTAGAAAAAGTCCACCTTTCTGATGCACGGGTAGCGGTGATTGCCATATCGGATAATGTAGGGACCAAAATTGCTATAAAAAACGTGCGTTCCCATTCGGAGTCACTTTACCTTGTGGTGAGGACAAGGTATGTAAAGGAAACCTCGGAACTCATAGCCCTTGGAGCGGATATCGTTATACCCGAAGAGTTTGAGACCTCGGTACAGATCTTCTCCAGGGTACTGCAAAACTTTTTGATACCCGAGGACGATATTGAACATATTGTGGAAAAAGTACGGGCGGATAATTACCAACTCTTTAAGGACGACCAAAAACGCGCTACCACCTATAAGGCCAAAAACCATCCGGAATTTCATATCACCTGTTTAAAAATAACATCGGATAGCAATAAGTTTTTAGGCAAACCATTAAAGGATTTAAAACTTAGGGCTAACTATGGCATCAACATTCTGGGCATTATGCGAAAAGATGACATTTTGGACGCCATACGCCCAGAAGAAACTTTAAAACAGCATGATATCGTGTATATACAAGGTAATCCACATGATGTTGAACTTTTTCATAAGGTGATAAAATAACGTTTAAGGTAAATGAAGAGTGGGGCAAATACCTTTTGACAGAACGGGTAGGCACAGGACTAGATTTCGATTGTTTCTCTAGCCATTGGAAGGTTTAACACCAATTTAAATGATTTAATTACAACTAGGAACAACAAACACAGACCTTCTAGAAAAATACTTCCTATAGCTGTGCAGGTACCATGTTAATGCTGCACTTCCTCCTTTTTTACATCAAAACAGCTAAATTAGCCAATGCAAGAAACAGATCAATGGCCAATAGATTAACAACATACCTCAAACTCCACAAGGTATCGCTTATACTGGCACTTCTAAGCATGCTCTTCTATTATACCTTTGCCTATCATTTGGAGCGTACCGATTTTCCAAAACTAGTGGGGCTCTTTGCAGCTTTGTTCTTTTTATGTTACAAACTCATACAGTTCGAAAAATGGAACGTAAATTTCCTGTTTTCCGTTGGTCTACTTTCAAGGTTCGTTTTTTTGTTTGCGGAACCCAATCTTTCACAGGATTTTTATCGTTTTATTTGGGATGGCGAATTGGTCAGGAATTTTCTAAATCCTTATGTTGCCGTACCCAATACATTGGTTTCCGAAACCAATCCTATAATCTCCAATGCAGAACAACTACACCAAGGTATGGGCGGTTTAAGCGCTAGACACTATAGTAATTATCCTCCATTAAACCAGTTGTTATTTGCGTTGGCGACATTTTTAGGTGGAAAAAGTATTCTGGGTGCTATCATTGGGTTACGAAGTATTATCATTCTGGCAGATGTAGGAATCTTTTATTTTGGCAGAAAACTATTGAAAAAACTCAATAAATCTCCCCACCTTATTTTTTGGTATTTCTTAAATCCGTTGATTCTTGTAGAATTAACGGGCAACCTCCATTTTGAAGGAGTAATGCTATTCTTTTTTGTTTGGGCGCTCTACCTCATTTCCGTTCATAAATGGCAATGGGCTGCGGTGGTCTATGCCTGTTCCATTTCGGTGAAACTAGTACCCTTATTATTTTTACCACTGTTCTTAAAACATCTTAAACTCAAAAAAAGTATTTCGTTCTATAGCATCATAGGTGTAAGCTCGCTTTTGCTTTTTCTTCCGTTCTACTCATCGGATTTCTTGGCCAACTATTCAAAAACGATCGGACTCTGGTTTTCAAATTTTGAATTTAATGCAAGCCTTTGGAACGTGGTAAAACAAATTGGAATCCAGTTCAATGCAAAACCATGGGAACTTATTAAGACCTATGGTAAAGTTACGCCTATACTCACCATTATAACGGTGGTGCTGTTTACCTTTCTTAGAAAGAATGAAAAATTACCGGTTCTTATCACCTCCATGCTTTGGGTCCTTGCCCTCTATTATTTTCAATCTGCAACGGTACACCCTTGGTACATTATTTTTTTGGTGACGCTCACGATTTTTACTCCCTACCGCTTTGCCCTAATATGGTCCGCCATGGCCGTGCTAAGTTACTACGCCTACTCCCAAACCGATTTTAAGGAAAATGCTTGGTTGCTCCTGCTTGAATATATTTCGGTATTTGCTTTTGTAATCTATGAATTCATAACATATCGTAACAAAACCTGATGTTTTTGTAAAAAACAAGGTTTAGATTAGTTGGATTAAAGATAATTTGTACATTTACCTCGTAATGAACGAAACATACTACATATTAACCTCTCCAAGCAGCACTGCTCCTGTACGTCCGTTCGCTCCCCGTCGCCGTCGCCCGTAAGGGTATGAATTATTTATGGAAATAGGTGAGTCCATTTCTGCACAAGCAAAACCAAATTTATTTATTACTTTCTAAAACCATATAGCAATGAAACTTGTTGTTGCTAACGAATCACATTTTAAATACGCCCAGGATATTTGCGATACCATTGAGGAATCCGCAAAAGTACGTGGTACTGGAATCGCAAAACGCACACCAGAATACATCCAGAAAAAACTACAGAACGGTAACGCTGTCATCGCTTTAGATGGCGAAATCTTCGCTGGCTTTTGCTATATCGAAGTCTGGGGGCACGGTAAATACGTGGCCAATTCCGGACTTATCGTACACCCAAATTTTAGGGGGCAGGGCCTGGCGAAGAAAATAAAACAACGTGTTTTTGACCTAAGTAAAGAGAAGTTTCCGGATGCTAAAATTTTTGGAATCACAACGGGACTCGCAGTAATGAAAATCAACTATGAGCTTGGCTACAAACCGGTAACCTTTTCCGAACTAACGGACGACCCGGAATTCTGGAAAGGATGCCAGACCTGTAAAAATTTCGATATTCTTACCCGTACGGAGCAAAAGTTATGCCTTTGCACAGGTATGCTGCACGACCCCAAAGCAAAACCAGAAGTAAAAAAAGACAAAGTAAACAGTAAAGCTTTTAAAAGGTTACGTAGTATTAAGGAGAGCCTGTTTTTAAAAAGAAAGGCATCCCCTAGCCCCTCCCAAGGAGGGAAATAAAAGAAACTGCGATATATATTCATACGCTAAATTGAATAAAACGATAAGGATTACGATACCTGATAAAGCGTAAAATCTCGAAAAAACGAAACGAATTTTCACCCATACCGATATAAACCCAGTACAAGCGTGGAAATAAAAACAAATAACATGAAGAAATTAGTATTAGCCTACAGTGGCGGATTGGACACCTCCTACTGCGCCAAACATCTATCACAGGACAAAGGGTTCGAAGTCCACGCCGTGAGCGTAAACACGGGCGGATTCTCATCCGAGGAAATCAAGAGTATTGAAGAAAAAGCATTGGCCCTCGGTGCGGCATCGTACACCTCTATAGATGCCGTACAGACCTTCTACGACAAGGTGGTGAAGTATCTCATTTTCGGAAATGTTTTAAAGAACAACACCTATCCCTTATCGGTAAGTGCCGAACGTATCGTACAGGCTATAGAAATTGTGAACTACGCTAAGAAAATGGGCGCCAACTATATTGCCCATGGTAGCACAGGTGCCGGCAACGACCAAGTGAGGTTCGACATGATTTTCCAGATTATAGCCCCTGAAATAGAAATCATTACACCCATACGGGACAATAAATTATCTCGCGAGGCGGAAATAGCCTACTTAAAAGAAAACGGTGTGGACTATCCGTGGGAAAAAGCAAAATACTCCATCAATAAAGGACTTTGGGGTACATCGGTTGGTGGCGACGAGACCTTAACCTCCGAAAAACCCTTGCCGGATAGTGCCTACCCCAGTCAATTACAGGAAAAAGAACCATCGGAGGTAAAACTTACCTTTAACAAAGGGGAATTGGTGGCCATCAATGGAGAAAACGACTCGCCCGTTACTAATATTGAAAAATTGGAAGCGATAGCATCCAAATACGCAATTGGCAGGGACATTCATGTGGGGGATACCATTATCGGTATCAAAGGCAGAGTAGGTTTTGAGGCAGCCGCAGCATTGATCATCATTAAGGCCCATCATTTATTGGAGAAGCACACCCTTACCAAATGGCAGCAATTCCAAAAAGAACAACAAGGTAATTTTTACGGCATGTTATTGCACGAAGGCAATTACTTGGATGCCGTAATGCGCAATATTGAAGCGTTTTTAACGGACACACAAAAAACAGTCTCCGGCGATGTTTTTGTGGGCCTTTATCCTTTTCAGTTCCGGCTAAACGGCATCTCATCGCCCCATGATTTAATGAATGCTTCGTTTGGCAGTTATGGCGAAATGAACAAAGGATGGACGGCGGACGAGGCAAAAGGCTTTATAAAAATACAATCCAACGCAGGGAAGATTTACAATCACGTAAATAATCCTGGCGACCAGGTTTAAAAAAGGAGAGCGATGCGTTTAGGTGTGAGAGCTTAATGGTTGGTGGTTAGATGATAGCGAAATTATCTCATGTGCAAAAATATCTTGAAGCACAAAACGTCCCCTCCCCTTGGGGGAGGGCTAGGGAGGGGTCAGCCAGCAGGTTGAAAACTAAAGAAAACAGATATTAAATCATCTGGTTAAGTTGAATCCAATGCAAAATGACCCAACGAAGCACAAAACGTCCCCTCACCTCAGGGGAGGGCTAGGGAGGGGTCCGTTGAAAAACCGAACTATACGATTAGAAAAACGATAAAAACACAATGATAAAATACAAACGAAGTGCATTTAATAGTTGTGTTTCAAATTGAAATTTAAAAATATGATAACAGCAGGCATCATAGGCGGTTCTGGATATACGGGCGGGGAACTCATCCGAATCCTATTGCACCATCCGGCAATAGAGATAGATTTTGTGTACAGCACAACAAGGGCAGGAAAACCATTGGTATCTGCCCATGCCGATTTGTTGGGACAAACGGAACTTAATTTTACAGGTGATGTAAACGTGAACGTGGATATTGTTTTTCTCTGCCTAGGCCATGGGAATTCCACCAAATTTTTACAGGAACATCCTTTTTCAGCTAATACAAAAATCATCGACCTTAGTAATGATTTTAGACTACAGGCCGATGCAAATTTTAATGGAAAGCACTTCGTATACGGTCTACCGGAACTCAACAGAACCCATATAGAAAATGCGCAATACATTGCAAATCCGGGCTGTTTTGCCACAGCGATACAATTGGCGCTTTTACCTTTGGCCAAGGCAAAAAAAATAAATGCGGCCGTACACATTAACGCAATAACCGGCAGTACGGGGGCAGGGGTTAGTCCGTCCGCTACCTCCCATTTTAGCTGGCGAAACAATAACGTAAGCTGGTACAAGCCGTTTACGCACCAACATCTAGGGGAAATAAATGAAAGTCTTACCTCGTTACAAGAGGATACGAACGAGTTATTTTTTCTTCCCAATCGAGGAAATTTCACTAGGGGAATTCTAGCCACGGCATACACACATTTTAAAGAACCTTTGGAAGTAGCACAAGAACTGTATACCCAATTTTATTGGCATGCGCGGTTCACGCAGGTAGCAAAAGAACCTATACATCTAAAACAAGTCGTAAACACCAACCAGTGCCATATTCATTTGCACAAACATGAAAACACCTTGCTCATCACTTCGGCCATAGATAATTTGTTAAAAGGTGCATCCGGACAAGCGGTACAAAACATGAACCTGATGTTAGGATTGGAAGAGGATTTAGGATTGAATTTAAAAGCGGGAGTATATTAAGTATGGAGTATAACATATTCAGTAATAAGAAATTATTGTCAAACAGAAATGAGTACTTCATACTTTGTAATCATTTCTAATTACTATCAATCATGAAAATAGCCATCATAGGAGCCGGAAATTTAGGATTATCAATAGCCAAAGGCATTTTGCACAGTAATGGTGCTACCAGCATGTACCTGACGAAGCGAAATACCGATAGCATAAAGGATTTTGAAAAATACGGGAACGTTACCGTCACCAGAGACAATGCAGAAGCCGTGAAAAATTCGGATATTTTGATTTTTGCGGTGCAACCGGCGCATTTCGCACAAATATTAGAGGACGTAAAACCCCTACTGACCGAAAAGCATGTGGTAATTTCCAGCATTACCGGGTTTGTAATCGATAAGATAGAAGGTATCATCGGCAAGGACAAATACATCATCCGTAGCATGCCCAATACCGCTATTTCTGTCGGTAAATCCATGACCTGTATCTGTAGCAACGTAACAGGAAAAAAACGTATTGAACTTGCTAAGTCCATTTTTAACAGAATGGGACATTCCATGGAAATCCCCGAAAATCAAATGCAGGCGGCCACGGTTATATGTGCCAGTGGCATTGCCTTTTGGATGCGCCTTATCCGGGCTACCACCCAAGGGGCCATTCAGCTTGGTTTCGACGCCAAGGAAGCACAGGAACTGGCCATGCATACCTGTAACGGAGCTGCGGATTTATTAATAGCATCCGGCAACCATCCGGAGGAAGAAATAGACAAGGTAACCACCCCTATGGGCTGTACCATACAAGGGCTCAACGAAATGGAAATACAGGGATTGAGCTCTTCTTTGATACAAGGTATTGTGGCTTCCTACAACAAAATAACCGAGTTTAAGGCAAAGTGAGAAGTGAGAAGTGAGAAGTGAGAAGTGAGAAGTGAGAAGTGAGAAGTGAGAAGTGAGAAGTGAGAAATGAGAAATGAGAAATGAGAAATGAGAAATGAGAAATGAGAAATGAGAAATGAGAAATGAGAAATGAGAAATGAGAAATGAGAAATGAGAAATGAGAAATGAGAAATGAGAAATGAGAAATGAGAAAAATATCCTGAAAAATGATTACAAATTCAAAAAAAACAACGGTTACTTTTTACCAATTACGAACTACTATTGGACTACCCTACCCTCTACCCTCTACCCTCTAAAAACTACCCTCTAAAAACTACTCACTAATGAAAAAAGTACACTATTTAAAAAACCATTGAATTTGAATTTTTAAGACATGAACTTATTTGACGTATATCCACTCTACAACGTAACCCCAGTGTCGGCAAAAGGTATTGTCGTTACCGATGACAAAGGGCAAGAGTATTTAGATTTTTATGGTGGCCATGCGGTAATTTCCATAGGGCATTCGCATCCACACTATGTAAAACGGCTTAAAGAGCAATTGGACAAAATCGGGTTTTATAGCAATGCGGTACAAAACCCGTTACAGGTAGCGTTGGCGCAAAAATTAGGGCAACTTTCCGGATGTGAAAACTACAATCTATTTCTTTGCAATTCAGGGGCGGAAGCCAATGAAAACGCCCTCAAAATAGCATCGTTCCATACAGGAAAATCGCGCGTAATCGCCTTTAAGAACGGTTTTCACGGGCGTACCTCCGCTGCCGTGGCGGTAACGGATAACGAGGCTATAAACGCACCGTTGAACAAACAGCAAAAAGTTACGATCCTTCCCTTGAACGACCTTGCGTCCTTTACCTCCGAAATTGGCAAAGGTGACGTTTGCGGTGTTATCATAGAAGCCATACAAGGAGTTGGAGGACTGGATGAGCCAACGACCGAATTTTATCAGGAAATCGCAAAAGCTTGCCAAATCAACAATGTCGTACTTATTGCAGACGAGGTACAGTCCGGTTTTGGAAGAAGTGGAAAATTCTTTGGTTTTCAACATCATGGCATAGTGCCCGATGTTATCAGTATAGCCAAAGGAATGGGCAATGGATTTCCGGTCGGCGGCATTCTTATTCACGAAGATATAAAAGCTTCCTACGGACTTTTAGGAACCACCTTCGGAGGCAACCACTTGGCATGTGCAGCCACCATGGCCGTTTTAGAGGTGTTGGAAAAGGACAAACTTATCGAAAATGCAGCCGAACTAGGCCATTATTTTAGGAAAAAGGCTTCAGAAATCCCACAAGTGAAACGGGTAAAAGGCAGGGGCTTAATGTTAGGGCTGGAATTTTATTTTGAGGTCTCGGAACTACGTAAAAAACTAATCTACGAACAACATTTGTTTACCGGTGGTGCAAAAGATAAGCACGTACTACGAATTTTGCCCGCGTTAAATATTACCAAAGAACATATCGATATTTTTTTCAACGCCCTAAAAGAAGAACTAACGTGAATACCCAACTGAAAATAGTACAACGTAACGCCGTCCTACTTTCCATGGCAAGACATATCCAGGAAAATAAAAACGCCGTACTAAAGGCCAACCAAACCGATCTGGATGCCTACGACGGTGACAATATTTCTATGCGGGATAGATTAAAAGTGGACCAGAACAAAATCGACGGTATGTTACTCTCCTTGGAACAATTGGCGGCCGAACCGGATCCTTTGGGCATTGAACGGTTCGCGACCACCCATGAAAATGGAATGTATGTTAGCAATAAAACAGCTCCTTTTGGTACCATTCTTATTATTTACGAATCTAGACCGGATGTAACTATTGAAGCTACAGGAATAGCGTTTAAATCAGGCAATAAAATCTTGTTAAAAGGCGGTAAAGAATCCTTGAACAGTAATTCGCTTTTGGTGGACCTATGGCATAAGGCACTGCAAGAAAATAATTGTGACACTAATTGGGTCACGTATTTACAGTTCGATAGAACCCAAACACAGGCATTTTTGCAAAAACCCACACAAAAGCTGGATCTGATCGTACCCAGAGGCGGGGAACGGTTGATCGCATTTGTTAAAGAACATGCTACCTGCCCGGTAATCGTTAGTGGGCGCGGAAATAATTTTGTTTACGTTGATTCCGAAGCCGATCTACAAATGGCCCTGGATATTATCATCAATGCCAAGACGACAAAAATATCGGCATGCAATGCGTTGGACAAAGTTCTTGTTGCTTCAGATCTGGTTCGAAAACATCAATTTCTACTACATTTAATTCAAGAGTTACAAAAATATAAGATTGAAATTCTCGCGGACAATGCCTTGTCAAGTCTTAAGGGCACCCAGCCGGTTACGGATGAACACGTTTGGCACGAGGAGTTTTTGGACTATAAAATAGCAATTGGGCAAGTGTCCGATATGGCGGATGCCATTTCTAAAATAAATACTTATGGCGGTGGACATTCGGCCGCCATCATTACAACGAATACCGAAAAAGCCGATATCTTTATGGAAGCGGTAGATTCGGCCGCGGTGTATCACAACGCCTCTACCCGGTTTACCGATGGCGGACAGTTTGGATTAGGCGGCGAGCTTGCCATAAGCACGGACAAACTGCATCAAAGGGGACCTATAGGCCTACAGCATTTAGTGACCAACAAGTGGTATATAAAAGGAAATGGACAAACGAGGAGCTAATGACGAAACAAAGAATCTTACTAAAAATCGGTTCCAATACCTTGACCAAGGAAACCGACCAGATTTCCAGAGGAAAAATAGAGGATATCGGTAGGCAAATTTCAAATCTAAAGGATGACTACGAATTTATAATCGTAAGTTCCGGAGCAATCGCAGCCGCTAAACAATTCGTAAAATTAGAACATAATGGCGAAGAAATTACGGTTAAACAAGCACTGGCAGCTATTGGCCAACCCCATTTGATGCGCATTTTTCAAGAGAATTTTAGGGAATTGGGACTATTTACATCGCAATGTCTTTTGTCGTATTCCGATTTTGAAAAACCAGAATCAAAAGAGAACATCAAGAACACTATAAATGTCCTGGTAGCCAATAATTTTATTCCTATCATCAATGAAAATGATACCGTTGCCACCGATGAAATTCAGTTTGGCGACAACGATAAGCTTGCCGCTTTAACGGCCTCCCTACTAAAAGTAGACCTATTACTGATCGCTACGAATACGGATGGCATTTACACCAAGGCATCCTTAGAAAATGGAAAACCTGCAACCATCAAAACCGTTTCCCGTATTGATGATCTTTTGAAAGAAGTTCGTCTAGAAAAATCGTCACATGGCACAGGTGGTATGCAATCCAAAATTGAGGCCGGCACCATTGCCCAGGGCGCAGGTATAGAAACATGGATCGTAAACGGGTTACGGGACAATTTTATAATGGATTCACTTGAGGAGAAATCCAAACACACCAAAATAGTGCCTCGAAAGCTTTTGAAGAACTAAAAAAAACGCATGATGAAAACTAAAATAATTCTTTTACTGTTGGGTATCCTATCCCTAGGGAGTTGTAAACAAGAAAAAAGCACGGAAATTAAAACCATCCCTCCGGTAAATTTCGAACAGGAAAAAAAAGCGATTTTGGAAACCTTACAAAGCGAAACTACAGTTGCTTTTCAAAGGAATTATGAAGCTTGGACAGAAAAATGGGTTCATGATGAGAACATCTCAAAAACATATATAAACTTTGAAGATAGCACACATTCAGAAGCTATTGGCTGGAATAAAATAAGTGCATTCGTTAAAGCATTTATGGAAGAACATCCCGAACCGGAACCAGCACCTAAACTAGTGAATGATATTGATGTTCGACTTTACGGAAATGGAGCATGGGTAAGTTTTGAACAGGTAGACTCGTTACGCGGACTAAAACGAGAGACCAGACTCATGGAAAAAATAGAAGGACAGTGGAAAATTGCAGGTATGCACACTACGATTTACGGGTTTGATAAAAACAAATAGTTATAACTAAAGTTAAAAAATAGAACTGAAAATAGCTGCGTACAGATGAAACACTACCTATCCCTAAAAGATATCGATTCCCTACCCGAATGGGTAGCAGAAGCCAGAAAGCTAAAAACAAATCCAAAAGCCCACAAACAACTAGGCGATGGAAAAACCATCTGTTTGCTCTTCTTTAACAATAGTTTGAGAACACGCCTAAGCACCCAAAAAGCGGCGATGAATTTGGGTATGGACGTTATGGTCATGAATTTTGGCAACGAAGGTTGGCAGTTGGAATATGAAGATGGTGCCATAATGGACCAGGGAAAGTCCGAACATATAAAAGAAGCGGCAAAGGTCGTTTCCCAATTCTGTGATATCGTTGCCATCCGTGCCTTTGCCTCCCTAACGGATAAAGAAAAAGACGAAGCGGAAGTGGTTTTGAACGGCTTTATAAGACATGCTTCCATTCCCGTTGTGAATATGGAAAGTTCCGTTGGTCATCCCTTACAGGCCCTTGCCGATGCCATAACATTAGAGGAACATAAAACCAAAACGAAACTAAAAGTGGTGCTGTCCTGGGCGCCACATCCTAAAGCATTGCCGCATGCCGTGGCCAATTCCTTTATAGAAATGATGCAACTGCAGGATGCCGAATTTGTAATTACACACCCCAAGGGATATGAACTGAGTCCTGAGATCACAAAAGGTACAAAAATAGAATACGATCAAAAAAAGGCTTGTGAAAATGCGGATTTTATCTATGTGAAAAACTGGAGCAGCTATACCGATTATGGAAAAGTTTTAAATGAGAATAAGCTTTGGATGATGACGGCGGAAAAACTAGACAAGGCGAAATTTATGCATTGCTTACCGGTACGTAGGAATGTAGTCGTTGAAGACGCAGTCTTGGACAGTGGGCAAAGTTTGGTGATCGAACAGGCGAACAACCGCACCTATGCAGCGCAGGTGGTTTTGAAGAAATTGTTGGAACATAACTAAAATGGATTTAAAACTAAAGGACAAGGTTTGTATCGTAACCGGTGCCACGAGCGGCATGGGAAAGTCCATAGCTACCCTATTTCATGCGCATGGCGCCAAGCTTGTGATATCCGGAAGGAATAAAGAACGGGGGAATTCCTTGGCCAAAGAACTTGCAGGAGCTGTTTTTGTTTCTGGGGATGTAAGCGAACCCCAGTACAACGCACTGCTAGTAAAAACGGCCATGCAACATTTTGGGAAATTGGATATTGTATCACTAAATGCAGGCACTTTGGGTCTTGGCAATGTGGTTGAATTGTCGATGGAAGACTGGCATAAAACCGTAGATGTCAATCTTAGTGCTATTTTTTATATGTCCAAACACGCCATACCCCACCTGGAAAAATCGAACGGCACCATCTTGATCAATGCGTCCATTGCCGCCTATAAAAGTTTTCCTAATCACCCGGCCTATTGTGCTTCCAAAGCAGGGGCCGTTGCACTGATGAAGCAGCTAGCAGTAGAATATGGACCAAAAGTAAGGGTGAATGCCATTTGTCCCGGTCCGGTAGACACACCCTTTATCTGGGATTCTGCCAAAGCCTTTGCGCATCCGGAAAGCGCTGTTGAAGATGCAGGAAAAGCAACGCTCATGAAACGTCTAGGAACCCCTGAGGAAGTATCCAAACTAGCACTATTCCTAGTGTCAGAGGATGCTGCTTGGATTACGGGAACCGCAATGACCATTGACGGAGGAATATTAAATGCGTAAAACAGATTCCAGCCTTCGCTAAAAAGACGGAAAAAATAATGAAAAAACTATCAATCATAAAAATCGGTGGTAATGTCATCGAAAACAAACAGGAACTTAGCACGTTTTTAAAACTTTTCGCTAAACTAGACGGACTTAAAATCTTAGTCCATGGCGGCGGAAAATTGGCCACTCAATTGGCAACTAAACTAGGCATCCAATCGAAGATGGTCGCTGGCCGCAGAATTACCGATGCCGAGACCCTTGAAGTGATTACTATGGTTTACGCTGGGTTGGCCAACAAAAATATTGTGGCCCAATTACAGGCCCATAAGTGCAATGCCATTGGATTGAGCGGCGCTGACGGTAATATGATCCAAGCACATAAAAGACCTGTAACCGAAATTGATTATGGCTTTGCAGGTGATGTAGATGATGTGAACAAAAACATTATTTCCAAACTATTAAAAGCAGATTTAACTCCCGTTTTCTGTGCGATGACCCACGACGGCGAAGGACAATTGCTTAATACCAATGCTGATACAATTGCCTCGGAAATTGCCATTGCCATGAGCGCATTCTACGAAACAACACTTTATTATTGCTTCGAAAAAAAAGGCGTTTTACAAAATATTAAAGATGAAGATTCGGTCATCTCACAAATTAACAATCGGAGTTACACAAAGCTCCTCAACGAAGGTATCATAGTGGATGGGATGATACCTAAAATTGACAATTGTTTTTATGCCGTGGAGCGTGGCGTAGAAAAAGTATGTATCGGACACCATTCAATGCTCGCCACCAAAGACGGACTTTTTACAACAATTACCCTATAACATGACACAGCAGGAACTTACCCAAAAAGCTATCGATTTGCTTAAAACCCTAATTTCGATCCAATCCTTTTCCGGGGAAGAAGACCAAACCGCGGATGCCATCGAAGCTTGGTTCAAATCTTTTGATATTCCTTATGAACGCGTCCATAATAACGTATTTGCGAAAAACCAATACTGGGACGATAGCAAACCAACGCTGCTTTTAAATTCACATCACGACACCGTAAAACCGAACAAGGCATACACTAAAGACCCATTTCATCCGCATATAGAAGACGGAAAGTTATACGGTTTGGGCAGTAACGATGCCGGTGGCTGTCTGGTGTCCCTTATCGCCACCTTTAACCATTTCTACGCTGCCAAAAACCTCAACCATAATTTATTGATGGTAGCATCGATGGAAGAAGAAAATGCAGGTCCCAACAGTTTGCGCGGCTTGCTTCCACAATTGCCAAAAATTGATGTCGCCATTGTGGGCGAACCTACCCTCATGCAATTGGCGATCGCCGAAAAAGGCTTGGTCGTTTTTGATGCCGTAGTAAAAGGGACGCCTTCCCACGCGGCACATCCAAACGATAATAACTCCATTTACAATACCATTGAAGTCTTGCAGTGGTTCAAAAATTACAAATTCGAAAAAACCTCCGAAGCCTTGGGCGATGTTAAAATGACCGTTACCCAGATCAATGGCGGTAGCCAGCACAATGTGGTTCCATCACAAGTGGAACTGGTTATCGATGTGCGCGTGAACGATGCCTATTCAAACAAAGAAATTGCCGATTTACTGAAGGCCGAGGCACCCTGCGAAATCAAGGAACGTGGACTCAAGCTCAACTCCTCAAAAATTGACAAAGAGCATCCGCTGGTGCAATCGGGCATCACTTTAGGAAGAACAACTTATGGTTCTCCTACCCTATCGGACCAAGCAGCACTTAGCTGCCAGTCCTTAAAACTAGGGCCCGGAGATAGTACCCGTTCCCATTCCGCGAATGAGTATATTTACGTGAAGGAAATTGAGGAGGGAATTGACCTCTACATTAAAATATTGAAAGGATTCCTAGCGCCTAATCCCCAAAAAGGGCAGTAAGAGGCAGACTAGAAAACCTTATACTAATTACTACAAACTAACTACTAAATACTGAGCGTATGCGACTCTGGGACAAAGGCTTTAGCACCGATAAAAAAATAGACCACTTTACCGTGGGTAACGATCGTGAACTCGATTTACATTTGGCCAAGTACGATGTCATTGCCTCCAAAGCACATGCTAAAATGTTAGGTAAAATTGGACTACTAACAGAAAAGGAGACCAAAGAGCTCGTTACCGAGCTGGATAACATTACTGCAAAAATCGAAAATGGCACTTTTGTCATAGAAAATAATTTTGAGGATATGCATTCCAAAATTGAGTTTCAACTGACCTTGGCCTTGGGGGATACCGGAAAAAAAATCCATACCGCACGGTCTAGAAACGACCAAGTTTTGGTGGCCATGCACCTGTATTTAAAAGATGAACTAGCGGAAATCAAATCGATGACCAAAACTTTGTTCGATTTGCTGTTGAACCTAGCAGACAAGTACAAAAGAGTACTCCTGCCCGGGTACACCCACTTACAAATTGCAATGCCTTCTTCTTTTGGACTTTGGTTTTCGGCGTATGCAGAGAGCTTGATCGATGATCTGTATTTTGTGGATGCCGCCTATAAAGTAGCCGACCAAAACCCCTTGGGAAGTGCGGCCGGATACGGCAGTTCCTTTCCCATTGATCGCAGTTTCACCACCAAGGAAATGGGCTTTGAGACCCTAAAATATAATGTGGTGGCCGCACAAATGAGCCGAGGAAAAGTGGAAAAAGCAACCGCTTTTGGAATGGCCAGTATTGCCGCTACCCTATCCAAGATGGCCATGGATATCTGTTTGTACATGAGTCAGAATTTTGATTTTATTTCCTTCCCGGATGAATTGACCACGGGTTCCAGCATTATGCCCCACAAAAAGAATCCCGATGTTTTTGAACTGGTAAGGGGCAAATGCAACAAACTGCAATCCATTCCCAATCAGCTTACCACGGTCATCAACAACCTGCCCAGTGGCTACCATCGGGATTTGCAGTTGGTGAAAGAAATTATAGTGCCCGCCATTCAGGACATGAAGGCTTGTTTGGAGATCATGAGCTTTAGCTTGCGCGAAATACAGGTGAACGAAGGCATCTTGGAAGACCCCAAATATGATTATTTATTTAGCGTAGACACCCTTAACGAACTGGTGCAGGACGGTATGCCCTTTCGGGATGCCTACAAAAAAATGGGGCAGGAGATTCAAGATGGTAAGTTTACCCCAAAACGAAACTTAAAACACACCCACGAGGGTAGTATAGGGAATTTATGTTTGGAAGATATTCGGAAGAAGATGGGAGGAATCTAACTCTTTCCTCATACAATACCGTGCGATTTGGGTATAGGTTTTATATGTTCGCCTAAATATTTTCTAATTGGCTAGAGTAGAATGATATTAGTCATTTACAGTCCTTGTTTCCACCTCAATCCCTTCCGTAGCGGGATAATACACTACCGAGGCAACATAGCCGACACACAAAAATACTATAATCAACAGGATTCCCTTAAAGACAGTCTCTCCTATATTCGTAAAAAATACCGCACCCAAGAAACCGAGTAAAAATAGTAACGATGCCCCGGTAGCAAACACGATAAAAAAGAACATACTTAAACCGTCTGCACCGCCATCGCCGTTAAAATTAAAATAATACGTTAACCAACTAAAAAATAAGGTGCCCGTTGCCGTAATGATTATGGGAAGCCTATCCGTGAGCTTATGCATATAAAATGTATTTAATCTATATTTCGACTAGGTTACAAACTAATATTTGGTTACCGAAAACATAACGCTAACCGGAATGTGCGTCTTAAGCTTGTGCCTTCCTAGGCTTTCGCCATACCAGCCAAAACACAATTCCAAAAACCAGAATCAAGAACGGCCAAATATTGATGAGCCCTACAAAGAACCAAATAAGATTGTCCCAGCCGTTTTTGAATCCGTTGGCGAACTTGTTCCCAAACTGGGTTTGAGTGGGTATGGTCCGATAAAAACCCATCGTCAAGGTAGCAAGGGAGACCTGGTTTTCTAAATAGTTCATCCGCCCCTCGATCGACTCTATTTCGGAACGCAGTAGTCCCAGTTGCTTTTCTACCTCCAATAATTCGGTAACGTTTTTGGCTTCTTTTGCGATTTCCAAATACCTATTTTCCAATTCTTTCTTGGTCTTTAAACGCGCCTGTACATCCAAAAACTCCTCTGTAACATCCTTTATTACAATACTTTTACTGTCGAACTTTGTAACACCCTTTGTGGCATCTTTTAGGAGGGCATCAAAATGCGCTGCAGGTACCCGAATCGCTATCGTATTCCTTATACTACTGCTAGATTTGTACTCTTGGTCCGAGGAAACATAGGCTTTGTATTTTTCTACACTCTCAAAAATAGATTTTCTGGTAGCAGCCATATCATTGGTCTCAAAACGTACGTTGCCCTCTTTTATGAGTTTGCGCTGTTGCCCTGACGATTCCGTTTGGGGCAGTGGACTTACTAACGATTCATCCATCATCTCAAATGAACCATTTTCGTTGTTTGAGCAGCCAAAAAAGAGCATCGAACCGAATAAAGTAAAAAGTATGGATTTTAGTTTCATGTTATTTTTTGTGGATTTCTCCCTTTTATAGCACCTTGGATTTAAGAAATCCGCCGCATTACTATTGCTCCGTTCCTTTAGGTAACAATTGCCCGTTCTCCCAACGTAGTTCGCGTGTGGTAGAGCTAATATGGATTTCGTTACTGGCCTCATCGCCATATTCGCCCTTCTCCACTTTATAAACGATACGGTTGGCCACGCCATGCTCCTCCGCAGGGAAAATCAACTTTTCGTTGTACCAATTAACGCCCGCCTCGGAAAAAAGGGTGGTCGCGATGGCTTTTTTAAGTCCGTGCTTGGTCTCAAAAAAATAGATATCGCCCCCTATTACCCCACAAGCCTCGGGGTGGTTTGCTATATGCAAAATGTCCGTGACCCCATCAAGGCCCATGTCTCCCATAAGGGCTATGGTAAGTCCGGCCGGTCCCAAGGCCGTACTGGTCTCCTTAAACACGGATGGGGCATACAGGCTGCGCACCAAAAGATGGTAACCAAACCCCTCTTTTTTATAGGCGAAAAGGTAAGTGGCGGTATCGGTTGTCTTTTTTTCCAAGGAAATCAGTCCACCTAAAACAAACCCCGTTTTACCCTTGTACTTCACTTTATAAAAAGGCGAATCGATGCCGTTGTATGCAATGGTCTTGTTCGTTTTCTCCACGATCTCCACTTCGCTGCCAATTTTGAGCAAGTTCAAGACCTCAGCGTTTAGATCGGGAGCCGTTCTAAATTTTACGTCGTTGCCGAAAAGCGCATACGAGGTGCCCTCCTTAAAATCGACATAGATATCATGATATATGGGATCTTTTGCTATTACTACCGTGGTAACTAAAAATAGAATGGCAAGTATTTTATGCATAAGGTCAAGAGTTTATGATACAGAATATAGCTGATCATTGATTTAACGGCTAAAATACCGCTTAAATTGCCTTGGAAAACCCCTGTAAACCGTGGTATGGATTTGGCCGTAAACAACTAGCGAGAAAACCAGTCTTAGAACTAACTTGCCTTGGCTATAGCTTCTAAAAACTTGAAAATCAGAATCTGGATGGATAAAAACAAGAGGAACTTATGAATAAAACACGTAACCTTGCAACAATTCTGCACCTTGCAACAATACTACTGATCTTAAATTTAAGTGCATGCTCCTCGAATGGGTCCAAGATAGCCGAGGTAGATGTTGAGGGGGGGGTTATCCTTCATTCGTCACCAAATTTTCAAGGGTACTTCTACCAAGGTTCAGATTCCAATTTTCACTACTTCGTTAGCCGGTGGAAACACGTAAAAGACAAACGTTTTAAATTAAGCAATAGCGAAGTATACCTAAATGAGCCTTTCCAATTCGAGACCAACGAGCAGGCTATAGATTTACTAAAAACACAAGCCGCTTTGGGAAAAGAAACAACACGGATACCCTACATTTTTCTTGAATAATCTATTAAAACCTGTTCCGTAGTACGGTATCCAAAGCAAACTTTCTAAAGTACAATACATTGGTGGTATCCTGTTTTTCGGCCTTTATCCAGGCCTCCAATTCGGTTGGGGTGTATTGGCTCCTATGACAGCGCAGTGAGGCAAAAGCCCTTTCTTCGTCTTGGGGGCTGAACCTGATCTTGGTGTGCAGCAGATCAGGATGCGTCCACCCTAAGCCCCAATCCGCGGGGAACTTCTTGGTCTGCTCTTTGGTCCAGGCAAAGTAGTACAGGTCTATTTGGTTTACCCAATTCTCTCGCAGCAAGATCTCGGTCGTAAACACACCTATCATGCGATGGTCCGGATGGCCGGTATCACCCTCGGGACCAAAGGTCAAGATCACGTCGGGGTTCAATTCCTTTATTTTGTCCTTGATACGCTCCTTTAATTGCGCCGCTTCTTCATAGAAATTATGGTAGCCGTTGAGTCCCAATCCGTCTTTGGCCCCTAAAAAGTGTGGTGGATGCACGCCCAGTTCTTCGCAGGCACAGGCCATTTCTTGGGTTCTAACGGCAACTAGGGAATCACCCGCGGACATGCCAAAATGGTCGCTGACCCCGTAGCGGCCATCGGTGGCGATCACCACCTGCACCTTGGCCATAGCGCCATATTTGGCCAGCACCGGACCTACGGCGGTCTCATCATCGGGGTGGGCAAAAATGGCCATGATGGTCTTTGGTTCTTCCCGTATCGCCTTCTGCAAAAATGGCTGACCTGAGGCGCCCATGGAAACAAGTAAAAATGCCGTTGATAAAATTGATTTTAATACTCTCAATGTCTTTGGTTCCATACGTATTTTTGCCTGATGAGTTTTAAAAATAGTGTTTTTGGCCGAATACCGTTCCAAGTGCGAGGGCAATCCTATTTTGTTGCCAGTTTTGGTGGTACCATTCGCCAATTGTTAACACCATCCTATGCATTTAAAACAACCTAAACTAGGATTCACGGTTTTCCGTCCTAAGTATTCCTGATTACCTTACTAACAAACAACCTGGTTACAAAAGGAAGAACAAATTATTGATTCTTTTTGCAATAAATGGTTGCCAATACCCGTATTAACCAAAGAGCGGACATACTGTTCTCCCAAGTTCCCAGCCATTTATGTCATACCTAAAAAGCCTTTAGTATTTATAGAATTTTCTGTTTTACCATATCGTAAAAAAATAACGACCCTGGTGTTAGATCATTCCACTCATTTTTCACGGAAAACCGTGTAACCTTATTATCCCACTTCCCTCACCTTTGTAGCCCTTAACTCACTGAAAACAGTGAAAAATGCTATTTGTTAAAATATTCGCCAAAACAATTCGTTATTGACAAATACCCAAAATATCATGGCTAATCGACTACTCACCGTATTTATACTACTTCTTAACGTTTGTCTATATTCACAATCCTTTACTTCTACCTGGAATACCACATATACAACAACGGGGTCTTCTGCAAATAATGAAATTACAATTCCTACCAATCCAGCTTTTACCAACTACAATTACACGGTAGATTGGGGAGATGGAACTACAGATACAGGAGTAACCGGCAACATTACCCATACCTATATGGCTCCGGGAACCTATACCGTAGCCATAAGCGGCGTTTTTCCAAGTATTTACTTTAATGATACCGGTGATAGGAATAAAATTATTGAAATAATCGATTGGGGAACCATTCAATGGGAAACCATGGAAAATGCCTTTTTTGGTTGCGAAAATATCAACTTTGACGCTATTGGCGCACCAGACCTTTCCCAGGTTACCTCTTTGAGAAATATGTTCAGAGAATGTGCCTCCTTTAATGGTATCTTAAATGGTTGGGATGTAAGTACCATTACGGATATATCAGGTATGTTCGCCTATGCAGAAATTTTTAATAGACCGCTTGATCTTTGGAATACGATAAACGTTACGGATATGTCGTTCACGTTCAACAGAGCAAGAAGATTTAACGAGCCTTTGGACAACTGGAATACCAGTTCGGTCGTTACCATGGAATATCTATTTTCGGAAGCAGGCAACTTTAACCAAAATATAAATAATTGGGATGTAAGCCAAGTCACCAACATGGCGGGTACCTTTAGATATACCAATAGATTTGATAACCCGTTAAATAACTGGATTGTCAACAATGTAACGGATATGTCAGAAATGTTCCAAGGTTCCGCTTTTAACCAACCTTTAAGCACCTGGGTTGTGGATAATGTGACCAATATGAGCGGTATGTTCAGGGAATCAGAATTTAACCATCCCATAGGCAATTGGAACGTATCCAATGTAACGGATATGTCCGAAATGTTCATGAGACACAGGACATTTAACCACCCGTTAAACAACTGGGATGTAAGTAATGTTACAGATATGTCCAGTATGTTCAGTGGCTGGGCTTGGGACGCTATCTACAACCAGCCCTTGGATCAATGGGATGTTGGTAATGTTACCGATATGAACGAAATGTTCCGGGAGAATCATGTTTTTAATCAAGATATTAGTGGGTGGGACGTGAGCAACGTTACCGATATGAGCCACATGTTCGAACAGGCAGATAGCTTTAATCAAAACATTAATGATTGGGATGTTGATAACGTTACCGATATGAGTAGCATGTTTCAACAAGCAGCGGTATTTAATCAACCTCTAGATAATTGGACCGTTTCGAATGTTACAGATATGAGTAACATGTTTTATTTGGCACCTTTATTCAACCAAGCTTTAAACAGTTGGGATGTAAGTCAAGTCACCAACATGGATAATATGTTCAGAAACAGTCCCGTGTTTAATCATCCTTTACATGATTGGGATACAGGGAACGTTGCCAGAATGGAAAATATGTTTAATTCCGCAAGTAGCTTTAATCAGAATTTAGCGACATGGAATGTTAGTAATATAACACGTATGACCAATATGCTATCTAATTCCGGACTTTCTCAAGCAAACTATGACAATACCTTAATCGGATGGGCGGCACAAGCTGTAAACCCAAATGTGAGTTTAGGAGCTACAAATCTGAATTATTGTGATGGTAGAATTGCGCGTGAAGAATTAATAGACAATTTCAATTGGAACATAAACGGAGATATTATTAACTGTTCATTTGTATTGTGCACGAACCTGGTTTCCCCTCTTGATGGAGATACTAACGTACCTACCAATGCCAATTTAACGTGGGCGGCCACTCCTGGTGCTACAGGATACAAGGTTACCGTTAAAATTTTACGGGGAGGCGTGGAGTCCACACCTTTCGATAGTTATGATGTTCCCGGTGGAAATACCGTAGGTCTTAACCTAGAAGACCTTTCAGGTAATGACTTATTGCAAGCGGGCGATGAAGTTTCCGTTCTTATCGTTCCATATAATAATACCGACGGCGATGCCGTGGGTTGTACCGAGGAAACTTTTACCGTGGTGGCAAGTTGGGTCAATAGTCCGGCCGCCTTTAAACTAACCTACGATACCCAAATTACGGATGCCGACACTACCCCCGCCAACCAACTTAAAATAGAAACAAATACAGGATACCCAGATTATCTTACCTATAATTATTCCATTGATTGGGGCGATGACCAATTTGACAATAACGTAACAGGGGACATTACCCATACCTATCTTGCTCCTGGTGTATATACTATTTCTATCATAGGAAATTTTCCGGCACCTTATCACAATTACTCTAACACGGATAATATAAAACTTGTATCCATAGATCAATGGGGAACACAGGAATGGCAGTCTATGTTACGTGCGTTTTATTATTGTAACAACATGGAATACAATGCGACGGACGTTCCAGATCTGAGCACTATTACCTCCATGTCAAGTATGTTTGCAGGTTGTAATCTTTTCAATGGGAATATAGATAATTGGGATGTAAGTAACGTAACCGATATGGGAAGTTTGTTTATTGGTGCCAGGCAATTCAATCAACCTTTGAACAGTTGGAATGTTGAGAATGTAACCAATATGTCGACCATGTTTCTTGCTGCCAATAGTTTTGACCAACCACTAAACAATTGGGATACAAGTAATGTTTTAAATATGTCTCGCATGTTCGAACAAACCGATGTATTCAACCAAAATATCAATAATTGGAACGTTAGCAATGTGACCAATATGTCGGGTATGTTCGAGAGGGCCGAAAGCTATAATCAACCTTTAGATAATTGGGATGTTAGCAATGTCACCGACATGAGTAAAATGTTCAACGGATTCGTGGTAGATATGATTTTCAATCAACCTCTGGACAGTTGGGATGTTGGCAATGTTACCGACATGAGTGAAATGTTTCAAAGAAATATCGATTTCGATCAGTTTTTGAACTCATGGGACACCTCTAAGGTCACCAATATGGCAGAAATGTTTATGGACACGGATAATTTTAACCAACCTCTGGACAATTGGGATGTTTCATCGGTAACGAACATGCAGTCCATGTTTTCGGGTGCTGAAGTATTTAATCAGGATATAAATGTCTGGAATGTCACCAATGTCACCACAACCAGTTCAATGTTCAGTAACGCGGGCGCTTTTAACCAACCCTTGAGCAATTGGGACGTAAACTCCGTTGTGAACATGTCTTCTATGTTTAGGAGAGCAGAAGCCTTTAACCAACCCTTGGACTCGTGGGACGTAAGTGCGGTAGCGAATATGTCTTCTATGTTCGAAAGCGCACTTGTATTTGACCAACCACTTAATTCATGGGATGTTTCGTCTGTAACGCTTATGAACTCTATGTTCGAGGAAGCTTCGGTATTTAATAATTCAATAGGCAACTGGAACGTGGCCTCGGTCACTAATATGGAAGCCATGTTCAAAGATGCTACGGTATTCGATCAGGAAATCCAAAATTGGGATACCGGAGAAGTGCTTACAATGGAAGAAATGTTCCGAGGCGCGGCTGCCTTTAACCAAACTCTCGAAACATGGGACGTTTCCTTCGTTTCGACCATGGAAGGCATGTTCGAGGATGCGATTGCCTTTGACCAACCATTGAGTTCTTGGAACATGGCATCGGTAAATACCATGAAAAATATGTTTAAAGGTGCCACTTCATTTAACCAAAATATAAATTCATGGAACGTAAGACAGGTCAATACAATGGAGGAAATGTTCAGGGGCGCAAGCACGTTTAACCAAAACCTTAACAATTGGAGAGTGGCAGGGGTTGGCACTATGCAATCAATGTTCGAAGACGCCATAGCCTACAACCAAGTTATGGACCAATGGGATTTTGGAACTGTGGATATGAACGCTATGTTTAACAACGCAACTGCATTTGATCAGTATTTAGGCGATTGGGACGTTAGTGGCGTGAACGACATGGAAGACATGCTCAATAACACGGCACTTACAAGGGAAAATTATGACAACACCTTAATTTCCTGGTCGGACCAAACGTTGACAAGTGGTATTACCTTAGGAGCGGATGGATTGCCTTATTGTGATGCATTGGAAGAGCGACAGTCCATGATAGACACCTTCGGATGGACCATTGAAAATGATGTCTTGGACTGCCCAGTGCCGGAATGCACCGTATTGGCATCACCATTGAACGGAGCAACAGATGTTCCGGTCAATACTAATTTAACTTGGGAGCCTGCCCTTTTTGCACGAGGTTACAGAGTTACGGTAGGTACGAATCCAGGGAGCAACGATGTTGTAAATAATGAGACAATAAGCGAAACATCTTACGAATTCACGAACGACTTTGGTACCGGTGATATAGTATATGTAACAATCGTCCCTTTCAATGATGAAGGAGATGCTATAGGGCCATGTACGGAAGAGAGTTTTACTATTTCAAGTGACCCAGCTACTATTCCAGAATGTACCACACTAACTTCACCGTTAAACAATGATACCGATGTTGCCATCAATACAGACCTAAGCTGGACCCCGATAGCAAATGCCGATGGCTACAGAATAACCGTGGGAACTGCCACAGGAGCATCGGATATTGCAAATGTAGATGTAAACAACGTAACAAGTTATGAATTAACAAACGACCTTCCGGAAGATACCGAGATATTCGTAACCATTACACCTTACAACGATGAGGGAGATTCGGTCGGGTGTGCCGAAGAAAGCTTTACCACGGAAATTATACCTGTTCCTCCGGTTTGCACCTCCTTATCCAGCCCGGTAAGCGGAACTACAGGAGTACCCGTAGATACAGATATAAGCTGGAACGCCGTGGCTGGGGCTACTGGTTATTTAGTGAATGTAGGCACCACCCAAGGTGGTATTGAAATAGCCAACGGTATAGATGTTGGAATGGATACGATGTACAGTTTTCCTGAGGACCTTCAGCAAAACAGAACCCATTACGTAACCATTATCCCTTATAATGATGTTGGTGATGCCGTAGGGTGTACAGAAGAAAATTTTAGAACCGGCAGCTCCAGTTTAACAGACCCACCAGCTCGTACAACATTAAGTATGCCAGCTGCGAATGCAACCGATGTGGCCCTGAACACGGATTTAACTTGGAACCCCGCTGCAAATGCCACCGGCTACCGCTTAGCGGTAGGAACCAGTGCAGGAGCAACGGACATCTATTCGGGAGCCGTAGGTAATGTTACCACATGGGATTTAACAAACGATCTACCGGAAAATACGGAAATTTTTGTAACCATAACCCCTTTTAATACCAACGGCGATGCTGTTGGGTGTACTTCGGAAAGCTTTACAACAATAGATCATCTTCAGGTTCCAAATTGCACCACGTTAAGCTCCCCGTTAAACAACGCAAGCAACGTTTCATTGGATTCGGATATATCATGGAATGCGGTAACGGGCGCAACAGGATACCGACTTAGACTAGGTACTTCTGCAGGCAATGCAGACCTTTTTAGCGATGATGTAGGGAATGTGCTCACCTTTAGTCCCTCCGTGAGCTTTGTGGAAAACACGACTATTTATGTAACCGTAATTCCTTATAATTTAGATGGAGATGCCGTGGGTTGCCAAGAGGAAGAATTTACAACGGAAAATAGTATTGAAGTTCCAAGCTGTACCCAATTAAATAGTCCTATGAACGCTGAAACAAATGTTGCCGTTACATCCGCTATTAGCTGGGATGCCGTTACCAATGCAACAGGCTATAGACTTAGGGTGGGTACAAGTACCGGCATGGCCGATATTTATGAAGGAGACATAGGAAATAACTTAACCTATACGTCTATCGGTGCCTTTGAAGAAAACACAACTATTTTTGTAACGGTAACTCCTTACAATGCCGATGGAAATGCAATGGGTTGTGCAGAAGAAATTTTTACCACAGGAACTACCCTAGGTAGTCCCGATTGTACCTCGTTGACCCTACCGTTAAATGGTGCTACGAATGTACCCGTAACTACCGACATTTCCTGGAACGCGGTTTCAGATGCGGACGGATATAGACTTACCATAGGAACCGCATCTGGAGCTAACGACATCATGGATAATATGGATATGGGTAACCTACTTACCTATAACCCAACTGCCGACTTTGAAGAAAACACAGAGGTATTCATTACTGTAGTTCCTTACAACGGTCTTGGAGCTGCAATGAGTTGTACCGAAGAGCGGTTTGTAACCTCAGGTGCCCCAATCTCGGATATACCTATGTGCACCAACTTAAATATGCCTTTAGATATGGATATTTATGTTGTACTTTCTACGAACATATCTTGGAATACAGTAGCCAATGCAGACGGGTATCGATTGTCTATTGGAACCTCATCAGGTGCTACGGATATTTTAAACAGGGAAGATGTTGGCAACAACACTGTTTTTGACTTGGCGAACGACCTACCGGAAAACACAGAGATTTTTGTAACCGTAATTTCGTATAACGGGGATGGGGAGGCAGCAGGTTGTACGGAAGAAAGTTTTATTACGGAAACCTTGGTTCCGGACCTTCCGGTATGTACCGGCATCAACTTGCCCATGAACGGAGATACGGACATTCCCGTAAACACCTCACTAAGATGGAATGCCGTTGGTAACATAGATGGTTATATTTTAACCATTGGCACTAGCGATGGTGCAACGGATATAATCGATGGCCTAAACGTAGGGCTTACCACAAGCTATGAACTAACGGAAGACTTGCCTTCTGGTCAAGAAATATTTGTTAGTATCATTCCATATAGTGGTGACCAGAGATTAGAAAATTGTAGTTCACAGTCCTTCGTTACCCTATTTGAGGAACCAGAGGACACCGTTGACGACAATACCCTTTATGGATTTTCTCCCAATGGTGATGGCATCAATGATTTTTGGACCATAGATGGTATAGAATCCAGTCCGGATAATATTGTAACCATTTACAACAGATGGGGAGATATAGTCTTTCAGGTACAGGGATACGATAACAGGTCCAATGCTTTTAATGGAACCGCGAACAAAAAAAACGATCTTGGGGCGAACGAGTTACCAAACGGCACCTATTTCTTTACTATTGAAGTCACAGGAGAACATAATCTAAATAAACTACAAGGCTACCTAGTCATAAAGCGATAACATGATGAAACACACAAAATTCTATATCGCTATTGCAGTGCTAAGCATACTTGTACAATTTGGCCATCAAAACCTTAATGCACAACAGACCCCTACTTTTGGAGAGTACAATTTCAACCCTTATTTAATCAATACAGCCTATGCAGGTCTTGCCCCAAGTACAGAGGTGACCTTGAACAACTCGGGCTTTTTCAACAACATAGAGGGCAGTCCAAGAAGTTTTGCCCTCAGTATCCATAGTCCGTTCAACCGCGGTAAGGTAGGACTTGGCGCAGGGTTCATCCGTGACGAGATCGGGGTAACCACCTCCACCAGTGCCTTTGCCACGTATTCCTATAAAATTTTCTTCGATACCAAGAACGATAGACCGTATTGGCAGATTTATACGCCAAATTCCCTATCATTTTCCATATCACCGGGTGTACAGCAATACCAGGATAATTTATTGGAACTTGGAATTGTAGGAGACCCTAATTTCGCGGCCAATATAGATGCTACCATCCCTACCGTTGGTGTGGGTATATTACTGAACTTGGCAAACTTCTACGTGGGACTTTCCTCCCCGAACATCCTTGGGGACGCTTTGGCAACCAATGATCAAAATCTTGACTTAAAAAGTCCGTTCTACGGTTATTTTGGATATCGATTTTTCTCTAACCAATTCGAGGAAATTATGATCAAACCAAGTGTATTGCTCAAACGTGAAACAGGTGCGCCGTTACAAATAGACACCAACATATCCTTCAGTTACAAGAACAAATTTGAACTGGGAACGGGGTACCGGTCCAATTCATCCATCAACCTTTTGGCAGGAATCTATGTGGTAAAGAATATAAGAGCGGTCTATAACTATAATGTTACCTTTAATGACTCTCCTCTTGGTAATACACATGGTGTTATTGTTAGCTATCTTTTTGGAGAAGGGTATGCTAGGGATTAAGATTGTAGAATAAAGAACGCCTTATGTACTTTTTCGTAAAAGGCTAACTTGTACATTTGTTTAAAAGTCGGTTTTTACATCTCAACCTTGACCATCTATATTGCTGATTTTCATTAAAAAAGAAAATTATAGAGGTCTAAGAATTTTAACTAAAATATCCTGCAGCTATGTATAAATATTTATTTGCACTTTTTGCCTTGTTTTATATAAGCTCTGTATCTGCAGCAGATATTTTTGTGGATCAATCTGCCGCTTCCGGTGGAGATGGTTCAACTTGGGCTCTGGCTTTTCAAACTATCGAAGAGGCAGTTGCAATAGCAGCTTCTGGAGACACCATTTTTATTGCTGAAGGTATTTACCGACCGGAAAATGAAATTGATATAACGTTTCCTTTAAATATAAGAGGGGGTTATCCTCAGGGTGGTGGTATTCAGAACATCAACCTTTACACCACCCAAATCCAGGCTGATTTTAATGCGGCAAGTTTACTATTAAGGATTTTCGATATTACTACTAATGCTGATTTTTCAATTGTGGGCATTCGTTTTTTTAATTTTAGAACAGCTATTGATTGTGATGCTAACCTATATATTAATCAAGTAACCTTTGAGGGAGCGATCGGCAATGATGTTACACTTGGAGATACGGCATCGTGCTCTATTAACAACAGTATATTTTCCAATAGTGCCGGAAACTCTATATCTGCGAATGACAGCATCATAACTAATCTTAATATATCCAATACCATTTTTGAAAATGGTACGGAAAGAGCCGTATTATTAGGCGATGAGGTTGTAAATTTTACAATGAACGATTGTATCGTAAGGAATTACAATGCCCCAACTAGAAATATAGTGACATCAAGAGCAACCACTGCTAACTTATCGAACATTATTGCTACAGAAAATATATCTAGTGCCGTATTCCTGGTTTCGGATGGTGAAATCACATTTACAGACCTAACTGCTTTAAATAATGTTGGTAGTGGTAGAATTATTCAACAATCAATCAGTGGTGTCTTAAATGTTTACAACTCTTTATTTGATGGTAATAGCGGCAATTCATTTTCATGCATTCAATCTTCCCAGGGAGAATTGAATCTAGATAATAGTGTTTTTACAAATAACAGTAGTATTGGAAGCGCTGCTATCTTAAATAGTAATATGTCGAACACCACCATCACCAATTCCTCATTTAATAATAACTCAGCATCCGGAACATTTAGTAATTCAGTTTTTGACTTTACTGGAAACCAGACCCTTGATATTTTAGTAACTATTGACAATTGCGAATTCAAGAACAACATCTGCTCTTTTGCGGCCCTTGAAATTGAATACTATTTAGACCTAATATTAAACAATTGCCTGTTTGAAAATAACGGTGGAATTAATAGTGGTGATTTAGACTTATTATTGTTAGACAGCGCGAGCATTACCAACAATACATTCAAGAATAATTCAAGTAATAAACCCGTAATTGACATAGGGGTCATGAACGTGAATGCAGCGCTGATTGAGAATAATACATTCATAGATAACAACGGAAGAGATATTAACGCATCCAGAATAGATGACTTTACGGTAGCTAACAACAGGTACTATGGAGATAATGCACTGGTTGGGTTTGATCGCGTTCCCCTGGCCAAAATGACCAATGACTATTTTGAAGGGAACAGCAGTGGTAATCGTTTCATGCTTATTGATGAAACCAGTTTAACAATGACAAATTCAGTTATGATTTCTACCATGCAAAATGGAAATCATAGAATTATTGATTCTGCTAGTGACGTTTCTTTAAACTTAGTCAATTCTACATTTTCAGCCACCGATTTTAACGACACTAATGTGAGTGTAGGCTTTAATGCCGATTCACCTTCAACTGCAAGAAACACGGTAATTTGGTCTGGAAGTGATTTATCACAAAGCGGTTTCCATGGTGCTACCACGAACCTACAGGTTAGAAATTCGCTAATCAAAGGCGAGGACCCTACCGGGGCGGGCAATTTAGATGGCACAATTAACAGCAACAGACCAAGGTTTGCAAATCCTGCCGAAATTGATTTTAGAATGTTGGACTGCTCACCAACCATAAATGTTGGCCTTAATACCTACAATTCTGAATCGTTAGATCTTTTAGGGAATACTCGGATTTTTGAATCTACCATAGACATGGGAGCTTACGAATTACAAGTTCCCGCAAATGCTAGTTGTACAACACCAGATTTACCGGCTTGTACAAACCTAATCGCTCCAGGACCAACCGATGGCGCTGTAGATGTCGCTTTAAACACAACTATTTATTGGAATGCAGACCCCAATGCAACAGGTTATATTCTTAGGGTTGGAACAGCTTTGGGTTTAAGCGATTTAGTAGATGAACTTCTAGGGAACCAAACCAGTTACTCACTTTTAAACCTACCTGTTAACGCTCCCATTTTTGTTAGAATTGTTCCTTTCAACGGAGAAGGTAATGCACCTGGTTGTTCCGATGAAAGTTTTACGACCCAAGATAATTCACAAGAGCTTTCATGTACCTATCTTGTTAGTCCTGCAAATGGGGACTCTATAACTCCCACCAATCTTAATGAAATAATATGGAATGATGTTGCCAATGCAGATGGATATAGAATAACCATTGACGGAAGCTCGAGCAACGTAAACGATGTCACGAATTTAGTGGTCAATGGAAACTCCCATCCTTTCAGTAATGATTTTGACCCTGGAGAAACTGTTTCCGTAAGTATAATTCCATTCAATACTGATGGTAATGCCATGGGATGCACTACGGAATCCTTTACCATAAATTCATCACCCACCAACAGACCTTTTATCACCACTTGGGAAACTACTACGGCCAATGAAACCATTACTATACCTACCAGTACCGTTGTTGGCCCCTACGACTATACCATTGATTGGGGCGATGGTACTATTGACAACAATGTAGCAGGCGATATTACCCATACGTATGCCACACCAGGTATACATACCGTAAGCATCACAGGAACCTTCCCTCAGATGTATTTTTTCGGAACACCGGTTGATCGTGACAAAATATTGACCATAGAGCAATGGGGAGATATTGTCTGGGAGTCATTTTCTAGCTCCTTCCGAGGTTGCAGTAGGCTAAACATCACAAACCCTAATATTGATGTGCCCAATTTAAGCCTAGTAACAAATATGTCGGCAGCCTTTGCGGATGCCACATCCTTTAATGGCGATATAACACAATGGAACATGGGTACTGTCACCAATATGGCCAATCTATTCCAAAGAACTAGCAGTTTTAACCAAGATATTGGCAATTGGGATGTTAGCAATGTGCAAAACATGACCCGCATGTTTGAAAGTGCTATCGCATTCAATCAAGATATCGGTGGTTGGGACGTTGGTAATGTGACCAATATGGCAGTAATGTTTGCCATTGCCACAAATTTCAACCAGGACATTTCTGGATGGAATGTAAGCCAAGTGACCAGTATGAACACAATGTTCGGCTCCGCGGAAAACTTTAATCAAGATATTGGAAGATGGAATGTGAGTAATGTTGAAGATATGGTTCAAATGTTCATTGGAGCAGAAGCTTTTGATCAGGATATCAGCTTTAAACCAGGTCTTGGTATTCCTTCTGGAGATGCGTGGAACACAAGTAAAGTTACGAGCATGTCTTCTATGTTTTGGGGAGCTGAGACTTTTAATCAAGATATTGGAAACTGGGAGGTAGGTAATGTTACCAGTCTCAGGTCAATGTTTGGTAATGCGATAAGTTTCGATCAAAATCTTGGAAATTGGGATGTTAGCAACGTAACAGATTTTGTTTCAATGTTTCAGAGCATAAGTCTTTCTACAGCAAATTACGATGCCCTTTTAATAGGTTGGAACGGCCAAAACTTACAACCTGATAGGTTTTTTACTGTAGGAGGAAGTCAATATTGCGAGGGAGCTGCTGCCAGGGCCAACATGATCGGTTCGGACAATTGGAACATAAGAGATGGCGGACTTGCAGGGCCAACAGTAACTGATTTAGCGGACCAAAATCAAATAAATTCGTATACGCTACCTGCAATAACCGGGACCCAACTAACTGGTGATGAAGCCTATTACACAGAGACCAATGGCGGCGGCACGAGGTACGAAGCAGGAGAAACCATCAATTTTGCCGATTTTCCAACATACCCCATAACCCTATACGTTTATGATGGTGCCGGCTCCTGCTCAAGTGAAGAATCCTTTGAACTGTCTCTTACAAGTACAGCCCCAACAACTGATGCTTTTATAACCACATGGCAAACCACTAGTGCAAATGAAGCGATAACAATTCCCACCATAGGAGGTGGTTACAATTATACAGTAGATTGGGGCGATGGTACAACTACTACTGGTGAAATGGGGGATGCTACGCACACTTATATTACACCAGGTATATATACCGTAAGCATTACCGGTGATTTTCCTAGAATCTTTTTCAACACCAACGGAAATCCGACTGCAACGGACAATTCTTCCAAGATCCTTACTATAGAACAATGGGGCAACAACCCTTGGACCTCAATGGAGAGAGCTTTTACCGGGTGTATCAATTTAACCGGAAACTTCTCTGACTCCCCTGACTTATCCAATGTAACCAACACTTCGGGAATGTTCGCTACCTGTAGACTTTTCAATTCCAATATAGACAACTGGGATATGAGTAATGTTACCGATATGGCTTTTATGTTTCAAAACAATAGCAGTTTCAACCAACCGCTAAACAGTTGGAATGTTTCTAATGTAACGAATATGTTCATTATGTTCCAAGGAGCAATAATTTTTGATCAACTTCTCGATAATTGGATTGTAGAAAACGTCACTAATGCTGACAGAATGTTCGATAATGTTACACTTTCTACAGCTAATTATGATGCTTTATTAGTAAGTTGGAATGCACAAAATCTACAACCCAATGTTATATTCGATGGTGGTGATAGTCAATACTGTGAAGGTGAAGCTGCAAGAGCTAATATGATGGCAAGTGACACTTGGGCAATTACCGATGATGGTCTTGCAGGGCCAACAGTAACTGATTTAGCGGACCAAAATCAAATAAATTCGTATACGCTACCTGCAATAACCGGGACCCAACTAACTGGTAATGAAGCCTATTACACAGAAACCAATGGCGGCGACACAAGGTACGAAGCAGGAGAAACCATCAATTTTGCCGATTTTCCAACATACCCCATAACCCTATACGTTTATGATGGTGCCGGCTCCTGCTCAAGTGAAGAATCTTTTCAATTAACTATTACAAACACATCAGCTCCACCTCTATGTACAGCACTTAATTCACCAGCTGATGCGGCAACCGATATTCCTATCGACCTTCCCGAAATTTCTTGGGATGCCGCCGCAAATGCCGATAGCTATAGAATCACAATTAACGGAAGTACAAGCGATATCAATGATGTGACCGACCTTATCGTCAACGGAACCTCACATCCATTTACCAATAATTTTGATAATGGGGAAACCGTGAGCGTAACCATCGTGCCCCTCAACGGAACGGTTGAGCCTATAACAACCTGCTCTCAAGAAAGTTTTACTATTGCTTCTGGGATTACACCAAACTGTACAAATTTAATAGTTGAGCTTAATAACGCCGTAAATATTCCTATAGATACGGATATTTCTTGGAATACTATTGCCAATGCCGATGGGTACAGGTTAACGGTGGGAACCAGTTCTGGGGGCAATGATATCTTGGACAATGAAGATGTGGGCAACCTAACGACTTATGACCTACTGAACGACCTCCCTGAAAACATACAGATTTTTATCACAATAGTACCTTACAATGCCGTTGGAAATGCAACTGGCTGTGCCGAGGAAAGTTTTACAACCGAAGCCATAACCATAGTTCCGGATTGCACCGCTCTAACAGTTCCTGCCAATAATGCAGTGGATGTTTCCGTAAGTACAGATTTAAGTTGGGTTCTTGTAACGAATAGTGATGGCTACAGGGTAACGATTGGCACAACTTCAGGGGGTAACGATATTCTGGATAATTTTGATGTTGGTAACATAGGCACCTATGATCTAACCGATGATCTGCCAGAAGATGCCGAGATTTTTGTTACCGTCATCCCGTACAATTCTGCCGGAAGTGCAACTGGCTGTTCTGAATCGAGCTTTAGAACAGAGGCCAATGCCTCCATCCCTGAGTGCACTTTATTGACTAGCCCGGTAACCGGTGCAACCGACGTTCTTATTTCTACCAATTTAACATGGACACCCATTGCAAATGCCAATGGATATCTCTTGAATATGGGCGCCACTAGTGGGGGGACCGAAATAACCGATAACCTGGATGTAGGCAATCAAACTACCTATAACGTGATAGGTAATCTTCCACTGAACACTAGGATATTTGTTACGGTCATTCCTTACAACGACTCTGGAAATGCTTTAAACTGCACAGAAGAAAGTTTTACTACAGTAGCTTCGGCCAACCTGCCGGATTGCACAACACTTACCTTACCCGTTAATGGGGAAACCAACGTAGATGTCAATACCAACTTGGAATGGAACGCCATACCCGATGCCACGGACTATCTTATTGGGGTAGGTACCATACCGGGGGTCAACAATATTTTAGGTGCAAACTTTGACACTCCATTCATTGATCTGCCAGTAGCGTTACCAGCTGCAACGGTGATCTACGTAACCATTATACCCTACAATGCTGAAGGTGAATCCATTGGGTGTAGTTCTGAGAGCTTTACCACCGCAGGAGGCCCTACACCACCACGCTGTACCACACTTATCAGTCCTACTGATGGAACTACGGACGTTGCCATTGAACTAACCGAAATTTCTTGGAACCCCTCACCCAATGCGGATGGCTACCGTATCACCGTAAACGGCAGCACAAGCGACGCCAATGATGTAACGGACCTGGTCGTCAACGGAACCGCACATCCCTTTACCAATAATTTTGAAAACGGAGAGACGATAAGTGTCAATATTATTCCTTTTAATGCGGATGGCAACGCCATTGGCTGTGCCCCTCAAACCTTTACGATTACCAACGCTAACGGGGCCAATCCACCCAACTGCACTACCCTTTCATTTCCTTTAGGGAATGAAACGAACATTTCGTCAAGCCTTGATCTAATTTCGTGGAACGGCGTGCCAGATGTCAATGGATATCGAATTACCGTTAACGGCAGTGAAAGTGATGTGAACGACATAAGTGATTTGGTGGTAACCGGAATCTCCTACTCGTTTAACAATAATTTTACTCCTGGTGAAACGGTGAGCGTCACCGTGGTTCCCTTCAATAACGATGGTGATGCTTTAGGTTGTACCGCAGAAACCTTTACTATTAGTGATTCGGGTGAAGACGTACCAAACTGTACCTCCTTAACAGTTCCTGTGAACGGAGCTGTAAATATACCTGTGGACATCAACCTTTCTTGGAATCAAGTCGCCAATGCGGCAGGATATTTACTGACCGTGCAAACCGAGGGCAACGATGTTATTATACCTGAGACGGACGTAGGCATTCTTACATCTTTCGACCTACCGGAAAACTTACCTTACGGTACGGTTATACAGGTTGCGGTCACCCCTTACAATTCCGATGAAGTATCTGTTTCCTGTACTTTTTCGCAGTTTACCACAGCGCAAGAAACAGATGTACCTGTCTGTACTAGCGTAAATTTGCCTATGGCGGGAGACACAGATGTTCCCATAAATACCACCATTCGTTGGAATGCGGTAGGTAACGTCGAGGGCTATATTCTAAACATAGGCACCAGTGAGGGAGGTACGGATATTGTTAGAGATCTGGATGTAGGCCTTGCAACATCTTACGAACTCATGGAAGACCTGCCCCATGATCAAGAGATATTTGTGGGCATTATTCCCTATAACCAAACCTCCAATACAGAAAATTGCGAGTCGCAGTCGTTTGTCACCATATCCGAAGAGCTACAGAAAGATGACGAGACCTCCTATGGCATATCGCCCAACGGTGACGGTATCAACGATTTTTGGGTAATTGATGGTATAGAAAACACTCCGGACAACACCGTATCCATTTATAACAGGTGGGGTGATTTGGTGTATCAGGTACAAGGCTACGACAATGCTTCCAATGCCTTTAACGGAACGGCGAACAAAAAGACCAAATTGGGCGCGAACAATTTACCAAGTGGCACCTACTTCTTTAAAATTGAGGTCACGGAGGCGAACGACCTTAAAACATTACAAGGTTATGTGATTCTAAAGCGATGAATTTTACTCATACTTTAAGACTATGAACCACAATCTGTATCTTTTTGAATGTAAATTTGACTAAAAACCCTGCCCTATAACCCTATTTGACCATATTAAAATTGATAACCTCTTGTTCGGTCAAAAAACGCCAGTGACCTCTCGGAAGATCTTTTTTGGTTAATCCGCCGTACACTACACGATCCAACTTTACAATCTTATAATCAAGTTGATTAAAAAGACGTTCCAGGATTTTGGCACGGGAACTAAAGATTTCAATTCCTACTTCGCGCTTTGGTGCATTGTCGATATAACTGATATCCTGCACACGTACTACCTTTTCGTCTACCATAACGCCTTCCTTTATTTTCTGAAGGTCCGCAGCGATCAAATCGCGGTCCAATACCAAATGGTAAATTTTACGTAATCCGTTGATAGGACTTTTTAAACGTTTGGTCAGGTCTCCATCATTGGTGAACAACAACAGCCCGGTATCCTCTTTTTCCAATTTATCTACCGGCAACAACTTGGATTTGGATGCGTTGGATATTAAACCTGAGACATGTCTTTTTCCTTTTTCGTCCCTAATAGTGGTACTAAAATCCTTGGGTTTGTTCAATACCACATATTCCTTTTTAATGGGATTCAATAGTCGACCATCGAACTTTACCTCATCCGTTAATTTCACCTTATAACCCATTTCGGTTATCGGTTTCCCGTTCACGGTAATATTCCCGGCAGCTATATAAATATCGGCGTCCCGTCTGGAGCATACGCCGGAATTGGCCACATATTTGTTTAAACGGATGGAATTGGGGTCGGAGGCTTGTTTGGGCGCAGTGCTCCTTTTAATGGGTGCATTGCCTCTTGCATAGCTGTTCTTCTTAAAATTACCGCCCTGTCTGCCCGACGCTTTTTTACGCCTGTTGGAATCGTCCCTACTCATAGTACTCATATTTAATGCAAAGGTAGGAAAGCGTTCCATATCAAATTGGAATTGTATGTTTTAAATCGATTTTCGGCATCCTACTTACTTTATTTAATGGCTATATTTAAAAAATTATAAAAACTGTTATGCTTAAACATTCATTTTTACTTTTTGTTGGATTGATGTCCTTATCTGTATTTGCCCAAAAAAAGGTATTGGACCATACCGATTACGAACTATGGAATACCATTCAAAACCCAATGATTTCCTCCAATGGATCTTATGTACTTTACCTACTGGAACAAGGAGAAAAGGATGCGACCCTTATGGTGAAGGATACTAAAGGAAAACTGATTTTTGAGCATGAGCGAAGCAAAAAAGCAGCGTTTACCTATAATTCCGACTTTGTACTGTTCACCATTACCGCTTGGAAGGACAGTATACGTGCCATGAAAAGCAGAAAAATCAAAAAGGCAGACCTCCCAAAAGATTCCTTGGGCATATTAAATCTAAAGACCAACGAACTGACAAAAATCGCCCAAGTAAAGTCTTACCATTTACCTGAAAAATGGTCGGGCTATGTGGCCTATTATCTGGACGAAATTAAAGAGGAAAAGAAAAAAGACACCCTTACCGATGGAAAGGAAAAGAATAAAAAACCAAAAAAAGAAGATAAAAAAAACGGCTACCACCTCGTGTTACGAAATTTGAACACTAACGAACAGGACACCTTGCACTACGTAACGGATTTTGCTTTCGCCAAAGAAAGAAAATCGCTAGCCTACGCCACCACCGGTAAACAAAAAGAAGATGATGCATCCGTAGGTATTCTAGATATCGAATCCCAAACCCGTACGCAGGTGCATAGTGCCAAAAAGGCCAAGTACTTTAACCTAAGCCTTAGCGATTCCGGAAAACATTTGGGTTTTGTTGCGGATACCGATACCACAAAAGTACAGATACGCCCCAATGGACTTTACCGGTGGACAAAAGGAAATGAAAAAGCGACTAAACTACTAGATGCTCCCAGTGTTCCAAAAGGCTACATGGTATCTTCCTATGGTGCTATCGAATTCTCCAAGGACGAATCCAAACTTTTCTTTGGATTGGCAACACCGCCAATTATAAAAGATACTACACTTACAGAGGACGAAATCGTAAAGGTGGAAGTATGGACCTACGACGAACCAAGGTTATATACCGTACAGGAATTGCAGTTAAAAAACGATACCATTGCCTCCTACCACGCCGTTGTGCATCTGGACAACAACAAGGTAATACCCTTGGCAAGTACCGACTTTCCCAATACGGAACTGGGCGATGAAGGCAATGCCAATTATGCGCTAACAAACACCACTTTACCGCACGAACTGGAAAGTCAGTGGACAGGAAGACGGGACAACGATTATAAACTGGTAAGTACCGCAACAGGAGAGACCCTGCTCTCCCTCACAAAAGTACCGCGATTGGGATTAAGCCCAAAAGCACAATATGCCTACGGCTATAACCGCGTAGACAGCACATGGGTAACCTATTCCTTACCGGACGGTAGCTTCACGGCCTTAACAAAGGGCAAACAATTTTTTAATGAAGAAAACGACTACCCTAATTTTCCATCATCCTATGGGTCGGCCGGATGGACAGAAAATGACGACCATCTGATTCTCTATGACCGCTATGATATCTGGCAATTTGACCCAAAGACAGGTACAGGCACGAAACTAACATCGGGCAGGGAGCGTAAAACGGTATATCGGTATATTTCCTTGGATGAAGAACTGCGTTATATCCCTTCCGATAAAAAATGGTTGCTGAGTACATTTAATGAAGAAACAAAAGACGCCGGATACGCCCAGTACCATCCTAAAACCAAAAAAACAAAGGTTCTGGTATCCGGTCCATATCGGTATTCCCAGCCCATAAAAGCAAAACAAGATGACGCCCTCTTGTACACCCGAGAATCCTTTATCGAATTTCCAGATCTACGATTATCCGACCTAAACTTTAAAAAATCACTGAAATTAAGTGATGCCAACCCACAACAAAAAGACTACAACTGGGGCACCATAGCACTCGTGAAATGGATTTCCTTGGATGGCAGGGAACTGACCGGTATGTTGGTAAAACCAGAAAATTTTGATCCGAACAAAACCTATCCCATGCTGGTCAACTTTTACGAAAAAAGCTCGAACGGACTTCATAGGCACCGTGCACCCAAGGCGGAACGTTCTTCCATTAACTACAGTTTTTACACGAGCCGGGGCTATGTTATCTTTAATCCGGACGTTCATTATCGCGTGGGTTATCCTGGTGAAAGTGCCTTTAATGCGGTCATACCCGGTGTCACTTCCATTATTGAAAAAGGTTTTATTGACAAAGACAATATTGGCGTACAAGGCCATAGCTGGGGCGGTTACCAAATTGCCTATTTAGTGACCAAAACCGATATTTTTAAAGCAGCGGAATCCGGAGCGCCCGTACCCAACATGATCAGTGCCTACGGCGGTATTAGATGGTGGACAGGGTTGAGCCGACAGTTCCAGTACGAACATACCCAAAGCAGAATAGGCGGTACCCCTTGGGAATACCCTGCCCGATACGTGGAGAACTCCCCTATTTTTAATATCGACAAAATAAATACCCCATTATTGATCATGCATAACGATGCGGACGGACATGTGCCTTGGTACCAAGGTATTGAATTTTTTGTGAGTTTGCGTAGGTTAGGAAAACCCTCTTGGTTCTTAAACTATAATGGCGAACCGCATTGGCCCTTAAAACTCCAGAACAGAAAGGATTTTAATATTAGAATGGCGCAATTCTTTGATTATTATCTAAAAGGAGAGCCAAAACCCATGTGGATGGAGCGGGGCGTACCACCTATGGAAAAGGGGGTACAACAGGGGTATGAGTTGATACCAACAGGAAGCGAAAGGTAAATTGGCCTACTTATCCTTGAATCTTACCGTAGACTGCCGTTCCCTATTCACGGTCAATTGGGTAATATCCGGTCGGGAATAGTGTCCTACGGCATCAAAATTCTGGCGTTCTTCGTATATACGGTTGAAATCTAAAGTATGGTAAAATAATCCTTCTTTACCTATAATGGGTTCCACCAGCCATTCCCCATCGGGGGCCGCAATGCAAGACCCCCCGTTAGCTAATACATCCGGAGCGGCTGCTAGGAGCTTTTCCAAATGGGGAGTTCCTTCTGGGAAATCCTCTTTTTTCATTAGTGATGAAACCGAAAGTACATAACTACGGGATTCTCTTGCAATAAATCTGGTAATATCCTTCGTATTATGCTCGCTTCCGGGCCACACTGCGACGTGTAAATTTTCTCCTTGACCGTAAAGCGCAGCCCTGGGTAAGGGCATCCAATTTTCCCAACAATTGAGTCCGCCTACCGTAAACTGCTTTAAGGGGTGCACTTGAAGCCCGTTACCATCGCCTGGAGCCCAGGTCAGGCGTTCATCGTACGTAGGCTGTAATTTTCTGTGTACCGATTTAATTTCGCCGTTTTGATCAATATAAACCAAAGACGCATAAATACTATGACCGCCCCGGTCTTTGGGACGTTCCATTATTCCAATATATATTGCAATAGTATGTTGGCGGGCCAAGGTGCACAAACGATCTAATTCCCCTGCTTCGATCTGCACCGAATTCCTAACATAATGGGCATGAAGTTCCTTATTCACCTTTAAATCCCATTTTGCGCCATCCGTTAAGGCCAACCAAAAGGGATAACCGGGCAATAGGGCTTCTCCAAATACCACTAACTCGGCTTTTTGGGCGGCCGCATCCGAAACCGAAGCTTCTATTTTTAATAGGGTGGCTTTCTTATCCAACCAAACGGGAGAAATTTGTGCCAAGGCTACTTTAAGTATATTGTCCATTATAAAATACGATTTAACACCAGATCCACATCGATCAATAAAATTCCAAAAACTCCGGACACGATAATAAACTTCAAGATATTATGCAGCCAAATATAATGTGCCTTGGTGGTCGCTTTTGGCAATAAACTCAAAAAAAGTAGTAATAGTGCGACACAGCCCTTGAAAAAATAGTCCATATACCCTATTTCAAATCTAAAGATAAGTAATAGAGAAGGTATTAAAGTAAGTACTATCAATATACTTATCGCAACCTTGGAAACCTTTGGTCCGTACATAATAGGAATAGTCCTATAGTTCTGAGCCAAATCCCCCGGTATATTCTCCAAGTCCTTAATCATTTCTCGTGCCAATATCAATAAAAACAGAAATACGGCATGAACAAAAATGACCGGTTCAAAATTCTTGTAGTAGACAAACACAACAAAAAATGGGGTAATAGCCAACATGGCCGAAACAAAATTACCCAAGAACGGTACTTTCTTTAGTTTATGCGAATAAAACCAAATACCAAAGATATACGTGGAGAAAAACAATACCGCACGAAAGGAAACATAACTTGCTAAAAAGACCGCAACAAAGTTTAGAACGAAATACGTACTAAGTTTAAACCGCTGACTCACCAAACGATCCAACATGCTTTTGGTAGGTTTATTGATCAAATCTTTCTCCGCATCGTAAAAATTATTGATGATATAACCACTGGCAATGACCAAAGTAGAAACGAGTACGAGCAGAAACAAGTTAATGTCCAATACAACCTCCCGTAGCGGCAAATTGGGTGCAAGTATATAAATGGATGCCAAATACTGTGCAAGCGCAATGACCAAAACATTGTAACCGCGAACAACGGAAAACAGACTCAGCACCTTTAACAGCAAGAGTTTGTTTTTTCTATTAAGCATGTTGGGTGTGGGTATCGCTAAAAATTATAGACCACCTCTAATTGGTAGTCCTTAAGTGCGGATTTAGCCTTATCTATATCTTCTGTAAAACCAAGGATATAACCACCACCTCCGGAGCCACAAAGCTTAAGGTAATAGTCGTTGGAATCGATACCTTGCTTCCAAAGTTCATGGAACTTGGCGGGAATCATGGGTTTAAAGTTATCCAAGACCACATTGGAGAGTTGCTTTAAGTTACCGAACAAGGATTTCACATTTCCGTTAACAAAATCCTCTACACAAGCATCGGTGTGTTTTATAAACTGATTTTTCAGCATGTTCCTAAAACCTTCGTTTTTCATTTGCTCCATGAACAATTGCACCATGGGAGCAGTTTCGCCCGTTGCGCCACTGTCCAATAAAAATACGGCACCCCTACCCTGGGTATGCTGTGAAGGAATGTTGGCAGACTCTATATTGTCTTGCGAATTGATCAATATGGGCAAGCTTAGATAGCTGTTCAAAGGATCCAGACCAGAAGATTTTCCGTGAAAAAAAGATTCCATCTTGCCAAAAATCGCCTTTAGGGACAATAACTTCTCCCTAGTAAGATTTTCCAAAACCGTTATTTTATCGTTGGCATATTTATCATATATAGCAGCTACCAAAGCACCGCTGCTACCAACACCGTAGCCTTGCGGTATGGAACTGTCAAAATACATACCATTGGCAACATCGGCCGCTAAACGTTCATTATCAAAAGTGACCAAGTTTGGCTCATCTTTGGCCAACTGCTTTAAATACGTTGCAAAAGAAGCGAGGCTTTCGTTAGATTTTTTGGCTACTGTAGAGGTATTGTTGTCGCACTTTAAAGCACCGTTATAAAAGTTATAGGGAATCGATAGCCCTTTGGAATCTTTTATGATTCCATACTCGCCAAATAATAATATTTTAGAATAAAATAAAGGTCCTTTCATGGTAGTAACTTCGTCTGAACTGCTCACGCTAATGATATAAAGATAAATACTGTTTAACAAAGTTTGCGCTTTTTTATACAAAAAGACAACTTTATTAGTTCTTTAGTGGCTCTAAAACGTCCTTTTTTAGATTTAATTATGATTCTTGAGGTAAAAACCGTGCCCCAAAACCAATTTGATCGCAAATATACTGTTGGTTTTGACAGAACGCAATCAACTCATCAACAATAAATTGAAGTACTTCCTCCTTTTCATTTTCCGGATATAGTACATGCACATTGGCACCCGCATCCAAGGTAAAGGAAACATGGGTTTTACTGCGCTCCCTAAACGCCCATATTCTATTAATTATCTCTAGGGTATTAGGCTTCATCAATATAAAGTAAGGATGGCTCGTCATCATCATGGCATGTAAGGTCAAGGCCTCGCTCTCCACAATTTTAATGAACGTATCCAAATCCCCCTCTTTAAAAACCTTTTTCAGTTTTGAAAGGTTATCGTGTGCTTGGGAAAAACGCTGTTCGGCAAACGGATGTCCGTGCATTAAGTCATGCCCTATAGTACTGCTCACTTGTTTCTCACCTTTATCGACCAATAATATAGTATCCTGATACTTTTTAAAGACCGTATGCACCTCATGTGGGTATTTTACACCGTACAGGTCAGAACTCTCTTTGGTATTCTCATGCACCCCCCATTGCACCAAATCCCCCTCCAAGCTTCTGCACGCGCTTCCGGAACCCAACCGTGCCAAAAAAGAAGCTTTTTTGGTCAAAAATTCGCCGGACATATTTGGATTCAACTCTTTTTCCAATTGCATCAAACACAGTGCTAGGGCAGACATACCGCTAGCCGAAGACGCAATTCCACTGCTATGCGGAAACGAGTTGGACGTTTCAATTTTAAAATGATACTCCTTAAGAAAAGGAAGATATTGTTCAATACGCTTAAAAAAGGTTTCGATCTTAGGTCTGAAATCTGGCTTGGGCTGTCCCTCAAAAAACAAATCGAAAGAAAAATCAGGGGAGGTTTTCGACAGCTTATCGTACGTAACAAAAGTAGTGGTGGCGCAGGCGTCCAAAGTAAAACTAATAGATGGATTCGCCGGAATCTGATTTTCCTTCTTCCCCCAGTATTTCACCAAAGCTATATTGCTAGGAGATCTATAACCTACTTTTCCTGTTGTTTTCTGGTGGGTATATGCTGAGGGAACAAAATCTTTTTCGGTCATTAAAAATCAGTTTTGTGCAAAGATAGTTTTTAAGCGATTCAAATAAAAGGTATTACACCCAACGCAAGCCCTGAGTCCAAAAAATAAGATGTAAACTTTAAATGAGTACTTGGACCAATAGTACGCCCTAAAAGCGGAAAATAATGCAACTTGCGATTCTAAGCACGCCATACGCCATCTTAAAATGGAGTTTCACTACTAAAAATAAATCCCTATTTTAGGCAAAAACCGCCACACCTTGAAAAGAAAACTTACGTACATCGCTATTAGCGTTTCTATCTGTCTCATTATTGGTTTTCTTGCCAGCGTAGCCACCCAGAGTTCGGTGAATACATGGTTTACTACCCTTAACAAGCCCAGTTTTAATCCGCCAAGTTGGCTTTTTGCACCGGTATGGACCGTACTCTATATTCTCATGGGAATTTCTGCAGGTTGGGTATGGGCCAAGGGCTTTCATCACAAATGGGTAAAAACAGGCCTGTACCATTTTGGCTTTCAATTGCTTTTAAACGCCTTATGGAGTATTGCTTTTTTTGGCTTGAGAAATCCGTTTTTGGCCTTACTGGTCATCATCTCACTTTTAGTAATGCTATCCCTAACGATACGATGGTTCTACGTAGTTAGTCGAGTAGCTGCATTACTTCTTGTACCTTATTTACTCTGGATATGTTTTGCTACAGCATTAAATTATAAGATTTGGGAGATGAATTGACGGAGGAAGGTTCAAGGTTCAAGGTGAGATACGATACATATTTTATGGGCAAGAAACAAAATAAGTTTTGGTTGCTCACAACGTTTAACATGACATGTGGTTTATTCCATGGACCATAGCTGTTCCGTATCTGTATACGATAGTACGTTGGCAAATTTCAAACCATCAAAGTAAGGCCAGCACTTTTTGCATTGTTCTATAATTCCTGGCCGTAGCGGTCACTTGTAACTTGGATTCAACAAGAGTGTTGTTAAGTCTGGCTTTGCCATAACCATTTAGACATAACAGATGAACACAGTTTTCTGTAGTTTTAAACTCTTCGTTGGCAAAACTGAGCCCATTAAAAACCTTTAATAATTCTTGGGCCGGCGGTTCAAACAACAGTACAAAATATGTTTCGTTCATACTGATGTGCACTTCACGATTATACGGACTCTGGGATAAAATAAGTGCTGTTTGTTTTTTGGTCATTACTAAGACCGGAACACTAAAACCAAAAGTGTTTTCTATGGTCTTTCCAATAGTTTCGCTAATTAGATCGGTAGAACGCATCTCACTTTCAAATACTATGTTTCCACTTTGGATATACGTTCTGACATTTTTAAAACCAGCATTTTCTAAGGCCAATCGTAATACCGACATTGGCATCCTGTTCTTACCTCCAACATTTATGCCTCTTAAAAAAGCAATAAAGGTATTCATCTAACTTACTGCTTTTCTTTTTCGCTTTTGATTATCCCCTTTGCGGCCAAATAGCCTCCTGTCCAAGCATTTTGGAAATTGAAACCGCCGGTAATCGCATCCACATCAATAATTTCGCCCGCAAAAAACAATTGTGGCAAGCGTTTACTTTCGTAGGTCTTAAAATTGATCTCTTTCAGTGCCACTCCGCCGGCTGTCACAAATTCTTCCTTAAAGGTACTTTTTCCACTTACCTGAAAGACACATTTTGTAAGTTGATCGACTAGCTGCTGCAGCTGTAGTTTAGAAACTTCGGGCCATGTTTCCTTCTCGCTTATTCCTGCGGCGTTCACCAGGTTTTTCCAAAGACGTTTGGGCACATCCAAAACCTTGGTACGCAGTACGGTCTTGCGTTCCACTTCCTTTACTTCCATAAACAGGTCCAATAATCCGTTTGGATGATATTCAGGAGCCCAATTCACTGAAATTTTAAATTGGTAATTATATTTTTTTAACAACAGCGCTCCCCAAGCCGATAGTTTTAAGATTGCAGGACCGCTCATTCCCCAATGGGTAATCAATACAGGTCCTTCTGAAAACAACACACCTTCCTTTACTTCTTTAGATCTAAGTTTTTGATGCTGCATCTTTTTGTCCAGAACAGTGACCTCGGCCAAAGTACTTAGCCCAGGAATATCGGCGATACGCTTATCGGAAATATTAAAAGTAAACAAGGAGGGAGCCGGTGGAACTATGGTATGACCCAATTGCTGTACTAGTTTCCAAATTTTTGGATTGCTTCCCGTGGCCATGACTACGTAGCGAGCCTTAAAAGTTTTTTCATGTGCTTGCACCTCCCAGAAAACTTCGTTGTCATTTTTCACTAGCTGTATACCTGTCACCGAACAACGGGTATGTAGCTCCACCCCCAAGCGATCAGCCTCCGATGTAAAACAATCTATAATGGTCTGGGAAGAATCACTGGCAGGAAACATTCGGCCATCGTCCTCTATTTTAAGAGCAATGCCCCTTTTTTCAAAAAAGCCCACGGTATCGCCACTGGCATAGGAATGAAAAGGCCCTAAAAGCTCTTTTTCTCCCCTGGGGTAATTTGTGCTTAGTTCTTTGGGATCAAACTGTGCATGGGTTACGTTACAACGGCCACCGCCAGAAATCTTTACTTTGGTAAGCACTTCTTTACCCCGTTCCAAAATAGCTGTTTTTAGATTTGGCAGATCCTCCGCTATGTGTATGGCAGCATAAAACCCAGCAGCTCCGCCACCTATGACCAGTACATCGTACATTACTGTACGCGTTCCGGAAAGTTGGTAATAATGCCATCTACACCCAGTTCTTTCATCGCTTTAATATCCTCGGGCTCGTTAACGGTCCAGGTGTAAATCTTAAAACCTGCATCCTTAATTTTCTTGGTTACCTCAGCATCCAAGTTTTCAAAATATGGGTTTATGGCAACAGCGTTCAACTCTTTGGCAACATCTAAGGCTTCTATGGGATTTCCCTCCGTAAGAACAGCGATATCCACAGTTTCGTTATACTTGCGCATGGCCCTTAGTTCATCCCAATTAAAACTGGAGATGATAAAGTTCTCGGGTGACCAACCTCGAGATTCTGTATAAAACTTAATTGTATGATTCACCTTATCGGCAGTATTTGCCCCTTTAAGTTCAATATTGAGCGCTACTTTATTATCTATCAATTTTAAAACATCTTGAAGCATCGGTATTTTGTGGCCACCATCCAATATTAATCGGCTTAAATCCGAAATATTATACTCCTCAATATTTCCAGGGCCGTTTGTAAGTCGATCTACGGTCTTGTCATGAAAAACTACTACTTCCCCACTTTGTATTTTAAACACATCGATTTCTATCATATCCACACCAAGGTCCAGTGCTTTCTGAACGGATGCCAAGGTATTTTCGGTTTCGTGCCCCATTGCACCTCTATGACCAATGACCAAAGGTTTATTCATATCACAGGAATTAAAAAGAACAATTATGGCTAAGGGAATAATTTTTTTGAACATGTTTATTCTAATTTTAATGTAAAGATAAATGATTCTAGAGGATGAAGGGCAACCGCAATATGTCCTTCACCATTTTGTACCAGTAAGAGTTTCTCGGAACCATAAAGACCGTCTACCACTACATAATCTCCATCTTTAAGTTTCCATTCTTGAATAATTTCTTTCGGAATTCTTAAATCCAGCGCATATCTTTTTTCGCTATCGAAGTTAGAAATTACTACGGTCTTTTCATTTTCTATCCATCGCACGTATGAAAAGACACGATGATCATAACCCGCAGTATGCTCTTTGTTGTAAAAGTGAATTTCTTGATATTCTCCCATTAAAGCATCGCTACCAATGGTAAAGTTCAATAACCGTTTGTAAAAGTCCCGTAAAAGGGTTTCCTCCCTTGTAAGTTGGCCGCCATCAAACTTTTTGTCGTTTACCCATCGCTGAAAACTGGGCACCCCGATATAATCGAAAATAGAGGTTCTGGACGGACTCCCAAATCCTGCATGTTCCGCAGCAGGCTCTCCTGTTTCCTGGCCAAAATAAAGCATTGTAGGTGCGGTGGTAGAAGTTGCGGAAACCACCATGGCCGGCATTCCTTTTTTGGCGTCACCGGCAAATTCCGGACTAGCAATTCGTTGCTCGTCATGATTTTCCAGAAAATGCAACATATTATGTTCAATATCCTGTAGCCCATCCAATACTTTAGGGATATGGTCCGTCCATCCATGGCCCTGCATAATATGTTTTATGCTGTCGTACAATTCTACCTTATCATAGAGGTAGTCCATTTTTCCCTTATGGATGTATTCTCTGTACAAACCTGGATTATAGACCTCTGCCAGTAAAAAAGCTTCCGGATTTTTTGTTTTGATGGCAGAGTTCATATAGCTCCAAAACTCCACAGGAACCATTTCTGCCATGTCGTAACGAAAACCATCTACGCCAAAATCAATCCAATACAGAGCAATATCCTTGAATTTGTTCCAAGAATCGGGTACCTCCTTACCCTTCCAAAACTCAAAATGAGCCTGTACGTCCCTATTCCAAAAATCTTGAGGAAGTTGTTCAAAATCCAAAGTACCATCTGGCCGAACGCCATAATTAATTTTTACCGTTTCATACCAATCGTTCATATCCGGCTGTGACAATCTAGAACCGTTCCCCGTCCATTTTGCGGGTACTTCTGTAAAGGTGCCGTTGGCCAAGGCATTGTTTTCTCCACCTAAGGGCGCATATCCGTCGCGCCACTGCGGAACCTTAAAAGAACTCCCCGGTATATAGTAAAAATTATTGTCCTTATGATAGGCTACCGCGGTATCATCATTGGCACCAAAATCCGACACTCCTATTGGATTGGTACGTCCTTCATAACCACGCGCCACATGATTGGGAACAATGTCTATAATGACTTTCATGCCCTGCTCGTGCGTCCTATTTATAAGGGCCTTAAACTCTTCCAGCCTATTTTCCGGATTAACGGCAAGGTCGGGATTCACGTTATAATAATCCTTAACCGCATAGGGAGAGCCTGCCCTACCCTTTACTACGTCCGGATCGTCGTTTGAAATACCGTATTGGGTATAATCATTGATTACTGCGTGATGCGGAACGCCTGTGTACCATATATGCGTGATGCCTAAATCTTTAATTTCCTTTAACGCCTTGGTAGTGAAATCATTAAACTTACCAACTCCGTTCTCCTCAATGGTACCCCAAGGTTTATTAGTGGTATTTGTGTTTCCGAACAAACGTGTAAACACTTGGTACACGACGATTTTTCTGTTTTTTTTATTTTCTATGTCCATTGGTATCCTTTCTTTCAGGTTAGGTGTGCAACAAAAACCCAATAGCAAAAGTACAATGTAATAGTTCTTCATAAGGCGAAGTGATTTTTTTGTTATGTTTTTAATTCCGAAACATAAACTTCCAAAAAGTATCCGATTTGTACGCTCTCCCATTTGGACGATAGTAACCGCTTTACATCTGTCCTATTATACCCCGTCCAATTTATAAAATCAATCCCTTCTAAGGCGCACCATTCGCCGTTAAGCCGATATCAAATGTCTCTAAATATTGACTTTAAACCTTAAACAACCCTTTGCTTTACACCTTGAACTCTCACATGGCCAAACCTTGAACCTTACATCTTGAAACTTTGTTCTTAAACCGGTTTCAACACCTTGCGCTCGCCGTTCACACGAATGGACATACCTTCCTGGCCACCCTCCAAAACAAACGTCGCACCCTCCTGTGTTACGGTCACCTTTAAAATTCGATTTCTAAAATTGACCTTAAAGGAATAGGTTTTCCATTGTTTGGGTATTTGGGGCGTAAAGGAAAGCTTATCGTCCAACACCCTCATTCCGCCAAAACCTTCAACAATGCTCATCCAGGTACCGGCCATAGAGGTAATGTGCAAACCCTCTTCCACCTCTTTATTGTAATCGTCCAGATCTAAACGGCTAGTGCGCAGGTAAAACCGGTATGCTTGTTCCATCCTCCCTAACTTTGCTGCCTGTATACTATGTACGCAGGGCGACAAAGAAGATTCATGTACGGTAAACGGTTCGTAGAAATCAAAATGCCTTTCTAGGGATTCTGTAGTGAAATCATCCTCAAAGAAGTAAAATCCTTGCAACACATCTGCTTGCTTAATATAAGGTGAACGGAGGATACGGTCCCAGCTCCATTTCTGATTGATGGGCCTTGCCGTTTTTGGCAAATCGGCCACTTTTACAAGTTCTTTGTCCAAGAAACCATCTTGTTGCAGGTATACCTGATGCTTTTCCGAGAATGGAAAATAAAGATTATCCGCTACCTCTTTCCACGCTTCACACTCTACATCCGTTAATTTTGTTTTTCCGATTATCCGACCGTAATCGTCCGAATATCCATCTTTGACCTTGTTCAACTGCTCCAAGGTATACTCAATACACCATTTTGCGATGTAGTTCGTATACCAGTTGTTGTTGACATTGTTTTCATATTCGTTGGGGCCCGTTACACCGAGCATCACAAATTTCCCTTTTTCTTCGGAAAAATTGACGCGCTGATGCCAAAATCTGGATATTCCAATAAGTACTTCTAATCCCATTTCAGGTATATAACTGTAATCACTGGTATATCTATAATAATTAAAGATTGCAAAAGCGATGGCACCGTTCCTGTGTATTTCCTCGAACGTAATTTCCCACTCGTTATGACATTCCTCGCCGTTCATGGTAACCATGGGATACAAGGCCGCTCCATTGGAAAATCCTAATTTTTGTGCATTTTCGATTGCTTTTTCTAAATGATTATATCGGTACTTCAGTAATTTTCTGGCCACAACATGATCTTTGGTGGCCATATAAAAAGGAAGGCAATAGGCCTCCGTATCCCAATAGGTGCTCCCACCATATTTTTCTCCCGTAAAACCTTTGGGACCAATATTCAATCTAGAGTCCGTTCCTAGATAGGTCTGATTGAGCTGAAATATATTGAAACGTATTCCCTGTTGGGCTTTAACATCGCCTTCTATGACAATATCGCTCATGTGCCAAATAGCGTCCCATGCCTCTTTCTGTTTTTTCAACAAGGCATCAAAACCCAAGGCAACGGCTTTGTCCAAAACCGAGTTTGCAGCTGCCACTAGTTTATCGGATCTATGGTTGCGCGAAACAGTGTATCCTCCAAATTTGGTCAAGGTAACTGTTTCCTTTGCTTCTACTTTCTGAGTAAAGGTAAACGAAACAGTAGTGTCCGTTTGATTGACCAAACCTTCGGAAACCAAGTTGCCCTTATACTCCAAAAAGGCCTGCATATAGGTACAGGTCTCAAATTTGGTCTTCATTGTATGTGCTTCGATAAAGGCACGGTTTTCGGTAGCACTTACCTTGGTAGTATTCCAGAATTTATCGTCCCAGTTACTGTCCTCATTGGTGATACCACTGTCCAAATAAGGCGCAAAGACAATTTCCGCATCAGAATTTACAGCTGTAACACTGTAGGATATAGCACCTAATTCGTCAAGTTCCAAACTTAAAAAACGTAATGTTTCCACTTCAACTACTATTCCGTTGGCAAGCGTCGTCACAAAGCTTCTTTTGTACCAGCCTTCTTGCATATTTAGCTCCCTCCGAAAATTAGAAACGGTTTTACACGTGTTCAAATCTAAGGTCTCACCATTTACGTACACCGCTATACCTATCCAGTTTGGTGCGTTCAACACTTTGGCGAAATATTCCGGATATCCGTTTTTCCACCACCCCACACGCGTTTTATCAGGATAGTAGACCCCCGCAATGTAACTCCCCTGAAAGGTTTTTCCGGTATACGTTTCCTCAAAATTGGCCCGTTGCCCCATGGCACCATTTCCGATACTAAAAAGACTCTCGGAAGATTTTACACGCTCCGCATCAAAACCCTCTTCAATGATGGACCAATTGTCCGCTTTTATATAATCTTGATTCATTCAAAAACTCTTATAATCGTTGTTCTTATTTTTTTCTTGGCTATGCTTTATTTTTTTTCGCTATCCCCTTTGAATCCCGAACAATCGGGAGGGAGAACGAATCCGCCTTTGGCGGAGAAAGTGGGGTTTTATCCACAAACTAACCCACGTACTCCTTGGCTTATACTACTGTACGGCAAAACTGTACGTGGGCGAACCCTCCGTCCGAAAGTGGACACCTCCCTTGATATCAAGGGAGGAACTTTTAAACCTCGTACGTAACCAAAGTCTGCAAAAATTCAGTATCCATTTCCGTAAAATCAGCAAAATTATAGTTTGCTTCGGATAAAATTTTAGCATCCCCGATACCAATACTGATCATCCCCGCTGCATTCGCCGCTTGTATACCTGCAAGTGCATCTTCAAAAACGACACAATCCGATGGGTTTACCCCTAGACTTCTGGCTGCAATCAGAAAAACTTCGGGATCAGGCTTCGCTTTTGTTACGTTGTTCCCATCTACAATGGTATCAAAATAAGATAGGAGTCCCACTTTCTCCAAAATAGGACGCGCATTTTTGCTTGCAGAACCTAGGGCTATGGGAATTTGCCTATCCTTGAGAAAGTCTAAGACCCTGGGAACATCCGGTAAAATCTCCGAAGCGTTCATATTTTCGATGTATGCCAAATAATCCTCATTTTTATCCACCATCCACGCATCAAACTGTTCTTGGGTTGCGTTGATATTTCCAATATCCAACAAAATCTCCAAGCATCGTTTTCTGCTTACGCCTTTAAAAAGTTCGTTCTGTTGATGGGTAAACTCAAACCCTAATTCATTAGCAAGCTTCTTCCAAGCCAGGTAATGATATTTGGCGGTATCGACAATAACACCGTCCAAATCGAAAATAAATCCAATGCTACGCATTTATCCTATAATTAATTGATTGTTGACTTCCTTCTAATAATGGTAGCCTGTATAACTTCTGTAGTAAAAACTTCGTCTTCTTCGTTAAAATCGTTCTCTATTTTTTCTATGAGCAATTTTGCGGCCAACGCTCCCATCTTATCCCCATGTTGTGCCACGGTGGTTAATTTAGGAACCGAATACTTGGACAAAATACCATCGGTAAAGCCAATAACAGATAAATCCGTTGGGATATTTAAACCTATACCTTGTGCCGCACTAAGGCAATGCACACCAAATATTTCGTTTACGGTAAGCACGGCATTAATGTTATTCTTTTTCAAGAAAGAACCCACCCCGTCTATTTCTTTGTTATAAGGTAGTCTAAGAATATGGTTTTCATCAACGGTGATATTACTTTCCCGCAATGCCCTCTTGTATCCTTGTTCCCTGGCGTTACTTACACTAAAAAAACTATCCGTGGTGAGCAGGGCAATTCGTTTTCTCCCTTCATTGATCAGGCTCATGGTTGCCTCATAAGAAATTTGCTCATCGTTGAGTACTACCTTATCACAGGCTATTTCATCTGTAACCCTATCAAAGAGTACTAACGGCATACCTTGATCCATCACCTCTCTAAGGTGGCGAAAATCCTTTTTCAACTGTGTTTCGCCTGCCAAAGCCATTATAAAACCGTCTATACTGCCATTGGCCAACATTTCCATATTTACGACCTCGCGATCAAAGGATTCGTCCGATACACAGACTATGACATTATATCCGCGTTGATTCGCATAATGTTCAATTCCCCTAAAAACCGTAGTAAAAAAATGATGTACGATATCCGGTATAATGACCCCAATATTCTTTGTTCGCTTATTTTTTAGACTAACCGCAATGTTGTTGGGCTTGTAATTATATAGTTTCGCGAACGCCTGTACCTTATCCTTGGTATCCTCACTAATCTCACTACTCCCTTTTAGTGCTTTTGATACCGTTGAAATTGACACGTCCAATTCCCTGGCAATATGCTTTAAAGTTATTTTTCTTCTCAAGACAGAAGGTATGAATTAAACTATGATTCTTTTTAAACTGTCAATTTAACGACTAAAATCCAAAATACGCTATTTGAACGGGAATTTATTATTCTAGCACAAAAAAGAGAAAAATGTTAAAGAATTTAAGGAAATAAAAAAGTACTATATTTGTAATATCATATTGAACATGAGGTTTAATTATGAAACTCATAATTCCTAAGGGGCGCTATTACCAAACCCCTAATGACCGAAAGTTATTAACACGAAAACGGTTTCGCTGTTTTCCAATCTGGCTTTTGGTGGTTTTTAACAAATTATTTGTATACTTTTCGTTCCTTAATAAAATTAACTCAACTTTAAATTAACTGTTTATGAAGATTACACTACTAAAAAGTCTGGCGATCGTCGGAGCGTTTTTATGCTTTGGACTATCACAGGCGCAAGAGGTGTCAGGCACAGTTTCTGACGCTAACGGACCTTTACCGGGCGCAAGCATTGTGGTCAAAGGCACAACAAACGGCACACAAGCGGACTTCGATGGCAACTACACCATTTCGAATGTTGCAGCAGATGCAGTCCTTGTCTTTAGCTACATTGGCTACAAATCACAAGAAGTGGCGACCAATGGCCAAACAAGTATCAATGTAACTTTAGAGGAAGACGCACAAGCACTCGAAGAAGTTGTAGTGGTTGGGTATGGTAGTCAGGCCAAGAAAGAGATTACATCCGCAGTTACTAGTGTCAATGCCGAGGATTTCAACGTAGGGGTTGTAGATAATCCTGCGCAATTGCTACAAGGTAAGGTTGCAGGCCTTAGTATTAATAACCCGGGCGGAAACCCAAACCAGTCCCCAACAATACGTTTACGGGGCATATCCACAGTAGGTGGTAATCAAGAACCTTTGGTGGTTATTGATGGTGTTTTGGGTGGGTCATTGGACAGTGTAGACCCTTCCGATATTAAAAACATAACCGTTCTCAAAGATGGTTCAGCAGCGGCCATATATGGATCGCGTGCATCTTCCGGGGTTATCGTTGTTACGACAAAAGGTGGCCGTACAGGACAGCCATTGAGCATTACATACAATGGTCAATTAGGTATTCAGGGAATTGAGAACCAAATTGATATTATGAACCGTGATGAATTTTTGGCAGCCGGCGGTACTGATCTGGGCTCAGATACCGATTGGAGGGATTTGGTCACACAAACAGGCATTGCTCAAGTACATAACATTTCTGCCTCAGGAGGTACCGAAGATATGACCTTTCGCGTTGGAGCCAACTTTAGGGATACCGAATCAATTGCTTTAAACCAAGGTTTTAATCAAGCTAATTTTAGAACTAATTTTACCGGCCGTCTTTTTGACGACAAATTAAAAGTAACGGTTAATACAGCTTTTACGACCAGAACATCCCAAGTTGGTTTTAATGAAGCCAACAGGTATGCAACGCTTTACAACCCTACTGCACCCGTTTTTGGAGATGACGCCCCGTTTGCGTTCAATGGCGCACAGTTTGGTGGTTATTTTGAAACCTTAGGGCTGTTCGATAGCTTTAACCCGGTAGCCATTGCGGAACTAAGCCGAAACGATAGAGAAGCAACCACATTGAACTACAATTTGAACTTGGATTACAAAATTTCTGATTCCTTTTCGGTAAATGTAAATTATGCGGAACAGGATATCAAAGAAAATGGTGACATTTACCACCCTGTAACTAGTTACTGGAGAGGAAATGCACTAAGCCCAACACGTCGTGGACAAGCGGAATTCTTTTCTAGGGAAGAAACCTTCTCCTTGTTCGAAGCCTTCGGTACCTACACGGGTAATGTAAACGACTTCGTAGATTTTACGGTAACAGGTGGCTATTCTTTTCAAGAAACAAACAACAACTTTAATTTTTTATCCCTTGGGGATTTTCCTGCTGGTGTTGATTTTGATTTTAGTAATAGAATCCAAGATGCACAGGACAGACTGGAAGCAGATAGAATTGACGCAAGTAGTTCTCGTGCCGATGGCGACCGTATCATTCGTTTCTTTGGTCGACTTAACGCAACATTTGACGATGCTATATATTTCAATGCGGCTTTAGCACGTGAAGGATCTAGCAGATTTGGGTCAGAAAACCAATGGGGTATATTCCCCGCCCTATCATTAGGTGCAGATTTGAACAAGTACTTACAATTGCCAAAAGTTAACTTGTTAAAAGCCCGTTTAGGTTGGGGGGTTACAGGATCTATCCCACCAGAGGTTGGCTTATTTGCTCAGGCATTCACAGTTCAGAATGGTGCTAATGGCCAGAGCGGTGCCCAAACAACACTAAACGATGGTCGAGCACCAAATCCTGATTTGAAATGGGAGGAGAAATCCGAGATTAACCTAGGATTCGAATTCGCTACAGAACGTTTTGGCGCCACTTTGGACTTGTTCGATAGAGATATCAATGATTTTATTACTTTCGCAAATCGAGACAATTCGGATGGCTTAGGAGACCGTGCATGGGTAAATGGTGGTGTTCTTGGTGTACAAGGGGTTGAATTCTCTGTAAATTATGACGTTATTAAAAGAGATAACCTACGGTATAATACAGGAATCGTTTTCAGTCATAATAAAACTATTTTGGAAGAGTTTCCACAAGGTGATCAAGTTGATGGTAACTTAGGGTCGCCTGGCCAGAATAATACAAACGTAATTCTAATTCGTGAAGGCGAAGAAGTGGGTCAAATTTGGGGACCACGTTGGACAGGAAGTCTTGACGCAAACGGCACACCGATACTTGCAGATACCAATGGTGATGGGAATTTAGTTACTGGTCAAGGTAGTGCCTTGGCCGAGGATGTCGATTTTGAAGTGTTGGGCACAGGATTACCTGATGCAGAAATAGGTTGGTCCAACCAAGCTAATTTTGGCAATTGGGACGTGAACGTATTCTTTAGAGCGGTAATTGGCCATAGTTTGGTGAATAGTTTCAGGGCGTTTTACGAACCTATCATTGGCTCACAGTCCTCTTATAACTTTGTAAATACCGCAAACGCCAACCCAGCAATAAAAACAGCACAATTTAGCGATTACTATGTAGAAAAAGCAGATTTCCTTCGTTTGGACAACATGGCAATAGGCTATAACTTTGATTTGAAAGAAGATAGTTATTTAAAGGGCCTTCGTGTCTCAGTAGCAGCACAAAACCTATTTACGATAACGGGTTACGACGGAGTAAATCCAGACCCTATCGCTGCAGATGGTGGAGATTTAGGAAATCTGAGATCAGCTCAACCGAACGTACTTATTCCTGGTATAGAAAGACGTGAAGCCTATTTTACAGCAAGAACGATTACCATTGGATTGAATGTTAATTTTTAAAAAAAAACTATGAAAAAATTTATTAAACTTACGTTGGCAAGTCTAGCCCTTGTAGCTTACTCTTGCACAGATTTAGATGATGATTTGGAAGACACCTTGACCGAGGAATTCAATGTAGAAGGGGTATCTACAGGATCTAGTGGAGGCGGAGATGGACCTCTATTGGCTGCATACTCCAGACTAAGAGCTGGTTCCGCCAACAATAACGGCTGGTATGCCTCCTCCTCTGTTACCGCAGATGAAATGTCCGTTCCACAAAAAGGAGGTGACTGGTTTGATGGAGGTGTTTGGATTCAGCTCCATCGCCACACTTGGGATGCCGCACACCCACAAATAGAGAATGCCTACAACGATGCGTACGTTGGGATAGGGGAGTGCAACGGAGCATTGGAGAGTGGTAACCTAGATGCAGACCAAACCGCTCAGGCAAGAGTCTTAAGAGCTTACTATTATTGGAGGCTTTTAGATTTATATGGAAATGTAAAAATTATCACTTCAGTTGGTGTTGATGCACCACAATCCGATCGTGAAACTGTATATAACTTTGTAGAGTCCGAATTGTTGGCTGCTCTTGGCATAACGGAAGTTACGGCCAATCTTGATCTGTCTGCTAGTCCTCTGGGAACTGGCGTAAATAACTATAGGATAAACCAGTATGCCGCATTAGGGGTGTTGTCCAAACTTTACTTGAATGCAGAAGTATATATTGGTGTTCCTAAATATCAAGAAGCGGACTGGGCAGCTACGTACATTATAGATAATGGACCTTATGTTTTATGTGCTGACGGGTGTATAGCACCTAACGCGTCTAAAAGGCCATCTATAGATAGTGACCCAGAAACTTTAGAAGGTTATGCAGCTGTATTTGCTACCACGAACGAGAATAATCCTGAAATTATCTGGTCTATTGAATACACTAGTACTGGACTTGGAGGTATGAACTTCGCACACATGACCTTGCATGGCCCTAGCCAATTAACGTATGCGTTAGACGCCGCTCCTTGGAACGGATTTTCAGTCTTAGAAGAATTTTATAATAGCTACGAAGATGGAGATGCTCGTAAAGAAGCCAACTTTTTAGTAGGTCCTCAAACCGATTTCACCGGAAACGCGCTTTTGGACTTTGCTGCGGATGACGACGATTTACAAGTAGATTACACCCCGGCAATCAACGAACTGGAACCTAACGCGCAACGCCAAGCTGGTGCTCGGCTAAAAAAATTCAATTTTGCCGTTTTAGGGAGAAACGATATGGACAACGATATGCCCATTGTTAGATTAGGCGATGTACATTTGTTGCGTGCCGAGGCACGATCTCGGGCTGCCGGAGATTGGAATCTTTCCTTACCAGATGTTAATGCCCTTAGAGCTAGAGCCAATGTTGCACCTTTAGGAACCATAGATGCGGATGGCTTCTTAGCCGAAAGAGGAAAAGAAATGTTCCAAGAAGCAAGCAGAAGAACAGATTTGATTCGTTTTGGAAAATGGTCTGACTCTTGGTGGGAAAAGACAAACTCAGATTCATTTAGAAATTTAATGCCGATTCCTGTAGAGCAAATAAATGCGTCAGAGGGTACGTTAACCCAAAATCCAGGATATTAATCTACGTAATCCTTAACATACTAAAGGGGTTGTTCTTTTCGGACAGCCCTTTTTTTTAGCACTACTACCCATGAACTATCTTTGCAACCTCCTACATTAAAAACAAATATATCATTCATGAAACTTTATGCTTTCCTGATTGTTCTTCTTTTGTTTTCATGTGCGGAACATAGGCAAAAAGAGTCTCCGCTATTTGTACAAAAGGACAGTACTACCGGCTTACATTTTGAAAACAAGCTAGTGTACGACGAAGGCTTTAATCCTTACTTGTACCGGAATTTTTATAATGGTGGGGGTGTAGCCTTAGGAGACATCAATAACGATGGTTTAGTAGATATCTACCTTACCGGAAACATGGTGGACAACAAACTATTTTTGAACAAAGGTAATTGGGAGTTTGAGGATATCACAGCTAATGCAGGAGTTGCCTGTACCAATGTATGGTCTACCGGCGCCACCTTTGCCGATATAAATAATGACGGTTATCTAGATCTTTATGTATGCAAATCGGGAAAACCAGGCGGCACCAACAGACATAACGAACTGTTCATTAATCAAGGAGACATGACCTTTAAGGAAGAAGCCAAGAATTATGACTTGGATATCGAAGGACTATCCATACACTCCGCTTTTTTTGACTTTGACAAAGACGGCGATCTTGATGTTTATATCCTAAACAATTCCCTAAAATCCATAGGCGGTTTTGACCTCAAAGAAGGACAACGAAACATACCCGACGCATCAAAAAACGGCAACAAATTTCTCAGAAATGACGGGGACCATTTTACGGACATTACGGAAAAGGCCGGTATTTATTCAAGTAAAATCGGCTTCGGCCTAGGAATAACCTTAGGGGATTTCAATAATGACAACTGGACGGATATTTACATAGCCAACGATTTTTTTGAGCGTGATTATCTGTACATCAACGACACCGAAGGTGGTTTTAAAGAAGATTTGGACTCCTATTTTGAATCTATTTCGATGGGTGCCATGGGAGTAGACATGGCCGACCTAAATAACGACGCACTTACAGACCTTATGGTAGCGGAAATGCTCCCCGCCACGGATGAGCGTAAAAAGACCAAAACACTTTTTGAATCATGGGACAAACAACAGATCGCCGCAAAGAAAGGCTACTTTAACCAATACGCCAGAAACACATTACAACGTAACTACGGCCCATTCGGTTTTCTAGAAATTGGCCGACAGGCAGGAGTAGCCGATACGGAATGGAGTTGGGGCACCCTCCTTTTTGACATGGACAACGATGGCCTAAAGGATATTTTTGTAAGCAATGGCATTTTTAAAGATTTATTGGACAGGGACTACCTAGCCTTTGAGGGTAATGAAGAGAACATAAGAAACAGCCTCCGTAAACGTGAACAAAATGTCATAACCTCCCTAATAGACGCCATGCCCTCACAAGCAGTGCCGAATGGAGTGTTTCGAAACAATGGGGCTTTTAATTTTGATGCTATTGGCGATTCTTGGGGGTTGGCAACGCCTAGTTTCAGTAATGGCAGTGCTTATGGCGACCTGGACAATGATGGCGACTTGGATCTTGTGGTAAACAATGTAAATATGCCTTCGTTTATATACGAAAACATGACGGATAGCCTTACACATAAAAGCCTAAGGATCAATTTAGTACATGCCACTACAAAAAGTCCCGTAATCGGTGCCAAAGTCATCCTTAAAACTGAAGGAGAAATCATAGGTTACGGTGAAAATTTTGTATCCCGGGGTTTTCAAAGTAGCGTTCCCTATGGGCTTCATTTTGGACTGGGAAGTGTAACCAAAGTAGACTCTTTACTAGTTACATGGCCTAATGGTACTACTGCTGTCCTTACAGATGTAGAAAGTAATAACCTAATAGAAATAAAACAACCTACCCTAACTGCAACTACAGACACAACTTCTTTAGAACATGATATCGAATCAACATACAATGTACTTCAGCCATCATTTCCATTATTTACGTTTGAACATAAGGAAAACCGTTATATCGATTTTGACAACGAGCGGTTATTAAGTGGCATGAGCAGTAACGAGGGACCTGCCATGGCAGTTTCCGATATTAATGGCGATACCCTACAGGACTTTTATATGGGTGGTGCAAAATACCAGTCGGGCAGCCTGTTTCTATCTACATCTTCCGGATACCACCAAATACAAACACCATTTAATGCCGATAAAGAAGCAGAAGAGACCGATGCCTTGTTTTTTGACGCCGACAATGATGGAGACATGGACCTGTATGTATGCCATGGAGGGAAGGCATTTTCATCAACCTCCGTTAGCCTAAACGACGTTCTGTACATAAATACAGGCGAAGGTAATTTTATAAAATCCACTACCGCCCTAAAATTTCCTTTTCCTATAAGTTCTTCCGTAGTTACTGCAGCAGATTATGATAACGATGGAGATATCGATCTATTTGTAGGGGAACGCTACAAGACTAATTTATATGGATTACCGGGGTCTGGCTATCTACTGGAAAACAATGGCGATGGAGAATTTAGTTTACTAGATATTCCATTACTTAAGGACATTGGAATGATTACCCAGGCCCAATGGGGAGACCTTAATGGAGATGGATGGGAGGACTTGATTATACTTGGGGAATGGATGTCTATAAAAGTATTCCTAAATCAAGAGGGGTTACTTGGAGATAAAACCGTAGAACTGGGATTACAGAACAACTCCGGACTCTGGACAGCGCTACATCTTGCCGATGTAGATAGTGATGGTGATCTGGATATTGTCGCTGGTAACTTAGGGCATAATACCTTTTATGCGGAGGGGATGAAAATGTTTATTGCTGATTTTGACGGTAATGGCTTTAAGGAACAGATTATTTGCCAAAAGCGAAATAACAAATACTACCCCATTGCAGATAAAGACGAACTGGTATCTCAACTTCCTAGTTTAAAAAAGAAATTACTCTATTATGCAGATTACGCTAAAGCCGATATGGGTGATATTTTCTCACCGAACCAACTAAGTACAGCCCTACAATTGGAACTGGAAAATATTACCTCTACCCTTTTTATAAATAATGGAAGTACCTTTACAGCGCAGGAATTACCAACAGAAATTCAACATGCACCTGTATATGCCATAAACTCCAAGGATATTGATGGAGACGGTCATACCGATTTATTTTTTGGAGGTAACCAGTTTTTAATAAAGCCTCAGTTTGGGCGCTATGATGCATCAAAAGGATGGGCTATCTTTGGCCCTTACGGCGATAATGAGAATAAAAACAACCTAATTCCTTTGAACATTGATGGTCAAATACGTAAACTAAATTGGGTAAAGGATAATAAAAAAGACATTTTAACAGTAGGAAAGAATAATGAGAAAATCGAGTTTTATGAAGTTAACGACATTAGGAAATAGTGTTATATTTTGCGTACTACTATGTTTTGCAAGCTGCTCGGGTTCAGAATATGACCAATTGGTAAAACAGGAAATGGCAAGTGGTATAGTACATGATTCTCTTTTGTTCGATTTAAAAATGGGACAGAGCAAAGACCATTTCTTTAAATCTTGCTGGAAGTTGAACCAAAAAGGAATTATCTTCAATGGCCCTGGAAATACCACCGTAAAATATCCTTTACCTCGTAAAAAAGGTGAGACATCCACTTTGGACATGACCTTACTTTTCTTTGGGGATTTTAATGAAGAAAAAATAATGACGGGTATGGATCTCCAGTTTTACTACAATTCATGGTCTCTCTGGAACAAGTCTTTACAAGCGAAGCAACTAGTACCCGTAGTTATGGATACGCTAAAAAAATGGTATCCTGGCAATGATTTTTTAAAAGTACCCATAAAAGGCGATAGCCTTTATCTTTTAGTAAAAGTAGACGGTAATCGGCGAATTACTATACCACCAATAACAGACCAAAGAATCGTTACAGCTAAAATAGATGACCTTAGATATGTCTTGGAAGAAAAATAAGAGATCAATAGGATTGTCCTATCGACCTACACTACTTTTATCCCTTTTGATTAGTACTGTTCTTTTAAGTTGTTCGGATAAAAAAGAAATGGGGACATCCGCTGTGCCCTCGCCCGTTTTTAAATTAAGAATGGCCTCGGAAACAGGTATCAATTTTCTTAACGAGCTTACATACGATAATGAATTCAATGTATATAGATATCGAAATTACTACAACGGCGGTGGTGTGGCCATAGGCGATATTAATAATGATGGCCTACCCGATGTTTACTTTACGGCCAACGAAAAACAGAATAGGCTTTACTTGAACAAAGGGGGTTTTACCTTTGAGGATATTACCGAAAGTGCCGGTGTGGGAGGAACACGGCCATGGTCTACAGGGGTAAGTATGGTAGACCTCAATGCAGACGGATATCTTGATATCTACGTCTGTAATTCCGGAGACCTAAAAGGGGAGAACAAACAGAACGAACTTTTTATAAATCAAAAAGACGGCACCTTTAAGGAAATGGCCAATACGTACAACCTAGATGATAAAGGGTTTTCTACACATGCCTCTTTTTTTGATTATGACAAGGACGGTGACCTAGATGTATATATCCTAAACAACTCCTACAAGGCCATTGGCGGATTTAACCTTAAACTGAACCAGCGCCAAAAAAGAGACGTTCTTGGTGGAGATAAGCTCATGGAAAATGTGGACGGAAAATTTGTTGATGTCAGCGAAAAAGCAGGGATTTATGGTAGCGTTATCGGCTTTGGACTTGGGGTTACCGTTGGCGATGTTAATAATGACGGATGGGAGGATATTTATGTTTCCAATGACTTTTTTGAACGTGATTACCTGTATATAAATAAGCAAGATGGCACCTTTTCCGAGCAGTTGGAGGATCAAATTGCATCTACCAGTGTAGCTTCTATGGGTGCGGATATGGCAGATATCAACAATGATGGTTATAACGATATTTTTGTAACGGAAATGCTGCCCTCGGAATATAAAAGGCTAAAAACGGTAACTACCTTTGAAAACTGGGACAAGTATCAACTCAACCTAAATAGTGGCTATTATCATCAATTTACCCGTAATACTTTTCAGCTGAACCAAAGGGATAATACGTTTAGCGAAATTGGGCGACTCAGTGGTGTTGAAGCTTCCGATTGGAGCTGGGGGGCACTTTTTTTTGACATGGACCATGATGGACATAAAGATCTGTTTATTGCTAACGGAGTCTACCAAGACCTTACCGATCAAGATTACCTGTTATACCTCTCCAATGCAGAAATTCTCCAGTCCATGATCAGTAATGATACTGTAAATTATGCAAAACTGATAGACATTATTCCCTCCAACAAGGTTAAAAACCATGCCTATAAAAACCTTGGGGATTTAAAATTCAAAAAATACGAGGCGTCAGGACTCCTAAAGGAAAGTTTTTCCAACGGATCCGCCTATGGCGACTTGGACAACGACGGCGATTTGGATTTAATCGTAAACAACCTAAACATGGAATCCTTTGTGTATGAAAACACAACAATGGAAAGCCCGGAACACTTTTATTTAAAACTGGACCTAAAAGGTGAACTCCAAAACACACATGCCATAGGTTCCAAAATTGAAATACTACCCTATAACATTTCCATAGAAAACCAACCCGCAAGGGGCTTTCAATCCAGTATGGATGTTCGCCCTAATATAGGCCTCCCGTCGGACAAACCGGTATCGGTTAAGGTTACATGGCCATCGGGCAAGATTACCCAATTGAAAGACGTAGTCGTAAACCAAACCTTGCAACTGCATGAAAAAGACGGGCTAAGCTTAGAAGTGCCGTCCCCAACATCCACTAAAAAATTATTTGAACGCATATTCCCGGATTGGGATTACGTTCATCAGGAAAATCGCTTTGTAGATTTTGACCGAGACCGATTATTGAATCACATGGTCAGCACAGAGGGCCCAAAAATGTCCATGGCCGATGTAAATAACGACGGACTACAAGATTTTTTTGTGGGCGGATCCAAAAACACTCCGCCAAGTCTGTTCTTAGGGTCGGCAAATGGTTTCGCACGTTCAAAAACAAACAGTTTTGATGTCCATAAAAATTCAGAAGACACGGCCAGTCTGTTTTTTGATGCTGACAATGACGGTGATGTAGACCTCTATGTGTGCAGTGGCGGCGTAGAATACTCCCAATTCTCCACCGATTTTTTAGATCGTCTATATTTTAACGATGGAAAAGGAAATTTTGTTGATTCCAAACAACAACTACCTCTTAAAAGCAGCTTTCACAGTACGGCGACCGTGCAAGCTTCGGACATAGATGCGGACGGTGACCTAGACCTTTTTATAGGAGAGCGTGCAATACCTTTAAAATATGGAACACCTTGCTCCGGTTTTATATTAGAAAACGATGGCAAGGGAAATTTTACTGAAAGTACCAAAGCATTAGCCCCTGAACTTGAAGGTATAGGTATGATTACGGACGCTACGTTCCAAGACCTTGATGGAGACGGCGATGATGACCTAATCATAGTTGGGGAGTTTATGGGTGTTGAACTGTTCAGAAATGACGGCGGGACCTTTACAAAACTGGAGGACACCGAGATTAGCAACTATAAAGGCTGGTGGAACGCCATTACTACAAGTGACTTGGATGGAGACGGCGACCTAGATTTCGTTCTTGGCAACCATGGTCTAAATAGCCGTTTTAAGGCCAGTAAGGAACGGCCCATCACCTTATATTCAAAAGATTTTGATGGTAACGGTTTTATGGATCCAATACTAACGTTTAGAAATAGTGACGGTAAAGATTATCCTTATGCCTTACGTCATCACCTCATAGAGCAGATAAAATCCCTTTCCAAAACATTTCCCAGTTACGATTCTTTTAAAGATGCATCTATAGCTGATATTTTTAGTCAACAAGAACTAAACGACAGCCATCAACTTAGTGCCAACATGTTATCGAGCGTTGTTTTGATAAACCAAGGCAACTTTAATTTTGCATTACAAGAACTCCCTGTAGAAGCACAATTTTCTACCGTATATGCAATTCTGGCCCATGATTTTGACCGTGACGGTGATAACGATCTGGTTCTTGGGGGCAATCTATACAACGTTAAACCAGAAGTAGGCAGGTATGACGCTTCCTACGGGCTTTACTTAGAAAACACGGGAAAGGGCACATTTAGAACATCTAAATCTCAAAGCGGTTTTAAACTCAAAGGAGAGGTGCGGGATATGCTTCTGGACAATAATCAATTCATAGTTTCTCGCAATAGGGATTCCTTGGCTATTTTTAAGTTTTAATCATGAAATACCTATTACCCATATCTTTTATTATCCTTCTCGTAGTGGGATGTAACACACAAACAGAGGACACCGCTGCACTTGAAAAAGCCGATATTTATTTTAAAGAAGTCCCGTCGGATAGCACTGGAATTGATTTCTCCAACGATTTAACACACTCTGGCGACCTCAACATTATTGAGTATCTCTATTATTACAATGGCGGAGGCGTAGCCCTAGGCGACATAAATAATGATGGGCTAGATGATATCTACCTAACCGGTAACCAAACTACGGACCGTTTGTACTTGAACCTAGGTAATTTAAAATTTAAGGATATTACAAGTTCTTCAGGGTTGGATACAGCCACTTCATGGTCTACTGGTGTAACTATGGAGGATGTAAACAACGACGGCCTTTTGGATATATACGTATCTAAAGTAGGTGCTTACAAAGACCTTAAAGCTCACAATCTTCTATATATCAACAATGGGGACAATACATTTAAAGAAAGTTCAAAGCGTTATGGACTTGATTTTTCGGGTCTCTCTACACAAGCCGCATTCTTTGATTATGATAAGGACGGGGATATGGACATGTACCTCATGAACCATTCATTACATACACCTAGAAGTTACGGTAAAATTGAACTGCGCAACGTTCAGGATTCCATAGCGGGCGATCGGCTTTTTGAGAATAAATTAAACGAGGGAAAACAACATTTTGAGGACGTTACCCAGGAATCCGGAATCTACAGTAGCGCCCTTGGATACGGCTTGGCATTATCCATAGCCGATATTAACCAAGATGGCTGGTTGGATATTTATGTAGGCAACGATTTTCATGAAAACGATTATCTATACCTTAATCAAGGTGCCACATCCAGTTCGGGTATTGTTACTTTTAAGGAAAGTGGTTCTGAACTAACGCACCATACAAGTCGTTTTACCATGGGTGTGGACATCGCGGATCTTAACAATGACCTGCTACCGGATATTTTTTCCTTGGACATGATGCCTTTTGATGCTGAAATCTTCTTAAAATCTGGAGGAGAGGACAGCGATAATGTTAATTTAATAAAAAAAAGGTTTGGTTTTGGTGAACAATATGCCCGCAACACCTTTCAATTGAATACCGGAAAAGGCGCTTTCAAGGATGTAGCCCTAATGACCGAAACCCATGCCACGGATTGGAGCTGGTCTCCCCTAATACAGGATTATGACAACGACGGGAACAATGATATTTTTATCACCAACGGAATTTACAAAAGGCCAAATGACCTAGACTACATCAATTATATTTCTAATATTGACTTTGCCCAATATGAAAAAGATAAGCAAGATGAGATTGAAAAAAAACTCATCGCCCAAATGCCCACGGTAAACATTTCTAATATTGTGTTTAGAAACCAAGGCGATTTTAATTTTGAACACTTAACCACAACCGCTGGCCTACAACCCTCTTATTCCAATGGAGCGGCCTACTCAGATCTGGATAATGATGGTGATCTGGACATTGTGGTAAACAATATCAACCAAACAGCGTCTCTTCTAGAAAACCAAAGCAACGATAAAACGACTCATAGTTTTGTTTCATTAAGGCTGGTAGGAAACGAACGAAATAAAAATACACATGGGGCAAAAGTAACCCTATTTGCAGAAAACCAAAAGTGGGCCAAGGAGCTTACCGTAGTTAAGGGATTCCAGTCCTCCTCCACACACCGGTTACATTTTGGATTGGGTAACATTACAAGCATAGATTCGGTACAAGTTACTTGGCTAGACGGCAGCACACAAACAGAAAAGGGAATCAAAATCAACCAACGGCAAGAAATAGTAAAAAAATCAGGACTCCCACAAACCGTTACGCATCCTAAAAATAAAAAATCCCCGTACGCCTATTTTAAATTTACGCATTTAGAGAACACCTACCGGGACTATGAAAGAGAAGTTCTAATGCCGGAAAAACTATCTTCCGAGGGGCCTGCTCTGGTAAAGGCGGACTTTAACGGCGATGGGCTAGAAGATCTTTTTATAGGCGGGGCAAAATACCAATCTTCAGCGGTATTCTTTGGAAAGGCCAATGGCGAGTATGAAGAAGATAAAACAAGCATTATAAGAAAAGACATTATTTATGAAGATGTAGATGCAACGGTCTTTGATCTAGAAAACGATGGAGATTTAGACCTATATGTTATGAGTGGGGGCAACGAACTTACAGAAGGCCATCCCAATTTGGAAGATCGTATTTATGTGAACAACGGTAAGGGTATATTCACACGCTTACCAATTCCACTGATAAAAACAAACGGCGGCAGCGTATCCGCCGCGGATTTTGACGATGATGGCTACGACGATTTGTTTATAGGTAACCGATCTATGCCGGGCGGCTATGGCCTATCGCCGTTCAGCTATATTCTAAAAAATGACGGCACCGGGAAGTTTTCAGTACTACAACAGGAACGTGTGGGCATGGTAACGGATAGCCAATGGGCAGATATCAATGGAGATAACCTCCTGGATCTAGTCATCGTAGGAGATTGGATGCCGGTTACGGTACTGATCAACCAAGGTAACGCAACCTTCTTGAACGAAACCGGCAAATACGGGCTGGAACATACCCGCGGTATGTGGAATACATTGGAGATTACCGATCTGGACACTAATGGCCAACAGGATATTTTGGTCGGAAATGTAGGAGAGAACTTTAAATTAAAGGCCAGCCTAGCACACCCCATAAAACTCTATATTGATGATTTTGATGAAAACGGCCAGCCAGACCCCATTATCATGTATAACTTTTTTGGCCAAAATGTTCCGTTTGCCTCCAAGGACAAACTCATGGCGCAGTTACCGGAACTGAAGAAAAAATTTCTAAGCTACACGGACTTCTCTAGAATAAAAAACATCACGGACCTTACTGGAAAGCAAGAGAAAGACATATTGGAAATCCGAACCCTAGAGGAGTTACGTTCTATGGCCTATATGAACATAGGACCCCAAACAAAAGCCATACCCCTGCCCAAAGAAGCCCAAATGAGCTCTATAAACGACTTTGAGGTATCGAAAAACGGAACCGTGCTTTATGTAGGCAACTATTTGGACTATACTACGGAATTAGGTCAAAGTGCTTCCAATTCGGGTGGCTCGCTTATATTGAACACCAAAGGGGAACTAACTGCCGGGGAGTCCCTTCCTTTACCAAAAACCTTAAACGCAAGACGTGTTACATCCTTGGGAAATGACCGGTTTTTAGTTTTAGTGAACGATGACAGGTCTTTTTTGATTACTTTGGAACTTGACTAAAAAGCACAGAAACAATACCCCTTAACGCTAATCCTCTGAAACATCCATAGTGCAATACATAAGGCCTCGGCAAAAGTAAAACGTAATTTTCACAATTTAATCCAAAACATTTTAGGGACAATAAATACTTCCCAAAGTAGCCCCATGCTTGGATTAAGTTCTATGTTCACTTTAAAACGTATACCTCCCGTATCAAGCTGTTAAGACCTTGTTATTATTGTGGTTAAACATAAAATTAGCGTAATTTTGTTTTCTGGTTATTGAACGCAATAAAGAACAAAGTACGTGGTGATAGCGACCTTATCATCTTGACCCTATTAATTTGTAAGAGAATGAAACGAATATGTATTACCCTGATCATCTTAATTGGAATAGCTTCCTGTAAAAATGGAGGAAATTCCAAAGTAGAAGATATTAACATAAGTCCCGAAAATCTGCACGCCGTTGTAGACAAGGTAACGCAAATCATGATCCATGATATTTTCTCCCCTCCCGTGGCCAGTAGAATCTTTGCCTACCCTAATGTAGCGGCTTACGAAATTATTGCGCAAAACAACCCAAAGTACACATCGTTGGCCGGCCAATTAAATGGCTTAACCCCAGTGCCAAAAATGGATACCATTTCCGATATTAATCCTACCTTATCGGCGCTTATTGCGCATATGACCATAAGCAAGCAATTGATTTTTTCAGAAGATAAATTCGAAGTTTTACAAGACAGTCTTTACCTAAATTGGCAAAACACCAATGCGGAGCAATTTGAGGCTTCTAAAAAATACGGACTCTCCGTTGCAGCACATATAAAAGAATGGATGGACAAGGACAATTATAACCAGACCCGAACCATGCCTAAATTTTCGGTAAACACGGACGACGAGTCCAGATGGCAACCGACACCACCGGCGTACATGGACGGTATTGAGCCACATTGGAACAAAATACGTCCGTTTTATTTGGATTCCGCAGCCCAATTTAAACCTGTACCGCCTCCGCCGTTTTCACTGGAAAAAGACTCCGATTTCTATAAAGAACTTATCGAGGTATACAACATTAGCAATGAGATTACCGCCAATGGGGATGATTCCGAAGAAATACAAATTGCGCAGTTTTGGGATTGTAACCCTTATGTATCGGTTACGCGCGGTCATTTAATGTTCGCCACCAAAAAAATTACACCGGGTGCCCACTGGATCGGCATAACAAAAATTGCTAGTAGAAAAACCAACAGCGACTTTGATGAAACTTTATACGCTTATACCAAAACATCATTGGCGCTTTACGACGCCTTCATCAGCTGTTGGGACGAAAAATACCGCAGTAACCTTATACGTCCGGAAACTTTGATAAATCAGTACATAGACGACAGCTGGGTACCCATTCTCCAAACCCCTCCGTTCCCGGAATATACGAGCGGCCACAGTGTGGTTTCCGGAGCTGCGGGCATTGTCCTTACCGATATTTTTGGCGATAACTTCGCTTTTGATGACGATACCGAAGTGCCGTACGGACTACCTGTTCGCAGCTTTACGTCTTTTAATGCAGCGGCTGACGAAGCCGCCATAAGCAGAATGTACGGCGGTATTCATTATAGGGCTGCCGTTGAAGTTGGCGTAGACCAAGGCAGGCAAGTTGGTAAGCTACTTCTTCAAAAAATAGAAATGCGTACCGATGGTTAATATCTGCTTTTTTTAAAAAGTCCTTTTAAAAATGATGTCGAAACCGAAAAGAGCCGAGTTGTTCTAGCGGCTTACTGGAAACGACCAACCCTAATGAACGTTCATTAAAAAAGTAGCCAAAAAAATTTATGCGTTATGGCGAAATCACTCTGTATTTTTTCCCTATTTCTAATGCTTTCATGTTCAAATTTTGGACAATTGAAATACATTACAGGTTTCCCCTTCGCATTGGACGAAGTTTCGGGTATCTTACATACCCAAGATAGTACGATATGGGCGCTCGAAGATGGTGGCAACAAAGATGAAATCTATAAAGTAGATTATAAAGGAAAAATTCTTAAAACCCTTGAGATTAAAAATGCCAAGAACAAGGATTGGGAAGATATGACCAAGGACTTTGATGGCAATGTATATATCGCCGATACGGGCAACAACGATAACGAAAGAAAAGATCTTGTCATCTATAAAATTCCAAATCCGGATAAGGAAAAGGATGACAAAATCAAGGCTGAAAAAATCGAATTCCACTATCCTGAACAGAAAAAATTTCCACCAAAAAAAGCTAGCCAGTTCTTTGATGCGGAGGCGATATTCCACACAGGAAACAGATTATACTTGGTAACCAAAAACAGGGCGAAACCCTTTAATGGCCAAGCATTTATCTACAGCCTTCCAGATAGGCCAGGTAAGTACACAGCCGATTTGGTTGGAACAATTACCGTTTGTCCAGATAGCAAAACCTGTCAGATTACAGCAATTACCATTTCTCCTAACAAGAAAAAAATTGTGGCCTTGGGATACGGTAAGCTATTTGTGTTCACGGATTTTGAAATCAACGATTTTTCTAAAGGTACCATGGCTACCATAGACCTCGGTACCAGAACGCAGTTGGAATCCGTTTGCTTTATGAACGATACTACATTGCTATTGGCAGATGAGGTATCCCATGGTAGCGGCGGCAACCTGTACCGTTATAAATTATCGGATCAACAGTAAGAACTATCAAAAGGCAAAACCCAATCCAAAGGTAAGCCTGGGCCCTTCTACACTATTAAAAACAGCTAGGTTGGCCGAGAGAATATCCGAAGCGTTTACAAAAAAACCTCCGCCATAGGAGGTATGCCATAGGTTTGAAGCATTATTGGGCAACCACACCCTACCGTAATCGTAGCCCGCGAACATACCAAAGGCAGTGGGTATAATCCTTGTTTTCATTTTACGTAAACTAAAGCGTATGTCCGTATTTTGATAGTAAGCTGTTTTACCATTAAACCGTTCGTTTCTAAAACCGCGTAAGCCATCGTCCCCTCCAATACTTGCCGCTTGGTAAAATTCGTATCCGTTCCCGATATTAAAATGTCCTTTCCATTTCGTAGCCAAGACCAGTCGCCCATTCGGTATTAGTTTGTACGTAAAGGACAGACTGGGAATTACGTATCCAAAATTCTCACCATCAATACTTAAATTATCCTTTACGCCAAACTGGATAGAAGTGGACATACCCATGGTGGGAAAAGCAATATTGTCCTTGTTTTCGTAAGTATACCCGCCATGGACACCAATAAAATTATTTTGTGTTTCTTCTCCGTTTTGCTGATAAAAGGTAGTTACAAAACGATTGTTGGTCTCCTCAACTTCAATAGCTTCATAAGAAAATCCAGCTTTAAATTTTGCCCCTAGTTTTCCTCGCCAGATCAAAGCGGGTGAAACTTCAAAACTCTGGATTCTCACCCGATTAAAATCCATCCCCAAATCGTCATCTAAATTCTCCGTATCATTACCAAAACCAAAAAAGTTTCTGGCAAAATTTGGACTTGTAAACCTTGAATCGACTACCAAATTCCAATTTTCAAATAGTTCTGCAAATTCTCCCGAATAAGAAACATCAAAACCGCTGGTAGCAAAATAATAGGATGCTTGTACGGTATGTTGCCGTGTAAACGGATTTTGCCGAAAACCATTATAGGTATAGGTATTGGAAAATCCTAACTTTATACCATCGTCAGGATTAAAACCTACTGTTGGTAATAATTGATTGGTACTGTTCCGTATGTTCTGAGGAATATAGGTGTTTACGTTGTAGTCATCGGTTCTTTTTACTTTGGCTCCGTTCAATTGCTTAAACGTATTGGGTTTGCTCTTATGATCATAAATGGCTATTCCTTTTCCATTTCTTATCTCATACACATCATTGTTCTGGCCTCCTATCAAACGTACTTTTATTCCGTTATGGTTCTGAGCGTTTTCCACTTCAAAAATATCATCATCATCTAGCCCATAGGCCCAAATTTCTTTTGTTTCGGCGGCATCAAAAATTTTACTAAAAAACTTCTTTTTCTTTTTTCCGTCGATAATCCTGAAAACCTCAACCTTTGTCCTGCTGGCATCCAACCGCTCAATCTCGAACCAATCGTCCTTGTCCGTTCCGGTAACCACGGCATATTTGTTCAAAATAGTATAATAGGCATGAGCCGTACCATCGATACCTGCCAATCTGGACAGTAATATGCGTTTGATTTCGCCCACGGTTTCGTCCTTTACTTCCTCCGGGAAAACCGCCAACGCTTCATCTATGGCTTTCTCATCTAAATTATCCTGTAGGTAATTTGCCTCTTTTATCCAATCTTCTTTAGTGGTTCCAGATAGCAAAGCCAAATCCAGTACATAGGTTTTAGGGGAAGAATTAAAGCCTTTTACACTTCTTATTTCTTCGTTAAAACCTTCCATAAGTCGTAAACCGGGTATGGCTCTTGTTGCAAAATTCATGAATGCACCATCACCCATCTTGGAGAAGGCCTGATCTCTATCCCTAGGTACCGGTCTGTATATAATTTTCTTTCCTTCTTTAAATTCTGCCCATCGCCATTGGTCAACATGCCGATCCCAATCTCCGATTACCATATCAAAAAGTCTGGCACGTATATATGCTTTGGAATCTACAGCGTACTTTTCATCGTCCCGTAAATCTTCCAACATACTATTCGTACTCTTTAAATCGTTGGAAAAACCAAAACTGGCCAAGTCACCATGGCCATCTCCGGTATGCTCCTCTATCATATAAAGTTCATCCCCAAAAATATCGTTATAGTTTCCAAGCGTATTTTGTTTGGGAACATAATATAGGATAGGATTGGTGTGATAAATACCCACCGGATCAGAAAGCTTTCCAATAACAAATGGCGCATAAGGGTGAGAGCCTGTGTAAAAATCTTCCAAAATCTCTTGTGTGTAGGTGTCCTTAAGGTCGTCCAACACATATTGATCTTGAAAGGCCATGGACTGCAAATAGAGTTCGGCACTCTTTCGTAAAGCCCGCATAACATACTCCTTCCCTTCCTTATCCCGTAAACGAAGTGATTTGGATTGATGCCCTCCACCTTTTTTTACAGGGGTCAAACCCCCGAACAAAGTGTCCAACCGTACTGTTGGCGCAGTCACCTTTGTTCCATAAAACTTACGATACCGCTCTCCCCATACCCATTTAAAAAAAGCACTTTTATCTATTTCATCATCGGAATACACCGAAGCTGCTACTTCTTTGGGAAAATCCTCCTCATACAATTCTGTTATATTTTTAGTGTCTTTGGGCAATACTTCGGAGGAGTATAAAAATGTCTCTTCTTCCTGTTCGTCAACACCAAAAAAGCGAACCCTGGAAGAGCCATCGGTATAAATCTCTAAGGTAGCGTACCCCATCATACCCGTAGAAAATTTACTCCCGTTCAATAGTCTTGACACTCCTCTTTTAGCCCCTGAACCACTCACAATTTGAGGGATGTTGTTTTCAACGATATATTGAAGGGTATGCTCATGACCCGATGCAAATATAACGTTGTCGGAATATTGTGCCAATGTAATTACCCGCTTAGACAATTCCCTATAAAGCTTATTCTGCAAATCGGCATTTGACGCGCCGGACGTTCTTCTTAACACGTTCACAAACGTACCCAGCACAGGTACAGGGACTGCCATTTTTGTAGGATAAAACTGTTGTTTTAATGAATATTGCCCGCCATGGGGACCATAACTGGTCATAGGGTGGTGAATAGCTATTACCGTTGTTCTTTGTCTGTTGTCCTTAATCGCGTCTTCCAATTCCAAAAAAAACGCTTGCCTACTTTTTATAGCACACTTATCATTGATATTTGGTCTTTTGTCCCAATTGGTAACATACCACTGTGAATCTATTACGATAATAGCCAATTTATCGTTCACTTCTACGACCTCGATAGGACAACCATTCTCGGGAAGAAATGAATCCTTATTCCCCAACATTTCTTTAATATAATTTTCTTGTCGTTCCAAGCCCACTAAACCTTCGGAGTACCAGTCATGGTTTCCTGGTATAAAGAGTGGTTCACCTTTAAAATTTTCCAATGTTCTAAGCTGTGCATCAAGATGGTTTTTAGCTTCGATATATGCCTGGGTAGAATCTATTGGATCGGGCAACCCGGCAGGGTAAATATTATCGCCCAAGAAAATTGCGGTACTGCTCTCATTGGCAGTATCCAGCCGTTCTTTAAAAAGTTTTAGAGCAGGGTTCATGCCTCCAATAGGGGACAAACCGGCGTCACCTATCAAATAAAGTGTGTGCAGCACTTCTTTGTCCTCTACCCTATCGGCTATTGGCCGTGCTTCACTATATTTAGTCGTGTAAGTAGCACAACTGGCCAATGCCAATAGTAGTGCCAGAACACTGTACTTTTTTTTCATATCGATGTTCCTACGTTTAAATTTTCGTAATTTGGAATTTTATTATACAGTATGTCGGATATCTTAGAGAAAACTAAAAATTTTGTAGTAGAATTATTATCGAATAATTTAAGCCAAGATTATTTGTACCATAATTTACGGCATACCCAACGTGTGGTTAAAAGTACTAAAGAATTATTGAACTCCGAATCTCTAACCGATGAAGAAAAAGAAGTCTTAGAATTGGCAGCTTGGTTTCACGATACAGGATATACCAAAGGTAGCAAGGACCACGAAACGAGCAGTAAAAAGATTGCCGAAACCTTTCTAGCTCAAGAAAAATACGATGCTTCAAAGACACAAAAGGTTGGATCCTGCATTATGGCTACCGTAAGATATGCAGAACCGACCAATGTACTCGAAAAAATTATACGAGATGCAGACGCATCTCACTTTGCCCAGAAAAGTTACCTTGAAACCTGTGAGCTACTGCGAGAAGAACTTAGTCTTTTAGGGATTGCCTCGTATACACACAAGGAATGGCTAGAGGCCAATATCAAAATGTTTCGGACGGAACATCGTTTTTATACGGATTACGCCAAAGAAAACTGGGAACCCGGAAAAGAAAAGAATTTAAGGCGCTTGATAAAAGAAAAAAAATCGGAAAAGGACATAGCAAAAAAAGAAGCGTTAAAAGCTAAATACAAAAGCGAAAGCCCGGATAGAAGCATACAGACCCTTTTTCGGGTTACCATCAAAAATCATATTACCCTGAGTAATATTGCCGATACCAAGGCAAATATTTTATTGTCCGTAAATGCGATCATTATTTCCGTTGCCATTTCCAACCTTATACCAAAACTCGACAATCCTTCTAACGACTATCTTATCTATCCAACTTTTATATTTATCCTGTTCAGTGTGGTGTCCATGGTATTGGCGGTCTTGGCCACGAGGCCTAACGTAACCAGTGGATCATTTACGAAAGACGATGTTGCCAAAAAGAAGGTGAATCTATTGTTCTTTGGGAACTTCCATAAAATGAAATTACCCGATTTCGAATGGGCCTTAAACGAACTTATAAAAGACAAGGACTACATTTATTCTTCCTTGACCAAAGACCTGTACTTTTTAGGACTTGTGCTGGACAGAAAATACAAATTACTGCGTTGGACGTATACCATTTTTATGATCGGCATGGTAGTTTCGGTCTTGGCATTTGCCGTATCCTTAAAGTTTTTTGGGCCGGATAGGATGATCTAAGGACTTTTGAACCTCACTATTCCTTTAGCGTATTTATTAAATCTTGGTAGGTGTAGGTCTTTTTGGCAGATCTATCCGTCTTATACAAAATTTCCGCGCGTATGGCCTTTAGACCGGATACGCCCTGCAAGCCTTCCAGCTCCACAATCTCTACATTATCTGTAAAATAGCCTTTGTATTTTAGAAATTTTATATATCGTAGATATTCCAACTCATCCTTTTTTTGTGAGTAAACAATGGTCATTTTACCAGCTTGGGTGAGTCGTTCATCAGTACCCTTAACAAATGATTTGTCTATCCTCTTTTTTATAACCTCATAACGGGCATTATAGGTACCGTCTACATCAAATTGTTTTTCATCCATTCTAAACCGTATGGATAGCGACGTGTTATGCACTAATATTAGGGAAGCCGTATCCAATGGAACGGACAGTTGTGGTTTTAAGCCGTAATGCTCATTTTCCATATCGCACATCACCTGCAACTGCCAAAGTCTGAGGTTGTGCAAATACAACGGGGCAAAATCCTTTTTTCCGGAAATAGCATCACCGATGTACATATTATGTTCCACGCCATCGGTTTTGTACCGTTCAAAATAGTGTGGAAACATGGCCTGCGCTTCCTCCTGCTTACTATCGATCACCGTAGCCAATTTTTTATTGATCAACATTACGCTCTCATCATAGTTCCTTCTATGATCATAATAACTATCGGTTCCCATATCTATTTTAGACCTGTAGGAAAGAATAAGCTTGTCCAGCTCCGGGTCTGTTTTTTTTAAATGCGAAAAAATGGGTGTAATCTCATCTTTTACAAACTCAAAAATCGCCTGCTCACTATTGGTGTACAACATTTCTTTTATACTTTCCAAGTGATTGTTCACGCGAAACATTAATTCCTCATAAATAGGAAGTCTGTTTTTGGCATATACCTGTTTTAAGACATCATAGATCATGGATAGTTGGATCATCAGATCTCTTTGTATGGCATTATTTCGTGCCTTGGAAGAATCTTTTATATCTATTTGACCGTACAGGGGGAAAACGTTGTTAAACACAATTTCCTTAAAGGAAGGTTGCTTGCCCTCCAATTGGTCCTTAATAAACGATTTGGCTTCTTCTTGAAACTTCCAATACACGGAAGAATGTACCGAAGTGCACTCATTCTGTATAACGGCATCTATCAGATTTTCTTCCTCTGTTTTGCTTCGTACAACCGCGGCAACGATATAGGGCATAACATCGTCCAGCTTTTTTGCATTTACCCCGTTCAGTACATTTTTAGTCGTAGAAACTACCTCTAGGACTCCCAGAAGTTCTCCATTAAAGGCAATTGGGGCAAAAATAGCACTCTTATACCCTTGTTTCTTTAAACTTTTATAGGGGTCTATCAGGTTGAATTCCTCTCCATATTTTGTTACATCGGAAATGGTAAAATACGTATGTTCCTTTATCAGTTTTGCGTAGGACTTTTGACATAAGGCCTTGCCACAACTTTTCACTTCTGACCCATTAAGTATAATACTACCAATATCTTTACCGTAAACAGGCTGAAATTGATCATCCTTAGGGTCGTAATTAACGAAGCCAATTTTGATATCGGGTACTCTAAAAAAGGAACTAAAGGTATCCTGCAATTCTGAAACAAAATTGGTGCTTCCTCTTTTATCACTGGAAATCAATTTAGACTTCATCTCGGAAATCGTATGTTCGGAGGTAACGTCGAACATATTGGAGATGACAAAACCTTTGGTGATAAAACTATCCGGTGGTATTTTGTCCATCCATAAGGCTACATCATTGGGGTGATCAAGCAGCTCGTCTACATCGTTTTGGCTTATCTCCTTTACTTTGTCCGTAGGTATGATTTCCAGAAAATCGGCATTGTACAAGATTCGATAATGTTTCATTACCCCGCTCGCATCTGGAATGTCGTAAAAAAACGGCCTACGGAAATCGAGTTGATACCCATAGTGAAAATTAAGGATTACGATACAGGCTAGAATATAATCGATACCTATTTCTTGGTTTCTGATTACAGGAACAAAGTCCGGCCCGGCATCGTTGATTATTTCTTGGAACCTATTGGTGGTATTAAACAATATATTGTAATATGGTAAAGCAGCCGCCTTAATTTCATTATCACTTAACAAGGGTGAAAAAACATCCTGTAAAATAAGACTTATGACCTCCCTATGGGTATCCAAGAGACTAACATCTTCAAAACCATCTCTAAGTTCCGGGAATGGTTCCTGTGCTTCGAGTATTTCTTTGGCTCGTTTGGCCAATAGTTTATCGTCCCCAGTTTTAAGCGCATCGTACTTTTTTAATAGTTTGTCAAAACTAATAATCGGTTTTAATGGCATTATTTTCTCATTCCCTTCCATCTTGGCCTTTTCTGTCGCTAATTTGACTATAAAATTACAAAACTATGAACAGCTATTTGTTAAAAGTTCTAAAGCCATATTAGACACTTTTTCGGATATTTATAAAAAATCAGAAAATGTCGTCCGCCAAAAGACTTTCAAAAGCATACAAGAACGCAAAACGTATTACTTTCGATGATAATTCAAAATTTATACTCTTCAGCGATTGCCACCGGGGCGACAATAGTTTTGCCGATGAGTTCGCCAACAATAGAAACATCTATTTTCATGCGTTGAACCATTACTACAAAGAAGGTTTCCACTACTGCGAACTTGGAGATGGGGACGAGCTATGGGAAAACCATAGTTTTGAGTCGATTTTTCAAGCCCATAAAAATGTATTTAAATTACTTCGTGAATTTCATCTAGAAAAAAGGCTGCACATGATATGGGGCAACCATGATATGGTATACAAAGACAAATCTTATGTAGACAAACACCTTAGCAGCTATTTTGAACCAATAGACAATACGGACAAAAAACTTTTTGAAGGCATTACCTATAGCGAGGCTATTGTTTTGGAACACCATAAAACGGGACAAGAACTACTATTGACCCATGGACACCAAGCGGACTGGTGGAACTATACCTTTTGGCGCTGGGGCCGCTTTCTGGTGCGTGTATTATGGAAACCATTACAGGTCTGGGGAATTGCGGACCCCACAAGTCCCGCAAAAAATTACACCGAACTTATAAAGATAGAACGCCGAATAAAGAAATGGATCGTACAGAACAATTTTTTAATTACTATAGTGGGGCATACGCATAGACCGCGTTTTCCAGAACCTGGAGCTATTCCCTTTTTTAATGACGGTAGCTGTGTACATCCAAGAAGCATTACGGGAATTGAAATAGAAAATGGACAAATCTCTTTGATCAAATGGCAAATAGATACTACTACGGACGGAACCCTAAAAGTAGTTCGGGTTCTTTTGGAAGGACCACAATTGATTTCCGACTACAGCGAAAAAAAATGTTTAGTAAAAACGTGACTCAATTTTATATTCAAGAAACCACAAAAGTTTTGGACACCTTTAATGCATTACAAGACAGGTAAAGGCATTTTCTGCTAACTATTGAGATAAGGCCAGCTTAAATTTTAGGCTACCCTTTGTATTCGTTAAAAATCAAACACAACACTTCAAAATTTAAACCCTTCTAAAAGTTCTTTTGTTTTTTTAAAGGAAACCCTACTCCTGCATCAATACTATTATTATTTCTAAATAGTCAGAAAATGAGTGACTTATCAAATCAAAGTGTTTCTAATTTTATAATCATCCTTTTTCCTTTTTAGGATATGCTAGGGTGAAATTCTATTTAATTAACCTAAACTATTTACAGATGAAAAAATTAATAGCAGAATTTATTGGCACATTCTGGCTCGTACTGGGCGGATGTGGAAGCGCGGTACTAGCCGCCGGATTTCCCGGACTGGGAATTGGTTTTGTTGGGGTATCGCTTGCCTTTGGTTTAACCGTTATTACGATGGCTTATGCCATAGGTCACATTTCTGGTTGTCACTTGAATCCCGCGGTATCTATAGGACTTTGGATGGGTGGCCGTTTTGAGGGAAAAGACGTTTTTCCCTATATTGTTGCCCAAGTATTAGGTGCAATTGCCGGCGGTCTTATTCTATATTTAATCGCCAGCGGAAAGCCAGGTTTTGAACTAGGCGGCTTTGCGTCTAACGGTTACGGCGAAAACTCCCCAGGAGGATATGGCATAATCTCAGCACTGGTAATCGAAGTAGCGATGACCTTCATTTTTTTGTTCGTTATCCTAGGGGCAACACATTCAAAAGCACCTAAAGGCTTTGCCGGTTTGGCAATTGGCCTCTGTTTAACACTAATTCACCTTATAAGCATCCCTGTAACCAACACATCTGTAAACCCAGCGCGTAGCACAAGCCAAGCACTAATTGCCGGTGGCTGGGCTATAGACCAACTCTGGTTGTTCTGGGTAGCACCTATTGTTGGTGCTATCTTGGCAGGCATAGTATACAAAATACTATCTCCGGAAGTAACGGATTAAGCTGTTATATTACATTAGTATTTCCTACGCATCCTGTGTTCAAAACATAGGATGCGTAATTTTTTATGGTATCTTAGAAGTCAAAATAATCAACCTTAGCTTTATATGCCACTGCTTATCGTTATCTCCGGGATACTTTTATTGTTTCTCCTTATCGCAAAATTTAAACTAAATCCATTTATCACCTTTATCATTGTTTCCTTGTTCGTGGGTATTGCAGAGGGTATGGAACCGGTAGCGGTGGTAGATTCCATTCAAAAAGGTATTGGAAATATTCTTGGTTTCTTGGTCATTATACTTGGTCTTGGCGCCATGTTGGGAAAATTGGTGGCCGATAGTGGCGCGGCCCAACGCATCACCACCAAACTGGTGGCAAAATTTGGCAAAAAGAACATTCAATGGGCGGTAGTACTTACGGGGTTCATTGTGGGCATCCCTATGTTCTACTCCGTAGGTTTCGTTATTTTGGTTCCTTTGGTTTTTACCATTGCCGCGGCTACCGGCCTGCCATTGTTGTATGTAGGATTGCCCATGCTGGCCTCACTCTCGGTTACCCATGGCTATCTACCTCCACATCCGGCACCAACGGCAATTGCTGAAATTTTTCAGGCAGATATCGGCAAAACCTTATTTTATGGGATATTGGTTGCCATTCCGGCGATTATCGTAGGCGGCCCTTTACTTTCTAGGACCATGAAAAACATTAAAGCTACTCCGTTAAAGGAATTTATTAACCCTACTATTTTAAAGGAAGAGGAAATGCCGGGAACGGGCATTAGTATTTTTACGGCATTATTACCCGTAATCCTCATAGGGATAGCGGCTATAGGAAGTTTGTTATTACCCGAAGGTTCAACCATAGGGCAGGTACTTTCATTTATAGGAAATCCGGTTATCGCCATGTTGATTTCCGTATTGGTCGCCATATATACCTTAGGACTGGCAAGAGGAAAAAAAATGGTCGAGGTGATGGATTCCGTTGGCACAGCCATTACTGGAATCACCATGGTGTTACTCATTATTGCGGGAGCCGGTGCCTTAAAACAGGTGTTGATAGATAGCGGAGTGAGCGAATACATTGGGGAAATGTTAAAAGGCTCCTCCATTTCCCCACTGATTTTGGCTTGGCTCATCGCTACGGTCATACGGGTATGCGTAGGTTCTGCCACCGTAGCAGGACTCACAGCTGCAGGCATCGTACTGCCTTTGGCCACCGGCGCTAACGTAAGTCCCGAGCTTATGGTATTGGCGATAGGATCGGGAAGTTTAATGCTATCACATGTTAATGACAGTGGTTTTTGGCTGTTCAAAGAATATTTTAATTTATCCGTAAAGGACACCCTTAAAACCTGGACCGTGATGGAAACAACCGTTGGTGTGATGGGATTGGTAGGTGTACTTGTTTTGGATGTGTTTATATAAAAGTCCCCGGCCCTAACTTAAGGAAAGGAGTTTCTTTGTTGCATTATTTAACTTGAATAATTGCAAATTGATACTATAAATACCATGCGTACAGATGAATCGATGGGAAAATTGCCCCCCTCCTTGGGAGAAGCTAGGGGAGGTCTTTCAGAATTGCGAAAAGTACCATCCCCGACCCTAAACTGAGAAGAGAAGTTAGTTTATCGATTTATTTAACTTTGAACCTGAAACATTGAACTTTGAACCTGAAACCTTGAACCTAAAAACCCTAAACTATGAACCCATCAGAAAACATAAAAAAACTTGGACTTATCCTCCCTCCTGCACCACCGCCGGCAGGCCTATACAAACCCGTACTTGTGGTAGATAATTTCCTTTATGTTTCCGGACAAGGATGCCTTCGTACGGACGGCACCCTTATTGTAGGACGCGTTGGAGATACCTTGACCTTAGAGGAAGGGAAAGCAGCTGCACGCCAAACTGCACTTACCATGTTATCAACTATTACCTCACACTTCGGAGAGCTGAACCGTATCAAACGTCTCGTTAAAACCTTGGGAATGGTAAACTGTACACCGGATTTTGGTGACCACCCGTTGGTAATTAATGGGTACAGCGAACTTATGGCAGATGTTTTTGGCCCGGAACATGGCGTTGGTGTTCGCAGTGCGGTAGGTATGATGCTACCGGGTGGCATAGCGGTGGAAATCGAGGCGATGTTCGAACTACATAAATAAAAGAGCATGAAACAAGACCCATGGTATAAAGTAACGAATACCGATACCGTAATCTCCCCCTCATTAATGGTATATCCGGAACGTATACAGTACAACATAGATACGATGCTGCGCATGGCCGGTGGTCCTGAGAACCTAAGACCACACATAAAAACACATAAAAATGCGGAGATTATTGCTATGCAGCTCAAAAACGGGATAACCAAGTTCAAGTGCGCTACCATAGCAGAAGCAGAGCTTTTGGCAGATTGCGGTGCCCCGGATGTCCTCTTGGCCATGCAACCCGTTGGCGCCGATCAAGAGCGCTTTATGACGTTGACAAAAGCCTATCCTACGATAACATTTGCCACCCTAGCAGACAACCTAACAACCGCAGAAGAGTTAGAAGCACTGGCAGCACGGCACAATCTAAAAATACCCCTATATATTGATCTGAACGTGGGTATGCACCGCACCGGTATTGCACCGGGCAGAGAAGCCTTGGAACTTTATGCGGCTATTACGGAACATACCAACTTGGAAATTATGGGCCTGCACGCTTACGACGGACACTTAAGAAATCCGGACGTAGCAATCAGAAAAGTCGACTGTGATAAAGCTTTCCAAACCGTGCTCGACCTTAAAAACGAAATTCTAGAGGCCGGACTCCCAGAACCTATTCTTATTGCAGGGGGCTCTCCCACCTTTCCGTTTCATTGCAAAAGGGAGAAGGTCATTGCCAGTCCGGGTACCACCTTACTTTGGGATGCCGGCTATGGCGCACTGTTCCCCGAAATGGATTTTCTTCCTGCAGCGGTCTTGTTTACCAGAATTATCAGCAAGCCAAAAGCAGGAATCTTGTGCTTTGATCTAGGTCATAAATCCATTGCTCCGGAAATGGCTTTTCCAAGGGTTGAATTTCTTACCTTGGAACACGGGAAACAAATAAGCCAATCGGAGGAGCATTTGGTGGTAGAGCATGACAACCTTAAAATACAGAACGTAGGCGACGAACACTACGCTATTCCCAAACACATCTGCCCAACTGTGGCGAAATACGATAGGTTGCTGGTGGTGGAAAATGGCGAAATAACACAAGAATGGACCGTGGTTGCCCGCAACCAAAAACTCACGATTTAAGCATGTTTATTTTTGATGCACATTTAGACCTGTCCATGAACGCCATGGAGTGGAACAGAGACCTTAGATGGTCCGTAGAGGCCATACGAAAAAGCGAAACAGGAATGACCGACAAACCTGATCGCGGTAACAACACCGTTTCTTTTGATGCCATGCGAAAAGGAAATATAGGGCTGTGCGTCGCCACACAAATAGCACGCTACGTGCATAAGGACAATTCCTTGCCCGGTTGGCATTCCCCGCATCAAGCTTGGGCACAGACACAAGGACAATTGGCGTGGTACCGTGCAATGGAAGCCGAAGGACATCTTAGACAGATCACCAATGCCCAAGAGCTTACAACCCACTTAACCGCTTGGAAAAATGACAAGAAAAATACGCCCATAGGCTATATTCTAAGTTTGGAAGGGGCAGATTCTATGGTGGACCTGGACTATCTAGAAAAATCTTATGAACAAGGGTTACGTGCCATAGGCCCGGCACATTATGGTCCCGGCACTTATGCCTTTGGCACGAATTCCGTAGGGGGCATAGGAACAAAAGGCAAGGAACTGCTAAAGGAAATAGAAAGGCTTCAACTCATCTTGGATGCCACTCATCTCTGCGACCAGAGTTTTTGGGAAACGATGAGCGTTTATACTGGTCCCGTTTGGGCCAGTCATAATAATTGCCGGACTTTTGTAGACCATAACCGTCAATTTACAGATGAACAATTAAGGGAGCTTATCGCCAGAAAAGCGGTCATAGGCCTGGTCTTCGATGCCACGATGATCATACCTAATTGGCAACGGGGTGTTTCGCATCCTTCCAATACGGAGGTTACCTTAGCACATGCAATTCAAAATATTGATCATATTTGTCAATTATCAGGAAATTCTTTGCATGTAGGAATCGGTAGCGATCTGGACGGTGGTTTTGGGAACGAACAAGGTCCGTCCGATATGGATACCATAGCCGATCTGCAAAAAATTCCCCAACTACTCGCAGCAAAAGGGTATACCCCTAAAGATATTGAAAATATCATGCACAAAAATTTCATTCGTTTTTTAACCGATACATGGGCATAAAAAGAAGAACTTTCATACAGACTTCGGCCATGGCCGCGATGGGCACCTTGCTTTGGAACTGCAACGATGCCGATAAAATTCTTTTGAAAAAAGGGCAAACCATTGCATGCTTGGGCGACAGTATTACCGCAACCCCAAATGGCTATGTGCAAATGTTACAGGATTATGTAGATACCAACCATCCCGATCTGGAACTTACATTTTTAAACTGGGGCAAAAGCAGCGAAACCATTACCGGACTTACAGAAAAAGAGCATCCTGGACCACGACCCTATCTTTTTGAGCGGCTGGATGGTCTCTTAAAAAGCACCCAGGTAGATATCCTCTTTTTCTGTTATGGTATTAATTGCGGTATCTACGGAAAACCTTCACAAACACTCTTTGATAGTTACACCATTGGTATCTATACGTTTTTGGAGAAGATAAAGCAGAAAGGTATTAAAACCATATTGTTAACGCCACCACCTGTGGTTTTGGAAGCAGTAAACGATGACAGCGTAGCGGTAACGACCGATTTTGGATATCAGCATCCATATCCCAAATACCAAGAAGAAGTACTTCAGGAATTTCGTGAGATCGTACTAGCTATTTCACATGAGACCGTACTAGGGAAAATAGACATTCAAGCGCCCTTATTGCGCCATAAAAACAAGTGCTATTTAGATGACCCTATTCACCCGAACAAGAACGGACACCAGCTGATCACGAACACCATCGTAGAAAATTTAACAATTTAACAAGCCCTTAAGTCCCTGTGGCAGGGTATTTGTTATCTTTATTTGAATTTTACAGGGCTGATGAACAATTACACTTTTTTATTCTTATGCTTCTTGTTATGTGGTATCTCTGCCATAGCGCAGACCGATCTACCTACTCAAAAACCGTTGAAAATTGGTGTTGTTAAGAAAGAAGATCCTAAAGGCGATACCAAAAAAAGTCCTTTACTAAATATGCCTTCCCTGATAAAAGAGCCCGTATCCCTAGATTTGGACAAGCCCAATCCTGTTAAAATGTTACCGGACGAGGAATTGGTACAAGCAGGTGCCGGTTTAAAAATAGACCCAAGAATAGGCCCTGGTGAACGTTTGGGCGGATCAGGACAGTATTTTCCGGACCAATATTTAGGTGATGTGCGTAGTGAAGGAGATTTTATAGGTATCGTTTGTAGGGATCACGAATACGTAGACGGTGATCGGGTAAAAATTTGGGTAAACGATAAAGTGGTAGAAAACAACCTTCTTTTAACGGCAGGTTTCCGAGGAATAAATGTTGACCTGCAATCCGGTTTCAACAAAATTGAATTCGAAGCGTTGAACCACGGTTCGTCTGCTCCAAATACGGCTCAAGTGGATGTTTATGACGATAAAGGAAATCTACTATATTCCAATAAATGGCTGCTATCTTCCGGCTCAAAGGCTTCGCTGATCGTTACGAAAGATTAGTAATCAGGACTTGCCCTTTTTAGTAGTATAATTTCATTTTTCACCTCGGTCTTTTTAATTGCTACCTATTCAAATTAAGATTATTATGAATGCGTATATTCACATCCAAATTCATAAAAGTTTTGCGTTAAAAATTTTAAAAAAATAAATAATCCTCATCGTGCAATGTTCTGGTAGTATGAATCCAGCAAAACCCGTAATCTGTCTTAACGCTGCCCTGGCACGTAGGTCTCCTTGGCCCTTTTAAGCACATCTTCCTTATAATACGCGGCCTCCTTCCAATCTACATCTAGATATTTTTGGGTCTGGTCATCAAAATGAGGCGAATTTGGATTTCCGCTTTGTCCGCCAGCCAGAATGGTTTTGGCTTTTACCTTTTCTCCAAATTCAACGGCCGCAACAAAACTATTTCCTCGTGTACCGTAAAGTTTTTTAGCACCCTCATTGGTATATCTGGCACCATAAGCAGCTAAGGCACCCCAAGTACCGGATGCAAAACTTACAGGAACACTTGGTTTGCTATCATCGAATTGCTGACGGATGTCCCCGTTCAAACGTTGGTATCGGTTCACTTCTCCCCAAGGGATGTTCCATGTACCAAAATCATTTTCCAAAACTTCAACTGCTTCTAAGAACAACTGTAATTTACCAACATAGTCACCTCCTGTACTCGACCAATATTCTAAAAGCTCCATAGAAGACATTCCTATTGGTCTTGAAATTCTTTCATAAACCAAACTTCCATAATAATGACCTAATGTCATCGCCACGGATTCTTTTGAAGTTCTAAAATCCCATTTTCTAAGAACTTCGATTGGTTCTCTCAACTTATCATTTCGAGTAACATTTTTATCAAATGCTTCTAACAAATCAGGAACTAATACCTCAAAAGCAGGTAAATAGGGGTCATGAGCCAAATCGATTAAACCATCCAAAGTGATTTCTTTTGCATCTTTCAATAACGCGATGGCATGCACACCTCTAAAATTCTCCTCATCTTTGGACATATAATAGGGATAATCCTCCTTTTTAGGACTAAATTCCAAAGCAGCCGTATAGGGTGTTGAATTACAATTTTGAATCCATCCGTTTTCTGGGTTTAAAACAAGAATATTCTCATCTACGGTATGTAAGCCTTGCCAATCGGTTTTTGGATTCCAGCCTTCTACAGGTTGGGAATAATCGAAAGAGACGTCGCGTTTAGGCACAAAGTTTCCATGAAAATAAGCGATATTTCCTTCTGCATCGGCGTACACGGTATTGTTACTGCTATTGGTACGGATATCCATCATCTCACGAAATCCCTTATAACCCTCCTTTTTGGTGCGGACAAAAGATTGCTCCAAAGCTTTTACGGGTTCCCACATCATGGCAGAGGCGGTCCACTTGCCATCTTCTATATGGGTAATTGGCCCGTGATGTGTTCTGTAGGCGGGGAATATTTTTTCTTTGACGCCTTCCTCGCTTTTATACTTCAAAGTGATTTCAGAAACGGCAACAGGTCTTAATTCTTCTCCGTATTGATAGAAGATGTTCCCATCCAAACTACTTATAATTTCCTTGAACTCATCCATAACATCCGTATACGTTGATGTATGCATCCAACCCGTTTTCTCGTTAAAACCTTGGTAGACAAAAAACTGTCCCCAAGTTACCGCTCCATAAGCATTCAGACCTTCTTCGGAAACCACATGCACCTCGCCCCGAAAGTAAAAAGAGGTGTGGGGATTGATCAACAACATCGCATTCCCGGATTGGGTCAAATCGCCAGAAATGGCAATCCCATTGGAACCTTGTGGCTCTGCTAGCTCCTCTTCTTTTTCAATAGCTATCAATTCGGACTCCGGAATTTCCATGTTGCCTTCATAAAAGGCTTTAATCTTACTGGTTCTGATCCGTTCTATATCGCCTCCAATACTTCCCTCGCTAAAGTACATGGGCATCCAAGGTTCAAAACGGGTGAGTAATTTTGGCGTGACTTCCGGATGTGTTTCCAGATAATAATTGATACCATCCGCAAAGGCATCGCACAATTGTTTGAGCCAAGCCGGACTTTTCTCATAATTGGCCTTCGCCTCATCCTCCGTCATAAAAAGCTTTGCCCGTAAGTCGCTGTACAGCGCATCTTCACCTTCCACTTCCGCCAAGCGTCCCGTAGCCCAAATATAATTTTGTTCTACCCGATTAAAATCGTCCTCACACTGCGCATACAGAAGGCCAAATACCGCATCGGCATCGGTTTTTCCGTAAATGTGGGGCACGCCAAAGTCATCTCTAATAATGGTTACGCGTTCTGCTTTTTCCGCTAGTGACAATGTAGTATAATCGACTGGAACCGTAACTTTTGGTTCTGCTTTGCAGGAAATAATAAGAAGGGCTAAAAGGAGATAAACAATACGAATCATAGGTGTTATTTTACCCCATGAAGATACAATAAACTGCTTAGCAGCAAAGCCCAGAAGGTGATAAAATTATGCGATACAAATTAACTTACCCAAGAATGATATATGTTAAGGAGCTAAAGGTTCTCAAGTATTTTGACTACCAGCTTCCACTGGAACCACCGCCACCGGAACTGCCTCCACCACCGGAAAAACTACTGGAACTTCCACTACTTGAACCGCTAGAACCGAAAGAATGGGAACCTGAAGATGAGAAGGTTTTTCTAAAATAACTTTTATCGTTCTTTAGTAAAGAAAGCTTAAAGGTATCCTTTCCAAAATACTTTATTTTAATGAAAGCTATTAAGAGTGCTATCCCAAAAAGAGGAACTAGAAACCATAAAAGTAATAACGGCCTATCAAACGTCTCTTCATAAGGCAAATAAACTGCTTCGAAAACAGTTAGACCAGCTATGACAGGACCTAGGATAAAAAGTAACCCAAACAATGAAGACAGGGCCATACCTAATATCATGAAAATGGCAGGCAATACACCTATTTTCCCAATCAATAGCCCCCTAAAAGTTTCGATTAAACTTTTATAGGACTTATAGAAGTAAAATCCGCCAACTCCCAAAAAAACCGATAGAAATAAGGATAAAACCACATAACCGATCCATTGATTTTTAGTTTCAATACTTTCTATTTCCTCTCTAAACTCCGCTAAGGCCTCGGGGTTATTCAAAAAATCAATCAATTGATCCGTGGCTGTAGAAATACCCTTATAATAATTCTCTTCCTTAAACTTGGGAATCATGGTGTTTCTAATAATTCTAGAAGCGACCGCATCGGTAATATAGGGCTCTAGACCATAACCAACTTCGATCCTAACCTGCCTGTCCTGCTCCGAAAAGAGTATTAGCAAGCCATTGTCCTTACCTTCTTGTCCCAATCTGTTTTGGTTAAAAAGCCCGTTGGCGTAACTTTCAATGGTTTCGAAACCCAATTGCTCAATGGTCACCACCACCAACTGATTGCTAGTTTCCGTTTCAAAAGTCGTTAATTTTTCTTTAAGTTGAGCAGTTTCGCTAGTGGTAAAAATACGGGCACTGTCCGTTACGATTTCTCCAAGCTGCATGTACTGCAACTGCGCATGGACCAGCCCTGAAAGCAACATAATAAAGACCATTAGGAAGTTCTTCATCGTGGTATTCAAAAACTGGGATTTAAAATTGTTCCGCACTGTTCAGAATTTGGATTACAGGTATATACATTTTAGTAACGACAAGTATTCTCTTTAATTTCAACTAACTTGCAACTTCTTTTGAAACAAGGAACATGGTAGAGAAAAAAGTAAGTATTTTAAGTGCGTTCAAAACGATTATTTGGCCTAGAAGAAATCTGGTTTTTATTGGATTAGTGCTCATTGTAATCAGTAAGGCCGCAAGCTTTGTGGCACCCTTATCACTGGAATATTTTCTGGATGATATTATCCCGAACAAAGATCTTGACCTTTTAAAACTTTTGGTTGGTGCGGTTATTTTGGCCATCACCGTACAAGCTATCACCTCATTTTTACTGACTAAGATTTTAAGCGTACAAGCGCAGTTTTTAATTTCCGAATTACGCGCCCAAGTGCAAAAAAAGGTACTTTCCCTTCCCATTAGTTTCTTTGACAATGCAAAATCAGGCGCCTTGGTCTCTAGAATTATGAGCGATGTAGAAGGCGTTAGAAACCTTATCGGAACCGGCTTGGTTCAACTTGTAGGGGGTTCTATTACGGCTGTTGTATCGCTAGTGCTTTTATTGCGGATCAGTTGGTCCATGACGCTCTTTACGCTGATACCCTTAGCCATTTTTGCCGTTGTCGCCCTAAAAGCATTTAAATTTATACGGCCTATTTTTAGAAACAGAGGTAAAATCAACGCCGAAGTAACAGGCAGGTTAACAGAAACTTTAGGTGGCGTACGCGTCATCAAAGGATTTAACGCCGAGGCTCAAGAAAACAAGGTTTTTGAGCTTGGGGTAGCCAAACTTTTTGAAAACGTTAAAAAAAGTTTGACCGCTACCGCGTTTATGACCAGCTCTTCCACGTTTTTATTGGGTATAGCTACCACAGGGGTTATGGGTCTTGGGGGGTACCAAATAATGAGCGGTAGTTTAACCACGGGCGAATTCTTCACCTTTACTTTTTTGTTAGGTTTGATGATCGCGCCTATTGTTCAAATGAGCAATATTGGAAGTCAGTTAACAGAAGCCCTTGCCGGACTAGACCGAACCGAAGAGCTCATGAACAAAACACCCGAGTCGGATGAAGAAAACAGAACTATAGTTTTGGACGACATTAAAGGAAATATCGTGTTTGACGATGTATCCTTTGCTTATGAAGAAGACAAAGAGGTGTTACATAACATCAGTTTTGAAGCAAAATCCGGAGATGTTATTGCCTTAGTAGGCAGTTCGGGTTCTGGAAAATCTACCATTGCAGGTTTAGCGGCCACTTTTTTAAATCCGCAATCCGGAATGATATCCATTGACGGAAAAGACGTGTCCAAAGTGAACCTGAACAGTTTTCGAAAAAACCTTGGTGTGGTTTTACAAGATGAGTTTCTATTTGAAGGAAGTATTCGTGCCAACATCCTATTCCCAAGACCTAATGCATCCGAGGAAGAACTGCAAGCAGCAGTGAAAGCCGCCTATGTAAATGAGTTTACGGACCGTTTTGATGATGGATTGGATACGTTGATCGGGGAGCGTGGGGTTAAACTTTCGGGCGGACAACGACAACGTATTGCTATTGCACGAGCAGTGCTTGCGAATCCTAAAATTTTAATTTTAGACGAGGCCACTTCAAACCTAGATACGGAGAGCGAGGCCTTAATTCAAAAAAGTCTGGCTACTTTGACCAAAGGCAGAACCACTTTTGTTATTGCCCACAGGTTGAGTACCATTCGTAAAGCAAACCAAATATTGGTTATTGAAAACGGACGTATTGCCGAACAAGGTACTCATGATGAGTTAATTACAAAGGAAGGCAGGTATTATAATTTGTTTACGTACCAGGCGAGGATTTAAGGGAAATGCCGTTAGGCCCAAAACGTGGAGGATATCCTTTTAAGGCACATCCGGTAAAGTCAAAAAACACTTTCCCTACAGTTCCTCTGGCGCCAATTCCACCGCCAACCCATCCATCTCCTCGGAGATATGCAGCTGGCACCCTAACCGAGAATTATCCTTTACATTAAAGGCCTCGGATAGCATTGCCTCCTCGTCATCCGATTTTTCCGGAAGCTCGTGCCCGGATTGCACATAGCATTGGCAAGAAGCACACATGGCCATACCACCGCAGATACCTATGGTACCTTCAGGAGCTAATTCGTAAGCCCTTACAAGTTCCATTATATTCATGTTCATATCTGTAGGGGCATCCACTTCGTGCGATACTCCGTCCCTATCGGTAATTTTTATTTTGATGTCGGTCATTACTTTACACTTGCACCTTTTAGCATTGTAGCCCTTCGACTGCGCTCAGGATGACATTTTACTTTAATTAATTACTTTTACAACTGCCTTAGGAGCTTCCTTTTTACTTCCATCAAAACCGGTAACACCACCCACGGTAGTGTATTTCATTACATATTTTTTATCCGGAAAAATACGTTGGTAGGCGCTTTGGCACATTAAGGTAGCTTCATGGAAACCGCAAAGAATCAACTTTAATTTTCCAGGGTAGGTATTTACGTCTCCAATGGCATAGATTCCAGGTATATTAGTCTGGTAATCCAAGGCATTATCCACTTTAATGGCATTTTTTTCTATTTCGAGTCCCCAATCGGCAATAGGGCCTAATTTTGGGGACAGACCGAATAAGGGAATAAAAAAATCAGTTTCCAACATCACATCTTCCGCTGCGTTTGCTGTTTTGCGTATAATGACCGATTCCAATTTTTTTTCGCCTTGCAGTCCTACAATTTCGCCAGGCGTAACTAAGTTAATCTTACCGATATCTTTCAAATGTTGCACTTTCTCAACGGAATCCAAAGCGCCCCTGAATTCGTTGCGTCTATGTACCAAGGTTACCTCGGAGGCGACATCGGCCAAGAAAATACTCCAGTCCAGAGCAGAATCGCCACCACCGGCAATGACCACCTTTTTGTTGCGATATACTTCAGGATCCTTGATCATGTACGCTACACCGTTATCCTCGTACTTTTCCAAATTTTCCAACTGAGGTTTTCGCGGTTCAAAACTACCCAATCCGCCCGCAATGGCAACTATAGGTGCTTGATGTTTCGTGCCTTTGGATGTGGTCACTATAAAAGTACCATCCTCTAATTTTTCAATTGTTTCGGCTCGTTCGCCCAAAGTAAAACCAGGCTGAAAGGGTTTTATCTGCTCCATTAGGTTATCCACCAAATCGCCGGCGAGTACTTCGGGGAAACCTGGAATATCATATATCGGCTTTTTGGGATAAAGCTCGGAGCATTGCCCACCGGCTTGTGGCAGGGCATCTATCAAATGACATTTTAACTTTAAAAGTCCAGCTTCAAAAACGGCAAAAAGACCCGTAGGTCCCGCACCAATTATTAGTATATCGGTTTGAATCATCTAAAATTTCTTTTGAAAACACTGCAAATATAGTATAGGCAACACCTAGCATTGTATGATATTTGTCAGGTTTGTATTAGGCAACATTAACAACCTCTTCTATTTGAGGCGCATATTTTTTAATGGTCATTTCTACACCGCTTTTAAGGGTCATCTGGTTTACGGTACAACCAATACAGTTGCCTTCCAAACGCACCTTTACGGAATTTTCGTTATCTATGGATATGAGGGTGATATCACCACCATCACTTTGTAAAAAAGGACGTATTTCCGCAAGGGCCTTCTCCACGTTGTTCTTAAGCTCATCTGAAGTCATTGTAACCATAATTACTTCTTTTTAACGGCGGAACAGCCCGCCATAGTTGTTATTTTAATTGCCTCTGTAGGTGGGATATTCGTATTTCTGTTCACAGTTTCCTGAACCACGTTCTTCGTAATGTTTTCAAAAGCCAACTGAACCGGGGTACCTTCTTGCAGTGCTGCCGGCCGGCCTACATCCCCCGCTTCACGTATGCTCTGCACCAAGGGAATCTCTCCTAAGAATGGTACTTTTAAGTCCTCCGATAGGTTTTTAGCACCTTCTTTACCAAAAATATAATACTTATTTTCCGGAAGTTCCTCAGGTGTAAAATAGGCCATGTTCTCAACAATGCCCAATACGGGAACATTTATAGAATCTTGTTGGAACATCGCCACCCCTTTTCTAGCGTCGGCCAAGGCAACCTCTTGCGGTGTACTGACCACTACGGCACCGGTCACCGGCATAGCCTGCATAATGCTCAGATGTATATCCCCGGTTCCGGGAGGCAGATCCAACAGCATAAAATCTATTTCTCCCCAATGCGCATCAAATATCATTTGATTCAATGCTTTCGAAGCCATAGGACCCCTCCAAATTACCGCTTGGTCCCTTTGTGTGAAAAATCCAATTGAAAGTAATTTTACACCGTAGCTTTCTACAGGTTTCATCCTAGATTTACCGTTTACGTTTACCGCCAAAGGTTTTTCTTGTGCCACATCGAACATAATAGGCATAGAGGGCCCGTAAATATCCGCATCCAAAAGACCTACTTTAAAGCCCATTTTCGCTAAACTAACCGCCAAGTTTGCCGTTACCGTAGATTTGCCCACACCCCCTTTACCGGATGCTACCGCAATAATATTCTGTATTCCTGGAATGGGCTTCCCTTTTATTTCGTTCGTCTTGGGTTTGGCCGCCGGGGCATCGACCTTTATATTGATTTTGATCTTAGCCTTTTCGTAAACCTCTCTATGGATGATCTTTAAAATCTCGACCTCGGTTTTTTTCCGGGCTTGCAGACTAGGGTTCGCAATCGTAATATCTAACTCTATCTCATCGCCAAAAATCTGTATGTTCTTTACGGCGCCACTTTCTACCATATTTTGGCCTTCCCCTGGAACGGTGATTAGTTCCAACGCCTTTAAAATATCCTTTTTATCTAACTTCATTATATATACTGATTCTAAACAACAAAGATAGCTTATACGGCTGAGATTAAGAAGGTATGGTATTGAAAAACAAGATAGGTTTATAGGGTTTGGTTATTTGAATGCATGCGTACCGACAATGTTCATGTATTGATGATTTGTCCTAATTTTATAAGAATTAGGACAAATCATCATATTTAAATATTACACCTTCCTCCCGTCCAACAAGTTGATGATACGAGAGCCGTAAGCCGCATTTTTTTCGGAGTGTGTTACTTGGATAATGGTGACACCATCTTCTTGGTTAAGTTTTTTAAAGAGTTCCATAATTTCCTCGCTCTGTTGGGAATTCAAATTTCCTGTCGGCTCATCGGCCAATATCAATTTTGGATTTGCGATTAAGGCCCTAGCAACCCCAACAAGTTGTTGTTGCCCACCACTTAACTGCGCCGGGAAGAGATCTTTTTTTCCTACGATGTTGAATCTATCCAACATATCGGCCACCATAGCCTTACGTTCGGAACCTTTATATTTTTTGTACAACAAGGGCATTTCCAAATTCTCTTGCACTGTTAACTCGTCCAATAAATGATAGGATTGAAATACAAACCCAATATACTCCTTGTACAAGCTGGCCCGATGTTTTTCCTTTAAGGCATGAACGGATTCATCTAAAAAATGATATTCGCCCTCATCAAAAGTATCCAGCATACCAATGACGTTCAATAAGGTGGATTTCCCGGAACCCGAAGGTCCCATGACCGAAATAAATTCCCCTTCTTCCACCTGCAGGTTGATGTCCTTTAATAAAAAAATACGTTGGCCCCCCGAGTTGACCCATTTAAAAATATTGTTTAATTGTAGTAGCATTGTTGTTTTTTTTATCGTTTCCTTTTAAAAGAAAGGAGTTAACATTAGATTTTATATTAGTTGTGCTCTGTATATTCTATTTATTCGGAATCCATCTTTTACACATACAGAGTTCATTCTTTCGTTATCTTACTGGAACCAGAAGATTTGTTATGTATTTTGTTCGGATTACCACGGTACATAATATTACTGGATCCGGAAGACCTTGATTCCATGCTTTTATTGGCTGTTATACGCATATTGGACGAACCGGAAGACCTAATATCGACCCTATTGGCTATAAGTTCAAAAGCGTTTAGGTTTGAGGAGCCGGAAGCTGTAATGTCCAAGCTTTCAGCGGTGCCGGTCAGGGCAATATTACTTGATCCGGAGGAAATAACCGTAACAGCATTTGCTTCAACGCTCAGTTCCGCATTTCTAGATCCCGATGTATGCACTTTAAAATCGTCGGATTTCAGAGCCGCCGAAGACCTTAATGTGCCAGAACCGGACAGTCGAACGGCATCTATTTCTTCAACAGGAACGCTTATAAACACCTTTTTACCTAAGGAAGGCCTCAATTGTGTATTATTTCTAGATTTTATGGTCAAGGTGCCGCCGTTGACCTCGGTCTCAATATATTCCAGAATATTATCCTCGCCGGTCATGGTGATCTTGCCCTCTGCCCCATCAATCAGTTCTACCTCGTAAAAACCACCTATGGCAATACCGTCATAGTCACCCGTTTGTCTTTCGATCGTGACCACATTGCCATTCCCTTTTATTTTTTTACCGCGTTGGGCGTTTACTGCCGTAAAGACGGCGAGGCATAAGAGTACTACTATTTGTTTTTTCATGACTGCTATTTTTCGATTGTTCTTTCTTTAGCTGCTCCCTTTACAAAAGGGAGGTGTCAGCTCGCTGACAGAGGCCAGCCCGACAAGTTGTTCTGGCGGGGATTATGCATTGGACCCCTCTTTTATTCTTGTTTCAAATTGATGTTATTTCTCATATAATTCCGCCGACCCAACTACTTATTTTGGAAGGGCTTGCGCCGTTATCCCTCCGTCTTTTTTATTATCCTTTCAACACCTAGCATAGCATTCCCCCTTTGGGGGCTAGGGGGCTTGGGCTTTATTCATCCCGCAAGGAATCCACAGGATTCGCAACCGCCGCTTGAAAACTCTGCCAGCTTACCGTTAACAGCGCAATTAAAAGTGCCGACACCCCTGCTAGCACAAAAACCCACCAGCTAATAGTTGTTTTATAGGCAAAACCTTCTAGCCATTTATTCATGGCATACCATGAAATAGGAACGGCAAAAACAAATGCCAAGGCCACCCATTTCACAAAATCTTTGTTTAAGAGTGTAAGTACTTGTGGTATGCTTGCCCCGTTGACTTTGCGAATACCGATTTCTTTTTTTCGTTGCACTACCGTGTAAGATGTAAGACCGAAAAGCCCCATTGAAGCAATAAGAATAGCTAAAACCGTAAAAATCTGAAAGGCAGATCCAAAAGCTTTATCCTCTTTATACTGCGCCTCGAACTTTTGGTCTAAAAAAGTGTAGTTAAAGGTGCTTTGTGGAAAAATCCGAATCCAATCCGATTTTATTTGTGCAATAGAAGATTCAAAACCTGATACCGAAGCAGCTGCCGGATCTAACTTTACTAATAGGTTGTTTACATCCTTCTGGTACCGAATAATCATAGGTAAAAGCGGACTTTTTAATCCAAAATGGTAATAATCCTTAATTACACCCATAACCTTCCATTCGTTATTTCCCCAAAACTCTAGATTTTTATTTATAATATCTTCTGGAGATGAAAATCCCATGTTTTTTAGAAAAGTTTCATTTACGACCACTTGACTACCTTCCCGATCTGATGAAGGCAGAAAGGTGCTACCGGCCAAAAATTCAATATCCACCAAATCAAAATAATCGGGTTGAACGTGGTATGTATAGAATATTTTGTCATTCTCTTGTTTGCCATTAGGCAACGTTAATCCCCTAGTAGAGGATAGGTTATCAAAACTATCGCCAGGATAACTTTGAGCAATGGCAACACTTTCAACAAAAGGGAGTTTTTCAAGTTCCGATTCCAATACTTTAAAATCATTGATCAACAAAGAATCCGCCTTCGCGGTTACCACTTCGCCTTTCAATGCAATCACCTGATTCAAATTGGTGCCTATAGGCTGACTTTCCAAAAAATTGATTTGCTTGGTGACCACAATGGTGCCAATCAATAAAACAATTGTTGCTAAAAACTGCGTCACCAGCAGCCCTTTCCGAATGGCCAAGCCCTGTGAGGAAGTCTGTATTTTCCCTTTCAAGGCTTTTGCAGGAGAATAACTACTGAGTAGAATCGCAGGATACAAACCAGCCACGATCATTCCCAATAATATAAAAAGCAAATAAGGTAAAAAGGTACTAAAATTTGATAGGCCTAAACTTAGTTCTTTGCCAGTAATATTATTATACAAAGGCAATAGTATTGCCACTAAAATCAATGAAATTGTAATAGCAATTATATTTAGCAGAATGGACTCGATAAGCGATTGAATGACCAATTGTGATTTTTGTGCCCCTGAAACCTTGCGTATCCCCGCTTCTTTTGCACGCTCCATAGATTTGGTCGCAGAAAGATTGACATAGTTTAGCCACGAGAGAATAAGAATAATAAATGCAATGGCAGTTAGGAACTTAATTCTGGTTACACTACCATTTGCAGAAACCTCATAAGGTTTGTCCGAGTACAAATGAATATCTTCAATAGGTTCAATATTGTGTTGTTCCTCCGTATCTTCCTCTATGTCGCTATCGATTATTTTTTGGCGTAAAAGAGCTGCATTGGCATTTGGGTCTAGTTTTAGAAACGTATAGTAATTATTCGCGTTCCAGTTGAGTTCATGCGCCCGAGGCCCCCATTCTGTCCATGTTTTTTCTGTCTCATAAGAAATTAAGAACGAATTTCTGTAGTGGGCCGTTTTTGGCATATCGGCCATTACGCCAGTAACCGTAAGAGTAGCTTTTTCACCATCTCTAAAGGCAGAAATTGTTTTTTGCATCGGATCTTCCGAGCCGAAAAGTTTTTGAGCAAAAGATTCTGAAAGGACAATGGAATAAGGTTGGGATAGGACATCCTTCTTTTCCCCTTTCAGTAACGGATACTTAAAAATATTGAAGTAGCTTGGATCTGCCAAAGAGCCTAAGGGTTGCTCTAGTATTCTATCACCCAATTGAAAAGTCATCTTTTCAAAGTAGAACAAGCGAACATAGTCCAACACTTCCGGGAATTCCTTCTGTAGGGAGGGTCCCGTCAAATTATAGGTTTGTGCATCTCCTGCTACAAACGTATCGCCCTCCAAATAATCCATATAGGCCCTGTACACATACTCCGAACCTTCAAATTTATCATAGCTCCGCTCGTAATTCACATAGAGCATAATCAGCACAAACGAAGCAATACCAATCGCCAGACCAAATATATTGATGAAAGAATAGAGTTTATTCTTTAATAAATACCGTGTTGCGATTTTTAGGAATAGTTTGAACATGTTTTTTTATTTTCTTTAGCCTACCCTCTACTAAAACCTATTATTGTGCCACATTTCATTGTTTTGATTACTAGTATATTATGAAAATTAAAATCAAAAAAGTGTCAAAAAAATGGACAGTCTTTGTATAATATGTTTACAAGATGTTATTCCGTACGTAGACTCTTTATGGGGTTAACCCTATCCACTACGATTGTTCTTAAGCTGATAATTGTCAAAGCAATTAGGAGCATAACCAATCCGCTTATAATAAACACCCACCAACTCATACTTGTTTTATAAGAGAAATCTTGAAGCCATTTGTGCATTCCCCACCATGCAATGGGTGCTGCAATTACAAAAGCTATACCGACCACCACTAAAAATTCTTTACAAAGTAGCAGGTTCAATTGTGCCAAGGATGCACCTAGAACCTTTCTAATACCAAGTTCTTTAACTCTTCTTTGGGTGGTATAGATTACTAGTCCTAAAAGCCCCAAACAGCTGATGAGTATGGCAAGACCGGTAGCCCATTGTAACAAGGTGGATACTTTACGTTCTTGGGTATAGAATCGTTCTATCGTATCTTCCATGAACCGGTATTCAAAATCGGAAGAAGGATAGATGTTTTTCCAGATAGTTTCAATTTGGGCAATGGTTTCGGGCCATTGGGCACTATGCTCGGCAGGGAGTTTAAAGTGTACAGTATTAAACTGGGAGCGTTGACTTCTGAACGCGTCCCCCGTAAATGCCATGGGTTCAATACCTGTTTTGAGAGAACGCTGATTAAAATCTTTCATTACCCCGACGATAGGGTGCTTCTCCTTATCTGCTTTTATACTTTGGCCAATAAGCGCTTCGGGATTTGTAATTCCCAATTGCTTCAGATAGGTTTCATTGACCACAAACTCCCTTATGGTATCGTTAAGAGGCAGTCTTCCTGCTAAAAGCTGAAGATTATACATTGAAAAATAATCCTTATCCCCATAAATTAATTGCAAATCGGTATTCACTTCTTTAGCTCCATCTTGAAACAACACACCTATAGAATGTGTGCTAAAAGACGCTGGAGGTTGCCCACCCAATGTTACTTCCGAAATTAATGGCAATTGTTCTATTTCTTTGATAATGCGCACCTTTTTTTCCATGGAAGGTTGACTCCAAGGCGTTCTGAAAAATGCAAGCGCCTCTGTTTGGAAACCCATGTCTTTTTTCATTACATAATTCAATTGTTTTCCAACCAATAGGGTGGCAATAATAAATACTTGGGCAATGGTAAACTGAAAAACAGTGAGATATTTTCGTAGTCCAGCTCTTTGATCACTTTTTATTCCCTCAATTTTTAAAACGGATATCGGTTTGTAGCCTGAAAGGATTAGAGCAGGATAAAACCCAGAAAACAAAGTAACTACTAGAAGTAACAATGCAATTCCAATAATAGGAAGTGGATCGGCATACAGTTCTAGTGTAACACCCGCTGGAATGAACTCACTGAAAATTTGAAGCAACCAATGTGAAAGACCTATCGATAAAATACCCGCACCCACTGTGAGCAAGAAGGTCTCACCCAAAAATTGAAAAATCAATTGTTTTTTAGAAGAACCTAAGGTCTTACGTATGCCTATTTCCTTTGCTCGCTGGGAAGCCTGTGCCGTATTTAGGTTTATAAAATTGATGCACCCCAATAACAACAAAAACAAAGCAACAAGCGCTAAATTTCGCAAAACGGATAAACTAGCGCGCGATTCGTTAAAGTCAAACGTGTAGTAATTTGGATCAAAATGCAAGTCCGCCATTGGCTGCATATAAAAAGAATTGGAACGGCCAATAGCAACCATTTCCTTTTCTTCATGCTCTTTGGAAAGGGCATCAAGTACTTTTTGAATTTGACCGGTATCGCTTTTCGCCGCAAGTTTTATGAACAGTTGTGAAGCAGAATTGGTATTGTGCCAATGCGCATCTGTAACAGCACTGGTCATATCTTGTAAATCTGCCGTTTTCAAAGAAATGAACTCTTCGAAAACCAAATCTGAACGCCGTTTAAAATTGGCTACAACCCCAGTGACTACTGCAGAAATAGTGTCATTATACATCAAAGTTTCCCCTAAAACCTCATCAAACTTTTGATCGGGAAAATAGGTTGCAACCTTAGCTTCTGAAAGAACTACCGTATTAGGTTCATTAAGGGCATTTTTTTGAGAACCTGCGAGCCATTGATAATTGAAGGTTTTAAAATAGTCGTCATTAGCATATATCACAAAATCAGGACGTTTAAAAAGCAAACCCAATTTTTGGTTCTCAACCTTTAAGGGATAAGCGGTTAAAAAAGGTGCTACCGTTTCCAACTCGGACATGTTTAAATCTGTCAATGCTTCACCCAATCGCACGGTTACCCCAGAATTGTAAAAATCACCCTCTGGATTGTTAAACTGTGTAGTGACCCTAAAAATCCGACTACTTTCGTTATGAAATTTATCAAAGGTCATATCATAATAAATAATGGCCCCGATGACAAAAGCAGCACTTAAACCTATGGATAAGCCCACAATATTTATAGTAGAAAAAACCTTATTCTTCCAAATACTTCTGACAGCTGTTTTGATGTAATTTTTGAACATGATTACTATTTTTTAATTGATGAATCAACTACTCCGTCCTCAAACTCTTTACCGGGTTTACCATCGCAGATTTCACCGCTTGTATACTTAAGGTTGCCGAGGTAATGACAAAGGCGATGAGAGCCGCCAGGGCGAACATCCACCATTTAATATCGATGCTGTACGCAAAACTGCCCAGCCACGCATTCATTACATACCAGGCAATGGGGAAGGCGATCAACGCCCCGATACCTACCAAGATGATGTAATCTTTAGATAAGAGTACTGCTATTTTTAGGACTCCCGCACCCAAGACCTTTCGGACTCCTATTTCCTTTATCCTTCTTTTTGCCATAAAGGAAATAAGCCCGAACATGCCCAAACAGGAAATAAAGATGGTCAATAAGGCAACGATATTTACCGTTTTCAGCATGCCCTCAATGAGGCGGTACTGGCCGCTTACTTTATCGGTCAAGTAGCCATGGGCAAAGTTCTTTCTAGAATCAATTTTGGCAAATGTCGCCGTCATCATATCCTGTACCGCTTTCTCCTGACCTTCGACCACACGGACGGATAGGTAGCGGTGTGCAGCCAAATCGTCTTTTTTATTGTAGTAATGCACCAAAGGTTCTACTACATTCTGTAGGTCTTGGTAATGAAAATCTTCCATGACCCCAACAATACGGTGGCCCTTAGAATCGTTGTTCTTCCATTTAAGGCGTTTTCCATCAATAGAGTTCCATCCAAAGGCCTCCATGGCACTTCTATTGATAATCACGGAGCGTTCCTCCCCATTATCCAAGGCACTGTCAAAATCCCTACCTTCCACTATCGGTATTTTAAGGGTTTTAAGGTAGCTATCATCGGTATAAGAACGACGAATGCGCACATCGGTATCCGTATTGGCATCGTAAAAACTGGTGTAATTAAAATAATAATCAGATGGAATGGCCTGGCTCGTGCTTACATTGGTTACATAGGGATTGGCTTTTAAATCGTTCAATAGCGCATTAAAGCGAGAGCTGGCGGCATCCAAATTTTTATAATCCAGGTCGATGTTCCCCACGATTACGTGTTCACGATCAAAACCCAAATCGGCATCTTTCATAAACCCGATCTGACTGTTCAAAATAATGGCGACACAGATAAAAAGTATGGCGATGGAAAACTGAAGAATAATGAAGGCGTTTTTAAGGAAGAAATTTCCTTTTGCACTATCGATCTTTCCCTTTATACCTTGGGAAACCGGCAGGGATACAAATCGTAAAGCAGGTAATACACCCACCACAAGGGTTACGGCTATTCCTAGAGCAATGGCACCCAAGACCACTGGATAATCATTTGTAAAGCTAAAATCGATCGTGCCAAAATCGGCACCAAAAACACCGTTCAACTGGGGCAATAGCACACCGAGGAAGAGTCCGCCAGATATTACGATGGACAATAAAACTAAAACACCATTTTCCAAACAAAATTGGGTAATGACCCCTTTTTTGCTTCCGCCCAGTATTTTCCGTACCGCAATATCCTTGGTTCTCCTGAACATGGTAGACGTATTCAAATTCAGTAGGTTTACCAGTACTAAAAGTAACACAAAAAAAGATGTTGCTATGTTGCCGCCAATAATGATACCGACCACAGGTATCGCATCCGTCCTCATTTTTGAGTGGGGCATTAGTTCCATTCGCGAAATAACGGCGGGGTCCGAATAGTTGTCCTGAACCAATTGATTAATCCTGCTTTCTAATTGCCCAACATCGGAATCTGGGCGTAACTTTAAAAATATAGGTGAAAAACTATTGCCCCAATTGGTTTGTTGTTTGAAAATAGGATTGTCCTTTAACAAAGTATTTGGCAACAAAACACCCATTCTAAAAGAAGAATAGGGACTTATAGGTTCTAAAACACCCGTTATGGTCAGGTTTAGTGTATCTGCAGCTATCAGGGATTTTCCAACCGGGTTCGCATCACCAAATAATTGTTGGCTTACCTTGTCCGTCAAAACGATAGAATACTTTTCCTTTAGTGCGGTACTTTGATTTCCGTGTTTTAATGGTAATCCAAAAACCTCAAAAAACTCTGGATCGGCATAGTTAGGTTCTTTTTGAAATTCGGCATCCCCTACTTCCAGCCAAATATTGCCCCATCCGTGTAAGTGGGTACCTGCCATTACCTCGGGCGAGGAACTTAGTGTTTTATCCAGTAAAGGATAAACGACCTCATTATAGTCGTTCCCATCGGCAAGATGGGTTTTTACATAATAAATTTGTTCTTGGTCTACAATGTTGTCATCGGCCACATAATAGGCGTACGTGGAGAACATCAACGTTAAAACACTTCCTATACCAATGCTCAGACCCAAAAGATTAAGAAAAGAAAGCATTCTGTTCTTCCAAAGGTTTCGAAACGATAATCTTAAATGGTTCAGTAGCATCACTATGTTCTTTTACAATTACCTAGATTGAACTTCCATGCGGTATCCATAGTTACAATGCCCTACGAAAGCTATTCGTTTAGGCGAAATAAATATCGGGGCAACTTAGGTGGGTCCTATTGCCCGTTATTTAGAAATCGATCTTCATGCCATAATTACAAAGCATTGAAAACGTGATATTTAAATAGTTATACTGGTTCAATTTGATATCTCATTGTAAAATTTATGGACAGTTTTTGTAAAAGAATTTTACAATACAAATACGAACTATACCTGTTAGTTCTGAAAAAACAAAAATTAGATTTAAACTACGCCTACTATCAAATAGGATTAAATGATTTGTAAACCCTAAATCTTAAGCCTCAACATCAATCCAAAACCATTTAAATACAACGTTTAAACTATCTCAAATCAGACTCCATTTTTTTAATTTCTGTTTTTGAGCTAAATCTGGTGAACATAGTTTACTGTACATTTGCGAAAAGAGAATATGGGTTCATATAAAGCTCCAACTTGTTTTGAACTGCCAGATTAAGCGGCTTATGGAAGGTACAAATAATTTTTACGAGCGGTTACCGAAACATTCCGGACCATTGCATAAAACCATTTCCAGATTAGATCTGTTCAATAGCGTTCCAAACGACTGGTATGTTGTAATGGCAGATGTACAGAACAGCACAATAGCCGTTGAAAACGGATTACATAATGAAGTAAATCTTGCAGCCACAGGAAGTATCATTGCCGTACTAAATGAAATCAAAAAACAGCCAAAAACATATAAAATTGCCTACTTCTTTGGTGGTGACGGCGCAACATTTTTAGTGCCTCCAACATTAATTGTGCACGTAAGTACCATAATTGAAGACTATCGCACACACGTAAGTGAAAATCTATTTTTGAATTTACGTGTGGGACGTATGCAGGTGATCGATATTGTTAACACAGGACACACCATAGCGGTTGCGAAACATCGGGTGACCGAATATCTTACCATACCCGTAGTACTGGGCACAGGTCTTAAGTATGCAGAACAAGTGATAAAGGATTCCTTTGTGCTAGAAACCACACATAAAACACTTGCAACCCCTGTTAACCTGATGGGTATGGAGTGCCGATGGGATGAAATAAAGCCTAGTGAAGATGTTAATAAAATAGTATGCCTGCTGGTATCCTGTGATGATGATTCTATGCAACCTGCCGTATATTCAGGTGTGCTGATGAAGATTCAGGAAATATTTGGCACCATGGTAGAAAGACGGCCCATATCTAGAACAAAACTAAAATTGGACGCTTCTATTGCTAAACTACGAAAGGAAATGAGTGCCCGTATTGGGAAATTTAAACTCGGTTATCTCCTAAAGAATTGGTTTTATACGTATCTCGGAGGTTTTTATTTCAAATATTTTGAAGAAGGAAAGCGGTATCTGGATAAAATAAGCCTTCTATCGGATACGCTTATGATAGATGGTACTATAAACACTGTTCTAGAAGGCGGTACGCCTGAAATTGAAGCTTTAGTGGAATACTTGGATGCGGTAGAGCAGGAAGGGAAACTGAATTATGGAATTCACGTTACGTACGCATCGGTAATGAGTTGTTATGTGCAAGATCGTAAGGACAAACACATTCACTTTGTAGATGGAACCGAAGGTGGTTATACATCTGCCGCGCTTATGTTAAAGAAGAAACAAAAGCTTATATAAACTCAAAATCCATAGCTATTTAGATATAATACCAATTTAACTTCCAGATGTCGCATAAAACAAGTTTCTTTTTTACTCATTTGTCGTCATAAAATAGAACTATAGCTATTGCTATGCTTAGATTTCATTCCTAAACTGAGAAAAAAATAATTCAAATTTTAAATACGACATTCAAAACTTAAATTGGTATAAGTATAAAAGTGTAAATCACTGTTTTTATTTAGCGCAATGAATACGCATCTTAGGCTATATATACTTTTAGAGTACCCCTAACCGGTAATGGGATTCTTTACTCCGTACGTAAACTTTCAATAGGGTTTTGTTTTGCGGCCTTAATACTATGCCAACTCACCGTTAGCATGGTTATGAGTAGAATTATACCACCCGCTAATGGAAATATCCATAAACCAAGGTCTATTTTATAAGCGAAACCTTCCAGCCATTTATTAGCAGTTACATAAGCAATTGGTGTAGCAAAAACAAAGGCCAGAATCACCCATTTCAAAAAATCCGTATTGAGCAGTACAAGAATTTCAGAAATAGAAGCTCCATTTACTTTTCGGATTCCAATTTCTTTGAACCGTTTTTGCGCAATCATTAATGAAAGTCCCAATACGCCCATAGCACAAACAAAAACCGCGATCAAGGCAAAAATCAGAATTAATTTTTTCTGTAAGAGTTCCGTTTTGTAAACGTTTTTGTAGAGGCTGCTTACTTCAAAATACTGAAAGGGATAACTGGGGAACAACGTTTTCCAAGTATCCTGAATATTTACCATGGCTTCTTTTCGAAAGGATGGTCTATAGGAAATAGCAATATTTTCCAACCAACTGTTTTCCCGTTTAAAAAGTGCCAAGGGCTCCACCTTTGTCTGTACTCCGGAAAGATGGAAATCTTCCACCACACCAATAATTTTTCCACTAGGAATCCGAACACCTTCCACCGGCGAGATCAGGGCAAAATCCTTACCGATCACCGCATTGGCATCTTGAAAACCTAAATACCGTAATGCCGTTTCATTTATAAGATACTCCCCATTACCTTCCTGATCTGTATTGTTTTCGGTAAAGTTTCTACCTCCTAAAAAAGGTAGCCCAAACACATTTGCAAACGAATAATCACAGGAAAAAACACCAATATACTTTGTGTCCTTGTTTGGGACATCCTTCATTGTAAAAGCGAACATATCATTTGTTTCGCCACCAGGAGGCGCCATCATAGCCGATACGGAACCGATAGCACTTTTACTAAGAAGTTCGGATTTAAATACTTCAAAATCTTTCTGTACCGCTGCGTGAACATAAGGTATCACTATTACATTATCTTCATCGGCCCCCATAGCATTGCCAAGCGCATAATCCGTTTGTCTTGAAATAACAAAAACACCTACGAGTAACACAATAGCCAAGGTAAATTGAGAGACCAATAGCACCTTATGCGTTTTCGCCGTGCTTTCTCCCTTAATTCTTTTTTCTAGGGTGAAGTTTTGAAATCGGTTTTTAACCACAGGCTGCACACCGGCCAGCAAACTTAGTAGGGAAAAGATCAAAAGAATAATTAGTACAAACCATTCGTTCCCGTCCATTAGATTAAACCGATACCGATTAAAAATGAATTTATTTAATTGATGCGAACATAACAGTACAACAACCAAGGAACTAAAAACTATAAGAGTACTTTCCAAAAGGAAATAACGCAGCATAATCCGTTTAGAAGATCCCAATATCTGGTTCAAGGCCAAAAATTTTCCGAGATACCCTGCCATTCCCAAGTTTAAACTCGTAAAATTACTCAGGGAAATAAAGAGTAGGATTAACCCAGCTACACCTAGCAAATATATATTGGTCATACTACCGTTAGGTTCGATCTCACGTAGTAAGTTCGATTTCAAATGAATGTCCTTCAGGTTCATGGTATGGGCCTGCATTTTTGCTTCGTCACCTTCTTCTATACCGTAATATTCATTTAATTTTTGAGAAATTTTATCGTTTAAGTTTACAGCAGTTGTCTTTTCCTTTAAAAGTAGGTACACATAAGCCCAACCGGCAATCACATCTGACCCGGGCATGATCAACAAATCTGGATGGATATGGCTTTCCTGAGGAAAATCTTCCATAACACCGAAAACCGTAAAATTTGTCTCTATGGTATTGTAATGACCGGGAGGCAAGGATATGAGTTGCCCCATTGGATTTTCATCACCAAAAATCCGATTGGAAAGAGATTTTGAAATTACCGCAGAACCCGGTTCGGCCAAGGCCCTATTATCGTTGCCTTCAATAAAAGTGACATCAAAAATCTCCAAAAAAGTATCATCTACCGCAAAGGCTTGGCTTATAGCAAAATGCTGTTCCTCTTTTAAAATAAGCTTGTCCCGTAATGGCATTAAACGCACCGAAGTTTCCAATTCGGGAATTTGCTCCGTGATTTCAGGAATCATTTTAGCATCCGAGATACGCGCAAATTGATTCCCTTCAAATGCCTCTGGGTGTGTGGTTGTTAACCTATAAATCCGGTCCGCCTTTGCGTGTGCGTTATCATAGCTTAATTCGTTTTTTAGCAATAATGAAATGAAGAGGACACCACATAAGCCCAATGACAGGCCCACCAGTTTTATGCTATTTAAAAAAGGTCGTTTTTTTATGTTTCTGAGCGCATATTTTAAAAGCATAGGTCTTTTTTTGCTGTTTTGAATTTAAGGTTTTTTATCGCTTATTTGAATTTTTAAATCCCAACCTTTCATTTTTATTTTGATACGCAGTACATAGTCAAATATGGCGTAATTTACTTTTACTTAATTTAAAAGTCCCCTTTTTAAAGCTCCCCTCTTTGAAAAAGAGGTGGGGGGGGGGGGGATCCGCCTTTGGCGGAGAAAGGGAGAGATTAGCGTTAAAAAAGAAATAATTCCATTCGATAAGTTAGTTCTGTATTATTAGTAATCACTTAATCCCTCCGTCTTCGCTAAAGCGAATCCACCTCCCTTTCAAAAAGGGAGGAGCTTTTTTCTACTCTTTTGTTTTATTATCCTTAAAATTCTCTCTGATTTCCATTAGAACTGATGGTAGATTATCAAAGATCATTTTATTCTCAAAACGTATTACAGTAAAACCCTCTCGGTTTAGGTAAGCGGTTCTCTTTTCGTCATACTCCATTGCCTTTCATTTTGATGAACTTCCCCATCCAGTTCTATAATCAGTTTATCGGATGCTAAATAAAAATCTACAATATAATTACCTATACTGTGCTGCTTGGCGAATTTCTTTCCATCAAGTTGTTTCGCCTTAAGCCTATTCCATAAAAAAGCTTCAGCAGGCGTTAGGTTTTTTCTTAACTGCCTTCGGGAGTTCAAGAGTTCCTTTCTATTGTGTAATTGTATTTTCTTCATTATTATTCCTACTTTTTTTAAAAGCTCCCCTCTTTTTCAAAGAGGGGTGTCCGCCTTGGCGGACGGGGAGATTAAGTGTAAAATTTTAAATCAGTTTAGTTTTATTTATTGAAACCCGATTACATAATCCCTCCCTTAGCAAAGCTGACACTAGTGCCTTCCTACCGCTCATACTTCGTTCAAAGGAGGTTAGTGAAAAATGGAGGTGCTTTTAAAACACGTATCGTTCAGCATACTAGTTAGTGTTCCCCCTTTGGGGGTTAGGGGGCTTTTTACTCAGTCCTCAAACTTTTGACCGGATTCTGTTTCGCTGCTTTTATGGCTTGAAAACTTACCGTTACTACCGTTACACCCATGGCACCTAGCATTGCTAGCACAAAAATCCACCATTTTAAAATCACGCGATACGGATATTCCTGTAACCATCCGTTCATGACATAGTACGCTATAGGCACCGCTATGAAACAAGAGATGACCACCAATTTTATAAAATCCTTGGAGAGCATGTTCCAGACATTAAATACGGTTGCGCCCAATACCTTTCGGACTCCTATTTCCTTGGTCCGTTGTTCTGCCACAAAGGAAGTCAATCCAAAAAGCCCCAAGCAACTAATTAAAATCGCTAAAGCAGTAAAGATTCCGGACAGGGTTCCAATGCGTTCTTCCGAAGCAAATTTTTCTCCATACTGGTCATCTACAAATTGATATTCAAAAGGGATAGCTGCAAAATGCTCCTTAAATACCCTTTCTACAATGGCCAAGTTCTGACTGGCACTCTGCTTTGGATTCAATCGTAAATTGTAATAACTACCATTATCGTTACGGTCATACACGTACATAGCTTGCTTTACCGGTTCGTAGGGAGACTGTGCGATCATGTCCTCTACCACTCCAATTATCTTTAATGGCGGGTTGGGGTCTTCATCGCTATCATCCTTCAATAATTGTCCTACGGGGTTTTCCATCCCTAAGTATTTTTTAGCCGTTTCGTTGATCAGGACCCCAAGGGAATCCGTCGCGAAATCCCGAGAAAAATCACGCCCCTCTATAATTTTCAAACCTAGTGACCTTGCATACTCTGGGGAAACTTCGGTCCATGCCAAATCTTCCTGAAACCCTTCTGGTTTACCTTCCCAGACAAATCCACTTCTGTTGGACCATATTTGTGTGGTAGGACTACTAGAAGTAGACATTTCAACTACGGCTCCCGACCCTATAAATTCGCTCCGCATTAGATCGGTCTTACCTACAAAATCTTGACTAAAGGTCGGTATTTGTATCAATCCTTCCTTATCATATCCGACCGGACGGTTCTTGGCATAATTTATCTGTTGCATAACAATAACGGTACCTATAATAAAAGCGACGGATACCGTGAACTGTACGACCACAAGTATTTTTCTTGGTAGTCCTGCATATCGCCCTGCTTTAAATGTTCCTTTTAGTACGTCTACAGGTTTAAAAGAAGATAGATATAGTGCAGGGTAACTACCTGCCAATAGCGCCGTAAAAATGATGAACGCTACGGAAATCATCCAAAACGAACCGCTTTGCCATGGGAAAGCAATCTCTTTTCGGGCAAGCTCGTTGAACCCGTTAAGGCATACTAACACTAGGAGCAGTGCTATGATGTATGCCAACACCACCACCAAGAACGACTCGCTTAAAAACTGATTTATTAATTGTCCTTTACTGGAGCCAATAGATTTTCGGATACCCACTTCCTTGGACCTTTTCTCGGAACGAGCGGTACTCAGGTTCATGAAATTTATACAGGCCAATAACAGTACAAAAGCACCAATGATCCCGAACAGCCAAACATATTTTATACGACCGCCCACTTGTTTTCCATTCTCAAAGTTGCTTCGTAAATGCCAATCTTCCATGGGAAACAAAAACAATTGGGGATTAAACTCCGCTGCATCCTCCGATAAATTCTTCTTTACATCTTTAATAGTGGCGGTTACTTTAGCGATACTCGTATTATCCGTTACTTGCACGAACATCTGAAAGGAATTGTTACCCCAGCTATCCTCCGCATTTCTAACCCATTCCCGCGTGGCCAAATATTTTTCCCATGGGATAATAAATTCAGTGTCGCTAAACGCGTTATTGAAAGGGATGTCGCTATAAACCGCACTGACGGACAAGTCAAATTCATTGCTCACCTTCACAACTTTTCCTATAGGGTCTTCATTACCAAACAGGGCGGTAGCGGTAGATTCGGACAACATGATGGAATTGATTTCTCGAAGTCCGTCTTTTTCTCCTTTTATTATTTTGAGGTTAAAAAGTTCAGGTGCTTCCCGTTGCATATAGTTCCCGGGTCTGGATAAACTTTTCTCTCCATACTTCAAATAACTGTCATTGGTCCAAGAGGCCATTATAAGGTATTTGAAATTGTCGCCATAACCATCCCTTAAACCCTTTTCCAATGGTCTTGGGATAGCGGGGCCGGTTCCTGTATTTCCATTAAAAGTTTGTGACTGAAAAATCTGGGCAATTTTATCCTTTTGGGGAAAGTAACTGTTATAGGAAAGTTCATCTTGAACCCATAAGCCAATGATAAGGGTAACGGCCATACCCAATGCAAGTCCACCAATATTGATGAGCGAATAGCCCTTATTATTCAATAGGTTACGCCAAGCAATTTTTAGATAATTTTTGAACATGATTGATTTTTTTGATTGATGATTGATGTTGCTCGTAACTAAAGACTCACTATTTATGAAAACGTTTCAGTTCTAAGCATAAATTTTCTGTTTTTTTAATTTCAGTCCGATAATCCTTTAAGAGTTTTGTGTTCGTGTATTCATTAACAACTCACTTAAAAATCTCCTTACCTGAGTTGATATCTCGAATTAAATTATCGATGTACCCCACGAAATCCTTATTCTTTGTCTTGCTTTTGGCAGATTCACAAAATTGAAGTGCTTTCTTCTTGTCACCCTTGTAAAAATGTCCACTTACCATCCCTAAGTGGGCGTATACATCGTCCGGATTTTTCTTTACGTTCGATTTAAAAATTGAAAACGCCTTTTCATGTTCGCCCTTTAGGTTTAAATCGATGCCATAGTACACCAAATCTTCCGAAGACCCTAGTGGAAATGCCTTTTCCATGGCGACATCCGCTTCATCCTGTCGGCCCAATTTTGCTAAGAGTCCGGCATAGGTAGACAGCGTTTTAAAGTTTTCTTCTCCAAAATAAGTATTGATGGAGCGATCAGCCCATTCCAAACCTTCCTCCAAATTGATGTTATTTACCAAACAATAATTGGCCGCGGTATGTAGGTTTTGCCAATAGCGATAAAAGATGCCTGAGTTGACCTCTCTTCTGAAAGCCTCCATTTGGGTTTTGTGGATATCTACCGAGACCGTAAACGGAACCCTTAAGAATTCCCAATCCATCGCCACCACAGCACTATTATCGGTTTGATCTCTAAAAGAGTAAGTAAGCCGTTCTACCAGCTTACTTAACTTTTGGGTAGGAACATCCACTCTAAGCGCATCGTCTCCTTCTTTGTAATAAAAACTGCCCCAAGCAGTATTGAATTTAGAGAATATCAAGGTTGCTTTGTCCGGGGCCATTGCTATAAAAAACCCGTATTTACCTTTAGCCAAGGGTTTTCCTTCAATAAAAACATCGGCAGAAAATTCAATTGTGGTATTCTCGTTGGCACCTGCACGCCAAGGTGCTGCCTTGCTCGTTCCGTATTCCAAATCATTAAAACCAAAAGGTACCAACTGTCCCCAAATTTTTCCTTCCCGTCCATTGACCGCGGGTCTGGAATAGTCTATAGTTACCGCTGTAATACCAATATTTTCGGAAACCATGGCTTTTTTATTCCCATCTCTTGGTAGCGTTATCTGTGCCTGTATTCCCCAAATAGAAGATAAAATTAGGCATGTCTGTAAGACTATATTTTTCATGGTTAAAAATTTAACTCCATTTTTGTTGGTAATGATTACCACTATTTTTTCACTCCGTCCGCAAACTCCTCACAGGATTCACGATAGCCGCTTTTATACTCTGGTAGCTTACCGTTAAAATGGCGACACCAACCGCCAATAATGCCGCTAGGGCAAAGACCCACCAAGCAATCTCTATTCGATAGGAGAAATCTTCCAACCATTTGTTCATTACAAACCAGCCCAAGGGCAAAGCGATCAAAATCGCAATACCCACCATTTTTAAAAAATCGGTGGTCAGTCGATAACTGATTTGACCTACACTAGCCCCCAAGACTTTTCTGATTCCGATTTCCTTTGTACGCTTTTGGGCATTGAAAGCGGCCAATCCAAACAGTCCCAAACAAGCTATTAAAATCGATAAGAACGTGAATACCGTAAATATTTTACCTAACCGCTGTTCTGTATCGTAGGTAGCGTTGAAGGATTCGTCCATAAATCTATAATTAAAAGGTTGGCCCGGTGCCATTCTATTCCAAACACTTTCAATATTCGCCAGTGCTTCCGAAAAATTTCCTGCTTTTAATTTTACTGCAATATTCCCCGTAGAACGGTCCAGAAAGAGTCCTAATGGTTGAATGTTCTCCTTTAAAGATTCATAATGAAAATTCTTGACCACGCCAATTACCGTGAAAAATTGAGGCTCTGTTAGTTCTATATCTTCCGAAATGCGCATTCCTAACGCTTCGGTTGCACTTACCCCAATAATAGGTAAGGTGGCTTCGTTTATAATAACCGAAACAGAATCGCTTACCATTGTTTTATCAAAATCACGCCCCGCTATAAGAGCCATATCCAAAGTAGAAATGTAATCATGATCAACGCTCCAAGTTTGTATATGAATTGCATTTTCCTGGTCCATGGCCCCTTCCTTAAAATACGAACTATTGGACCGCCATGATGGCGTGGGCAAAAATCCGCTGATCGTAGCGTTCTCTACCTGACTCAAATCCTTAATCTCCTCCTTAAATGCCGTAATTTGATTTCCTAGGGAAAAGGTATCATCCAAAATAACCGTTTGATCTTTTGTAAAGCCAAGATCCTTACCTTGTATATAGTTTAACTGTTGAAAAACCACTAAGGTTCCTACGATCAAAAACACGGAGATACCAAATTGAAAAACAACCAAAGCATTTCTAACGGCACCTCCCCCAACACTATTTTGCCCTCCACCTTTAAGGGTTTTTACCGGCATAAAGCGCGACATGAAAAAAGCAGGATAGCTACCGGAAAACAAACCTAATAGTACGGTCGCACCTAGAAGAACCATCCAAAATAAGAGATTACCATAAGGCAGGGTTATTTCCTTTCCTGCAAGTTCATTAAAATACGGAAGCAACAGGGCACTTAGAGAAACACCGACTATGAGGGACAAGACAGAAATCAAGACCGATTCGGTAAGGAATTGCCACACCAACTCTCGCTTATTGGAACCCAAGGTTTTCCGAACCCCTATCTCCTTTGCCCTTTTTAAAGAATAGGCGGTGGACAGGTTCATAAAATTAACACTGGCAAGCACCATTAAGAAGAGACCAATAAAAGATAAAATATATACGTTTTGAATACTACCGTTAGCACTCATTTCTTGATCTCTACGAGAATATAGATGAATGTCGGTCAAAGGCATGGTATGATAGCGGATGTAATTCCCCGATGCAGCAAAAGACTCACCGGTCATTCCGGGAAAATATTGCTGTGCCCATGGTAGCATATAGTCATCGAGCATACCTTGTAAAGGTTCTTGGAACTCATTTATATCGGCACCTGGCACCAACTTTATAAACGTAACAAAATTGTTTCCTCCCCAATTATTTTCTTTGGAAGCGGGGTGTCCTTCCATGGCCATAAAAACTGAATAGCCTTTAAGTACGGATTTTTTTGGCAGGTAATCTATGACACCAGTGATAGTGTACGTATCGGTATTATTGAGTAACAATCGTTTTCCCAAGACGTCTTCCCGACCAAAATGTTTTACAGCGGCAGCTTTGGTTAGCACCAGGGTATTGGGTTCCGTAAGTGCATTATCGGCATCACCGCTTAATACTTCAATTCCAAAAAATTTGAAAAAGCTGGCGTCGGCAAAGGCAACACTAATTTCTTTAGCGTTAGCTTCCTCACCTACCGGCCTTACGAGCGCAGTGCCTCTGGTACGTAATCTAACCGTTTGTTCTACTTGAGGAAAGTCATTCTGCATAGCGGCTGCCATTGGTGCAGCAGCTTCGGCCGCTCTCATTTCCGCGCCTCCAAACTTAATGTCGGTATCTATACGGAAAATTCTTTCGGAATCTTGGAACATGGTATCATGACCCACTTCATCAACTATATACAGTGCAATCAGCAACGCACCGGTGATACCTATGGATAGACCAAATATGTTGAGAAACGTAAAAAAGGATTGCTTTTTAAGGCTTCTCCAAGCGATTTTTAGATTGTTTTTTAACATGATGATTTAGTTTTGATTGACCGATGCTTGATTTTTTTATATTTCTTGATATACCTGAACAAACCCTTGTTTTGCATTTAGTATTAGTACTGTAATCGTTTTGTCTCGCAAGCGTTTTGCCCTTTGAGACTCAGGGGATTTTCATTCCGTTCGCAAACTTTTTAAAGGTTTTATCAATGCGGCTGTTATGGATTGATAACTGATGGTAGAAATAGCAATGACCATGGCAATGCTGCCTGCAATCAAAAAAATATCCCACCCAATACTCACCCGATACACAAAATCCTCTAACCAACGGTTCATCATATACCAACCCAATGGGATGGCCATAACAATGGAAATTAAAATGAGTTTCATAAAATCCAATGTCAATAACCGATAAATACTTTTAAAGGGAGCACCTAAGACCATGCGAATACTTATCTCCTTTTTACGTTGTTCCACCATAAATGCGGAAAGAGCAAATAAGCCCAAACAAGCTACCAAAATGGCAAATAGTGCAAAGCTGTTGAAGATACTGCCCATTCGTTGTACATCTGCATGCATTTGGGTAAACTCCTGATCCAAAAAACTATAATTTACGGCCTGGTTAGGTACATTTTTATTCCAAACAGCCGCTATGGAAGCTAAAGCTTCGTTGATGTTCCCTTTATCTAGTTTTATGGAAATCGACCCAATGTCCTTCCCGATAACTAATGATAATGCCGATATATCCTCTTTTAACGACTTAAAATGAAAATCATCTACAACACCAATGATCGTCCAGTCCCTGTGATTATTATTTATCTGCTTGCCCAAGGGATCTGTCAATCCCATTTCTGAAACCATTTTTGAGTTAATGATAATAGAGTTTGTAGAATCCGAAGCGAATTCCTTAGAAAAGTCCCTACCCTCTTTTAATAGTATGCCTAATGTTTTTAAATAATCATAGTCTACCTGCCAAATTTGGGCGGAAACACCCTTAGTCTCGTTCCCTGTGTTGGCCAATCTAAATGTATTCCCATTTCTTTTGCCACCATCTACAGGTAAATAATTGGTAACAGTTGCATTTTTTAGTTGTGGTAGTTGCAAAAGCTGTTCTTTAAAAGAACTGGTATTGGTACCCAAAACGCCTGTTCCTTCCAAAATTACCACCTGCTCTTTGTCATATCCCAATTCCTTTTGCAGGATATAGTCCATTTGCTTATAAATAATCAAGGTAGCAATAATCAAAACAACGGAAGTCGTAAATTGAAAAACCACTAGACCGCTGCGCAGTCTTCCGCTTTTGCTCCCAATACTAAGGCTTCCTTTTAGCACATCTACCGGTCTAAAGGCCGATAAATAAAAAGCGGGGTATAAGCCTGCTAAGTATCCGACCAAAAGTGAAGCTATAAGCAATATAGGTATGAACCCCCATGCCATCCAAGGCATCGTTATGGTCTTGGCGGCAATAGTGTTAAAAGTCGGAAGTAATAGCCAAGCGATAAGCACGCCAAGCACAAAAGAAATCCCACTAAAAATCACGGATTCTGTCAGAAACTGGGAAACAAGATTGTATTTAAAGGCACCAACGGTTTTCCGAAGTCCAACTTCCTTTGCCCTGTTGGCAGATTTTGCGGTAGATAGATTGATGAAATTTATAATGGCCAAGAGCAGCACAAAACCGGCAATGGCAGCGAACAACCAAACAAAACGGATATCTCCATGCTTTAGATTATCGGCCATTTTAACATCGGAATATAAGTGTATGTCGGTTATGGGCTGTAATTTATATTCTAAGGTCTTCAGAACTTCGATAAAATCCGGTGCTCGGCCTCTTTCCTTTTGAGCCGGAATAAAATAATCTTCTATTATAGAGAACATCTTCTTCTCCAATGCAGGAATATCTGAATTTGAATCAACCAACACGTAGGTAAAATAATTTGTACTCGTCCAACTATCGTTAGTATCGACAACTGGTAAAATAAATTCATAATCCAAATGAGTATTATGAGATGACTCCGCCATCACTCCCGTAACTGTAAACGGCTTGCCTGCATCGTTATCCAAAATAATGGTCTGTCCTAGGGCATCGCCGTTCTCAAAGTACTTTTCGGCCTTAGATTTGGAAATAACGATACTTCTTGGGTTGATCAACGCTTCTTTGGTATTACCCTGCTCCAGTTCAACCTCCAAAATATCAAAGGCACTTTGATCGGCGTAAATAAAACCTTCTTCAAAAGTATTCTGTGATTTTCCTTTCAACCTTATACCGCGTTTACCGGCACCAAAGAGTTCCGTAGTATTTACTTTACCTGCTTTTAAGATTTCCGGAAAATTGGACTGTAAGGCTTCCGCAAAAGGCAACTGAAAATGAGTGCTTTTCATAACTTCCCCATTCAACATGCCTTGCATGACTACCCTATATATTTGATTTTTCTTAGCGTAATGTTGGTCATAACTTAGCTCATCGCGAATAAATAAAGCTATTAATAAACAAGCAGCGATGCCCATAGCAAAACCGCCAATTTTGATACTAGTGAAGAGTTTATCCTTTTTAATGCTCCTCCAGGCAATTTTTAGATTGTTTTTTAGCATGACTGCTCAGTTTTTGATTGATATGATGAATTCTTTAAGAATCGATTATCATGCCACTCATTTAAGTAACTAATAATGAAATAGTTATGATAATTTCAAAAAACCGAAGTGTAAAAATTTTTAACACACCTTGTCTACTATTTTTACAGCAGTAGATGGTGTTTGTGCTGAATATGTTATTATATCCTTTTTTTTAAGCCCCCCTCTTTTTAGTTGCAATCTTCCTCACATAATCCCTCCGTCTCGCTGAAGCGAGCCACCTCCCTTTGACAAAGGGAGGAGCTTTTCTTACTCTTTTGTTTTATTTTCTCTGAAATTCCCTCTAATCTCCATAAGTACAGATTCCAAATTATCAAAGACCATTTTATTCTCGAAACGAATTACCGTAAAACCTTCTTGGTTCAAATAAGATGTTCTTTTGTCATCATATTCCATGGCCGTTGCGTTTTGATGTACCTCGCCATCGAGTTCTATAATCAATTTATCGGAGGCCAGATAAAAGTCAACTATATAATTGTCGATACTGTGCTGTTTTACGAATTTCTTTCCATCAAGCTGTTTTGACTTCAACTGATTCCAAAGAAAGGCTTCCGCGGGCGTAAGGTTCTTCCTGAGTTCCTTTCTGGCTTCCAAAAGTTCCTTTCTGTTATGGATCTGTATTTTCTTCATGATGTTGTTTTTTTAAAAGGGGAGATTAGTGCCAATATCTATTCCTTAGTTTTTAGTTTCAACCCTTGTCACACAATCCCCGCCAGAACACTCTGTCGGGCTGGCCTCCGAACCGCAAAGCGGCCCATCTGCGCCTTCCTCTAACTCATACATTGTTCGTCGAAGGCAAGTGAAAAAGGGAGGCCCTTTTCTTACTCGGTTCTCAAACTCTTTACAGGATTGGCAATAGCTGCTTTAATTGCTTGAAAACTTACCGTTACTAAGGCAATACAAATAGCCACCGCCCCAGCAATTACGAATACCCAAATATTTATCTCTATGCGATATGCGTAGCTTTCCAACCAATTTTTCATCACCCACCAAGCTAATGGCCCTGCCAATACCAACGCTATTAGAACCAAGCCCATAAAGTCTTTTGAGAGCAACTGCACAATGCCGCTAACACTCGAACCTAAGACCTTACGCACGCCAATTTCTTTCTTACGCTGTTCTGCGGTATAGGCGGCTAGGCCGAACAAGCCTAAACAAGAAATTATAATCGCCAAGGCAGCGAATATCTTTGCTAACTCACCAATCAACTCTTCATTTTTGAACTTAGAATTAAATAAGTCGTTTTCAAATCGATATTCAAATGGAAATGCAGGATTATATTTTTTCAAAACATTCTCGATAGCTGCAAGGGCATCAGTTCTAGATGATTTGGGTTTTATGTTTACATACATAGTGTTCGCATTGTCCGAATAACTATAAAAAATAACCGGTCCTGAATTGTTATTACCGTATATGTCCCCATAGACATAATCATTAACTATACCTATTACATTATAGTTGATACCATCGTCCATAATAGTTTTACCAATAGCACTATCTTCTCCCATCAATTTAGCAAAAGATTTGGTTATTATAACATTGGTACTGTCTATCATAGCATCGTTGTTGAAGTTACGACCTTCAAGTAAATTTAATCCTACTGTGCTAAAAAAGTTTGGACTTACAAACCTATATCTTACCAATACATTCTCGGAATCCTGCCCTCCTTGCCATCGATATCCTTGCCCATTAAAACCCCCTGTGAGCATGTTTGCATTGGTCAGCGCAGCATTATCTATTAGACCTGATGCTATCAATTCCTCTTTAATAGGTTGAAATTTCTCAATCATATTCCCGCTTACAGGTAGATTTAGCAATGTTCCTTTGCTATAACCTACATCCCGAGAGCTTATATGTTGTATCTGTTGATAAATAATTGTACTGCAAATGATGAACATGATGGAAACCGTAAATTGAGTAACCACTAAACCTTGACGAATTAATGATGTGTTTCCTAGATTTTTGCCGGTACCTTTAAGTACTTCTGCAGGTCTAAAAGAGGATAAGTACAGGGCGGGATACCAGCCTGCCAAAACTCCAGAAATCAACGTGATGCCCAAAAGAAAAAGAATATGAGTAGGGTTACCCAATCTAAGCACTATTTGCTTTTCGACTAGGGTATTAAAGTACGGTAACAATAGTACTACAAGAACAACACTTAATATCGCCGACATAACGGATAAAATCATAGACTCCGTTAAAAACTGACCTACCAATCTTTTTTTGCTTGAACCCAATACTTTTCTAACCCCAACTTCATTGGCACGTTTCCCACTTCGAGCTGTTGAGAGGTTCATAAAATTGATACAGGCAATCAATAGAATGATTAAAGCGATGAAGGCCAGCGACCTTACCAAACTAACCTTACCTCCAACAATTTTCCCTTCTTTAAACTCGGAACGTAGATGCCAATCCTTAATGGAATGTAAGAACGCCTCATTTGGAACTTCCGTATCATATTCTATTTTGGAAGCTATCATTTTCCTGACCTTGCTATCTACTGTTTTAAAGTCGGTGTTTGGAGTGAGTTCTACGAAAGTATCAGCAAAATTTCCACCATATTGTTGGGCCCAAGCCATATTTTCTTGTCCTAATTGGAAACGCTGAAAGGGTATAAGCCAATCAAATTTATAGGTAATCGTACTTGGCAAATCTTGTATGATGCCCGTTACGGTAAAGGAAAACTCATTATTCAATTGTAGTACTTTATTCAAGACGTTTTTATCGGTGCCGAAAAGTGCTATTGCGGTTTTCTGTGTCAACACAATTCCGTCTGGCCTGGAAAGGGCTGTCTTCAATTCTCCCTCCAAAAAGTTTAAACTAAAGATTTCTAAAAAATCAGGTTGCACGTACCTTCCAAATCTATTGATTCCCGTTTCCCCGTTGGTGAGCAACATCTCCTCCCCAAATGTTGCGGCAGATTTTGCAATTCCGGGCACTTCTTCTTTTAAATCTTTGGCAAGCGGTCCCGGGGTAACGTTATAAGTATATACTTCCCCTTCAAAAGTTTGGTTGGTGGGCACGTAATAGACCAGATTCTGTTTTGGGAAAACACTATCAAAATTTATCTCGTCCTCTACCCAAAGTAATATCAAACAGGCACAGGTAATGCCTATGGACAGCCCGAAGATGTTAAGCGCACTAAATCCTTTGTTTCTCCAAAGGTTTCTGAATGCGATTTTTAGGTAGTTTTTTAACATGATTTTATCGTTTTGATTTGATTGATGATTATACGCTTGTTTTCTATTTAACTCTGCCAATATAATCCCTCATTCTCGCTGAGGCAAGCCACCTGTGCCTTCCTCTCACTCATACTTCGTTCGTCGGAGACAAGTGAAAAAGGGAGGCCCTTTTCTTACTCGGTTCGCAAACTTTTTACTGGATTATTGTTGGCAGATTTGAACGCATGGAAACCAACGGTAATGATCGCAATCGATAGCGCTATTGCCCCAGCTAAGACAAATACCCACCATTCCACATCAATACTATAGGCATATTCATTAAGCCATTGTCGCATAGCGTACCAAGAAAAGGGTATGGCTATGATAATGGCGATACCTACCAGTTTAATAAAATCTTTGGACAATAGGGTAACTATACTAGAGACTTCGGCCCCTAACACCTTTCGAATACCAATTTCCTTCGTTCGCAACATAGCACTATAGGTTGCCAATCCAAATAGACCCAAACAAGCAATAAAAATGGCCAAACAAGAAAATATCGTAAAGAGTTTTCTAAAACGTATATCAGCTATATATTGTTTGTTAAAAGCATCATCCAAAAAACTATAAATGAACGGTCTATGCGGAGCCAATTGACTCCATTTGTTTTCTATTGCGGCTATCGCTTTGGTATAATTAGTTGAGCTGATACGTAAAGAAAGGTACCTGCCATAAGGAACTTGTCTTATGGTAAGTGGCGCGACCTCTGAGTGCAGCGATATATAGTTAAAATCTTTGACCACACCAACAATAGTACCCTCGCGGCCCCATTGCTGAAACTTTTTTCCAATAATCTGATTTGGGTCTGTATATCCGAATTCTTTAGCAGCCGCTTCGTTAATAATGAGCGAACTTATGCTATCAGCCGGAAAATCTGGAGAGAATGCCCTACCGGCTACCACATCAATTTTATAGTGTTGAATGAAATTATTGTCCACTTCATAAATGTAAGGGGAGAAATTTTCCATATTCCCCTCATACGTTTCTATATCTGTCCCCGCAGCAGGAAAGTGACTACTGGGTACCGTTCTTGAGAGGGAAACCGAGCTTACATCAGCTAGCGCCAACAGCTCTCCTTTAACGGCCTCAGCCTTGTTCAGTACTTGATTGTCCCAATTAAAGTCCAATATCAGCTGTTGTTCCTTATCAAAGCCCATATCCTTATTTAGCATAAATCCAAGTTGGTAGTATACGACCACCGTACTGGCAATAAGCGCAATGGATATGCTAAACTGAAGTACGACCAACCCTTTTCTAAGGTTGGTGCCTTGAGGTGATGTTCTAAAGGCGCCTTTCAGCACACTGACCGGTCTAAACCCAGAAAGTACAAAGGCTGGGTAACTTCCCGAAATAAGCGCGGTCAACAAAGACGTTCCAAAATAAAGCAGAAGGATAGGAGCGGTCATAAAAGAAGCCATTGTAAATACGTTACCTGTTAAGGAGCTCAACCATGGTAAGCCTATAAATGCTAGACCAAGACCAAGAAGTGAGGCAATCAGCACCAAAATCAACGATTCCCCTAGGAATTGATATATAAGACCTCTTCGCTCCGCCCCAATTACTTTGCGTATCCCCACTTCTTTTGCCCTTTCCAAGGAACGTGCAGTGGACAAATTCATAAAATTGATACTGGCAATAACTAAAATAAACAGCCCAATGATAGCAAATATGTAGATATTGGATAAACTACCTGTTTCGCCCGGTTGACGATCGGCGGTAGAATACAGATATATTTCGTTCATGTTCTCCAACGAGAAGTTGTAGTAATACTCTTCAGCTTCTTCTGCATCAAGATGTTTTTCTAAAAAACTTGGAATTTTGGACTCGAATGCGGCTTGATCAAAATTGTCGGCAACCAAGAGATAGGTATAAAAATCAACATAGCCCCACCATTCAAAGATCTCAGATCTGCTCTGCCGAAAACTACTCATGGACATGAGTACATCAAAGTTGAAATGGGAATTTTGGGGAATGTCTCTCATTACTCCCGTTACTGTATATGTTCCATCATTGGCCCTGCCACCAATACCTTCTATGGTTTTACCAACAGGGTTTTCATTACCAAAATATTTTTTTGCCGTGCTTTCAGTTAAAACAATGGAATAGGGAGCCTCTAGCGCGGTTCTCGCATCCCCATTGAGTAAGGGCCAACTAAAGACATTAAAAACGGATGCATCTGCATAAAAGCATTCCCCTTCTTGAAACTTGCGGTTGTTATATTCCAATAAGATATCACTTCTACCAGAAAATTGTGCCTTTTCAATAATTTCTGGAAAATCAGATTTTAATGCGGGACCAATCGGGGCATTGCCCCAAACCCATGCATCTTCTGGGTTGTTTGCGTTGGAATGATGGATTACCCTGTAAATCCCATCTTTCTTGTCATGATAGGTATCATAAGAAAGTTCGTTGGATATAAAAATGGCAATTAATAAAAAGCAAGCAAGGCCTATGGCCAATCCCCCAATATTTATAAAGGAATATCCGCTATTTTTTAGGATATTTCGCCAAGCGATTTTAAAATAGTTTTTGAACATGCTATTCGTTTTTTGTCCTCCCCCTAGCCCCCTCCCAAGGAGGAGGGTACAAGCTTGGTGTTGATGAATAAACTTCCACTTTACCCTAATTCAGACCTGTCAGGTTTCTTTCTTTTTGGCAACTTTCTATATCGATAGCCTCTTGATTTGATTAAAATTTAAACCTGACAGGTCTTGCCTTTTTTATTGATTTTACTGTTGAACCTCAGGCCTCAGGTTCCTAGTAATTGATGAATAAACTCCTATTTGTACTATTTGGTTTCAATCTTTATCACGCAAACCCTCCGTCAGCAAAGCTGCCACCTCCCTTTTACTTCGGCTACACTCAGCAACCAAGAAAGGGAGGAGCTTTTTTTACTCAGTCCTTAGAACACCCAGCATGAAATTCCCCCTTCGGGGGCTAGGGGGCTTTACATCATGGCGCCAATAGCTCTATTTTGACTTTCCGTAACTATTTGACCATCAAATAAGTTCACCACCCTATGGGCGTAATGAGAATCCCGATCCGAGTGCGTTACCATAACGATCGTAGTACCTTCTTGGTTGAGTTCCGTGAGCAAGTTCATAACTTCGATACCATTTTTGGAATCCAAGTTACCGGTTGGCTCATCGGCAAGAATTAGTTTGGGATTGGTGACCACCGCTCTTGAAATAGCGACACGTTGCTGCTGCCCACCCGATAATTGTTGTGGAAAGTGCTTTTCCCTGTGCGCGATCTTCATACGCTCCAAGACCTTCATTACTTTTTCCTTACGCTCTGCCTTGCCCATTTTTAGGTAAATAAGGGGCAGTTCCACATTTTCATAGACGGTGAGCTCATCTATGAGGTTAAAGCTCTGGAAAACAAATCCTAAGTTCCCTTTTCGCAATTGTGTACGTTGACTTTCTTTTAAACCTGCAACCTCATGGCCTGCAAAGTTGTAACTACCCTCCGTAGGATTATCCAGCATCCCTATGATATTCAATAAGGTAGATTTACCACAACCGGATGGTCCCATGATGGCGACAAACTCGCCATCTTCAACGTTCAGGTTTACATTGTTCAATGCCAGTGTTTCTACCTCCTCCGTTCGAAAACTCTTTTTTAAATCTTTAATTGTTATCATTTGTTGTTCGTTTTTGTGTTTGTTTTTTTTTGAAAAAATCGCTCACTAACCCTCTCCAAAGGAGCGGGAATTCCTTTGAGAACAGGGAGGAGCTTTTGCCCTGTCCTTTTAACACCCGGCTTAGCACTCTACGCCTATGGCGGACTAGGGGCTATTTTAATATGATCCGTTCCGCATCGCCAAAACTGTCATAATTGCTGGTAATGACTTGTTCGCCAGACTCCAAGCCATCCAAGACTTCGTAAAACCTGGCGTTCTGTTTCCCAACCCTGATATTTCTTCTTATAGCTTCATCGGTACCTGGGGTCACCACAAATATCCATTGTCCTCCCGTGCTTTGAAAAAAACTTCCCTTGGGCAACAACAGAGCATCGCTAGATTCGCCCAGCTGTAATTTGATATTGTAACTCTGTCCGGTACGGATCGTTTCCGGCTTTTCATCGATAAAAACAAGATCTACCCTAAACCTACCATTTCTAACTTCTGGATATACTTTTCTAACCCGGAGTTTAAAATCTTTTCCGTTACGCTCCAACACGGCACTTAGATCGCGTTTAACACGGTCAATATAATGTTCGTCTATATCTGCCTCTATCTTATAATCGGTCAGTACATTAATCTGTCCTATACGTTGCCCTTGCGATATATTCTGTCCTATTTCGGCATCCAGAAACCCTAATTGTCCGTCAGCTGGAGCCCTAACATTTAAGTGATCCAGTCGTTGGTAAACCATACCCAAGGTTTTTTGCATACGAGCCAGATCGGCATCGAGACCAGTTAATGAAGTTACGCGGAGTTCGTCGTCATTTACCGTCTGCATCTTTACAATATCATATTGCTTTTGGGAGAGTTCGTAGTTTTCTTTGGAAAGCTGATATGCTTCCTTGGATATTAATTCTTCCGCGAACAAGGCTTTATTCTGCTCGTAATTCCGTTTTAGCCTTTGTAAATCGGTACTAGCTGTTGCGAGCGACCGGCGACCTTCAACCTGACGGGAATCGAAGGTTAGTTTTGTAGAACGCAAATCATTTTGCTTTAATGCCAAATTACTCTCACTGGCTAGAATCTGTTCGTAAAGGTTCATATTCTCCAACTTTAAAATGATATCCCCCTTTTTGACCATGGCGCCTTCCTCTATCAATTTTTCGGTCACGCGTCCGCCTTCGTAAGCATCCATATAAATGGTAGTAATAGGTGCAACATTCCCATTAATAGTGATATAATCGTCGAACTTGCCCGCTGTTACCTCCGCAATGGATAGTTTGTCCTTCTCCGTTCTAAACGTAGCTACGGAGGTGCTAAAAATGAGCTGGTACCCCACAAAAAGCACTAACAATCCTATGGCAATATATCCGTAATGCTTTGGCCGTAATCCTTTTTTCTTTTCTAATTGTATGTCCATCTTATTTGGTTCCTGTGTTATTAGGTTACTGTGTTATTAGGTTATTAGGTTACTGTGTTATTAGGTTATTGGGTTACTGGGTTATTTGGTTATTGGGTTACTGGGTTATTGGGTTACTGTTTTATTTGGCTTCATGTTTCACGTTTGAGATTTAAGACCCGCCCGCCGCATGAGGTTCCAATGTTTTGGATATCCGTTGCGTAAACCAACTTAATTCCCCCTTTGGGGGCTAGGGGGCTTTTATATTAAACACCGGTAAACCCCTATAAAAGTCTAATGTACTCTTATTGATCTCGGAGCGCAGCCTAACCTGTAAATTTTCGTTTTGCGCACTGGCAAATAAATTTTTTGCAGTGAACAGTTCAATACCGTTTATCATTCCTTTTTCGTATCGTTTTTGCGCTATGGCAAAGGCCATGCGTTGCGCCTTCACATTTTGATCGCTCTGCCCTGTTTCTACTAAAAGTGCATTATACTCCTGCACCAATTCTTGTATGGTCTGAAAAAGCACCTGTTCCTGTACTTTTAAATTATTTTCTTGCCGTAGCCTTTCTATTTTTGCCTGCTTTACCCTAGATCTTGCAGACCAGCCGTTACTAATTGGTATGTTAAGATTTAGACCATAGAACCGAGAAAAATTATCCCTGAACTGTTCGCGAAAAGGTAAGGTACTTCCCAAACTATCCCTAAACGTTTCAAAGTAACCTGTACCCATACCTGCAAAAAGTGATAACGATGGGTAAAGTCTACCTCTAGCGACTCCCACCTGTTTTTTTGCCGCTTGCGCCCTTAATTCCTGTGCCTTGATTAACGGCAGAAATTCACGGGCTTTGGCATATACGGTATCCGACTTCATTTCTGTTCCGGCTTCTGCATCGGTCATTACTTCTAAATTGGCTATAATTTCTATTTCGGAGGTGTCTTCCAGGTTCATTTCTTGGATAAGTGCCAACTTTGCAGCCGCTAGCTGATTCTTACTTTGTGTTAAGTTTAATTCATCCGACAGCAGTGAAGATTTAGCCTCATACCTATCGGCCCCGGCCATAAGGCCCAATTCAATTTGTTTCTCTACCAATTGAAAATTGGTCTTTGAAACAGATACCTGTTCGGTCGCAATAGCCACTAAACCTTCAAAAAAACGAATGTTGTTAAAGGCTTGCATTACCCGGAACGCTAAAAGATATTTCTGTTGTAAACGTTCCTCCTTAGCTGCCCTGAAAAGAAATTTAGAAACCTTTATCGAGTTTATTTTCTGAAAACCTTGAAACAAGTCGATGTTGGACTGAACCGAATAATTATTAGAGAAAAAATCCTGTACCCCGAAGGTACCCGTAGTAGGATCCTCTGCCCTACCGGAATTCACCTGGTAATTTGCTCCACCGTTTACTTCTGGCAACAGATTTCGAACAGATTGACGGTAGTCTTCCCTATTCGCATCACTGTTATACTGAAAGTCCTTAAGCAGTAAGTTATGTTCCAAGGCATAAGCAATACAAGCATCCAAGGTCCATTGCTCCTGGCCTGTAGCTTTTATGCTGAGGACAAGAAAACAAAATAACGTTATTTTAATTTTTAAATTCATAGGTATAGTACTGTGCCAAACCATACACTAGATACGTGCCATAAATTTAAATACCTGTTTATCAGTTGTTTAATTAAGGAATAAATTATTCGTGTAAAACAAAGTGTAAAATAACTATACAGATATTGTCCAAAAATTGGACAGTGTGCTAAATGTATAGAATTTGATTTGTAGTTTTAACTGTGTTTAAGGTTTAAAAAATTAATGCTAAACACATAAACAAATAATCATATCCTCTTTTTTTGGGTTGCAGGTATAGCCTTGTTTTACATCAAATAAGAGGGTTTTTGGGATTTTTTTTTAATTGAGAACAACATGACAGATGCGAACATACTGGTAATAGACGACAACAAAAGTGTTCTTAGTGCTCTGGAGATTCTATTACAGTTTGTGCATAAAAGTGTGCAGACCATTTCCAATCCTAATCAAATTTCTTCCTTTCCCAATCTTAATGCCATAGACATCATACTACTGGACATGAACTTTTCCGCCGGTGTAAATACTGGAAACGAGGGGCTCTATTGGCTACGGGAAATAAAGAAAAAATCGCCCCATATTTCCGTTATTATGATGACAGCTTATGGTGCCATAGACTTGGCTGTTGAGGCACTAAAAGAAGGAGCCTCGGATTTTATTCTTAAACCATGGAACAATGAGCGATTATTGACTACTGTAAAATCTGCATACGAACTCCGAAAAAGCCAAAAAGAGGTCGATCAACTTAAACAAAAAGAGAGCAACCTCAAACAGGTCATCAATCAAAACAAAAATTTTATTGTTGGCACATCAAAAGCATTGAATTCTGTGCTAAGCCTTGTACAAAAAGTAGCTAAAACAGATGTAAATGTATTGGTTACGGGTGAAAATGGCACCGGAAAAGAACTCATCGCCAGAGAATTACACAACCGCTCCATTAGAAACAACGAAGTTTTCATTTCTGTTGATATGGGTTCTATCTCGGAGAATCTTTTTGAAAGTGAACTGTTCGGCCACGTAAAAGGTTCCTTTACAGATGCCAAGGAAGACCGTGTTGGAAAATTTGAAGCGGCAAACGGCGGCACCCTCTTTTTAGATGAAATAGGAAACCTTTCCCTTCAAACCCAGGCAAAACTATTATCCGCTATACAAAACCGAGTTATCGTACGGGTAGGTTCCAATAAACCGATCAGTGTAGATATTCGCTTAATATGTGCAACCAATTGTAATCTTGACCAAATGGTAGCGGACGGATTATTTAGGGAGGATTTGCTCTATAGAATTAACACGATACGGGTGCAAGTACCTCCACTGAGAGAACGGGACGGCGACATACTGGTCTTGGCCGATTTTTATCTGAATAAATTCGTGAACAAATACGGTAAGCCAGGACTTAAAATAAACCAAGCTGCACAGGAAAAATTAATGGCCTACCACTGGCCTGGAAATATTAGGGAACTACTGCATACTATGGAACGTGCCGTGATACTGTCCGAAGGAAATGTATTAAAACCTACCGACTTCTTATTGGAAACCGGACAAGCGGTTTCCATAGAGAACGGGCCAAGTACTTTAGAAGAAATGGAGTTGGTAATGATAACCAATGCCTTAAACCAGAATGATGGCAACTACAGCGCAGCCGCGGAACAATTAGGGATTTCCAGACAAACGCTCTATAATAAGTTGAAGAAAAGAGGTGGGTAGTTGGTAGTTGGTAGAGGGTAGTTGTTAGAGGGTAGTTGGTAGAGGGTAGTTGGTAGTGAAAAGTAGCAGTTGGCAGTGGCAGTGGCAGTTAAAAGTGAGAAGTAATAAGTGGTCTTGTTCGTCTTTGCGAGGAGTAAAACGAATGCTGAAGTTATGATAGATGGTCGTTGCGACGTGGCAATCTGTTGAAATAGAGGGTAATTGGTAGTGGGTAGCGGGTAGTGGGCAGTAAAAAGGAGTAAAAAGTTAAAAGTGAGAAGTAATAAGTGGTCTTGTTCGTCTTTGCGAGGAGTAAAACGAATGCCGAAGTTATGATAGATGGTCGTTTCGACGCGGCAATCTGTTGAAAAGGTGGATGGTTTTTAGTGGGTAGACGGTAGTGAGAAAAGTTGGTAGTGGCAGTTAGCAGTGGCAGTGGCAGTGGGCAGTGAAAAGGAGTAAAAAGTAATAGGTGAGAAGTAATAAGTGGTCTTGTTCGTCTTTGCGAGGAGCGAAACGGATTCTGATGTACGAAAGCATGGTGAATGCGACGTGGCAAACTGTTGAAATCCGGACATTGCAAAATAACAGATTGCCTCGTGCCCTGCAATCACGTAAGTATAGTGGTAAAGCAGTTCGGTTTACATTTGGAGTTACGGTTGTGTTTGATTTTTTTATTTGAACTTGAACTATGGTAAGTAGAAATATATATCTTCAATTAGTGTTTAGGGTCATTTTAATGACACTTACGATAATCATTTCCACCTATTTCTTTTTTAACGACCATTATGTAGCGGGAGGTATTGGAGCGATTATCATGATTTTCCAAACAGGCGCACTTATAGAATACGTAAACCAGACCAATCGTAAGATAGCCTATTTTTTTGATGCGATCAAGAACGAGGATTTTACGCTTCGGTTTCCCGAGAAACTTAGTGTAAAATCATTGGAAGAACTAAATCATAGTTTGAACATGCTTAATTCCATGATTCAAGATATCCATCTAAAAAAACAAGCTCAGGAACAATACTACCAAGAAATACTGCGGCAGGCAGATATTGGTATTTTTACCATAAATCCAAAAGGGCATATTCTTTACGCAAATCCTACGGTTCAAGAACTTCTGAATTATAGACCACTGAACCACGTAAAGCAGCTCAACCAAGTAGACAAAGACCTCTATGCACTTTTTGCCGACCTTCAACCCTTTGGAAATACCATTTTTAAACTTGGAAACGAGCGCGGTAAAAAGGAACTAAGTCTAAAATGCACACCGATTGTTATAGAAGGCCAACAGCTGCTTTTGGTCGTTGTTCATGATATTCATAAGGAACTGGATGAAAAAGAAACCGATTCCTGGGTTAAGCTTATTCGCGTATTAACCCATGAGATCATGAATACGATTACGCCTATCACGTCAATTTCGGAATCTATTCTAAATTACTTCAAAAAAGGCACCAATCCGGACATACCTACGCACTTTTCCGAACAGCAAATTAAAAATACCACCAAAGGTCTTGAAGTGATAAAGGAACAAGGGTCCGACTTAATGAGTTTTGTACAATCGTACCGTAATTTTTTAAGTATTCCGGAACCTGATAGAGAACTGGTGCCGGCAAATGCACTTCTGGAAAAAATAACCCTCTTGCTAAATGAACAAAAAGAACATTCCGGCATTACCATAAAAACCCAAATAGAACCAATAGGCTTAGAATTATACATAGATCAAAAACAACTAACGCAGGTGCTATTGAACCTAGGAAAAAATGCCAAACAATCATTGGAAGGAATAGATGATGGTTATATCCATTTTACCGCCGGAATAAACGCTGTGAACAAAAAATACATTCAAGTGACAGATAACGGTGCCGGAATCCCGGAAAACCTGATCGATGAAATCTTTGTACCTTTCTTTACCACTAAGAATACAGGGACCGGTATAGGGCTGAGCCTTTCAAAACAAATAATGAGGTTGCACGGCGGAAGTATAAACGTATCATCTGGTGAAAAAACAGTGTTTACCTTAACATTTGACTAAACGTCCTTAGGAGTGCCCAACTCTTTATACGGATCCCAAAAGTGGGCGTCCAAATTCTGGATTTGATTTTCGATAACGGTTACACCTTCACTTTCCAGTAATTGCTGCATAAGGTTTGTGCCGTCAAAATGGTGTTTCCCTGTTAATAGTCCTTGTTTGTTCACAACTCTATGGGCAGGAACATTTTCTATAGTATGCGATGCGTTCATGGCCCAACCTACCATTCTTGCGCTACGAGCAGCCCCCAAGTAACTGGCAACCGCACCATAGGAAGTAACCCTGCCATAGGGAATCTGTTTTACGACCTCATAGACCCTGGTAAAAAAATTAGTGTTATCTGCCATTTTTAGGTGTTGTAAACTCTGACAATGGTAATAATGAGTAGTACCAGCATTAAAAATCCAAGGATATAATTAGCGTTCTTAGCAAATTTTTGGGTCTTATGTTCTAGTTTGTCAAAATAAAAAACATAAAGATAAAGTACTGAAAAAGTCCCGGTTCCTGCCGCTAAAACGAAAGTTACAATGTCCAACACCTGAAATTTTATCCACCCGGATGCGTTCCACATAATATTCAATCCGCTGTAATAGGGAATCGTTAACAAATTCACCGCCGCTAAGAAGACACCTTTAAAGTAGCTGCTACGCTTACTGATTTTTATTTCCTTTATTTTCTTCTTTTTGTTACTTCTGGCAGCCATAAAAAAGTAAACTGCCAACGCTGCAAAAACAATAATAGCGATTTTAAGCAGTATAGCGACTACATCCGGATTTTTATGAAGAAACTTGGAAATGAATACGGCTACAATGGCTTGCAGCATAATCATGGTGGATACTCCCAAACTGAAGACAATACCATTTAGTTTGTTCTTTTCCACACTGGTTTTCGCAGCATTTACGTTTAGCAACCCAGGTGGGACCGTGGCCATAAAAGCGGCTGAAAACGTGGCAAAATAGAGTATCAACAAGTGTTGCATAGCATCAATTTATCCGAAACTGGATATAGGTAATCGGTTTTCCCTTTTCAAGGTACTGATTTTCGTAGAAAGTCTGCAGTTCCAACACTTCCTTAGGACTTCCTTCATTTTTATAAACGTCATGGTTCGCATATAGTACTTCATATCCGGCTCCATGCAAAAGTCCCAACGTGTAGCCATGCATAAATTCGCTATCGGTCTTTAAATGCATTAGCGCTCCTGGTTTTAGTACTTTCTTATAGCGATCTAGAAAAACTTGGTTCGTCATCCGGTGTTTGGTGCGCTTATACTTTATTTGAGGATCTGGGAAGGTTATCCATATCTCGGAGACTTCATTTTCGGCAAAAAGCCGGTCTACCAATTCTATTTGGCTCCTTAAAAAAGCTACATTATCGAGTCCTTCTTCCAAAGCAGTTTTGGCTCCGCGCCAAAAACGGGCTCCTTTAATATCGATTCCTATGAAGTTTTTATCTGGAAACAGTTTAGCAAGGCCAACGGTATACTCTCCTTTACCACAACCTAATTCTAAAACAATGGGGTTATCATTACTAAAATGTTCCTTCCAAACCCCTTGTTTAGAAAAGCCTTTTTCTACCTCGTCCCTAGTGGGCTGAATTACATTTTTAAAGGTCTCGTTTTCCTTAAATCTCTTAAGCTTGTTCTTACTGCCCACAATTCATAGTATAAGTGGACAAAGCTACTAAAAATAAGACCTTTGACCGTTATCCCTTATCTTGAATTTGCATCTTGCTCTTTTCTAAAGTAAACGAAAACTCCGAACCTACGTCCAAGACGCTTTCTACGTATATTTTTTCCCCGTGGGCCTCTATCACGTGTTTTACAATGGCCAGGCCCAAGCCAGAACCACCTTCCTTTCTACTTCGATTTTGATCTACCCTATAAAAACGTTCAAATAATCTAGGAATATGTTCTTTGGGAATACCGTCACCGTTATCCGTTACCCGCACGATCACTTTGTTTTTTACCAAATTTTCTACACTCACCTCTGTTGTACCGTTCTCATTTCCATATTTTATGGAATTGACCAAGAGGTTGGTAAGCACCTGTTGTATTTTTTCCCTATCGGCATGTACCATAATAGGCTTGTCGTACAAAATGTCAAAGGTTAGGACAATTTTATTTTTTGCCGCCTTCATTTCCAAAAGGTCAAATACATTCTGTATGAGCTCAATAATATCAAAATCCTGCTTGTCTAGCCGTAAGTCACCAACTTCCAACTTGGTAATCAAATCCAGATCCTTTACGATATATATAAGTCGATCTACTGCTTTATTGGCCCGCGAAATATATTTTCTTCTAACGTTCTTGTCTTCGATAGCGCCATCTAGAAGCGTCTCCAAATACCCCTGAACGGTAAACAGCGGGGTCTTAAGTTCATGGGAAACATTCCCTAAAAAATCTTTTCGATATTCCTCGCGAATCTTTAAGGTGTCTATTTCTATTTTCTTGTCTTTTGCGAATTTTTCGATTTCTGCCGTAAGTGTCCGCATGTCGGTAGTAATTGGATCGGTAGTCAAGGTAGACGATTCCAACAAGGCAACATCATCGTAGATTTTTTTAATTCGCTTGTAAATGAATTTCTCTATTCTCAATTGAAGCGTTACAAATGAGACCAAGTAGATAAAGAGGAGCAGACAGCTATAAAACCACCAGTTCAAAAATTGAAATTGCCAGAGCAATAATGCCAAGAAAAAGGCGGATAACAGGGTAATATAAAAAGCGGACCTAAAGGCGAACCTATAGGATTTTTTTATTTTACCGGTCATTAGAGTACGAACTTATATCCCACACCCTTGACCGTTTTAAAGTGCTCTTCCCCGATCTTTTCCCTTAGTTTTCTGATATGAACATCTATGGTGCGGCCGCCCACCACCACTTCGTTGCCCCATACCTTATCTAAAATCACCTCCCTTTTAAACACTTTACTGGGCTTGGAGGTCAAAAGGGCCAACAATTCAAATTCCTTTCTCGGTAGGATTATTTCCTTTCCTTTCTTAACAATTTTATACTCTTCCCTATTGATGATGATATCCCCTACTTGGGTGATATCTTCTTGTGAATCCTCATCCTTTAGCACACGCCTTAGTAAAGCGTTTACCTTACTTACCAGTACTTTAGGTTTTATTGGTTTGGTTATATAATCGTCCGCTCCGGCGTCAAAACCCGCCATTTGCGAATAATCCTCTCCGCGGGCCGTTAGAAAGGTGATCACCATATTTTCCAGTCCGCTGGTTTTTCTCAATATCTCACAGGCCTCTATACCGTCCATCTCCGGCATCATTACATCTAAAATAACAAGATGGGGCTGTTTCTTTTTGGCCTTGGCCACTCCTTCCACTCCATTTTTTGCGGTAAACACTTCATAGCCTTCCGCAGTGAGATTATAGCTTATAATCTCAAGAATATCTGGCTCATCATCTACTAAGAGTATTCGAATGTCCTTTTTTTTCATGCTGTTGTGGTACGCTTATTTTCTCAAAAGTAAAGATAATACACGTACGATAGGATGGCTTAACATTGATTTAATGTAGTAACGTTTAGGTAACACTAAAAAAATAAATGTTTAACACGGTAGTAACTCCACCTTTACAATATACCGGTTTCTTTGCAGCGGATTTTAGAACCAATTGATCCTATGAAGAAATTAGTACTAGTTGCTTTACTTATTTGCAGTACCAATGTAGCTGCACAAGAGACCGGCAGCATGGTAGGAAAATTAATCGATAAAGAGGTTAATGACGAGCCGCTACCGTTTGCCAATGTTTTGATCAAAGGCACCACACAAGGAACTACCTCGGATTTTGACGGCCTATATCAAATAGAAAATCTGAAGCCGGGCAACTACACCTTAGTGGTTAGCTACTTGGGTTATGAAACCGTAGAAATTCCGAATATTGAAGTTGTTGCCGGGAAGGTTTCTACAGTTAACGTTCCAATGAGTGCCTCGGTAGGGATGTCCTTGGATGAAGTTGTGGTTACGGTTTCCGCAAGCAAGGATTCGGAAGTCGCTCTGCTTTTACAACAAAAGAACGCAACCGTAATGCAAGAGGCAATTAGCGCAGAAGCCTTAACCCTAAAAGGTATCGATGATGCCGCAGCAGCTGTCTCGCAAATATCAGGGATATCAAAACAAGAAGGTTCCAGTAATGTATACGTGCGTGGTTTGGGTGATCGATATCAGAACACGACCATGAACGGTTTATCGTTACCCTCGAATGACGTCAACAAAAAGAATATAGATTTAAATCTGTTTTCATCTAGTATTATCGAAAACGTTTCGGTAAGCAAAGCATATAATTCTTCTTACTACGGCGATTTTGCCGCAGGAAATGTAAATATAGATTCCAAGGAATATACCGGAGACGGTTATTTGGAAATTGCTCTTGGCAGTGGCATCAATACCAATGCCGTCGGAGCGGATTTTTTGCAAAGTGAAGGTACTAGTTTCTTCGGTTATTACAATCGATACAACAACAACCCCTTTGCAGTAATCCTATCACACGGCGTTGATCCGGAACCTATGTCAACGCCCGTGAACATTAACGGGGCCATTGAAGGCGGTTACTCTATAAACTTGAACGAGGAATCCCGACTAAGTTTCTTTGGAACGGCAAGTTTTAGAAACGGATATGAATTCTTGGAAGGTCCTGCGAGGGATTTCACCAATGTATTAAAGTTCGATTTTCCCAATACGGAAGAATATGCGTACAAAACAACTACTACCGCACTTGGAAATATCGTTTATAAAATTAACAACGAGCATAAAGTTAAGTATAGCTCCTTGTTCATTAACAGTGCAACAGATGCCGTTAGTTTCTTTGGTACGGAAGGACAGGGATTTAACCGTGACGGTATTACCTCGGATGACGGGTTCTTTATTTCTAACGTGCAGTTTAACCAAGACATGATTTTTGTAAATCAGCTTACGGGTCAACATCGATTTAACGAAAAATTGAAATTAGATTGGGGAACAGGTTACAACAAAGTCTTCTCGGACGAACCGGACAGAAAACGAATCACTTTAGAGAACTATCAATTTGCCCTGGATAGCGACCCCAATACAAATCCGGTATTCTTTACCAACACCGCTTTTGAAAATCAACGATTTTTTCAAAGTATACAGGATGATGAGCTTAACAGTTTTGTAAATCTGACCCATACGGTTTCAGACAAACTAAGCTTGAAGTTTGGATATAACGGACGAACCAAGGAACGAAATTTTAGCAGTATCCGATACGGCTATCGCATTTTTGACCGTACCACACCGGTAACGGACGTCAACAACTATGATGCCTTCTTTACGTTGGAAAACAGTAGCCTGGGAACACCACAAGGTGGGCTGTACGAAATCAGAAACCTTAACCCGATCAACACTGAAATCGGAGCCGTGAACAGACCTGGACTACCCGATAACAGCTATCAAGGAAATCTAGATATTCATGCAGGGTTCCTAACGGCAGAATGGAGTATCAACGACAAATTTTTGATAGTGCCGGGTATAAGAGCGGAATCCGTGAGCCAGAATATTGAGTATGATGTAATTAACCTTCCGCCCTCCGATCCCGGGTTTAGAAATGTATATGAGAATATATTTCTACCCAGCTTAAATATGCGTTACAAACTCACCGAAAATTCTAATTTACGATTTGGATTTAGCAATACCGTTTCTTTTCCGGAATTCAAGGAAGTCGCACCCTTTGTCTATGAAGGCGTAACCCAGCGTTTTGGGGGTAATCCCGATCTATTCGGTGGCAAAAACGGGGATGGTGTTAATTTTTCGGATATCTATAATTTTGATCTTAAGTATGAGTGGTTTATGGAACGTGGCGAATTAATTTCCATAGCGGCTTTTGGTAAACTTATACAGGATCCGGTAAACCGGGTTATTGCCGCGGATGCTACGGGAACGCAGCGGCTGTTTCGAACAGGGGAGCAAGCAGAGGTCATTGGCTTGGAGGTAGAGATGAGAAAAAACCTTATTACCGATGAAGACGATAAAGCAACCCTTTCCTTAGGTTTAAACGCGGCATATACGCATACCAACCAGGACCTAAAAAATATTGAGGCCGGAGATGAAAATACGTTTGGAACTACCTTTGACCGCGATTCCGATGCATTGCAGGGCGCATCTCCTTTTATTATCAACACCGATATAAATTATAGTCCGGCTTTTGAAAATTACCGGCCTAAGGCCACTTTGGTATTCTCTTATTTTTCGGACAGAATAGCGGCCTTAGGAGCAGGTTCTTTAGGAAACATTGTAGAAAAGGCCGTCCCTACCCTAAACTTCGTCTGGAAAAATCCAATAGGGGAACATTTTGAGGCAAACCTCAGCGCTTCCAACCTCTTAGACCCAAGCATCTCCTTGGTAAGGGAGAATACCGGAAACGGAGACATCACCATCAGGGAATATAATTTGGGCATCAACTTAGGAGTAACACTTAAATATAAATTTTAACAAAAGCTATAATTACACTTTAAACTAAAGAACATGAGAAACAAAGTATTAGTATTTGGTATAGCAGCCTCATTATTTTTTTCCTGTGAGCGAGATGATACGGCAGATATTATCATCACCGACAATAGCGTAACAACGGTTACCAACAACACAGGTACCGAAGGAGAAAATGATGGGGAGACCATCGTATTAACACCGGCATCCGGATCCATTACAGAAAATTTGACCTTGGAAGCAAGTAAGGAGTACATCCTTAACGGGGCTACCATAGTAGCATCGGGAGCAGTGCTCACTATAGAACCCGGCACCGTAATAAAAGCACAGGCAGGTCCTAATGTGTACTTGGCGGTAGAACAGGGCGCGCAGATCATTGCGAACGGTACCTCTTCCAATCCTATCATATTTACCTCTAACTCCACTACGCCTTCGGCCGGAGATTGGGGCGGGATCATTCTTTTGGGCAGAGCCCCCGTAAACTCGGTTACAGGTACATCTACGGCGACTTCCGAAATAGGAAATTTACCTTACGGCGGAAATATTGTGGACGATAACTCCGGTGTTCTAAGATATGTTCGCGTACAGTATTCCGGTGGCGCTGCAGATGGCCAATCAGAAAACAACGGCTTTTCATTTTATGGTGTAGGTAACGGAACTACCATAGAATACATTCAGGCGTTCGAGGGTGCGGACGATGGTATCGAATTTTTTGGAGGAACGGTAAATGCAAGTTTTTTAGTCGTTGTAAATGCAGAAGATGATTCTATTGACTGGACGGAAGGCTATAACGGAACAATAACGGATGCTTATGTATTACAAGGAAACGGCATTGGGGACGAGGCCTTTGAATGTGATGGTTTTAATACCGATTTCACGAATGCATCCGGAGCTTTTTCCAACCCTACGGTGACCAACGTTACTATTGAGAGTGAAAGTGGTACCAACGACAGTACAAGAGGATTTTTGCTAAGAGCAGGTACACAAGGAACTTTTTCGAATGTGCTTATCATAGGTAAAAATACAGGTATTTCTGTCGATGATGATGAAGCATCCACACCAACCTCATCGGGAGTTTTGGACGGCACACTACGTTTTACGGATGTTACTTTCACCAATGTTGCTGTCAATACTTCTATTGATGGAACAGCAACGGAAGATAATTTAGTAAGCGGAGTCGGGAACGGAACTGGAACTAATGTTACTGATTGGGGTGCCGGCTGGACAGCGGGTATTAATTAAAAAATACTATTGTATTGGACAAAGCCCGTTATTTTCGGGCTTTTTTTACGTTTCATCGAAAAAATACAATAAAGAGTAGTCTAGTTTTACGATAGGTCAATAGATTTTCTATCTTTGTGGCATAGCATTTGTAACTAGCTATATATGAAGCAAATCTACTTTATCATTTTCTTCTTGTTTATTTCCTTTAGCTATGGGCAAAGTGCTCAGGGTAAAGGAGACATAGATGGTTTTACAATGTACCCAAATCCGGTTTCTACAGGTAAGGTTTATATATCCACTACCAACAACGATGCTAAGGAAATTCTCATTTATGATGTTCTAGGTACTCTAGTGCTAAAAACCACCATTTTACGCAAAGAACTGAACGTAAGCGATCTTGATGCCGGTGTTTATGTGTTGCGTGTTTTTGAAAAAGACAAAGTAGCTACCCGAAAGTTGATTATCAAATAATTGTCCCTCGTTTCCGTTTCTTCTTTAGTTTACTCAGTGTCGACCATCGGCAAAAAAAACCGATGAAAAACGCAGCGTATTCCATTGACCTACAAAATACTAGCTTTCACAACATTTTCCGGTAATCCCTAAACTGCTGATGTACCTTTACTGTGTTGACCCCAAATCAATACAAAATGAAAAAAATTTACTTTATCCTACTTCTAGGCTTTTCACTTACGATTCAGGCTCAGGATAACACGCTACCGGTACAAAACCAAAATACTGAAATATCAGGTTTTAAACTCTATCCAAATCCTGCAACGGCAGATATTGTTTATGTCACCACGGAACAAAATGCAGTAAAACAAATACGGGTTTTTGATGTATTTGGCGAACTCGTACTTACCGACAGGATCTCTAACAAGGCATTGGATATTTCTCGCCTGTCACCCGGAGTATATATGGTACAAGTCGTTGAAAACAATAAATCCATTAATCGCAAACTTGTTGTGCGATAGCCATTTGGTTATGTTTTAAACCAACATCTTTGGATAAAAGCTAGAAAACATACCCTTTAAAACTAAAGCTAAGACCAGCCTTTTGACTTAATTAATTCGTAAGCAGCAACACCCAAAATCAGCATACTAACTAAACTAAATACAGCTCTTCCCGTTTCTATATCTACCTGTGTTTCCTACCTTTGCTCCTATGGAAAAGGAAGCACATAACGACCATCTGTTTCAGATCAAGACCGAGGCAGAGTTCTTGGCCATCGCCTTAGAAACCTTTCGTTTTCAATACACCAACAACGGTGTATACCAATCATTCTGCGAGTACCTTAAAGTAAGTCCAGAAAAAGTCATCAACTTGGAGGACATACCCTTTTTACCCATTCAATTTTTTAAGAATAAAAAACTCGTAAGCACTACCGATTCCCCACAGGCAATTTTCACAAGCAGTGGCACCACGGGAAGCACCGCCAGCAAACATCTTGTGACTGATATTGGTCTTTACGAGAAGAGTTACCTAGCCGCTTTTGAGCAATTTTACAGCAAGCCTTCCTCTTTCTGTATCCTTGCCTTATTGCCTTCGTATTTGGAACGGAAAGGTTCCTCGCTTATCTATATGGTAAACGATCTTATAAAAAAATCCGGACATCCTAAGAGTGGTTTTTTTCTTAATGATTTTAACCGTCTGAAAGATAACTTAGACGCATTAGAAGCATCAGGGACCAAAACCCTATTGATCGGGGTCTCATTTGCCCTATTGGATTTTTGTGAACAGCATCAACTGGATTTAAAGCACACGATTGTCATGGAAACCGGAGGTATGAAAGGCCGCCGAAAAGAACTTATACGGGAAGAGCTGCACAAGCTGCTGAAAAAAGGTTTTGGGGTTGACCGAATACATTCCGAATACGGGATGACGGAACTACTTTCACAAGCCTACTCCAAAGGAAACGGTGTATTTAATTGTCCGCCATGGATGCGGTTATTAGTGCGGGACACCGAAGACCCACTTACCTACTTAACCTCGGGAAAATCAGGAGGTATAAATGTGATTGATCTCGCAAACAGGAACTCATGCTCTTTTATTGCCACCCAAGATCTGGGTAAGAAATATGAAGATGGTAGTTTTGAAATTATAGGTAGGTTTGATGCTTCCGATATCCGAGGCTGTAATTTGATGGTGCTTTAGTCCGCCACCAGAACATAATCAAGACCCGGACCATCGCAGGCCATCCAAGTATTCGAAATCTCGGTGGCCGACCTGTATATCAAAACTTCCTTTTGGTCGCCAAAACAATTTCCAATTAATCCATATCCCTCGGTATAGGATAGCTCCAAATAATCGGCATCGTCATTTTCATATTCCACCACTTCAAAAGTGCCCGCGGCTTTAGAGACAACTCCGGCCCTTTCCCTTTCTTTCTGAAACCTACCGTCCGGACAAAAAACGTAGTATTCCTGCCATTCCATATCCGCCCCTGTCGTTGTAGAATTGGCCATACTTCCGGACATACGAACCAATTCCCATCTTTGGTCTGCGAATTGCAGCTCGGTTTCTTCAAATGCCGAAGTATCCGGTACTGAACAGGAGAACACCATAAACAGGACAACAATGGTTATGTATAACTTATTCATGTTAAAAACCTATAGGTTTACCTAAAAAAAGATGTAAAACCTTCCAAATGGTTGCGTTGGCAATTAAATTTTATATGCTTTCGGCTGCCTCGATAATCCTAATTAACTACCAGAACAAAGTAGTTCTTTTTACCCCGTTGTAACAGCACAAATTTTTCGTTAATAAGGTCTTCTTTCGTTATTAAATAATCCTCTTTTACTTTTTCCTTGTTTACGGAAACTGAATTCTGTTTTAACTCTCTGCGCGCTTCTCCGTTGGACCCTAAAAAACCTGTTTTGGCCGACAGCGCAGCGATCATATCCAGGCCACTTTCCAGTTCCGATGCAGAAATTTCCGCTTGCGGTACGCCATCGAACACGTCTAAAAAGGTTTTCTCGTCCAAGCCTTTGACATCTGTTCCGGTAGACTTGCCAAAAAGAATGGCACTTGCCTTAACGGCATTATCCAGATCATCTTGAGAATGCACCATTACCGTAATTTCATCTGCCAAACGTTTTTGGAGCAGTCGCGTATGGGGCGCTTCTTTATGTTGGGAAACCAGTTCCTCAATTTCTCCCTTAGGTATAAATGTGAAAATTTTGATATACTTCTCGGCATCCATATCGGAAGTATTCAACCAATACTGATAAAATCGATACGGCGATGTTCTGTTGGCATCCAACCAAACATTACCACCTTCGGTCTTACCAAATTTGGTGCCATCGGCCTTCGTAATCAAGGGGCATGTAAGTGCAAAACCTTTACCGCCACCAATTCTCCTTATGAGTTCGGTACCGGTGGTAATATTTCCCCATTGATCACTGCCGCCCATCTGCAAGGTGCAGTTGTGCTCTTTATACAAATGCAAAAAATCATATCCCTGTACCAATTGATAGGTAAACTCCGTAAAGGACATACCTTCTTTTGCTTCGGAGGACAAACGTTTCTTAACCGAATCCTTTGCCATCATATAATTTACCGTAATATGCTTTCCTACGTCCCTGATAAAATCCAAAAATGATATATCCTTCATCCAGTCGTAGTTATTTACCAAAACCGCAGCATTCTCCGCATCACTTTCAAAATCCAAAAATCGGGAAAGTTGTTCCTTTAATGCCTTCTCGTTGTGGCGCAGTGTCTTCTCGTCCAACAAATTTCTTTCTGTAGATTTTCCAGACGGATCACCTATCATTCCGGTTGCGCCACCAATAAGCGCATAAGGTTTATGCCCAGCCAACTGAAAATGGCGTAACATCATTACCCCTACCAAATGACCAATATGCAAGGAATCTGCCGTAGGATCTATACCTACGTAAGCAGATTGCATTCCTTCCAATAAATGCTCTTCCGTGCCGGGCATTGCATCGTGTAACATTCCTCTCCATTCCAATTCCTTAACAAAATTCAAAGTCATTCGTATTTTTATTTGATACTATGCAAATATAAAAGGAAATCCGCAGGCTATCTACCTGAAATTATGGGGAATTTATTTCTATGTATTCCCTAACTTTGAGCTATGGTTTTAGTTACCGGAGGTACAGGGTTGGTAGGTTCACATCTTTTATTGGAATTGGTACGTTCCGGGACAAAGGTTAGGGCAATTTACAGAACGGAACACAAACTGGCCCAAGTAAAAAAAACATTCTCCTATTACACAGCTGATCCACAAGCAGTATTTGACAAAATTGAATGGATCCAAGCGGATATTCTGGACATACCGGCCTTGGAAATTGCTTTTATCGATATTCACTACGTATATCATGCAGCAGCTTTAATTTCCTTTGACCCCAATGATTTCGATACTTTACGGAAAATTAATGTTGAGGGTACCGCGAATATCGTTAACCTCTGTGTAGCGTACAAGGTAAAGAAACTTTGTTATGTAAGCACCATCGGGACAATCGGAAGAAGCTTGCCCAACAAGAAAGCCACCGAGGAAAATGAATGGACTGCGCAACGCACAAACGTATATGCATTGACCAAATATGCCGCCGAAATGGAGGTTTGGCGCGGATCACAAGAGAACCTTGAGGTCGTTATCGTAAATCCCGGTGTTATTTTAGGGCCGGGTTTTTGGGAAACGGGTAGTGGAAAATTCTTTAAAGCGGCTAACAAGGGTTCCAAATATTACCCGCCGGGAGGAACCGGTTTTGTAACCGTTGCAGATGTTGTTAGAATTATGATCGGTCTGTTAAAATCCGATATTGTGCAGGAACGCTTTATTCTCGTTGCAGATAACTTGACGTTTAAGGATATACTAACCCGGATTGCGCTGGCCATGAAAAAAAAACCACCGGTCAAGGAGTTAAAAATATGGCAACTAAAGATTGGCCGGTATTTGGATATATTGAATAATGTATTGGCAGGAAACGAACGGAGAATAACCAAAAACACGATCTATTCCCTACAGCATACCAAAGTTTACAGCAATGCCAAAATTAAAGCGGCCCTTGATTTTGAGTTTGAAGACTTGGAAAATACCATACAGCTATGTGCCGAACATTTTATTTCTGATCGTTAGCAATTTTTTTAGGTATTGCCTTTAAACTGTCATTCTTCCTTTGCAAGGCTTGGCGTTCTAGCAGCTTTAGGCTGTCGTTGATTTTCTTTTGCGCATCCAAAATCTCTTTCTTTTCTGTTAGCGAGGCTTCGATCTCTTCGTACATGCTCAAGTATTCCAAAGGGATGGAAGCGTAGTATCTGTCGCTTTCCACGAACATGGTGGAATCGATGTCGTATTTTTCAAAAAGATGTGTTGTTGGCTCTATTCCGTTTTCCTTTAAAATCTTGGTATTGGTTGTCCTACCCGCGTTTAAAATGGCCATTTCCTCCAATATGGCCACCATTTTGTCCCTAGGGATGAGATTCTCGGGTTTTTCGATTAGCTTTTGCACACAGGATACCATGACAACTAACACCGATAAGATACTTATAGATTTTTTCATGATCTATTGAACGTAAGTCTTTTTGCATTTCGCTCTTCGGAGAACACACCATTTTCATAAGCTAAATGTCCGTTGACAAAGGTATGCGTAACCGAAGCCTTGAACATTTGTCCTTCAAAAGGGGACCAACCGCACTTGTATGCTATGTTCTCCCTGGTTACCTGCCAAGGACTATTTAGGTCAATAATCGCAAGATCTGCGTAAAAACCTTCACGAACATACCCTCTTTTTTCTATTTGGAACAATATGGCAGGGTTATGGCACATTTTCTGAACCATGGTTTGCAAACTAATTCTGCCTTCTATATGTTTTTCCAACATGGCGGGCAAAGCATGCTGTACCAATGGGCCGCCACTTGGTGCTTTGGTGTATACATTTTCTTTTTCCGCACGTGTGTGGGGCGCATGGTCCGTAGCCACAACATCTATTCTATCGTCTAAAAGCGCCTCCCATAAAGCATCCCGATCTTGAGCCGTCTTTACTGCGGGATTCCATTTGATAAACGCTCCTTTTTCCTTATAATCGGCATCTGAAAACCATAAATGATGTAGACATACCTCAGCTGTTATTTTTTTCTCCGATAGCGGAATATCGTTTCGAAACAAATCCATTTCCTTTGCCGTGGACAAGTGGAACACATGTAATCTTGCTCCCGTTTTTTTTGCAAGTGCAATAGCGCGGGACGACGATAAATAACAGGCCTCTTCACTTCTTATAAGGGGATGGTATTCCATAGGGATATCATCCCCGTACCTATCCATATATTCTGCTAAATTGCGTCTAATCGTAGTTTCATCCTCACAATGAGCGGAAATAACCATATCGGTACTCCTAAAAATTTGCTCTATTACCTTTTCGTCATCCACCAACATATTACCGGTAGAGGAACCTAAAAATAGCTTGATACCGGAGCAAGAGTTCTTGTCCAATCGTTTTAGTTCCTCTAGGTTATCATTGGTTCCACCAAAAGGAAACGAGTAATTCGCATACGCGGTTTTACTTGCCACAGCAAATTTTTGTTCCAACTTTTCTATGGTAGTGGCCTGTGGTACGGTATTGGGCTGTTCCATGAACGTGGTAATTCCGCCCCCAACCGCTGCCCTACTTTCCGTGGCTATTGTTCCTTTATGGGTAAGGCCAGGCTCCCTAAAATGCACTTGATCATCTATGATTCCCGGTAAAATATATTTTCCGGCGGCATCTATTACTTTGGCTTTCGCATCGGAGATTCCAGGGGCTATTTTAACAATAAGCTCACCGTTCAGCAATATATCTACCTCTTGTATCTTGCCCTCATTGACAAGTTTTCCGTTCTTTATAAGTGTTTTCGTCATAATTAAAACTTATTTCTTTGAAATAGACTTTTTAGTTTCATGGAAAAGACACCCCAAATTGCTTCGGTAATAATCGCAGAACTCATTTTGGATTTACCACGTACCCTGTCCCTGAAAATAATTGAAATCTCCTGTATATTAAAATTCTTTAAGTACGCCCTAAATTTCATTTCTATTTGAAAAGCATAGCCTACAAAACGCACCGAATCCAAATCAATGGCCTCCAGAACAGCCCTTTTGTAACACACAAAACCCGCCGTTGGGTCATCTACACGCATACCTGTGACCATTTTCACATAAAATGAGGCCCCATAGGACAACAACACCCTGTATAATGGCCAATCTACTACGTTTACACCTTGTTTATACCTAGATCCAACAGCGACATCAGCCCCATTTTCGCATGCTTTAAGCAAGCGCAACAAATCTGTAGGGTTGTGCGAAAAATCGGCATCCATCTCAAAGATATACTCGTATTTGTTCGCGATACACCATTTGAACCCATGTATATAGGCGGTACCCAAGCCCGACTTGCCCGTACGGGTTTCTAAAAATAACTTCTCTGGAAATTCTTTTTGTAACATGGCAACGGCCTCGCCCGTACCATCAGGTGAATTATCATCTACTATAAGGATGTGAAACTCCTTTGGCAACTCAAAAACGGCCCTGATAATAGGTTCAATGTTTTCGATTTCGTTGTAGGTTGGAATTATTACAATGCTGTTGGCCATAAAATACTACCGTATTTAAACAAAAATACTATTTTAATACCGGTGCAAGAACAAGGTCGAGAGCTTTATGATTTTTTTAAAAATTGAATGATGTACAGAATTTGTAGTTTTGCACCAAGTAAAACCGACCATGTTAAAGGAGATACCTAAGCAGTTTTATTATTTTTTGGCCGTTATCCTGGTACTCAATCTAGTTCAATCATATTTCACCGAACTGATCTACGATGAGTCTTACTATTGGTACTATAGTCAGAATATGGCTTGGGGTTATTTTGACCATCCTCCTATGGTAGCCTTGCTTATAAAAATAAGCAGTCTTTTTTTTAATGGCGAGCTCGGCGTACGATTTATGAGTAGCATCCTATCCGTTGCGAACATATTGGTTTTGTGGTTACTTATAGATCACCCTAAAAAAAATACATTCATCCCGCATTTTTTCGTTCTGGTTTTTTCGATGACATTACTTAACGCGTATGGGTTCCTTACCCTACCGGATACGCCTTTGTTATTCTTTACTTCCTGCTTTTTGTTGGTATACAAGAAGTTTATCGACAAACCCTCTTTAGGGCTGTCGATTGTGCTTGGCGTTGTAATGGCCTGTTTAATGTACAGTAAATACCATGCAGTACTGGTTATTATATTCGTGCTCTTATCCAACCTAGCGCTTGTTAAGAACAAATACGCGTGGTATGCCGTCATAATCGCATTGTTTTGCTATGCCCCGCATTTTTATTGGCTCTACCAACAAGACTTTGTCTCTATAAACTATCATATTTCCGAGCGCCCAAACGGTGCTTACAGTTTTGAGAAGTATACCTTGGGATTCTTTGTGAACTTGGTAGCTATTTTTGGACTAACGTTTCCGTTCATATACCAAGCCCTGTTTAAAACTAAGGCGAGTGGTCTATTCAATAAAGCGCTTCTGTTTTTAACCTATGGTGTCATCGTCTTTTTCTTCCTCTCCAGCTTTAACAGGAGGATACAGACACAATGGGTCATCCTTATTTGCATTCCCATGGTTGTTTTGGTGTTTGAGTATATGATGCAAAACAAAACAAATGCGAAATGGATATATCGTTTAGGACTTGCCAACATCATTATAATATTTTACCTCCGCATTGGTCTGGTGCATCAGCCTTTATTGTTCAATATGCACTATGAAACCCATGGAAACAAGGAATGGGTTAACAAAGTGGCCCAAGAGGCGAGGGATACACCTGTCGTTTTTGAAAACTCCTACAGAAACGCATCCATGTATGCTTTCTATAGCGGCAACACCTCTTTTTCACTGAACAATGTACGATTCCGAAAGAACCAATATTCGATAGACAACACTGAAGAAACGGTAAGAAGCAAAAAAATACTCTATATAACGAAATATGCCAAAGAAGGACCTTTTACCTTTACCAAAGCAGATGGGGGTAAGTATTACGGTACTTATATTGATAATTTCAGCTCGTACCGAAAACTCCAATGTATCATGGATATGGAAAAGGATGCTATACAATTAGGAAAAATGCTCGATTTCAAGGTCTATAACCCTTATAGCTTTGAAATTCCGTTACATGAATTAAAGTTTGGGGTTGCCTATCTAGATCGCTACAAAAAAGTAAAAGAACTAGTCCCCTTGACCGTAGAAACCACAAAAGAACAAACCGGATTATTACAAGCAAGGGATACCATGTTTTTAAAGATCGCTCCACCGGTAGCGACTAAAATTAAGAATCCTGCTTATTTCAGAATAGTTGTTTCAGAGAACAATCTGTATTTTGGACTTAACGGAAAACCCATATCCTTAGCCCAATGAACCCCATTTTAAGAACTCCCGAATCATTGGATTGGATTACACTGCTCATTTTCGGTAGTCTGATCTTCGTGATTATTGCAAAGAGTCTATACTACGTTCGTTTTCTGAATTTTATGGTATTGCCTTTCAATAACAAGTATATATTCATGTACAACAAAAAAGAGCGGCTAGTCCATCGGTTCCATGTTCTTTTTACCATTTTTCAAGTCATCAATACCGCGTTATTCCTTTTCTTCGTAAACAAACATTTGTTGGCTTCCGGAGCTGGAGATTCCCCTTATTTATTTCCGTTGGTACTGATAGGTATTTTTTTATTCCTTCTTATCAAGACCGTCTTACAATTAGCGAACGGGTCTATTTTTGGATCTCAATCCACAATTAGTGAAATCATATTTAAGAAAACATCTTATCTGAACTACGGAGGCATCCTATTTTTCATGGCGAATCTATTACTTGCTTACGTAACGATCAGTCCTACCGTTGTGATTTTCATAACGATATTCTTATTCTTAGGTATTAATATAATTGGTTGGGTATTAGTGCTGAAGAATTATCAAAACTTCATTGCAAACTATTTCTTTTATTTTATTTTGTACCTTTGCACTCTCGAAATTGCACCCTTAGTAATAATAGGAAGCCTTCTCAAATAGTGCGACATATGAAAGTAAAAACGATTTTGGTATCTCAGCCCGAGCCAAAAATGGAAAATTCTCCCTATTCCAAGCTAATTGACAAAGAAAAGATAAAGGTAGATTTTAGACCGTTTATACATGTAGAAGCTGTGGACGCGAAAAGTGTTCGCCAGCAGAAGATAGACCCTAAAGAGTTTACCGCTATTATTCTTACAAGCCGTAATGCAGTTGATCATTTTTTTAGGATTGCAGAAGAAATGCGATTCAAGGTTCCGGACAGCATGAAATATTTTTGCCAGTCCGAGGCCGTTGCCTACTATCTTCAAAAATACGTGGTTTATAGAAAACGTAAAATATATGTAGGCAAAAGACAATTCTCGGAGTTGATACCACTTATTAAAAAATACAAGGACGAAAAATTCCTGTTCCCTTCTTCGGATGTTTTAAAACCTGAACAACCGGAATTATTGGATACCTTGGGTATTTCTTGGAAAAGAGGCATATTCTATAAAACCGTTATAAGTGACTTATCCGACTTAAGAAACGTCTACTATGACGTACTCGTCTTCTTTAGCCCATCCGGTATCGAGTCTTTACTGCAGAATTTCCCTGATTTTGAACAAAAGGATACAAGAATTGCAGTATTTGGAAATTCTACCGTAGACGCCGCAACCGGAGCGGGTCTTAGAATAGATATCAAGGCACCGACACCCGAAACACCATCGATGACGATGGCACTGCAGAAATACATTACCAGCGTTAACAAATAAGAAACGCCGGCATAGCAATACAGCATAAAAAAACCGGCACTACTGCCGGTTTTTTTATGGGTATCGAATTCTATCTAAAATCCATAACGCTGTGGGCCACCTCTCCTGATCTCCTCACTGGCGTAACTTTCAAACTTCTTAAAATTCTCCCTAAATGCATTCGTTAACTTAAACGCTGTAGTGTAGTATTTTTGATCGTTGTTCCAAGTAGCTCTGGGACTAAGTACAGCTGTTGGCACACCTGGGCATTCCCTAGGTTGTGCAACCCCAAAAACAGAATGTATGTGGTACTTGTCATACGAGTACAATCCTAGATCACCGTTTAAAACGGCATTGATCATTGCTCTGGTATACTTTAATTTCATTCGTGTTCCTATGCCGTAAGGTCCACCTGTCCAACCCGTATTCACCAACCATACCGCTACACCGCTCTCCTTCATTTTCTTACTAAGCATATCTGCATACTCTGTAGGATGTAAAGGCATGAACGGAGCACCAAAACAGGCAGAAAAAGAGGGTTGGGGCTCTACAACACCCGCCTCGGTACCTGCTACTTTGGCCGTATAGCCGGATATAAAATGATATGCCGCCTGACTAGGGGTAAGCTTTGAAATTGGGGGCAGTACGCCAAAAGCATCTGCAGTTAAAAAGAAAATATTCTTAACGTTCTCACCAATAGAGGGTCTTCGTATGTTATCGATATGATAAATAGGATAACTAACGCGCGTGTTCTGTGTTATTGAGGTATTGGTAAAATCAACATTTTTAGCATCGTCCAAAACCACATTTTCCAATATCGCGCCAGGTTTTATAGCACCATAAATTTCGGGTTCTTGCTCCTCGGATAAGTTAATGACTTTTGCATAACACCCACCTTCAAAATTAAAAACGGTATTCTTACTGGTCCATCCATGTTCGTCATCGCCTATGAGCTCCCTGTTCGGGTCTGTGGACAAGGTTGTTTTTCCTGTTCCGGATAAACCAAAGAAAATAGCGGTATCTCCATCTTTTCCCACATTGGAAGAACAGTGCATAGGCAGGGTATTCTTTTCAACCGGGAGGATAAAATTTAAGGCCGAAAAAATACCTTTCTTGATTTCCCCCGTATAACCGGTGCCACCTATCAAGGCTATTTTTTTTGTAAAATTGAGAATCGCAAAATTATGCTGCCGTGTACCGTCTTTGGATGGGTCTGCCATAAAACCAGGTGCATTTATCACCGTCCATTCGGGAGTAAAGTTTTCCAACTCGTTATCCGTAGGCCTTAAAAACATGTTGTACGCAAACATGTTGGACCAAGGATACTCGTTTATTACCCTAATATTCAATTTATATTCCGGATCCGCACAGGCATAACAATCGCGAACAAATAGTTCTTTATTGTTCAAATAATCAATAACCTTTTTATGCAGGGCATCAAAGGTATCCGCCGAAAAAGGAATATTAATATTACCCCACCATACTTTGTCTTTTGTAATAGTATCCTCTACAATAAACCTATCCATCGGAGACCTTCCCGTAAACTCTCCGGTATGCACGGCCAAAGTACCGTTGGCAGTTTCCGTCCCCATTTTATTTTCTACAGTGATAGACTGTAGTTGGCTAGGACTTAATTGATACTGTATGTTCTCGTGCGTAATACCATAGTCTTTTAACGAAATCGTTTTCGTCGTCTGGTCGGATGCAGTCATATATTCGAAATTTATTTTGGGCAAAGCTATTAAAATTATATTTCAAGCAAGTTTGTTTAAACCGTTAATCAAAAGAATATCGGTAGAATTATACTATCCATATCCGATGCTAAAAACTATTGAAAATAACAGGTTGTATGTTACAAGAGTTTAGGTTTAAATCGAAAAATAAACGATTATATTGTGATTTTAATAAAATAAAATACTTTTTTTAAGATTTTCGTACTTTATATTCCAAATGCTATTTTGCATTATATGTACTATTTAAGTTGCACTTTTATAGAATTTTTCCATAGCTTTTATCAGTAAATCTTGGGCGTTTTTCAGGTTATAGGAAAGAGGTTTGTTGGCATTCTGAATTTCGATTACATCCGCAATACCCATTTCCTTTAGCGTAGTCATCTCAACATCCAACTGTCCGCAGACCGCGATTACGGGTATATCAAATTTCTTTCCCAAACTCAAGACACCCTGTACCAGTTTACCGCTAAGGGTCTGTGCGTCTATCCTGCCTTCACCGGTAATAATATAATCAAATGTTTCCGATGCCATAGTGGTCTCAATCTCAGAAAGCTTAAGTATAAAGTCGATACCATGCAGGAATTCGGCATTTAGAAAACTTTTAAGTCCATAAGCTGCTCCCCCAGCTGCACCAGCACCTGAAAGTACCGAATTATCACTTCCAAACAGATGCGTTACCACCCGGTGTAAATTTTGGAGGCCTTTGTCCAAAGCAACAATGACCTTAGCCGAAGCACCTTTCTGCGGGGCATAAACAAATGCAGCACCGTCTTCACCAAATAAAGGGTTCGTTACATCGTTCACCGCAAAAAATGACACCTCTTTCAATAGGGCGGAAACACAGGAAGTATCAATGTGACGAACATGTAACAAGTTCTTACCTATAGGTTTCAGTACGTTACCTTCATCGTTCAAGAACACAAAGCCTAATGCGGCGGCAATTCCAATACCTCCATCGTTCGTGGCACTACCGCCCAATCCTACGTAGATATTACGTGCGCCTTTTTCAATCGCATCTTTGATCTGCAATCCTGTGCCATAAGTAGAAGTTATCATAGGGTCGCGCTCCTTAACGCTAAGCAATTCCAGACCCGATGCGTTTGCAAGTTCTATGTAGGCAGCGGACTCTTCTTGATTGTACAGATAACTACATAGCCTTGCTCTACCCAATGGATCCTCACCCACTGTTTGGATACCTATATATGGTTTGTACCGCGCAATTGCATTTAAAAAACCATCGCCACCGTCCGACGCCTTGATACTATGGAAAGCCGCTCTTGGTTGTACTTTTTCTATCCCAAGTTGAACGGCGCGAGCTACCTCCTCGCTGGTCAACGATCCTTTAAACTTGTCTGGAATCAATAGAAATTTCATTCTTTCAGCTGATCAGGAAACGTATCTATGACAAGGCCCCATAACTCCGGTAAAACAAAGTAAACAAATAGGGTTACCGTAAAAATAGATACTACGTTCATAAAAAGACCCTTACTTACCATATCGGGAATTCGCAAATACCCGGAGCCAAATACCACGGCGTTAGGTGGCGTTGCCACCGGCAGCATAAATGCACATGAGGCAGCGACGGCTGCCCCGACCATCAACACAAAAGGATGCACGTCTATGGTCAACGCCATGGGCGCCAGTACGGGTAAAAGCATAGCTGTAGTCGCTAAATTAGAGGTAATCTCGGTGAGGAAGTTTACGGCCGCCACAAGTACCAAGATCAGCAATAAAATAGGCAGACCGGAAAGCGCCGTCATTTGACCACCGATCCAAGTAGCCAGTCCGCTCACCTCAAAACCTTTGGCCAATGCCATACCACCTCCAAAAAGCAAAATGATGCCCCACGGCATTTTTACGGCTTCTTCCCAGTTGATCAATTGTTCCCTTTTATTCTTGGCGGGAATCAGGAACAAAACGATGGCAAAAAATATAGCGATAATAGTATCGTCCAATGCCGGTAAGAATTTCTGAAGCAGAAAGGAACGGGATATCCAACAAAAGGCCGTAGCGGCAAAAATAAAGGCTACCATTTTCTCCTCATAGGATAACGGGCCTAGTTGGTTCAATTGTCGTTTTATTTCCTGTTTTCCACCGGGGAATTCAACTTGTTTAAATTGAAAGGCATACCGCGTTAAATACTTCCAGCAGATAAACAGCAAGATGATAGAAATAGGCAGTCCAAAACTAAACCATTGCATAAAAGTTATCTCATAACCATACGTATCTAAAACTACCCCTGCCAAAACTAGATTAGGAGGCGTACCGATCAACGTGGCCACACCACCTATAGACGCACTATAGGCTATGGCCAACATCAAGGCTTTTCCAAAGGTCTGGTTTTCGTCTTCAATGGTATCCGGGTTATCCCTTAACTGCTTAATGATCGCCATACCTATGGGGAGCATCATTACCGCGGTAGCCGTATTGGATATCCACATGGACAAAAAAGCCGTTGCCACCATAAAGCCCAAAATTATTTTACGAACATCCGAACCTATAAAATTAATAATCGTCAAGGCTATACGTTTATGAAGGCTCCACTTTTCAATAGCAATAGCAATAATGAACCCGCCCATGTAAAGGAATACATATTTGTGCCCAAAGGAAGCAGCGGCAGATGACAGCTCCAACCCACCGGACAAGGGAAACAGCACCAATGGCAACAAGGCCGTAACTGCAATAGGTATGGCCTCTGTAATCCACCATATAGCTATCCAAACGGTAGTAGCTAAAACAGCATTTGCTTCTTGTGAAAGTCCTACAGGTTGAAAAAAGAATAGTATTAAAAAGAACGATAGCGGCCCCAATAAACGACCTATAAATTTTGTTCGATTCATATTTATATACCTATGGAGAATATAATAGGCAAGGAAACCCGTTGTTTTTGTGTGTAATAAGAGTTTACGCTTGTGCTTATTTCTACCTCTATTTTGTCAATTCAAAACCTTTGAACCACGTTGCAGTCAAAGGATATTTTACGGCACCTAAATCTAATACTTTATACGCTATCTACCATAGCTATCCATCATTGGCTCTTAGCATACTATTTACCTTTAAACCCTTCCCATTCTTGAATATCTTGTGAAGAAACCAACTAAACCTTTAAACCCCAAATTGTTTTAAATGATGATTTAGGTGATATACAGCAAGTTCATGCCAGCGTTTATTTGAAATTTCTCCTAAATACGGATGAACAGCGCATTTATAATTTTTCGTAAAATTTGAGAATTCCAGAATATGTTGTTTTAAAATTATCTTATCATTCTCCAAGTTAGTGGCTGTAGTTCCCTCACCTTCAGTTTGTCCAAATCCGCTTGGTGCGGGTACAGATTTACCTGTTTTAGCAATCGCGATTATATCGTTAGGGTTTATTTTTCCATATTCGTTCGCCTTCTTTACGCCTTTCGCCATTCTGTAAAAATCCGCACAATGACAAACCATTTGATTCACGTTCATTTTGCCAAAAGATGGTTTTGATTCAAGATTTAAACGCTCGATTCTTCCAAAAAACCTTTGTATTTGAATTTCGGTCACCCTAATTTATATTTTAAAGGACAAAAAAACTACTGATAACCCCTTAAACACCTTAAAAGGAACCATAGAAGTCATTTAAACTTTTTCCGTTCGCTCAAAAAGCGCCCTTATTCACTGCGTGCTGCAGCCGGCTACTCATTCAAAAGCCAAATGCTTTTGTTTCTGCCCTGTTTTTTTCCTTCCGTAGCGATGCTATGCAACTCATAAAAGTATTCAAATGTTCAAAAAACATCTAATTTTCGCTTGAACCCGAAAAGTTTAAACCACCTCATAAGCTATTTGCCTTTATATATACTATAGCCCAATACCCCCCATGCAGTAATGAGCAAAGTACCGCCGATAGGGGTTATAAATGCAATCACCTTAAAATCAAAATCAAACAAACCATTAATGGCCAACAGATAAATAGAAAAGGAGAACAGCACAATACCCACAATTACCAAATAAAAAACAGACTGTTTTACGCGGTCGGACAAACCTGGCAAAAAGCCCAGCACATATAAGAAAAAGGCATGGTACATCTGATAGCGTACACCGGTTTCAAAACTAGTAACGGCCTTGGCGTCCACAATCTTCTGTAACCCATGTGCTCCAAAAGCACCCAATAAAACAGCCAACAGACCTAAAACGGATGCTGTTACAAAAATTGTTTTGTTCATAACTTAATTCTCTCCATTTTTTATAAATGTAACAATTTGATACCTTAGTTCATCGTTCTATAACAAAAGTAAGCAATACAAAATGTCGCGAAAAATTTTGGTAGTAGGTGCCGGTAAATCCACCTCATATTTATTAGATTATTTCTTGGATAAATCCATAAGTGAGTCCTTACATCTTACCATTGGGGATTTGAACCCCGAATCCATTCCAACAAAAATAGCATCACATCCTAACTGTAAGGCCCTTGAATTAGATGTGTTTAAAGATGAGGAACGTGCGGCGGCAATTAAAAATGCAGATATCGTAGTTTCCATGCTACCCGCTAGATTTCATATAAAAGTTGCAGAAGACTGTATAAAATTCAAAAAGCACTTGGTTACCGCGTCCTATGTGAGTCCCGAAATAATGGAACTGGACGAGGCAGCTAAAGAGAACGGACTGGTTTTCATGAACGAGATCGGTCTAGACCCCGGTATTGACCACATGAGCGCCATGCAAGTCATTGACCGAATTCGTGACAAAGGCGGTAAAATTCTATTGTTCGAATCCTTTACCGGAGGCCTGGTGGCACCGGAGTCGGACAACAATCTTTGGAACTACAAATTCACTTGGAACCCTAGAAATGTAGTCTTAGCCGGACAGGGCGGAGCTGCAAAATTTATACAAGAAGGAACTTATAAATTTATACCCTATCACAAATTATTTCGTAGGACAGAGTTTTTTGAAATTGATGGTTATGGCCGTTTTGAAGGGTATGCCAACCGAGATTCTTTAAATTACAAGGAAGCCTACGGATTACAAAATGCGCTTACTATTTACAGGGGCACCATGCGACGGGTGGGATTTTCAAAAGCATGGAATATGTTCGTGCAGTTAGGTATGACAGACGACAGCTATACCGTAGAGGATTCTGAAAACATGACCTATAGGGAGTTTGTGAACCTTTTTTTACCATACTCGCCAACAGACTCCGTAGAGCTGAAATTACGCCACTACTTAAAAATAGATCAGGACGATATTATGTGGGACAAACTCACAGAACTAAATCTTTTTGACACTGAAAAACGTATTGGACTTAAAAATGCCACTCCGGCTCAAATCCTTCAAAAAATCCTTGAAGACAGCTGGACATTAGCCCCGGAGGACAAGGACATGATCGTCATGTACCATAAGTTCGGTTACGAAATTAACGGCAAAAAAGAACAGATCGATTCCAATATGGTAGTGCTTGGCGAGGATCGAACCTACACTGCCATGGCAAAAACCGTAGGACTTCCCGTAGCGATCGCCACACTGCTCATATTAAACAAGAATATAACCCAACCTGGCGTTCAGATTCCTATTTCAAACGAGGTTTACACTCCAATACTTAAGGAACTGGAGAACTATGGGATTAGCTTCAAAGAACACCATGTACCCTATTTAGGCTATAACCCGGATACTGTAGCCAGTTAAGAAAATTTTGTTCACCGTAATATTTTTTTTTGACTAACACTATTAGGGTATTTTAGCTATTTTTGATTTCAAATTGATATGTAAAAAATGAAATCACCTAATCAAAATGTCAAAATTGATGGGATAGACAAAAAAATCCTAAGATTTTTGATGGAGGATGCACGTAAACCGGTACTGGAAATTGCGCGAAGTATAGGGATATCCGGTGCCGCCATACACCAAAGATTACGAAAACTAGAAGCTTCCGGGCTTTTGGTAGGATCAAAATTTGTAATCAATCCCAAAGTTATGGGCTACACAACCATGGCCTATATTGGCATTTATCTGGACAAGGCCATGAGCAATCCAAGGGCTGTAAAACAGTTGGAAAAAATTCCGGAGGTACTGGAATGCCACTACACCACTGGCAACTGGTCTATCCTGATCAAAATCCTTTGTATGGACAACGAACATCTAATGCATGTACTGAACAAAGAGATCCAGCAGATAGAAGGCGTTTCCAGAACGGAGACCTTTATATCACTAGCTCAGCAAATTGATCGTCAAATTACGATCTAGCCCACAAATAGCATCAATTCGTGTGCATCTACATTGGGCCTTATTGTACCGTTTTCAATAAATCCCAGTTTTTTCAAAAGATGAACCTACCTTGTATTGGTTTCTAGGCAAATGGCAAATATTTTCTTGAATTTCAACTGATCTCTACCATATTCCATTATTGATTTGGTAGTTTCATAAGCATATCCTTGCCGTGCAAATTTCGGCAAAAAGGCAAACCCGATATCTGGATGTTCCAAATAGTCGCGTTGTAAGAACCCACATATACCTATAGGTTGGTTATTTGTTTTTAAACACACCTTTCGCATACCCAGTCCGCTTTCTGTATAGCCCTTCAACAAGGATTCATTTATATGTTTACCGGCTTTTTCTATGGAGTTAATCCCCTTATCGCCAATAAAGCTGATCCATTCTGGGGCGTTCATCAAATCGAAGATAAAACCGGCATCTTCAATTTTTAGGTCCCCCACAAATAATCGTTCTGTCTCTAAATACATCGTGTCGACTTAAACCCAAAATATGAATTAGAAAACTATTACAGTTCCAAGCTACTGCGAATGCTACCGCTGTGCTACTTTTTTCGATTTCACCATGGCGATGCTATAATAAATCGATGCAAGCCCAGGATTCATAGTATCTCGAAACTCCATAACGAGGTTTCAATACATAATTTGGCTAAAAATAAAAAAACCTGTTACGCTCTCGGCAACAGGTTTACTATTTGAAGTCATTTAAACTTTTTCCGTTAGCTAAAAAAATGCTCTTTTTCGCCGCGGGCTGCAGCTGGCTCCTCATTCAAAAGCCAAATTGTTGGCTTTTGTTTCGGCCCTGTCTTTTTTTCTTTCCATAGCTATGCCATGCAACTCAAAAAAGCCTTCAAATGGTCATAAAATTTCTAATTTTCGCTTGAACGCGAAAAGTTTAAACCACTTCTTTTCCTTACTTTAGAAAAACTAGTCCCTTCCGCCAAATACCTGAAGACCCCAATAAACCAAAGTAGCCAAGGAACCGATAGCGGCAACCAAATAGGTTCTTGCGGCCCATTTAAGAGCATCCTCCGAACCTTTATACTCTTCTCGAGTAACAATATTCCTATCTTTTAACCATGCCAACGCCCTGTTACTGGCATCATACTCCACCGGCAAGGTTACAAAACTGAACAGGGTGGCGAAACCCATCATTACCAAACCGGCAACTGCAACGTAATATCCTAAACCAACTCCTGCAGCAGCCCCGAGTGCGAGACCCCCAAAAACTACCCAAGTAGACATACTGGATGTGACGCTTACTATAGGCACTAATTTGGAACGCATACCTAACCACTCGTAAGCAGTGGCGTGTTGTACGGCGTGCCCTACTTCGTGCGCGGCAACAGCTGCTGCCGAAGCATTTCTTTGGTTATAAACCCCCTCACTTAGGTTTACCGTTTTATTCTTTGGATTGTAATGGTCGGTCAACATCCCTGGTGTAGACACCACCTGCACATCCCTGATTCCATGGTCGTCCAACATTTTTTGTGCTATCTCGGCACCACTCATTCCATTTTGTAGGTGAACTTTTGAATAATGCTTAAACTTACTTTTGAGTCGGCTACTTACCAACCAGCTTACCAAAGCAATACCACCTATCAATATATAATATCCCATCATAACGTTTCAACTATTTAAATTCAAAATAAATATAAGTAAAGATTCCGATTTACAAACGAAATCCTGCTCTTGCAAAGCAAAAACCCCGCCAAACCCTTTTTACGTTACAAAAGGGCTGGAGAGGTCTAAATATACTGACAAAATGTACTTTTACGAGAGAACTTCTTCCCAGCTAAAAGCCTCTATGATTTCTTGATATACCACTTTACCGGATACAATATTAAGTCCCTTCTTTAAGCTGGCATCCTTTTCACATGCTTTTTCCCAGCCCAAATTTGCCAAACGTACCGCATAGGGCAAGGTCACGTTAGTCAAGGCTACCGTAGAGGTATAGGGTACCGCCCCGGGCATATTGGCAACCGAATAATGTACGACATCATCTATAATATAAATAGGGTCTTCGTGGGTCGTGGGCTTTGTGGTTTCTACGCATCCGCCTTGGTCTACCGCCACATCAACGATCACCGTTCCGGGCCGCATCTCTTTTAGCATATCCCTCGTAATCAAGTTCGGTGCTTTTTTACCTTTCAATAAAACGCCGCCAATAATAAGGTCATGAGTTTTTATATGTTTTCTGATGTTGTATTCGTTAGAGAATTCGGTAACTACATGGGGCGGCATTACATCGTTTGCATATCGCAATCGTTTCATATTAATGTCCATGATCGTAACGTGGGCACCCAAACCTGCTGCCATTTTAGCAGCTTGTATGCCAACTACACCGGCTCCCAGTACTAAAACCCTTCCCGGTGCAACACCGGGAACACCGCCTAACAGCACACCACGTCCTTTAACGGGTTTTTCCAAATATTTTGCGCCTTGCTGAATCGCCATTCTCCCGGCGACCTCGGACATTGGAGTTAATAGGGGCAAGGTTCCTTCCTCATCCTCTACAGTTTCATAAGCAATACAAATGGCCTTTTGTTTGATCATGGCCTTGGTAAGCGGTTCGCTAGACGCAAAATGGAAGTAAGTAAACAATATCTGCCCTTCTTTGATCAAGTCATATTCCTCAGCAATAGGTTCCTTTACTTTTACGATCATCTCGGCGATAGCATACACTTCCTGTATCGTTTCCAAGACGGATGCACCAACCTGTTGGTAATCCGCATCAAAAAAACCACTGCCCTCCCCTGCTCCGGACTGCACATATACGGTATGGTTGTTCTTTACCAATTCAAAAACTCCTGCAGGGGTCATCCCTACCCGACTTTCATTGTTCTTAATTTCTGTAGGAATACCAACGATCATTATTATATCATTTTAAATTATACAGCTAAGTTGTGATAATTAATGTTATAATAAAAAATTACTCGGTAAAATACAGGGGTTATTAGTTTAATTATTATTTATTTTAACATATACCCCCTAAATATCAAGGGGTATGTATTATAATTATCTATATTTCATTTTCATTAAAAGCATTAGAAACAGAAGAACTGCCGTAATGGAATTTGCAAGGATAATTGGAAAACTAGCAATACGAACACCATAAAAAAGCCACAATAAAGTACCCGTTAACAACACCATATACATCACAAGGGAAATATCCCTTGTGGATTTGTGCACCCAAGTTTTATACACTTGGGGCAAAAATGCAGCCGTCGTTAATGTGGCAGCTACCAGACCAATTAGCTCTGTGGTTTGCATATATTTATTTGGTTTTACCTAAACGTGAACCTCATCCTACTTTTATTTACCACATAATGATCAGCTATGGCAATCCTTAACCAAGTCCAACAAATCAACTATGCCTAACCCACAATATTCACAATCTTACCTGGTACTACAATCACCTTTTTAGGGGTTCTGCCCTGCAATTGCTCCTTGGTCTTTTCATGCGCCATAACTACGGCCTCTATTTCATCTTTAGATAAGTCCAAGGATAATTTCAGCTTAAAGCGCATTTTACCGTTAAAGGAAATAGGGTATTCCTTGTTACGCTCTACCAAATAGCTAGATTCGAATTTTGGGAAAGGAGCGGTGGAAATAGATTCCCTATGCCCTAGTTTTTCCCAAAGTTCCTCTGCGATATGGGGCGCATAGGGCGATACCAAAATAGCAAGCGGTTCCAGAATAGCACGACTTGTACATTTTTGGCTCGATAGCTCGTTCACACAAATCATAAAGGTAGAAACCGAAGTGTTAAAGCTAAAATTCTCGATATCCTCTTCCACTTTTTTGATGGTTTTATGCAGTGTCTTTAGGCTCTCTGCGGATGGCCCACTCAGACCGACCTCCCCCTCGCCCCCTCCCGAGGCCGGGGAATCGGTCACGAAAAATGTATTATCCGGTCCTGAATGATACAAACGCCATAATTTTTTTAAGAAGGAATGTGTTCCCGTAATACCTGCCGTGTTCCAAGGTTTTGATTGCTCCAAAGGCCCCAGGAACATCTCGTACAAGCGTAAACTGTCTGCCCCGTATTCCTCACATATAGCATCTGGATTCACGACGTTGTATTTGGATTTGGACATTTTTTCGACCTCGCGATGAACCGTAACCACATCTCTCTTTTGTTCCTCTTTTGAAACAATAAATTTTAAATAATCAAGGTTGAACTCTTTCATCCATCTACGAAATTCAGGAATATCAATTTCATTTGATGCGTTTACATATTTCACATCAACCCTAATCGGATTTAATTGAATTGCAGTTAAATCCTGACCTGTAAAACTTTGAATGAATTTTAAAGTTTCTAATCTACTACTTGGGTTATTATAATTTTTATAAACCGCATTAGAAACCATGAATTCCGGATATTCAACTATAGAATAAACAAAAGCACTTGTCCCCGTTATCATCCCTTGATTGATCAACTTCTTCGCAAACTCGTCTTTGGGCACTAAGCCTTTATCGAACATGAACTTTTGCCAAAAACGGGAGTACAACAAATGGCCCGTGGCGTGCTCGCTGCCGCCTATATATAAGTCCACATCCTGCCAATAGTTAATCGCCTCTTGGGAAAAGATCTCTTCGTCGTTATGGGGATCCATGTAGCGGTTAAAATACTGGGAACTTCCGGCCCAACCGGGCATGGTGTTCAGCTCCAAAGGCCCTCCCAACCTTTCTTCTGGGGAGGAATTATTGTATTCTTCCTCGGATACCACCTTTCCTTCATCGCCATATTGCAACCAATGCCATTCCTTGGCATTGCCTAAGGGCGGTTCACCGGTTTCGGTGGGTAAATACTTATCCACCTCCGGTAATTCCAAGGGTAGAAACTTTTGGTCGAGCATCTGCGGCATTCCATCGGCATCATAATATACCGGGAAAGGCTCTCCCCAATACCTTTGGCGACTAAAAACCGCATCGCGCAAGCGATAATTGATCTTGCCTTCTCCCTGTCCTAAGGCCTCCAATCGTTCAATGGCCAATGTACTGGCCTCTTTTTGTCCAAGGCCGTTCAAAAAATCGGAATTCGCGATGATTGTCTTATCCTTGTCAGCAAATGCTTCTTCCGAAATATCGACACCTTCAAAAATATTTGGGATCGGGATATTAAAATGTTTCGCAAAATCATAATCGCGCTGATCGCCGCAGGGAACGGACATGACCGCCCCTGTACCGTAACCGGCCAATACGTAATCGCCTATCCAAATAGGAATGGGTTCTTTGGTAAATGGATGTTCCGCATACGCCCCGGTAAAGGCACCGGTAATAGTCTTCACATCGGCCATACGATCTCGCTCGGAGCGTTTTGCCGTAGCTTCTACATAAGCCTCGACCTCGGCTTTTTGTGCATCCGTAGTTATTTGCGCCACCAATTCATGCTCTGGCGCTAATGTCATGAAGGAAACTCCGAAAATGGTATCGGGTCTCGTTGTAAACACATCAATACTATGTTGTACTGTTTTATTCTCAGCAAGCACATGGAACGTAACGCTAGCCCCCACCGATTTACCTATCCAATTCGTTTGCGAATCTTTAAGCGGCTGCGGCCAATCTATTTTGTCCAATCCATCCAATAAGCGTTGGGCATAGGCAGCGATCCGCATACTCCATTGCGTCATCTTCTTTCGGATGACCGGATGGCCGCCACGTTCGGAGACTCCGTTAACGATCTCATCATTGGCCAAAACGGTACCCAATGCCGGACACCAGTTTACTTCACTTTCGGCCAAATAGGTTAGCCTATATTTTAAAAGGATTTCTTGCTTTACTGTATCTGAATACGACTTCCAATCTACTGCTGTGAATTTTTCGATGGCATCATCACAAACGGCATTGACTTTACTATTTCCATCGGATTCGAACATGGAAATCAAAGTGGATATATCCTCTGCTTTATCCGTCTCTTTGTTGTACCAGGAGTTGAACAACTGAATAAAGATCCACTGTGTCCATTTGTAATATTTTGGGTCGGAGGTGCGTACTTCCCTGCTCCAATCAAAAGAAAATCCCAGTTGGTCCAATTGTCGCCTGTAGGTCTTGATATTTTCAGCAGTGGTTATAGCAGGGTGCTGTCCCGTTTGTATGGCATACTGCTCTGCCGGGAGGCCAAAAGAATCATACCCTTGCGGGTGCAGCACATTAAAGCCTTTATGCCTTTTGTAACGGGCATAAATATCACTGGCGATATAGCCCAAAGGATGACCTACATGAAGCCCTGCACCAGAGGGATACGGAAACATATCCAACACATAGTATTTAGGTTTTAAAGGCTCCCCTCCTTGAGAGGCATCGGGTGAGGAAGCCTTAAATGTTTGATTCTTGGCCCAATAGGTTTGCCATTTCTCTTCTATCGCATTAAAATCGTAGTTCATAGGATACCTGTATAAAACACTAAAATCATACCCGAGCCGTTTTGAAATAACGGTTACGCATGCCCTTATTTTGCGGGGCAAAAATAGGTGTAATCGATGAAAGTTAAAAAGATATTGGCGATTAACCTTTTTGGTTCGTACAATCGTTGCCCAAAGAAAACGTTATACCCTAAAACAGTATTTTTAGAAAGATGATCGTACGTTGCTCCAAACTCCTGTTTTTACTCTTCTGTTCTCTCGGATTTTTTACGAATGACCTTAGCGCGCAGCTTGGATTTTGCACTGGAAATTCGGGCACTCCGATCTTTACCGAGGATTTTGGCACCGGCCTCACCGATGGCCCTGCCTTGCCCATTGGAACCACTAATTATCTATTTACCACAGGTACGCCAGCAGATGGGGAATATACCATAAGTAGCACTACGGACTATTACGATTGGGCCAATGTTGCCGACCATACCCCAGGGGACACCAATGGACGGTCCTTGATCGTAAATGCAAGTTTTACCGCCGGTGAATTTTACAGGCGAACAGTGACAGGCCTTTGTGAGAATACAACTTACGAATTTTCTTCCTGGCTAATAAATTTACAACCAACGAATCCAGGTTGCGACGGTATTCCCATTCCCATAAATGTTAGGTTTCAAATTTGGGACGAAACGGATACCGATCTTCTTGCACAAGGAGATACGGGGAACATTCCCAATAGCAACAGTCCAGAATGGGAACAATACGCCCTTGTGTTCAAAACCTTACCGGGGCAGACCTCGGTTATTTTAAAAATGAGGAACAACGCCAACGGAGGCTGCGGAAATGACTTAGCTATAGATGATATTTCATTTAGCTCTTGTGGTGATACGATTACAATAACAGATGAACAAAATGAAACCGCACTTATTTCCTGCGAAGGGCAAGGCGGTATCACGGCCGAGTTAGAAGCTACACCAGATGGCACTATTTTCACCAATTTCGCCTATCAATGGCAAGAAAGCACCGACCAGTTAATCTGGACGGATATCCCAGGTGAAAACACTAGTAGATTGGTAACATCTCCAATAATTACCACCACTTATTTCAGGACAAAAGTAGCGGAAGACCCTGTAAATCTATCCAACGATCTTTGCAATGTCCTTTCAGATGTTTTTGAAATCGTAGTTATACCCACCCCACCACCCCCTGTTAGCAATGGCGATATAAGCCAATGTGAAAATGAGGAAACCCCCTTAACCGTTTCCGTTGCAGGAGACGCACGGGTCAACTGGTACGATGCCCCCACGGGAGGTACTCTTTTATTGGAAGACAGCCCTAGCTACAGGCCTGCTGCTACCGGAACCTACTATGCGGAAAGTGTTGCGGGAAGCATAGGCTGTATATCTACTCTTAGAACGCCCCTTACCTATACGGTAAACCAAATACCCCAAGTAACGGACGAAACAATAGAGATTTGTAACGGAAGTTCCGTTGTCCTTTCGGCTGATCTGGAAAACATGTCCTATGCATGGAGCACAGGAGAGACTACAGAAGAAATTTTGATAACCACTGCAGGGGAATACACGGTTGTTGTTACCAATTCCGAGGGCTGCTCCAATACTAAAACGATAACCGTGAGACCGGCAACACAGCCAATAATAAGCAATATAATATCTAACGGCGCGGACATTAGTATCGATTTGGAAAACGAAGGACAGTTTGAATTTGCATTGGGCAACGGCCCTTTTCAAACGAGCCCTGAGTTCTACGGAATTCAAGGAGGTCGCTATACCGTTAACATACGTTTTGGGAATAACTGCGGTATTATATCCCAAGAATTTATCCACTTGGTCATCCCTAAGTTCTTTACTCCCAACGCAGATGGGAATAACGATGTATTTATACCGCAAGGGCTGGAATTCTTTTCTTCCTTTGAGCTATCCATTTTTGACCGATTTGGACAACTGCTTAAAAACGCGGGGGCAGATAATCCTTCTTGGGACGGTACTTTTAACGGAGCCCAAATGCCCTCCGGTAATTACTGGTACCGCATACAGATTCAAGATACCGTACGTAACGGATATTTCGTTTTAAAGCGATAATACCATGTTTTACGATTACTGTAACGTTATAAACGCTCCACACCTTAAATAGCGAACCAATAGCAATGTTAATTGTTGTGGCCCGTTTCACATTACTTTCCTATTTTTACGGTACTTAAATGGTCCTATGAGCACTTCTTTTGAAAATTACCAGAAGCGAAAGCTTATCTCCTCCTATTTCTCGGTAGTACTAAGTATTGCTTTGGTACTCTTTTTATTGGGAATATTGGCACTTCTGGTTTTGAATACCAAAAAAATGGCAGACCGCTCCAAAGAGCAGATCACCATTTCTATATTCCTAAAAGAGAACGCTAAAGAAATAGAGGTGGAACAGCTACAGAAAACCTTGGCTATGTCCGACTACACAAAATCTGCCGTATATGTATCCAAAGAAGAAGCGGCCAAACAGCATAGTGAGGATATTGGGGAGGATTTTGTAGATTACCTTGGCTATAATCCTTTAAAGAATTCTATAGACGTAAACCTTAAGGCAGATTTTGTTACGGCCGAAAAAGTAACTGAAATTGCCGAGACCCTCTCTGAAAAAAGCTACGTAGAAGAAGTAAGCTACGATAAGGTATTGGTAGGCATGGTAGCCAAAAGTGTGGAGAAAATCAGTTTTTGGATATTGACCGCCAGCGCCATTTTTACCCTCATCGCCGTATTATTGATCAATAGTTCTATTCGCCTATCTATTTATTCCAAGCGTTTTGTAATTAAAACCATGCAAATGGTAGGCGCTACCAAAAGCTTCATCAGAAGGCCTTTCATTTGGCAAAATATAAAACTGGGCATGTTGGGAGCCCTCTTGGCCCTGATAGCGATCGGTGGTGTACTCTATTATGTGAATACCAATTTCCAAGACCTAGGACTTTTGGACGAACCTTATATTATTATAAGTCTGCTCGTCGGGGTTTTCGTATTGGGCATACTTATTTCCTTAACCAGCACTTATTTTGCCACACAGCGGTTTTTAAACCTTAGAACCGATGAACTTTATTATTGATAACTTCATGCCGGATATGAACCTATTTAATGGTTTTATTGGGTGACATCGATGTACTTATGACCAACTTTGCTAACTTTGTATTATGAGTAAGAAGAAACATATTCAGTCTGCCCCTAAACAAGAGTTTATTTTCCAAAAGAAAAATTATCTTTTCATGTTTATAGGGCTGGCGTTTATTACATTAGGTTTTATATTGATGAGTGGGGGCGGAACGGACGACCCCAATATCTTTAACCCTGAAATATTTAATTTTAGAAGAATCCGCTTAGCTCCTACTTTAGTGCTTATAGGCTTAGGAATAGAAGTGTACGCTATTTTGTTGAATCCGCATAAAACAAAAAGCTAATTGGAAATTTTAGATGCCATTATCCTGGGCATAATACAGGGATTAACAGAATTTTTACCTGTCTCCTCCAGTGGTCATTTAGAATTGGGGAAAGCCATTCTTGGAGATAACTCCGTACCCGAAGAAAGCCTACTGTTTACCGTAATACTGCATTTTGCAACTGCATTGAGTACCATTGTAGTTTTCAGAAAAGATGTATGGGAGATCCTAAGCGGGCTTTTACAGTTCAAATGGAACGAGGAAAGTCAGTTTTCCGTCAAAATAATCATCTCCATGCTCCCCGCTGTTTTTGTGGGCCTGTTTTTTGAAGAGCAGTTAGAAGCATTTTTTGGTGGCAATATTCGCTTTGTTGGCTTTATGCTGGTAATTACGGCCGTACTCCTATATTTTGCGGACAAGGCAAAGGATACGGATAAAAAAGTAAGTTTTAAAAATGCCTTTATCGTAGGAATTTCGCAAGCGATCGCTATGCTACCTGGAATTTCGCGAAGTGGCGCCACTATTTCAACATCGGTACTTTTGGGAGTAGATAAATCTAAAGCGGCGCGATTTTCTTTTTTAATGGTCGTGCCTTTGATCTTTGGCAAGATTGCCAAAGATCTGCTAAGTGGGGACCTTACTTCTAATGGAGAAAACAATATTGCTATGGGAGCCGGATTTATAGCGGCCTTTGTAGCCGGGCTAGCAGCATGTACATGGATGATAAAACTTGTACGTAAAAGCAAGTTAAGCTATTTTGCCATATACTGTTTGGTTGTAGGACTTATCGCCATTGTTTATGGTTTCATGAATCCATAGACTCTTTTCGAAATTAAAATAGTAAGGAAAAACGACATCTTTACAAGGAATCCAACCAATATTAGGATTTGATAATTAGGTTCTTGGAAACCCCCAAGATAAGATAGCCGGTTCGAATGAAGCACCACGAGAACTACATACCTAAAAAAAACGTGAAAACTAAAGAAGATTACTTAAGCGGTGAATTACTATTGATAGATAAGCCTTTACAGTGGACCTCCTTTCAGGCAGTAAATAAACTAAAATGGGTTTTAAAAAAACGCTTTGGTCTAAAAAAGATTAAAATAGGCCATGCCGGAACCTTAGACCCGCTCGCAACAGGTTTGCTTATGATATGTGTTGGCAAATTCACTAAAAAAATACACGAGTTCCAAGGACTCGAAAAAGAATATACCGGCACACTAATACTTGGTGCAACTACACCTTCATACGACCTGGAAACAGAAATAGACAATACGTTTACCATTGAACATATTACGGAAGAACTGGTACATAAAACCGCAAAAACCTTCATTGGCGAGCTAGATCAGGCCCCACCTATATTTTCCGCACTTAAAAAAGACGGAAAAAGACTATATGAATACGCGCGAGAAGGAAAACCTGTAACGATACAAACCAGAAAAGTTACCGTGACCGAATTTGAAATAACTGAAATTAAATTACCCACAATTCGTTTTCGTATCGTATGCAGTAAGGGAACCTATATCCGTTCTATCGCTCATGATTTTGGAAAAGCCTTGGTTTCCGGCGCCTATTTATCCTCTCTTAGGAGAACCAAAATAGGGGTTTACAACGTAGATAATGCCCTAGACCCAATGGTTTTTGAGGAAATAGTATTGAAAGAACTAGACTCCTAAGCCTTATGGCTTGGATTTTTGTACTATTTTCCAAATAAAGCAGTTATATATCCATGAACCTCAACAGGCAACAATTATCCCTTATAATTACCATTTTCTCCTTGGCAATTGTTGTATTGGTACTTTATTCGATTCAATTAGGTGGCAAGACCGAAAAGGACGAAGACTATGTAGTAGAAATGATCTTGGACGAGGAGCTACTGGAAGAAATACTTGCAGAAGAAAAAATTATTGAAGAAGAGTCCAAGGTCCAACAGGTAAAAAGCCATACAGCATTCAACGAAACGGCCAAACCCAGCTATGGCAATCCAGAACCCCTTAAAACATTAGAAGAAATTCTAGCGGAAAACACACCTTTTGCAGAAGGCTCCGCATCGGACGATTTAATGGCCGACTCGGAATATAGCACCAAAATAAAGGAACTTGCAAAAAAACGTGAAGAACAGAAACAACTTTTAGGCGAAAAAGAAGCCAAAAAAAAAGAGTTTACGGATTATTTGGCAGAACGAAGAACAACGATATCCTATTCCCTGTTAAACAGGAACAGTATTAAACTTCCTCCGCCCATATACACCTGTATAGAAGGGGGAAAAGTAGTAGTTAACATAGATGTAGACGCCAATGGCTATGTTACCGATGCCAGTTTCAATGCAAAAAGTTCCGGTACGTCCAACGGCTGTCTGGTAGAGAACGCTATCGCCTATGCGTTAAAAGCAAAATTTAGCAAAGCATCCAAACCAATACAAAAAGGAACCATAACGTATTTATTCCAAAGTAAGTAATTCCAGGAGCTCCTTTAAAATACTTTGCCCTTTATCCGTATTGTACCATACTTGTAGTTCTTCCTTAAACTCGGGCAATATAGAACCGTGCAAGGCCTTGTGGTCTTCTACCAGTTTTGTGGCGTTTTGGGAGCGAGGCCCCCAAGTTCCAAGTACTTTTTGGCTTGCGTTATCCATGACAATAAGTTTAGGGATAGACATACCACCATTGGTCAAGAATCTATTCATTAACGCCTCGTTCTCGTCCCTAATGATGATCCGCAAACTAATACCCGGATTAAGACTTGCTACTTTCTCCATAACCGGCAGGGCAGGTGAAGCGTCTCCACACCAACTTTCGGTCAAGACAAGCCATGTTTGGTTTCTAGTTGTCCCGAGAACAATTTTGGCGGCCGTCTCGTCTATCTTGAACATTTTGTCCCAACGTTTCATTCGTCGGTCATTCAACTTTGTATAGTTTGCCAAGTCATCTGTTTGCGTAGCACCGGTTGATTTGCCGTATTTGGCCAAATTGGCAACCAGTTCTCTATATTCCGTGTAGGAAATTGCTTTTGTCAGCGCTTCTTGTATTAACTCATCCGTAGATCTTGTCATAAAATTTGTTCTATACGTTTATGTGATTCGTACTTTTAAGTGCAATTTACGAACTTAATCAACGTTGTTTTGCAACTCCTGTTACATTGCACCAAGCCAGCGACCGAACACCCGTTTTATATATGCTCATTGTAACCCTAAATTGGATAATTATTTAAATTATTCTCTTGTAAGGAGCTCACCAATTTAATGGTAGCTGGAAATATTTTCCAGCAAAATCCTTATCTAACCTGCAAAGTGAAAGGCTGGGAGCTTACTTTTATACCTGTTGTACGTTTATCTATAAAGACAAAGTATCTAAAAAACTACTCATATAGGCCCAAAATGGTTGTGCTGCTATACTTTATACGCAGTTAAGCATCCAGCAACTCAAATGATTCGTGCGCCTTTTGAATTTCGGCATAAATATGCACCATATCCTGGGAGAAAAGCACATCTCCCTGCCTAGCCAAAACGGCATAGGACTCTCCATTTTTCATTTTTAAAATACTTCTTACGTATACTTCAAAACCTTCATAATCCAATAGGCCGTTTAAGTTATCCAAACTATGATCTTCAAAATTAAGCGAGGGGTAGATATACTGATAATATCGATTGGATGGCTTTCCAATTTTCAACTTATGCTCCGGTCTAATATCCTGCCATCTAACGTCCACTTTGCTCGACATATTTTCATTACCGATAAACTCTGGAAACAACACAGGTCTGCTCTTCTTCATACAATTTGTCTTTTTATATTTATTCTATAAATCGACTAGGTTGTTGGTCTAGTGTGCTGCACAAAAATACCTCACAAAATTTATTTCAATAGTAATAATCCGTTAAACAATAGTTAATATATCATATTTTCATAGTAAAACTATCATATTGTGATATAATAATGGCAGAGCATTAAAAGAATCTATTTTTGGTACCTTATTTTTAAGATGAAATAAAGTGAAAAACGGGGCTATTATCCGATTGCCCCAAAGCCAAAAACCCAAAATTAAACGCAGTTATGACAACTATGGTTTCAAGCCTATAAAACCTTTTTCGGGTTACCAAATTGTAATTCTACTACATCACATCTGTTGGCTTCGGCTATTGCTATCCAAACCCAAGATACAAGCGATCCGCTCAACTAATGACTACAACAACCTACGTTACAAAACAAACTTTTCATAGCATCCAAACAGATGTAACCTATAGCTTTTGGTCACAGAACGCCGCCTACAATAGAAGCTATTAGTGTTTCTAGCGGATAAGCCAATATTTTTAAAGATTTTCCGGATTCACCGCCAAACTATTGAACAGTTTTGCCTTTGCCGCGTAGTACTTGTTCTGCACCAAGTTCTGTTTTAATACCGCATCTATAAGCTTGCTTTCCCTTGAGTTGATCAAGAACAGGGAACTCTCCCCAAAACTAAATTTTCTTTCCTCCGCAGCGAGTAACACCCTGTAGTTTATAACAATATCGTTTATTAGTACATTTTGGTCCTGAAAAGATTCCAACTCGTTATAAATAGCGTACACTTTATTACGAATCTCTATCTGGGCATTGTCATACTCAAATTCCGCATCTTGTAATTTAATCTTCGCCAACCGCAAATCGCCTCTTTCCTTTCGCAGAAACAGTGGTAACTGAAATGTAACCCCACCTTTGTACTCGTCCGTCACGAAAGAATTGATACGTTCTGGGGATTCTGTCAAAAAATTATAGTCTACGTCTATCGTGGGCAATAATTTATTGGTCTTAAGGCGCTTATCTACTTGTAGGCCATCTATCTTAAAACCTAAGGACCTAAGTTTAGGGTGGTTGTCAATGGTAAAACTATCCAAGGGTTTACCTAAGATTTCCAATGTATTATCTATGTCGGCAGCAATATCCTCTTCCGGTATTACATTGTTCTGTAGCTCTAACGGAAGATTGTCGTTCAACCATAGAAAATTGGAAAGTTCCAAAGATTTATTCCTGAACCTTACCTTGGCCTGCTCCAGTTCCAAGGCCCTACTTTGGACGGCAATTTTGGCCTCAACGGTATCTATAGCCGCTATTTCTCCTACCAAAGCACTCTTTTTGATGCCTACAAACCTAATTTGCGCGTTGTTAAGAAAGTTAGCGAATACTTTGCTGTCCCTATACGCCTGTAACCAATCAAAATAGGTAAGGGAAGCATCGAACAGTATTTGGTTTACCAGGAGGTCGCGATCTGCCTTGGTCTGTTCCCTAAAAAACTTGGCTTGTTTTAAGGTAGCCATTCGTTCGTTGATCCAAGAACCACGTCCTAATGAAACGGAAACTCCCGCACTGTAAAGCCCATTGGTCGGAACAGTTTCCGCAGGATTCAAAAAATCGCCTTCGTTTTGTTCAAAATTTCCTTTTAGATCTATTCCATACCAAGTAGGAATCTTAAACGTTGCATTAAGTTCGTCATAGTATTCCGTTCCCTTAAACTCTTTACGGGCATAGTCTACCTCTATTTTTGGATCGAAGCCCCCACGGGACTTCATTAAATTCGCCTGCCCCATACCTATTGCCAATTCTGCCTGTTTGGCTATCGGATGATATTTTTTAACATACCCCAAATATTCGCTAAACTGCAGGACAATAGAATCCTGTGCGCAAAGCTTGGGCGCAATGGCCATGAAACAAATCACCAATACAACCAGGTTTCGCATCACTATTTCTTTACCGGTTTAGCCTGGGCGCCCTCTGGTTGATAATAATTTGGCGGAAATCCGTTCAGTTGCCGCCAAAGTTCGAACCATATAGGCACATCCTCTAACAAGGCTATGGTCTTGGCCCCAGAACCTACTCTAATATCCTTTGGCCATGCATTATCCTCTTCATCGGGAGCCAACAACACCCTGTATTTACCGTTATCGCTAATAAAGGTCTCAATCGCTACCACTTTGCCACCATAAGTACCGTAAGACACATTTGGCCATCCGCTAAAAACAATGGCCGGCCAACCATCGAACCATATTCTTACTTTTTCCCCCAAATGCATTAAAGGCAAATCTATAGGCGATACAAAGGTCTCTACCGCCATTTGGTAGTCCGATGGCATAATACCTACCAGTCGATCACCTTCTTTAAAGGTTTCTCCAATACCTCCTTGTATGGCCCTATTGATAAAACCGTTTTGGGGAGCTCGAATGTAATACATCTGGTTCCGGATTTCATAGTTTGTCTTTTCGTTTTCCAGTTTGGTTACCTGAGCTTCCGAGTTGAACTGATTGGACTGCGCTGTAAACATATCGCTCTGGGCCTTCGAAATCTTGTCCGTATACGAGGCTCTAACCCTGTTAATTTCTACCTCGGCGTTTATGACCTCGTTTTTGGCGGCCAGCAATTTATTCTCTTGGGAAATCAATTTAGCTTGTGTTTCCTGTAATTTCAAGCGTTTTTCTTCCACATCGGTAACTGCTTTCAATCCTTCGCTCTCTAGCTGCTCTGTGCGCTCAAACTGGCGTTGTGCAATTTGTATATTGGTCTTAGCGGCCTCTAGGTCTATACTATCACTTTGCACCTTTAATTTGGACTGTAACAATTTGTTACGCGCTTGTTCCAGTTTTAACTCACGTTCCCTGCCCAGAGCGATAATTTGATTGTTCAGCGCACCCACCTTGCCTTCATAAGAGACTACCGAGGCAGACTTGGCCCTGATCTGATCTCCGGTCCGCTCCACTAACATTGGATCAAAGTACTCGTTCTTAATTTCGGATATGAACAATATGGTATCTCCCTTTTTCACATAATCTCCTTCTTGCACGTACCACCTTTCTATCCTACCCGGAATCGGGGATTGTATGGTCTGAGGACGTTGGTCCGGTCTAAGCGTGGTGAGGAAACCTTCACCACTTACATTTTGCGTCCAAGGCAGAAACAGTATAATCACCATAATCACGGCAAACACCTTAAGAAACTGATTAAAGCGTTTGTAGTGTTTTTTATGAAAAACCCTATCGGTGGATTTGTATCCAACAAGATGTACCGTCTTATTTACAGGGTTCTTTGAAATATTAAGCATCTTTCTGTTTTTCGCTAATTAATTTTCCTTTTTCCAAAGTAAGAACTCTTCCGCACCGCTGCGCCCATCTAGGGTTTTGACTAACAACGACCAAAGCCCACTTGCGATCCGGATGTGTTAAAAAATCCATTATCCTAATAGCCTCATCCGGATTAAAATGGTCTAACGGGTCTTTAAGAATAAGTAGTTTTGGCCTTCGAATAATACTCCTGGCCAACACAATTTTTTTGGCAATAGTAAAGGATATTTGTTTACCCTCGGGATACAGTATCGTGCTTAAGCCCAAGGCTTGTGATTTAACGAACTCCGTTAGACCCGTGTGCTTTAAGGCCCAATTAATATCGTCTCTGGTGATGGATGTATCGCCAAAGGTTAGGTTTTCCAAAAGTGTTCCCTCAAAAGGGGACTCTTCGGTCAATGACTGGCCCAAATGTGATCTAAAGTAATTTAGGTTAAGACCTTGTAGAGAAACATCGTTTACATAAATATCGCCCTCGGTAGGCTCAATAATACCGGCAATCAACCTTAACAGTGTTGTTTTTCCAGATGAATTATTGCCTTGAAGGACTATAGAGCAATTAGGGGTAATTGTAAGCGATATATTATCAATAATCTTACCGGTCTTCTCCGGCACTTCATAAGACACATTACTCAACTCTACCGTAAAACTATCATTTTCCCCAAATGGTTTCTCACCGCTCTGTGGTTCAAGATCCTTGTCTACCACCTGTCCCAATTTCTCCAAGGAGGTTAAAACATCATAAAAGGATTCTAGTCCCAAAATTAATTTTTCTACAGAGGCGATGACCAATAAGATAATAATCTCCGCAGCAACAAACTGTCCAATGTTCATTTCTTGATTAAGTACCAAAAGACCTCCGATCAAAAGAAGTCCCGCCGTTACCAGTACCTTAAAGCCGATCATTTGTATAAATTGCAGCACCAAAACCTTAAAATGACCTTCCCTGGCTTCTAAATACTTATCTACCAAACCGTCTGTTTTATTCAGTGCATGCGAAGTTCTGCCAGATAATTTAAAACTTATTATGGATCTGGCCACCTCTTGGATCCAGTGCGCCATCTTGTACTTTTGCTTGGATTCTATCAAACTACTTTCCAATCCTTTCTCAATGGTAAACTTAAAGACCACATAAATCAAGGCCAACAACAATATGCCATAAATAATGAAAAATGGATGGTAGAAGGAAAGCAGGAGCAGGCCAAAAATAATTTGTAACAGTGCAGCGGGAAAATCCAACAAAATCTTAGAAAGTCCTTTTTGAATATTGAGTACATCAAAAAAGCGATTTGCCAATTCCGGTGGGTAAAAATTACGTAGTTCACGCATCTTTATCTTTGGAAAACGATACGCAAACTCAAAGGAAGCCCTCGTAAAAATCTTTTGTTGTACATTTTCTATGATACGTATTTGCATCAACTGTAATGCCCCTACGAAAACTACTCCAAGGGTTACCACTACCACAAGCACAATCCATGACGTGCTCACTTGAGCCCCCTGGATCAAGTTGATAATAGCCTGTATACCCAGAGGCAGGGAGAGGTTAACCAAACCTGCAAAAATAGCATAGTAAAAAACTTGTAAAACGTCTCGCTTATCCAAACGCAACAACCCAATAAGCCGCTGCCAAGCGGTCAATATATTTTTTGACATCTTCCTTTAAGATTTAAGCACGGAAAAAACGAGGTTTGTAAAATACTGACTCAAATCATCGTTCCCCCTACAATCTGTTAAAGAAACAAAATGGTTCTTTAGAAAATGCTGGTGCAACGAACCTTCCAATACTGTACTGGCCAAACTAGAAGGATATGCGTACCCCTTATCAACATTTTGTATCATTTCCTTTAAACGGTTTACCAATCTCTTATAAATAACAAAATATCCCTCCTTATTTTCGGTATCTACCTCCTTTGTCAAATATGATTTTGAGTATTCGTTAATTACAATTCTATTCAAAAGTACTTCGTTTATATGTGAAAACGCATTGTCCTCAGCAGTAGTTTTCGTAACAATTTCTATTGCCCTTGATAATTTGTCCCTACTATCCGCGATACCATTGGTTGCAAACACTAGTTGATACTCTAACCAACCCCAGTACCAAGAGGTTAAATACAGGAGCAATTTGTGCTTATTCTCAAAATACCTATATATGGAACTTTCATTGGACCCTATCTTAATTCCCAATTTTTTAAAGGTAAAGCTCTCAAAACCCATCTCGTTAATCATTAGAATACTATTTTCTATAATTCTCTTACCTAGATCTGAAGACTCTGGATCTTTGAGAAAAATCTTTTCGTTTATCTTTATTTTAACGGATTGAAGCAAATGTTCCATAGCTGTTATTTATTTTCCTGCACAAATATAATAGCATTACTACTAATTACTAATAGTTTAACTAATATTTAACGACACTAAAGCCATTATTTTTACTACTTAACCGTATATTACATAAATAAATTCAAAATCAAACAGTTATGGTTAAAAAACTACTCTTAATCGTACTAATTCTGCACCCTTTAATAGGGAAATCCCAAGAGCTATTCCAACTATCTTTTGAACATAGGCAAACCTCTTCCTATAGTCCTTGGACAGAAGCAAACGAAACTAGCTTTCCTACGACAAATTCTACCATTATCGTAGGAGGGTTAAATGACCTGGACGGAATTGGAAATTATCTAAATATTTTTGGCAGCAAACTTATTGTCGATAGTTTGGACATAGCATCCGATGGCACACAAAACGTGGTGCTAAGAAGAGAAGATGGAGGTAACTTTTTTAACTTATACCCCACTATAAATGCTAAACTCACACCTGTTCGCTACGGTAAAAATGAAGCGGCCCTACCCATAGAAAGCACGCCATAAGCCTTAGGTAAATAAACAGTGTTAACAGTAACTATTAATTAAACCTTGTATCATATCGAAATATATTAAATACGGAAATTAGGATCAAATATCCGGCACAACCCTTAAAGTTGTCTAAAGCCGTTTAAGTTTCCAAAGATTCCGCTTTTTTTATCTATTGCTCCTAACACTTACTAGATATTAAAGTGTTAATGAAAAAATAAAGGAAAAGACATACAACCAAAGCGCGTTTTATTCGTGTTGCGTTTATAAGTCTAACCGGGATAAAGAAAACATCCGTCAAAAAAATCCTAAAATTTTCATGACAATTACTTGAATCCAAACAACGTAAAGATGAGGACAACAAATTAACATTAAAAAATCTAGCGATAAATTTAGTTTTCCAAAGTTTCAAAGGCTATTATCACCAGATTAGAGATGCCGTTTTTTACCAAGTTCGGCTTTACCGGAAATTTACATGTTAAACCCAGAATATGCATTAGAAAAACTATTACAGCTCCTAGCTACTGCGAATACTACCGCTGCGCTACTTTTTTACGATGTAACCATAACGGTACTATGCTAAAATCGATAAAATGCCGGTATTCATTGTATCTCGAAGCTTCATAACGAAGTTCCAATACATAATTTAGGTGAAACAAACCGCTGAATAAAATATTGGGACAGTACCACTAAAACAACAAAAAGAATGATACTTGCACATATCATGGCTACGGATCGTGTTCAGGCTCTTGAAATCATCGATCTTTTAATGGACAAAAAACTATTGCTACAAGCAGCTGTATCGGAAAAGACCATTTATCAGAAAAAAACAGAGAAAGGCGAATTGGTAAGCGAGCACCGAACTTTAATTATCGGCAAAACCAAGGGTTTACTCTTCTCGGCCATAAACAAGGAACTCAAAAAACATTTTGTTGAAAACATGCCCATGCTGTATTCCGTTCCCATAATTTACATGGATGAGGAACTCGCAGACCTACTTAGAGAAAACACGGCTAAAGTGTAGTCTCAAACCAGCTAAAGTGCTCAGCAATAATTCGTTCCTTATCTTGTTCTATATACTCTAGAAATGCAATTGCCGCCGGAGATTGTTTTTTTGCCGAAAGCCAAACCAAGTTCCAGGTAGTACTTATGGGAAGCCCCGCTACCTCCATTATTTGTAACTCCTTATTCAGCAATTCGCTTTTGATACCGATAAGGGGCATTATAGAATACCCTAATCCTGCGATTACAGCTTGCTTTACCGCCTCATTTGAGGTGAGCTCAATTTTTTTTGTTGATGGTAGATTATTTTTTTTGATAAAATTCTCCATTGCATTTCGCGTTGCCGAGCCTTGTTCGCGATAAATGAGCGGTAATTGCTCAAAAATCCTTTTCGTTATTTTACGACTTGTTTTACTCTTAGTACTGCCTACAAGAAAAAGCTTATTTTCCATAAGGTCTACGCTGTTCACTTTAAGATGATCGGGTACTACGGACACCAAGGCAAAATCCACCTCGTTACGCTCCAAAGACCTAACCACCTTGGATTTATTGGTGACATCCATGACCAATTCCACTCCAGAATTTTCATTAATGAAATCACTCAAAAAATAGGGCATAACGTACTGCCCTGTAGATACGATCGAAATCTTAAGCTTACCGGACAAACTACCTTCGTACGCCAAAGACTTATAATTTATGGCATAAACCTGATCGATTATTTTTTCCGCTGCCTCGGCAATTTCCTTACCAAAATCGGTTACATATAGTTTTCTGCCTACCACTTCTGTTAAAGGAATGGAAAACTGGTCTTGAAAATTCTTTAATTGAATGGACACCGCCGGCTGGGTCAAGAACAATTCCTCGGCAGCCTTTGTAATGCTCTCCTTCTCGGTAACCTTCAAGAATACCTGTAGTTGATGTAGTGTATAATTCATTAAAAACTTTTATGTTTTTGATAATAAATATAAATAAAAATTAATGATAAATGCTTCTTACCTTTAAAAAAAGCGGAAATCTTTAAAATACCTTAGCTATGAAAAATATAATCATCACAATATGTTTTAGTCTTATATGTTTACAAGCTAATAGTCAACTTGCTTATGAAGTTTTGGACATCGTTTATTTAGACGAGTTCTCGGCCAAGAAACATAATCTTAATGGCACTCCGTTTACTAACGCCAGCTCAGAAACTAGAGCAGTTTTGCCAAAACAGGCATTAGATAGGAAAAATACGACCAAGCTGCGTAGCCTAACCACTTTGGCTCCTGCCAAATACCCTAGTATTTACTCCTTGCACAGCTTTAGTGCCTTTAAAAGAAACTTCTCAGACGCAGAAAAACGTACACCTTTATCGCTTGTGTTTCACAGAACTAACGAGGGGAACCTTTTTAAGTTCCTTTTACCAATTAACCATGATATCCTAAACCTACCCAGCAGTCAACAAATTCCTAAGGGATTTGGACCTACGTTTAAAATTTAGCGCAATATAATCTATATTTATGTATTATATAATTAATATAAATAAAAATTTATAAATAATTAATACCAACTTTGTACTTTAACTTAAATTTATACAAAAAAAACATCATGAAAGTAGCAAACGCCAAAACGGAACAGACCACAACGCAAAAAATTCAACTAGTAGAGGGAGAGTTTACCATATCGGAGGCCAACGACGTTGTAACTTCCCTTATTGATGAAAAACTAAATTTTCATAAACTACAACGACTGTCATTGAGTGAGGGCTCTTCCTTTGCGGACACTAGATATCCAGACGGGAGAATAGGAGAGTTAGAACGGGAAAAAGCAACAGCAAGAGCTTTTTTTGCGGAAGCACGTAAAACAGGGGCGACCATAAAAATAAATGGCACACTGGAAATCTCTTTACTTAAGTAAAAGTTATGTAGCGGCACACTGATCAGTTAATGAGAAGCATCAGGATAATCCTTAGGAACAAACTAAGCTACACAGCCTTCCTTTTTATTTTATCCTGATTGTTTCCAACGGGGCGCTAGTATCCGTACTGTTCGTTTTTAAAACAGTAATAACAAAAGTAGACGATATGCAAACAGCTACTTCTGTATACTGTTCATAGCTAACCGAACACCTCTTTTCCTTTGAGGGTACAGCACTGCATAGCACAACAAACGGCTCGTGGCCACCTTAAAAACAATCTAGTTACCCCCCATAGATATAAATTGCAATAACCTTGTAATTATTGCCCTATCTTTAGGCAATTAATGGTATACTATGGATAAAAATAGATGTGGTTGGTGCAAGGGAGATGCCCTGTACGAAGCCTACCATGATCAAGAATGGGGGGTTCCGCTAAAGGACGATGCCTCTATTTTCGAATTTTTGATACTTGAAACCTTTCAGGCGGGTCTCAGTTGGATAACCGTACTAAAAAAGAGAGAGAATTTTAGGGAAGCACTAGACCATTTTGATTACAAAAAGATAGCCGAATACGATCAGTCAAAGATAGACGCCCTTTTACTGAACAACGGTATAATTAGGAATAAACTTAAAATAAATGCTACCGTTACAAATGCTAGGGCATTTATTGAAATCCAAAAAAAATACGGCAGTTTTAGCAATTACATTTGGGGATTTGTAAATCACGAACCTATAAAGAACAAGGTAACCAATTATAAAGAGGCCCCTGCTAACACTCCTATTTCGGACCGACTCAGCAAAGACCTTAAAAAAAATGGATTTAAATTTGTAGGAAGCACCGTTATCTATGCACACATGCAAGCAACCGGAATGGTCAATGATCATGAAACGAGTTGTTTTAGATATAACGAAGTATAAAATCCAAACCCAATGTCTGTAACCCTTAAAATTTTCACTGTTACTATTTTCTTTTTATACTCCTTTGGTTCATTTGCCCAAAACAAATACGAACGGGAATATCGCATAAGAAAAGACCAATTTCCAACACTGGCACTACAGATTCTAGATACCAATATAACAGATACAAAACGATTACGATTCTATAAGGAAACGGATAGTGCCAAAAGTAGTTATGAAGCAAAGTTTAAAAAGGACAAACTTTGGTACAGTATGGAATTTAATGTTGCCGGCAACCTTGAGGACATTGAAATAACGATCAAACCTTTAGACATCCCATCAGATGTGCTAGCGAGGATAACAAGGTATTTTGGCATGTCTTTCCAAAAATACCGTATAAAAAAAATACAGCAACAATACCTCTGTTCCGCAAATGAAGATCTGACAACCACATTGCGGAACGCATTTCAAAATCTACTTATACCTACCCTAAACTACGAAATTATTGTATCTGGCAAAGAAGGTAAAAGCTATTTGGAATATGAAGTTCTTTTTAATGCCGAGGGCAATTTTATAAATAAAAGAAAACGATTACCTGCCAATTATGACCATGTCCTTTACTAATCATAATCGTTTTTTATTTATTCTGGTTCTCTTTGCCTCGTACTTTACGCAAGGGCAAGATGCTGTTATCGGATACTGGCAACCCCAAATAGGAATAAACTATACCGTAGCACCAAACTACTCGCATAATTTTTCACTTGCAAAACGTACGTTTGTCTTTAGGGACAGTGAAACAGAGTTCACGATAAGGCAGTTGGACCTTGCCCATTTTTCCAACCTAAAGATCAGGGGCAACCAAAGTGTTGGTTTTGGAATTCAATACCGGTTTAGCGGGTTTTTTGATGCCACTAGGGAAAACGAGCTACGACTTGTGCAGCAATACAACATAACCAAAAGCGATAGGGGACTTCGTTTAGGCCACCGGTTACGCTCCGAGCAGCGCATTACCAACAGTGCTACCATCCATAGATTTAGATACCGGTTCGCTTTGGATTTTCCCCTTCAGGGCGAATCATTGGATATTGGCGAAACCTATTTGGTGCTATCCACAGAATCCCTATGGAGCGTTGCGACAGCTACGCACCCTGAATATGACCAACGTATTAAGGCAAACTTGGGATGGATGCTGGACCAAAACACCAAAATACAGATTGGTACGGAATACAGGGCAGAGAACTATACACAAGAAACAGGACATGTTTTTTTTCTGCTCACAAGTCTTGTGCTATCACTTTAGGAGACCAATAAACTCCTTCCTAGGAATCTCAAAGGCTCCCATACTTGCCAAATGGTCCGTATAGATCTGACAATCAATGCAGCTATAGTTTTTCTCTTTAAGTTCCTCTGCCAGTTTTATGAACGCGAATTTGGAAGCGTTGGCCTTAAAGCTAAACATACTTTCTCCGCAAAAAACCGTACCCAAGTCAACACCATATAATCCGCCAACTAAACTATCGTCCTCCCATACTTCGTAGGACTTGGCAAATCCCAATTCATGAAGCCTTATATAAGCATTTCTCATGTCTTCGGTAATCCATGTTCCCTCTTGATCCTGGCGTTTTACGGTAGAACAGTGCTTTATTACAGCTTCAAAACATGTATTTACGGTTATTCTAAACTTTTGGTCCCGAAGTACTTTACGCATACTTTTGGACACCTTTACTTGATCTGGAAAAAGCACCATTCTGGGGTCTGGACTCCACCAAAGAATCAACGAATCTTCATTAAACCAAGGAAAAATACCGTTTTGATAGGCCAACAAGAGCCGTTCGGGAGAAAGATCGCCACCAACGGCCAATAGGCCTTCCTTATTGGCCAAAGATACATCCGGGAAGACCAATCTATCCGACAGAAATGCAATGGAATTTTGCCGTTTTCCTTCTTTCACACCGTTTTTATTTACAATGTAACCAAAAGCTAAAAAAACAAAAAACTTGTTCAACCTTTTATGTCAAACAAGTTTTATAGTTCCAAATAATATGGAAACTGCGGTAAGCAAATATAATTATGCTATATCAGAATTTTAAAACGGAAGATCATCGTGATCTTCTTCGTTTAAATTATCTGCAGGTTCAAATGCTTCCATAGGAGGAACGGGAGGCATGCCTGCCGCCGGAGCTTGTTGCTGTACCGTTTCTATACGCCAGCCTTGAATAGAGTTGAAATACTTCACCTCTCCCTGTGGGTTGGTCCATTCCCTTCCCCTTACGTTAATACCTACTTTTACATCTTGTCCAACGCCGTAATTGTTCAACAAATCACATTTATCCTGTACAAACTCTACCAAAATATGCTGTGGATATTGCTCATCTGTAGTAATCACCAGTTCTCTTTTCCTAAATCCGTTGTTACCAAAAGTTTTGGTTTCTCCAACTAACTTTACTTTACCTTCTAATTCCATCTTAAATGCTCTTTAATTCGATCTAAATTCAAAAGTACATAAAATGATGCGGTAATAAAACTAACACCCAAGAATACAGCACAACAATTATTTACAATTTAGGTTATCTTTAGTATTAGATAACATTGGAATGAAATTCAACCCTAAAAGCAAGACCTCTACTATTTTTCTACTCATTGGTTCGTTCGCTGTGGTTAGCCTTATTCTTTGGAACACCAATAGCTTTTTTAAAACCTTTAAAGAAGAGGAACGCCTTAAAATGGAAATCTGGGCTACGGCACAGTCAGAGTTTTTACAATCGTCCGAAAACGTAGAGCTTGGAAACCTTCATCTTCGGGTATTCCAGAACAATACCTCTACGCCAATGATCTTGATCAACAAGGACAGTTCTATTCGCGTAAACAACATCCCAAAGGAAAAAGTAACGGACTCGGTCTATATTCAAAAAAAATTAAAACAGTTCCAAAGCGAAAACACACCAATTTCAATTGATCAACAAGGCGAACATTTAGCTACCCTATATTACGGAAATTCAGATGTGTTGAACAAATTAAAATACTACCCCATTGCGCTTTTATTGATAATTTTTCTATTTGGAACCGTAATTTATTTCCTTTTCAAGACCAATAAATCCTCCGAGCAGAACAAACTATGGGCGGGCATGGCAAAAGAAACAGCGCACCAGATCGGCACTCCATTATCCTCATTACTTGGCTGGAACGAATTATTAAAAACGGAACATATAAACCCGGACATCACCAAAGAGATAGAAAAGGATATTGACCGACTACAGACCATTACCGAACGTTTTTCCAAAATTGGCTCCTTGCCCAAATTGGATAAATTGGATATTGTAGATGAAACTGAAAAAGCTTACGCCTATTTAAAAAAACGCAGTTCCAAGCTCATCCATTTTTCCTTTGTAAGCAAAATAGAATCCGTGCCCGTACTCCTAAACAGCTCCTTATACAACTGGACCATAGAAAATCTAGTCAAAAACGGAATAGATGCCATGCGAGGCAAAGGCAGCATTGCCATAGAGATCGTTCCCGATGGGAAATTCGTGAATATACTGATAGCGGACACAGGCTCTGGAATTCCAAAAAGCAGCTATACCACCATCTTTAACCCCGGGGTTACGACCAAGAAAAGAGGTTGGGGACTAGGCCTGTCGCTTGTTAAAAGAATCGTAGAAGAATATCATAATGGAAAAATAAAAGTACTTTCGTCTGGTAAAGAGGGTACCATCATGCAAATATCCCTAAAAGTAGCAGTGTAATTATGGCAAAAGAAAAGTTAGTCGTTGTTAAAGAAGCGAACCTCACAAATAATTGTCCGGAATGCTTTAACCAAGACTTGAACCTCACCTTTTTTCAAAAACATACGTACGGCCGTTTCTATCATAAAACAACCGCTGAGGTTACCAACAGGTTGGTTTGTAATACATGTAAATCAAATATCTATCCCGTGAGCTGGACGGAGGATATAGAACGGATGTTCAATTACTATCAAAAAACGGTAGTCCCGGAACCAAAATCCTCCAAGCCCACCATCTTGCTATATATAGCACTATTATTGTTGCTGGTGGTGGTTGCCGCAGTACTCTACCTTCTTTTTGGCCCGCCTATCGAATATTAGCCCTAATACTGGCTGCTATTGTTTCAAATTCCTCGGTAGTGCAAGTAACTTTATGTTGAAATTTTGCATCTTCCATGGTATTCAATGGAATCAGGTGCACGTGCGCATGCGGAACCTCCAAACCTATAACGGTAATACCTACCCGCTTACAAGCAATGACCTCACCAATAGCCTTGCCTACTTTCCTGGAAAAAGCCATTAAGCCCAAAAAGTGCTCTTCTTCCATATCCAAAATTTTATCTACCTCAATTTTAGGAATACATAAGGTATGGCCTTTGGCGTTTGGGTTGATATCCAAAAAGGCGAAAAAGTCGGCATCCTCCGCAATTTTATAACAAGGAATTTCCCCGTTTATGATTTTTGTGAACAAGGTTGACATATAAAATAGATTTTGGGTTCAAAGCTCAAGGTTTCAGCTTAAAGGTTCGAGTTTCCAGGTTTTATAACATTCCCCAATTGAAAATCATCCGATAAATTGGAATCAATTTAAAATCTAAAACCTAAAAATCCTGTTCTTTTTGGGAACAGGATTAAAGATAATAAAATTCGTGAGCTATTCTCTTGTAATTTCCAATACCTCTAATTTTAGGGTACCGTTAGGAACGGCAATTTCTGCCACCTCACCTACTTTTTTGCCCAAAAGACCTTTTCCAATTGGCGAACTCACGGATATTTTACCTGTTTTTATGTCAGATTCACTTTCGGCCACCAAGGTGTACTTCATCTCCATACCGTTACCTTGATTTTTTAGTTTTACGGTAGAAAGGACAAGGACTTTTGAAGTGTCTAGTTGGGATTCGTCTATTAATCTTGCATTGGCCAGAATCGCCTCCATTTTAGAAATCTTCATTTCCAACAGACCCTGTGCTTCTTTGGCGGCATCATATTCCGCATTTTCGGACAAATCACCTTTATCACGTGCCTCGGCTATGGCTTGCGAAGCTTTAGGACGTTCAATATCCCTAAGCTGATTTAACTCATCTTTTAGTTTTCTTAGACCTTCTGCGGTGTAGTAAGATACGTTACCCATAATAGCATCGTTTAATAAATAAGAAAATCCCCTACTTATGCCTTGTTTACAGGCTTTTTTAGAGAGGATTTAACGCAAAGATACATATTTTTTATGCATTTTTGTTTAGCTTTTGTTAAAACCGTGGTTAGACATGAAACGTATTTTCCTACTTGTATCCTTACTAGTTTTATGCGCTTGTGAGAGCGAACGCACCAACAGAAATCCCTACTTGCAGGAGGTGGGCTTTAGTTTTGAGCTCAATTTAAACCTTCCGTTATATAGCCCTTTGACAAATTTAGGGAGCGTAGTTTTGGTAACGTCCCAAGAGGTAGGTACCCGCGGGGCTTTCGTTATAAAATCAGGTATCGACACCTATAGTGCCTTTGAGGCCAGCTGTCCAAACCATCCGCCCAACGACTGCTCTACCATGAGCTTTAGCGGACAAGTGGCCACCTGCTCTTGTGAGGACTATGAGTACAGTCTTTTTACGGGACAAATGCTGAACAGACCAGATGACGGTAATAGGTATTACGATATGCTGAATTACCGTACCAGTTTTAATGGGAATTCTGTACGGATCTTTAATTAACTGGCATACCTAGTGCTTTATGTCTTTGTAATCATCGAATTCCCGTGATTTGATAAAACCGCTACCTATGGCACACTTTAGAACACTGAACTCCTCAAATTTTTAAACCACCGGAACTACGCACATAAGTACCACCAATAATAATCCAACTTGCATGAAAAGAAGAAGCTTCGTTAAAAACATAAGTACCGTAGCTACCGCCTTGGCATTTGCACCGGCGTTGGCTACGAGCCGCAAAAGCCCAAAACCATCTAAGGTGGGCGTACAGTTATTCTCGCTCCCCAAACTTTTGGAAAAGGACTTTAATGCAGGGATCCAAATGATCTCGGAAATAGGCTATAAAGAAATTGAAATGTACGGTCCCTTTCCGTTCAGTGTGGATGCCATTAAAGAACGGTGGAACACCATTACCCCGAACTTAGGTTTTAGCGGCAGCGGTTATTTTGGACATTCGCCCCAAGAGGTCAAGAAAATTTTGGACCACCATGGGATAAAGGTGACTGCCGCACATGCCGATATGGATACCATGCAGACCCGCATGGAGCAAATTGGCGAGGCCGGTGACCAACTTGGCTTTGAATATATTGGCCTACCCTCTATCCCGGAGGCCAAACGACAAACCTTGGATGACTATAAAAGGGTGGCCGAGGAATTTAATGAAATAGGCGAAAAAGCAAAAAAAGTAGGATTGAAATTTGCCTACCACAATCATGGCTACGGGTTACAGAAAGTAGCTGGTCAAATACCCTTGGATCTTATTTTTGAGGAAACAGATCCCGATCTTGTTTTTTTTGAAATGGATATCTATTGGACCATTGCCGGAGGAGCGGACCCCATAGCATATCTTACAGCATACCCCGATCGCTATCGGTTAATGCACATTAAGGACATGAAGGAAAAGGTGCGATTTTCTGGCGATGGCGGCGAACCCAGTCAGTGGATCGCCCTGTTCCCCTATATGACCGCCTTGGGGGAAGGCGTATTGGATATACCCTCCATTATTTCCTTTGCACGGGAAAAAGGGGTGAAACACTTTTATGTAGAACAGGATATGGCAGCCAATCCTGAATCGGAGCTCAAAAAGAGTTTTGATTATTTGAAGACAGTGGGATTACTGAGATAATAAAATTTATAACAAACCAGATTCTTAAACCAAGCCAGAAACCACCAACTCGGCCACCGTACAAGAACGCTGCTCCAGCTTATTTTCCAATAACCAATCCAAGTAGGCCTTTACTTTCTGTTTATCCATAACGCCCCAAGTATCCATAGTGCCGTAGAAAGGGGAAGTGAATTCCTGACTTTGTAAAAGATCTATATCCCAATCCTGCTTCGCTACATAAGGCGCAATACACTCCACTCCTTTAACGGGATTTGCTTGGGCGAACAAATAGCCTTTTTTGGTGGCCTCCAAAAAACGGGCGTAATCTCCTTCGTTATCGGAAACTAACTTTTCACTGGCTAAAATAATCGGGGAATAGCCGTAAGGAATACCGTAATCGGACATTTTAAAAAGATTTAGTGCTATACCCTCGTTTGCTGCCTGTACGCCCTCCCAGTTTCTAAATATCCACGTGGCATCCGCCTTGCCAGTTAAGATGGTTTCCCAGATGCCCAGTTTCTCCGGATAGCTTATTTCAAAATCTCCAACACCGCCATCGTTCTTGATCATTTGCCGAACAATTTCGTCTTCATAACGCGCTTTGTACGATGCATATTTTTTTCCGTCCAAATCTGCAGGGCGTTTAATTTTTCCATTGGCCAAAGTTGCTATGGCACTTATATCTTCTTGAAAAATAGTGGCAATGGCGACCGCCTCGAACGGAGTTGCCTTGGTGCGATAACTCACCACACTCTCAAACGGACACAAGGCCATATCCGCTTGGCGCAGTTCTACCTTTTTCGCCGGAGTAACACTGTAATTGTCCATATCGGGAGTAGTTATCGTTACATCTAAACCCAATTCTTTATAAAATCCTTTGGCTTTGGCAACATAAAAACCGGTATGGTTTGTATTTGCCGTCCAATCCAAGGCAATTGTAAATTTTTTCATCGTTTTCGTTTTTACATGATATCCGCATTAAGCGGACACCATCTTATTATTATTATACTTTTTTCTCCAGTTCCAGAAACCAAAAAAGGAGAATGCAAAATACACCATAGTAAGCAGGGTGTATATATTTAAATCTTTGGATTGATACAAGAAAATAGTAGCTCCATTAATGAGTATCCAAAACAACCATGCTGCAATGTATTTTTTCACTTCTAAATAACTGGCTACAAAACTAAAAGCCGTTGTTGCAGCGTCAAAATAAGGGCTATCCGCATCTGAGTGATTCGAAAAGAACCAACCTAGGAATAAAGCACCTAAACACCCCACAACGACACTTATCAGCAGTATTTTTTTAGGTATTTTAATAATCTCGACCGGCGTGTTCTGCGCACTTTTTGTGGTCCACAACCAATAGCCGTACACTCCAATAATAACGTAGTAGACAAACAGAATGGCCTCTGAATACAAGTTGTTCCGATAAAAAAGAACAATACTCAATAACGAAGCTGCGATGCCGAACAACCAGCATGTCCGTTTTTCCTGTATCAGAAAAAACAAATAGGCCAAACCAAAGAGTACGGCCATAATTTCCAAGCCCAAAGCAAGAATTTCCCCTTTCATTTAAAACTTGTTTAGGTAGTATTCGTAATATGCTTTACCACTTCCGGTAAATGAACTGTGTTGAATGCTTGCCCTTGGCTCGGGTATAGAGAAAAAAGCAAATGAAAATCGCTCTTCACTACTATTTTCCGGTAATATCACACCATGGTTCAAAGCTTTTATTTTTCCATTGGTCATTAGTTCCATAAAACAACCCGGAAAAAGGACTACCTCATCTATGGCGTTTTGCAGTACTTTTTTCCCGTTGGATTTCTCGTAGGCAAAGCCGGACTCCAATCCAAACAGGAAAACGGAAAACAAGGAAACATCGGTGTGAAAAGAGAGTCGGTCTAAGGGTTTTGTTTTTTGATCCGTCAACGCTAATGCCGGATAGTAATTACAGGAAACCATCTGTTTTATATAATCATCATAAAACAGGTCTAATTCAGAAACACCTAACCAATGTAGCACTTTTTTCTCCAGCGCATTAATATATGCCAACTGCTCGGGAAACTCTTGTTTCAGGTATTCTTGAAAAGTTTCGGGGAAGGTCTCTACCGTACTGATATCCGACAATACAAAAGAATGTAACAGGTCTTTATCATATTGGTTGAGACTGTCTGTCTGCCCCATATAGGAGTAGCCATCAAAGGCAACTCCCAATTTCTTTTGAGAATACTGCATTCTTTCGGATAAGGGCAATTCCAAGAACCGTTGTAAAGCGGTCCTTAGAACAGAATCCTTAGATGCGGGAATATTCGTGGTTATAAAACCATCATCCCTAAGGCGAAGTTTCAAATCTTGAAACATCTTTTCCCCTTTAAAAATTAACCGTTGCGCCCAATAAAAAATTGGTTCCTGCCTGCGGATAAAAGCCTGCTCCCTCTATGGTAGTTACCACATTTGGTGTAGAAAAATCGTCATCGAACGTGAAGAAATATCCGTTGGATTCAAACTTCGCGTCGAAAATGTTATTTATCAAGCCAGAAAACACAATACTCTTTAAAAAACCATTGCATTTTAATTCATACTGGATATTGAAATCGGTCTGGGAATAGGCATCTAAAACCGAAGTATCCGAATCTATATTTCCCATATACTGCTTGCCTACATATTTAGATAATAAAGACATCTGAAAATTAGTGGTAGGGCTATACACAAATATGTTGCCGAGGACTACATTGGGCGAAAATGCAATATTCGTATTACCCAATTCTTCCAATACCCCATCCCGTTCAAATATAAAATCCCTATTCTGGTTAATGCTCAGTGCGGCATTAGGTCTTAGGGCGAACTTCTCCCCGATACTAATGTTCGCATCCACTTCCAGACCTAAACGGTAACTATCGCCTACATTTTCTCGCAACGGCGCACCAACATCGTTCAATGCTCCCGTAAGCACCAACTGGTCTTGGTATTGCATATAGTACATATTCGTATTTACCTGTAAGCTAGGCGAAACATAGCGCCAACCCAACTCATAATCCTGTAACCGCTCCGGTTTAGGATTACCACCTTCGTAGTCGTTTCTATTGGGCTCTCTATTGGCCACGGCGTAGGAAAAATAGAAGTTATTGTTTCGATTTAAGTCGAAGGTTAGACCCACTTTAGGATTGAAAAAATTAAAGGTATCGTCTACCAGACCGGTCTCAATGGCATTGGCTTGATATCCAACGGTTCTGTACTGTAAATCCCCATAAACCGACCATTGTTCATCTAACTGATAATTAGCTTTGGTGTAAAAATTGAAGTCGGTCTTTGTAGAGTTGTCCTCATAATACCTATCTCTTATTTCACTATCGCTCGCAAAACGTGCCCATATCACCTCGCCAAAATGGTCTCCTTCGTAACGGTTCCAGCCACCGCCCATGATTAGGTCCAATTTATCCTTTTTATAATTGGCCGAAAAAACGGTACCGTAGAAATCATTGTCCAGCCATCTTCTACGAATAAGGTCCGTGGTATTTACCTCGGTACCATTTACCGTAAGTGGATCAAAACCATAGGTCTCAAAATCGTCGTCTTCCCTAAATTGTTCAAAAAATCCTCTTCCTCTAGTATAATGTAAGGCGATGTTGGTACTCCAATATTCGTTTATTTGCTCGTTCCACAGCAATTGGGCGTGATCTTGCTTGTAGTTATCTACTTCATTATCATAGAATTGAGTCTCCCCATTTTCATCCGTAAATATTCCAGAAGGATTAAAAGTTCTATCGCGCTCCAATGTTTCGGCATCAATTCCGTACCACGCTTGGTAGGTTATTTCGTGACCACCGAACAACAAGGCTTTTACGACCGTATTGTCATCTTTATAGGCTCCCTGCAAAAAATAGGAGTCCATGTCGGCACGGGCACGGTCAATGTATCCATCGGAATTTAATTGGGACAAACGGCCTGAAATCTCAACATGGTCGTTCAGCATGCCCGTACTGAATTTGATATTGTTGCGTAAGGTGTTGAAACTCCCTATGGAGGAACCTATTTGGGCAAAGGCATCCTCGGAGAAACCATCGGTCAACAAGTTTAAACTCGCTCCAAAAGCTCCCGCCCCATTGGTGGATGTTCCTACCCCACGTTGTAATTGCAGACTCTCTGTAGAAGATGCAAAATCGGGCATGTTAACCCAGAACGTTCCTTGGGATTCTGCATCGTTGTAAGGGATACCATTGATGGTTACATTTACCCTTGTAGCATCGCTACCGCGCACTCGGATACCGGTATAGCCTATTCCCGCTCCTGCATCGGAGGTTGTGACCACAGAGGGCAAAAAATTCATTAAAATTGGAATATCCTGACCCAAATTTCGGGGTGCAATTTCCTCCTTGGTAAGATTGGAAAAGGTTACCGGGGATGCCTTGGTAACCCTCACTGCGGATACAAAGACCTCATCTAATGCTACTTTTTTCCCTTCTAAGGAATCGGTTGGTTGTTGTTGTTGGGCCTGTAGGCCCATGTTCATCGCAAGACCTGCGGCAATTGTAAAAATAGATAGCTTCATTCGTACTAGAATTTAGTTACGAATAAAAGGGGCTATTATTCTAAGTTAAAGATTTGTTTTTGTCTAGTTAAAGACGGTGTAATCCATAATGAAGTTGGCCAACCTAAAGGCCAACCCGTCGTAAAAAACGCCTACTGGGCATTTAAAACGCTCGGTCCCTTGGCGGCATTACCCGCCCAGGTTCATTGGGTATAATCTCAGCTTCATCCTAAACGCCTTTCAGGACCGGCCTGATTTTGTTCGGGAATTAGCACCCCTTTGAGATGCCACAAATGTAATGCGCATTTTTAATCTTGCAAACCTAAAAATGAAAATTTAACGAAATACAACGAAGCACGAGACAAGAAGTAGGAAGCTAAATAGAAAAGTCAACTGGTATGACTTCAAATTCCAACCTAAAAATGACTTTACTTTTTACAACTTGCTCACTACTGCTTACTGTTACTATAAACTGTTACCTCCATCCATTCTCCCTATCCTACAAAATATCACTTACAAAAGAATTAACATCTTAAAATAACCCAGCACAAGGTAACCTACGTAAATACATTGTATGCAAACTCCAAAGACTTTATCGACCTTAAAAATACTGATCAGTTACCTGCTCTTAGGTATATTGGCCTTGCTTGCCTCAGTATTCGTCTATGCGGAAATACGGGACTACCTTAGCGACAACACAGAGATAAGGAGCGAAGAAAAACTGCTGATGATCAACACCTTATTGACCAAACTTCACGAAGCTGAGAGTTTATCAAAACTGGCTGTACAGTCAAAAAAACAAAAGAACTTTGAGGACTACGCTCTAAAAATAGATTCGGTTCGCAATACAATTGACACCATCAAAAGAATGACCATAAGTCCCCAACAGCAGCACTTATTGGACAGCTTAAAACTACTCCTAAACAAAAAGGAAACGAATATTGAGGCTTTACTTGCCCTAAAGGTTACGAACAATACCAGCTCAACGATTACGAACGCACTGCAACAATTGAACGATATGGAAGCATCCTTGGGCATTATTACGCCCGAGGCTCTTGCCCCGAATATAAAATCGCTCTCGCCCAAGGCCCAAGAAACTATAAAGAAAGTTGCCAACTATCTAAACGACAATGTGCCGAACACCGATTCCAATGCACAAAATGCGCAAAAAACAGACAGTATCCTTCGTTTATCCAAAGCTTTACTCCAGGGTGTTAAAAATGAAAGTACCCTGGCCGCAAAATCCTTGGCAACAAAGGAAAACACGATCAACAAGACCGATATAGAGTTATCGCAACAACTACGACAGATTTTGGTCTCTTTTGAGAAAGAAATCCTGAAGAACAGCTTTAACGAAAATATTAAAAAAGAAGCCGTATTAAAACGAAGCATTCGATTAGCTGGTTTGGCAGCCGTTCTTGGGTTTATGGTAGTTGGTATATTTATTTTTATCCTTAAAAAGGATTTTTGGAAAGCAAAGCTATACCGCGAAAAACTGGAAAAAGAAAAACACCTGTCGGAATCGCTGCTCAGCAGCCGAGAACGTCTTATTAGGACTGTAAGCCACGATGTTCGCACACCTATTAATGCCATATTCGGTTACACGGAACTCCTGCGGACCTCCAAAATTAGCCAAGACCAAAAAAAACATCTTCTCCAAATAAAATCGGCAGCGGATTACGTGAACCAATTGGCACAAGATCTTTTGGACTTTTCGCAGTTGGAGGCCGGAAAAATGAAAACGGAAAACAGTACTTTTAACCTAGGCGAACTCATTAAGAAAACTGCGGAAAATATAGCTATATCCCACAGCAGTAAAGCGATAACCCTAATTTTGGACATTGATGATAAACTAAACCGTAGCATTAGCAACGACCCACTTCGAATCCGGCAGATCATAACCAATATTTTGGACAATGCCTATAAATTTACCCTAGAGGGAGAAATAAAAACAGTTGTAAGCTTGATTCAAAAATCCAAAAGTGAATCAAAAGTACGAGTCCAAATTTCCGATACGGGTATTGGTATTCCCAAGGAACAACAGCAACGTATCTTTACCGAATTTACCCAGGCAGACGACAAAACAGGGAGTACACAGGAAGGCTATGGCTTGGGATTGACCATTTCAAAAAAGCTTACGGAACTCTTGGGCGGTAGACTATTCTTGGAAAGTACGGTTGGCAAAGGAAGTACATTTACCCTTGAACTTCCTATTTTATTTGATACAGAAACTACGACACATACGGAGACAAAAAAGTTGGTTCCGTTCGAAAAACCAATATCCATTCTCGTTATAGAGGACGACAATACCTTACTGCAACTTATTGGTAAATTCTTGGAACGGGCGAACATACACGCTATCCCTTTAACCAATTTTGATGCACTAGAGCGGCAGACCAACCTCTCCTATGACCTTGTATTGACCGACATTGAAATGCCTGGGGCAACCGGCTACGAGGTACTCCAAAACCTAAAATCCGGAAATTATTCCCATTATACGGATCAAGTCATTATCGCCATGACAGGAAGACAGGATTTAGATACAAAAGAACTGTTACAAAAGGGGTTTTCGGCAGTTATTAAAAAACCGTTCACGGCCAAGGAACTCCTAAACGTAGTGTACGAACTTTACGAACACCAACACGTACCCCTTAAAAACCATCACATTGAAATAGCACACTACCAGCCTTATGATAAAAAACTATTCTCGTTAGAAAGATTGGCCTCATTTTTAGGAAACGACACTGCGGCCATCCAGGATGTGCTGCGTACATTCAAAAACGAAACACTTAAAAACAATATGGAACTAATTGCTGCGCGGCGCCAAGGGAACAATAAGCAACTGAGCGTAGTTGCCCACCGTATGCTGCCCATGTTCCGCCAAATGGACATTAAAAGCTGTATTCCCTTTTTAGAGCTGCTAGAAAAATTAGATGCGGATTCCACGCCAGACGAAATTAACGCTGATCGGTTTAAACAGCTGTGCCTTGCCCTGGAAAAGCTACTAATAGCATTGGAAAATTATGAGTTCACTATACTTCCAAATCATACTGTATAATCCGGTTATATAGGGTTTTTCGCGTAATCTGCAATAATTTTGCCGCTTTGGATTTATTATAGTTGGTTCTTTTTAAAGCAGTTAAAATCTGTTCTTTTTCAAATTCCGCTTTAGAAAGAGTTCCATTACGGTCAGCTTTAGCTTTACTAGCCTGTTTTATTTCTTTAGGTAAAACCAGTGGTAAAATTACATCGCCCTGCGTTAATAGAACCGCCCGTTTTACGACATTCTGGAGTTCCCTAATATTACCAGGCCAGCCATAGGCGTTGAAGATTTCCCACACCTCATCCGAAAAACCCACTACGTTTCTTTTTAAATCCGCATTGGCGACTGTAAGGAAATAATTGGCAAGTGCTTCCAAATCGTCCTGCCGGTCTACCAAAGAAGGAATTTGTAGGGAAAACTCGTTGAGTCGGTGATATAGATCTTCCCTAAACGTACCTTTTTCAACCGCACTTTTTAAATCTTCGTTAGTTGCTGAAATAATGCGTACATCTACCGATATCTCCGAGGTACTGCCTACCCGTTTTACTTTTCGTTCCTGCAACACCCGCAGTAGATGAATTTGATTGCCATAGGAAAGGTTTCCTACTTCATCCAAGAACAATGTGCCTTCATGGGCAGCTTCAAAACTACCAATATGATCGTTGATGGCGCCCGTAAAACTTCCTTTTATATGACCGAAGAACTCGCTAGATGCCAACTCTTTGGGAATTGCACCACAATCAATAGCTACAAAAGCACCTTTTTTTCTTCTGCTAGTCTCATGAATTCTTTTTGCAGTTACCTCCTTTCCAGTTCCGCTTGGTCCGATCAGCAACACAGACATATCCGTTGGCGCAACCAAGGAAATATATTCCTCCAAGACTAGGGCTGCTTCACTTACCAAAAAGGGTCTTTGGGGTTTTCCTGTAGAAAGTCCGGAATTGGTTTGGACGTTAATCGCTGAATTACTTTTTAAAGCAGCTTGTATCACCGTAAGGATTTGTTCTGGCATAAAGGGCTTTTCTATATAATCAAAAGCGCCTTGCTTTATCGCTTTTACCGCTATAGCAACTTCGGCATAACCTGTCATTACAATCACTTGTGTTGGCGCTGATACCTTGGAGAGCAAGGTTATACCATCATATTCTGGTAACCTTACATCCGTGAGCATAACATCGATATGATGTTCCTTTAATATTTTTTCTGCTTGAATACCCGTGTGGCCAGTTTCAACCATGAATCCATTTCGCTCTAAAAACTTAGATAATAGCCTTGCAAAAGAAACATCATCTTCAACTATTAGGACTTTGTACATGGGGAAAGCTTATAGGTTCCCTGTATGTACGTAGGATTCACCTAAAGTAGCTGACCATTTTTGTTAATTGTCGCACATCATTTCTCTTTAAACTACATTTATACATAAAAAGGGACAGCAAAATGCCATCCCCTTTCAAACCAAACCAACTTAATAGTGACTAACCAACTACTTTCTATAAGTCTAACCAATTGCCGTCCTCATCGGCGTAAAGGGTTCCCGTTGTCCCGTCCTCAAGAGCCACTTCCAACTTGTATTGCTTTTCGGAATTAACGTGCGCCTTGGTAATGGTGGCCGTGGGGTAACTTGTGGCGACAGCGTCGGTAACAGCAGTGGGCAACTCCGATGTAGAAATTTCAGTAAAATCATCTTGGGCTACCGTAACAATGACCTCATCTGAAGTTAATGCCGAACCGTTTGCCATAACCGATAAACTTCCTAGAGCCAATGCTCCAACTAAAAATAATTTTCTCATGTTCTTGTGATTTTATTTATATTCATTTAAACTCACAGGATACTATAGAAAAATAGTGCCACAATTGAAAAAAGCACAACCAATTGACTTGTTGCTGCTTACGCTTAATTACGAAAAAGTAAAATGGGTAAAACTGTAACCTCAGTTGTAATATTGTGTAAAAAGTATACAAAAAAGTAAAGGAGTTACCGAAATAACTCCCTTACAACCAACCAAAAAAATCAATCTTAAAAACTTCCTTATTTTTTGTGAACACTATCCAAGGACAGCGTCTGAACGGGGGTTAAGGGTTTACATTTTCTTGGTGTCGCCTTCATAGTCAATGGTTAGTGTTTCCACGAAGGTTATCTGTTCTTTAGTTTTATTCTCTTTTTTAAAACTATTGTCTTTTAAATCTTTCATAACTATAGAGGCCGCGAACCAAACCGTAACGGTCAGAACTCCTAAAACAATTGATTTTATAATGTCACCCATACTATGTAGTTATAATCTTATTCCTTTTCCCAATACATTCTTGCCATTACACAAAGTGAGGTTACAAATACCAAGGTACTTATCGATGTAAATATTATCGCTACCATATTTCCATTTCTTATGTTCTGTAGTATAAGACACTTGTATCTTTAAAAAGTCACTTTTGGGCATAAAAAAAGCTGCTAAAAAGCAGCTTTTTTTATAAATTTTTATTTAATTACTTCTTTTTGAGCCAATTACCATTAGAATCTATATATACTGTCCTTCTGGTGCCGCTCTTTAATACCATTATAAGCTTAAATTCTCCTTTGTCGTTTTTGTAAACCCCACCCAGTTTTGATGTAGGGTATTCCTTTAATAACTGTTCCACGACTTTATGGGTAAGTTCCTTTGAAGTAACTTTTTTAAATTCCTCTACGGACAACAGCGTTACTTCTTTATTTATTTCCGTGGACTCTTTTGCGGTTGCATTGAACATTGTTCCAATCGCCATAAGGCCAACTACTACGTATTTCTTCATGCTGTAAAATTTCGAGTTTTATACTTGTAACGTGTCCCTATTTACGGAAGAAAACTGTTTTTGGATTTTAAACCGGCTGAATTTTTGTTAATCCCTACCCTTGATGCGATGGTTTTAAAAGGTCATTTACGGTTTTTACGGGATTAAAGGTTACCAAGGGAACCTCTACAAAGATAGTGTTCCAGTAGGCCATGGCACCGTTCCACAGGCCAGGCAGCTCCAAAGCTTTTAGTTCTTTCCCATCCTTTGTTTTTCCAGTGATAAAACCTTGTTTGTGGTCTACGAAATCTAGTAAATTATATTTTTTTCCTTCATAATCACGCACGCCACATACCAAATCTACCGGATTAAAATGGGTTGCATTTTTTAATATGGCTACCTGTTCTGGCTTATTCATATCTATTTGTGCCGACTCAATGATCTGCAAGGACAGCTCTCCTTTGCCATTGGTAATCCAAAATGGACCGCCTCCCGGTTCGCCCTCGTTCTTTACCATACCGCAAACACGTATAGGCCGTTGTAGTTTTGACAATAAAAAATCCACTTTAGATTTTTGGGACATGGCAGCATAGCCTTCCGGCAGCTTGGCGTTCAACTTTGATTCTACAAAGGTCCCGATATCATGAAGGCTATCTTCATTGCCTTTTTTTAGTTGCTGGGTATACAGAAACGCTTTTTCTTGCGCTTCTAAAAGTAAGCCTGCCAATATTTTTTTGCTTTGGGCTATGGCATCCGAATCCCTGGTTACGGCGACATTATCTATATTTTTAATAAAAATAATGTCCGCGTCTTGATCGTTCAGGTTTTCGATCAAGGCACCGTGGCCGCCCGGACGAAAAAGTAGGGAACCATCGGCATTGCGAAACGGACTGTTATCCATATTCACTGCAATGGTATCTGTAGCCGATTTTTGAAAGGAGTAATCAACATCGAACTCAACTCCGGTATCTGCTTGTACTTTCTTACGGACATTTTTGAGTTCATTGTTGAACATGGCCTCGTGCTGTTCGGATATTGTAAAATGTAGCTGCGACTTTCCGCTAGAAGCGGCATATAGGGCACCTTCTTTTAAATGCTCTTGAAATGGTGTCACTGTAGTTGTTCCGTATTTATGAAAAGGCAACAATCCTTTTGGATAAAATCCGTAATTAAGGGCGCCCTCATCCAGTAGTTCTTTTACAAAGGCATATACCTCTTCGCCTCTGGTGGCACCGATTATCTCTAAACGACTTTTAACATCGTCATAAAACGGGAATTTTTCCAAACCATCGGCAAATACTTGTATATCCTTATCATTTGTTCTTTTAACATAGGCCGCTAACGTTTCGTTTTTGGGGTCGAAAGCTCCTAAAAAACTGAACAAGGCCTTAAACATTCTGGAGGCCGCACCGGAGGCCGGTACAAATTTTTGTATTTTCAAATGCTTGGAACGCTCGCTATACGTGGCTACCAAGTGTTGCTCCTCTTCCAGTGTAAATCGATAAATACCATCCCCTACTACAGCTGCGCTTTTTAGGTTCACAAAAGGAATTCCCTCTTTAAACGTCTCTATTTGCCGTGCCACTTTTTCGGCACTAATTCCTTTAGTAGTCAGTTGATCTTTATCCTTTTTTGTTAGTTCCATCATTTTTCCAATAACTTTTCTATATGTTCAATAGCGGTTTTTAAACGCTCCTTCTTACCACCCTTTAAGATAATAAAATTACGGTCATATTTCTCCAATGTTTTTTTAAAATAAGAAAACATTTCTTTCCTTTCTCCCGGCTTGTCCCTAAGGTCGTCTGCCTCCCATGGGATATCTATATAGGTAAGAAAATATAGGTCATACGTGTTCTCCAAGGCGAATTTCTCCAATACGGGGTCACAACGGCCAATATAATAGGCTTCGGAATACACTTTGGTTTCCAATAGGTCCGTATCACAAACGAGAATATCGGTCGCTTTTTTCGTCAGTTCGTTTTCCAGCTTCATCTGCCCTTCCGCTATGGGCAACAGATCGTTAGGCTCACAGGTCTTGCGTTCGTTGTTCCATTTGCGCTGTAAATACTCCCGTGCGTATTCCGGCACCCAAACGGTATGGTAATGCCTTGCCAGCTGCTCGGAAAGGGTAGTCTTTCCTGTAGATTCTGGCCCAAAAAGGACTACTTTTATAATATTCGAAGGGTGTTGTTTATACTTTTCTTCCATGCGAGATAGCCATAAATGGCAATAATGGTAAATAAAAAGAACTGTAGCGATGTAAAGATAAGTCCTTTATACCAATACAGTGGAACGGAGATGACATCTCCGATGATCCAATAAACCCAATTTTCGAGCTTCTTTTTGGCCATGAGCCACATGCCCACAAAAAATATAGCGGTAGTGACGGTATCTATATAGGCGGTCCAAGTATTGAACTTATCAAATATAATATAGACTATGCAAATAAAAAGAATGGTCCCAAAAAACAAAACAACAGACCATTGTTGTTCTTTACGGGTGGTGCGGGTTACGGAAACTAGGGAATCGTCCTCTGTTTTTCTTGTCCAAAAATACCAACCAAAAACACTCATGGCAAAATAATAGGCATTGATCAACATATCTCCCAATAACCCGAACACCAAAAGGATATACACAAAGATTCCCGTACTGATAATTCCTGTGGGGAAGACTAAAATATTTTCCTTTTTGGAATACCAAACACTTAAAAAACCAAAGAACACACCAACCATTTCTAGAACTACCAAGTAACTGGGCGTGTCTTTGTATTGGGCGAATATCCAATCAAAAATGAGGTTCATAGGTACTCCTATCGGATTTTACGATTTTCATGTACAGCAGTCCTTTGTCCATAAGTTCAAACGCTAATTTAATCTCTTTTTGCAGCACGGCCATTACGTCATCGTAGGAACCATACACCTGCGTGCTCAAAGGGTTCTCTAAAATCGTTAAACCAGAACTTCTGAGCTTTTTGATAAAGTTGATGATATGCTCTTCAAAATCATTCTGTAATGGGGAAAAGGTCAATTCTACTGATATGTTCATTGGGTTATTGGGTTATTGGGTTATTGGGTTATTGGGTTATTGGGTTATTGGGTTATTGGGTTATTGGGTTATTAAAAATTATATTCTTTGGATCTCAAAACCGTATTGTTTCTCAGTAAACTTTCACAAGTATTTTCAAAAAGTCAACCATTTGGTCTTACTTCTTGCTTCTTGCTTCTTGCTTCTTGCTTCTAAAGCAAACAAAATCCCAACCATCACTCATTCCCATCCAACGGAAACGCATAAACACAGGTAAATCCTTCAAACTCCAAAAATGAAATTTGATAGCTTATCGTATCCATTTCGTATTGGATGGTAGCTGTTGTTCGCCCGTCATCGAATAAAAAATCAGTTACGTTAATATGGCGTAAAAAACTTAGCCCCTTTTGACCATAAATTTTATACAGGGATTCCTTGGCTCCCCAAACTATAGTAAGTTTTCGAACCACGGCTTCGGTGTTGGCCAAAGTACGGTATTCGTTTACCGGTGTAAATTTATGTGCTATTCTTAAAATCTTTTCGCGTTGCATTTCAATATCTATTCCCACCTCCTGCTGCTTCCCAATAATGATCGCCGTAAAATTATGGGAATGGGTAATAGAAATATGCGTGCCATCCTTTAGATGGGGTTTCCCCGCTTCGCTGTAGTAAAGATCATCATCAACATAACCATAAATAGCCAAAAGATGCCGTATGCTCAAAAATGCTCTCCGGTGCATCCCGGATTTCATACCGTTGAAGCGGGTCTGGCAGTGGTGACTTAATTGTATCCCCTGTGCTAATTCTTCCTCAGTTTCGTCTACCTTCCAAATTACAACGGATATATGATGACTTACAGCTATTGTTTTGAGTAGCGGCATGGGATTTCTTGTCTTTTTTGTACCTTTGCAAAGCTAAAATGAAAGCTGCAAAATTACATCTTTGTGCTCTCCTTAAAGGAGATAGAAAGTAGTTAAATAAAAAGCTAAAGATAAAATAATTAAGATATGAGCACCAAAACTATTCCATTTGTACCCTACAAAGTTAAAGATATTAGTTTAGCCGGATGGGGAAGAAAAGAAATTGACCTGGCCGAAGCGGAAATGCCGGGACTTATGGCCTTACGTGAGGAATACCATGATGAGCAACCCTTAAAAGGTGCCCGTATTGCCGGATGCTTGCACATGACCATACAAACAGCGGTGCTTATAGAAACACTGGTAGCTTTGGGCGCGGACGTTACTTGGAGTTCCTGTAATGTTTTTTCCACCCAAGACCAAGCGGCAGCCGCTATTGCAGAGTCGGGCGTGCCTGTATACGCTTGGAAAGGGATGAACGAAGAGGAATTTGATTGGTGCATTGAGCAGACTTTGTTCTTTGGCGAGGACCGTAAGCCTTTAAACATGATATTGGATGATGGTGGTGATTTGACCAACATGGTGTTGGATAGATATCCTGAACTGGCCGCTGGTATTAACGGACTATCCGAAGAAACTACTACCGGTGTCCATAGATTGTACGAGCGGGTAAAAAATGGAACGTTACCTATGCCGGCAATAAACGTAAACGATTCCGTTACTAAATCAAAATTCGACAACAAATACGGATGCCGTGAAAGTGCGGTAGACGCGATACGAAGAGCGACGGACACGATGTTGGCCGGGAAAAAAGTTGTTGTTGCCGGATACGGTGATGTTGGAAAAGGAACCGCAGCTTCATTTAAAGGAGCTGGTTCTATAGTAACCGTTACAGAAATAGACCCTATTTGTGCCCTGCAGGCCTGCATGGACGGTTTTGAAGTGAAAAAACTAGAAACTGTTATTGCCAAAGCAGATATCGTAATTACTACTACCGGGAACAAAGACATTATAAGACAAGAGCATTTTGAAGCGCTAAAGGATAAGGCCATTGTTTGTAATATAGGTCATTTCGATAATGAAATAGATATGGGCTGGCTGAACGAAAATCACGGCGCTACCAAGGATGAAATTAAGCCACAAGTTGATAAGTACACCATCGATGGGAAAGACATTATTGTCTTGGCAGAAGGTAGATTGGTGAATTTAGGTTGCGCTACCGGACACCCTAGTTTTGTAATGAGCAACTCCTTTACCAATCAAACCTTGGCTCAAATAGAGCTTTGGAAGCACAAGGACAGGTATGAGAATGATGTATATATGCTACCAAAGCATTTGGATGAAAAGGTTGCTAAGTTACATTTATCCCGAATGGACGCGGAACTCACGGAATTAAAACAAGACCAAGCAGAGTACATTGGTGTTACCGTAGAAGGGCCATTTAAACCTGAGTATTACAGGTATTAATATCAGATTATAAATTTTAAAACCCTTATCTAAAAGTTGGATAAGGGTTTTCTTTTTACCTTCGATATATGGTTATACTCCTTACAGGTGCCACAGGAACCCTAGGCTCCAGAATTCTCTTTTCACTTTTAGAAGAGAAATGGGTAGATATTCAACAAATTTACCTCCCGGTTCGGGAACGCAAATCCAAAACGGCCGAAAGTAGAATAGCAAAAATGCTCGCAAGCAACTTTGCCCCGGATTTCATAAAAGAGAACATGGATTCCATTCGTTCTAAAATAACTGTTGTGCCGGCCAGGATATTACTGCAACCGGAGAAGTTTTTATCGGGGCATAAAATAAATCATTTCATACATTCGGCCGGACTTGTAAACCTATCCACTGCACCAGAAGCCAGAGAAGGTATATTCGAGGAGAACTTAGAGTTTACCAAACGTATTTTTGACACCTACAAGGGTCTAATAACTAAATTCATCTACATTAGTACGGCATTTTCGGTTGGAAATATAGAAGGCCTAATTCCTAACGACTACCTGTCAAACGCGCCAAAAAACCACAGGAACCACTACGAAGCTTCTAAATATGCAACAGAGAAACATCTGATGCAAGCAGGCAAGGAAGCGGGTATTCCGGTCCAAATATTAAGACCTAGTGTACTAGGAGGAAATATTATGGACAGCCCTAGTTTTTTCATCTCTAAATACATGGTATTCTATTTGTTCGCAAAATTTTTTCATCGGAATACTTCGCAGGATAGTATTCGAATTACAGCTAACTCCGAAAGTGGACTAAACATTATACCCACGGATTATGCAGCAAAGGTCATTGTTTCGGTTTTTGATAGTAACATCGAACAACTGAACATTGTGCACTCCAAAACAACCCATATCAACAGAGGTATCTTAAAAATTTTAGAAACTGTAGAATTCAATAATTTTAAGCTCACCAATACTTTGATTAACACGGCTACCGGCTTTGAATCTAAACTAGAAAAATTTTACTACGATACTATAGGTGTGCATCTTACTCCATATCTTACCTCTAAACCTTGCGAATGGGACACAACGGTACTCGAAAGTATTTTACCAATACCCACCTATAATTTGGAAGAATATTTAGGCGATACCATTAGGTTTGCAAAAGCGCATGGTTTTAAAGGACAACAGTGGTAGAAGTTTAATACTTTTATTGTCCGCCTCGGCTCTCCAAACCAGCATTCCACCTCCTTACAAATTCGTCGGACCATGCATCCCAACCTATTGTCATTAAGGTCCATATAGCTATGCCAAGAATTATTAGATTAAGTACAATTCCAATAATAGCAATTATCCTGGCTTTCTTAACGGTTCTAAAATTAGTATATGCAGGTTCATTAGCTTTAAATGTTCTTTCCGCTTTTAACGTTAAAAAATAGGAGGCCAGAGCTGGTACGATTCCTATTCCCGCAAAGCAAAAGATAAATATACTTAGTAATGCGAGAAGGTATGAGGTTCTAGCATTGGGCAGTCTTTTTGTTGTCATTTATCTATTTGTTTTTTACTAAACTACACTTTTTAACGAAAACATCACAACTACACATATAATGATTAGATCATCTTGGGTCCAACACGATGCATACGTTCTACTGTAGCCATCTTTAGGAGGACGATCTTTACTAAACCATCTTAATTATAGTTGATCTTAACCTTAGGATTATTTCCTCGTTCATCTGGCATTCACGAACTTTGTATAAAAATTAAGGTTATGAGAATATTTGTGGACATGGACGAAGTAATGGCAGATACCTACGGAGCCCATATAAAAATCTATAACTCGGATTTTAACGGGAAACTAACCACTGAAAAATGTGCCGGTAAGGAAGTTTGGCACATGGTACCCGAAGCACACCAAGAGAGTGTTCGCAAACATGCATTTAGACGTGGTTTTTTTAGAGACCTAGAACCTATTGCCGATAGTAAGATCGTATTGGAACAACTAGCTTCAAAACATGAGATTTACATTGCATCAGCCGCCATGCAATTCCCAAACTCCCTAGAAGAAAAAAGTGAATGGCTAGACGAACACTTTCCGTTTATTCCATGGCAGAATAGGATACTATGCGGTCACAAGCATATCCTTAATGGAGATTTACTTATAGATGACAGAAGCTACAACCTTGAGCATTTTGAGAATAGAGGCATACTGTTTACTTCTCCTCATAACGTACATACCAAAGGTTTTGAACGGGCGGATACATGGTTGGAGCTTGGTAAAAAGCTACTTTGACCGTTTGGGGATACGTTACTTCTTTTTCTACTTAGTGTTATCAACTTTAGTTAGCCTATCTTTAAAGTAACAATGAACATACTCACCGCCCTACTTTTCTTTTCGTCCTTCTCCTTTTTATTTTTTGGATTAGGCTGTCTTTACTCTCCCCACATGAAAACTGAATTTATTAGATACGGCCTGGCAAAACAACGCACTACAGTTGGTGTATTGCAGCTTATTGGTGCCATAAGTCTTCTATTGGGCTATTTATACCATCCAGTACTTCAACTTATCGCTGCGCTAGGTCTCTGTATTCTAATGATTCTAGGGTTCGGGGTCCGCTTAAAGATCAAGGATTCCTTTATACAGTCTGCACCGTCCTTACTTTATGCCATAATCAACGGGTATATTTTCTTAACCCTAGTATAATGCCATTTCCCAATTGAAAATAAGTCGATAAATCATCTCTATTTACATCCTACTTTAAAATAAAAACAAGCCGTAGCTAGACTATGCCCGATTTTTCTTTTTCGCAGGCAAAAAAACCAGTTCAATTTCTTTGGCTGAATTTAAAACGCGAACCGGTATAAGAATTCTAAAAGTATTGAGAAAGAAAGGCCAGATAGCCGCACATACATAAGAATAAAAAAGCCGGAAAGGATTTTTTAATAGGGTCATTAATTTTAAAGTGCATTAGTATGGAGCCGGTTAACAAGAACCCTAGCCCTATCGCTGCAGGCTGCAACAACTTGGGAAACCAGATAGCTGCTATTAAAGCTAAGGCCAAGGCTACCTTAAGAAAACCGATAAGGTAACAACTCCATCCAGGTAGTCCGTAAGCTTCAAATTCCTCCTTTATATTTGTCGCGCTGCCCCCACGCCATTGGGTAGATTTATTGGCATTAACGAGCCAAACATTTAAAATACTTAATCCAACGATAAGCTGTAGGGCAATAGTAAGATAATCCATAGCAGTATAACTAAAATTAGTAAAGAAATTTCTTTTTCTTTAAAGTTAACCGCTTAAATCGAAATAGAAAATTTTTAGCCTTACTAAAATTGACCTAATCATCGGTTTTAGGCAATTGACTAAAACCAAAAGCCACTTTTTATACCGTTTTAAAGAAAAAATCGATTAACCAAAAACGAAACGGTTGCAACAATTTTCTGATCAGTATTAATCACAAACCGTTATTGTAAAATTTTAATAGCCATCATTATCGGCTAGGTTTAAATAAAGACATTGACTTAGGCACTTAATCAATACTCTTTATTAGGAATGGGCTAAGCCCAATGTCATTTAGTTGCCCGATTTCTAAGCTCGGGTCCGTTCCATGTTTTCATGGGAAGGACTTTTAAAAGGCTCCTCTCTTGAGATCAAGGGAGGTGTCCGCCAAAGGTGGACGGAGGGTTTGACCCGCAAACTTGCTCGCGCCAGCTTGGTTCTTGACACGCATGTCGTTACCGACGCCAAGCTGAAAGAAGACACCAAACTTCCCCGGATTATGCGGTGACGCCCCATACGTGGGCAATTTTGCGGTCATATCTCCCCGTCAGCAAAGCTGCCGCCCTTCTTATCTAAAGAAGGGAGCAAAAAAATATGCAGACATGATGTAACCGTAAGCCGAAATTTAACAGGTATGATGGTAAAGCAGGCTTAATAAATTACTGAAATCCAATAAACGTAGGGCTTAACATTTATTAGCTAAGTGCCTAAGTCAATAAAAACAATAGAAACTGAGACATAAAACAAAAAACCCTGCCTCTAAAGACAGGGTTTTTTTGTTTAGAAAAACACTAAACTTATTACGCTTCAAAAGGCTCTATGGAAACAAATGATTTTCCACCAGCTTTCTTCTCAAACTTAACAAGACCATCTACACGTGCGTGCAATGTATGGTCTTTTCCGGCATAAACATTTTCGCCCGGATTATGTCTTGTTCCTCGCTGTCTAACAAGAATGTTACCAGCAATAGCCGCTTGGCCACCAAAAATCTTCACACCTAAACGTTTCGATTCCGATTCCCTACCGTTTTTAGAACTACCTACACCTTTTTTATGTGCCATTTTGTTACGGTTTATATTCCCGTGATATCACGGAAAAAAAGTTATACTTATAGTGATCGGCACTTATGCCTTACCACCGTCTAATTCGTCTTGCCATTTTTTAAGCTCGTCCCATTTACCATCGGCTGCCAATTTAGCTTGTGCCGGCCAGGTATCCGTTACGTGATTACCACGAACATCGGCAATAATTTCCGCAATTTTTGCCGGCTTGGTCTTTGCTAATTCCGCAAATGTTGAAATTCCCGCAGCAGCTAAGGTTTCGGCAATTTTAGGACCAATGCCTTCTACTTTTTTCAAATCATCCGCTTTAGTGGACTTTGGCGCTGCAGCCTTCTTGGGCTCTGCTTCTTTTTTGGGAGCAACAGCTTTTGGGGCAGCTTCTTTTTTGGGAGCCGCCTTTTTAGGTTCGGCCGCCTTTGTTTTCTTGGCACCCTTCGCAACGATACTTTCGATTACGATTTCAGTCAAAGACTGTCGGTGTCCGTTTTTCTTTCTGTAACCCTTACGTCTTTTCTTGTGAAAGACAATTACCTTGTCACCTCTTAGGTGCTTAATGACTTTGGCCTCAACAGCCGCTCCGTCTATAGCTGGGGCGCCAACAGTAACGTTCGTACCGTCTGCCAAAAGAAGAACATTGTCAAAAGTTACCTTTTTTCCTTCTTCTGCCTGTAAACGGTGAACGTACACTTTCTGGTCTTTTGCAACTTTAAACTGCTGCCCTGCCATCTCTACAATTGCGTACATATCGTTAAAAATGTGTAATTAAAACCCATTGGATTTTTTCCAAAGGGGCTGCAAATATAAGCTTTATTGAATAATCTACAAGGTTTTTTTTGGAATTTAGTTCCGGTTTTTCTTTAAATTGTTTGAGCTTTTAAAAAGCTGCATAAACGTTAGCGTGAGTACTATCGTAGTGCTAAAACCCATAACTGCTACTACAAAGAAAACAATGGCCTCAAAACTTTCGTATTCCCCGGCCCACTGAGAAGATAAAACCTCTAAAAACCCTGGGTTTAGTTCGGTGGAATAAAAGGCGAAAAATATAGTAAAAACCAAGGTAGCCATGCCGCCTGTAGTTAATCCTGTGGTAAAACCGGTACTGTACCTAAACGATTTTCCTTCTTGTAATTTGTAATATTTAATCGCTTCATAAATACCAAAACCCGTTATCACAGCATTAAAAAGACTAAAAAACACGTTGGTATGCCACCCTAATAGCGAAAGGATCAAGAAGTAAGCAATTAAACTACCGCTGGTAGCAACCCCAAAACGAATGGGTAAAGTAACGTTTTTCATAGCCGTTGTTTTAAAATTTCCCTTTTAAGATAACCAATAAAGCGCAAATGAAGGCTTAATTACATGTTAAAGAAAAGTTTAACCTACATAATTCCTCTTACAAAATTTAGAATAACTGTAACTTTCGCCTGAAAATCGACACTAATTTATCAAATGAAAACACGAACAAAATGAAAAACAAATTAATTATGGCCTCGGCTTTGCTATTGTCCTGCGCCATTGCGGTCGCGCAAGAAGTAGCGTATGAAGAATACACCTTGGACAATGGCCTACACGTTATCTTGCACCAGGACAATACCGCCCCTATCGTAACTACATCGGTAATGTACCATGTTGGCGCTAAAGATGAAGATCCGGAAAGAACTGGATTTGCACATTTTTTTGAACACTTGCTTTTTGAAGGTACCAAAAACGTGGAAAAGGGCAAATGGATGGAGATCGTATCATCAAACGGAGGGTCTAACAATGCAAATACCACAGACGACAGAACGTACTATTATGAAGTATTTCCTTCCAACAACTTACAACTGGGGCTTTGGCTGGAATCGGAACGTATGTTGCATCCCATTATAGAACAATCTGGTGTTGACACTCAAAATGAGGTGGTGAAAGAAGAAAAACGCCTTCGTGTCGATAATTCCCCCTACGGCAGATTCATTGAGAATATAAAAATCCACCTGTTTAAAAAACATCCGTACAAAGGAACTACCATTGGCAAAATGGCTCATTTAGATGCGGCTACTTTGGAAGAGTTCATGGCCTTTAACAAAAAATTCTATGTTCCCAACAATGCTGTTTTGGTCGTTGCAGGGGATTTTGAGGTTGGTACTGCAAAAAAAATGATCAATGACTATTTCGCAGATATCCCAAGAGGGGAAGACATCATAAGGAACTTTCCTAAGGAGGATCCCATTACCGAACAAATCAATGCCAAGGCGTACGACCCCAATATTCAGATACCCGCTACGATGATCGCCTATAGAACCCCAGGTTTTAAGGATAGGGAAGCACTGGTGCTTGATATGATATCGACCTATCTGAGCGATGGGCCTTCCTCCAAATTATATAAAAAAATGGTAGATGAACAAAAGCAAGCGCTGCAAGTAGGTGCGCTCCCATTTACCCAAGAAGATTACGGTATGTATATCGTGTTTGCCCTGCCTGTTGGAGAAACCGGCCTAGCCGAACTTACCGCTGAGATGGAAGAGGAAATAGCAAAAGTTCGCACAGACCTGATTTCTGAAAATGATTTTCAAAAAATCCAGAATAAATTAGAGAATAGGTTTGTAAACAGTAATTCCAGTGTAGAAGGGATCGCAAGTTCATTGGCTAGGTACTATATGCTTTACGGAGACACTTCATTAATCAACAAGGAGATAGACGCCTATCGATCCATCACCCGCGAAGAAATAAAAGAAGTTGCGAATAAATACCTTAAGCCTAATCAAAGGGTAGTACTTGAGTATTTACCGGAAGAAAAACCAACAAATTAAACACTGTTATGAAAAAAATATATCTATTCGTTATCGCGGCATTCTCCTTAATGTCGCTCCAGGCACAAGTTGATCGCAGTAAGATGCCCGAACCAGGTCCTGCACCCGAAGTAAATCTCAAAGAACCCCAAACCTTTGAGCTCAACAATGGCTTAAAGGTTATGGTCGTAGAAAACAATAAACTACCAAGGGTCTCCATACAGCTGACCATTGATAACCCGCCTGTTCTGGAAGGCGATAAAGCCGGTGTTTCCAGCCTAACGGGAAGCCTTATGGGCAAAGGTTCCGTTACTATAGGGAAAGATGAATTTAACGAGGAAATAGATTTTCTTGGTGCAAGAATGAGTTTTAGCTCCCAAGGTGCATACGCTAGTTCCTTGTCCAAATATTTTCCTAGGATGATGGAGCTTTTGGCAGATGCGGCAATAAATCCAAATTTCACCGAAGAGGAGTTTAATAAGGAAAAGGACAAATTAATTACAGGGCTCAAGGCAGAAGAAAAAGATGTTGCCGCTATTGCATCGCGCGTGCAGCGCGCTTTGGCTTATGGCAAAAACCACCCTTATGGTGAATTTACTACAGAAGAGACGGTTAACAATGTAAAACTGACGGACGTACTTCAATTTTACCGAAAATATTTTGTTCCTGCCAATGCATATTTGATTATCATAGGCGATGTGAAATTTGAGGACGCCAAACAACTTGCCGAAGCCTACTTTACATCATGGACAAAAGCAGTGCCGCCCTCCTTTAGCTTCTCAAAACCAAGTGATGTGCAGTACACCCAAATCAACTTTGTAGACATGCCCAATGCCGTACAATCCGAAATAGCAGTGCAAAATCTTGTAAACCTTAAAATGTCGGATGCCGATTATCTTCCGGCACTTGTTGCCAACCAAATTCTTGGTGGCGGCGGAGAAGGAAGACTGTTCCTTAACCTAAGGGAAGATAAGGGGTACACCTACGGATCCTATTCGTCTATTGGGAACGACAAATATGAGGTTTCAAGGTTTAGGGCTACGGCGAGTGTACGAAATATGGTGACGGACAGTGCCGTAGTAGAACTTTTAAAGGAAATAGATCGTATTGCCAACACACCGGTTACCGAAACCGAGCTGGCAAATACAAAAGCGAAGTATGCCGGAAGGTTTATCATGGCCTTGGAAAAACCGCAGACCATTGCCGGTTATGCCTTGAACATTGAAACCGAAAATCTACCAAAAGATTTTTATAAAACATATCTAGAGCGATTGGATAATATTACCGTAGCCGATGTGCAAAATGCCGCTCAAAAATACTTTAGTTCAAAAAATGCAAGGGTAGTTGTTGTAGGCAAGGGCAGGGAAATTCTAGAGAATCTGGAAAAAGTTACCGCAAACAATTCCAAAGTACCTGTGTTGTTTTTTGATAAGAATGCCGAAAAAACCGAAAAACCCAATTATAATGAAGACCTGCCCAAAGGTATTACGGCCAATGGCATTATAGAAAAGTACATTGCGACCATTGGAGGAAAAGACGCCTTGCAACAGCTAGAATCGGTTTACATGGCTGCTACGACAGAAATGCAAGGAGTGCAATTGGAACTGGAGATGAAAAAAACGTCGAACAACCAATTTATGCAAGATATTAAAATGGGCGGAAATTCCATGAGCAAGACCGTACTGAACGGGGATAAAGGCTACGCGATGGGACAAGGACAACGAAAGGATTTTTCGGACGAGGAAGTTTCTAAAGTGAAAGAAGAAGCGGCTCCGTTTCCAGAACTGCATTACCTTGCCGCCAATGGCATTAGCTTTGAAGGAACAGAAACCGTAGGAGACAAAAAAGCATATATCGTAAAAGTAACGGATACAAAAACTGCGTATTACGATACGGAAACAGGATTAAAGCTACAGGAAAAAAACAGCATGGAAATGCAGGGGCAGCAGGTAAGCCAAACCGTACTGTACAGTGACTACAAAGCAGTCTCCGGTATTTTATTCCCCTTCAGTTTTGTACAAACCGTTGGGCCACAAACGATGGAATTTACCGTGAACGAAATTAAAGTCAACGAAGGGGTCTCGCCTATAGATTTCGAGTAGCCAACACTTCATTATAAATAAAAAAAATCCCGCCGTAAAGCGGGATTTTTTTTATTCTTCACAGCCAGACTATCCTATTTTCCGAACCTTGGCCTCTCCGATAATAATACCGTTATCTACGTCCGGGTCTCCTTGATAATTAATGGTGGTCTCGCCATAACAGGTAACCTTTAACCGATCCGAAACCTTAACCCTAAAATTACTTTCGCCATAAGCGGTAATTTTAGTTTCCCCATTTTCCATTCCTAGGGTATTTACTTCACTTTCACCGTAGGCCCTGAATACTTGGCGCCCTGCGTTTCCTTTTGCTATTTCTAAATAAGAAGATCCATAGATAGCCACCACAAGCTCGTTCAACACAAGGTCATCAAAATATACTTTTGTTTCCCCGTATAAGCTCAGCTTTAGTTCGTCTTCGTTTATACGGCTCTTGCAGCGCACTATCTCCTCTCCCCTTACAGAAAGATTTTTCAAGGTTTTATAGGTAATGGTAGCGGTTGCCATAGTACCCTTATAAATAGGTCGTTTTCCGTTCCAGTTATCCGATGAAACCCGCTCTGATTTTGTAACTGTCTTTGCGCCGTCCAAATACACCCGTAAAGTATTCCCTTCAACTTGTACATTTATTTTGTTCATGGGCACTTTTGTATTTTCTATGAACACTGAGGTTTCGTTGCCCGCTATAAGGTTTACTTCTACATGCGGACTAATAATAATCTTATCAAAATCTTTTACTTGGAACGTTTTGTCTTGTGCAATGCTGGTTAAGGCAGCTAAAATTACCGTTACAACCGTTAGGTATACTGATTTCATATTGGCTCGTTTTTAAATTGATTCTCCACTTAAAGACTAGAATTGCTTTTGATTGTTACAGTTGGTCTAAAATTTAGCTACTTTTTCTTTTTTGGTTTACCAAATAAACCCCTGCCAAAATCAAAAATGAAGCCCCAATTTGTTGCAAGGTAAATACTTCGCCATCCATAACTCCCCAGAATATTCCAACAATAGGGATTAAATACGTAACCGAGACCGAAAAAACCGGAGAGGAAATCTGTATCAACTTATTAAATAACACCTTGGCAATGCAAGTACCTATAACACAAAGTAGTGTAATATAGCCCAAAGAGGACCAAAAAAATTCTCCTGTCCTAACTTCATAGCTTAAGGTTCCGGATACCGGCAATAAAAAAATACCCGGCAATAGAATACACACAAAATTACCGACCGCGATTCCCATAGGACTCACATTTTGCAGCTTGCTCTTGATTATATTGGCATTACTGGCATAACAAATCGTAGCCAAAACAACCAAACCGGCGTACCAGTAGTTTTGTTCCGGATTAATACTGCTTCCGAAAACTACCAACATACTGGCACCCAACAAACCTACCAGTACACCTATAAATTGATTTCGTGTAAAGGAGATACCAAAAGCGAACAGGCCAACAAATAAGGTAAATAATGGTACTAAGGAGTTTAAAACCGCGGTTACACCACTATCAATTTCGGTTTGGGCAAAGGCAAAAAGAAACATAGGAAAAAAGCTTCCGACAAAACCGGATAGCGCCAACCACTTCCAGTCTTCCTTGCGAACGGTTTTCAAAGACCTAAAACCGATTAAGAGCAACAGGCTGGCCGCTATAACAATACGTAAAGCACCCAATTGCAAAGGTGCAAAACCTTCCAACCCCTTTTTTATCAAGATATAGGAAGAGCCCCAGATAACAGATAGCACAAACAGGTAAAACCATTTTCGTTGTTGAAGGCTCAAAGCAATAATTTTTTTGCAAAAGTGGTGCTTTTTTATCATTAATAGGGAAGAAGAAAGACTATCCTACCGACAATTACCTATTTTGCTTTGATTACAAAGCAAAATCCTTTCAACGGTTTTGACCAAAAAACAACACAAAACTAGCAGTACGAACTCCCTTATTTTAATACGATCCAAGAACTGTCTTTTTTTAAGTTTTGGTATCTTTATACAGTTGTTAGGGGTAATTTTAAATCTATGAAATCAATTTTACTTTTTTGTCTTTTGACAACTTGCTCAATTTCCATATCAAACGGACAAAAATTATTAGCGGAAATTGGTAGTGAAAGAAATGTTTACATTATCTATTATGGACAAACCCCTACATTTGAATACGATTCAGTTACAACAGTTCATAAGGGAGGAGGGATTGATAAAGGCTGGAAAAGTTCTGTAATGATTGACAAAATATTAAAAAAAATGTCAAAAAATAAAATTAAGGGAGATGCCATAATGTTCACATCGGAGAACATGACCGATGCTCAAGTAATAAACTTTAAAAAGAATGATTTAACCAAACCTTCTGTAGAATTGGAAAAAATTGAAAACATTAACTTAATATATCTAGAGCAAAGACCACTATTTGAAATGGAATATGTAATTGCTGTTGAATCTCCTAAATTTATTAAAAATTGGAGAACCAAAACACTCAAAAAAATTATGCTTAAAAAAGCCCTAGGGCAACAAAAAAAATTTAATATTTTACATTTTAAAGAAGATGACCTATGGCAAGCTGACCTCTACATTACTAAATAAAAAAACTACACAGTCCTATCTAGGGAGGCTTACAAAAAGTAATGTGGACTTCAGGCCAATACCGAAAGGTTCGTATAATTTTAATAAGTCGCTAAATTTCATGGATTTAGTTTTAGAAGAAAAAGCAAAACAACAAACTTTAGCTCTGTTGTTCGGATATAGCTGACATCGGATTAAAAACCCATCAAAATAAATTAAAGGTATGAAGTCACTTTTAACTATGTTAAGCCTATTTCTATTCGTCAACATCTCACTTGGCCAAGAAAATCAAAAAGATATTTTAAGCCTTGACAAAAACAATCTAAGCATGGCAACAATTGGCATAGAAGGAATGGCTTGCCAGGAAGGATGCGCAGATAAAATTGCCAGTAATTTACAGCATTCGAACGGAGTGGTTTCGGCACTTGTAAGCTATGCGGAAAAAGAAGCTGTCATTACGTATGATGCAGGAATAACAACCCCGGAACTACTAAAAAATATCATCACCAATACCAAGGTAAAAGACTATGTTTGCACTATAGATTCAATTACGATTAAAGAGCGAATAAAATGAAAAAAACAACTTTATTATTGGCGTCCGCCTGTTTGATGCTGTTTTTCTCCTGCAAAGAAGAAAAGAAAGAAGAAGGCACATCGCAAATGCAGAACGTTATGGCCATACATGACGAAGTAATGCCTAAGATGGGGGAAATAGGAAAACTTGTTGGACAGCTAAAGCCTATGGCGGATTCTTTGGGTATGGATTCCCCGGAAGGAAAAGCCATGCGCGACCTTCAAGACGCCAATAAATCGATGATGGATTGGATGCAGGGCATCGGAAAACGGTTTGATGCCGACGAAATAATGAAGGGCAAGGCACTTACCGAGGAAAAGCAAAAATGGTTGGACGAAGAGGAAGAAAAAGTGAAGGTGGTAAAAGAAAAAATAAACACCAGTATCGCAAATGCGAGGGCGCTTTTAGATTCCGGTAAGTAAAAAACTAACGGAGGTGAGCTTGCTAGTTTGGTCCCATTCCCAAAAATTTAAAAGGGCAACGAATCCAAATCAACATTACCACCAGAAATAACAACCCCTACTTTTTTATCCTTGTACATAACCGGATGTTCGCTTGCATCGCGAAGTAGGGCGGCAACCGTAACTGCGCTAGAGGGCTCTATGATAATCTTCATGCGTTCCCAGACCAAACGCATGGCAACTATAATTTCACTCTCGGTAACCCGAACAATTTTGGAGACGTGCTTTTGAATAATGGGGAAATTCTTGTCGCCCAAGGTTGTTTTGAGTCCGTCCGCGATGGTGTTCACGGTATCGTTCCCTTCTATTTTTCCGCTGAGCATAGAGCGATAGGCATCATCCGCTTCAAAGGGTTCGCCGCCTATGATAAGACAATTCTTGCCATAATATGCCGCAGCCAGAGAAGAACCAGCTATGAGTCCGCCGCCACCAACGGGACAAAAAATAAAATCCAGCTCCGGCCGCTGGTCTAGCAATTCCAAAGCCGCGGTGCCCTGTCCAAGGATTACATGTTCATCATTAGAAGGATGTAAAAACACGGCTCCCGTCTTTTTACCTATTTCATTTGCCATGGCCTGTCTTGCGGCCAAAGTAGGTTCGCACTCATAGATATTTCCACCATATTCCCGTACCCCGGCTTTTTTAATCTCGGGCGCGGAAGACGGCATTACAATATGGGCGGTTATTCCCAGGCTCTTTGCGGCAAGGGCAAGGGCTTGGGCAAAATTACCCGAAGAATGGGTTACCACACCATTTTTCCTTTGGGCGTCCGTTAGAAGTACTATAGCATTGGTAGCGCCCCTAATTTTGTATGCACCGGCACGCTGAAAATTTTCACATTTAAAGAATATCGGTGCTCCTACGATCTTGTTGATCGCACTAGAAGTCATCACAGGGGTATTATGAACGTATGGTTTTATCCTTTTATGACAATCCAGCAGGTCTTTTCTGTTCATAACATAATATTTTACCGCATTTTTTTTAATAGCCTTGTCAGACTTTGAAAACCTAACAGGTCCTACAACTTAAACCAAAGCGACAAACCTACTATTTTTCATCATTTCCAGCGCAAGGTTTCCATAATTGTCCTAATATCGTTCTGAAGGTAGGCCGCCGCCGGTAGAATAGAATCATAATTGGGTTTACTGTAGAAATAAACGGACCCCGTTAAAAAATGTGAGGTACTATCGGTAACAAAAAACTGGGTCTGAGAGGCAGCATCGCCTTGTACTTCAAAAAGGGAGCCGTATACTCTTGCATCAGGGTTCAAAAAAGGTTGTTCTACAATGTTATGTGCTTTAACCGCATGCTCGTAGCTCAATCGCTTGGCATCCTGTGTCAATTTATCCAAATCATTGTTCAATCTTCGATAGCTCAAAAAAATGGCTCCCTTCATTTCAGGATATTCCAAGGTATAGGCCAAGTCTTTATTCTCCTTTGGGATTGCCAGCTTGTTGTAATTGACAGAAAAATTTGCAGTCTCCAAAGTTGCCAATTCTCCTTGGGGATATTCCAACCGTATTTGTGCCTTTGGTTTTGGAATCGGGGTTTCCTCCTTACAGCCAACCAAAACAAAGAAACATACAATACAAAAGGTCAAATATTTACTGGTCATTGGGCAAGGTAACTTTAATTTGTTTTAATCTTTTTTTATCCAAGCTTTCGACGATAAAGGTATAGCCACCAAAACGGACTTCCTCTCCTCTTTTAGGAAAACTACCGGCAAGCTCCAGCACAAAGCCCGCAATCGTTTCCGATTCTCCCTTATTATCCTCAAATATAGTTTCATCGGTTATTTTTACCACCCTGTAAAAATCCTTAAGCGTGGTTTTGCCTTCAAACACATAGTTGAAATCGTCCATTTTGGAGTAAATAAGGTCCTCGTCATCGAACTCGTCGCTAATATCACCAACTATTTCCTCTATAATATCTTCCAAGGTAACAATACCGGACGTACCGCCATACTCATCGACCACAACGGCCAAATGGTTTTTCTTGGCCTGGAATTCGGTTAACAGATCATCTAGTTTTTTATTTTCTGGAACAAAATAGGGTTCCCGGATCAAGCTTAGCCAATTAAAGGATTTGCGCTCTAGATAGGGCAGCACGTCCTTAACATATAAAACGCCCATGACGTTATCAATATTATCCGAAAATACAGGGATACGGGAATATCCATTTTTTTTAATCTCTTCCAGAACTTCAAGGAACTTCATTTGGTCGTTCAGGGAGAAAATATCTATTCGCGGTCTCATTACTTGTTTGGTATCTGTATTTCCAAAATTCACGATTCCCTCCAATATCTTCTGTTCTTCTTTGGTGGTATCTCCTTCGGAAGTAAGCTCCAGGGCCTGTGACAAATGATCCACACTAAGACTGGACTTCTCCTTTCCAAGTTTTTTGTACAAAAAAATTGTTCCCGAACGCATAGGCAAACTCAATGGCGTAAAGATAAAATCCAATACTTTTAATGGATAAGCCATAAAGTTGGAAAAAGTCATTCTATTGCGGTTTGCATAGACTTTGGGTAAAATTTCACCGAACATCAAAATTAAAAAAGTAGCAACGACCACTTCTAATAAAAAACGAAGGGAAAGCACTCCAAAAAGGACTTTCGTAATAGTAGAGAATAAGGTATCGCCGATTATATTAAAAAGTAGTACGATACCGATGTTTATGGCATTATTGGTGATAAGAATGGTGGCCAATAATTTTTTGGGCCGTTCCAAAAGTTTTACAAGGATATTTCCTTGGGGCGTATTTTTCTCGTTGATGGTATTGATTTCGGTAACGGAAAGACCAAATAAGGCTACCTCTGCACCCGATATTAATGCGGAACAGCACAACAGTAGCACCAGCACGCCCATGTTTAGCACAAAAGCGCCGTCCATCGCCAAAAAACTCAACAAATAACGTAAAGGGTCAGGATCCAATGGTAGGTCGTATAATTTTAAAAGGGAAGGTCATCTTCCTGTTCGGGTTCGCTAACACCTGTAGGTGTTTTTGGTTGCACCGGAGGATTAACCGGGGCAGCGGTATTTCCAGAAGGCTGCGTTTGATTGTTCGCCATACTTTCCTTTTTGGTAGAAAGGAACGTGAATTCCTGCACATGTACCTCGGTGGTGTATCTGGTATTGCCATCCTCGCCTTGCCATTGTCTGTTTTTAAGTCGGCCCTCTACATATACCTTATCGCCTTTACTTAAATATTTTTCGCAGATTTCGGCGGCCTTGTTGCGCACCACAATGTTATGCCAATCGGTGTTGGTTACCCGTTCACCGGTTTGCTTGTTCGTATACGTTTCGTTGGTAGCTATAGGAAATCTACCGATACTCCCGCCACCCTCAAAATAGTGCATCTTAACCTCGTCACCTAAATGCCCAATCAGCATTACCTTATTTAATGTACCGCTCATACCAATAGTTTATGTCATACAAAAATACTAAAATTTAAATGCATTCATAAAGCTGGATATCAAAACGGGAACAGGATATTTATGCAATTCCGAAATGGGCACGGCATCAGGCATAGGCGCATCAATTTCAAGAATCCAAAATTTAGTATACAAATGCTGATGCGATAATTTATGAACCACCACCTCTGTATTGAACAAGGTAACCATCGCTTCCTCTTTAATACCCAAAACCCGATTGTAGTTTTCTTTTACGGTTTTTAAATCGATATCGCTTTCGGATTCCAATAAAGGAAATTCCCAAAGGTCTTGCCAAATCCCTTTTCCTGTCCTTTGTTTTAAAAGGGTAGAATTTAAACCGTTCCCGGAAACAAAAAGAGGTACCAAATAATTAAAATAACGGGTCTTGACCTTGGTCTTCTTAAGTTTAACAGGCAAAACATCCGTTTTTCTTTCCTTTAACGCCACGCAACTTTCTTTAAGCGGGCATTGCCCACAATTTGGATTTTTAGGAGTACACTGTATAGCTCCAAATTCCATGATTCCCTGATTATAATCCCTTACATTGCTTTCGTGCAGTACTTCTAGCGCCAATTCTTTAAAATACTTTATACCTGCAGTACTGTTTATTGGTATCTCTACTCCAAAATAACGGGACAATACACGATAAACATTACCATCCACTACTGCCTGTCTTTCATTAAAGCATATAGAAGATATGGCACTAGCCGTATAATCACCAACACCTTTAAGCGTAATGAGTTTTTTATAGGTATCCGGGAAACGACCTCCATAATCATCCACCACCATTTTTGCCGCGGCATGTAAATTCCGCGCCCTGGAATAATACCCAAGTCCTTGCCATAATTTTAACACGGTTTCTTGCTTGGCACTAGCCAAATCGGATACCTTTGGAAAAGTTTCGATAAAATTCAAATAATAGGGAGTTCCTTGCGCTACACGGGTCTGTTGCAAGATAATTTCGGACAACCAAATTTTATAGGGATCGGTTGATGCGCGCCACGGTAGATCGCGCTTGTTTTTATTGTACCATTCTAGAATTTTATCCGAAAAAGCCATCAACATTCATACTAAGCGATAAAAGTAGCAGTTTATATACTTAAAATTAACCCTTTAGAAAGAAAGATTGAATTTAATTTATATATTTGCAACCCGAAAAAAATACAGAAAATCTAATAACGAAAGATGACGAAAGCGGAAATTGTATCTAAAATCTCAGACAAGCTGGGAATTGAAAAAGGAGATGTACAGGCAACGGTTGAATCCTTCATGGAAGAGGTAAAAACTTCCTTGGAAAGCGGAGACAATGTGTACCTTAGAGGTTTTGGAAGTTTTATTATCAAAACTAGGGCAGAGAAGACCGGTAGGAATATTTCCAAGAATACGACTATTAAAATTCCTGCACACAACATACCTGCGTTCAAACCTGCAAAGGTCTTCGTAGAAGGAGTAAAGAGCAACGTACAAGTAAAATAATAATCTAAAAAGAGAAGCTTTATGCCGAGTGGTAAGAAAAGAAAGAGACATAAGGTAGCTACACATAAGCGCAAAAAGCGCAGAAGAGCTAACCGACACAAGAAAAAGTAGTTTTTTAAACTACTTTTTCATTTTATAACGTTCCTTGACATAGAGGTTCCAAAGATGAGCCTCGGCAGGTTTGTACAAATCTGTTTATGATATTGTTTAATCAATTTATCTAGCTTGCTATGCAAGTTCGGATAAGTATAAATACATTCAGGTGAATAGAGAATTAATCGTAAGATCTAGTTCCGATGCCGTCGATTTTGCCTTGTTAAAGGACGGAAAACTCACTGAGCTGCATAAAGAAGAGGACAATAACGATTTTTCTGTTGGCGATATTTTTTTAGCCAAAATTAGAAAACCGGTCACAGGGCTCAACGCTGCATTTGTAAACGTTGGATACGAAAAAGATGCTTTTTTGCATTATCACGACCTTGGCCCGCAGTTATCCTCTATGCTAAAGTTCATAAAACAAGTGAGCTCCGGAAGATTAAAGGAGTATTCGTTAACGAATTTTCCTTTTGATAAGGACATTGATAAACATGGCGTAATAACGGATGTTGTTAAGGCCAATCAGTCCCTTTTAGTGCAAATTGTAAAAGAACCCATATCCACCAAAGGACCAAGAATAAGTTCCGAGCTATCGATAGCCGGGCGCTATTTGGTTATGGTCCCGTTTTCCGATCGTGTTTCCGTGTCTCAAAAGATAGGTAGCAACGAGGAAAAAGACAGGCTTAAAAGGCTGGTTAAAAGCATAAAGCCCAAAGGATTCGGAGTAATTATAAGAACAGTTGCCGAAGGCAAAAAAGTAGCAGAACTAGACAAAGATCTAGAAAACTTGTTGGACAAATGGTCCACAATGTGTAAAAAATTACAGCGTGCACAAACACCGTCCAAAGTATTAGTGGAGCTAAACCGAGCTTCCTCCATTTTACGGGATGTCTTTAATGACAGTTTTACAGGGATACATGTTGATGACGCTGACCTATATAATCAGGTAAAAGATTACGTGGTAGAAATTGCCCCTGAAAAAGAGTCGATCGTAAAACATTATAATTCTCGGGTTCCAATTTTTGAAAAATTCGGAATAGACAGGCAAATTAAAACCTCCTTTGGCCGCACGGCCGTAATGAGTAGGGGCGCCTATTTGATTATTGAACATACCGAAGCACTGCACGTAGTAGACGTGAACAGCGGCAACCGTTCCAATAAAGCAAAAAATCAGGAAGACACCGCACTAGAAGTGAATTTACTGGCAGCTTCCGAAATCGCAAGGCAATTACGTCTTAGGGATATGGGGGGCATCATTGTCGTAGACTTCATAGACATGGTAAAGGCGCAGCACAGGAAAAAACTTTTTGAACATCTAAGAGATGAGATGAAAGATGACCGTGCCAAACACAAAATTTTACCTCCAAGTAAATTTGGACTTATCCAAATTACTAGGCAACGCGTTAGGCCAGAAATGAATATTAAAACGACGGAGGAAGATCCCAACCAAAAAGGCAAGGAAGTAGAAGCCCCAATAGTTCTAATAGACAAAATTAACGTGGATTTAGAACGTTTGTTAAAAGGCCCCGCAAAGGACAGTAAAGGCATAACTTTGAATATACATCCGTTTATTGCGGCGTATATTACAAAAGGTTTTCCATCAATACGTACCAAATGGTTCTTGGAACACAAACGATGGATCAAAATACAACCAAGGGATGCCTACACGTATCTCGATTTCCGTTTTAAGAACAAAGACGGCAAAACAATTTACTAGCCAAAAAAAAGCGACCCCAAAAGGAGGTCGCTTTTTTTATTTGGGGCGCATATTATCCAACCCTCTTCCTTTTTTACGGTCCTAAGTATTTTTGGTTTTAATACCAATGGCTTTAGTTTAATTTTGCATTGACAGCTTTATGTTATACTAAGCAAAATAGAACCTTTTGAAATTATCGCTATACACTTTCATTTTCGGTCTGTGTTCCTTCCCCTTTGCAGGGGAAGGTGGCATTTTTGTCCGACCGCCGAAGGCAGAGGGGACAAAGATGACGGAAGGGGTAGCGCCCCGACCACCGGGCAGGACGGATATTTATATTGGCGCAAACACGACGCATCGGCATGTTACCGTGAGAGGCTGCGTTTGGACATGGGCCTGAGTTCAACCCCTTCCGTCTTGCCATCCCGACTTTAGGTCGGGTTGGCAATCCACCTTCCCCTGCTAGGGGAAGGAACCATAATGGGAACAGTTTGTTCAAAAAAAAGGAGTGCCTGTCAAGAAAAATGGGTAAGCGACCCATAGCCCACACGGCTTCGAACATTAGCGAACCCTTTTTACCGTTACGTTTATGGATTTGGTAAATCAACGCTATTTTTAACTAGATCTATACCAATTTAAGTTTTGAATGTCGTATTAAAAATTTGAATTCGTTTTTTCTCAGGTTAGGAATGAAATCTAAGCATAGTATTAGCTATAGTTCTTTTTTATGACGACAAATGAGTAAAAAAGAAACTTGTTTTGTACGACCTCTAGAATTTAAATTGGAATAAGATCCATAAGTTTAAGAAAAGCTATTAAATCTCTTTGTTCTCGGTAAATATTTGTTATCTAATTTTATAACGAAGTGGTTTAAACTTTTCGCGTTCAAGCGAAAATTAGAAATTTTATGACCATTTGAAGGCTTTTTTGAGTTGCATAGCATAGCTATGGAAAGAAAAAAAGACAGGGCCGAAACAAAAGCCAACAATTTGGCTTTTGAATGAGGAGCCAGCTGCAGCCCGCGGCGAAAAAGAGCAATTTTTAGCTAACGGAAAAAGTTTAAATGACTTCACTATTTAATTCTAAAGCCAATTCTAGAATAGCTACTTTTGTGCGATTCTAAGCGACCTATAAGGTAAATACCAAAACCATCACATCTCCTAAAACCAATAATTACAAAACGCGACGTGAACAATAAAATGAAAAAGGATATTGCCTATTCGTTGAAGGAAGCTACAAAAAAACTTGAAGCATACTGCGCCTACCAAGATCGCTGCCACAAGGAAGTTGTTTCTAAATTAAAGGAAATGGGGATGATTCCAGTTGCCATAGACGAAATCGTAGGACATCTTATAAAGGAGAATTTCCTTAACGAAGAACGATTTGCACGAAGTTTTGCACGGGGTAAATTCAATATAAAAAAGTGGGGGAAGAATAGAATTATCAACGAACTAAAACAAAGAGGTATTACAAAATACAATCTTACGTCTGCACTAAAAGAAATAGATGAAGAAACGTATGTACAAACTTTAGAGCAACTTGCCAAAAGACGACTGGGACAGATTTCGGAGACCAACCTATTAAAAAAGCGCAAAAAACTGGCCGATTATCTTTTATATAGAGGTTGGGAAAGCCCCTTGGTATATGAAATAACCAAGAGGTTAATACCTTAAACCCAAAATATGCATTAGAAAAACTATTACAGCCCCTAGCTACTGCGAATACTACCGCTGCGCTACTTTTTTCGATTTAACCATAGCGGTGCTATGCTAAAATCGATAAAAAGCCAGTATTCATTGTATCTCGAAGCTTCATAACGAAGTTCCAATACATAATTTAGGTTAAACCTGCAAAAAATATGTGCACCGTAAATCCTTGGAGCCGAACCGCCCAGAAATTATTGAAAATACCAATAGGTAGTCTACAAGTTAAATACCGCACCCACAGCAAACACAAATTGATTATTGAGCAACTGTGCAGCCGAGAGTTCGGTGTTGTCATATTTTGCAAAAGGAACCGAAAATTCCGTAAAAATACCGAAACCGTCACCGAAGAAATACCGTGCTCCCAAATGCCCCCCGAATTGCTTTAGGCTAAGGTTGAGTCCCGGGTATATATCTATATGGTCTCCAAGGTCGATAACGCTGCTTAAATTGGCATTGAACCTGGCAACCAAGTTAAAACGATCTGTAAAATCGGCGCCTATAAGCTCTTCAACACCCAAAACATAACCGGCTCCCAGTCCCAAAGAAAAATTTTCTCCCAGACCTTTATCATAGGAAACGGCAATTCCAGTTCCGTTATCCTGAAAGCTGGCACCTACCTGAAATTTGGTATCGCCCTTTCCGTTAAAAGCTTGGGCGTTCATCGTGAGAACCCCAAATACTGCTATTAGTCCTAATACTATATTCTTCATATTAAAAATATTATGGTTTGTGTTTTATGAGTACAAATATATTTAATTACTCCACAAGTAGCGGATAAACTAAACGGTAGTTCGTTCTATGGCACGTTTGTTTTTCCAATCTATCCATTTTTGGCCTTTAATTTTTCGCATCAACACATCAAAATGACGCATGACAAAAATATTATAGGCCGCTTTTGCCAAATGCCTCGGATTCCTTGCCAAGGCGCGCAGACTCATGGAAAACCCAGGAGTTTTATACTTCATATAATGCCAATAACCTTCTGGCATGTACAACACTTCCCCGTGTTTTAGTGTAGTCCTAAAGCCGTGTGCTTTTTTTAAAGCCGGCCACTTATCCAAATCCGGATCAGAAAAATCGATGCTCTCGTGCGTTATCAAGGAATGGGGCACTTTATACAAATATTTATTCTGTGACTGCGAAAAGAGAATGCACTCCTTCTCACCCTCAAAATGAAAATGGAAGATATTGGCCAAATCGATATCATAGTGCATAAAGGTGTGCGAATCCCTCCCTCCAAAAAATAACATAGGTAACTGCTTAAGCAGACGGATACCAAAATCCGGATAGCTAAAATCCTTTTGCAATTCCGGTACTTCCTTTAAAATATTCCAAAGAAATATTCTGTATTTGGTTGGTTCTTTTTTGAGCAGATCAATATAATCGCTCATTTTCATGGTGGCATGCGGCTCGTTAAAACCGTCTTTATGTTGCACGGGGCGATCATCGTACAGCGGCACTACTTTATCTCCTGCAATGGTCTTCATATAGTCCAAGGACCACTTGGAATACGCAGGCCATTCACCATCAAAAGAGGTTAGTACTACAGGAAGTTGTGGCTTTAAATAGTTGGCGACAAAATCTTTTTTAGAAATGGAACTTACCCTTGGAATTTCGACTAATTTCAAAACTGCTTAGATTATTAGGAAACACAAAGTTAATCAACCCGTTTGGAACAGTTTCTTAAAAAAGATGGATAATGTAAGTTTATTCCGATAATTTCGCTTTCTGTTTGGCCACCTCGTTACGTTCTATTTTATGGCCGGGCCGTGTCCATTTTGGCTTTTCGCCTAAGGTTTGATATTCGGAATCCGATGCCTCTACCGTTTTGGGTTGTGAAACTTTCGTAAAGGGTTTCTGTGGATTTAGGCCCAGTAATTTAAACATTTCCATATCATCGTTCACATCGGGGTTAGGGGTCGTTAATAACTTATCACCGGCAAAAATAGAATTCGCACCGGCAAAGAAACACATTGCCTGTCCTTCCCTGCTCATTTGTGTTCTTCCCGCGGATAAACGCACTTGGGTTTCTGGCAGTACAATACGTGTGGTCGCTACCATCCGCACCATGTCCCATATAGAAACCGGCTCCATATCTTCCATAGGAGTGCCCTCTACCGGCACCAAAGCGTTAATAGGTGTAGACTCCGGTTGTGGACTCAAAGAGGCAAGTGCCACCAACATACCTGCTCTATCTTCCAATTTTTCACCCATACCTATGATGCCGCCACTACAAACTGTGACATTGGTCTTTCGAACATTCTCAATGGTATCCAAACGATCTTCAAAAGCACGGGTAGAAATCACATCTTTATAATAATCCTCTGAAGTATCCAGGTTATGATTGTAGGCATAGAGTCCGGCTTCGGCCAAACGTTTTGCCTGGTTTTCCGTAATCATTCCCAATGTACAGCAGACCTCCATATCCAGTTTGTTGATGGTACGCACCATTTCCAAGACTTGGTCAAACTCGGGACCGTCCTTTACGTTACGCCATGCTGCTCCCATACACACTCTAGAACTGCCCGATGCCTTTGCTCTAAGCGCCTGTGCCTTCACGTGTGGCACGGTCATCAAATCGTTTCCTTCAATATCGGTATGGTAACGCGCTGCTTGCGGACAATAGCCACAGTCCTCCGGGCAACCTCCCGTTTTTATGGAAAGTAAGGTAGATACCTGAACCGTATTGGGATCATGATTTTTCCTGTGGATGGTAGCTGCATCGTAAAGCAACTCCATCAGTGGCCTGTTGTAAATATCAAGAATTTCTTGTTTTGTCCAATTATGTCTCGTTTCGCTCATATACTTTTGGGTTGTACTACCGCGTAAAAATAGCTGAATTCGGGTAGAAATAATAATATCCATTACCTAAATTGGTAGGTGAATGTACCCGTAGAACATTACTGTTCATACTTTTTTATTCAACGGTAATCATTTTTGTATACACTAATTTAAGACCCCTAAGGCTCTTTTACTGAATTAATATCGGTATCCAAACCTTAGGGGTCTTAGTTTTAGATTCAAATATTCTTTTAATCCTTATTTATGGAAGTGGAACCTTATGCTTTTTTAACCCACCTAAAACGATTAGGAATCACCTCTTTTTGGTAGCCTTATAAAAATCGGTAAACGAAATTATCGCAATAACTGCCCAAACGCTACGATATGCCCAAATATTCATTTCAATTCCAAAAATAGAACCCGATTGCTGATCGTTCGCAAAGCCATACGCTATGTTGATTATGGCCAGAATACCGATAACGAGAGAAATATATTTTTTCATGATGTTATTGATTACGCTGCTACTCATTCTTTTTTGGAGCGGTAGGGCTCTTGGTATCTTTTGGTGCATCTTCCCCTTCCACTACGTTCTTCCCTTTCAAATACTCCGGCAACTGCATACCGGCCATATTGAACATGTCCTGTAATGGTGGAACCGACTTGTACATTCCCGATATAAAATTGGCCGTAGAATTTTTACCATCTTCCGTTTTGGCTCCGGTGTCCCAAACCGTGACCTTATCTATCTTAATATTCTTGATAGCTTCGGCCTGGGTTTTCACCAGTTCCGGTAATTTATCGGCCACTAATAATAATACGGCATCTTTGGGACTGTCTCCCGCGGCCTGTACTATTTTATCCAAACCTTCGGCCTGTTTGGTCAGTACTTCCAAGATTCCTTGCGCCTCTGCCTGCGCTTTGAACAAGATCGCGTCCGCCTCACCTTTGGCTATACGTCTGGTTCGTTCAGCATCTGCCTCGGCATCGATTTCTACTTTCTTTTTATCAATTTCCGCAGGTACTACGATATCCGCCATCTGTGAACTACGCTCACGCTCTGCCCTTGCCAATTCCGCATCCCGTTCCGCTGCATAGGATTCTTCCAAGGCCTTTGCAGATTGTACTTTTTCGGCAGCAATTGCAGTCCGCTCGGCTTCCGCCTCCCGTTGTCTTCTTAAAGAATCCGAATTGGCTACATTGATCTTTGCAATGTTCTCCCCTTCTACCGCCTTTGCATTTGCAGCGGCAACTTGGGTACGTTCATCTTGCACCGCGTTGGCTTCTCCAATAGAACCGTCCCTATTTTTCTCGGCCACCGATTTACGGGCAGCGTTGATCGCATGGGCAGCGGCTTCTTTACCCAATGCTTCAATATAACCGGACTCGTCAACTATATCCGTAATGTTTACGTTGATCAACTTTAAACCTACTTTTTTCAGTTCCGATTCTACACTTTGGGAGATATTGGTCAAGAATTTATCCCTATCGGAATTTATCTCCTCTATATCCATGGATGCCACCACCAAACGCAGTTGTCCAAAGATAATTTCCTTGGCCAAATCCTGTACTTCCTGTGCACCCAGCCCTAAAAGTCGCTCTGCCGCATTCTGCATCACGCCCGGCTCCGTAGACACCCCTATGGTAAACCTGGAAGGTACGTTTACACGTATATTCTGCTTACTAAGTGCATTTGCCAAATCTACCTCTATGGAAATGGGCGTTAGGTCCAAATATTCATAATCCTGTATTACGGGCCAGATAAAGGCCGCACCACCATGAATACATTTAGCGGAATTACCCGTTCCTACCTTACCATAAACCACCAAAATACGATCGGACGGACATCTTTTATACCTTCGGATAAAGGATATTATTATGATAAAAAAGAACAGGATAGCGAAGCCGATGGCCAATAAAGAGGCGCCTCCACCAAGTTGTAAGGGTACTAGCATAGGGTTATTTATTTAAGAGTTCAACAATTAAAATTCCGTTGTCGGTGATATCCTTTACCTGCACCACCTCCGTTTGGACCAAATCTTTGGGCTCGTCCGTTAACGCATCCAGTTCCCGCAGCGTGCCCTGCACGGTAATGCTAACCTTTCCAATCTTAGAGCGGTTAGCTCCAATGGTCAAATACACCTCGCCGACCTGGTTCAGTGCATTGTTAAGTTTTAACGTGCCACTACTCTGCAATTTGGCCAGATAGTAAAATAAGGCTGCCATGGCCGTCATCATCAAAAGACCGCATATAAAGGAAATTACCACGGTAATCGCAGCAGATAGTCCGCCGTTTATACAGGCTATGCCGGACCATCCAAAAATGGTAAGGAAACCGATCAAATTTTTAAAAGATAAGAATTGAAAACCTATACCGGTATCGCCCTCTATTTCCATATCTACATCACCGGCAATATCGTCTGCATCGCCGCCCAGGAGGGTCATAACGAGCAGTACCACGAATATCGCAGATGAAACGAGCGCCACAAGCCAATAAATATTTTCAAACAGAGATAAGGACTCGTACCATTGTTCCATAATAAAAAGGTTTAGTTGGTAATCTGAAAGATACTATTTTATTGTTGTTATTTTAAGATTACCTGCCGCGCGAACAAAAAAAATTCATTTTGATATTTTCTGAAATTTTAGAGTTCTCCCTACACTAAGACCTTAAACCAGCGTGAAACATATCCGATTAGGAGATATGTAGCTACAAGTAACCCCTACTTACGCTTGTTGCGATGTAACCTAAAAAATGTGTTAGGTGGCAGATAGCAGTATGCTTACCGCGTTCCCACCAAATCCTACGGCGTTTACCACTACTTTTTTAATGCTTTTAGGTAGATGTTGCGGCTTTACAAACGGAACAGCAACCGCTTTTTGATGTTGCAACATCAATACGGCCAGCTCCATATTAAGCATGCCCGATGCAGCAAAAGTGTGACCCACTTTCCATTTATTGCTAGTTAAAAATGGCGTTTTGTTACGGAACACCTTTTTGATAGCGTTAAATTCGGTCTCATCTCCTTTTATCGTTCCAGGGGCATGCATTACAATTGCATCTACCTCGTCTGGCGAAATATTACCTAAAGCCATTTTCATGGAACGTTGAAAACAGAGGGCATCTGCGGAAATAGATACGTTGTGCTCCAAAGGCTCCGTGGCATAGCCGACACCAACGATTAAAGCAAGTGCATTGGATACGGTTCCGCGCTCCAAACAGGCCATAGCGGCGCCTTCCCCTAAAACCATTGAATTAGCCGACTTGTCCAAATCCAGTGCCCGGCACGGGTAACTTACCGTATCCCCGTTTTTAGCATAAATTTTCAAGGCCTGCATTTGGGCAATGGTAAAATCTGTTAAGGGTGCCTCGCTACCACCTACCAGAAACTTATCTGCCATGCCACTTTGCAGCCAGGCCATACCGTTCAAGACCGAATGTAATGCAGTGGAGCAGGTAATGGAATGGGAAATTTCGGGTCCTTGCGTTTGTAAATCATGGGCTACCCATGAAGAAATATTGCCCAATGTTGTGGTTGGCGAGGTCAAGGTTGCCGTCTTGTTATCCCGCAAATACTCCTTATGGTACCGTTCAAACAAAGCAGTTGCACCGCGGGAAGAACCTATGTTGATTCCGAAGTTATCGGTAGGTTTCCAACCAGCTTTTTCCATCGCTCCTCTAGATGTGTATATAGCGAACAAAACAGAATTGTCCAGTTTTCTGTATTTCGAATCTGAATTTCTGAGTATTTCGATTTCGTGTTTTGCATTTTCATCTAACGCCGACACCCATTCCTGCTGCAGCCTAAAGCTTTGTTGTACAAAAAGATGTTCCGATTTTAGGTAGTTGAACCACACCTCTTCAATAGAAATGCCCAAGGCGGAAATGGAACTCATCGCGGTAACGGAAATAGGTTGCATCACAAAAATGAATTATTGGGTAAAAGTAAAAGTTATTACCTTCATCAATGCAAAATCTACGTAAAAAAGCTCAATTGTCCATTAAGTAACAAAATACTCCCGTATCGTAAGAACCTTACCAGAATAAACGATAAAAACATTATAATCAATAATTTATAACTTTAATAGAACTAGTTATTCCTTTTCTATAATTCATGACCTGTAAAAGAGCAAAGCATAATAATTTGAAAACTCTGAAGGGTTATACCACAGAGACTTTAAACGAAAACTCCGTATATTAATCGGTCACTAAAAATTAAAAACAATGAACAACGAACTGGTACCATACCCCAGCTGGTGGAAAAGAAATTGGAAATGGGCATTGCCCTTGGGCGGCTGTTTAAGTTTAGTTGTTGTTTTTATACTGTTTATTGCATCTATATTCTATGGGGTCACCGCAGCATTAGAGGAATCACAACCGTACGAATATGCGCTTGAAACCATAAACCAAGACACAGAAATTACCAGTGTTTTGGGTACTCCTATCGTTAAAGATGGAATGGTACAGGGCAGTTACAAGAATACTAACGGAGCTAAAACGGCCGATATGAAAATTCCTGTGTCAGGTCCTAAAGGCTCTGGAACCTTATTTGTAAAAGCGACAGGAACTGGAGACGACTGGAACTATGATGTCATTAGAATAGAAATTAAGGACGATGAAAGTATTGATTTGTTGCCGGAGGAATCAGAAGACTACTAGCGCACTTTTTATGGCATTGTAAACCTTGTTCAATTGCTCATTTGTAATCACAAAAGGCGGCAATACGTAAACTGTATTTCCCAATGGCCTAAGAACAACGCCTTTTTCCATAAAAAACTGATACAATTTATCACGCAGGTTTCCGTAACGCTCCATTTCTATATTCAAATCAATAGCCAAAATAATACCCATGCAGCGTGCATTCTCCACTTTTGGATGGTCCTTAACCTCAGCCACAAAACGTTCATGGGCTTCTTTGATATACTTGCGCCGTTCCATTATTTCGGGCGATTCCAACAGATCCAATCCCGCCAAGACCGCCGCACATCCCACGGGATGTGCGCTAAAGGTATGTGCATGAAAGAAGCCTTTGGAAACCTCATCGCTTAAAAAACGATCATACACCTCTTGCGAACAACTGGTAATACTCAAAGGAAACATGCCTGCGGTCAACGCCTTACTCAAGCACATAATATCCGGTTGTTGATCCATATTTGCCGAAGCGAAATTTTTGCCGGTTTTACCAAAACCCGTCATTATTTCATCGGCAATACAAAGTACTCCCGCTTTTTTACAGATTGCCAACAAGGCATCCAAACCGGTTGCGGAATGAAATTTCATACCTGCCGCGCCTTGGGCCAAAGGTTCATAAATAAAAGCGGCACAATCGTATGTATCAACAATGTGCTGTAGTTGTGAAACCACAACATCCAAATTATCGGCTTGGGGCACTGGGATACGTTCCACTTTTAACAAAAAATCCTCGAACGGACCATTATAGGAGGAGAGTCCGGAGGCACTCATAGCCCCAAAGGTATCGCCATGAAATCCATCTTCAAAAGCAATGAGCGTATCTCTTTTATCACAGTGGTTATGATGGTACTGCAAGGCCATTTTTATACCTGCCTCAACGGCAGTAGAGCCGTTATCGTTAAAAAAAATCTTAGCCTGATTATTAGGTAGTAATGGTACTAACCTTTCGGATAATTGAACGGCAGGCTCATGCGTAAAACCACTGAACAAGACAAAATCCAACTGTTTCATCTGGGCGGTCATCTTATCGATGATATAGGGGTTGCCGTGACCGTACATACTGGTATACCAAGATGCGATACCGTCTATATATTCCTTACCTTCCTCGTCCCAGAATACGGCTCCCTTTGCCTTGACCATACCTAAAGGAGCTGCCGCCGTTTTATGCTGGGTCAACGGATGCCACAAGTGTTTTTTGTCTCTTTCCGAAAGATTTTTCAATTCAGGTTATTTTGTTGCACAAGGTTTTACGTATTTTGCAAAGATGGGAATTTATTTACTTCCTTACACAGCGGTAAAGACCATACCGGTAAAAGCATCTTAAATAAGGGGTGACGCCATAGGAACGCTAATTTTATGTTGAAGAATAGTATAAAATTTCTTGTTGGGAACTTCAAAGACCTAAACAACAAAAAAGTTATCATCACGTTGTCCTTAGTTAGCCTATTTTTAAGGTTACCCTTCTTTTTTAGAGACTACATAGACCGTGATGAAAGCACCTTTATACTGCTGGGTCAATCTTGGGTAGATGGTTTTCTCCCCTATCTACAACTGTGGGATTTAAAACCTCCTTTAACATTTGCTTTTTTTGCCGCGCTCATATCCATCTTCGGAAAGAGTTTTATAGCTCTGCGAATTGCAGGAACGGTATTGGTTATAGTAACTGCTTTTTTTACCTATAAAATTAGCACTCGGATTACCAGTAAAAAAGTTGCTTTAGGTGCGGCGTTGGGCACAGTTGTATTATTAAGTCTGTTCGGAAGTTTACAAGGTGTCATGTCCGAGCATTTAAGTATGGCTTTTTTTATGCCAGGCCTTTACCTACTTATGGCAAAGAAAAGTAATGGCTGGTTTTTTATTGCGGGGCTCCTTATGGGCATTGTAGTTATGGTAAAACTAAACATGGCCTATCCCATTCTTTTTTTAGGACTCTACCTATGCTATGAAGCAATAAAAACAAAAAGAACCGCTCTTTTTTGGTATACGACCCTCTTTGGGGCAGGAACTATAACCGTTATTCTTGCAACTATACTCCCTTACTATTTAGATGGAAATAGTTTGGTTTGGTGGAAGTCCGTAATACTGGCTCCTTTGGAGTATACAAGCGCACGAAGATACCCCTTACTTAAGTTAGCCCCATTTTTTTTAATTATTACAGCCTTCCTTTTTTTCGCTTGGAAAAAGAAATATGTCAATTTTAAAGACAGGACAGTTCTATTTTTGATTACGGCCATCGTTGGGGTTTTGGTTTCTTTTTTGAAAGGCGGTAGGATCAACGGACACTATTTAATACAGTTACACCCAATGCTCGTGATACTTGTAGCGATAACCCTGAATGTATTGCTTACAAAATACCTAACAAAGATTCCGAAAAGTGTATTGTTTATCCTACTTTTAGTACCTGTAGAAAGCTACTTGGAATACGGCAACATTGTTCGCAACAAATTAAGGCATGATACTTTCTTCAATGGCGAAGGTTTTACGGTACCCGATTATATTAACAAAAACAAGCTGGAAACCAAAAACATCCTATTTCTAGGATACCATATAGGATATTGGAATCTAGGAAAGCTACCACCGACCATGGCATCTACACATCCTAGTAATCTTTGTAGGGACGAACTTTTTCCTTTCTTTAACAATCCAAGAAAAACATCCGTAGAAGAACTAAGCTATATCATGGAAGAATTGAGGCCAAAGACGGTCGTCCTGAGAAAAAACAAACGTATTTTCGATAAAAAAGAACTAGAACAGAACGCCTATATAGAAGCCTATTTGGAAAAACACTACAAACTACATACGACAGTCGAGAATGCGGAAATACTACAACGTTTAGAGGGTTTTTAAAATGGTATTAAATTGCGCTGCATAGCCTTTTATCACTTCCTTGGTAAATACTGTCTCTTCGTTAATTCTACCGATCAAGGAAACCCCGGTTTTATGTAAAATTATATTTTCGGTATGTGGGTTGGCATCTCCACTGAACAGAACAGAAACATCGTATCCTTTTTGTTTCAACCAGTTTATCGTCAATAATGAATGATTGATGCTCCCCAAATAATGCCTGGAAACCACAACAACCTTATAGCTAGGCATGATAATGTCGAACATGGTGTCCTCTTCGTTCAGGGGCACTAAAAGTCCGCCCGCTCCTTCGATGACCAAATGATTTTCCGTTTTCGGTTCTTTAATATGAAAACGGTCTATTCGTACACCATCGATCTCCGCGGCAGCATGCGGACTCATAGGTGATTTTAACGCATAACTATTGGGGTGTATCACCGTTTTGGTATTGGAAATAAGTCTTGCTACTTTATGGCTGTCCGTATTGTCCAGGTCCCCGGCTTGTACCGGTTTCCAATAATCGGCCTCGAGCGCCTCGGTAATAATAGCTGAAGCTATGGTTTTGCCTACTTCTGTAGATATTCCGGTAACAAAGATTTTTTGCATGCCTAACTGGGTTTCGTGATTATGCCACAATTTAAACACTTATATTTTCTTTTCTCAAAAAATGGGAAAAGTTTATAAAAAATACCCTTTCTGGCATAAAACGTCTCCGATTTGCCGGCCTTGCAATTGGGGCAAATTACCGGATTATTGTTATCGTCCAGTGCATAGGCACGTACCTCGTTGTAAATGGCCACTGCGCGTTCCCTATCCTTAGCATATACCTGTAGTTTTACGCCGCCAATGGCATTACTAATTAAGGGATCGGAATTTAAGGTGTTCTCGTCCCGCAGAAATACAGGAATACCTTCGGACTCCAATTTACCTTTTATAATCTGCACATCGGCGGCATATTCAAAGGATGCCAATTGATAAAACCTTTCTTCCATAACCTTAAAGATAGGTTGATAACAATTTTAAGACCAATCCCAGTTCTTCTTTGGAGTTATAACTATGGATACAGAAACGCAAGCGCTCTTTGCCTTCCGGCACTGTTGGAGACAGTATCGCTTTTACGCCAAAACCTTTCTCCATAAGTTTTGTAGCGACAGATTTGGCTTTTCCAACACCTGTAATGATACAGGATTGAATGGGGGATTCACTGGCTATAAAATGCTTTTCTAATCCCTGTTTCTTTACTTCCTCTTTAAAATAGTTAATGTTACCGGTCAGTTTTTGTACTTCTTCCTTGGCGGATGTTGAGAAAAAATCATGTGCGGATATTATTGTCGCTAACGTGTGCGGCGGGAGCGCCGTGGTATAAATGAAGGATTTAGCGAAATTTACCAAATAGTCCCTTAGCTCCTTAGATCCCAGAACGGCAGCTCCATGACAACCAAAGGCTTTGCCAAAGGTAACTGTTCGGGCAAAGACCTTTTTCTCCAGTTTTAATTGGGGTATGATTCCGCCTCCATGAGATCCATGCACCCCAACCGCATGCGCTTCGTCTACAATTAAACGATATCCGTTTTTGCCGGCATAAGCTACCAAAGCTTTTAAGTTGGGCGTATCGCCGTCCATAGAAAAGACACTTTCGGTAACGATATAAATAGTTGCATCTTTTGCCAGTTGGGTAGTGTTGAACGCTATTTTTTCCTTTAGACTATCCATATCATTATGAGAAAAATGATATGATTTCGCATGACTCATTCGTATGCCTTCCCGTATGCTGGCATGTATGAATTCATCATATAAAATCAAATCCCCGCGCTGTGGAACCGCACTAAAAAGACCCATATTGGCATCATAACCAGAATTAAACACTAAGGCCGCATCGGCACTGTAAAACATGGCCAATTGAGGTTCCAAGATTCCGTATAATTTATGATTTCCCGATAACAATCGCGACCCTCCAGAACCGTTTGATGCCACACCTTCATTTAAGAGCAGTTGAAAAGTCTTAGAAAACAGAGTTTCATTTTTAGCAAAGCCCAGATAGTCGTTGGACAAAAAGTCTATATTGCCCTGATGGGCATATAACGTTCGGAGCGTTTTATCCTTTCGTCTCCCTGCCATCAACTTTGCTAATTTTTCCGGAAATTGAATCATCCCACAAAAATAATGTTTCTATTGCATGATTATTATCTTTTTTATTGAATTGATAGCGGTAATGTAACCTAAATTCCATTTGATTAAATACTTTAACCAACCTATCAAATTTCTTTACAAAATCGCTATTAATGATTTGATTTTTAGTATCTTATAAGTAAATGCTAAAATTTGATTAAAACAGCTCTAAAATACTTTCATGTTTAAGATAAAAACTAAATTCGCAAATTATTTATGAAATTTCTTACTTTTTAATGCATTAACTGTAAGAATAACTTCTCCAGAATTCTATGAAGTGGAAGGAAACTACAACCAGACTTGATGTACTTAAGCCCTACGGCCTACTGAACAGTCTACCTGAAAAGGTTTATGATGATATAACACAGCTAGCCGCCGTTGTATGCGGTACGGAAATAAGCGTAATAAAAATTTTAAGTGACACAAAACTACTTTTTAAGTCCCGTTATGGTCTCGCCAATTCAGAAACACCCATAGAAACTTCGTTTTGCAGACATATAATTTCGACACATTTAGATGAACTTATTATAGAGAACGTCCAAAATGACCCTAGGTTCAAGGAGCATCCTTTTGTACTTTCAGAACCTCATATTTCCTTTTATGCAGGGGTTGCATTGGTCAACTCCAATGGTCTTTCGTTGGGAACTTTGAGCGTAATGGACGCCAAACCAAAAAAGCTGGAAGCGCATCAAAAAAAAGCACTTCATACCTTGGCCAAACAAATTGTACAGCTATTTGAATATAGAAAAATATGTAAAAAAAATAAAGAAATCGTAGCTGAGCTAAAATCCAAGGATGAGCTGCTCAACACCATAGTAGAATCAACAAAAATAGGAGTCTGGGAATGGGAAAAACGATCAGACCGCTTACAACTGAACAAACAAGGAGCTGCCATTGCGGGCTATTCCCCTAACGAGTTAAAACAATTGAAAAAGGAACAATGGGACAAGCGAATACACCCAGATGACAGATGGGTCATAAAGGACAAAGTAGACCGTTGCCATGCCAACAAAAACGATATTTATAAAGTTTCGTATCGAATACTCCATAAAAATGGGTCCATAACTTGGATTCACGAAACAGGGAAAGTCACTTCTTGGACAAGTCCAAACGAGCCCCATACCATACAGGGAACTATTAGCGATATTAGCCAAAAGGTACAAAAGGACACCGAACTGGAAAAAGTAAAAAACAACCAGGAAGCCCTAATCAATAGTACAAAGGACCTTTTATGGTCTATAGACACAGCGTACAATTTAATTATCGCAAATAAGCCTTTTAAACAGATAATCAGAGGGGTATTAAAACGTGAGCTCTATGAAGGTGATTCGGTATTATCGCTAGAATTTCCACAAGAAACTATACATAAATGGAAGTCTTACTATGATAGGGCACTAAACGGAGAGCAGTTTTCCACAAAGGAAATACTTCAAGGCCCCTCGGAAACCTCAAAAATGTACGGCTTAGTTTCCTTTAATCCCATTTACGATAAAAATAAAAAAATATCGGGTGTTTCCTGCTTTTCAAAAAACATCACCTCCGAAGTGCATGCACAGGAAGCTATCCTAAGTGCAAAAGAAGAAATGGACAAAATAATGAATACATCCCTCGATATTATTTGCACTGTGGATAAGGATGGCTTCTTTGTAACGATCAACAAGGCATGCTCCCGAATTTGGGGTTACACTCCGAGGGAACTTATAGGAAGAAAATATATCGATTTTGTTTGCCCGCAAGATATTGATGCTACATTACTAACAGAAAAAAAAGTAGCCAACGGAGAAAAGATTGCCTACTTTGAAAATAGATATATACACAAGAATAGCAATCTGATACCTATGCTTTGGTCTGCAAATTGGGACGAGAGTGATGGCATTATGTACTGTATTGCACGGGACAATACCGAAAAAAAATTGGCGGAACAGCAGTTGGCTCAAAGCGAACGCCACTTTAAGACCCTTGTTCAAGAAGGAACAGAACTCATAGCCATTTTTGACCAAGAAGCTAACTTTACCTATGTAAGCCCAACATCGAATAGAACCCTCAAAATGTCACCAGATAGTCTTGTTGGCACTAATGCATTTGACCACATACATTCAGATGACCGCGAAGAAGTATACGCTCAGTTTTTAGAAACCTTAGAAAAACCACAAGTATATATCAGACCGTTTCGATTTAAGAATGGAGTTGGTGATTGGACTTGGCTGGAAACCATTGCCACTAATAAAACAGATGAACCCTCTATAAACGGTATTGTTGTAAATACCAGGAATGTTACCGATCGTATACTCCATCTAAAGGCAATTAAGGAACAAAATAAAGTATTAAGAGCGATTTCATGGAACCAATCACATGTTGTACGGGCACCCGTAGCAAGATTAATGGGCTTGATACATGTTATCAAAGAAGAGGGTCTGGAAAGAGAAGAAAGAGAAAAAATCCTTAACTTTATAATAGACTCGGCGGAAGAAATAGACAGTGTTATCAAAAAGAACGTTGAGCAAACTGCAAAGATAACAGACATAGAAAACCTGAAATGAAATATGAGTTAATACTGATCGAGGACGACCCCATATTTACTTTTTTATTGGAGAAAGCTATTGCAGGAGCCGGATTGGAAGGTACTATTCTCAACTTTTCCAATGGCTTGCCAGCTATAGCTTATTTTAAAAAAAATTACACTAAGGCAGGTAATTATATCATTTTCCTGGACCTTAATATGCCTAATATGGACGGTTATGAGTTCATGGATACGTTTAAGAAGATGGCGCATACAGATAATACCATGGTGTTTATCCTTACTTCCTCTAGAAGTCAACGTGATATGGACATATTTGAACATAATCCGTTTGTAGCCAAATATATAACCAAACCTATTAGCGAGGCCATTATCAAAAGTCTAAAAGAACTCATAGAAGAAAAATTTGGAGAGGCCAGCACGATTTAACAGATGGCTAAATTAGAGGATTTTAAATTTGAACCTCTATAAATTAAAGGCCTTTAGTATCTTAGCCAAAAACATACGCATGCGCCATTCATTTTTCCTTCTTCCCTTGTTCCTGTTTGTGTTCTCCTTAAACGCACAAACCAATACTTACACTATTTCGTTTGAGAATGCCGTACACCACGAGGCTGATGTAAACGTTACTTTTACCAATATAACCAGCGACACCTTAGAAGTCCGCATGAGTCGTTCTTCTCCCGGACGCTATGCGCTTCATGAATTTGCTAAAAATGTGTATGGTTTAAAAGCAACGGACGGTAACGGAAAAGTACTGAACATTTATAGAAAAGACCCTTATTCATGGTTTGTTTCTGGTCACAATGGCACCGTACACATAAGGTACACCCTATTTGCCAATAGAGGTGACGGTACCTACTCCCAAATAGATGAAACCCATGCCCACCTGAACATTCCTGCAACATTTATGTATGCTCCCAAATTGTCCGACAGGAAAATTGAAGTCAATTTTAATGTTCGTAAAGACTTAAATTGGAAAATAGCAACACAATTGCCCTTGGTCTCCGGCACAACCTACGCCGCTCCGAACCTACAATACTTTATGGATTCCCCAACGGAAATAAGTGATTTTGGGCTGCGCGAATTTATGGTCGACGGACAGAACATACGCTTTGCACTGCACCATAACGGCACCGAAGAAGAACTGGACACGTATTTTGAAAAAGTCAAAAAAGTTGTTCTGGAGCAACAAAAAGTATATGGTGAGCTACCCAATTTTGATTACGACACCTACACATTTTTAGCCTGCTACATACCAAACGCCTCGGGCGATGGCATGGAACATAGAAACTCTACCATCTTGACCAGTACTAGAAGCCTGGCCGAAGGCGGGATGGAACGAAACATTGGCACGGTTTCCCATGAATTTTTTCATGCGTGGAACGTAGAACGTATAAGACCAAAATCTTTGGAACCTTTCGATTTTTCCAAAGCCAATATGAGCGGTTCCCTTTGGTTTGCCGAAGGTTTTACGAGCTACTATACCAATCTTATTCTGGTACGTGCCGGACTCATTACTCCAGAAAAGTATGTAGAAGGTCTCACCGGAACATTCAACTACGTATGGAATTCTCCTGCAAGGCAGTTCTTTAACCCCATAGAAATGAGCTATCAGGCGCCTTTTGTAGACGCTGCTACCTCGGTAGACCCCGTAAACCGCGAAAACACTTTTATCTCTTACTACTCTTACGGAAGTATGCTGGGCTTGGCCCTAGATCTTTCGCTCAGAAAAGAAAACCGCAACTTGGACGATTATATGAAACTAGTATGGAAAACCTTTGGAAGAACCGAAAAACCCTATAGTATCACCGATTTACAAAAAACACTGGCACTATATGCAGGAACCGATTTTTCCAATTCATTCTTTGATAATTATATTTACAACAGCAAAATGCCCAAGTATTCGGAACTATTGGGTTCCGTTGGTGTTTCGTTATCGCAGAACCCCGAAATGCCCTATTTTGGAGCTTCCGTAGGCAAAACTAAGGATGGCAACGGACTTGTGGAGAATAATCCCTTTTTGGATTCCCCTGCATACAAGGCAAGATTAACTAAAGGAGATATCATCACACAGCTCAACGGCAAAGCATTTCCCAAAGACCAAAAGTTTACGGAATACATAAAAAGTTTTCCAGTAGGAGAAGCCATAACGGTACAGTTCGAAAGGTTTGGAGAGAAAAACACTACCGAAGTTATCCTAGAACCCGATCCGGCATATAGTATTACGTTAGTCGAAAAATCGGGTCTTGCACCTAAAAAAAGCGTGCTGAAATCGCGAAATGATTGGCTAGGATCAGATTAATATGAACTACGAGTACACTAAGGTAACATCGGACAACGAACTAGAAGATATTCTGGCGTTACAAGGTCGTAATCTGAAACGATCATTGGCTACCAGTAAAACTGCTAGCCAAGGTTTTGTGACCGTGGAGCATAGTTTACACCTTTTAAAGAAGATGAACGCTATAGCCCCCCATGTCATCGCTAAACACAACAATCGTGTAGTAGGGTATGCACTTAGCATGCATCCTAGTTTTGCAAATGATATTGCTATATTAAAGCCTATGTTCCAAGAATTAAACAGACTGGATGTAGCCGATTATATTATCATGGGGCAGATTTGCATCGAAGACATACATCGAAAAAAAGGCATATTTAGATGTTTGTACATTGAAATGAAGGCACAATTTACAAATACCTTTAAGCATATTATAACCGAGGTAGATACTACAAACGTACGCTCCTTAAACGCGCACTATGCCGTAGGTTTTAAAACTCTTGGCACCTATACGTCAAACGACCAAGATTGGGTTATTATTTCCTTACCCATTAGATGAAATAATCAAGACATTTGATTTTAAACCTGACTTAAACGGCTACAACTAAGCTCTGGCAAACCGAACCCAGTTCATATATCCTCTAAGCAACTTACTATGGCAAATGCACGCTACATATACTAATTTATAACGTTATACCAGTTCTATTCTGAAAACCAGCCAAAGAAATTGAACTGTTTTTTTGTCCTTCGAAAAAGAAAAACCGGGCATAGCAGGGTTATGGCTTATTTTTATTTTGAAGTAGGCCGCAAAAAGGAGTAATTTATCGGATGATTTTCACGTGGGAAATAGTATTACTAAGGGGCCGGATTACTTGCTATGCTTTAGAACCAGTACCGGTACCTTAGAATAATACCCTAATTTCTTCACCAAGGGCTTTGAGAAGAGATTACTGAAAAAACTGTGCTTCTGGTTGGTAAATGCTATCATATCACTATTCCTACTTTCAATAAACCCAGTAATGCCATCCTGCACTCCCACCGTGTTCAGCTCGTGAAAACTGTGATCTACATTGGTTAAAATCGACTCCAAAAGAGCCTTGCCTTCTATTTGGTTCCGCGTAAGCTGTTCCGATTTTTTGATATGCAAGACACATATATTTGACTTGTGTTTTTCGGCAATGTTAATCATATATACCAGATCCCGTTTCTTGTAAGGGCCTTTATAGTCCGTAGGAAACACTATTTCCTTTGGAGGTTTAATTTCTAAATGTTCGGGAACCGCCAATACGGGACATTCCGTTACCCCTTCCATCAGTTTTATGGCATTGGTTCCAAATAATAAGGTAGTAGCACCGGTCATACCCTTGGTGCCCATAACGATCATATCAATATCTTGCTTGGCAACAGCTTCTTTTGCAGCCTTGAGCAAGGTTTCAAACGTAACTATAGTTGTAATCCGGTGCTCTGTATTGGTAGTAAAAACCGATAACTCCTTTAAAAAAATTCTAAATTTCTCCTCTGTTTCCCTTTGGGCTATATCGTGGGGTTCATGTCCTCTTTCGGGCAAAATATAGGCAGATCCTCGAATAGAAAAAGGATCTACTTCATAACTATGCAGTAGATAAAAGGAACATGCACGATCCGGATACAATGCCATTATATAACGAACGGCATTAAGTGAATTTTTAGAAAAATCGGTAGGTATTAAAATTTTTTTGTTCATATCTGATTTCCTATTTATCCGATTAAAATAAGCCTATTTGCGCACTAAAACCATGATACTTGTCATAACTTGTTTTAAGCGCATACTTACTTGCGTTCGGTTTCATCGTTCAGTAGGATCTTGTCTATATTACTCGGTATTCCGACTTCCCATTTTTATAGGATACCATGCTCGGGTAGAATTATAGCTGATTTGGGATATCCAATAATTAACAAAAAAGAATTTATTTTATTATTGTTTTTCAATAATATTTATATATTTGTTATTGTTAAACAATAATATTTTAATATGAAGATGTTCGGTCCAAAGTCGTTCTCCCACATCCTGTTTTATTTATTCCGAATACTATCCATTTTGATTCTATTCCTTGTGATTTACATTGACATATCTTTTTTAATAGGTAATTTTACCCAGGAAAACGGAAGGTACTTTATGAATATTCCCTTAACGGGTATATTTATTGAAGGTGATTATCAATTTAACGTAATTCTTACCATTTCATTGGGACTTGTTTTTGGTGCTATCTTCTTCTATGTGCTTTCCAATATTTTCAATGGACTGAAAAAAGATATAATTTTTAACCAATTTGCTATTAAGAGTCTTGCTTACTTTACCATTCTAAATTTGATAGTAGGTCCAGTTTTATACATTCTAATCCATTACGTGATTATGCAAAAAGATAATTACAGGGATATTCATAACCTCATACTCCATATCATCTTTGGTATCGTTGCACTCTTTTTGACGTATATATTTAAGCAGGGTGCGCAAGTTCAACAGGAAAACGAGCTAACTATATAATCTAGTAAAAATGAATAAAATTAAAATACTTTTAAGCTTTATAAGCGGTCTTACTTTAATGTATGCCATAAGCTTTCTTTCAAACCTTTTTGGTCATAACATTTATCAATATTATGAGACAGAAACGCTAGAACAGAAGATTATATTTGCCTACAGTTTACTATCGGAAATAATATTATTTATTGGGCTACTATTCATATCTGTAGGCCTGACCAAAATTATTAAGGCCGGAGTATTTAATTCCATACCTTCCAAATTTTTAAAAATCGGAGGTATTCTCTTTATAGCTGTAGCTTTATGCGATTTTATTTATGTTTTTGAATCGATGATGACACAAGAAAACCCAGAATTATGGCTTCAAAGAGTTTTTACTAACTTTCTCTTATTGCTACTTGGATTAACTTCTCTTATAGTTTCAGATGTACTTCAGAAAGGTTCTCTTCTAAAAAACGAAAACGACCTAACGATATAACATGGGCATCATCGTAAACCTAGACAGGGTATTAACAGACCGAAATATGAAAAGTAAAGAACTGGCTCAGGCTATAGGCATTACAGAGGCCAATTTGTCCATTCTAAAATCCGGCAAGGCAAAAGCGGTACGGTTTTCTACCCTTGAGGCTATTTGTAAGGAGCTGAATTGCCAACCGGGGGATATATTAAAGTATATGAATTTTGAAAACGAAACCAAGTAGTATTTATTTACCCTCTTCTACTTTTACCCAATGACCCTTATGTGCTACGGTAGAATCCCACAAGTCAACCTTTAAAAGTTTTGCCACGCTTTTACCCATTAGCATAACTGTTTCTTTATCATAATTTTGATATATGTTAAAATGCCGATTACCAGCATACCATAAGTTAGTTTCAAAGATAATACTACCGTCTACTTTTGGTTGTCCAAATACAGATACATATTCTATTTCTGGTAAAACACGCCAATTACCCCAACGAATCGGTCCTACACCATAAGCCACCTTATATTGTTTGTTGTTCAGATCGAAAAGAGAACTGCCCACTACCGAAAATGCTAGAGCACTGGGGAGTAAAAACAGAGCTAATTCCAATAGGCTAAGACTACCTCGTAATTTCTTTGTGTCTGTAGTGAACTCAAATTTCACGAAAAAGAAAAAAAGCAAGAATACGATTACGGTATAATGCAACGCAGCAATAACCAACTGCCATAAAGGCCTGTTCCCTTCAGAAATAATCACATTCTTACGTTCCATAATTATGCAAACGAAAAAAGCCGCACGATTAGTACAGCTTTTAATAGACTTAAAACATTTTGTTTGACTGGTCTAGTCTGCCAACACAATTAGTTTATTATCCTTTAGTTCAATAGTTCCACTGGAAATCGCTAAAATAGTCTTGCCACTAGCATCTTTAGTAAACTTGTCCTCATGTTCCTCTTCCAAGGTTATAGTACCTTCTACCTTTACCTTTCCTTCTTGCAATAAGGAAACAACAGGAGCGTGGCCTTGTAACATTTGAAACTCACCATTTATTCCCGGGACAGTTACAGATTTAACTTCTCCCGCAAATAATGTTGCTTCTGGCGATACGATTTCTAAATACATATTTTGATAGTATTAAGTAATAAGTGCCAAGTAATAAGTACTGCATACTCATTACTTTTTACTAAAATTTAAGCCTCAGCCAACATTTTCTCGCCAGCTTCTATAGCTTCCTCGATGGTTCCTTTAAGGTTAAAGGCAGATTCTGGCAAATGATCTAACTCACCATCCATAATCATATTAAAGCCTTTGATAGTCTCCTTAATGTCAACCAGAACACCTTTAAGACCGGTAAACTGCTCGGCTACGTGAAAAGGTTGAGATAAGAAACGCTGTACACGTCTAGCTCTACCTACAGCCAATTTGTCTTCCTCGGACAGTTCTTCCATTCCTAAAATGGCAATAATATCCTGTAGCTCCTTATAACGTTGCAACAACTCCTTTACGCGTTGCGCACATGCATAGTGATCGTTACCTAGAATTTCGGCTGTTAAAATCCTTGATGTAGAATCCAATGGATCCACCGCTGGATAGATACCCAACTCCGCAATCTTACGGGATAATACCGTTGTAGCATCCAAGTGCGCAAACGTAGTTGCCGGTGCCGGATCCGTTAAATCATCCGCAGGAACGTAGACCGCCTGTACAGATGTAATAGAACCTCTTTTTGTTGATGTAATACGCTCTTGCATGGCACCCATCTCCGTTGCCAAAGTTGGTTGATATCCCACCGCGGAAGGCATACGTCCTAAAAGTGCGGATACCTCTGAACCTGCTTGCGTAAAACGGAATATATTATCTACAAAAAACAGTACATCTTTTCCTTGGCCTTCTCCTGCGCCATCACGGAAAAACTCTGCAATGGTCAAACCAGAAAGGGCAACACGCGCACGCGCTCCAGGTGGCTCGTTCATTTGTCCGAAAACGAAAGTAGCTTTAGAATCTTTCATAGCTTCTTTATCTACTTTGGACAAATCCCATCCGCCTTCTTCCATAGAATGCATGAAATCATCTCCATATTTTATAATACCGGACTCCAACATCTCACGAAGTAAATCGTTTCCTTCACGAGTTCTTTCCCCTACTCCTGCGAATACGGAAAGACCACCATGTCCTTTAGCAATGTTATTGATCAATTCTTGAATTAGAACCGTTTTACCAACACCTGCGCCACCAAACAATCCAATTTTACCCCCTTTTGCATAAGGCTCGATTAAATCGATTACCTTGATTCCGGTAAACAATACCTCGGTAGATGTGGTCAGATCTTCAAATTTTGGTGCCTCACGGTGAATAGGCAATCCATTCTTACCTGCTTTAGGCAAATCGCCCAAACCATCGATGGCGTCGCCGATTACATTAAATAAACGCCCATACACATCATCACCTACCGGCATTTGTATCGCAGCTCCGGTTGCAACAACATCAGTCCCTCTACTTAGACCATCGGTAGAATCCATAGAAATAGTTCTAACCGTATTCTCCCCAACATGAGACTGCACCTCCAATACCAATACGGACTTGTCCTTATTGACGATTTCCAAAGAATCATATATTTTAGGAAGGTCTGCTCCTGATTGAAATTCTACATCGACGACAGGGCCAATGATTTGCGAAACTTTACCTGTAACTTTTGACATTACTATACTGTTTATTTTATTTAGTTGTTATACCTGTCAGGTTTTGAAAATCCGAAAGGTATTCGGGCGAAAAATCTTCTTTTTTCAGGCTGCAAAGATATGTTTTTTCAATTTAAACGAAAATTGTTTTTATTCCTTTTTTAAAAACAAAAAAGGCGCTCCATGAGCGCCTTAAAAAATATGGTCTTAGTACTAAACCACTATTGTAAAGCAGGTGAATAATTTGTTGGATAATCCCCAACGTTTACAAAATTCCCAGATGCTTCAAAATTACTTCCGTAGGTAGCATCTATAGCCCTCATAAATTCATTTGCGATAAGTGCATACCCTCTTGCCGTAGGATGAACCCCATCCAATGAAAAAGCACCGCCGGTCACCAAATTGGAGGCAAGCGTATACTGACCACTGGTAATACCAGTATCGGCTAATTGATTAAGTAATGAATTTGCATCTACAAAAGCTAATCCCGCACTTGCGGCAGCAGATTCGATAACAGCATTAAAGGCCTGGGTAGCGGTTGCTATCTCGTCTTGCTCACTGGGTAATAGTACCCATTTATCTTCCAAGGGCAAAGAAATACCTTCCACCGCAAACTGGCCGGCCAGAGCAGCCGGTAAGCCTTGTGCCGCCAACGCACCTGCCACCTCCATATTTACGGTTCCAATTACGGCAGAAGACGGAAGAACGAACAAGTCGTCTGCTGTAGCTTCCCTGGTTTGCCCGTACGTAGTTCCTAGTAAACCGGCAACTAAAGGTGCGGCTTGTGCCGGTAAGCCAAATGACTGTACAAATGCCGGAAACGCCGGACTTTGAAGTAATACTCCTGCAATTTGACCGGATAAGTCCGGTAGTGTTTCATCTTTAATAATTACCTCGCTAGCAGCATCCGTAGCAAAGACAATTTGACGATCAGTTGCATTTGGAACGCCTTGAGCTTCTAGAAAAGCATATACGGCATTGAGTTGTCCAAAAATGCCATTAAGTGTTGGTATCTGAGGTCCAAAATCCGGATTTGTCGGGTCCAATGGATTATGTGGCACCGTCGTAAAATGCGGTATGCTCGTTACATTTGGAATATTAGCCACTATTCCTTGAGTGCCATTCTGTGTCAAAGCACCTATCAAAGCTGCATACGTATTGGCAAAACCTTGACCTGGAGGTCCGTCCAATGGAGTTATCGGGTTTGTACCATCGCCTCCGGTAGTTGCATAACCCAATACATCGTTATTTCCTATCCATAACGAAAAGAAGGTAGGAGCCTGCACTAGGGCATCGTTCAACATAGTTGCAGAAGGACTGGATGCCATCCTTACAAAATACGGATTTGCCAATGCAGGAAGATTGGCGGGGTTGCCGTATCCATCAAAAAGTAAATGAAAACTTTTGGCACCTGGCACACCCATATTTTTAAAGGGTCCTGATGGATTATTGGTCAGGATGTCGGTTGTTACCGTCACTTCACCAATTAAAGATTCCAGACCCACTGGGCCGGCGCCTCCAAATACCAATCTAGGCCCTTGAATACGCGTACCACCGGCAGCAAGTCCTCCAAAGTTGTCATTTGTAAGCGGTTGTGTAAAAGCACCTCCGCCAACCAAGGCAAACTTCTGTGACAAAATATTTGGCAGGGAATTTTCTTGAGATGCTTTAAAAAGTGCCCCATCGGTAAAACCGGCCGTTAAGGAATTTCCCAACGCCACATAGTTGGAAAAATCAGCTGAACCAGCGGTAAGTTCCGGCAACATCTCTTCCATAATCGGATCTAAGTCTACATCCTCCGGATCGTTACAGTTTGTAAAGAACAATAGTGAGGAAACAAAAAATATGTATTTAAAATTTTTCATGTCAAATATGATTTGATTTTTTAGTTGTTGATGATCCAAGAAACGTAGTAAATAGAACCGATAAAACCAGTTCCAAATGCTGTAAAATATTCATCTCCTAACAAGTTGTTACCTCCCACTTTAAAGGTGGACTTGATACTTGGTACGCGAAAGTTGACCTGCGCATCTACTACGTGAAACTCAGGTATGATTCCATTACCAAAAGTAGCCTCCCAGTAGTAGTCATCACTAAATCTATAGTTTACGTTAAAACCAACGTTTTTGAACAACTCGTCGTTTCCGAAGGATGCCTTAAACTGATGCTCAGGCGTGTTAAATTGCACAAAAAAGTCTGGATTTGCTTCACGGTCAAAATCCAATCTGGTAAAGGTATAACTACCACTTAGGTCAAAATCACCGAATACTTTTGTGCTCAATCCCAATGCAGCTCCATAGGAAGCAATATCGGCATCTGAATTGGTGTAGGCCTGATACGTAGCAAAATCTCCATTGGCGATAGCCGCCAAAGACAATGAATTGTCACCAACGGTACCATAATAAGGAGCGATCACATTTTCTGGTGAAAGAAAATCTTGATACTGATTGTAGTAGGTACTAAAATCGATGACCAATTTGTCCAATTTTCCTCTATACCCTACTTCAAATGAAGTTACCTGCTCTGGTTGTACTACATTAGGGTTGCCAATTTCAATATCCGCAGGGTTTCCACTTGCTGCAAAGCGTTGTATGGAATTGGCAGAAAAAGAGTTCTCGTAAGCTGCCCTACCTGTTTGGGTAATGGTAGCCGGTTGGCCTAACAACTGTCCGCCACCACTAACCGAAAGATCTCTGGAATACCGATCTAAGTTGTCCGGTGCCGCACCTACCAAAACCGCTCTACCGGCATCCAGTCCAATAAATAAATCCTGGGTCGTTGGGTTTCTAAAACCTGTTTGTACCGATGCCCTAACATTGTGGTTTCTGTTAATGGTATATCCCGCTGAAACCCTAGGTGAAAAGAAACCGTCAAAAAATTCATTTTTATCATATCGAACCGATCCCGTTAGCTTTAGGCTCTGCTCTCCGGCCAATTCAATATTTTTCTGAATTTGTGTATACAATCCAAATTCGTTGTATTCAATTGGTCCATCACTATCGGTGTAAATGGTTCCAAAGGAATTCAGTTGGTACTGTCTAAAAGACCCACCTACTTGGATTTCTGCCCAATCGATCAAATGTCCTAAATTATAATTTGCATCTGCATGATAGTATTTTGAGGCGTCCCTAAACTGAGAGCCGCGTGATAAATCCGGATCTTGAACTACACGATCAAATGCCGCTTGAAACTCCGGCGATCCGGGCAAAAACCGCCCAGATTCTGCTTGTGCTCTACCAGCTGCGTGTGCCTGATCCTCTGTAGCACCTGCCAAGGTAGCTTGTACAAATGCACCTGTATATTCACCAAACCACGTATTGTCATCTTTCCAAGCGCGGTTTATATTAATTCCTGTAAATACCATGTCGTAAGAATCCCCGGCACGATCACCGACCATATAGCCTCGAACAAAGAAATTGTCATTTTTTACTTCAAATTTATGCTGTTGCTGAAAGAAGTTGCGAATGTTATATCTGTTCGTACCCTGATAAATTGTATTACCGGTACCAACCTTACCAACGTAGGAAAGTTCTAAGCTGTTACCCTCGATAGGTCTGTAAAACAAACCCCAATCCGTTTTTATACTTCTAGCGGTATAATCCGTCAAATCCCGTTCGTTATATCCGGTTCTACTCACAGCTTGTGATGGTACTAAGGCATTGGCTCCTGCTGGCAATATTCCTAAACCTTCTAGTGTAAGTGCTACATCTTTTATATCGGTAGACACCTCATCACCATATACATTGATACCATTATAATTTAAATCGTTCTGTCTGGTACTACCAGGCTGCGCAGTATTTTGCCCATTCTTACCAACCTCGCTAGTAGCGGCCCAATCGGTACCGTCTAAATAACCAAAGTTCCATTTTACGGCAAACTTGTCGCTAAACTTGTGCGCCGCCCTAACACCAACATCGGTGTAGGAGTTGGTTCCTGCAGCTTCCTGTGAGGTTACCCCTTGTTTTACGGAAGCACTTATCCCTTGATAATCAAAAGGATTTTTACTGCGCATAAATAGGATACCGTTAAAAGCATTTGCCCCATAAAGCGCAGACGCCGCTCCTGGCAACAGTTCAACACTAAGCACATCCGGTTCTACCAAACCTGCCAAGTTGCCAATGGGGAAGTTCAATGCCGGGGTAGAGTTGTCCATACCGTCTACCAACTGCATAAAACGCGTATTGGCAAAGGTGGCGAAACCTCTTGTATTTACCGATTTAAAGGTTAAACTATTGGTGTTGACATCAACACCTTTTAAATTCTCCAAACTGCCATAAAAATCTGCGGAGGCAGTGTTCTTTATAGCCTCAAGACCTATGCGCTCTACCGTAACGGGAGATTCAAAAATACGCTCCGGCGTCCTGGAAGCCGATAACACGACTTCGTCCAAGAAGGTTTGCGCCTCTTGCAGTACTACGTTTAACGTTTGATTTGCGGTAGTTATGTTTTCACGTACCTCTGAATACCCTAAACTTGTAATCACAATTTGAAAGGGGGGAGCTTCTGAAGTCTGTAAAACAAAATTACCGTCAAAATCCGCGGTGGTACCTATCGTAGTGCCGGCAATCACAATATTGGCTGCCGGAATAGGCTGGCTGTTTTCATCAACAACGGTTCCACTAATAGTCGTTTGTGAGAATCCAAAGGCTCCAAACAACATCAATGCTAAAAACTGTATCGTTTTCATTCTTTTATTTGAGTTTAAATTAGTTGGGATGAAGATACAGATAATTTTAAACGCATAATAGCAAAACAAAAAAAATTATGCATGCATAGTATTACTATGTTAAAATAATACTTGTTCTGTTGTGAATTTCACAAAACAAAAAAGAGGTCCTTAACATTAAGGACCTCTTTTTAACACTTATTTTTTTATAAACTTTTATTCTACCGTAACAGATTTCGCTAAATTTCTGGGCTGATCTACGTTACATCCTCTCATTACCGCGATATGGTACGATAACAATTGTAAAGGAATGGTCGTTAATAGCGGGGTAAGACTTTCTAAAGTTTCAGGTACTTCGATTACATGATCTGCCAAGTCCGTAACTTGCTCATCCCCTTCCGTTACTATGGCAATAATCTTACCTTTTCTAGATTTTATTTCCTGGATATTACTTACCACTTTTTCGTAATGTCCTTTTTTGGTAGCGATCACAAATACGGGCATGTGCTCATCGATCAAAGCAATAGGGCCGTGCTTCATTTCCGCCGCCGGATATCCTTCTGCGTGGATATAGCTAATTTCCTTGAGTTTTAATGCACCTTCCAATGCTACTGGAAAATTGTAGCCCCTACCTAAATACAGGCAATTTGTAGAATCCTTATAGACATCGGATATAATTTCTATCAACGGATTGGATTCCAAGGCTTTTTCCACCTTAGCAGGAATCGTTTCCAATTCACTTAAATACTCATGATATTTACTTTCCGAAAACACCCCTTTGGCCTTTGCCAATTTTAAGGCGATCAAGGTCAAGACCGTAATCTGTGTGGTAAAGGCTTTTGTAGAGGCAACACCAATTTCCGGACCTGCGTGGGTATATGCGCCTGCGTCCGACTCTCTTGCGATAGAGGAGCCCACAACGTTACAAACACCAAAAACAAAAGCTCCTTTTTCCTTTGCCAATTTAATGGCGGCCAATGTATCTGCAGTCTCACCGGATTGTGATATGGCAATTAACACGTCCTTATCCGTAATTACCGGATTCCTATATCTAAATTCGGATGCATATTCTACTTCGACGGGTATTCTGGCCAAGTCTTCGAAAATATATTCCGCCACAAGGCCTGCGTGCCAAGATGTACCACAGGCAACAATTATTATTCTGTTCGCATTCGTGAATTTTTCCAAGTTCTGGTCTATGCCGGCCATTCGTATTAATCCTTGATCAGCAAGCAATCTTCCTCTATATGTATCCTTAATAGCTCTTGGCTGCTCATAAATTTCCTTTAGCATAAAGTGCTCGTATCCGCCCTTTTCAATTTCCTCCAAGTTCATCTGTAACTCAAGGATTCTGGGATAGGCTACGGCATCATCCTTAATTTTTCTTAGTTTAATTTCCTTACCAAGTCTAATAATAGCCATTTCCTCATCTTCCAAATAAACGGCATTGTTCGTAAACTCGATGAAAGGAGATGCATCGGAGGCGATGAAAAACTCATCTTCCCCAATACCTATGGCCAATGGACTACCTAATTTGGCGACCACGATCTCGTCCGGTTTTCTTTTGTCAAAAACAGCAATAGCATACGCACCAACAACTTGGTTGAGTGCAATCTGAACCGCTTTGCCAAGCATCACATCCTCTGTTTTCTTCACTTCCTCTATAAGGTTTACCAAAACCTCGGTATCCGTATCGGAGGAAAAAACATAGCCCCTTTTGGTAAGCTCTTTTTTTATGGATTCGTAATTTTCAATAATTCCGTTGTGAATAATGACCAAGTCACCGGAATTGGAATAATGGGGATGGGAATTAACATCGTTTGGGACACCATGTGTAGCCCATCGCGTATGGCCTATTCCCAAATTCCCTTTTTGGGATATTTCCTTTGCTTTGTTTTTTAGATCTTCTACTTTACCTTTTGTTTTGGAAAGGTTGATATCGTTTCCATCGAACAATGCGATACCCGCACTATCATAACCCCGATACTCTAGGCGTTGCAATCCTTTTATAATAATAGGAAAAGCGTCCCTATGACCTATGTAACCTACGATTCCGCACATAATTTTATACTATTTGATGGTTTTGTGTTATAAATTCCTACGTAAAACTATATGATTATCTAGGAAAATATATACATTTCAAGGTATAGAACGTATTTATTCTATGAAACGATATACTAAAGTTCAAAAAAAAACCGATAAACAAAGAATTAGTCTACTCTTGTATAAAAAACTTCAAGGGTTAGGCGCTTGTCATAATTAGGGTCCGAAGCTGGTATATTACTTCCAAATAGCACAGTACCAAAAGGAGTTAAACTAGCGCTTACGGGCATTGGCTTTTCTTCCCCGTTTGCAAAAAGAGCGTCAGATACCAAAACATTTGCAATATCAGAGGTTAAGGACAATCCCAATCTATCGTTTGCTTCATCTCTCAAGATTAAATTATTGATGTGCTCTGTTATATTAACCGTGTATTTGACACCTCCATCTTCATCTTCCTCAATTACGCCGTCATAATTGGGGTATGCGGTCAACAAAGGAAAAGGGTCGTTCTGTTGTGGGCCTTGGTCCGTAAACGGGTTGTACAATGGCACATTTGTTTCGGCATTATAAAGGTACAGTCTAGGTGGTTCTATGATTCCCCCGGCGGCATTCAATTGCTCCCTATCTATATAAAATACAAGATGTGCTTCGTTAACGATCCAGTTCTCCGCTTTAATTTGATTAATCGCGTCCCTACCGTTCATGGGGTCAAAAAGATCTATTTCGGCTACTATACCAGCTCCCCCTTTTAAGTAAATCCTAGATGTAGCTTCATCTGTATCCAAAGATTCCGAAATAGCGGTTGGATAGTCGTCGTTTAACAATGTATTCACGGCATTTCCGTTTATCCCTTGTGTGTTAGGAATCGGCGTAATAAAATTTAATATATAACTTTTTTCCAGCACATCGGGATCATCGCTTTCACTGTTATAGGCTTCATGTGTGTAGGTAATCTCAATATTCGCACGCCTTAAATCCAATAACAACATTAGACCTTCCGGGTCTACACTTTCAAGCGATAAATGTATACCTCTTAAGAATGTACTAAAATTAGATTGACTAAAGAGTTCACTACTGCTTTCTTTATCCAAGATGTTATCCTGAAAAAACTTATTGTCCAAAGGAACCCGAATTCCTGGCGGAAGTTTCCGAAAGGATAATGACTCATTTACATCTTCCGTGGTTTCGTTATCCTCACGGGCTATTAGGATTTCCCTGTCGTCTATGAACAAATCTACTGAATCCTTGGTGGTGTCGTACAAAACATCAGCGACAAAATCCGGAGAAAACTCTTGGGACGAAAAGTAAGCCTGCGCTTCTTGAAAATTAGTGTTCGGGTCTAAATCCCTTAGAAAAAAGGTACTGCGTTCAACTTTTAGATTAAACGCCGCATCGATTGCACCGTAGATACTATCCAACTCAAACCGTTGTGCAAAGTTATCCTCAAATATAGGAGCATTATCGCCATCGTTAAAACCATCTGCGTCTGCATCTACGCTGCTACTGTCCAAAGGATCAGTATTGGCAGTCGCCTCTAAGCTATTGGAGACACCATCGTTGTCACTATCATTGTCCGGATCTTCGGGCAGTGCATCAAACTCATCCAGAACACCGTCACCATCTGTATCCCTAGAGCCTCTTGAAGTGAAATAGGGAATGTAGAGGTATACCTCTTTTATGGTTTCATTTTCGGGAATCGTGCTTACAGATTCATCTGTATCCGCATTTTCCTCAGTGGCCTGCGAAAAGGAACCAAAAACTGGATTTGGAGTAGACAACTGTAGTTGAGCGGTCACACTGCCACGGGTGTTGCCGTATAAACCATGGTTAAATCTACCTAATTGATACAGCGGGAGCTTATTTGCCCTTACGGCAACTACATTCTTGTTATAGGTAAAAACATCGTAAACCTCTTTACCCGTTGTAAAAGCTTCGGCTCCAACAACGCCTGCACCAATTGTGGTTAAATCCTCTTCACAGGAGCTAAAAAAGCCCATAGTTAGCGCAAGACCCAAAAGTATGGGAAACGTGCATTTCTTAAAAAAATTCATTCCGATTATTTTAAAACTTCTGTGTTATAAAAATTGGCGTAGGCTTCCTCGAACTCTTGAACGGGAACATACGACAACACTGGTTTTTGAAGGTTGGCAATATGAGAATTTAATTCCTCAGGGATATCCTCGGAGGCTAAAATAACCGCATCTGAAAAATCAACAGCTACTTTTAACAAATTATTATAGGTGGGCGAACCTAAGGAAGTAATTTCTTCTTCTGGAATACCATCAAACGTAATCTTTTTGAGCATGTCCTTGTCAAGTTCCCCTTCAAAGGTTTTTCCGTAAACGGACAACACAATTTTACTATCCGCAAAAAGTGGTTCGTCTGCATAATATTTCTTTAGGTATAATGGCAATAAACTCGCCATCCAACCGTGTACATGTATAATATCTGGCGACCAGTTTAGTTTTTTAACCGTCTCCATAACCCCTTTCGCAAAGAAAATGGCACGCTGATCGTTATCCGGAAAAAGCTTACCTTCTTTATCCGTAAAAGTGGCCTTTCTCTTAAAATACTCGTCGTTATCGATAAAATAGACCTGTATACGTTCCTTAGGAATAGACGCTACCTTTATTATCAAGGGCATATCCATATCATTGATGACTAAATTCATCCCGGATAAGCGAATAACTTCATGCAGTTGGTGCCTTCTTTCATTAATGTTACCATATCTTGGCATAAAAATCCTTATCTGCCCCCCATTGCTGTTGACCATCCGCGGAGTTTCGTAAGACATAAGTGAAACTTCGTTCTCCGGTAGATAAGGCACTAATTCAGAAGATACAAACAATATCTTTTTACCATTCATAAAAGTTATTTTAAATTTTTCGCCTGAACGCGATTGCAAAATTACAAAAAATATAGAGATTACCAGTATTTATAGTAAGTTTGCTCGCCAATGACACACTTACATGGTTCCCATTAAGACGAAAAAAGAGCTTCTAAAAAAGCTGAACAACATAAACAAATCCAATAGCCTGGGACTGGTTCCCACCATGGGCGCATTACATCTAGGACATGCATCCCTTATAAAGAGAGCTGTGGCCGAAAATGATTTTGTAGTAGTCAGTATTTTTGTTAATCCTACGCAATTCAACAACCAAGAAGATCTCCTTAAATATCCAAAGACACTAACCGAGGATATTGACCTGATAAAAAAAATAGCATCTGATATCATTGTTTTTGCCCCTACGGTAGCGGATATATACAACAATACCACCGAATCCAACACGTATGCCTTCAACGGTTTGGAAAAAGTAATGGAAGGCGCCTTTAGACCGGGACATTTTAATGGTGTTGGAACCATAGTAGAAGCCCTATTTAGATTGATAGAGCCCGAAAGAGCCTATTTTGGCGAAAAGGATTTCCAACAATTACGCATTATCCAAAAACTAACGGAAATACAACGATTACCTGTACAAATTGTAGGCTGCCCCATAGTTCGTGAACCCCATGGCTTGGCCATGAGCTCTAGAAATGAGAGACTTGATCCCAAGGTACGAAAAAAGGCTTCATTTATATACGACACCCTTTTATCTGCCAAACAAAAATTTGGCATGGATAATGCATTCAAAATTAAAGAATGGGTAACTCAAGAGTTCAACGAAAATACAGATTTTGAACTAGAATATTTTGAAATAACCGATGTTGCCACCTTGACCCCTATTCAACAAAAAATTGAAAACACCAAATATAGAGCGTTCATTGCCGTTTTTGCAGATAACATTAGACTCATAGACAACATAGCGCTCAATTAATTACTTTTGAACCATGCAAATAGAAGTAGTAAAATCTAAAATACACCGAGTAAAGGTAACCGGAGCCGATTTAAATTATATCGGTAGCATTACCATTGACGAAGATTTGATGGATGCCGCCAACATTATCAGAGGCGAAAAGGTACAGATCGTCAACAACAATAACGGAGAGCGACTGGAAACTTATGCTATTCCCGGCCCACGCAAAAGCGGTGAAATTACATTAAACGGTGCCGCCTCTAGAAAAGTTGCCGTTGGGGATGTACTTATACTTATATGTTATGGCACTATGGATATAGAAAAGGCAAAGACTTTTAATCCTTCCTTAGTATTTCCTAACGAAACAAACAACTTGTTAACCTGATTTTGACGAACAACTTTAAAAAAAACCTTAAAACTATACTCCCGATCGCATTGGGAGTTTTTTTGGTTTGGTACTCCTATAACGCCACAAGTCCCGAAGATCGAAAGCAAATACTTTTTTATATCAAAGAGGCAGATATGCTCTGGGTTTCCCTATCTGTTTTTCTTGGTATCCTTGGCCATGTATCACGTGCTTTAAGGTGGAATTTTTTATTGGAACCACTTGGCCATAGACCCCAACTAAAAAACAATCTGCTTATAATCCTAATGTCCTATTTTGCCAATCTTGGTATTCCAAGAACAGGGGAGGTATTGCGGGCCACCGCACTTACAACCTACGAAGGAGTACCGTTCGAAAAAGGATTTGGCACCATCGTAACAGAAAGGGTAATCGATGTAATTATGCTATTGCTTATCGTACTTACGGCATTAGTGCTACAGACCGATGTACTCATGGACGTACTACAGAAAAAAGGTCTGGATATCAAAGGTATTTTACTGCTTTTGGCACTAGCTGCGGTTGCCGGTATTGTTTTCATCTTATTCATAAAAAAATCATCCCACAAAATAGCGTTAAAAATAAAGTCTTTCGTTAAAGGGTTATTAGATGGTGTTTTTAGCATTTTTAAGATGAAGCGAAAATGGTCGTTTTTGTTTCACACCTTATTTATATGGGGTTGTTATATCGGTATGCTGTGGGTCATAAAATTTACCGTCCCGGAGACCGTAACACTTACGTTTAGCCAGCTCTTGGTAGCCTTTGTAGCAGGAGCTTTTGCGATGGCCACTACCAATGGGGGAATAGGGCTATACCCCATCGCCGTAAGTAACGCCCTTGCCATTTTTGGGATTAGCTCGGTGGCGGGAGATGCCTTTGGATGGATCATCTGGATATCGCAAACCCTAATGATCGTAGTTTTTGGTGCAATATCTTTTCTGCTATTACCGTTATTGAACAGAAACAAACAGTAAACTTACTGTTGAAAACTGTAAAATGCGCCATATTTTAATCCTATTCATTCTTTTACTGGGCCTTTCTACCAGTGCCCAGACAACAAAAGAAATATTTGAATCCTTTAAGCTTCAAGAACGACGCGATGTTCATTACTATTTTCCCGAAGATATCGATGAAACCAAAAAATATCCGCTCATTTTAGTTTTAGATGCAGAATACCTTTTTGAACAAGTTGTTGCTACCTCCAAGTTTTATAGCAGTTTTCATGGTGCTCCGGAAAGTATTGTGGTGGGTATTGACCAAAGCAAAAACGACCTTCGTTTTGATGATTGTGCCTTTGACCCGGAAACTGGACTACCACAAGAAAAGGCAAAAAAATTCTTTGAATTCCTAGGAATGGAAATCATCCCATACTTGGACCTTAACTACAGTACGGCACCGTTTAAGATGATCGTAGGGTATGATATAAGCGCAAATTTTCAAAATTATTGGCTGTTCAAGGACCACTCCCTTTTTAATGCTTACGTAAGCATTTCGCCTACTTTGGCACCAGAAATGGATAACCGCGTGCCCAGTCGTTTAGGTGTCTTTGACAAGCAAATTTTTTATCAGCTAATTACGTCTGGAGAAAAGACCAAAAGCACCGATGCTATCTTGGCCATGGACAAAGGCATCAAAGCCATCGATAAAGAAAACTTACATTACTTTTTTGATACCTATGAGGACGCAGATCATATTTCTGTTGTAACCTACGGAATCGGAAAGGCATTCGACAATATCTTTAGCATGTTCAAGCCAATTAGCCCGGCCGAATACAGAACACGGATTCTTACTTCCGAAGAGCCCGTATTCAATTATCTGGAATCCAAATACCAAGGTATAGAGGATCTCTTTGGCTTCAGTAAACCGGTAGCGCTAAACGATATTATGGCAATTTATGCCGGCAGCAGAAAGAAAGAGGATTTTGAATCTTTAAAACCACTATCGGAGCTATGTAAAAAACAGTATCCGGAAACCATGCTAGGCTTCTATTTCGAAGGGGAATATTACGAACAGATGGGGGAGCCCAAAAAAGCCCTGAAGACCTTTGAAAAAGCATTTTTAATGAACGAGATAGATTTTCTGACCAAAGATCTGGCACTGGAAAAAATAGACGCCCTTAAAGCCGATTTCGGTTTCTAAACCTACCAAATGATTGCATCCCAAATCTTAATCCCTACACCTACCGCTTATGATAAAAATCGACTCCAAGTACTTCATTGTATCGGGTATCCTATTCACCTATTTTGGGCTTAAAGGAGAATTTGTATTGGTCTATAACGGCTTATCCCTTCTTATGGCATGGGCTTCATTTTTTATAGCATTTAGCGAACTGCACAATAGCAAAAAATAACCCGCCTTTGTAAGTAAAACCTACTAGTCATATTCAAAGTTCTTGTTACCTTTAACCCAACAGGAAATTCGAAAGATGGCCAAGACAAAAACAGCATTTTTTTGCCAAAACTGTGGCACGCAATATGCCAAATGGGTGGGACAATGCGCAGCGTGCAAAGAATGGAACACGGTAGTAGAGGAAGTAGTTCAAAAGGAGGATAAAATACGTTGGAAAACACCCACAAACACAGCAAAAAAGGTCTCTAAACCTCTTTTGGTTAATGAGATAAGTACCGAAAAAGAACAACGCCTAGACACCTATAATCTAGAATTTAACCGTGTTCTCGGTGGTGGATTGGTACCTGGTGCATTGGTACTTATTGGAGGTGAACCCGGTGTTGGAAAAAGCACCTTACTGTTACAGATCGCTCTTAAATTACCATACAGAACACTTTATGTAACCGGTGAAGAAAGCCAGAAGCAGATAAAAATGCGGGCAGACCGCATTCACCCCAATAGTCAGACTTGTTTTATCCTCACGGAAACCAAGACCCAAAATATTTTCAAACAAATAGAAGCGACAGCACCGGATATCATAGTAATAGATTCTATACAAACTTTACACTCGGACTATATTGAATCTGCCGCGGGGAGTATATCCCAAATACGGGAATGTACCGCCGAACTGATCAAATTTGCGAAAGAAACGAATACTCCTGTTATTCTCATAGGCCATATTACCAAAGACGGATCCATAGCCGGTCCAAAGATTTTGGAACACATGGTGGACACTGTCCTACAATTCGAAGGCGACCGAAATTACGTGTACCGCATCCTTAGGTCCTTAAAGAATCGTTTTGGCTCTACGGCAGAACTTGGTATTTACGAAATGCAGGGAAGTGGTTTAAGAGAGGTTAACAACCCTTCCGAAGTACTTATTTCCAAGAACGACGAAGGCCTAAGTGGTACTGCGATCGCCTGTACGGTAGAAGGCATGCGACCCTTATTGATAGAGATACAGGCTTTGGTAAGTACTGCGGTTTACGGCACACCTCAGCGCTCAACTACGGGTTACAATGCCAAACGTTTGAATATGTTATTGGCCGTACTGGAAAAACGTGCAGGTTTTAAATTGGGGGCAAAAGATGTATTTCTGAATATTACAGGTGGTATTTCTGTAGATGATCCAGCGATCGATCTGGCCGTAATAGCGGCCATTTTATCCAGTAACGAGGACATTCCCATAGAAAAGGGCATTTGCTTTGCCGCGGAGGTAGGCCTTGCAGGCGAGGTAAGGCCTGTACAGCGCGTAGACCAGCGTATTCTGGAAGCCGAAAAGCTAGGCTATCACACGATAATTGTAGCAAAAAGCAATAAAATAGGACTTAAAAAGACAAAAATTAAGGTATTGTTAGCTTCAAAAATTGAAGATGTGGTCCAAAATCTATTTGGTTAACGTTTATCCCTCATGATCCGAGCCGTTACCAAGATGATAAGAATAACCGCAATAATCAATATAATTTGACCGAACCCTACTTTTAAAAAAACAAGCTGTGTCATATCAAGGTGCTGGATTCGGGATTTGATTATGAATCGTTTCAATGCCTTTTAGCACATCCTCCGAAAGTTCCACATCAATACTAGCGATATTTTCCTTAAGTTGTTTTACCGAGGTAGCCCCAATGATATTGCTTGTAACAAACGGCCTGGTATTCACAAAGGCAAGAGACATTTGTGCCAAGGAAAGGTCGTTGGACTGTGCCAACTCATAGTATTTCTGTGTGGCTTGGGCAGCTGTTTCGCCTATATACCTACTAAAATTAGGGAATAAGGAAATCCTAGAACCCTCTGGCATTCTTCCGCCTAAATACTTTCCGCTCAACGCTCCAAATCCCAATGGAGAATACGCCAAAAGACCTATTTTTTCCCGTATGGCTATTTCTGAAAGACCCACCTCAAAAAGTCGGTTCAGTAAACTATAAGGGTTCTGAATTGTAATGGTCCTTGGCAAGGTAGCATGTACCTTGCTCTCCTCCAAATAGCGCATGGTGCCCCATGGTGTTTCGTTGGAGATGCCAACGTGCCGTATCTTACCTTCACGTATAAGATCCCTTAATGTCTCCAAGACTTGATGAAAATTATCTTTCCAATGGTCCGAAATATCATGCTCATACCCCCGCTTACCAAAGTAATTGGTAGTACGTTCCGGCCAATGTAATTGGTACAGATCAATATAATCGGTCTGTAAACGTTCCAAACTATTTTCTACCGCGGTAATTATAGACTCCCTAGAAAAACCAGTGGTACGTATAAATTTGGTATAATCGCCATTTCCTGCAATTTTGGAGGCCAGAACCACCTTGTCCCTATTTCCGGTTTTTTTGAACCAGCTGCCAATAATCTTCTCGGTATTTCCATACAGATCGGCTTTGGCGGGCACGGGATAGAGCTCTGCCGTATCAAAAAAATTGACACCTTGTTCCAAGGCATAGTCCATTTGTTCATGCCCTTCTTCCTCTGTATTCTGCCTGCCCCAAGTCATCGTGCCTAAACAGATTTTACTTACTTCAATGGTAGTATGTGGAAGATGGGTATATTTCATAATAGCTGAAGTTTATCGATTTTTAACGTGGCAAAATTAATGAATAAAATATGTTTGGGCGGGGTTAATATAATATTGCCATATCGTTTTAGTCATAGGTTTATAAATCATATAAAGGTTGACATTTAGGAAGATGGAAACAATCGCCTACAAAAGAAAAATTCGGTTGTCATAACCGGTATTTAATCCACCTCTACCAAAATGGGACAGTGGTCACTATGTTTGGCCTCGGAGAGGATAACGGAGCGCTTTAATCTCTTTCTCAAGGGTTCCGCGACCATGGCATAGTCCAACCGCCATCCTTTATTGTTGTTCCTGGCATTAGCCCTATAGCTCCACCAGGTGTAATTCTCCGCCTCCTTATTGAAGTGTCTAAAGCTATCTATAAAACCGCTATCAATGAAATTGCCTATCCATTCCCGCTCTACGGGCAGGAAACCGGATACATTTTTTAGCCCTACCGGATTATGAATGTCTATGGCCTCATGGCAAATATTATAATCGCCTAAAACGATTAGATTTGGTCGGTTCTTTTTAAGTATATCAATATAATCACGGATTTCGTCCATGTAATTCAACTTAAATTCGAGTCTATCCATATTGGTGCCGGAAGGAAGGTACATGCTCATTATGGAAAGATCACCAAAATCTGCCCTAATGTTACGCCCCTCGTGATCCATGGTCGCTATTCCCGTACCAAACTCAATATTATCCGGTTCATTTTTTGACAGGATAGCAACGCCACTATACCCTTTTTTTTGCGCACTGTACCAATAGGAGTTACCATACCCTGCCGCTTCAAAAACAGAAAGGTCCAATTGATCTTCCTGCGCTTTTATTTCTTGTAAACAGACCACATCTGGATCAACCGCCTGTAACCAATCCAAAAATCCTTTTTTTAACGCCGCACGAATACCGTTTACGTTATACGAGACTATCTTCACTTCGCAAATTTTTTACTAAAATAAGGATTGTACTTTCTTAAACGATGAAAGAACCGACTTTTATCCTTATTGCCTATAAACTCCAATACATATTTGAGACTAGGTATCTCCCCGTATTTATTCGCTAATAAATCGATAAACAGTAACCCTTGGCGCGCAAATTGTTCCTATCTTTCCTTCTTATTTTTTAAATACCATCCTAGATGAAAAAATTATACCTTTTGTTCGCTTTTTTGTTGTTTACCAATACCGTTATTTACGCACAAAATAGCTTGGACACCACAACGGATAAAGATGAAATAAAACTAAACGTGTTCAACCTTGTTGTTTTTAAGTATTTGGACGGTGCTTACGAGCGCGTTATAGACGAAGAATCTTCTTATGGTGTTGCGGCACTTGTTAACCTTGGGGATGATTCGGACACATTTGATCTGCTCAGGGAGTTTTCCATTACCCCGTATTACCGCAGGTATTTCTCCAAAGGTTATGCAAAAGGATTTTTTGTGGAAGGTTTTGGGATGCTGAACCAAACCTCGGACGAGTTTTTCATTAATTACAATGAACAAACCATGGAAAGCACTTACAATACGGAAAAATATACAGATTTTGCCGTCGGGGTATCCCTAGGCGGAAAGTTCATATCCAAAAGAGGCTTTGTAGCCGAGGTATACGGTGGGGTAGGCCGTAATCTGTTTAACACTGACAATACAGTGGATTTTGTTGGCCGTGGGGGTATTTCCTTAGGTTTTCGCTTTTAATCCTTACTTTTGAGGGCTTACTTAAAAGGCATGAGGTATACCCTATTTTTTCTGTTTGTTACTGGTTTTTTAGCTTGGGGACAGGAACCCTCGAACAAGGATAGCATTACACAATTGGATGAGGTTATCTTGCTAGACGCCCTGCGAAAAAAAAATACCGCCGGTATAACCCCCTCCGAAATCATATCGGCACGCACGTTTCAGAACTACAGTCCGGTTTCTATGGTGCCCGCCATGAATCAAATCCCCGGGGTCTATGTATTTTCGGGTGCATTGAACACCAACCGCATCACCATTCGCGGTATTGGATCTAGAACACTTTTTGGAACGGACAAACTGCGGATGTATTACAGTGATATTCCCATAACCGATGGGTCGGGTTTTTCTTCTATAGAAGCGTTTGACTTAGAAAACCTGAGCCAAATTGAAGTCGTTAAAGGTCCAAAGGGCACTTCCTATGGTGCTAATCTAGGAGGGGCGATTATTTTAGGCCCAAAAGAAGCCCTAGGTGTTGCCACCAATTTTTCGAACAATAGTACCATCGGTTCTTTTGGTCTCTTAAAAAACAATCTTTCCTTTAACCATTATGACGGTAAATTGCGGTTGGGATTACAATACGGCCATTTAGAAACCAATGGCTACCGGGAGAACAGCAATTTTGAACGTGATGGACTCTTACTCAACACCGCTTACCAAATCAACAAAAAGAATACCATTTCCCTGCTCGTTAACCATATAGACTTTACCGCACAGATACCAAGTTCCTTGGGGGCTACGGCCTTTGCGGAAGACCCACGGCAGGCTACCTTTACCTGGCGCGCCTCCCAAGGGTTTGAAGCCAATAATTATACCCTGGCAGGTCTCAACCTTGTACACAGATTCCACGATACTTTTGAAAACTCCACCAGTATTTTCTATTCGTATTTGGACAAAGAGGAGGCCCGGCCTTTTGGTATTTTGGAAGAAATAACCAAAGGCTATGGTCTTAGAACGCGCTTTGCCGGCAGCTTAGGTTTTAACGAACGGTCTGCCAAATATAGCTTTGGGGGCGAATTATTTAAGGATGAATACGATTGGGACGAATATGAAAATCTGTATCAAGAAAACAGCGGTAACGGCAGTTTAAAGGGAGATCAGTTTGCACAAAATAAGGAATTTAGGAGTCAATGGAATATTTTTGGCACGCTTTTGCTCCCCGTATCCCACAAACTTTCTGCACAGCTGGGGCTGAACATTAATAAAACGCAATACGACTACCGAGACTTGCTCAACACCGGTGCGGACAACAGGAGTGCGGACAGGAACTTTAAGGCCATCGTCTTACCAAACCTGCTTTTGGACTATACACTTACGGACAACCATAAGGTCTACGCTAATATCAGCCGTGGATTTTCCAACCCTACCGTGGAAGAAACCTTGACGCCCGATGGCGTTATTAATCCCGATATAGCCCAAGAAACCGGAATCAATTACGAACTGGGCACACAGCTGTATTTTGATGATAGAAGGTTAAAAATAGACCTCTCGGTCTATCAAATGCGAATCAGCAACCTATTGGTGGGCGAACGCATACAAGAAGATAGGTTTGTAGGCAGAAACGCCGGGGAAACACGACATAACGGCTTGGAACTTGGATTGAATTATACCTGGAACGTATCCAAAAATCTACACATTGCGCCTTTTCTAAACTATACGTTCAACGACCATAGTTTTATAGATTTTGAGGATGAAGGGGTAGATTATTCCGGTAACGCACTAACCGGAGTGCCTAAGGTAACCGGTACAACCGGACTCCAATTGCGCTTCTTTCAACATTTTTACTGGAATACGACCCACCAATATGTAAGTGCCATACCACTTACCGATGCCGGAGGGTTGGAAAGCGATGCCTTTCATGTCTTTACCACACGGTTGGGCTATCTTAAGAAACTATCCCCAAAATTTACTTTGGGAGTCGATTTTGGCATCAACAACTTGTTGGATACGGTGTACGCGCAATCCGTTCTTATTAACACCCAAGCCTTCGGTGGACGTGAGCCACGTTACTTTTATCCGGGGGACGCCAGAAATTATTATGGAAGTCTAAGATTGGGGTATCAACTTTAACTTATCCCATCTTCTTAAGCCAAGATTTCATGTCTACCGCTTCGTGAATGATGCTTTTTAAATCCGCTATGGCAACTCGTTCCTGTTCCATAGAATCGCGGTGACGTATGGTTACGGTTTGGTCCTCCAAAGTTTGGTGATCTACCGTTATACAAAAGGGCGTTCCGTTGGCATCTTGCCTTCTATATCTTCGGCCTACTGCATCTTTTTCATCATAAGAGACATTAAAATCCCATTTTAAGTCCTCTATTATGGTGTGGGCCACATCGGGTAAGCCGTCTTTCTTTACCAAGGGCAAGATTGCTGCCTTGGTCGGCGCCAATACAGCAGGAAGCTTTAAAACCGTTCTTGTGGTACCGTTTTCCAATTCTTCTTCCTGTAAAGAATTTGCGAATACCGCCAAGAACATACGATCTAGTCCAATAGATGTTTCCAACACATAAGGAACATAGTTCTTGTTGGTCTCGTGGTCAAAATACTGTAGTTTTTTACTGGAGAATTTTTCATGGCTGGCCAAGTCAAAATCAGTTCTGGAATGTATGCCTTCCAGTTCCTTGAATCCGAATGGGAAACGGAATTCTATATCAGCGGCAGCATCTGCATAATGTGCTAGTTTTTCATGGTCGTGAAAACGATAGTTATCGGCTCCCAAACCTAGGGAAAGGTGCCATTGCATTCGTTTTTCCTTCCAGATATCGTACCACTCTTTTTGTGTGCCGGGCTGAATAAAAAATTGCATTTCCATCTGTTCGAACTCCCGCATTCTAAAAATGAACTGCCGTGCCACAATTTCGTTCCTGAACGCTTTTCCGGTCTGCGCGATTCCGAACGGAATCTTCATGCGCCCACTTTTTTGAACGTTCAAAAAATTCACGAAAATACCCTGTGCCGTTTCCGGTCTCAGGAATAGGTCCATGGCACTTTCTGCATTGGCGCCCAATTTGGTACCGAACATTAAATTGAACTGCTTTACATCTGTCCAATTTTTAGATCCGGACATGGGGCAGGCAATATCCAATTCATCTATTAACGCTTTTACATCGGCGAGATCCTCCTTGGCCAAGGACTGTCCCATTCGTTTTAAAATAGCATCGCCTTGTTCCTTGTACTCCACCACTCGTGGGTTTGTAGCCAAAAACTGTTCTTTGTTGAACTTATCGCCAAAACGTTTGGTAGCTTTTTTTACTTCTTTCTCTATTTTAGAATCCAATTTACCTACATAGTCCTCAATTAAAACATCTGCGCGGTATCTTTTCTTGGAATCTTTATTGTCTATTAATGGGTCGTTAAAAGCATCTACATGGCCAGAGGCTTTCCATACGGTAGGGTGCATAAAAATCGCCGAATCCAAACCAACGATATTTTCGTTGAGCTGCACCATGGCTTTCCACCAATACTCACGTATATTTTTTTTAAGCTCCGTCCCGTTTTGACCGTAGTCGTAAACAGCACTTAGACCATCATAAATTTCACTGGATTGGAATACGTATCCGTATTCCTTTGCGTGGGATATAACCTTCTTAAAATTATCTTCTTGATTTGCCATGCGGCAAAAATAGAATTTTAACTAGAAAGAAGTAATATTATTTTAACTGAAATTCCGAAGAGGTAATCAGACGTTCGTCCTCAAACACATTAAGGGTATAGGTCCCTTCCTTAAGAGAACCTTCGGGAACGGTTATTACCTCGCAAACTGAGGTTTCAGTTCCTAAAAACATAAATTCTACACGTTTACTGTAAACATTCCCGTTTACAACAATAGTATTCGCATTATCCTCTATGATCTGTTTGTCCGGGTCCAGAAACTGGAAATAAATAACTTTTTCCGACTCTACCTCGGTATCATCTTTAAGAACGGTAACGCAACCTCTCAGCTTCTCTATCGTAGACGCTTTGTTGGTACCCACCGGTCTTGAACTTCGCATTCTAAAGCCACGCCCTTCGGCAAAATCCATATTCAAATAGCTTTTGGTCCTTAGCTTTTGATTCAGTTCCAATATTTTTCTACGTTGTAAAGCTTCCGCTTCGGCCAGAGAGCTACTATTGGCTCGCAATATCTCTACTTCCTTTCTTGTTTCCTCATATTTTTCGGTCAACAACATATTGTTGTATCGCAAGAAATTGTTTTTCAACCTTAGGCTATCGTTCTTGGCCTCTAGCCTTCTCAATTCCGATTTGAACTCCCTTAACTTATCTATGGTAAATGTTAACCTACCTACGGAATCCAATAATTGCTGTACTTTATATTTGGAAGTTTGAAGCTCTATATCATTTACCTCGTTCAATGTAGACAAACGGTCTACATCCGCTTTCATAAGCGTAAGGTCGCTTATCAAAATTTTCTTTTCCTTTTCCAAAAAGTCAATTTGGCTGGTAGACTGTGCATGACTGTAATAAAAGGCAATAAGAATACCAATTACAACCGCTACAAGAGCAGCGAGGATAATATTATAATTGAATTTGTTATCTTGACTATCCATTAAAAATTTGGTCGTTAAGTAGGTTAACAAAAATTACAGGAATTGCCCCATAACAAGCTATCAAATATAATAAACGATATAAACACTCTCCTATTGCCGCTACTATGTTTTGGATGTAATGCGCAATTATACAGAGGAGAGAAACATCTATGCACCGTTTGTCGACATCAATTGCCACTCACCGAGTACACCTTTAACGTTGAAAATCCGATAGACCGTATTTTTTATGGACGAATTAACATAAAAAAAGCAAATTCTTTTCTTTTCTTCACGGACCATGGCGTCGTAAAGAACCTGATCCATCACCTAAAGTATAAAGGTCAAGAGCAGATCGGTGTGTTGCTTGGAGATTGGTTCGGCCAAATACTAAAGGAAAACGATCATCTCCCAAACATAGATTACGTAATTCCCGTTCCCTTACATAGAAAGAAGCTAAGGAAAAGAGGCTATAACCAAAGTGCGCTGTTTGCCAAACAATTAGCTTTTCATATAAACAGTACGTTCAACGACCAACTACTTATAAAAACGGCCAACACGCGCACACAGACAAAGAAAACCAGATTAAGCCGTTGGTACGATAACCGATCACTCTACGAAATAACGAATGCCAACATATTGAAAAACAAAAATATACTGTTGGTAGACGATGTAATTACCACGGGTGCCACCATGGAGCTTTGTGCTACCGAGTTCAAAAAAATACAAGGAACAACCATATTCATTGCCAGTATGGCAGTGGTAGTTTGATTTTTTTTTCAACGTATCGATTTTTCCTTTACATACAGTTGCTTTGCTGTAACCCTAAGGGGTATAACGTCTAAAATACCCACAATATCTTTATAAAAAGGTAAAAGAGTGTTTGACATATACGGTTTACAAGTTAACGCATCGGCTACGCTTTTTTAGTACCAAGCAAAAACGCTTTTAACTACAATTCTATTTTTGATACTACCTTTTGTCCCATCTTTTTTCTAAACATCGGGCCTCACGGTAACTTAAATTTTCCTTTCCTAAAAGTAGCACAAAAGTAAAATTCATATAGCAACCTAACCTAGCCCTTTTAAACCCTTCTTGGTTTACTTTCTATTAAATATGTTGTTTCTTTGTGAGACAATTTCATCAATGTTACGAAGAATATTAGCTTCCTTTTTTGTTTTTTTCATGGCCTTGGCCTTTTATCAATGTGCGCGCAAAGGAACGCCCACAGGAGGCCCCAGGGATACTACACCGCCGGTTTTGATCAAAGCGGAACCAAAAAACATGACCGTCAATTTTAAAGCCCAAAAAATAAGGTTGTATTTTGATGAACTTGTAAAATTAAAGGATGTTCAGGAGCAGCTCATTGTTTCTCCACCCTTAAAATATCAGCCTCTCCTTACACCGCAGGGCGGAGCAAGTAAATTTGTTGATATTACCATTAAGGATACCCTTTTAGAAAACACGACCTATACGCTAAATTTTGGTCAAAGTATAACGGACAATAACGAAGGTAATCCCAATAGTTTCCTCACCTATGTGTTTTCAACTGGGAGCTATATAGATTCCTTGGAACTATCCGGTGCGGTAAAGGATGCTTTTAACAAAGCAGCGGATGATTTTGTAAGTGTAATGTTGTACCAGATAGATTCTGCATATACAGATTCTACCGTATACCAAAAACCGCCCAACTATATCACGAACACCTTGGATAGCACAGTTATTTTTAAACTTAGAAACCTTAAGGAAGGAACCTATGCCCTCATCGGAATCAAAGATGCCTCAAAGGACAATATCTTTGATCAGAAAGTAGATAAAATAGGTTTTATAAAGGATACGGTAACCCTTCCCACAGATTCGATCTACCTACTTAACTTGTTCAAGGAAGAGCCCAATTATGGGGTAACTGTTCCTTCGATGGCAGCAAAAAACAGAATTAGTTTCGGTTATTTTGGAAATGGAGCGGACATAAAAATCAACACCTTGACCAAATTACCCGATACCGTGGCCTCTATTGTTGTAAAAGAACGGGACAAAGACACGTTAAACTTCTGGTTTACGCCATTTGAAATGGACTCCATTCTTTTTACGGTTACTAATGAAAAATTAAAAGTAAAGGACACTTTTAACGTTAAAAACAGAAAAGTAGGGCTGGATTCCCTGTTGTTGAATCTTAACCAGAAAGGAACCCTACAATTTGACACCCCGTTAAGTATCCTTTCCAATACGCCATTAATACAAGCCGATAGTTCAAAGATCAATTTTATAAACAAGGATTCTTTACGTGTTCCCTACACCCTTGTTTTGGATAGTATAAAGAATAAATTGGATGTTGTTTTTGAACTGGAGGCCAACGAGAACTACAAAATGCAACTATTGCCAGGTACGGTACTGGATTTTTTTGGAAACACCAATGATACCCTGAACTATTCTTTTGGAACCAAAAGTCTTGCAGATTATGGAAATTTGCAGCTTAACATTGTCGGAAGCGCCATTGCATATCCAATTATCGTGCAGTTACTCAATGAAAAAGAGGAAGTGCAACGCGAAATATATGCCGAAGAAACACAACTATTTGAATTTAACAATCTGGATCCCAAAAATTATTTGGTACGGGTCATCTTTGATGAGAACCAAAACGGAAAATGGGACACCGGAAATTTTCTCAAAAGAATCCAGCCAGAGCGGGTAAGCTACTACCCGGGCGTGATAGAAATGCGGGCGAACTGGGAAAAAATCGAAACCTTTACCCTGAAAGAGTGAAAGCGTCCCTATCGTTCAAGAACCCCAGTTTTTGTCGGGTTTCGGCAATGTGGCTTTTAGATAATATTACTTCCAGTACCTCATCCTTATCGGAAAACAACACTTGTTCACCCAAAACATCGTACACTGCGGAATGCCCTGAGTAGGAGAGGCCGTTGGCATCCGTTCCAACCCTATTGACCCCTACACAGTAGGCCATGTTTTCAACAGCTCTAGCCTTTAACAAGGTATCCCAAGCACCTACTCGGGTTTTAGGCCAATTGGCCACGTAAAGGAGCACATCGTATTCCATGGTATTTCTACTCCAAACCGGAAAACGAAGATCATAACAGATCAAAGGACAAAACTTAAATCCTTTGTACGTTACCAAAAGCTGTTGGGTTCCAGGGGTATATTCCTTGTCCTCTCCTGCCAAGGTAAACGTATGCCTTTTATCGTACGTGGAAATGGTACCGTCCGGTTCAACGAAAAAAAACCTGTTGTAATTCTTTGCTCCCTCCCTATACACGATGCTACCTACAATAGCCGCCTTTGAATTTTGGGCCATTTGCTGCATCCATGCCACCGTAGCCGCATCCTCGGACACCGAGATATTATCGGGACACATCGTAAAACCGGTACTGAACATTTCGGGAAGTACAATGACGTCAACATCAGATGATACAGAACTGATCTTCTTGGCAAACTCCGTTCTATTCTCCTTAGGCCTTTCCCAGATAAGTGGTGCTTGTACCAGTGCTATTTTAATATTTTCTTCCATATAAACGGTAACTCATGAACATTCTATTTCCTATACTTACGTTTTTTTTCGACACGCTCTTTTACACACGCCAGAGAAAAACAATACATTTATTATCGTTTGGCTTCCAGTAAATCGATCAAGGTAGGGGAGCCTTGCAGCTTTGCATGGTCCAGCGCGGTGTTGCCTCTTGCATCCTTCACGGTTATATCTGCGTCCTTGGCCAAAAGCATCTTTGCAATTTCCGGTCTGTTAAAAGTTATGGCATAAATTAACGGAGTGGCACCCATGGTATTGCGCGCGTTCACATCAGCACCATTATCGATCAGTTTTTTAGCGAGCCCGGTAAATCCCTTGAAACAAACACCCATTAAAGCGGTGTTCCCGGTACCGTCCTTTTCATCTACCGCTGCTCCGTTCTCAAGTAAAAAATCCGTTATATCCGGGTAATCGTAATAACTAGCAAGGATCAAGGGCGTACTACCGCGTGAATCCCTAGCATTTATCAACCTAGGTTCGGTATCTATTAGCGTTCTAATGCCGTTAAGGTCACCTTTCCTTATTTGTTCAAAAAAATGGGTTGTATTTTCCATAGAATCAAGATATAAAAACTAATGCAAATTTCGGTAGTATTTTACCATCACTACAATAAAACGGGAAAGAAAAATCCAAAAAAATATAACCAAGCTATTCGTTTCTGTTTATAACAAATAATACGCGTAAACCCTACTAAGAACCCTAGGGAAATAAAATGTTACGTGAAAATACTACTTGTAACCAAGAATATAATGATTACCGGTACTCCTCTTCTGGCAAGAGAAATAAACGGCCAATAGTGCAGGCAAAAAAAAATATTACTTCGTACTTGCATAGGTATAATCAAGGATAAAAAGGTAAAAATGTAATTATTTTCCTACCTTTATTAAAGTTAATTAGAAAATCGCCATTTGAAAACCATTCCTACCACCCTTCTAGTAAAAGACTCTCTTGAAGCTTTAGCTATGTTGGACAACGAGCTAAGATTGGTAACTTGTTCCAACGCATTTATAGCCAAGTTTGCAACTGCTCCTAATAATTTAGAGGGTAAAAACATCCTTGATATTATTCCGTATACGCCCACAGCATTAAAACTGGCACTTGAAGAAAGTTTAACAGGTGTAAACCTTATAAATGCAGGCGAAAGATTTGTACTACCCAATGGGAGCGTTCAATGGATTAAATGGAAAATACAGTGTGTATTGGATGAATCAGGTAAGACAAAGGGACTCATGGTCATCTTGGAAGATATTACCAAAGATAAAAGGGAAAACGAATTACTGCTCCGCGCCGAACTGGTTTCCAGAACCGGTAGTTGGGAGGTAGATCTCTTACAGGATACACTGTTTTGGAGCCCTATGACCAGAATTATTCACGAGGTTCCAGAAGACTATATACCCACAATTGCCGGAGGTATAAATTTTTACAAAGAAGGCTATTACAGGAATCTTATATCGGAATTGGTAAATGATGCCATAGTAGAGGGCAAACCTTGGGATACGGAACTCATCATTGTTACAACAACAGGCAAGGAAATTTGGGTAAGGGCAAAGGGAGAATCCGAGCTGGTAAATGGGAAATGTATTCGTATTTCAGGAACGTTCCAAGATATAGACGAAAAAAAGAAAATAGAACTTAAATACAAGGAAACGGCCGAGCGATTAAAAATTGCTACGAACACTTCAAAAATAGGGATTTGGGATTTAAACATTGAAGAAAATGTGGTCGTATGTAATGACAATATGTACTCCATGTACAATATTCCTATGGACTCTTCCAACCTATTGGACGAATGGATGAAAAGAATTCATCCGGAAGACCTAGAGCGCGTACAAGAAGAGTTAAATGCTACCATAGCCGGTGAAAAACCTTTTAACTCTCAATTTAGAGGAGTACAACCCGATGGTAATATCATCTATTTAATAGCTTACGGGGCGGCACAAAAAAATTCCTTAGGTGAAATTGTGAAAGTAATTGGAGCTAATTGGGACATCACCGAACTTAGAAGTACCCAACTTAAGCTTGAACGAAATAAAGAATCCTTTCTTGATACCTTTACCAACTCTGCTATTGGAATGGCTCTTATAAACTTAGAGGGCGAATGGATCAGGGTAAACAAAACAATCTGCACCATTTTTGGATACACCCAAGAAGAACTTGCAAAGACCACCTTTAAGGATATTACCTATCCTGAAGATTTAGAGATGGGATTAGTCCTATTCCAAGAAATCCTGAATGGAAAACGCGACAGCTTTCAGTTGGAAAAAAGGTATACCCATAAAACCGGTAGAATTGTGTATGCCGTAGTAAATGTAACCGCAGCAAAAGATATAAATGGCCAATTATCCCATTTAATAGCTCAAGTTATGGACACTACCTCCACAAAAACAGCGGAAAAGCGGCTGAATTCCCTTTTACAGGTAACAAAAGTACAAAACGACAGCCTTCTTAACTTTGCCCATATTGTCTCCCATAACCTACGCTCCCACTCCAGCAATATGTCTATGTTAACGAAATTCCTTTTAGAAGAGAATGACGAGGAAGAGCGCCAAAACATGATACGCATGCTAGTAGATGCCACCGATAGTTTGACAGAAACCATACAACACCTCAACGATGTGGTGCAGGTGAAAACAGATGCTACTGAAAACATGAGGTCCGTGAATCTGTTGCACATCCTTAACCAAATAGAAAACAGTATCAAAGGCCTGCTCACCCAAGAAAACGCCAAGACCCATATCAAGGTTTCAAAAGCTCATAATGTTAAGGTAGTTCCCGCCTATCTGGAAAGTATTCTATTAAATCTATATACAAATTCCCTAAAATATCGTTCCCCTTTCAGAGAACCCATATTAAATATATCTTCTTCAAAAAGGGGGAATACTATTCTAATCGAATTCAACGATAATGGCCTAGGAATAGACTTAAAAAGACACGGGGCCAAGCTATTTGGAATGTATAAAACCTTCCATAAACACAAAGAAGCAAAGGGGATAGGGCTATTTATTACAAAAAATCAAATAGAATCCATGAACGGTTCCATTACCGTTGAAAGTACCGTAGATGTCGGCACTACCTTTTTAATAACATTAGAACAAGGATAAATATTCCAGGTATGAACAAAATAAAAAACTGCTGTATCATAGATGATGACCCCATTTTTATTTATGGCACCAAACGCATGATGAAAGAAACCAATTTTTGCGACTCCATTACGGTTTTTAATAATGGTGAAGATGCGTTGCTAGGATTAACCGAGATGCTTCAAGTAACACATGAACTTCCACAAGTTATTTTTTTGGACCTAAATATGCCCATTATGAACGGGTGGGAGTTTTTAGATGAGTTTATTAAACTGCCAAATAATTCGTTAAACAAAACAGTGATTTACGTCATTAGTTCCTCTGTTGATCCTAGGGACATAGAAAAAGTAAAAGAATATGAACTCATAAGCAATTACATACTAAAACCTATTACTCCCAACGATTTTGAAACAATACTAAACTCTCAACTTGTACAATAATTAGGTTTTTATCATCACAAATAAATAGAATTACTCATTTTTTGTTTAGCCTTTCTCGGGAAATGGTGGGGAATATTCTAGCTATAGATCAACAAAACCAAAAACATCTTTTACTTCATAAGCAATTATCCTAGTTTTGTTACCTAATAGTGTAAAGTAGTTACTTTAACCATTACTAATGGAAGCATACCACACGTGTTGCATAATCGATGATGACGAGTTTTTTGCCTTTAACGCAAAGCGACTTATCATAGAATCTGGCTTTGCAGAAAACGTTTTGTGGTATTCTGATGGTCAACGTGCCATAGATGGATTGGTCGGTTTATTGATCGAGGATATTCCTCTTCCTGAAATTATTCTTCTTGACTTAAATATGCCCAATAAAAACGGTTGGGAATTTTTAGATGAATTCTCGGTTTTACCACTAAAACAAAGAGAAAATGTACGTCTTTTTATCGCATCCTCTTTTGTAAGTCCAGAATTCCTTGAAAAAGCAAAGGGCTACGACCTTGTTCTAGAATATATTGTAAAACCATTGACCAAGGACTCGCTACAAAAAATCTCTACCTTCAAAAATAAATAAGTTCAACTATTCTCGAGTTCCAGGGGTATAATCATCAGGAGCTATTTGAGGGTCATTACCTGTTCCCTGACCACCAGTATCGTTTAACACGACCCATTCCGCAAACGTATAAGAAGTTTTTCCGCTGTTGACTTCCTGTTTTCTGAATGCCCTGCCATCTTCAAATTCATGGTTCGTTCCGGAACCATCAATGCCTATAACACCAAAAACATCGATTACAGTTCCGAAAGGATCAATAAGCTCAAAATTATCATCTCCATTTGAATCTGCGGGAGAATTACTCCCCGCGGTGATATCGGGCAAAAACCCATAAACCTTTAAAAATTCATCGGCATCTGCCGCTGCGACCAAGGTAGTGTTCGCTTCTATCACATAATCGGATAGATCCAAACTAGAACTGATTTCCAAAGATGTGTTGGTATACCTAGCTATTTGCCAACCCTTCAAGGACAGGGCGGAGTCGGCCGCATTGTATATTTCTATGAACCTTGCCTTGGCATTATTGCTCGGATCTGCAAACTCTGTAAAGAATATAGATAGCGAGGTAAATTCATCGATAACATCTTGGCAACGCTCATCGGTAAAATCGATATCGTCAAGGTCTCTGATCTGTATATAAAAATCGTCGTTTTCCTTGATCAATACTCCCGTAATACTGCCGCTGCCACTAGGCAAAACATCTGCCTGAAAATCAGAAAAACCACTGTTTCGCATTTCTATTTCATTGTCGTTACAATCCACCAGTATTCTAGTCGTTTCCTCTCTTTCCACCGCAAAGGGCAGTCCTAAATCGCTTTGGGAGAACTCCACGTTTTTTAGCTGTACCAGTGTACCCCCAACATTTTCGGAGAGTTCCGATAGGTTTATGGGGGCAGGCACAATCATCTGCCTAGCCCCACAGGAAACAAACAGATGCTCGAACACCGCATTGGACGGCAATCTTCCTACGGATATATTACCAAAAGAAAGAAACACACCCCCTATCTTATATACTTCTTTGGATTTACCCAAATAAAGCCCTTTTAGTTTGATGTGTATTTTATCGCCCACGGCAAAAAATAAATGGGAATCCCTCAAGTCTATTTCTATCTGAAATGCTTCGGTAGGATCGGCCGGTGTATCTTGAAAATGAAGTACACCAAAAAAATTACCAGTAATATCCGAAGAAACAACATAGCCGGCTATGATGAGGTCTTCCTGTATTTGAACGGTTTCGCCATCATATAGGTTTCTTACATCATCAAAGCTGGCGTTCACCACTAAATCGGAGTTACAAGCGGTCTCCAAGGGATCAAAATCCCTATTTTTCACACAACCAGCCATTAACAGTAAAAACACGAGTACCTTAACAAGTAGGGCGTGCATTCTGGTTACAGGTTTACTTCTTTGCTCCATCGGTTAAAAACTTATAGCTAGATTAAGAAAATAAGTACGGCCAAATCCATACCAGTATTTTGGTGCGAACGTGGGCGAAGCACTAAGGTTGTCTCGTTGTAATTGTCCAAAATTACCATTTCTGCTCTGCTCGTAGCCCCCGGTTCTAAAGCGGGTATCGAATAGGTTGTTTACGCTTGCAAATACACCAATATACCTCCCGTTTTTTAGCCAAGATTTACCACCTACCATATTCAACAAATAAAAATTATCCAGTGGTTTTTGGGCTAACAACCGATCTACATTTTCTACGGTCGCATCAGGGAACTCTTGTCCGGTTTCAGGGTCTAAGTAAAAACTTTGGGTTCTGGTAATGGTAGAAATATTGGCGTAGTTATTCGCTAAATAATTAGCGGTCGCTCCTATCCACCAATATTTGGGGTCACGATATTCCATACCCAATGCTATTGCGGTTTGTGGGCCTTGCGCAAGTCTTAGTCCCTTTATTTTGGCAACACCCAGATCCTTGGAGCCGCTAACATCTATAAGTTCTTCATCGGCAGCGGCCGTATCAAAATTTATACTCACAAAGGGATCGCTTGCAAACGTATACTCACCTATGGCAGCTACTGCGGACGCTTTAACAAAAGCAGATAACTGATACTCCAAACCCAGCTCCAAACCCTTGTGCAAACGATCTAGGTCCGTTAATACCTCTTGCACAAAGTCGGACCCTAAACCACTGTTCACAAAAAAGAAATTAACGTCGGTCGTGTTTTGGAACCTTGTATAAAAGCTGCTTAGCCTACCCGTTAACTTTGGCATACGGATGTAATAATTTAAGTCTGCGGAACGCACCGTTTCTCTTTGTAGATTTGGGACTACCGTATTGGACTCCCTAGGATTTATAAAAACATTTTGTAACACAGGTGCTCTTTGTAACTGTGCGGCATTGGCAGCGACCCAATGCCGGCCCGTAATTTTATAGGATAGCCCACCCTTAATACTTAGATTAGGGAAATTCACTTTTTTACTTTTCCCTAATGAGTTTTCTAAAAAACGTTCATTTTTAAAAAAACCGTTACGTTGATAGGATGCCAAGGAATACTCCCCCGCAATAAAGCCCTTCCATGCATTGTAATCCAAGTTTAGTTGTGCAAAGCCATCTGTATATTTGACCAAAAATTCATAATTATAATTAAACTTCTCACCTTCAAATCGGTTTACCGCTGCATCGATGTTATTTTTGGTGTCCGAAAACGGATCTATGTCTGCATGAAATTCGGCACCTAACAGATCAGTTACTTCTGCGTAATTCTTTGACTGAAGGTTTTTATGGGTGAGTCCAAAATCCAAACCTAGTTTTTCATTTATCCTGTAATTTCCGTTGATACGTGCCGTTAGTTGGGTGTCGTTTATAACATCGTCATACAAGACATAGGCCGCTTTTCCATTATTGGACGGACTCCTATTTGCGGTATATATATTTTGCCAATTCCACTGCGGATTGGCCATAAAACTTGTTCGCGCCCTATCTGCACTTACAAAATTGGCACCTATGGGACTGTTGATATAAAAACTAGGCAGGTACCTATAAAAACTGGGGTCCGGGTTTGGGGCGTTGTAATACCCTACCCTACTCCTAGCGTGGCTCCCGGTCTGGAAAGCCAGACCTGCAATAAGGTTCAAGCTTTTTGAATCATGGAAATAGTTTAGTAAAACCATAGGTTCGGATATTCGACGTTCCCTGGAATTTCTGATTTTACCATCTTGTTTGCCCCAATACGGATTGTAGCGATTCCCTACCAAATCATAAACCTCTTCTGTAATAGCGGATGATCTTCCTCTTCGGTTGGTAGCCGAAAATGCGGTTAGCGACACACTATTTTTTGAATCCATCTGATACTCCAAAGCACCATAAAATGAAAAGGCATCGTATAGTGTCCCATCTATAAACCCTTCCTTGGCCCATCTTCTAGAAGCGGATATCATATATGCTAGTCCGTTTTTCTGTACGCCCGAGTTATAAGTGGCCATCAGCCGGCCCGTATAGGTCCTATTGGATGCGGACGAAGATAACCGGAATCCAGAACGTAGTCCCGAAGGTCTCAAATCTATATTGGTATTGCCCAGAATACCCCCAAAAGTGAAGGAAGAGGCCCCGAGACCGTTCGTAAATTCCTGATTTCTGATAACATCGTTTAGGCCGCCCCAGTTATTCCACTGTGGCCTACCATCAAACAACTTGTTCATGGGAATACCGTTCAACAACACATTACCATATTGGGAATCATACCCACGAACCCTGAAAAAGGCCTGTCCAAAGTCAAAGGCCGCCCTGTTCAAGAAAATATCCCGCGTCGCTTGTAGCAGGCCCAAAGAGCTACTGTTGGTTTCGTCATCCAACAGCTCCGCATCCGTCAAAGTTATAAGATTGTCCTGTTTATCAAGGGTCAGATCACTATCAAGATATATATTCCCCAGGGTTATGGCAGTACCATCAAGATAGATAGGGATTCTTTTGCTTACATAATCCAGGTATTCAATTCTTAGGATGTACGCGCCATTTAGCGAAACCTCAAGATGAAATAGTCCGGCTGTATTGGTTTGCCCAACAATCTGTTCCCCTTCCAAGGATACCTTTGCGCCATTGACAACAGATTTATCGATAGCAGTAAAAACAGTACCGGAAATAACTGTTTCAGTTTGCGCGAAAAACAAATGCGCATGCATAAAAAGTAGTATAAACAGAAGCTTTCTATACATGCTTGATGGTTAGTGTTTTATAGTGTTGGTACTACAATATATCTAAAAAAGAACGAATGTTTTAAAAGTAACCGTTTATTGCTGTATATTTTGGGTCGTAATCACCAATAAATGAAGCTTATCCTCATTGTTATTACACTAATTGCCCCCCTTTTTATTGGTACGGCCCAAACCAGTAACGAATACCAGTTACGTACTATCGCATTTTATAATCTAGAGAATCTTTTCGACACTAAAAATGACAGCCTAATTTATGATGATGACAGAACTCCAGAGGGAAAAGATGCTTGGACCGATGAGCGATATGCCCATAAATTGGCACAGCTCTCTAGGGTGATTTCTGAAATTGGCTTTGACATGAGTTCAGCTCCACCAGATATTCTGGGTGTATGCGAGGCGGAAAACAAAAAGGTACTAGAGGATTTAATCAACCACCCGTATCTAAAAAAATTTGATTATGACATTGTACATTTTGATTCTCCCGACGAGCGCGGTATAGACGTTGCACTTCTGTATAGAAAATCGGCATTTATACCTACTTCTTTTGATAGTAGAAGGCTTTTGCTCTATAAAGATAATGGCTTTCGCGACTATACCCGAGACCAGCTGGTGGTAGAAGGCATACTGGATAATGAAAGAATCTATTTTATAGTTAACCACTGGCCCTCTAGAAGTGGCGGAGAAGCACGCAGTAGGCCATTTAGAATAGCAGCTGCCAAATTGAACAAGCGTATTATCGACTCTATAAGGCGCAACAATTCCAGGGCTAAAATTATAAGTATGGGCGATTTTAACGATGACCCGATAGATGCCAGTTTCAAAAGCGTATTAGAAGTAAAAGGAAAGAAGAAACAACTGGATTCCATGAGCCTCTTTGGCCCCATGGAAAAATTGTTCAAAAAGGGTGAAGGTTCCTTAGCCTACCGAGATAAATGGAACATTTTTGATCAGATGTACATGACCTCGAATCTGGTAAGCAGTGCGGCAAGCGAGTATCGGTATTGGAAAGCAGGCATCTTCACTCCCAACTACATCATTGATCCAAAGGGAAGATATAAGGGCTACCCTTTACGCACGTATGCCGGTGGAAGCTATATTGGAGGCTTTAGCGATCATTTTCCGGTGTATGTTTATTTGGTAAGGGAAGTTAATCGCGCAGAGTAATCACCAAAGACTTGTGCGAATCAAAAGGAAGGAATTATAAAAAAACTCAAATATTCAGTTCCAAGCTCGTTTCAGAAGTGAACTTATGGCGTCTGCATCGTATTTAAAACTCGTATGTGCGTATGCCGTAACCCTCCTAATTTAATCCAAGGTCTTTATATTGATGTTTCGCCATTTCACTTTAATACCTCCACCGTCGTGGATCTGTAACAATACGGCACCTTCGCCGGCACCTATAATAGCATCATCCAGCGAAACCATCTTTGTACCATTGATCCAAGAGGTGAGTCGATCACCATCTACCTTGATCTTCATTTTGTTCCATTCGCCCATCTTTAATGCTTTATCCTTTTTTGCTTCTGGTTGTATAAGCCAATTTCTACCATAAGACTCGTAAACACCACCCGAATGCTTTCCTGGCGGTGCGATTTCTACCTGCCAACCACTAACGGTTGTTCCGTCTACTGTAGAACGGATAAAGACACCACTATTACCATCGGCTTCCTGTTTAAATTCCAATTCCAGAACAAAATTCTTATAGTGATCATTGGTTCCAAGATATCCGTATCCTTTATCCGGACCACTTTCGCACACTAAAAGGCCGTCCTCGACATACCATTTTTCGGTACCGTAAATAGTCCAACCTTCTAAGTTTTTGCCGTTGAACAGTGATTTTTTTTGCGCCGAAACATTGACTGCCAATAGCAGGCCGATCACAAGTAGACTATTTCTCATTAGTACAGGTGTTTATTATAGTTATGATAAAGTCGATATGTATAGCTAGCAAAGCCCTAATAGCCCAGAGCAACGACTTTAAATTGCTTGGTTCTGTATTGAACTGTAAATTGGTGGGTCGGTTAATTAAACCAAGTACCCCAAGGAATCCTACTTAATATGAGCAGAAGTCCCAGCCCGTAAAAAATAGCAATACTTTTGAATTTTTTATTTCCTTCCACAAATTTCTTATGACGGGACCAGCCTACCGTAATCAATACAATGGCAATGATATTGATAAAAGGATGTTCTACGGCTAAAAGGCGCGCTGCAGAAGTTAAGCCTCCCATACCAAATTCCTGTATGGCACTGAGTCCGCTTGGAGAAACAAAATAAAGAATGAGTCCTATAAGCAATTGAATATGGCAAAGGATCAAGGCAAACAGACTTAGCCTTAAATCTTTGCCCATATCAAATATTCTTTTTGATATTAGGCCCGTTAGGGCATTGGCAACTGCCAAAAGAAGAATTCCCAGTGCCGCATAAGCCAAATAGGAATGGAGCATTTGTATAGTTTCGTACATAGTTTTTTATTTAGCTGATAAAAATAGGGATTTTTAGGCATAAAAAAAGGCACTGCATAGCTGCAGTGCCTTTTAAATTAGATTCTCTTATAAAGCTTAGTTGAATATGTATCGAACCCCTACTTGTAGTCTCCAAGTAGCACCTATACTCGAGGAAGGTCTAAATGTTTCGGTCGGCAAATCACCAGTTCCAGGAACTGTATTCAACCTGTATATTGGCTCATTAGCTGCATTACGCCCTCGGTAGTTTAATAAGTTCTGTTGGAATGCAAATTGAGGTACACCCCAATCCGAATTCAACATATTACCTACATTCAAGAAATCCATAGATAATTGAAGTGTATTTTTAGTGTCCTTGGTTAACTCAATATCTTGAGTGATACGAAGATCATAGCGATTTAGCCATGGGTTTATCGCCCCATTACGCTCTGCTATCTGACCCTTATTTTCACTTAAATACTCATCCTGAGCTATATAATTGTTCAGCGCATTTACCTGAGCTTGTTCTGTTATAGTATTTCCACCAGAAGTATACTGCTCAAAATTCAACTCCGATGCATCATTAGGTATATACATTAAGCGATCGGAATTATCTCCAAAATTACCAGAATAGGTATAACTGTACCTACCATTTTCTCCTCCTTCCCAAAACAAGGAAATTACGGTACCATCTTTTTGATAACTTAAGTTACCAATAAAACGATTTGGTTGATTAAAGCCAGCAAATCCTAATTCAGGATTATTTCTATCTTCTCGCACAGTAGCCGTCCATAAGGAACCCGCCTGTGACCCACCAGCTGCGTCTAAGTCTTTCGCTCTAGAAGCTGTATAGGCAAGCATACCATAAAAGCCATTATCAAATTGCTTAGATAACTGAGCTGTAAATGAATAGGAGTAGGGATTTCTATCTGCATTAGTCAAAAGAAAAACATTTCTAAAATCTGCATCATTAGAATAGCCCCCGTCCCAATAAGGTCTTGCATCGGGACCGGCTAATACACCATCAGCTTCTCTCAATATCGGGTTGTAAACGATAGCAGTAGAAATATCTCGAGAATAAATAAAATCCATAGTACCTGTAATTCCCCAAGGCAATTGATGATCAACGCCAATATTCGTTCTCCAAACCTGTGGTAATTTAAAATCACGGTCGGATAAGTTTAATTCGTTAGATAGTGTCTGACTCGGATTAGTAGGATTACCAAAAGTGACATCTGGATTAAAAACATAATTAGGGCCAAATTCCGCTGCGACTTCGGCACCCTCAAAACCAACACCACCACGAACAACACCAGAACCATTAACCTGGTTGCTCATCCAGACAAAAGGTATACGCCCAGAGAAAATACCGGTACCTCCTCGTACTTGGGTTTTTCCTTCACCATTAACGTCCCAGTTTACACCCACCCTTGGTGACCATAGGGGTCTAACTTTTGGAAACTGGCTTACATCTGGGGTAAAACTACCACCATCACCGTCTGTAAAAGTTTTGTTTAAATTATCCAACAAGGTATTTGCTGGAATATCTGTAGTATAAAATGGAAAGTCGATTCTTAAACCACCTGTTACCTTCAAATTATCGTTTACTTGGTATTCATCTTGAAAATATACTCCAAATTGACCAAAATTAGTTTCATCAACTGGCGGCGTGGTAGACCCGTCCAAAGCAAAACTTTTGGCAAAAGCATCAGGGTATGCTCCCGGGGTTTGATTGATGACCGTTTCTACAAAACTATCATAGCTTGTGAACCTGTAGAACCCATTAAATACAGGATTAAAAGCATTTTTAAATGTCATTAATTCTAGGTTTGCACCGATTGTATATGTATGCTTGCCAGAGTAAATAGAAAAATTATTTGTTATATTAAATACATTGTTTTCTAACAAGTTCCCTACAGTAAACAATTCATTCCCTAAAGCAGTGTAGTACAATAGATTTCCAGAGTCGTCTGGCTCTAATACTTCTATAAATGGAAAAGCTTGCCCTCCCGGAACTCCTCTTTTTGGATCGCGTATGGCAGTATAACCAATATTCAATTGATTGGACATGTTATCCGATACTTTAGAATTCCATTCCCCAACAATGGATTCCACTAAGCGATCATTGGTGTAGTTGGCATTGGCAAAAGTGATCGCTTCAATGTTAGATCTACGTGTATTTCTATAGCGTGTGGGCAGAAAACGATTAGAATTCCCGTTTATACTGATATCAGCACTAGAATTAAAACGATTATATCTCAAAGAAAACTTATTGTTTTGGTTCAAGTTATAATCCAAACGTGCATTAAAACGTGTTTGCTCGGATGCAAAAGGATAATTTTCATAAGGCCCTGTTTCATAGCCGTAAAGACTACGCATACTTTCTTGGATAAAATCCAAATCAGAAGCTGGAACCCTTGAAATCAAAAGACCATCCGGTGCAAGACCTGGTCTTGATGCTTGCCTTGTAAAGCCTGGAACAGCCTCCTCCTCTTCCTCGTAACTTACGAAAAAGAAAAGCTTATCTTTAATCACAGGCCCGCCAATACTAAGCCCCTTTATATCATTCTGGGAATTACCGCGATTTAATTCTAGATTACGTAATCTATCCCCGACCATTTGCTCATTTCGATAGAAATAATATACAGATCCTTTAAAATCGTTCGTACCAGACTTGGTAATGGCATTAACCGAAGCTCCCGTAAAACCGGCCAATCGAACATCAAAAGGCGCAAGATTTACTTGTACTTCCTCAATAGCATCCAAGGATATAGGATTTGAGCCTGCAAATTGTCCTGAGCCCAAGCCAAAGTTGTTATTGTAAATATTACCATCAATCGTGTAGTTATTGAACCTACTAGAGGTACCTGCAAAGGAATTCCCATTACTCTGTGGTGTTAGCCTTGTAAAATCTTCAATACTCCTGCTTACAGTTGGCAAGGCATCAATTTTATCTCTAGATAGGTTAATAGAAGCTCCGGTTCTGTCCGGGTCAATGACGTTACCTCTTGTTGATGTAACCACAACCTCTTCCAGTTCCATCCCTTCGCTTAGAACTACTTTAAGATTGTAACTTTGACCCAGTCCTAAACTGATGCCTTCGAAGGTTCTATCTTGAAAACCTACATAAGTAACCTTAACCGAATAAGGCCCCCCTACTCTAATATTTGGCAAATAAAATCTACCATCTTCATTGGAAATAGCTCCATAAACCGATCCTGAAGGTGTGTGGGTAGCCACAATGTTGGCTCCAAAAAGGGATTCCCCAGATTGGTCTACAACGGATCCTTGCATACTTGAGGTGGTAACCCCTTGCGAGAAAGCTGTTGCCGCCATTAAAAAAGCCGCAAATGCGAAATAAATCTTTTTCATTTTTTTGAGTGTTTTGTTAGTTTTTAACTTGCTGCAAAAGTCCTGCATTTTTAAACCCCTAAGGTTAAGAGAACGTTAAATCAGCCTCGTTAAAATTAAGTTAAAAAAAACAAATACACCCCTGAATACAAAGAAGTTATCAAGAAAACTTAAAATACTATACAGATGAAAGCTTAATTCTTAAAAAATTGAAGAAGCTGCAATGTAGACCCATCATGATCAGCAATTTCCGAACCCTCGATATCCTTTAAAATGGTCCCAGCCAATTGTTTTCCTAGCTCAACGCCCCATTGGTCATAGCTAAATATGTTCCAAACCACACCCTGAACAAAGATTTTATGCTCGTACAACGCAATTAAGGCTCCAAGCGAACTGGGCGTAAGACTGTCGATCAACAAGGTGTTTGTTGGTTTATTCCCTTCAAAGACCTTAAAGGGTGCCAGTGTTTCAATTTCCTCCTCGGAACGGCCTTTATTCTTTAGCTCGGCTATAACTTCATCTATGGCCTTCCCGTTCATTAAGGCTTCGGTCTGTGCAAAAAAATTGGCCATCAACTTATTATGATGATCTGTATTCCCATGCAAGGAACGTTTAAAGCCGATAAAATCCGTAGGTATGAGCTTTGTGCCTTGATGTATCAATTGGAAAAAAGCATGTTGTGCATTTGTGCCGGGCTCCCCCCAAATTATAGTTCCGGTTTCGTATACCGTTCGGTTCCCGTTCCTATCTACACTTTTTCCGTTACTCTCCATGATCCCTTGCTGTAAATATGCCGAAAACCGACTTAAATATTGCGTGTACGGTATTATGGCCTCTGTTTCCGCTCCATAAAAATTATTGTACCAAACGCTCAAAAGGGCCATAATTACCGGGATGTTTTCTGATAGATCCGCTTCCTTAAAATGACTATCCATTTCATTGGCGCCTTTTAAGAGGTCGTTGAAGTTCTCATAACCAACCGCCAAGGCAATAGACAGACCCACCGCACTCCATAAGGAAAAACGACCTCCTACCCAATCCCACATAGGAAAAACATTATCGGCCGTAATACCGAATTCACCAATTTTCTCCGTGTTGGTGGATACCGCCGCAAAGTGTTTTGCAATATCTTCTTGTGTGGTCCCAAAATTTTCGGATAAAAACCACTTTTTGATCGTGGTGGCATTACTTAAGGTCTCCTGCGTGGTAAACGTTTTAGAAACTACTACGAACAGGGTCGTTTCAGGATTCAGTTCTTTTAGCACCTCGTTCACATGATCGCCGTCTACATTGCTTACGAAATGAACTTTTAAATGATTTTTATAAAACTTCAATGCCTCGGTCACCATAGCCGGCCCAAGATCGGAACCACCAATACCAATATTAACTACATCTGTAAATGCCTTTCCGGTAAATCCTTTTCTTTGCCCGTTAACCACTGCATCGGCAAAGCCTTTTATCCGTTGTTTTACGGCGTATACTTCTGGGACAACATTAATGCCATTTACCTTTACTATATCATTTTCTTTGGCTCTTAGCGCTGAATGCAACACCGCCCTACCTTCTGTTTCATTAATAGCATCTCCTCTAAAACTTGCAGAAATAGCCTCTTTCAACTTTACCGCATCGGCAAGCTCCAATAATAGGGACATTGTTTCTGCCGAAATGCGATTTTTAGAATAATCGAAAAAAAAGTCCTTCCAATGTACCGTGAACTTAGAAGCTCTACCAGCGTCTTCATGAAAGTGATTTTTGATTTCGTCGGATGTTGTTTTCGTATAATGCGCTGTTAATTTACCCCAAGCTTTTGTGGTTGAGGGATCGATCTTAGGTAGGGACATATTATTGGTTGAGGGTTATAAGGTTATTTTCTACGTTCTCGAAAACGGTATACTCTATACAATCCAGTTGTTCTTTCAAAGGATTTATATAGGCAACATAAGCACTTCTGAGCGAATCTGCAATAGGTTCTGCGGTAGGTAGTTTTTCACGTAAAGGATCTACCTGTTTGCCATTTTTCCAAAATCGGTAACAAACATGGGGGCCTCCGGTATTTCCGGTCATACCGACCCAACCTATAACATCGCCCTGACGCACGAATTCCCCTTTTTTTACCTTTTGTTTTTTCATGTGCAGGTATTGGGTGCTATAGGTACCGTTATGTTTTATTTTTACATACCTGCCATTACCTCCTCTTCTGGTAGATTCCGTTACCGTACCATCTGCAGTAGCAATTATCGGTGTGCCTATGGCGGCGGCATAATCGGTTCCTTTATGGGGACGCACCTTATAGCCATAATAGGCTATTCGTCTTTTAAGGTTATATCTTGATGATACCCTGTAACCGAATTTGATCGGTGCTTTTAAGAAGGTACTCCGCAGGTTGTTCGCATCCTGATCAAAATAATCCGTAATCTGTTTTAGGGAATCGGTCTCGTAGGCGAAAGCATAAATGGGTTTGCCCTTATGTTCAAAATATGCGGCTTCTATGGGCTCAAAACCTGCATAGATACTATCGTTTATATAGCGCTCTTTGTAAAGTATTTTGAACTTATCCCCTTTTTCAAGGCTGAAAAAATCAATGGTCCAGGCATAAATTTCCGATAAGGATATGGTTACCGCGTAATCTACGCCAAGGGTATCCAAGGATTCGGATAAATTGTTCTCAATCATCCCTGCTATTTCCCTTTGTACATATCTTATTTTTTTTCTACTTGTGTACGCATTTACCGTATCCCTTAAATCTACTACGGTGTAATTTATTCTATCATTTTCATAAATAAAGAATTGTGTAGTCTCCGTGGTGTCCTTTGATTTTAGGATAACATAGGGCTTTCCGACTTTTACACGCTTTACATCGAAAGTATCCTTGAACTCCTCCGCTATTTTAATGATTTTAGGATAATCTACCTCATGGGCTATCATTAATTCCCCAAAGCTATCCCCTCTGCGAATGGTATCACGGACCACCTTAAAATCCTCTAAATTAAAACCATAAGTTTTAATAACAGGTTTTTCTATAATAGGTATCTGTGCTATTTCCTTAGTTTCTAGTTCTTTTTCCGTTTTACACGAAAAAAGCATGGTAAGTGCCAATAAAGTGCCCCAAAATTTCTGCATTACTTTAAATTACTTTTTTCTGGGTTAAAGATATGGTCTACCCATTGTTTACCCCACTCATTTAACTCCTTATTTGTATATAATGATGGGAAAAAGATCACTTTTTGGAAACTTGGCGGCAAATAGTCTTTCCAGTTGGTTCCGCCCGTGGCTTCTATGCTGCTTCCTTCCTTCCCAAGATAGCGATGTGCGGACCCCATGTGCATTAAGGGCCAGTTAACGTTGGCGTTCAGATCCATCGCTTTTAACGCCTCCTTTAGCTCCTTATCTTCTCGGTTCATCTTAGGCAAAGCCAAGTACTTTGTATAGATATTGGCATCCTTCATTTGCCTTGCAATACGTATCAACCTTGGTGTATACCTGTACTCAAATTGTTTCAGGGTCAAGGTTTTCTCACCCGTAGCAGCGTCGGTAGCTCCCTTTTTCCAATATATGTTCTCGTACAATTCTTCTACCGTGTTTTCCGATGAAAAAGAATCCCGTTTGGTGTGGTGCACCAAATGTTCCATTCCTGTTGCGTAAATCTCGATCATTCTGTATTGTGCAGACTGAAATCCACTAGCAGGCAACAATGCCATACGGTATTGAAGAAATTGCTCTCGCTCCATACCCTTTATCATAATGCCAAAAGACGAAATAAGGGCCTTGTAATAACTATTGATACGCCTAACCTTTTCTATAAAAAACGCTAGTTTTTGAGACTTATCGTCTACCAACTGTTTCTGCTCGTGAAGAATGAGTTTAAAGTACAATTCGGTTATCTGATGGTACATGATAAAAATTTCCTCATCCGGAAAATGGGTGCGCGGCACTTGAAGGCTTAACAAGGTATCTAAATGGATATAGTCCCAATAGGTGAGGTAGCGCTGGTAAAGGAGACCGTCCAGATAAGAGCTTAAATCCTGACCCGAATCCTTGTATTTGTCGGCAAGCTTATCAATTTGGGACTGAATTCGCTCTTTATCTTCCATTTTTAATTAATCCATTATTATCTTAAACTGATGCTTAAGACCGTTATAGCCATCCAAATCCGCTTTAATGGCTCCTACCGCCAAATCTGCCTTGATTCTTATCGGAATTTTGTTTTGGTCATTGGACACCCAAAGAGATAAGCTTTCTTCTTCTTTAAACACTCTGCCAGACTGCACCAAAGGTCTAAACTTATGGCATTCTACCTTACCAAACTTTGTTCTTAGGACTTCCTTTCCTAGATATTTTAATTTAAAATTAAAAACACCGTCATCATCGTATAGCAATTTCATTCCTATACTTTCCCCTTTCACCAAGTCTTTGGCATCATAATTATTTCGTAAATAATAAAAGGCCGAAATTAAATCATGTATCCCGTCTTGAATATCAAAATTAAACTTTTTCTTGTTTTTCTTATCATTTAGAACGGCTTTGTCTTCTTCGTAGTCAAAATTGATTTCTACATCTTTGGTGTATCCCCCTTCATCTATTTTTCTAATAAAGCGGTACGGCCTGCCATTTTCCTTATCAAAATAACTTTCATAATTATCGTCTACCTTAAAAAATAGGCTGGCAAAGCCCGTGGTTTCACCATGGCCCACCACATGGTATACGTTCTTATCGTTGATCTTGGCATTTTTTACATGAAGGGTCGCATAACTTGCGTTCAGAAAAGCATAATGCATCCTAAACTTTAACCATTCACCTGCTTGGAACGCAGGTTTGGTTTCTTGTGCAGATGTGCCCAAGAATGCAATTAGAAAAACAAACAGGAAAAATCTTCTCATAAACGGTATTTTACGCTAAAGTATCAGCAAGACGGTTTACCCTACATCGCTACAACATTAATGTAAACAAATTTTATTCCAAAGTATTGTATAAAAAAAGCCCGGCTTAAAAACCGGGCTTTTCCTAAATAACCAACCAAACTTTAAATTATGAAAAACCAATACTTAAAGTTGTAAGGGAACCACCCCTTACTGATGTAAAATTAAGTCATAACTAACTAATCATAATTGGCTTTAACGTACTTTAACGCTTACCTTAACACTAATTAATAATTCTCGATATATATTATGAATTTCTTAAGAAAAAAAGGGAATCATTGTAAACAAAACCTCCCTTAAAAGCACACGGGGCAACCCAAAATAAAGATGTATTGTTTAAACCAAAAATATGCAATGGAAATGCTATTGGAGCTCCGAGCTACTTCCAATACTACCGCTGCGCTACTTTTTTCGATTTCACCTTAGCAATGCTATGCTGAAATCGATGCAACCCCCGTATTTATTATATCTCGAAGCTTCTCAACGAAGTTCCAATATATAATACCAATATAACTTCTAGATGTCGCATAAAACAAGTTTCTTTTTTACTCATTTGTCGTCATAAAATAGAACCATAGCTAATGCTATGCTTAGATTTCATTCCTAAACCGAGAAAAAATAATTCAAATTTTCAATACGACATTCAAAACTTAAATTGGTATAATTCATGTTAAAACGGACGGCACCGGAAATAATGCCATCGCAGCACCTATTCATTGAGCTGATTCAATGTTTCGATTTCATATTAAAACCAATACCCGATACTAAAGAAAACGTTGGAACGATTTAGCTCAGGAGACCAAGAATACATAAATTGAACAGGACCCAAAAAAGATTCCCAACCATAACCAAGGCCATAACCAGAAAAACTAGGGGCGGTAAACCATTCGCCGGTCCTAAAAAGGTCATCGTCTACATTGGCAAAATTTGCCGCACCCAAAAAATGATGTTTTGGCGTAAATTCGTAATCCAGCCTACCGTAGGCCTTTACGTAACTGTTTCCGGGCAAACTTAAGAAATCATAGCCATAAAACGGAACAAAGTTGTTTATTAGCGTTGTGCCAAAACCTCCTAGCACAAAATCAAAAGACGTTACATTCGAAGTCCCTAATTTAAAACCACCTTCGGTCTCCAGGTTCAGCGACAGGTTTTCAAGGATAGAAAAAGCTCCGCCCATTCGTGCCTTGGAAACGGAAAAATCCTTAAAGTTGCCATTAAAATCGGAAGAGAAAAGGTAATAGTGGAAATCTCCATTAAAAAACAATCCACTAGAAGGAAAATATTTATCGTCATACGTATCTAGCTTTAACCCTCCAAAAACACTGTAAAAATTACTTTTCTCAAAAAAGGTCCTTCCTTTTGAATCGTTTACCGGAACAATGGTAGGTGTATCCAAATTATTTGCATCGGACAAATCACCTAATGTTCTTGTACTGTATTTTAAAAACTTATGTTCTGCTCCCAAAGTAAAAGCAAATTCTTCCCTTAGCACCGTTTGTACGTAGACTTGATTGGTAAAATCGACTACATCCAAATTTATATTGTTAACGTTTAGCACAGAAGGAACCTCAAAATTATTGGCTATAATATCAAAAGCAATTTCCTGTTCAAAATCGTTATATCTGGAGTTAATTCCAAAGCTCCAGTAGCTGCCCTTATCTATATAATACTCAAAGTTATACCTTGGGTTATCTCCCAAGATAAAATCTATAGATGCCCTATCGTCCCTTACCAGTAAATTTTTCTTGGTAAAATTCAAGATAGCGGCACTCTTGTAAAGATCGTCATAATGGGCTCCCACCCTAAAGAAAGCAGAATTTGTTGATTCATCCAAACGTAAAATTAAATCGTCTCCTATACCATTGGAAACCAATTTATAGCGGTTAGTTTTAAAGTTACCCGTTGCACTAAGGTTGCCCATTCCTTGTTTTAGTTTATTGAACGTTATGGGTGTTCCCAATTTAAAACGAAGCTTTCCTTTTACATAACCTCTGGTATGAACCGTATCTCCACTGATCATAAGTCTATTTACCGTAATAGAATCGGTTGGTTTAAACGGTACCACAACCGGTGTCGGCTTTGAAATACCAGATGACAACTGCCGTAATTCATTGTACTTCGCTATTGCCGCCAGTTCTCCGGTCTTTACAATTTCATTACCCTTGTTAAATTCTATAACCGTATATTTTTCGATTTTTGGTTTGATATATATATCGGTGTCGGCAGCTTTTTGTACCATATCGGCCACACTTTGGAAATTATTTATCTGTAAAAGGATCTCGGTTGCGGAGCCTAAGGACTCCCTGTCCGAAAGACCATGCTGTACATCTACCCCAATAATTATATCGGCACCCATGGCCCTTACCTTGTCTATGGGGTAATTATTGACCACACCGCCATCTATTAACACTTTCCCATCTATTGTTACAGGCTCAAAAAGCGAGGGAAACGTACCGCTTGCCATAATTACTTCGGGCAAATATCCAGAATTGAATACGACTTCTTTTCCTGTTTCAATATCCGTGGCAATACAAACAAAAGGTATCGGTAATTTAGAGAAATCCTCAATATCCCTAACATGGTATAACATACGTACCATCTCGTTATAGATATTCTGGCCACCAGAATATGCAGGGGGCACCGAAACTTTAAACCCATCAAAGGGGAGTGTTAAAGCGTACCGTTCAGAATCTTCCTTTTCATAAAATGTTTTGGCACTTCTGGGAAGGTTATCTTGGATGAGCTTGCTAAAATCAGTGGCCCTGAACATAGAGTCCAGTTGGTCTGCATTATAACCAGAGGCATATAAGGCTCCAATAATTGCGCCCATACTCGTACCTCCTATATAGTCTATTTTAACTCCGGCTTCCTCTATGACCTTTAGTGCCCCGATATGCGCCAAGCCCTTTGCGCCACCACCGCTTAGGACAAGACCTATTTTTTTATTGGACGTACCAATAGTGTCCTGCGCACCTGCTGCACAAGTAAAGCAAAGTGCAAATAGAAACAAAGCCCTTACCAATGTGCCCAACCCATTGGTACTATGTTTTATTGAAGGATTCATATATTTTCTTTGCTTTTGAATCTCCAACTACCTCCTTAAGGTTTTCTATGGTAGCTTCCTTTATTCTTTTAACAGATTTAAAACGTTTTAAAAGTTCCTTTGCCGTTTTTTCCCCCACACCGTTAATTCCTTCCAGTTCCGAACTTATGGCCGTTTTGCTTCTTTTGTTCCTATGAAGGGTAATTCCAAAGCGGTGTGCCTCGTTTCTCAATTGCTGTATAATCTTTAAACTTTCAGATTTTTTATCCAAATATAAAGGAATGGGGTCTTCTGGAAAATAGATTTCTTCCAGCCTTTTAGCAATACCAATGATTGCGATTTTACCGCGTAGTCCCAAGATATCCAGACTTTTTAACGCAGAGGACAACTGGCCTTTGCCCCCATCTATTACGATAAGTTGTGGCAATGGTGCTTCTTCTTCCAACAAACGTTTATATCTCCTAAACACTACCTCTTCCATTGAAGCAAAATCATCCGGACCATCGACCGTTTTTATGTTATAATGTCTATACTCCTTTTTAGAAGGTTTGCCATCCTTGAAAACAACACATGCGGCCACAGGATGCGTTCCTTGGATATTACTATTATCAAAACACTCTATATGCCTTGGTTCCGCGGAAAGCCGCAAATCTTTTTGCATCTGCACCATTATCCTTTTGGTGTGCCTATCCGGATCAATAATTTTAATCTGATTAAAACGCTCCTGCCTAAAAAATTTAGCGTTTCGTTCGGACATTTCCAAAATGCGCTTTTTGTCTCCCAATTTGGGGATGGAAACCAAAAGACCTTCTGGAACGGACACTCTAAACGGTACATAAATCTCTTTGGATTGCGATTTAAAACGCTGTCTTATTTCTACTATCGACAATTGAAGCAGTTCCTCATCCGTTTCCGATAATTTCTTTTTTAGTTCCATGGTATGTGATCTTACTATAGAACCATGGGAGAGCTGAAGGAAATTTACGTAGGCAAAGGCCTCATCGGAAATTATGGAGAATACATCTACATTACTGATCTTTGGATTTACCACGGTAGATTTTACCTGATAATTCTCCAAAACATCAATTTTCTCCTTTATTTCCTGTGCCTCCTCAAACCGCATTTCGCCGGCCAATTGTTTCATTTGCCCTTTAAAATACTGTAGGGACGACTTAAAATTTCCTTTTACAATATCCCTTATATCCGCTATCTGGCGATCATACTCTTCACTGGATTGCAAGTCTTCACAAGGCCCTTTGCAGTTGCCTAAATGATACTCCAAACATACCTTGTATTTCCCGTTCTTAATTTTCTCCCTAGAAAGGTCATAATTACAGGTACGTAAAGGGTAAACACTTTTTATAAGGTCCAACAGGGTCCTGACCGTCTTCATACTGGTGTACGGGCCAAAATATTCGGAACCATCCTTGATTACCCTACGTGTAGGAAAAAGCCTTGGAAACCGCTCATTTTTCAAACAGATCCACGGATAGGACTTATCATCTTTCAACAATACGTTGTATCGCGGCCTATATTCCTTTATTAGGTTATTCTCCAAAAGAAGGGCATCGGATTCCGTAGGCACAACAATATGTTTTATCTTATCGATTTTTTTTACTAAAACCCTGGTTTTTCCATACTCGTGGTTTTTGGTAAAATAAGAAGAAACCCTTTTTTTTAGGTTCTTTGCCTTGCCAACATATAGGATAACATCATTTGAATCATAAAATTGATAAACACCCGGACCTGTGGGCAATGCACTTAATTGAATTTCAATAGGGATTTGAGACATGATGTGTACCGATCTGTATTTAAACAATAATATTGCTCAAATTACCTTCTTTTTATAAAATGAGTATAGCTTTTACAGAATTTAACGTACCGAAGCCCAATTTTCCCTTAACGCACTTTTTTTAATTTTCAACTTCAAGAAACAACATTAAAAAAGACAAAGACCCTGTTGCCAACTTCTCTCTTTTGACTTATTATATTAAAGTAAACGTAAAAAAGGAGGTCAATTTTTATCAAGTTCTTAAACCGTTGACATAGTGCCGTCATCTCACCTTTTTATAGAAATATAGCCTTTAAATCACAACTTATTGATTATCAATATATTAAATTTAAAACATACTTATTATTATTCGTGCAAGTGTTAATTTTTTACAAAAAATGTGCATTTAATCGATAAAAAACGACACTTAAAGGATAATTGATAAATATTTTTCCTACATTTAGCATCAACAAAAATCCCTCGGACATGGAAAGCTATATTATCACCTTAGGCACATATCTAATATTAATGCTTTTCTTTAAAGTATTTTTTGCGGTTGCAGGGAAGGAGTAATACGCTTTTATTACCGGTATCATTAGTTCTCCAACCATGTTGAAGAAAACCTTACGTACTAAATATACCTTACAACGAGATTCACTTACAGCAGCCAAACGCAATTCCGATAGCATTTCTATTGCCAACCAACTTCTTTCATTACCTATTTGGCAATTTGATTATTACCACCTGTTTTTATCCATAACTAAGAAAAAAGAAATAAACACTTCTGCCATACTTTCTATTTTGCAAGGTAAGGACAAGCATGTTGTAGTCCCAAAGGTTATTGGAACCGAAGATCTACAACACTTTCTATTAACCGATAGCACTAAATTTACCCTCAGCAGTTGGGATGTTCCGGAACCTTTAAACGGTATAACTATTTCCCCAACAAAGCTTGATGTGGTTTTCGTTCCCTTACTTGCCTTTGATACTAATGGTAACCGTGTGGGATACGGAAAAGGTTTTTATGATGGCTTTTTATCCCAGTGCCGCAATGATGTTATAAAAGTTGGGCTTTCTTTTTTTGAGGCCGAAGAAAAAATAACGGATGTCCACGATGCAGATGTAAAACTGGACTACTGCGTAACACCAAATACTGTTTATTCCTTTGGTGTTTCTTGAGGTACCGGGTCTGTCAAACTTGCTTCTTCTACCATATCCTCCTTTATTTCTTCATCTTCCTTAAATGCCCTCTTATTAAAGACCAATAAAATACCTACTCCTGTGCTTATAGCTGTATCGGCAATATTAAATACAGGTTCAAAAAACCTGAAGTTACTTCCGCCCAAATATGGCAACCACTCGGGCCAAGTGGTGTCTATCAAAGGAAAATACAGCATATCTACTACTTTTCCGTAAAAAAGGCCGCCATAAGGTTCATCTGAAAACAGGGTTGCTATCTCATTATAACTTTCGTTAAATATCATCCCATAAAATACAGAATCGATAATGTTACCTAGCGCTCCTGCAAAGATCAACGATACAGCTATTATCAATGTCCTAGATGTATTTTTACGGATTACATCATATAACCAATAGCCGATCCCGCCTATTGCGAACAGCCTAAAAATTGTGAGAATCAGCTTTCCTGCTTTATCGGAAATAGGAAAAATATCACTGAGCTTTGCACCCCACGCAGCACCCTCGTTTTCTATAAAAAGAATTTTGAACCAATTAAAAACATCGATGGACTCACCTAGCACAAAATTCGTTTTGATATAGATTTTACTCCATTGATCTACCACAAGAATCGATAAAATAAGGAGGGCGGACTTTTTTAAACTCATATAATTGTAATAAAGGGCAAAAATAGAAATATTATTTGGGTTTCTTTAGCTCAATATTACCCGTCACCGTAGATAAATTATAACGATTCGCGCCTTTTGGAAGAACCATTTTATTTACCAGACCATATTTACTGGAGGCAGCTATACTGCCACTTTTGGCTTTCATAGTAATGTTACCGCTTTGTGTACTGACCCTAACGTTACGGCCTACCTGGTCCAACTCACAACTCCCGTCTGCCAACACAATGTTCATATCTTCATAATCACCCTGCGCTACGACCCTGGCGTTAGTACCGTATAATTGAACATTCTTCCATTTTGGCAGGAGTATATGCAAAGCAATAGAAACTACTTTATGTGCGCTTAGTTTATCGTTGGGGTTAATAAATGTATCCTTAAAACCGGCATTTATCTCCAAAGTACGGCCATTTTCGTAGACCTTAAGATCCAGGTCCTTCGTATACTCACCTTCCAAGCGTGCCGTCACAACTATATAATCCGTGTCGCCAGTTTCGATTTTTACCTCAAAACAATTAGCGGCATCTATTTGCAGTAAGGAAACGGACCTAGCATCAATAGTTCTTTCTAACTGTTTCTGGGCCAGACCGGAAATTCCCATAAACCATACTATTAAAAATGACAATACTCTCAAGGCCTATACTTAAAAAACGCCCCTAAAGGCGTTTTTGTTACGATTGCATGTTCTTTGCTTCTATACTCAATGTAGCATGGGGAACCAGTTTTAAGCGCTCCTTGTTAATGAGTTTTCCTGTTACCCTACAAATACCGTAGGTCTTATTCTCAATGCGTAACAGTGCGTTTTTAAGATCCCTAATAAATTTTTCCTGACGTATGGCCAATTGGGTATTTGCCTCTTTACTCATGGTCTGCGAGCCTTCCTCAAACGCCTTAAAGGTAGGTGAGGTATCATCAGTACCATTATTGCCATCGTTCATATAGGAACTTTTAAGCAACTCCAAATGTCCGTTCGCTTTTACGATCTTCTCTTCGATAAGTTTTTTGAACTCGGCCAAATCCTTATCGGGAAATCTTATATTTAAATCCTGTCCCATTTTTTTAATGTTTTACAATAAACAATTTCGTTTTCACTTCGTCAAAAGCAATTTCAGTGCCATTTTCTACGCTATCCTCTAAATTAAGTTCTGCTGTTAGCGTCTCTGTTTTTATATATGCTAAATTACTGGTTACCGCCTGTTCTACAAAGCCGTCTTTTTGTAAATTAATCACAATTTTATCCGTAACCTCAAAACCGGATTCTTTTCTTAGGTTCTGTATGCGGTTTACCAATTCCCTAGCAACCCCTTCTTTTCTTAGGTCGTCGTTAATCGTAATATCTAGTGCTACCGTTATTTTACCGGAACTTGCAACCAACCAACCTTCTATATCCTGTGAACTTATTTCTACATCCTGTAACTGTAAAATACTATTTTTATTTTCTATTTGGATAGATATTTCGCCCTCCTGTTCAATTTTTTGGATATCTTCCTGTGTGAATTTGGTTACAGCTGCTGCCACCAACTTCATATCCTTCCCGTATTTTGGCCCTAAAGTCTTAAAATTAGGCTTGATGCGTTTAACCAAAACACCGGATGCATCATCCAAAAGCTGAATTTCCTTTACGTTCACCTCTGATTTTATTAGATCCGAAACGGCAAGAATATCTATTCTATCCTGTTCGTCCAAGATTGGAATCATTATTTTCTGTAAAGGCTGTCTCACCTTTATTTTCTCTTTTTGACGAATAGAAAGAACCAAGGAAGAAATAATTTGTGCCTTGTTCATCTTAGCCTCTAAACCTTTGTCTATCAACGAAACATCCGCTATGGGAAAATCTGCCAGATGTACGCTCTCAAAAGGCTCGGCTTTTGTGGCGGCTATCAAATCACGATACAACCGATCCATAAAAAACGGTGCAACGGGAGCGGACAATTTTGCCACGGTGGCCAAACAAGTATATAAGGTTTGGTAGGCCGCTATCTTATCTTTCCCATAATCGCCCTTCCAGAAACGTCTTCTGCACAAACGCACATACCAATTGCTTAGGTTTTCCTGTACGAAATTTGAAATGGCTCTAGTTGCTTTCGTAGGTTCATAATCGGCGTATGCTTCATCTACTTCCTTAATCAACGAATTCAATTCGGATAAAACCCATCTATCGATCTCTGTTCGTTCCGTAACTGGAACGGAATCCTCATCAAAAGCAAAGGCATCTATATTCGCATATAGCGCAAAAAACGAATAGGTATTGTAAAGGGTGCCGAAGAACTTTCTCTTAACCTCAACGATACCTTCCGTATCAAATTTTAAATTGTCCCAAGGATTGGCATTGCTGATCATGTACCATCTGGTGGCATCCGCACCATGTTGGTCCATTGTTTCAAAAGGATCCACGGCATTGCCCAAACGTTTGGACATTTTTTTACCTTCCTTATCCAGCACAAGTCCGTTGGAAACTACATTTTTATAGGCCACAGAATCAAATACCATGGTACCTATTGCATGAAGTGTATAGAACCAGCCACGGGTCTGATCTACGCCCTCTGCAATAAAATCTGCCGGAAAGGCTTCTCCCTTATCGATCAACTCTTTATTTTCAAAAGGGTAATGCCATTGGGCATAGGGCATAGAACCACTATCGAACCAAACATCTATTAGATCGGCCTCACGTTTCATTGGTTTCCCGGAAGGGGACACCAAGGTAATGCGGTCTACTATATTTTTATGTAAATCGATTTTATCGTAGTTGTCATCGGACATATCGCCCACTACAAAGTCCTCGAAAATATCCTTTTCCAAAACTCCGGCCCTTACCGCTTTTTGCATTTCGGCCTTTAGTTCTGCAACCGAACCTATCATAATCTGTTCGGTACCATCTTCGGTTCTCCATATAGGCAAGGGAATACCCCAGTACCTAGATCGGGACAAGTTCCAATCGTTCGCATTTGCCAACCAATTTCCGAACCTACCGTCTCCGGTAGATTTAGGCTTCCAGTTAATGGTCTGGTTCAACTCGAACATACGGTCCTTGACATCGGTAATCTTAATAAACCAAGAATCTAGCGGATAATACAAAATAGGCTTATCTGTGCGCCAGCAATTGGGGTAGCTGTGTACGTACTTTTCTACCTTAAAGGCCTTATTCTCCTCTTTTAACTTAATGGCGATTTCAACGTCTATAGACCTTTCCGGAGCTTCACCCTCTTCGTAATATTCATTTTTAACATACTTGCCGCCAAACTCCTTTAACTCCGGTCTAAATTTTCCTTGTAGATCTACCAAGGGAACCGTATTGCCATTCTCGTCCAAGACCAACATAGGCGGTATTTCGGGAACGGCCTGCTTGGCGACCAAAGCATCATCCGCACCAAATGTTGGGGCCGTATGAACGATACCTGTACCATCTTCGGTCGTTACAAAATCACCGGTAATTACCCTAAACGCATTTTCGGCATTTTCGTAGGGCAGCACATAATCTATAAGCTGTTCGTATTTTATATTGATAAGATCTTTGCCTTTAAACTCCTTCACAAGAAAGAACGGAATCTTTTTATCACCTCCAGCATAATCCAGTAAGCCAGATTTTGCATCCACTTCAAAAAACTTACCCGAAAATTGTTTCCCTACCAAGTTTTTGGCAAGAATGACATTCATAGGTTCAAACGTGTATTGATTATACGTTTCTACAAGTACGTAGTCTATTTTGGGACCTACGGTTAGTGCTGTATTAGAGGGTAACGTCCAAGGTGTGGTCGTCCAGGCCAAGAAATATATGGTCCCCTCGTTCTGTAAAAAAGCGGGCAAGGTTTCTTCTATTGCCTTAAATTGTGCGGTAACGGTGGTATCCGTAACATCTTGGTACGTTCCGGGCTGGTTGAGCTCATGAGAACTCAATCCTGTCCCCGCTTTAGGAGAATAAGGCTGTATGGTATAGCCTTTGTAAATAAGTCCTTTATCGTAAATCTCCTTTAACAACCACCAAACGGACTCCATATATTTGGACTTGTAGGTAATATATGGATCGTCCATATCTACCCAATAGCCCACCTGTTCGGTCATCGCGTTCCAAACATCCGTATACCGCATTACGGCTTTTTTGCAGGCCGCGTTGTACTCCTCAACGGAAATTTTAGTGCCAATATCCTCTTTGGTAATTCCCAGTTCCTTTTCAACACCCAATTCTATTGGAAGTCCGTGCGTGTCCCAACCGGCCTTTCGTTTTACCTGAAACCCTTTCATAGTTTTGTACCTAGGAAAAATATCCTTTATGGTACGTGCCATAACATGATGTATGCCCGGCATTCCATTGGCGGAAGGTGGACCCTCAAAAAAGACATAGTTTTCCTTACCCTCACGGGAAGAAATACTTTTATCAAAAATTGTATTGGATTTCCAATAAGACAGCACTTCCTCGGCTACTTTGGGTAAATCCAATCCTTTATATTCTGCAAACTTCATAAGAAATACTTCTAGGTCACTAATTTAAGGTTGCAAATTTACTAAATAAGCAGGTAGGATTACATATTATAATACTACCTGAATTGTTTTGGGAAATTTAAGCCCCGAAGCCTTGTTCAAAATATATAAATTGTTCTCGGCATATCGCCACTCTTTTTGTATATAGTTTTTACCTGGATACATCAAAACAAATCCGTAGCACCTAGATATCAAGTTAGAAACCCATATTTTAATAAAGCGATCCATTGCCTTTCTTTTTGAATATGCGCACCTATATAAACAGAAAATAGGGTAAAAGCTTAGGGTTCAATTACCATAATTTTAGGATGTTGAAAAATTAATTCAAATACATAGTACTGATAATCAATTAATTAAAATAAATAATACCTATAAATTTTAAGGTTGACGTCCAAAAGCAGATTATATGCGTATATCTCACGATTTAAATAAACACTAAATAAATTAACACACATGAGAAAAGTAATTTTAGGTTCAGTACTTATGTTGGCTTTGAGTATTTCTTTTGTTTCTTGTAGGGAAACAGCAGACAAGGCAAAAGACGCGGCAGAACAAGCAGGTGAAGCAGTAGAAGCTGCCGGAGAAGATTTAAAAGAAGTTGGCGAAAGCGCAATGGATGCGGCTGGAGAAGCAGTAGACAGTGCAACAGAGGCAGGCGCTGATGCTATCGATGGTGCCAAAGAAGCTGGTTCCGATGCCATGGACAAGGCTAAAGAAGCTGGTTCCGATGCCATGGACAAAGCGAAAGAAGCTGGTTCCGATGCTATTGAAGGTGCAAAAGAAGTAGGTGCGGATGCCATAAACAAAGCTAAGGAAGCCGGTACCGATGTAAAAGATGCAGCTAAAGATGCTGCTGACAAGGTATCGAACAAAGCAAAAGAAGTTAAGGACGCGGTCAAGAACTAAGCCCATTCCACAACTAAAGATAAGAGGCCCGATTAAATCGGGCTTTTTTTATTTAAAAATTATATGAAATACCTAATATAAGGTTCCTGCCCGGTGCCGCAATTCCGGAAGAATATGTACGATAAAGCTGATTCGTGATGTTTTCCAAGTTTACGGAAGCCACTAGGTTGGCACCAATGGTATACTGAGACCTGCAGTTTAGGGTATACCAAGATGGGGAATAGGGATTCCCATTTCGGTCTTTAGCGTACATAAAATCCTTGGATATTTCGGAGACCGCTAAATCGTTAAACGCTAGTTCCCCGTTATAGTTCAAAAATACATTTGCCCTAAATTTCTGATTTTTCCATATCAAATGAAAGTCGCCAAAGGTTGGTGCGGCGTGTCTTGCAGGGGTATCTGTCCCGTCCGCTTCTTCTTCTATCCCTTCGGTTATGGTAAGATTTGAGGATAGGGACCAATTATCCGATAAGAATGCGTCCATTCCAAACTCAAAACCGTACACATAAGCCTTGGCCGCATTTTGTATGGCCTGCACGTTACTCAACTCGCCTTGGTAAATAAGTTCGGTATTTCCGTTAAAAGAAAAATCCCTTCTCACCAATGCGTCCACCAAATAGGTATAGTAGGTAGCGCCTTTCAACACCAATTTGTCCCCTAAATTCTTTTGTATTCCCAACTCTACATTATACGCATATTCCGGTTCTAAATTTGGATTAGGCACCACTACCGCACCTGGTTCGGAATCGAATATTTTTCCGACATCATCTATATTAGGCGCCCTGAACCCGGTAGAGCCATTAAAGGTAACCTGCAGATCTGCCTTTGGAAACCAACTAAAACCCAAACTTCCCGTTAATGCGCCAGTGCTTAAGTTGGTATCATCAAAAGGAAAAGTGTAAAACGTTTGGTCAAAAACAGCATCTATCCATACATGGCTATACCTTAACCCAGACATTAATGTAAAGTTGGGCTTGGTCCTATATTCACTGTTCACATAGCCCGCCAAGCTTTCCCATGAGGAGCCGTCCGGATACCTTGTTGGTGCATCCGTGATTACATCCGTACGAACGTTCCTGTTTTGAGCTTCGGAATGTACGCGATTAAAGATGTATTCTCCACCGTAATACAGTCTAAAGTCGCCCATCTTTTTATCTTCCAAATCGATATTAAAGTTAAAAGCGTCCACCTTTTCTTTGGTACTGTTCAAATTCACATCTTGAAAATCCCTGTTGTTCCTGCTTTCCTCAAAACGTTGATAAGCACTAGTTATCTTTAAGCCATCATAAAACTTACCGTTTCCTTTTTTATTTAACTGCACATTACCCATAAACCATTTTTGAGGTCCATAAAACCAAACTGCGGAACGCAGTCCGGTACCATCGCCAGTAGGACGTATCAATCTATCATACCTTGGATACTCTGTAGTTTCCGAATAAAAGATACCCGACCGCACATCCCATTTTGCATTTGGCCTGAACCGAACTTTTTGCATAAAATTAATTTGGTCGTATCCTGTTGAAACTTGTTTTCTGGGCTTATCGTTGGCCACTAGAAGATCTTCTCCGTTAACCGTTCTCACAAAGGAATTTCTTAGATAGGAATCCGGGCCATGGCTTCCCATGACCAAATCCTGAAAACTGTTGAATGTGAAACTCGTTAATGAAGCCCATTTCTTTTTTCCCAAGCCCACCTTTGCGTTAAGCGTATTTTCCAAACTGGCGGAGGAAAATCTATAATTGGCACCGCCATACACATTAAGACTATCATTTTCGCTTAATTCAGGTACTTGGGTGTAAAAATTCATGACGCCACCAATGGCGTCGCTACCGTAAATGACAGACCCAGGGCCAAAAATGATCTCGGTGTTCTTTATGGTAAAAGGGTCTATGGAAATTACGTTCTGCAAATTACCTCCCCTAAAAATAGCATTGTTCATTCGAACCCCATCAACGGACAACACCAGCCTGTTGGTAGAAAAACCCCTGATCATTGGGCTTCCACCACTCAATTGGCTTTTCTGAACAAAAACTTTACCCGTATTTTGCAAAAGGTCCGCCGAGGTTTGTGGCGCAGTAAAAGCAATATCCCTAGCGGTTATCGTAGCAATTTTATTGGGAATATCCTTCTTCTGCTGTTCCCATTTGGACACCGACATCACCACTTCGTCCAACTGCTCCGGCCGCATCACTAAAAATGCCTTTCTCCCTTGTTTAAGGATTTGGGACTTAGACGTTTTTAACAGCTCGTAACTTATATGTTTTATTGTAATACGTTCGTTTTTTGAGAATATCGCTATATCAAAAAAACCATCAAAATCGGTAAGTGCAACTTTAGATTTGTCGGAATTATAGATGGCCACATTAGAAATAGCATCTCCGGTATCGGCATCTAGAACAGCTATTTGCTGTGATCTAGCGACCATCACGAAAATAAAAAAGAAAAAGAGACTACTTCTATACATGTTAGATAAAAACTTCATTTAGAATGGCAAGTGACCTAGGTTTCCTGAATCCCTGTAAATGCAGTTCGTAAAAAAGGACAATGGACTTCAACAATTCTTGACGATTATTCTTTCTCATTTTAATACTACCCAAAGTATCAAAATTTGTGCCTAAAATTTTCTTAAAAAAAAGCAGGCTTTGACCGCTGATCATTGGGTTTAATGAAGGTTTGGAAACAAATTCTCCTTCCAAAAGATCAAAGTAACCGGCATCTATGTTATCCGTATCGGGGTAAAAACCCAAATACTTGGTAAGCACTACTAAAAAATAAAGATGAAAATTAGCCACATCGTCATTCATGTCCAACCATTGCAAGGCAACTTCCAGATAGTTAAAAAGTGCCTTGTTTTCCTCCTCTTCATGTATGCTGTTCCCCAACATTTCCGCTAAGAAAAGTGTGACCGCATTTTTAGCGACCTCAGTGTGCAACGTAAGGTAATGATAGCTTACTTTAACTTCGCGTATGCTTTCCAAGGTTCCTTTATTCCGGTGGTTCGCAACGAGTTCCAATTGTGTTAAGGGCTGAAAATAGGCAGCTTTGAGCTTTCCTTTCTTAGCCGACAAAACACCTTTTAACAAATAGGATTTAAGTCCGTTCGATAATGTAAAAATTTTTACGATAAGGCTAGTATCGCCATATTTTAAGGAAGTAAGTACAATGGCCTTGGTAGTGACTTGCATAAACAAGATTTGTGTTGTTCAAAGATAACAGGATCAGGCACATTTTTGAACCAAACACTTCACCTAATACCAATAGATAAAAAAGACCCGACAGAATTTAAAAACCTGTCAGGTCCGTATTTGTCGTCAACAGAACTATTATATAACCCCCTGAGCCAGCATGGCATCCGCTACTTTAACGAACCCGGCTATATTTGCGCCTTTTACATAATTGCAATATCCGTCTTTCTCCATACCATACGCTACGCAGGATTCATGAATATCCGACATGATCTTTCTTAATCTTTCGTCAACTTCTTCGCGAGTCCAGCTGATACGTAATGAATTTTGTGACATTTCTAAACCAGAAGTCGCCACCCCACCTGCATTAGAAGCCTTTCCTGGGGCAAAAAGAACTTTAGCTTCGTGGAATTCGTGTATAGCTTCGGGTGTAGAAGGCATGTTAGCACCCTCTGCAACACAAATACACCCATTTTTCACCAAGACCTTTGCGTGTTCACCATCCAATTCATTTTGGGTTGCACATGGTAAGGCAATATCACATTTCACGTCCCATGGTGTTCCTCCTTTATGGAAAGTTGCCGAACTATATTTATCCGCATATTCCGAAATACGACCACGTTTGTTATTTTTAAGATCCATTACATAGGCCAACTTTTCTTCATCGACCCCATCCTTGTCGTAAATATAGCCTTGGGAGTCGGATAAGGTCAACACTTTGGCTCCGAGATGCAAAGCTTTCTCAGCAGCGAATTGTGCGACGTTTCCTGATCCGGAAATCGTAACATTTTTTCCTTCAAAATCCATACCCTTCGTCTGCATCATACTCTGTGCAAAATATACCGTACCATAACCAGTTGCCTCCGGGCGAATCAAAGAACCGCCCCAAGAACGTCCTTTACCGGTAAGCACGCCGGTAAACTCGTTTCTAATTTTCTTGTACATTCCAAAAAGAAAGCCAATTTCCCTAGACCCTACTCCAATATCCCCGGCAGGAACATCTGTATTTGGACCAATATGACGATTAAGCTCTAACATAAAAGCATGGCAAAAACGCATGACCTCATCGTCAGATTTCCCTTTAGGGTCAAAGTCCGAACCTCCTTTACCGCCGCCCATAGGCAATGTTGTCAAACTATTTTTGAATACCTGTTCAAAAGCCAAAAACTTTAGTATACTGGCGTTTACCGTAGGATGAAAGCGGAGCCCGCCTTTGTAAGGTCCTATGGCAGAGTTCATTTGAATTCGGTATCCGCGATTCACATGGATTTTACCTTGGTCATCGTACCATGCCACCCGAAAAGAGATAAGTCGCTCTGGCTCTACCATTCTAAGAAGAATATTCTTCTCATTGTAAATTTCATTTTTTACGATGTAAGGAATTACTGTTTCGGCCACTTCTTGCACCGCTTGTATGAATTCTGGCTCGTGACCGTTACGGGTCCTTACCTCATCCATGAACTGTTTTATTTTTTCTTCCATAAAACTATTTGATATCTCTTATTGTTGAATTCTAAATATATCGGTAAAATTATAGTATTATTATAATTTATCCATTGATTATTTTATAAAATGATAAATTGGTTCCTTATGACCAAGGTAGTCTGCAATGTGTAGTACAAAAATCCTTGTATATTTCCTTTCAATCGCCTTACCTCTTATGAGCCTATCGCCTGCTCCAGATCGGCAATAAGGTCTGCCGCGTCTTCAATACCCACACTTAATCGAATCAAAGCATCTACAACACCCACTTTTTCACGATCTTCTTTTGGGATACTACCATGCGTCATACTTGCCGGGTGGCCCGCTAAACTTTCCACACCTCCCAAAGACTCTGCCAAGGTAAAAATCTTTAGTTTTTCTACCATTTTAATAGCGGCCTCATAACTACTGCCTTTGGGCACAAAAGAAATCATACCGCCAAAATCCTTCATCTGCCTTTTAGCGATGGCATGGTTTGGATGGTCTTTGAATCCTGGCCAATATACCTTATCTATCTTAGGATGGTCTGCTAAATATTCCGCGATAACCCTGCCGTTCTCGCAATGCCTTTGCATACGAACATGTAATGTCTTAATTCCCCTTAGTACCAAAAAACTGTCCATGGGGCCACATATTGCGCCACTTGCATTTTGTATAAAATACAGTTTGTCCGCTAACTCCTTGTCCTTTACTACCAAACCGCCCAACACTACATCCGAATGTCCTCCCAAATACTTGGTGGCGGAGTGCATTACAATATCCGCCCCCAAATCCAAAGGCTGCTGTAAATACGGGGTAGCAAAGGTATTATCTACAGCCAGCAAGATATTATGCTTATTTGCAAGCTCAGCTACTGCTTCGATATCTATAATGTTCATCATTGGGTTGGTAGGTGTTTCTACCCATATAAGCTTTGTCTTTGCCGACAGATATTCTTCAATAGCATTTACATTTTGCATCCCAACAAAACGAAAAGTGATTCCGAAATTTTCATATATCTGTTTAAACAAACGATAACTTCCTCCATATAAATCGTTCGTAGAAATCACCTCATCTCCTGGTTCCAATAATTTTAATACGGCATCAATGGCGGCCATGCCACTACCAAATGCTAGTCCGTATGTGCCGTTTTCTATACTGGCCAAGGAATTTTCCAATGCCGTTCGGGTAGGATTGGCACTTCTGGAATAAGCATATCCCTTATGCCCCCCGGGTGTAGCTTGTGCGTAAGTAGAAGTTTGATAAATAGGCGGCATTACGGCACCGAACCCTTTATCGGGTTGTTGGCCCCCATGTATAGTCTTACTATTGAACCTTAAATTCTTATCCTTCATTTCCATTAATCTTATACACAAATGTATCGTTATCCATTGGAGAATACAATGAAGCTGTATTTTTGCCCAATATATATTACTTTATGAAAATCCGACGTATTTTTTTCTTTCTAGTCCTTTTAGCTTTTTCCTGTGAAAAAGATGACAAACTTGCGTTTGAGTACATTACCTATCTTGGGGATACTTGTGATGGCTGTCCCAATATTAGAATTACCGCACCAAAAGCGTTGGCAGATTCTAAGATCGATAAAGTCGTAAACAATGCAATAAAGGAAGAAATCATTTACCTGTTAGACTTTAATGAGGAAAATGATGCTACGGACATTGAAAGCGCCGTGCATTCTTTTACTAAGGGGTATACGGATTTAAAGCATCTTTTTGTTGACGAACCTATGACTTGGGAGGCCACTATCACCGGATCCATATCTTACGAGGACGATACAGTACTTACTATAAAGTTGGAGTCTTACTTGTTTACAGGAGGAGCGCATGGTTACCAGACCATACACTATTTAAATTTCAACAAAACAAAAGCCATAGCGTTGGATGGCGAGAACTTATTTAAGAACACTTCTGATTTTGAGGAATATGCCGAATCCAAATTTAGGAAACAAGAAGGCATTCCTGAGAAAGGTGACATCAACAGTACTGGATTTATGTTCGAGACCGGGTCCTTTTACCTTCCCCAAAATATAGGGTACACCCAAAAAGGTATAGAGTTATTTTATGAGCAATACGAAATTGCCTCCTATGCCGATGGCCCCATTGTGCTTACTTTCCCCTACCCGGAACTCCAAAAATATTTGGCCCACGTCCCAAAACCAAAATAAGTCTAAAGCATTTTTCTAAGGGCAAAAATAGACCCTAGATGTATACCTTCGTGAAAATTGTTGAAACTAATAGCATCCTGTACATTGTTCAATGTTACCTTGGCACTGGTGGTATAGGGTTTAAAATCTTTAAAATGTCCGGCTGCATAGTCCTCCTGAGTGCGCTCTATGGTCGACACCAAAGCCTTGGTAATCTGTGCTATTTCAACATCGGTGGCAGTCCCGTCAGGAACCGTTCCTTTCATGAATTTGGCTACCAACTCTTCTGAAACCAACATAGGCAAGCCACTAAACTTGTAAACCAATATTTGTTGGGTAACTACTACATGGGCAATATTCCACCATATATTATTACGGAATTCCTTTGGTATGCGCAACAAATCCTCTTTGGATGTATTTTCTAAAATTGCCAAAAGGTTTTTTCTGTTCTGAAGTGTAATTCCCAATTCGTTTTTCAATGCGAGTAAATTTAAATGAAGGCTAAAAATAGTACAAATACTATTATTTAAGTTTCTTTGCAGGGTATATATGTTAAAAGTTTAAAATGAAAAAAATATACCACCTTAGTAGTTGCTCTACCTGCCAACGCATTATAAGAGAACTACAACCTTTAGAAGGGTTTATTTTACAGGATATTAAAACCGAGCCCATAACCCCGGAACAATTGGAAGAAATGCGAAAACTAACGGATAGCTACGCATCACTTTTTAGCAAAAGAGCCATGCTGTTCAGACAACGTGGACTTCATGAACAAAACTTGGGAGAGGAAGATTACAAGAGCCTGATCTTAGACCATTATACCTTTTTAAAGCGCCCTGTAATTGTATTGGACGAAACTGTTTTTATTGGCAACAGCAAAAAAACCACTGCCTTGGCCAAGGAAGTCATACACTCGTGAACAAAAGGACCCTAGCTATTTTAGCGGCCATAGGTGCCACTACAATCTATGGCGTTAACCATACGATTGCAAAAGAGGTCATGCCCAACTATGTGCAACCTTTAGGTTTTATAATTTTACGCGTCTTAGGAGCCGCTATCTTGTTTTGGCTGATTTCCTTTTGGGGTCCCAAAGAAAAAATAGACAAAAAGGATTACCTACGCTTGGGTCTGTGTGCTTTGTTGGGAATGGGTTTTAATATGTTGGTCTTCTTTAAGGGATTGTCCCTGTCCACTCCTATAAACAGCGCGGTACTTATTACGACAACGCCCATCATAGTACTCATTTTATCGGCCATCGTGATCAAGGAAAGGATCGTTGGTCGCAAGGTTCTGGGAATAGGTATAGGATTAGTAGGGGCTTTAGGATTGATTCTTTTTGGTTCGGAGATACGCCAGGACGCACCAAATATTCCTTTGGGAAATTTTCTGATTCTAATGAATTCGGTTTTTTATGGTTCTTATTTAATTGTGGCCAAGACCTTAATTGAAAAATACCATCCGTTTACATTTATGAAATGGTTGTTTACTTTAGGCATCCTTATTTGTTTGCCCTTTGGATATCAAGAATTTACGGAAATAGCATGGAGCAAACTTCCTTTGGAAGCGATGTGGCGCATTGTATTCGTAATCATCGGAACAACGTTCTGCACCTACCTTTTTAACATTTTTGCACTCACCCAGCTTAAAGCTTCTACGTTGAGCGCTTTTGTTTATGTGCAACCTTTAATAGGTATTGGCTATGCTATTGGCACTGGGCAAGACCGCTTAACAACGGTCAAGATCATTGCTGCCTGCCTTGTATTATTGGGTGTTTACTTGGCCAGTAAGAAACCTAAAAATAAAGAAGGTATAGTTTAGGCCATAAAAGCCTGTTTGGAGTTTTCTAAGTGTTTTCGCATTAGTAGCACCGCTTTTACAGCGTCTCTATTATGGATTGCGGTTACGATATCCAAATGCTCTTGCAGAATTTCTTTTAAGGATCTTTCAAGACCTATAATCTCCATGCACAGCCAAATATGCCCCTTATCAAAAAGTTCATATACATATCTATTTCGGCAATTGGCAAGTATAATATCGTGGAAATGAAAATTTATTTTCTGAAAAACCTTAGCGCTTAAAGGGCCTTTCTCAAAAGGAACCAACAAATTACGAAGATCATCAATTCTTGCCTGTTCCGCATGCAGGGCAAAGGCTTTGACCGCCATAGTTTCCAAGGCAATTCTACAATCGAAAATTTCCAAAATATCCTGGTATGAAAAATTTCTGACCACTAAACCCTCTTCGGGAACGGCAATGACCAAGCTATCGCCCTGTAACAGTTTTAACGCCTTCCTGACTGTTTTCGCACTTGCGCCAAGTTTTTCACAAAGGGCAGTGAACACTATCCTTTCGCCTCCTATAAGTTCTTTGGAGGCAATCATATTCTTTATAGCCAGGTATGTGTCCTGAACCGACATGGTTGGAGTGACCTTCATCCTTTAAATATAGAGATTATCTAACCAATATGGCTCACTTTTTAAGATGCTTTGGAATTTTAGCAAACCTACGCGTATCCTCCTTGGTAAGTATTTTAAAACCATCTGACTTTTCAACACCTTCGAACCGCTTTAAAAAAATAGGGTCTAATCCCGTTAATTTTCTTGTCTTCAAATCGATCCAGGAGCCCATCATTTCGCCGTGTGCAAAATTCTCACCTTTTGAATCGTAAAAATCATGATGGAATTCAAAAAACTTTCCGTCCTCGCTCAAGCCCATAATCTCCATGGAAACGCTTACGGGCTTACCTAGAAATACTTCTTTGAAATAATAGATATGTTCATAAAAAACCACCGGGCCTATATTAAATTTTGCAAGCGCTCTTTGATCAAATCCCATTTCCATTAAAAAGGCCATTCTCGTATGGCCCATAAAGTTCACATAAGCCGAGTTTGCCAAATGACGGTTCGCATCAACATCACTCCATCTAATTTCAAATTCCTTTAAATACATTGGTTATTTTTTTGCTACGCACGCATAATGGTTGGTAAAAATAGTATAGTTTTGAAAGAACAGAAGGCAATCCTCCTAAATTCTATTTATTTTACTTCAAATTAAATCTTATGGCTAACAAACCGGCTTTTATCAAAGAACTTTCCTTACCGGCTATTGCAGCACCTATGTTTTTAATCTCGGGACCCCAATTGGTAATCGAATGTTGTAAAAACGGAATAGTTGGCACCTTTCCGGCCTTAAACCAGCGCACGAGCGAAGGCTTTGAGGAGTGGTTGGTCGAAATAAAAACGGAACTTGAAAAATTTGAGAAAGAAACGGGCAAAAAACCAGCTCCCTTTGGTGTAAATCTAATTGTACATGCTACCAATCCCAGATTAGAGGCCGATGTAAAGCTTTGCGTAAAACATAAAGTTCCCATTATCATCACCTCCTTAGGAGCAGTATCTACAGTAGTAGATGCCATTCACAGTTATGGTGGTATTGTTTTTCATGATATCATCAAAAAAAGACATGCGGAAAAAGCTGCGGAGGCCGGTGTAGACGGACTCATTTTAGTGGCAGCGGGAGCTGGCGGACATGCAGGCACCATAAATCCAATGACCTTGGTGGCCGAAATAAAAAAAATCTTTCACAAGAACATTATACTTTCCGGATGTATAAGCACCGGTCGCGATATTGCATCCGCAATGCAAATGGGAGCCGACCTAGCCTATATGGGCACCCGTTTTATAAATACCGAAGAAAGCAAGGCATCGCCCGAATACCGAAAAATGATCATTGAGGCCGGAGCCAGTGATGTAGTGTATACGGCTTCCATTTCCGGGGTACATGCCAATTTTCTGGGAGCCAGTTTAAAAGCTGCCGGTATTACAGAGGAAGACCTTAAAAAGGACACTAAAATAGATTTTGGAAAAGAACTGGATACAGAGGCCAAGGCTTGGAAAACGATTTGGTCCGCTGGTCAAGGCTCTGCGCTTATAGATAATAACCCTCCTGTTTCTGAACTTGTAACCAGCCTGAAGAACGAATTTAAAAAAGCGATTCAAGAGCAGATAAAGCTTTTGGATACCTATCCGAAATAGGGTTTTAGGTTCAAGGTTTAAAAAAAATACGTAACGATTTGTATGTATATCCGAAGTTCGCAAAAAACAAAAAAGCTGAAAACAAATAGATATCTTAACGACGAGTAAGACAAAGCCCCCTCTCCTTGGGAGAGGATTTTAAAGTCCAAAATTTCGTTTTGTTTCTTGTTTCTTGTTTCTTGTTTTTTAATTTCACATAGTAAATGCCACTTGTAAACTCCGATTATAATCCCCCTCACTTTTTTAAAAACGGACACTTGTCTACCATATACGCCGGTCTTTTTAGAGAAGTTACCGGTCTTGTTCAAAAACGGGAAAGAATACATTTGCCCGACGGTGATTTTTTAAATCTGGATTGGAGCTTTTCCAACAGAATCTCTAACAGTGTAACAGTGCTGCTGCATGGCCTAGAAGGAAATGCACAGCGCGCTTATATATTGGGCAGTGCAAAAGCCTTAACAGAAAGTGGCCATGATGTTTGCGCTGTAAACTTTAGAGGATGCAGCGGAGAACCGAACACGACCTATCGCTCCTACCACTCTGGTGCCACAGAAGATTTAAAGGCAATATTGGACCATATTTTAAATACCAAGGAATACGGCAAAATATACCTGAAAGGTTTTAGTCTTGGTGGAAATCTTTTACTAAAATATCTGGGCGAAGGAAATACCGTTCCTTCAGAACTTAAAGGTGCCGTGGCCATTTCCGTACCGTGCCGTTTGGATGATTCCTTACACCAATTGTTATCCTTTAAAAACATAGCCTACGCAGTACGGTTTAAAAAGAATCTGATCGAAAAACTAAAAGCCAAACAAAAACTTTTTCCTTCTAAAATTTTAGATGCCGATATCCAAAAAATAAAGACCCTAAAAGATTTTGACGATGTATATACCAGTAAGGCACATGGTTTTAAAGATGCCATGGATTACTATACCCAGTGCAGTGCACGTCAATTTTTAGGTGGAATTAAAGTTCCTTCCTTAATTATAAATGCCAAAAACGATTCTTTTTTAGGTAAGGCTTGTTACCCAATAAAGGAGGCAGAAGACAACCAAAACGTTTACCTAGAAATTCCTAAATATGGCGGCCATGTTGGTTTTCATGGTGTCGATAACTTTACATATACAGAGCGTAGGGCAGTCGCTTTTTTAAATAGTTTGGGCTAGTGTAAAAACTCCAAGCAAACTGGGCTAGGAAGAACTATTTCATGGGTAAATGTTAAACCACCGTTTTCCTTATCCCTTTTGTAGACCGTAATATTATTACTACGCTGATTTGCTACTAGCAAAAAATTACCGCTAGGGTCTATATTAAAATTGCGAGGCCAATCGCCACGAACGTCTTCTCTTTCAATAAGCGATAGTTTACCCGATGTTTGATCTACTGCAAAAACCACAATGGTATTTTCACCCCTGTTGGAACCATAAAGAAACTTTCCATCTGGTGATAAGCGAACATCGGCACAATAACTATCCCCTTTAAAATCATCGGCCACCGTAGACTTCGTCTCCAATAAATGGTAACTACCGTCTTCGGTATTTTGATAAACGGTAATGGTAGAATTCAGTTCGTTGATAACGTATAAAAACATAGCATTATCACTAAACACAAAATGTCTTGGCCCTGCTTTTTCGGGTAATTGGAGTACCTCTATTCGTGTAGCATCTATTCCTCCATCCAAAAAGGGATATGCTGTTATCCTATCCAAACCTAGATCGGCCACAAAAAGCTTGTCATTTAAAAACAGGGCGGAATGTGCATGCGAAGTTTTAGTACTGTCCAAGCGTGTATGGTCTATTACCTCTGGTATTATCAGATTACCATGAGCATCGGTTTTAAAAACACTTATCGTACCTCCAGAATAATTAGAAATCGCTACCATTCCCCCGTCTTTCGAAATACCTATGTGGCATGGATGTGCTCCATAACTAGACACCGTATTCAGAGGAGCCAATTGTTTCCCATTAATCTTAAAAGCGGTTACCGCGCCGCTATTACCGTTCACGGTATCGGTTTCGTTTACCGCGTACAAGTAGTTCTTATCCGGTGCTATTTTTATAAAAGATGGGTTAGGGGTAGCAGCAGCTAAGGCCTTTTCGGTAAGTTCGCCGGTTTCCGAATTAAAGGTATATCTGTAGATTCCCTCACTATCCGTATCGGTATAGGTGCCTACAAATAGGTCATATAATGTATTCATTTTTTCATTTTTACAACTGCTTAGACAACTCAAAACTAAAATCGCACAAACCATCCATAAACCTTTTTTTTTACTCATACCTTTTCTATTCTTTTGCCCAAAATAAATAGATTTTAAGCGTATTAAGCTAAAAATTACGCAACAATCTTACTATTTTATTATCACTACAGTACTAAATTACGTTATGGAAAATAGCGTATAACCAAGGAAAGCAATTAAAGCCAACAGGGGTTTACTTTGAAAATGTACTGGTTTTAGTGATATCAGAAAACGATATGCAGAAGACACTTAAATCAGTTTTAAACAATTTATCAATATGTACGTATAAATAAAGGACAATATTAAGAAGACAAGCCGGTTTACATCAGAGAAACAAGATTTACCTGTTAGCTCGGGCTTTAATCGGTGCCTTCGGAATATTTTTGCTCTGCATCGGATGTTTATACCAATTTTAGTTTTGAATGTCGTATTGAAAATTTGAATTATTTTTTTCTCAGTTTAGGAATGAAATCTAAGCATAGCATTGGCTATGGTTCTATTTTATGACGACAAATGAGTAAAAAAGAAACTTGTTTTATGCGACATCTAGAAGTTAAATTGGTATTAAATAGTGAACTGGTTTAAACTTTTCGCGTTCAAGTGAAAATTAGTGATTTTTTGAACATTTGAAGACTTTTTTGAGTTGCATAGCATCGCTACGGAAGGAAAAAAAACAGGGCCGAAACAAAAGCCAATAATTTTGCTTTTGAATGTGGAGCCAGCTGCAGCGCGCAGTGAAAAAGAGCAATTTTTTAGCTAACGGAAAAAATTTATATGACTTCAGTAACTGTATTTACAACTTATCTACCATTACTTTATAGGTAGGATCTTCCATTACGTTTACATCTATAATGTCCTCGGCACTGGCCAATAAACGAATACAATCCTTGCTTAAATGACGTAAGTGAACCTTCTTGCCCACTTTAGCATAGCGCTCCGTTATCTTGTTCAGGGCCTCTATACCGGACATGTCTGCCACACGGCTTTCCTTAAAGTCGATAATCACCTCATCTGGGTCGTTAAGAACATCGAACTTTTCGGTAAACAAGGTAGTAGAGCCAAAAAATAAGGGGCCATAGATTTCATAATGTTTTACTCCATTATCATCTACAAACTTCCGTGCCCGAATACGTTTGGCGTTCTCCCAAGAATAGGCCAATGCAGAGATAATAACACCCAAAAGAACAGCAATTGCTAGATTATGCGTAATTGCAGTAATCAATGTAACTAAGACCATGACCACTACATCGGATTTTGGCATCTTCCCAAAGGTCTTGAAACTGGCCCATTCAAAAGTACCAATGGCCACCATGAACATAAGCCCTACCAAGGCTGCCATGGGTAGTTGCTCAATAAGACTGGACCCGAACATGATAAACACCAAGAGCATGATGGCTGCAGTAATTCCGGACAATCTTGCCCTTGCACCAGAAGAGGTATTGATCAAACTCTGACCGATCATGGCACAACCACCCATACCGGATAAAAAACCTGAAAGGATATTAGCGGTTCCCTGTGCTACGCACTCTTTGTTGCTTCTACCACGGGTATCCGTAATTTCGTCTATGATATTCAATGTAAGTAAGCTTTCTATTAGCCCAACTCCTGCAACAATACCCGCATAAGGAACAATAATTTTAAACGTTTCCCATGTAAGCGGCAACTGTGGAATGGATAGTGGAGGGAATCCACCTTTGATGGATTCTCCCTCGCGCATGGTATCTGCAACCGTTAACGTCTCGACCCCGAAACCTATAACGATGCCCGAGACGACTATAATGGCAACTAGGGAAGAAGGTACCGCTTTGGTCAGTTTAGGAAGTCCCCAGATAATCAACATGGTCAATAGCGTAAGGCCAAGCATCACATACATAGCGCTACCGCTCAACAAATCTTCTGTCCCTTTCTGGTAGAAATTAGGGAATTGCGCCATAAAAATGATGATTGCCAATCCGTTCACAAAACCGAACATTACGGGATGCGGAACCAAGCGTATAAATTTGCCCAGGCGAAGTACGCCTGCCAATATTTGAAGTACTCCCGCTAAAATAACGGTTGCAAAGACATAGTTGAGAATAGTTTCCGGCTCTATTCCGGGGAAATTTCGTTTCAATTCCAATATCAATCCAACGAATATGACGGCTACAGCCCCCGTTGCTCCGGAAATCATGCCTGGCCTACCACCAAGAATGGAGGTGACCAATGCCAAAATAAAAGCGGCATACAATCCTGTTAAAGGAGAAAAGCCTGGTATTAAAGCAAAGGCAATTGCCTCTGGCACCAAAGCCAAAGCCACAGTAAGGCCAGAAAGGATCTCTGTCTTATAATCTACTTTTTGTTTGAAATCGAACAAATTAAAATACTTGCGCACGCCTTATGAATTTAAGGGCGCAAAAATAAGATTATTTGTTGAGACTCATAGAAAGCTGATGATTATTAACGATTTAGCATTTTACCACGGTTTTAATCCTAATAGTTTCTCTCCCAAGGACGATAATTTTGCAGTTTCATATTTTGTCTGTTCCCAATTTCTTGGATCGCCGGGAAAAGCATAACCTTCAGGTGCCACCCTATTTTTCCAAGAATTAATACGCCATTCCTTTAAGGCCTTGTTATCCTCCTCTGCCGGCATCATGGAAATATATTGTGCTATGCGTACCTTGTCCTTAGATTTATTAGGGCGTATGCCATGGGGTTCGGTACTGTTAAAAATTAATAGATCCCCTGCATTCATTTTAACCTTTACTATTTTATCTTCCAAATCCGAGATGTCTGGCTGAAAACGGTCCCTATCTTCCGGTTGCGTTAACTTCCAGCTATCATAATTTCGGTACAGCCATGGAATACATTGAAAACCACCCATGTTTTCATCGTCCTGATCCGCTAAAGCCAATACGCCCTGTACATTTTGTGGTCGTGTTTCCGGGTCATAATCCCAGTGGATAAAACCTTTTTTAGCTACACCGGGCGGTAACGGAAAATTAAGATTGGCCCGGTCTATGGTTACCCATAATTCCTCAGTTCCCCAAACATCTACAAAAGCGTCGTAAACACGCTGTGTTTGTCTATTGTTCCATAAATATTGATGGTTGTACACCTCTACCATTCCGGTACCTGTTAATTCCTTCATTTGCATTTCTGCCCGCGGTGGTGCATACCAAGTTGTTTTGTCGTTAGGGTCTTTTTCATCAAACTCCCAAAGAAAATCGGCAGTCTGTTTTGCCTGTTCCACAGGCACTGCATTTTTAATAACGATATAACCATTATGGATCCAAAATTGCCAATCGTCCTCACTTAAAACACGCAACGATTTTTGATTGGAACGGTCGTTCAATCCTTGCTTGCTACTGGTGGCGGTAGAAGGATTCCCAGGAATTTCTTTATGGGCAGTATTGGCCATTTCTATTTTTCTCTCCGTATTTTCCATGGTATATAATTTAAAGTTATTGTCCCTATCGACAAAGCAAAACTAGCATGAACAAAAAGGAAAGACCACCTTGATATTGATATATATTTGTACTATATTGATATTGCCAATCATTTTTATCATATATTGATGTTAATTTTGTTTGAAGTCCAGTTGTTCAACTCCAGAAACCCCAGTATTTCCCCAGTATGAAAATAGCCCTAGAAACCATAACGCCAGCTAGCAAGAGTCCGTTTAGGCTTTTGCACGACCCTAAACTGAGCCATCTTTTTTATTGGCATTTTCACCCGGAACTGGAACTTGTATACATTGAGGGTGCAAGTGCAAAAAGGCATGTTGGCGATCATATTTCACAATTTGAAGATAGCGACTTGGTACTTATTGGCCCTAATATCCCTCATCTAAATTTTGATCATGGAGTCACAACACCATACAGAAAAGAAGTCCTTCACCTTAAACCTAATTTCAAGGAAGATGTATTGGACGCACTGCCGGAATTAAAACAAATAGACCGGTTATTGGAACTCTCCAAATATGGCATCGCCTTCTCGGGAACAACAAAGTCCGAAGTAGGTGCGCTGTTAAAAGAACTGCACTCCCTGGACCCTTTTGCTTTTTTTATGGCGGTCATGAACATTTTAAAACGTTTATCCAACAGCAATGAATTTGAACTGTTGCATAAAACCCCTTTTGTGAACAAGCACAATGACAAGGAGCAAAAACGGTTACGTAGTATTTATGCCTTTATAGATGAACGTTACGAAGGTAAAATTACCTTGGATGAAGTGGCTGGCCTTTGCAACCTTACCAAGCCTGCATTTTGTCGTTATTTTAAGAAAAATACGGGCAGTACGTTTATACAATTTTTGAACCAATACCGGGTAAGTCAGGCGAAACGTTATTTGTTATCCGGGAAAAATGTAACTGAAACCTGCTTTGCCTGTGGATTTGAAAGTCTTTCTTACTTTAATAGAAGTTTCAAAAGAATCGTTGGGGAGAACCCATCAAAATTTAAGGAGAAACATGTAAGGAATCCAAGCTCATCCGCATAAATTACGATAGCTTTAATGGTATATAACTTTAGGAACAAAAGCATAGCTGCGACTGCAATATGGGGTAAATAAACTATTTCATTCTAAAAAATATAAAAACCCGCCTTGAAGTTTCCTCCAAAACGGGTTTTACCAACCAACCTAAAACTATTTTTATTTCCTTTTTCGTTTTACGTCCATAATAGGGTTGTCCGATTTTGTTCTTTTCTTTGCCTCCGAACCTTTGGCAGACTTCAGATACTGTTGGTATCCCCTTCCCCTAAACTCATAGACAGTTCCACTATCCGGGTGGTACAGTTCTATGGTACTATCGTTAATAACATAAAGTTCAAAATAATCACTCCCCATAAATTCATAGTCCAAGGTCAAGGTTTTTAAACTGGCGTCCCCGGCAACATCGAACACTTGATAGTCGCCTTCAAAATCCCAACGTAGGGCATTTAAAGGGGTTCCGGGAGCATCTATAGAAGACCGGAAAAACGTGGGCAAAAACTGTAAAAAGTTTTCATCGTCAAAATCGTTCAAAGCGCCTTCCTCACTGGTAAATACTTTTTCCCAAGCATCGTATTCCTGCATAAAGTAATTGATGTTGTCATAAAACACCATGTCGTAATCAAACCTGTTTCTTTGGAATCCACGCAAGACATAGGATGTATTTGAACGCACGTCCAACAATTCTATCGTGTTGTTGTTCAAGGCATACACTTCCAAGAGCCATAGTCCGTCTACATCATGGTCTATTTCTACCACCCCTCTAAGGGTGCTGTAAAAACCGACATCTATTCCTAATCCGTTCCCTGTTTTACCAATACCAACAATGTTGTTATTAGCTACCAATACGCCTCTATCAAAAGAAACCGTAAAGGCACGTTGTAAAAAAGGAACTTCCCCGTTACCTCGGGTTTCATTAATATCTACATACCAAAGATCAAAAGACTGTAACACCTGATCGGTGTTAAAAGCTGATTGTTCTATAAACTGGTCCTCTATAATGACTTCCGAGTAGCATGAAACTAAAGTGGTCGCCATCAGCATATATCCGAAAAGTAGTTTGATTGTTTTCATGCGTATTGATTTTAAAGATTCCCCTAATTTAAAACAAGCACCGTGCCAAAATACATAACCTATTGATTACCAGTGTGTAAGATTCTTTTGTTTGACCGATGGTTTTGAATACCTACTTTTATCCCATGAAAAACGAAAAGACATTTGCAGTTTTAGGAGGAGGAAGTTGGGCGACAGCTATTGTAAAGATGTTGACCGGCAACGGACATAAAGTAGGCTGGTACATGCGCAATACGGATGCTATTCAACACATTAAAACACATAGACACAATCCCAACTATTTGAGCTCTGTAGAGTTTCCAGTAAATTTATTGGATTTATCTTCTGACATAAATCATATCATAGGTTCTTATGACGTGCTCATTTTTGCCATCCCATCTGCATTTTTAAATACGGAACTAAAAAAACTGACTGCCTCCTTCGATGGTAAAATCATCTTTTCCGCCATTAAAGGTATCGTGCCAGAATCCGGGCTGATCGTCGGGGAGCATTTTCATAGAACCTATGACGTACCCTTTGAGAACATTGGTGTACTTACGGGCCCCTGCCATGCGGAAGAAGTGGCCCTAGAGCGACTTTCATACTTGACCTTGGCCTGTGCCGACCCTAAAAAAGCGGAACTTGTAGCCAACGCTTTAAAGGGCGATTATATTAAAACTAAAATTTCGGATGATATTATAGGGACGGAATATGCCGCGATGCTTAAAAATATTTATGCCATTGCTGCCGGAATTGCCCACGGACTTGGTTATGGAGACAACTTCCAAAGTGTATTGATGAGCAACGCCATACGCGAGATGAAACGTTTCATAAAAAAAGTGCACAAAATGAAACGTAACATTAATAATAGCGCCTATTTGGGCGACCTGTTGGTTACTGGCTACTCAACATTTAGCCGAAACCGAATGTTCGGTAACATGATCGGAAAAGGCTACACTGTTAAAAGCGCACAAATGGAAATGAGTATGGTGGCAGAAGGCTACTACGCCACCAAAAGTGCACACGACCTAATGGAAAAATTGGAAAAAAAATCAAAAACACCTATTATAAATACGGTGTACGAAATTCTTTATAACAATGGAAATGCCAAACGGCTTTTTAAGGAATTGACGGATAAGTTGGATTAAACCCGTTCCATAGAAAAATCGGAATGTTCCACCAGTTCTGTCATCAAGATTTCTTTCCACTTCAGCATCTGGGCGTCATCGGTTTTGAAAATCGTTTTAAATTCCTTTAGTACAGGCTCCATGTACGTACGCACACTACCAATATCAAAATACAATCTACCCGTTCTTCTAATAAAGAAGTCCATGGGGTCCTGTACCATTTCATGTGCAATACCAAACTGAAGTTCTGCAAGTATGAGTCTCGTAGGGTTATCTTTCTCCTTTCTTTGCCCATATAATTCCAAAATCGCCTCGGTCTGCTTTCCGTAGTTGGTGACCAAGAACCAGGCATCATGTTGTGTAAACCCATCTACTTTAATACGGTCAAATACCTCATCGATATACTTTTTCACATGTTTGTACTTTTTAAATTCGTTCCCACAAAGCGGAATATCCTCAGTGGCACAGGATTTTATCTTGGTATCATATTCTTCTTCCATTTTTTTAGCGATGCGGTCTACCACACGCTCCGCCATTTTACGATAGCCTGTTAGTTTTCCTCCGGCAATGCTTATCAATCCGGTATCCGAAGTAAAAATTTCATCTTTACGGGATAGCTCCGACGCCGATTTCCCTTCTTCATGTATCAAAGGCCGTAAGCCTGCCCAAGAAGATACAATATCTTCCATCTCCAAATTAATTTTTGGAAACATATTATTTACCGCGGAAAGCAAATAAATGGCATCGGCCAAATCGGTTCGCACCTTGTCCTTATCGTTGTTGAAATTGGTATCGGTAGTTCCAACATAGGTTACTTTACCGCGTGGAATGGCAAACATCATTCTACCATCTGGAACATCAAAATAAACGGATTGCTTTACCGGAAGTTTCTCGTACGGGAATACCAAATGAACGCCTTTTGTTAAATGTAGGCGCTTTCCTTTTTTAGAATTGTTGACCGTTCGCAGTTCGTCTACCCAAGGACCGGCGGCACTAATAACATACTTACAATTGATATTAAAATCTTCACCGGAAAGCTCATCTTTGACAATTACTCCGGATATTTTTTCATCGGTATATAAAAAATCCGTGACCGAGGCATAATTCAGGGCCGTCGCTCCAAACTGCAAGCTGGTCTTAATATTTTCAATGGTAAGTCGCGCATCGTCCGTTCTATATTCCGCATAATAACCGGCTCCCTTTAAAATCTTTTTGGGCAACAAAGGCTCCAACTTTAAGGCCTCTTTTTTTTCTAGCATTTGACGTTTGTCATCTCCCGTAACCTGTGCCAGGATGTCGTACACCTTTAGTCCTACAGAGGTCAGCCACTTCCCATAAGAACCGTTTTCGATGAGCGGCAACAACATTTTTTCGGGCAATACCAAGTGAGGTGCCAATTTATGCACAATGGCACGTTCGGACCCGACTTCCTTTACCAACCAAAAATCGAACTGTTTTAAATAGCGTAATCCACCGTGAATCAGTTTTGTTGATTTACTGCTGGTACCCGATGCAAAATCCTTTTTTTCTACAAGTGCTACTTTAAGACCTCTTGATGCGGCGTCCAGAGCGATACCACCACCGGTGATGCCACCTCCTATCACTACCAAGTCAAACTGGTCTTTGGTGAGTTTAGCAATAGTGTCGGTTCTTTTTAAATTTGAAAATTCAATATTCCTCATAGCTTTTTTTACTTCGTTTTTGGAGCGTACCTTTATATATCTTTTTGGTCCCCAAGTTTCTTTTTACTTTTTATTTAGTTTTCTTCCCAACCTTTAGACCGTTCTACCGCTTGTTTCCACTTGGTATACAAACGTTTTCTTTTTACCCGATCAAACGTAGGTTTAAAAATTTTATTCATGGGTCTAGTTTGATCTATATCCTCTTGTTTCCATAATCCTACTTGAATACCTGCTAAAAATGCAGCACCCATTGCAGTGGATTCAATAACCTCTGGGCGATGTACTTCGGTATCCAAAATATCGGCCTGAAATTGCATTAGGTGATTATTGGCACACGCACCACCGTCTACGCGAAGGTTCTGCAATTGCAGTCCGGAATCATCTTCCATTGCCTTTAATATATCCTTGGTCTGGTAGGCCAAAGCCTCCAATGTCGCCTTTGCTAGATGCGCCTTTCCGGTATCTCTGGTAAGTCCAAAAATGGCGCCACGGGCATACATATCCCAGTGCGGAGCACCAAGACCGGCAAAAGCCGGGACAACGTAAACAGAACTTTCTCCGTGAACAGAATCGGCCAAAGCCTCGGTTTCCTTCGCTTCCTTTATAATTTCTAATCCGTCCCTAAGCCACTGAATTGCGGCACCGGCAATAAAAACACTACCTTCAAGCGCATAGTACACCTTGCCATCCAAACCGTATGCAATGGTCGTTAACAAGCCATTTTTAGAGAATTGAGGTTTTTCCCCGGTATTCATCAACATAAAACAACCTGTACCATAGGTATTCTTTGCCATTCCTTTTTTAAAACAAGCCTGTCCGAATAGCGCTGCCTGCTGATCTCCTGCAATTCCTGCAATCGGTATTTTTATGCCAGCTATCTCATAATCCCCAAAATGATAGGCGGAGGGCTTTACTTCTGGCAACATCTGGCGCGGTATTTCAAGTTCTTCCAGTAAGCGTTCATCCCATTTTAAGTCTACAATATCATATATCATAGTACGGGAGGCATTGGTATAATCTGTAACATGGTTTTCCTTATTGGTCATGTTCCAAACCAGCCATGTATCTATGGTTCCCATTAAAAGATCTCCATTTTCGGCCTTTGTCCTTGCCCCGGGGACATTGTCTAAAATCCATTTCACCTTAGTAGCGGAAAAATAGGAATCGATAACCAATCCCGTAGTTTGCCTTACATGCTCCGTTAGCCCTTCTCTTTTTAAATGCTCACAAATATCGGCCGTGCGCTTGTCTTGCCAAACGATTGCATTATAAACGGGTTCGCCCGTATGTTTGTCCCAAACAACAGCAGTTTCACGTTGATTGGTAATACCTATGGCCTTTATTTCCGATGGCGCTACGTTCTGCTCTTCTAAAAGTTGGTTCAGCACGCCCAGTTGTGTAGAAAGGATTTCTTTGGCATTATGCTCTACCCAGCCCGGTTTTGGAAAAATCTGTTGGAACTCCTGCTGTACCATACCTTGAATGTTTCCTTTTTCGTCTACAAGAAGTGCTCGGGAACTTGTGGTACCTTGATCTAAAGAAATGATGTATTTTTTTGACATAACTATTTAAGGATAAGAATTTAAATATACCTTTTAAAAAAGCGAATTCAAAGGGGAATTTTTACGCAAACGATAACGTTGAGCAAAATATATGAAATGATCGTTCTAGTAACGGGCCCAGTTAGGTATAAGATAAAAAATACGGTAGCTTATGATGTAAACCCAGGTAAGGGTAAAAACGAAATTCAGCGTACGTTTTAGAAAGTAGCCTAGGTTTGTTTTGACAAAAGAATCACGTTTGTTTTAAACCGGTATTAATAGCCGTTAAAACATGATTTATTTCTGACCGGTAAACTCTTTTCAAACCAGTAAAAAGTGTATGTGTAGTTTAGGAAGTTTGCTTAATGCCGATTATTCTTTAAAAAAACGATACTCCCGCTCTACTTTGCAAATACGAACGCTGTAGGCTCTATACCAAAGACTTTTCCCCTTTTCTTGTGCCAGTAGATGCTCGGTATTCGCTTTCCATGTAGCAATGGCCTCTAAACTTTTCCAATAACTTACCGTAATACCGATATTCTCTCTAGCACTATCCATACCCAAAAAACCGGGTTGGCTTTTTGCCAAATTTTCCATTCTAACGGCCATATTGGTGTAGCCTTGGTCTCCCAATGTCCTAGTAGAAGTGAAAATTACCGCGTAATAGGGCTCCTTCATTTGTTAGGTAATAAAATTACGTTCCAAAAAATAATCTACGATTGCCTGTTTCATCAGTACAGATTGCTCGCCGGCCTTTAAAGTGGGTAGCTCTTCCTTTACGGTATAATGTGGCCACCCGTCTTCATCAAAAAAATCAAATTCATAATAGCCATAAGGCTCCAATAACCTGCAGATAGCAATATGCATTAAGTCCAACTTATCGTCTTTTTTATATTTTCTGTGGTACTGTCCCAATTCCTGTACGCCTACCAAATAGATAATAGCATCCAGTTCCAAGGAGTCCCCATCCGCAAATTGGGCGGACAGTTTGCCTACCAAAATTTCCCATCTATCTTTTAACTGTGTATCCCTAGACATTTTATTGGTTTAAAGCTGATAATTCTTTTTACGAAAGTAAAGGTACTAATCAATGTTCTATATTTGTTACAAACTGTTTTCAAATGGCGCTTTTAGATATCATTTTAGGACTTCTGCTCCTCCTAGGTCTATGGAAGGGATTTAACAACGGACTCCTCATAGAACTTGCCTCTATTGTGGCACTTATTGCAGGGATCTATGGCGCTATCCATTTTTCCTATATCACGGGAGACTACCTTACCCAACAATTGAATTGGGAGGAACGTTATGTTACCATTGCCGCATTTATCGTAACCTTTGTCCTAATTGTAGTCGCGGTACATTTTGCGGGTAAATTACTTACCAAAGTAGCGAACATTGCACTGTTGGGATTGTTGAACAAAATAGCAGGGGCCATTTTTGGCACCTTAAAAGTAGCTGTCATTTTAGGAGCGATACTCATATTTTTTAACCGGGTGAACACCAACCTAAAATTCATTTCCGAAGAGGCACAGAACGAATCCGTGCTTTTTAATCCTATCAAAGAAATCGGTGCTTTGGTATTCGATACTATTTTACGAAAAGAGTTAGCGGAGACGGAGTAATAGTGTTGGTCGATGAAATACCCATAAGGGCGTTTAAAAGCGGATTCTCCCAAATTCCGGTCCTTTCATCGAATAAAAAATAATTTTTACCGTAGCAACCTCAATTTTATTTAATATTACCATGTCGATATCCCCTATTGGCACGAGAACAATAAGTACCCAATTCTTATAGACCTACTTTCCTGCCTTGAGCGACCTGCTTACAAATAGAACAGTATATGAAAATGAGAGCGCAACACGCTTTCCTTGTTTTGTTTGTATTTATTTTAGGTTCCTGCTCAAAAGAATCTATTGATGATACACCCAACATTGAAGCGACAAATGTAGTAGCCCTGGAACAAGAGGTATTGGAAATTGTAAACTCCCATAGATCTGATTTAGGAGCCACTACTCTGGTATTCAGCCCCATTGCCTACGAATATGCCAACAAGCACACAGATTATATGATCGCCAAGGGTAATCTTAGTCATGATAATTTTAGTTCAAGAGCATCAAGTATAGCCGCTAAGGTACAAGTGCAAATGGTAGCCGAAAATGTAGCAAAAGATTATAGTACGGCACAAGAAGCCTTTCTAGGTTGGTATGAAAGTACAAGCCATAAGAAAACGATGGAAGGTGATTTTACACATACCGCTGTAAGTGTAAAAAAAGATAAAAACGGTAATTTATACTATACACAACTTTTTTATAAAGAATAATAAGGCACTGCCATGAGCTAGTTTTAATCGATATAAAATAACCATCTGTCGATATACCAATTTCTACATATCCGACAAGAAGTTTTCTTCTTGTGTTAAAAGGCAAAATCTTCTCTAAAACGAGCTAAATGTTCGATAAAAATAAGATGTGTTTCATCGATAAGGCCTTGTTGTACAACATTATACCGGTCAACGAAAATTAAACTACACTTGCAGATGTTTTTATGCATGTAGCTTAGTTCTATACTAGATTTGTCCCAGTTACATTTATTAAACCCCCGAGCAATGAAGCTTAATCGTTTTTATCTTTTAATTATCATCATAGCTGTTTCCTCGTGCAGTAGGCATGAGTTATCATCGTTGGATTTTGAGCAACTCAACAAGCCGGAAAAAGAAATATTCCTCGTATCTACGGCACAACATTCCACGCAAGAAAAAGCCTTGTTCGAGTTAATTAACAACTACCGTCTAAGTATAGCATTGGATACACTTGCGTTTGAAGGTGCCTCTTACTACTTTGCAAAGAAACATTCCATGTATATGATCTCGCAAGGTAACACGAGCCATGATAATTTCGCAAAACGCGCTGAACAACTTTCTATGAATACGGGCGCAAGTTACGTGGCCGAAAACGTAGCCAAAGATTACGATACCATCGATGAGGCTTTTGAGGCATGGTTGGAAAGTGAAGGCCACCGATTAAATATTGAAGGAGACTATACCCATTCTGCAATTAGTATTAAGGAAAACGAGGAAGGAGACCTCTATTTTACACAACTATTTTTTAGATAACCATTTTACACATATCAAACAATCAAAGCCTTAGACAATTCTAAGGCTTTTTTGTGGCCTTCTTGTTAGGTACACTAAACACTATTATTTAACTTAGGGTATTCAAAATGAATAGCTATGCCCGTACGTAAGCCGTTTAACCTTAACAAATGGATAGAAGAAAACCGCCACACCCTAAAACCTCCGGTAGGGAACAAAAACCTATACAAGGACTCAGGGGATTATATAGTGATGGTCGTCGCAGGTCCCAATGCTAGAAAAGATTACCATTATAACGAGACAGAAGAATTGTTCTATCAGTTAGAAGGCAAGATCGAAGTTCACATACAAGAAGATGGGCGAAAGCGAACGATGGAACTAGGACCCGGGGATATGTACCTGCATCCTGCGAAAGTTCCGCACTCTCCCGTAAGACATGAAAACTCCATAGGATTGGTGATTGAACGGAAGCGTTCGCACATGAACGTAGATGACGGATTACTTTGGTTCTGTGACAACTGTAATCATAAACTATATGAAGTCTATTTTACGCTCAACGATATCGAAAAAGACTTTTTAGCACATTTTAAGCATTTTTATGGCTCAAAAGAATTAAGAACCTGTGATACTTGTGGAACCGTAATGCCCGTTGATGAACGTTTTACCAAAGAAGAGTAAATGGGAATCACGATTAAAATAACCATTGCATTTATATCGCTTCTACACTTCTATTTTCTTTGGTTGGAAATGTTCGCATGGACCAGCAGGGGGCCAAAAATATTTAGAAAATTTCCAAAAGAACTTTTTGCGCAAACAAAATCGATGGCGGCTAACCAAGGTCTATATAATGGATTTTTGGCTACTGGCCTTCTTTGGACATTTTTCATAGATAACGCGGATTGGATAACGAACATCTCCTTGTTCTTTCTAATTTGTGTAGCTGTCGCAGGGGTTTATGGAGCCTTAACGGTAAGTAAAAAGATATTCTTTATTCAGGCACTTCCTGCAATTCTTGCCATTATTCTAATTATGCTATCATGAAGCCAACTTCAACGTTTATTCTTTTTTTTCTATTTCTAACGTATTCAATATCTACCGTGATCGCACAAAAAATGACTCCGGAACAAGTAGTTCAAAAATCAATGGAAAGCTATAACAATAGAAATATAGAAGAATTTATGAAGGTCATGGATTCTAATGTAACGTTCCATAATTTTTCTGACGGCACCGTTACCATGCAAGGGGCCGCAAGCTGCGCCAAATTCTATACTGCCCTATTCGATGCCTCGCCCAACCTGAACTCTACCGTTCTTACCCGAACCGTCTTTGGCAATAAAATTATAGACCATGAATATATCATTGGACGTAACGGAAGTAAGGAAGCCATAGAACTCGTGCTAATTTACGAGGTTGAAAATGAAAAAATTGTCAAGGTTACCGTTCTACGAGAAGAAAGCGAATGAGAAGTATTATTCGTAACTTTGAAAAAATCTAACAATACATATATAAAAAGTTATAAAATGTCTAAAATAGCTACAAAGTTCGGAATTAATGATGCCCTAAAAGCATTGGGAATCAAAGATATAAATGAAGGAAGCTCTACCGGCTCAACTAACTTTTCCAGTGGAGAATTAATTGAAAGTTATTCACCGGTAGATGGTGAGTTAATAGGAAAAGTAAAAGCAACGACTCGTGCAGACTACGACAAAGTAATGGATTCGGCAACCAGCGCGTTCATATCTTGGCGAGAAATGCCAGCACCACAACGTGGGGAAATTGTGCGCCAGTTTGGAAACAGACTAAGGGATTTAAAAGAACCTTTAGGGAAATTGGTCTCCTATGAAATGGGCAAATCTTTACAAGAAGGTTATGGAGAAGTACAAGAAATGATCGATATCTGTGATTTTGCTGTCGGTTTGTCGAGACAATTAAACGGAAAAGTAATTCCGTCCGAACGTCCGTTCCACGTTATGAGAGAGCAATGGCATCCTATAGGGGTTGTTGGTATTATTTCGGCATTTAATTTTCCGGTTGCCGTTTGGGCTTGGAATACCGCTTTAGCATGGATCTGTGGTGATGTTTGTGTCTGGAAAGGATCTGAAAAAGCACCTTTATGTACTATTGCCTGTCAAAATATAATCGCGAAAATTTTAAAGGAAAACAAGTTGCCCGAAGGTATTTCCTGTATCATCAACGGCGACTATAAAGTTGGTGAAATGATGACAACGGATACTAGGGTCGCTTTGGTTTCTGCAACAGGCTCAACGCGCATGGGACGTATTGTCGGAAAAACAGTTGCCGAGCGTTTTGGTAAATCCTTATTAGAACTAGGTGGCAACAACGCTATTATCATTACACCTACTGCAGATTTAAAGGTTGTGGTTCCCGGTGCCGTTTTTGGTGCCGTGGGAACTTGCGGGCAGCGTTGCACATCAACACGTCGATTGATCATACACGAATCGGTTTATGATAAGGTAAGGGACGCGATTGTTGGTGCATACCAACAATTAACCATTGGAAACCCTTTGGACGAAAAAAATCATATTGGTCCTTTAATCGATAAAGACTCCGTTAAAACATATTTAGCAGCTATTGCAAAAGCAAAAGCCGAAGGTGGAAACGTTTTGGTCGAAGGTGGGGTATTAGAAGGTGAAGGCTACGAAAGCGGATGCTATGTGAAACCAGCTATTATTGAGGCAGAAAATCATTTTGAAATCGTACAGCACGAAACCTTTGCTCCAATTCTATACATCATGAAATATTCTGGTGACGTAGAAAATGCTATTGAAAAACAAAACGGGGTCGCACAAGGATTATCATCTTCAATTATGACCAACGACCTTAAAGAGGCTGAGAAGTTTTTGTCTTATTCGGGTTCTGATTGTGGAATAGCGAACGTTAACATCGGAACTTCGGGTGCAGAAATCGGTGGTGCTTTTGGAGGCGAAAAAGAAACCGGTGGCGGTCGCGAGTCTGGTTCGGACGCTTGGAAGGTGTATATGAGAAGACAAACAAATACGGTTAATTACTCCAATGAACTGCCTTTAGCACAAGGCATTAAGTTTGATCTGTAAGCCGCAATTTTGAAATAGTTATTTTTAAACGGTAGTTTGATCTCTATTTTCAGAGGTCCAACTACCTTTTAATAGTTCCTGTGTTCCCAAAACGACAATCATACAAATGAAAGTGAGCAACGCAAAAAGGCGTTTTTTTAACTTTTTCATTCCGTTTGTTCTTTTTTTATTAAGATACTGGAACACTGGTACGAACGCTTCTAAATCTGTACAGTTGGATATCCTTTTTGTATGAATGGGAATTTCGACAAAAAAGCCAACATTGGGCTATTCCCTTTTAGTTATCTTAAATGACCTATGCTGTAGTTAACGAAATAGCTATAGAAACCAAGGTAGCTTCACTACCTCCAAAACCCGGAGCACGTTTTTCGCCCGCAATCAGATAATAAAACCCTTATGCGAATTCGCATAAGGGCTTTTTAGTAAACCAACTAACTCAAATATGTACGATGCCACTAGCACAATGCCACATCTTTGTTGGGAGCGCTAACGATATTTTTGTACTATCTAAAGTTACTTAAAAAAGCCGTCCTAAACGTTCAACAATATACCGATCCTACCCTAGTCTGTACCAATGGAAATGTTTTATGTATAGGTGGAATATTCACTCTTTACTGATTACTAGCAATTAACGGACATAATCTTAACAATTTTAAGATTTTTTTAATACATTGTGGGCAAACACTAAACCTTTACTAACAATGACAAGAACAACTAAGTATCTATTGCTGATGCTCCTTACCATTCTCATCGGGACTTTTTTTTACATTACCTGTTGTAGTGAATGTGGAGCCACTGAAACAGCCGAACCGCAAAAAGAAGCGGTAATCCCCTCGGCACCGAAGCCAACCTCTTATCCCTTTGCCTTTAGCGATGGGGACTACGCGTATAGTGAAAACGACAACTATAACTTTAACGCATCGTCTTCGGATATATTGATGCCTTTGGCGTCAAGTATGGGAGCTAGCATAACGGACCTAAAAACGTTTCTATCCGAAAACGTGGGTAAGGTCATTAACGTTACGGGCTATTATAAAAGCGACGAGACAAACAACACTGCATATCCTAATTTGGGATTGGCGAGAGCCAATGCGGTTAAAAATCACTTGGTCGAAAATGGAATTTCATCTGCCAGTATCAACACTATGGGTAAACTAATGGATGATATGGTACCTGATAATGGAATATATCTTGGCCCTATAGCCTACGCAGTTTCGGGAGAGTCGGAAACTGCCGGCGATGATATTAAAGCCTTGTATGACAAAATTAAGGCTGATCCATTAGTACTCTATTTTGATACTGCGCAAGCATCTATAAGCTTGTCTGCGGAACAACGGCAAAAAGTGGCGGACATTTCTAGATATTTGGACAAAGTCGATGGAGCGGCAGTAAACATCATTGGCCATACGGACAATACCGGCGTTGCCGCTACAAACATGAGGCTGGGTCAGAACAGGGCAGATTTTGCCAAGGCGTATTTAATGAGAAATGGTATTTCCGAAGCTAAAATCAATACTTCTTCGAAAGGACAGACAGACCCTATTGAAAGCAACGCAACAGAAGAAGGCAGGTCTAAAAACAGAAGAACCGTCGTAACATTAAACTAAATAAACACTAATACTTAAAATAAGATAAAAAATGGATTTTGAAAATATGAACATCTGGTGCTGGATAATTCCCGCTTTAGCAGGAATAATTTGTGGAATTTTAGGCTACCTCCTAGGAAAAGGTGGTAACACCACTATCGACAACTCTGCCGATCTAAAACTATTGGAAGATAAAAATGCAAGACTTCAGGCAGATTTGGATGCCTGTAACAAAAAGGTCAGTGCCAATGCAAACTTAGGTGCTTCGGCTGCCAGTTTTGCGGCAGGAGCCGCCGTGGCCTCCATTCCTTTTGATGCAGCAGCAGCGAAAGCCGTATTTGGAAAAACAATCAAACAAGACGACCTAAAAGTCGTAGAAGGTATTGGCCCCAAAATAGAGGGTATGCTAAAAGATAACGGCATCAAAACTTGGAAAGCACTTTCCGAGGCAACCGTGGCCGACTGTCAAAAAGTACTGGATACAGGTGGAAAAAGATATCAAGTACACGATCCCGCATCTTGGCCCATGCAATCGAAAATGGCCTACGAAGGCAAATGGAAAGAACTCTTGAAATGGCAAGACGAGCACGATCACGGAAAATTATAGTATACTAACCAACCTAAATACAAAAACCCCGATTCCAAATGGAATCGGGGTTTTTAATTTCATAATTTTTAGGGTTATAGTCTGCCGTTGGCCTCTACCCATTTAAAATGATATTGATCCTCCGGAAATTTCATTCTTGTAGCAATGCGCTCCAAACGATCCGGTAATTTCATTAAATAATCGCGTGCCCTTTGCGCATCGTCATTAAGTCCTCTAACCGCATCGATTTCCCAAAATGCATTCAGTTTTTTTAAGATTTCTATGTAGTCCTGAGCGGTATATACCCCTAACCGCTGCGCACAGTTGGAGAAATTCTCAAATGCAGCTCCAATGGTACCACCGGATTCCCTTAAGAAATGTGCGGGCATTACAATTTTTTGTTTCATCATATCGGCAAAGGCCAACATCATTCCGTTGGGATCGTGTCCTAAAATGGTTTTAACAAACTCCCTATAGGCCAAATGGTGCCGCATTTCATCCCCTGCTATAATCGTGCACATCTTTCCTAACAGTGCGTTCCCTTTTTTCTTGGCCATTTGCCCCACACGTTTGTGCGAAATATTCGTGGCCAGTTCTTGGAAAGAGGTATATACAAAGTTCTTGTACGGGTCTCTATCGGTTCCAATATCAAAGCCATCGGAAATCAAATGCTGGGTCGTTATCTCTATCTCGCGCATGTTTACCCTTCCGGATAAATACAGATATTTATTAAGGACATCGCCATGCCTATTCTCTTCTGCCGTCCAAGCACGTACCCATTTGGCCCATCCGTTGGTCTTATTTTCCCCATGTTGATCTATTCCCACCACATCCATTAACCAAGACTCGTAGGTTGGCAAAGCTTCCTCTGTAATCGTATCGGCCACCATGGTAACCCAAAAATCATATCCCAGTTCTTTGGACTCCTCTCTCAACTGTTCAACATGGTCCAAAAATCCATCACTCTGTGGATCCGGCAAAAAGTCACTTGGCTGCCAAATATCTTCTGGCTGAATTAAAAAATTCTCCATAAAGCCTTCGACTTCAGGCTCAATTGCCTGCATTACTTCTAATCGTATGTTCTTTTCTGACATCTATCCCTTTTTTATCAAAGTTCGTTAATTATTAACCAAAATGTATTTAAAACTTTCTCAATTTTCAATTTCTACCCTTTTCCGTTGGATAAAAAGTATGTACAGGGCTACTTTGCCAATACTTTTTAGAGTCTACATCCATAATCGTTAAAGGCCCTTTAAAGGCGGCACCCGTATCTATATTCCAAACGTTTGCCGCATTTATCGGTGTTGTTTTTCCTATTCGTGTAACCGGCGTATGCCCAATATAAATCTCCTCGTAATGCGATAATCGTTTAGGGTAACGAGCATCTCCTTTCTTTAAATTTGGGTTGAGCGCAAGTACCAATTCCCAAAGTGTCCTGTCCCAATAAAAAGTAACCTTGTTGTATTCAAAATCCACTCCGTTTAGATTGGTAAAGCCTGCATGTAAAAAAAGCCTATTTGCACGATCAAGATGATAATTTCTAAGATTCTCATAAAACTGTAGGTGTTCTGCCTTCCTTTTTTCATCCAAGTTTTTATAGGAATTTACCGTAGCTTCACCACCGTGTTTAAACCATAATGGATTATCGGCTTCCCTTACCAACCAATCATAGCAAAGTGCGTCATGGTTGCCACGCAAGAAAATACAGTTATGGGTTTTATTTAACCCGATCAAAAAGTCGATTGTTTCAGTTGCCTGGCTCCAGCCATCTATATAATCACCTAAAAAAATAAGGGTATCGGCAGGTGTAATCTCGGCATTTTGTAATACTTGCTCCAAAGCTTTTAGTCCGGAGTGGATATCCCCTATCACAAGGGTTCGGGCGTTTCTCATTTAGCAAAAATCGCAATTACTCCAATGACAACAACGATAAACAATACTAAAAATAAAATTTTCCAAAAAGAATAGGGCCTGGTTCCACTTAAAACCCCGGTTTGGCCGTTCACATAAAAATGATATTCTTTTCCGTTATACCGATAAGAACTAATATATACGGGCAATAATATATGTTTAAAAGTTTCCTTGGATAGTTTTATGTCGGCGTTGGAGATGCGCTGGGTATCCCCGCCAATATCTCGCCTTATCCAATTATACGCCCTATACTTGGCTTCTTGAAAAGATTGATGATGGCCCTCCTTAAGGGATACGGTATACTTTTCCGTCACAAAACCGGATAGGTATTTAGAATTGAATACCACCAGCTCCTTTAAATTCCAAAATGCTACCCCAGCGGGAATGTCCCTTCTCTTTTTCTGTGAGGCGTTAATAAGGATATCATCAATAAAGCCTTCTACAGTGCCAGATGCAGAAGACCACTTGGTTTTGCGTACCTGTCTTGTTTGCTTGCCTTTGTTAGTTCTGTACGTTTGGGTTTCATAATAATAGTCCCCCCGTTTTCCCTGATACCTTGCAAACAGATTTGCATCAAAGGTCCAGTAGGGAACGTATAATCCGTGAAGTCCTTCAGGATCCAAAGCGGCACGTTTCAAGTTATTTGGAGCGAACCACAAACCGTTTACCCAGTTCTTAAAAATACCTCTCGCCTTTTTTACGTCCAACTGAAAAGGAACCAAGGCACCGGGCAATATCCAACCTTCTTGCTCCACATCTTCCCGGATAAGTGGTTCACCACAATAGACGCAGGCTAAGGATTTATAATTTTCCTCTACATGCTGGTTGGCACCACAGCTCTTGCAATGTAAAAGTTCAATAGTTTCGGTATAAGCGTTCTCTCCTACTATTTTTAAATAATGGGCAAGTTCCAGCTCCTCAAAACTACTTTTGGATTGTTCTATAAATTCCTCGTAACCACAATACTCGCAGTTAAGATGGTGCGAACCTGGTTTAAATTTTAGTTCCGCACCGCAACTAGCGCATGTTTTTTTATGTTCGGATGCTTGGATTTCTTCCATTACAGCTATGCTAAAACTATGGTCTAACCCTACAGTTCTTCATTTTAACTATTGTACTACCTATCTTAAGCCGTTGGTAATGGCGGTGGTGTATTACCTCCTAGAAAAGACTTTAATTCCTCGACCTCTTTTAAGGGGCTCCAATTGGCCATACCTTGTTTCCAGATTAAAGAATCCCTGTTGATGGTGCGGTTGGCAAAAAGCTCCTTTAGCTTATCAAAAGGCACTGGACCGGACTGTTGCCCATTTACTGCATAAAAGTAATTTACTTGAACCGGAATTGGTGGTGGCGCAGGTTGTTGTACTTGCTGGGGTTGCGTTCCAAACGGCTGTACGGATGGTTGCCCCATGAGTCCGCCCATTTGTTGCGCCAGCACAAAACCCATACCCATTCCCATACCGGCACCAGCGGTACCACCTTCGTTCGCAGCTGCCAATTCCATAGCCTTTGCGGCTTTAAACTGCGCTAGTTTTGTCATATCCAATTTATCCAGGCGGCTGTACTCGAAAATTTCCTTTTTAAGTTCTTCGGGCATGGACACATTTTCGATATAGAATTTCTCCAGCTCAATACCTACACGATCAAACTCGGGCTGCATTACCGTTTGGCAGGTTTCCGAGAGTTCCGTCGTATTCGCGGCATACAATTCTATCGGTAAATTCGCCTCGCCTACCGTATCCGTAAAGCGGGTTACAATCAAGCTTTTTAAATGTTCGTTTATCTCATAATTGGTAAAATTACCATCTGTCCCTACCACATCTATAACGAATTTTCCCGGATCGTTTATTCTAAAACTATAGGTCCCAAAGGCGCGTATCTCTACCAGACCAAATCGTTCATCACTTAACATAAAAGGGTTTTTGGTACCCCATTTTTCATCTGTAAACAATCTGGTGTTCACAAAATACACCTCTGCCTTGAACGGACTGTCAAAACCATATTTCCAGCCCTTTAAGGTAGTTAGAATAGGTAGGTTTTGCGTGTTTAAGGTGTACGTACCCGCGGTAAAAACATCCGCTAGCTGCCCTTCATTTATAAATACAGCGGTCTGTCCTTCGCGAACGATCAATTTTGCGTTGTTCTTTATTTCATTTTGATACCGCTCAAACCTGTGAACTATGGTGTCGTTCGTAGTGTCCAACCATTCTACGATATCTATAAACTCATGGCTAAGTTTTTTCTTTATTTCATCGAATAAGCTCATCTTTTAGCGTGTTTAAATTGAAGTAAAAAGGTAGGGAATTTGAGAACATCCGACAAGGATATACAAGTAATAGATTATTAGACCTGCACATTTACATCGTTTTCGTGTAGGTCCAAACCCAAAAAAATGAACAATTCACAACAAATTATAGACCAACTTATATTTTCTATTTACCTTGGAACGGTAAGGGATATGCCCGGCACCCTGCAGACAGCGTTTTGGACGAGCAAGGGGAGCATAACAAGAACGTCTCGGTAGCATACTCTTTTATAAAAGAACTAAACAAATGAAAAAGGTATTTTGTATTGGTGAATTGCTCATCGACTTTGTGGCCGAAAACCAAGGAAATGATTTGTCAAAGGCAAAAGAATTTACAAAAAAAGCAGGTGGAGCGCCAGCAAACGTTGCTTGTGCCATAAGCAAATTGGGCGGCAAAAGCACCTTTATAGGTTCTGTGGGCAATGACCCCTTTGGCACATTTCTTTTGGATATCCTGCAAAGCGCAAACGTAGATATTTCCCTAGCGCAGCAATCCGAAATCTTTACGACCCTTGCCTTTGTTTCCATTGATAAAGATGGTGAACGCGATTTTGTCTTTAGTCGTGGTGCGGACCGGGAATTGAAATACAATTCCTCACTAAAAAATGATTTTAAGGGAAGTATAGTTCATTTTGGTGCGGCAACAGCATTGTTGGGCGGAAACCTGGAAGACGCTTATGGTAGATATTTCTTTGATGCACTTACCCAGAATTCCTTTATAAGTTTTGATCCTAACTATCGGGTGGACCTTTGGAAAAACAAAGATTCGTTTATAAAAAAATGCATGCCCTTTGTGCAAAAAGCGCACTTATGTAAATTTAGCCTGGAAGAAGCCCAATTGCTATCCGGAAAAACAAGTTTAAAAAAAGCCTGTAAAACCCTACACGACATAGGAACAGAAACCATAGTCGTTACCTTAGGTGCAGAAGGTACCTTATTGAGTACCAAAAATTACAGTAAGACAATTCCCAGTATCGCCGTTAAACCCATAGACACTACAGGGGCAGGAGATGCATTCATCGGCTGTCTTTTAAAACAGATGTCCGGCCACCCGAATCTTGACACCCTTTTACAAAATGAAATGGAATTAACCACTATGGTTGCCATGGCCAATAAAGCAGGAGCCATTACCACAACAAATTTTGGTGCTATAGAAGCACTTCCCTACCAACACCAATTAGATTCTTAGTATGAATCAAGCAGCTTTACATCGTTTAATGGCCTCAAAAAGGTTAAAAAAAGCGGTAGATGATCCCCAATATTTATTTGAATTGCGACTGTCTACAAACTTGTCCCTTATCAGTTCACTCTTTTTTTCATTGTATCCCAAGGATAAAAATGAAGTCTTTTTCCATAAGCTTTTAAACCGAATGGAAAAAATGTACGCCAATAGGGACATAGCTCTAAAAAAGCTAGACTTGGAGCGTTTACGATCAGGAAACTGGTATCAGAGCAATGAATTAGTAGGAATGCAATTATATGTGGATCGGTTTAACAAGGACATAAAGGGGCTACGGCAAAAACTACCTTATTTTGAGGAACTTGGAGTCAATTTTTTACATCTTATGCCTATAACCACAAGACCGTCCGGAGAAAACGATGGTGGCTATGCGGTAAACAATTATCACGAAATAGATTCCAAATACGGAACCAAAAAAGACTTTTTGGACTTTACTAAGAAAGCACGGGACAATAACATGGTTCTTATGCTCGATTTTGTTGTAAACCATACTTCGGATGAATTTGAATGGGCAAAAAAAGCTAAAGCGGGAGACCCTAAATTTCAAAGCTATTATTATACCTATCCAGATAGGAAGATCCCCGATGCGTTTGAAAAAACCATGCCAGAAGTATTTCCGGAGTCAGCCCCGGGTAGTTTCACATACAGTAAGGAAATGAACAAATGGGTCATGACCTGTTTCAACACCTACCAATGGGATTTGAACTACACGAACCCAGATGTCTTTATAGAAATGTTGGACAATTTGGTGAAATTGGCCAATATGGGCGTAGACGTTATCCGTTTTGATGCCCTTGCCTTTTTATGGAAAAAAATAGGTACCTCATCACAGAATCTACCAGAGGCACATCAACTTATAGCGCTGTTCCGGATGTGTTTACAGGCTATTGCTCCAGGTGTAATTCTATTGGCCGAAGCTATAGTTGCCCCAAGGAACATTATAAAATATTTTGGAGAAGGCACTTTGGAGGGGAACGAATGTGAGGTTGCCTATAACGCATCGCTCATGGCCTTATTATGGAACTCCGTCGCCACCAAAAAAACCGCTTTGCTTCACAAAAGCTTATTAGAGATACCGACAAAACCGATAGACGGTACCTGGATAAATTATATAAGATGCCATGATGATATTGGCCTTGGGTACGATGATGATTTTATCAGGGAGATCGGATGGTCTCCGGCCGAACATCGAAGCTTTGTACTGGATTATTATGCCAGAGGGTTGGAATGGTCTCCGGCAAAAGGCCTAATGTTCATGTACAATCCAAAAAATGGGGATGGTAGAATAACAGGGAGTGCGGCATCCTTATTGGGGCTGGAAAAGGCCCTGGAAGAAAAGAATGGGCACAAGGTTAACCAAGCCGTGAAGAAAATCCTAATGCTACATGGCATAATTCTTAGCTATGGCGGAATCCCACTTATCTATGCCGGTGATGAACTTGGCACCTTAAACGACTACTCTTTTGAAACACAAAGTGACCATAAAAATGATAACCGATGGGTAAACAGACCAATGCACGATTGGGATGCCGTAGCCAAATTAAACACAACTACTACTCATAGTTCGGAGATTTTCAAAGGCCTAAAGCAGATGATTTTAGCTCGAAAGAAACTAACTTGTTTTGCAGATACTCATCCTACGATTATACATCCCAGTCCAAATACACACCTGTTCGTATTTGAACGAAATAACGGAGCTACCAAAGTATGGGTGTTGTCCAATTTTGATGAGCAACCCCAATTTCTGCATAGTTCTTGGTTGTTTTCAATAGGAATGCTACCCAAAAACGAACTGGTAGACCTTATCACCGGCAATGTCTTGGTCATAAAAAATAACCTTTTGGAATTGAATGCATATCAGCATTTGTGGATAACCGGAACGTAAATGAGTCCTAAAAAGGGTGCCGTTGTTTTCAAAAAGAGTTAACTGGCCGATTTTTCCTTTGCCGCTTTTTTGTTTCGCGTACCGTAAAAATATAAGGAGTGCTTATCTATTTTAATATCGAAAATTTCTTCAATACTCTTTTTGATCGCTGCTACCCTGGGGTCGGAAAATTCTACTACCTCATCGGTATCGGTTAAAATAATATGGTCGTGCCCACCATCAAAAAATGATTTTTCGTAGTGTGCCTGCTTGTCCCCGAACATGTGCTTTCTTGCAAGGCCGGCATCCAACAATAACTCCATGGTATTATAAAGCGTAGCCCTGCTCACCCTAAAACCCTTGTTTTTCATGTGCACATACAGCGAATCTACATCCATGTGTTCCTCCAAACCGTATAATTCCTCTAAAATAGCATAGCGCTCCGGTGTTTTCCGGTGTCCATTATTCTCCAGAAAGGCGGTAAACACGCCTTTGATTATACTAAAACTACTCTCGCAAGCCATGATTTCCTCTATTTTTGACTATTAAAATTCTACTCCAGTACCCGTAAAGAAAGTAAAAAAGTAAAGAAAAAATATGAGAGATGTCATTTTAGGCCTTATTCACAATCATTCTTAATAAAAAAGTGTGTGTTTTTTAATAAACCAATACCTTCTGGTGTACTATATGTTTAGTTCGAAATTTTAATGACATCCCTTTATTTTGTAGAGTTTGTCGTCCTTATTAAAACGATACCGCATAAAATACGGTATGCTATATTAGTGCGGAAAAATTATTGGTTTTATGAGGCATCAAAAAGCCCTTTCCAAATGTGTAGAAAGGGCTTTATAAACGAATATTCTAGTGGTTTTACTATGAAAGTTTCTAATCACTAATAATCGCAATACCATCGGAAACGCTTTTACCACTTTTAGTCTTTAAACTTCTAGCGCAAATCATTCCAATACCAGCAATTTTTAAGTTTGCGGTATTCGCTGTACCAGAAAAATACATAGTTGATATTCCTTTTAAATCTACGCTAAGGGTATCAACAAAAACCTCCAGGTCTCCGTTCAATATACCATCGCCCTGTATGCGCAACTCTTTTTGCCGTATTACATCCTCCGATTGCAGATCTACTATACCGGCCAAGGTTACCCCTAAAATCCCCGTATGGTTCAGGTAAATATCGTATTGTGGTGATTGGTAATGCTCACATTCGTTGTTATAATAAATCACGAGTGTTGCGTTATAATTCGAATTTAGAATTGGATACAATCATATTCTTTGAAATTTTTGAAGATTGATTTAATAAATAGCTGGTATACGAGCTATTTATTAAATGTGTTGATGCTCAAAACCTGTAAGAATTCGTAGATCGACTTGTTAATCTTGGGTTCCTTTTTTAGGTTAATTAGGGTAACATATACGGTTATGGCTATCCAGATTTGGTCTTGACAGCATTTCTGCTAGCGCTCAAGAAGGATTTTATTTTCAGGTATTTTTTTTCCACTTGAAGAACGTATCGATTAACCACCTGTGCCTGTAGAGTATAGCAATTTCCTTTGTCCTGAGGTTCAAATTATTAGTCAAAAAGACCAATGTCTTGCTATCATGTTACTTTATGTGCCTAAGCTTTTCGGGATAGTCCTTGGAGGTATAGCACCCTGTAAGGTTGTAGGTCTGTTCGCATTGGAATACCCAGGCCGTGCAGACCTTGACGTATCATACCCGTTCAAATTTCATGTTCTTCTCTGCCCTAATAAAAAATATCCGCCGGCTCAGTGAATCCGGTGAAGTCTTTCGAAGTCCACGTAGCCCCTGTCTATTGCATAAAAGGAGGCGGCCATGAGTACGATTACTTCAAGTACGTTGACATCGTATCTTTGTACGTACTTAAAAAGTCGTTGTTAGGTACAAAATCAAAAAATCCGGGCAAAGACATATTTACCATGGTTCCTAATAATAACGGTTTTCCACAAAATTATTTTTTCAAAACCGTTTGAACCTCGAAATCGGCCGTAGGCCCCATCTACAAAACATTTCAGAGCGTTTAAGTTTTCAATAGCGTAGCATTAGTTAGAAAAAGTATGAAACCAAGGTTATACCTTTTAAACATCAGTTATAGTCCACCTTCCTTAGAATCCGCAACGCAGCTTTGACCGATGTGTATACTTTGGGAAAATCATTCTTAACCAAAACCCTGGCCAGTTCCATCTGATCCCGTGCTTCTTCAAAACCGTTTAGGTAGCATATCAAATAGGTATCCGGCAGGTGCTTCAGATCCTCTACTTCGTTCGGGTTTAAGCCAATACTACTTTTAATCTTTGCCAAAATGCTGTTGTTACTATTGTAAGTGTGGTGCAAAACTTTCTTATCATATTGCGGTGGCATAAAAACCAGATCTGTTTGTATATGATAGGTACCATTTTCTTGAAAGGTTATGGTCAATTCTTCTAGGGGATAAAAACGCTGGGTTGCCCCAAGCCCTAATTTTACATACTCCATAGTGGTAAACGAATCCTCGGTATATGAAATGGTTACCTCGTCCAAATTGGAATAGAACAGCTTTACCTGCTCGTTTATTAGTTCTATATCTACCCGGTTATAGTAAGTCTGCCCTTTTACCGTTTTTTTATTGCCGGCCCAGCACACCACAAACTGCTCTTTAAACACCTTATAGTGGCTCTCCAGATCTTTATGCCGGTTGTTTATAAAATCGATGACACCGTCCAAGGTAAGTTCAATGTTGTTACGGGCGTGCTGTTGAATGGTGGAGACCGCTTGGGAGTTTACGTCCTTAAGCTCAATGTCGTATACTTTTGGCATACTAATGCTGCCTTCCCTAAAAAACACGGAACCTCCATAATATTTCCAGATATTTTTACGCAAGGAACATACCTTACCGCTAGATTTTATAGTAACTAAACCTACTACCTTTCCTTCTTCCAGGTGCGGAAAAGGAATATTCTCGTAAGCGATCAACGGAGGGTTGTCCAAATAAGCATTTACCAAGTTTTGGATTTTACTGTCATCAAAAAAATCTACCCCGACTATTTTATTGTCCTCGTCCTCTACCCCGACCACGATAAATGAATTGTTATTGGGGTTACTATTGGCCAGAGCGCATACATGCTTTAGAAATTTTGCCTTGCCTTCTTTGTGGTTAATGGCAATGAAACGCTTTTTATCATAGAAACTGTTCTCGTCGTTATGGGCGAGCAAGTTCTTGACCAATAAGCGTTTATTAATCATAAATTTTTATTGATTTGGGTAGATGAAGCTTGCGCCGTGGGCATGACCACAAGATCGGCAATATTAACATGGTAAGGTCGTGTAACCACAAAATAGATTATGTCCCCAATATCTTCCGGTTTTAATGGCTGATATCCTTTGTACACCGTTTTGGCGCGTTCCTCGTCTCCTTTAAAACGGACATTGCTGAATTCTGTTTCTACCAGTCCCGGGTTCACCGCCCCAACCCTGATACCGTGTTGGTTCAAATCCATTCGCATACCTTGGTTTAGGGCATCTACGGCATGTTTGCTCGCGCAATACACGTTTCCTTTAGGATAAACTTCCTTGCCAGCGGTGGAACCGATATTGATGATATGCCCCTCTTTGTTTGCAATCATTTTTGGTAAAATTGCCTTAGAAACATACAATAGGCCTTTAACGTTGATGTCTATCATGGCGTCCCAATCGTCTACACTACCCTCTTGAATGGTATCCATGCCATGCGCATTACCGGCATTGTTCACCAAAATTGAAATATTTGAAAACGCTTGGGGAAGCGATGCTATTGCACTTTGCACCGCTACTTTGTCCCTAACATCAAAATTGAGTACATGTACTTTTGTCCCGGATCCCAACTCGGTTTTTAGTGCGTTTAGCCGGTCCTGCCTTCTTCCGCAAAGTACCAGGCCGTACCCGTGCTTCGCGAAAATTTCCGCAGTCGCTTTTCCAATTCCACTTGTGGCACCTGTTATAAATACGGTCGGTGCCTCTTGGTCTCCCCCAAACGTAGCCATTCTATTTGTTTCTGTTTCCATAGCTGTTATCATTCTTAATCCCTCTTAAAAGGGGTTTGTTTTTTCTCGATCCTTGATTTTTTAGGCCACCACATGCCCGTTACTTGCCTCTAGCAATTTAAACCAATCTTCCAGCTCCATTTCAATGGTCAGGGCTTTCATTGCCAAACCTAAGCGAACAGCATCTGTGGTGCCCACTACTGGATGCACTTCTGCCGGATGTTTCAATACCCAGTTCAACAATAACTGATCCTCCGTAGCTGCATATTTTTTGCAAAGTGGTTTTATTGCTTTTTTTATTCGTTTGGACTGCATGGAGTTTTCTTTAAAATAATTGCCCAAGGGACTCCAAGACATGGCTAAACGCTTATTAACCATACAATCATCCAGTGTGCCGTTATCCATAGCACCATTGCTCGTAAGAGAAAATTCTATCTGATTACTTTCTACGGGTATCATGGTTTCTATAAGCGCAATTTGCGCCGAATTGAAATTGGAAACCCCGAACCGCCGTATCTTACCTTCCTTTTTAAGTTGGGTGATTGCGGCTGCGATTTCATCAGGTTGCATGAGCGGACTTGGCCTATGTAGCAATAGCATATCCAAATACTCGGTCTGTAGGGATCTTAGGGAGCGCTCGGCGGACCGGATAATATATTCGGATCCGTAGTCATAATGTTTTACAGTGTTGTTTCTACTTTTCGCATTTAACTGTATCCCACATTTACTTATCAATTGTATGTCTTCCCGATCAATGCCACAAGCAGAAAAAGCCCTCCCGAACTGTTCTTCAGTAGTATAATCCCCATAAATGTCCGCATGGTCAAAAGTACTGATGTCAAAGGCCAAACAAGACTGTATTCGGTTCTCCATTTCCCTTTTGGAAAGCTGTTTGCCCCAATCGCCCCAAGTCATGGTTCCTGCTATGATTCTAGAATAATCGATGGTATTGTTCATCTAAGTTAACGTTCACATACCTCTTAATACAAATTCCTTTATACCGGCGGGTATGGCGATTGTTGTCTATATTCCCGCTACGGGTTTTCTTAACCGAGTGAAATTAAAAAGAAATCCCTTAAATACTTCATAAAAATAGGGGCTTTTCACATTTTTTAACCAATCGTTAACAGCTACTCAGCTAATAAATTTTCAATTTGCACAACTGTTAAAATAATAGCCTATCATTACCAAAAAATAGAAGACTTTAAATGGAAGAAAATACACCAGTTGACATTAGCGCGGTAAATGAGAAAATAGCTCAGGAAAGTGCTTTTATAGATTTACTTATCCTCGAAATGAACAAAGTGATCGTGGGTCAAAAACACATGGTCGAAAGGTTGCTCATAGGACTTTTGGGTCAAGGGCACATTTTGTTGGAAGGTGTTCCCGGCTTGGCAAAGACCTTGGCCATAAACACCCTTTCCAAAGCCGTAAAAGGCAGCTTTAGCAGGATCCAGTTTACCCCGGACCTATTACCGGCAGATGTTGTAGGCACCATGATCTACAACATGAAGGAAAATGATTTCTCCATTAAAAAAGGACCCATATTCGCAAATTTTGTGCTCGCTGATGAAATTAACCGTGCTCCCGCGAAGGTGCAGTCCGCTCTTTTGGAGGCCATGCAGGAAAAACAGGTGACCATTGGTGATGAAACCTTTGCCCTGGACAAACCTTTCTTGGTTATGGCGACCCAAAACCCGGTAGAGCAAGAAGGAACATATCCCTTACCCGAAGCACAGGTGGACCGTTTTATGTTGAAAACGGTAATAGACTACCCAAAGATGAACGAAGAACAACTGGTGATGCGCCAAAATCTTCTCGGTAAATACGAAACGGTTAATCCGGTAGTTTCGGTAAAGCAAATTCTAAGTGCGCAACAAGCTGTACGTGAGGTGTACATGGACGAAAAAATAGAGAAATACATCTTGGACATCGTTTTTGCCACTAGATATCCAGAAAAATATAACCTTGAAAATTTAAAACCACTCATAAGTTTTGGAGCATCACCAAGGGGAAGTATCAACCTTGGGGTCGCGGCAAAATGTTATGCCTTTATAAAACGAAGAGGATATGTGGTACCGGAAGATGTTAGGGCCGTAGTGCTTGATGTGCTAAGGCACAGGGTAGGGATTACTTACGAAGCAGAGGCAGAAAACATAACCTCGGAAGAAATCATCAATAAAATCGTAAACGAAATCGAAGTACCATAGAGCAAAGCTCTCAGTAGGCAGTAACAGCATGCAGTATCCTACTGCCAACTGCCAACTGCCAACTGCCACTGAACACTGCCAACTAATATTTAGGATGGATACGAAGGAACTACTCAAAAAAGTACGTAAAATAGAGATAAAGACCAGACGTCTTTCCGACCATATTTTTGGTGGGGAGTATCACTCTACCTTCAAGGGAAGGGGTATGACCTTTAGTGAAGTTAGGCAATACCAATTTGGGGACGATGTGCGAAGCATCGATTGGAACGTTACCGCAAGGTACAACGAGCCGTACGTAAAAATATTTGAGGAGGAACGCGAACTTACCATGATGTTGGTAGCGGATATTAGCGGCTCCGAGCTTTTTGGCACCACTAATCAGTTTAAAAACGAAATCATAACCGAAATCTCCGCAACCTTGGCTTTTAGTGCCTTACAGAATAACGACAAGGTAGGCCTCATTCTATTTTCCGACCAGGTAGAACTTTTTATTCCACCAAAAAAAGGAAAGACCCATGTGCTCCGGATTATTAGAGAGTTACTGGAGTTTAAACCAAAAAGCAATAAAACGGATATCTCCCAAGCCCTTAAGTACTTGACCAATGTAATGAAGAAGAAGGCAATCGTTTTTGTCCTTTCGGATTTTATAGCATCCGGTTATGAACGGAGCCTAAAGATTACGGGCAACAAGCACGATGTTACAGGGATACGTGTTTATGACGAGCGTGAAGAAAGTATCCCTAATCTGGGAATGGTACAAATGATGGATGCGGAAACAGGCGCGCTCCAACTCGTAAACACCCGTTCCAAGAAAGTACGCAACGCTTATGCCAAGTTTCATATTGAAAAAGTATCCTATTTTAAGGAAACCTTTAAAAAATCCGGTTGCGGTGTATTGGACTGCAGGGTAGACGAGAGCTATGTTAAAAAACTTTTGGGCTATTTTAAACGAAGATGATGCAAGAGATCCCTAGAAAAAATGCCGGCTCGGCGCCGCTAAGCCCCAATTGCTTCAAGACCACTTTTAAACTCAAATGTGGTCTTGTTGTGATATTGCTAGCGCTGGGATTTCTAGGATTTTCTCAATCCAAACCAAGCATAAGCACCCAAGTTGACACCACTTATATTAGAATCGGTGAGCAGGTGCAATGGACGGTTTCCGTTGAAATAGACTCCACCGATCAAGTGATTTTTCCGGAAGGCCAAACCTTTTCTCCCTTAGAAACCGTAGAAGCTTATGCTACAGACACTACTAGAAAAAAAGACCGTCTCACTTTACAAAAAATATATGCACTTACGCAATTTGATTCCGGTTCTTACAAACTACCAAAGCAACGCATTGAGATTAATGGAATAGGGTACTTCACAGATTCGCTCCAAATTAACGTAGAAACCGTTCCCGTAGATACTTTGGCCCAGAAAATGTACGATATAAAGCCATTGATGGCGGTCGACAAAACTAATCCCGATTGGTGGAAGTATCTTCTAGGCGGTCTTTTGATCTTAGCTATTTTGGGCGGACTCTTTTACTGGTTCGTGCTGCGCAAAAAACCATTGACCGAAGAAGAAAAAGTAGCCTTATTGCCCCCTTATGATCGTGCGCTCCTAGAATTAAAACGTTTGGAAAACTCCAAATACCTAATTCAGGACGAGTTTAAGGCATACTACTCCGAACTTACGGATATTGTGCGCTCGTACCTAGAAGAGGACGCCAACATACAGGCCATGGAAAGCACCACAGGGCAATTGATAGAAAAATTGGAACTGTTGAGCGATTCGGGAGAATTGGAGTTGGAAAAAGATACGATCAACCAGTTCAAGAACATCTTGCAAACGGCAGATTTAGTGAAGTTCGCAAAATCCAAACCGGCTATGTCCATTGCAGAGCAGGACCGCAAAATTGTAGAACAAATTGTAGAAAAGACCCATGAGGCCATTCCCGAACCAACAGCGGAAGAGTTAATGCATTTGGCAGCGTACCAAGAAGAACTGGAACGTAAAAAGAAAAAGAAAAAAATCATGTTGGGCGCAGCCACTTTAGCCGCTTTGCTCATTATCGGAATTACTGTTGCCGGTTTCAAATATGGGTTCACCTATCTTAAAGATTCCGCTTTAGGCAATCCTACCATGGAACTATTGGAAGGTGAATGGGTATCTAGCCGATACGGGTTTCCTCCCATCAGTTTAGAAACACCAAAAGTATTGATACGGCAAGAAGTCAAACTTCCGCCAGAGGCAAAAGCCAACATTAACGAAATGCAAGCATTCGCCTACAGAAGTGCCGAAGGTCTTTTTACGGTGGCAACGACCTCCGTCACCTTGGCCCAAGAAACAGAGCCCGATTTCTCCCAAACAATAGAACAGATTATTAAAAACTTTGAAGATCAGGGTGCCAAGAACATCATTACAAAACAAGAGGAGTTTAACACTATAAGTGGTGTTAAGGGTATTAAAGTATACGGTAGCGGAAAATTTACCGCACCGAGCTCCCAGGACCTTATTCAGGGAAAATACACTGTACTGTTGTTCGGTGGTAAAGGTTTTCAACAATATATTATTTTAACATGGCTGGACGATGACCCGTACGCAGACCAAATTGTAGATAGAATATTAACCACGGTTGAGGTAAAAACGGAATTTTAGATGTTCGAGAACATAACATTCGCAAATCCTGATTTCTTTTGGCTCTTTCTATTGCTGCCGTTCGCTATTGCATGGCAGTTCTTTAAACAGAAAGAAGAAACTGCGTCTGTTCGGATATCAAGTTTAAAAGGGTTCAACTATCCTAGTTTTTTGCCAAAACTTAAGCCCTTGCTTTTTATATTTCGGCTCCTGGCGATAAGTGCCATTATCGTAGCTATGGCAAGACCACAGACAGAGGATATTTCTACCCGGACAAAAACCACAAAAGGGATAGATATTGTTATGGCCATAGACGTTTCCTCAAGTATGTTGGCCCGGGACCTTAAACCAAATAGACTGGTAGCGCTCAAAGAAGTAGCAGCGGATTTTATCAGGCAAAGGCCCAACGACCGTATTGGCCTGGTTGCCTACGCCGGCGAGAGTTACACAAAAACACCGATAACCACCGACAAGTCCATAGTGCTCAACTCACTAAAAGACATTACCTATGGCCAGTTAGAAGACGGTACGGCAATAGGAATGGGATTGGCTACCTCGGTGAACAGGCTTAAAGAAAGTAAGGCAAAAAGTAAAATTATAATTCTTTTAACGGACGGTGTCAATAATATGGGCTTTATTGAACCACAAACCGCCGCCGATCTTGCCGTAGAGTTTGGTATAAAGACCTATACCATAGCCTTGGGTACGAACGGAAACGCCTTAACACCCATCTCCTATAATGCAGATGGTTCGTTTAGGTACGGAATGCGTCAGGTAGAAATAGATGAGGAATTGTTACAGGAGATAGCAAAGGTAACGGGCGGTACTTATTTTAGGGCGACCGATAACGAGTCTCTAGAGGAAATTTATGAAGAAATAAACAAATTGGAAAAAACCGAAATAGAAGAATTTAAATACTACCGTTACGAGGAAAAATTTAGACCTTGGGTATATATAGCCGGTATTTTACTCCTTTTGGAATGGTTCTTAAGAAATACGGTATTTAGAAGCTTTGTATAGACCATGATACAGTTAGACGAGAAAATATATTTTTATTTGCTGTTCATCATACCGGTGATCATTGTACTGTTTTTGCTGTTACTGGTCTGGAAAAAAAAGACACAGCAAAAATTTGCCGATGCCTTACTTTTGAAAAAACTGACGCCGAACCGTTCCTTTTACAAAGGCACGCTAAAACTTATTTTTTTTATTCTTGGGCTCTGCGGATTGATTATTGGTCTTGTTAACCCTAAAATTGGCACCAAACTAGAAACGGTAAAACGAGAAGGGGTAGATATTGTTTTCGCCATAGACGTATCTAAAAGTATGTTAGCGGAAGACATTGCTCCCAACAGGATAGAAAAAGCAAAAAGACTCGTCTCGGAAATCATTAATCAATTGGCAAGTGACCGGATCGGGATTATCGCTTATGCAGGACAGGCATTTCCACAATTACCGATTACGACCGACTACGGAGCGGCAAAGATGTTTCTACAGAGCATGAATACGGATATGCTAAGCTCTCAAGGCACTGCCATAAACGAAGCTATAGAACTAGCTACCACGTTTTATGATGACGAGGAGCAGACCAACAGGGTCCTTTTTATAATTTCCGACGGTGAAGACCACTCGGAAGGTAGTACACTAAATTCGGTAGAAGACGCGGTAGATGAAGGTATACGTATCTACACCATAGGCGTAGGAAAATCAAAAGGTGCCCCAATCCCGTTAAAACGCAGGGGAATAGTAGAAAGCTTAAAAAAAGATGCCCAAGGCGAAGTCGTAATAACCAAATTAAACGAGCAGGTGCTTGTTGATATTTCGGATGAAGGCAATGGCAAATATATAGACGGTTCCAATACAGATGCAGCGGTAGATTTGATCAAGGAAGAACTGCTTCAAATGGACAAGAAAGAATTCGAGGCAAAACAATTTGCCGAATATAAAGACCAGTTTCAATGGTTTTTGGGCGCCGCTCTTTTGTTTTTGTTCCTAGAAATTTTCATATTGGACCGAAAAACAAAATGGTTGAAAAAGTTAAATTTATTTAACGAAAAACAGATAGATTAAGATGAGAAAAATCACATACCTATTTCTGTTGTTTTTTGTAGCAACACCACTGCTTGCACAAGAAGAAGACCTGAAGGCTAAAGAAAAAAGCCTACGGGATTCAAAAAACCGTACTTGGGAAGGAAATAAAAAACTGTCCGAAGATAATTTTATAGCGGCCGAAGCAGATTACAGAATAGCTATTTCCAAAAGTCCTGAAAACGCGGCGGCTCCCTTTAATCTTGGAAACGCCTACTACAATAATGAAACCTACAGCGAGGCTTTTGGCAGGTTTAAGGAGGCGGGTGAAAGTGCCACGGCCAAACCAGAAAAACACAACGCCTACCATAATATGGGTAACGTTTTTATGAAGCGCAAAGCATACGACAAGGCGGTAGAAGCCTACAAAGAAGCCTTACGAAACGACCCTACAGATGAAGAAACCCGGTACAATTTGGCACTTGCCAAAGAACTCCTAAAAAAAGACGAGGAGAACAAGGACCAAAACCAGGATAATAAAGACGATAAGGACAAGGAAGATAAAAAAGACGAGGACAAAGAGGGAGAAAACGAGGAAGAAAAGGATAAGGACAAAAAGGATGAGGGAGATAAGGGAGATGAAGGGAATGAGAAAAATAAAGGCGACGAAAAGGAGGATGAAGATAAAGAAGGCGAGGGCGACCAGAAGAAAGAACAGAACAAGAAACCCGAACAAGGAGACAACCCTAAAGACCAGCCACAACCCAGACCCAACCAACTCTCCAAACAACAAATAGAGAACCTGTTACGGGCCATGCAAAATGCAGAGAAGAAAGTACAGGAAAAAATCGATGCCAAAAAAGTACAAGGAGCCAAAGTAAAAACAGAAAAGGACTGGTAAAAATAAAAATGGATTTTAAAAAAGGTATCTTATTTGTAGGCGTATTTCTGTTGGCCTTTGTTTTAAACGCACAAGATGCGACAGATGTAACGTTTGAAATGAAACTAAGCAAATCCAAACTGGGGCTTAACGAGCGTATACGCGTAGATTTTATCATGAACAAGGATGGGGATAATTTTAACCCTCCGGACTTTTTGGGTTTCAAGGTTCTTATGGGGCCCTCACAATCTATAAGTTCTTCTTGGGTAAACGGGGTGCGTAGCTATTCCAAATCCTATTCCTATACTTTGGCTCCTACCGCAAGGGGAAAATTTACGATAAAACAGGCTACGATAGTCATAGATGGGCAAGTGTATAAATCCCTCCCGCAAGATGTTGAGGTAACGGCCGCCGTAGACAAACCTAGCGATCAAATGACCGCAGACGATATAGCGGATGAAAACCTTCATTTGGTAGCAGAGGTCTCCAAGAACGACCCGTACATGAACGAAGCCATTACGGTGGTATACAAGTTATATGTGAGTCCGTCTATTAGTGTCTCCAACTACCAGCCCTTGGACAATCCCAAGTACAATAATTTCTGGAGCCAGGATATTAAAGTTACCAGCCTAAATGCTAAAAACGGCACGTATAAAGGAAAGCCGTACCGTTATGTAGTTCTTAAGCGGGTGGTACTCTACCCTCAGAAATCGGGCAAACTGGAAATAGAGCCGCTTTCGTTGGATGTTACGGTAGACGTGCCCACCAACAAACGGGATTTTTTTGGGGGAAGGGTATATGCACAGACAAATAAAACAGTTTCAGCAGGAAATAGAACTATTGATGTTAAGCCCTTGCCATTAACAAACCAACCTGAAAATTTCAACGGAGCCGTCGGCGATTTTGATTTTTCTGTCACCACTAGCAAAACAAGTCTAAACGCGTCCGAATCCTTACAGGCCACTGTTGAAGTAAGTGGAAAAGGAAACCTAAAACTGTTTAAACTACCGGAACTGGACCTTCCGAGCTCACTAGAAGTGTACGAGCCCGAATTTACCGAAGGCGTGAGAACGACCCTAGGCGGTATGCAAGGAAAAGTAAGTAATAGTTATACAGTAGTTCCTGCGTTTAGGGGTAAATACCCACTACCGCCCATCGCTTTTAGCTTTTTTAATCCCAAGACGGGAACCTACACCACCCTTAATTCAGATGAAATTGTTATTAACGTTTTAGAAGGACCCAATAACGCGGCAAGTATATCAACGAATCCAAGCGCAACCAACAAACAAAGCGTTACCGCCAGTAACAATCAGTTTAATTTTATAAAGCTAAATCCCAACCTTAGCACAATCGGCGATACCTATTTTTTTAGATCAAACCGCTTTTATCTGCTATTTTTCTTGCCATTGATATGTATTCCTATCGCTATTCTGTTTCGCAAGAAAAGGGATGAAATAGCAAATGATGTTGTTGGCAACAAAATTAAAAAAGCGAACAGACTCGCAAGAAAGTACCTTTCCAAGGCCAAAAAAGAATTAGGCAACAAGGATTCGTTTTATATAGCCTTGGAAAAAGCATTACACAATTATCTAAAAGCCAAGTTAAAAATTGAGACCTCTGAATTTACCAAAGACAAGATATCCGAGCTGTTGCTTAAAAAACAGGTAAACCAAGAAACCGTAGACGGCTTTTTAGCGCTACTAAAGAATTGTGAAGCGGCAAGGTATAGCCCTTTTTCCAATGTGCAGATGCAACAGGACTACGAAAAGGCCAGCGAGGTAATTTCGTTAATAGATAAGCAATTATAATATCGTGAAAAACAATGTCATCATATTCATTTTATTGTTAGGCCTTGCAGGGACAGCTCAAAACGAAACCAATTTTGAACGAGCTACGGTTGCCTATAACGAAGGGGCTTACGAAAAGGCGATCGATCTATATTCCGGTATTTTGGAAAGCGGCCAACATTCCGCGGCAATTTACTATAACCTAGGAAATTCCTATTACAAATTAAACGATGTTCCCAACAGTATCTACTATTATGAAAAAGCATTATTGCTAAGTCCTAACGATCCCGAAATACTGAATAATTTGGGGTATGCACAACAGATGACGCTAGACGCCATAGAAGTCTTACCTGAAACAGGATTGTCAAAACTATACAAATCGGTTACAGACGTCCTTACTTTTGATCAGTGGGCCTATTTAGGAGTTTTCTTTATGTTCCTTTTTGTAATACTGTACATCGTATTCTACTACGCCTACTATTCCTCAAGAAAAAGGTGGGCGTTTATTGGAAGTCTTGTTTCTTTAACAGCTGCCCTAGTTACCGTTGTTTTTGCCTTTGTACAATATCAAGATTATAATACCTACAGGCCGGCCATTATTTTTGCGGACGAGATTGGAATACAAGCAGAACCCAATACCACCAGTGATGAAGTCTTTGTATTACATGCAGGTACCAAAGTAAACGTGCTAGAAGAACTAAATAATTGGAAAAAAATAGCACTTACCGATGGAAAGACCGGATGGGTATCTTCGGACAATTTAAAATTACTTAAAGATTTTTAGTTAATTTTAACATATTATAATAGCATTACTTTTATATTTACTTTTTTATTCTGAAAGCAATACTATGAAGCTAACCATTGTCCTATTTTTTTCTATGTTCTTTACAGCAATTATTGTTGCTCCGGCTTCTTTTTTGTTGTTGGGTATAGACCAGGAAATAGAGATTCTTCTAAATTTAAACGAAGAAGAACGCAACAAGGAAAGCAATAAAGAGCTAGAAGAAAAAGAAGTGTTCTATTATGAACCCTATACTGTTATTCCTGTAAAACCAACTTCCAAAAGTGTTTTATCTACTAGCTATGTAGAACGTTATTATGATATGTCCTTAGAGGTATTTCTACCACCTCCCAAATAAGAACCTTACTATTATTGTATCGCGTTTAGCAGCTGTGTATCGACTGTCTTGTTATCGCCTAATTTTCCAAAGGTCTGTTTAAACATTCTTTTCCTATCCAAAACGTAGTCACGGTTCAATACCAATAAGGGTTTTGAAGCCATTTATAACACTACTTTTAAGGGTGTCATTATAGCGAAAAAGGAAGATTCCTAAACAAGATTATCACGCAGCTTTAACGGCACAATAATCCATCATAGTCCAAACATATACTAAACAGAGTTAAAGGCTCTTAATAAAGAAATAAAATTAAACAAGTAGGTCGTTAGTCAATTCAAAAAGGTGGTTTTAAAAGCCAAAAAGATATTAAAATCTTGGCGGTACTATCATTAAAAAAATACCGTGCCAAAAAGTCTAAAATTGGAACCCTAATCGACCCTGAAAACGATTAACAAAACAAATTATGAAAGCACATACAAAAGAAACACAATCATCTATAACTCCCTTAAAATCATTACAGTTTTTAAAAGAGGGGAACCAACGGTTCCAAGACAATCTAAAAGCGAACCGTAATCTCTTAGAACAAGTAAACGATACCAGTGAAGGACAGTTTCCCTTTGCCACCATACTAAGTTGCATAGATTCACGGGTTTCAGCGGAACTCGTATTTGACCAAGGGCTAGGGGATATATTTAGTGTTAGAATTGCCGGAAACTTTGTAAATGAAGATATCTTGGGCAGCATGGAATTTGCATGTAAACTTGCAGGTACAAAATTGGTCGTAGTTTTAGGTCACACTAGCTGTGGAGCCATTAAAGGCGCTTGCGACCATGCCAGAATGGGTAACTTAACCGCTTTAATAAACAAGTTGGAGCCAGCCGTAGCTGCTGTTAAAGAACCAAAAGATGAAAAAGTGCGAAACTCTAAGAACCTTGAATTTGTAGATAAGGTGTCTGAAAAAAATGTACATCTCACTATTGAAAATATCCGAGAACGCAGCAGGATTTTATTTGATATGGAGCAAAACGGGGAAATAAAAATTATAGGAGCCATGTATGATATCACAACAGGAAAGGTAAATTTTTACGAGTAAACAAACATTAAATGGTTGCTTCCAAACTATCAAACTGCTCTCTATTTTATTTTATATAATTCTCCATTTAAAGCGCATATTGATAAGGACCTAAGACCATCTAAAAACCTATCTTGTGATTATACAGGATATTATAAGTTAATTTAATAATACGCTACTCACTCATGAAAAATTTATTCACAAACTTTAAAGGAGACCTTTTAGGAGGTATCACCGCAGGTATAGTTGCCCTACCATTGGCACTTGCCTTTGGTGTAAGCTCCGGTCTTGGCCCAACAGCGGGTCTTTACGGAGCTATTTTTATCAGCTTTTTTGCAGCACTCTTCGGTGGCACTAATACGCAAATTTCAGGTCCAACGGCGCCCATGACCGCAGTAAGTATGGTTATAATAGCCGGTATTATTGCCACTTTTGACGGGAGTGTCGAAAAAGCACTGCCGGCAATTTTAACCGTTTTCCTATTGGCAGGGCTTATGCAGATCGGACTCGGAATTATTGGGATAGGAAAGTACATACGCTACATTCCCTACCCTGTCGTATCCGGTTTTATGACCGCCATTGGGGTTATTATCCTCGTCACTCAAATACTCCCGGCTTTAGGCTATTACCCCAAAGAAGATATGTCATGGGTAACACCGTTTAAACCACAAGCAGAGGAGTTGATATTGGAAAATATCCTAAGGGAAGAGGCAAACGAGGGTATTTTGGTTCTCGAAGATTTTGAACAGACCATTGCCCGCTCCGGAGAGATAACCGAAGCTACAATTATGGAAGAGGCCGCAACATTGGCCGCTAAAGAAGCTTCCGGCGTACTAGGAGCAATAAAAGTGTTACCTAAAGCTCTAAAAAGTATTAACTGGTTGGAACTGGCGTTGGCGCTTATTACCATACTCATAATATATGGCTTTAAACGCATAACCACAACAGTACCCAGCACCTTGGTTGCACTATTGCTGGTATCGGGTACGGCTTACGCCCTTGGACTTGATTACCGTACTATTGAAAGAATACCGGAAGGTTTTCCAATACCAAACTTGGAAATCTTTACGGAATTTAAGATTGGAGCCATAGCCCCCTATATTTTTACAGCGCTTACTTTGGCTTTGCTGGGCGCAATAGATTCGCTGCTGACGTCAGTAGTAGCCGACAATATGACCAAGACCAAGCACAAACCTAACAAAGAACTTGTAGGGCAAGGTATTGGAAATAGTATCGCCGCTATTTTTGGAGGGCTTCCTGGAGCAGGGGCTACCATACGTACGGTAGTTAATATAGACTCTGGTGGAAAGACACGTTTATCGGGTATGATCGCGGGTATTTTATTATTGATTATCCTATTGGCCTTAGGGCCTGTTGCCTCGCAAATACCTGCTGCTGTTCTGGCCGGTATCCTTATCACCGTGGGTATTGCAGTAATGGACTACAAAGGACTCAAAGCAATTCCCAATTTACCCAAAGATATTAAAATAGGGCCTTTAAAATTAAGCTCGGAAGTTGTGGTTATGCTTGTGGTACTTGTTCTTTCCACATTTTGGAACCTCGTATATGCCGTGGGAATAGGGCTTGTTATAGCCTCGTTAATGTTTATGAAAAAAATGGGGGATTTGATGTCCGAAAGATCTGACGTAAAATCATTGTCCGAAGAAAAAGCGTGGGCAGACGAAAAAGATTTTCCTCAATCACTAAAAGAAGAGGTCTTTATCAAACATGTAAAAGGCCCCTTATTCTTTGGGACAACAAGCGATTTCCAGACCTTAACGGATCAAATACCCAATACGGCATCTTATGCCGTATTGCGTCTAGACCGTATGCAATACATGGATCAGTCCGGTCTCTATGCCATGGAAGATGCGTTACAAGAATTGAACAAAAACAATATCACCGTGCTTTTTGTTGGTCTCTTGCCACAGCCAAGATATATGATGGAACGTATAGATATCATCCCGGATTTTATACCGGAAAATCATATTTTTGAAAACTTTAAGGAGTGTACTACATGGATTAAAAGCTATGTAAAGGACAATGTTCAACCTAGTACGGCATCCTTACAAAAGTAATGGTCATTTTAAAAGTTAAACAGCGGGCCCCTAAACTAACAAGGGGCCTGCTTATTTGTTATAAGGTTGAAAAAACAAAATTCGAGGTTCAACAAAATGTCTTAAATTTGTCGCATTAGAGAAATCCATGATCAATACATTAAAAGGGCATATTGCAGAAGTAGAAAAATTCTCTGCCGATACACCGGAAGCTATCGAAGCGTTCCGCATAAAATATCTAGGCAAAAAAGGACTATTGAACGTTTTTTTTGCCGAATTCAAGAACGTGCCAAATAACCAAAAAAAAGAATTTGGGCAAACTATCAATGAACTAAAACAAAGGGCAACGGACAAGGTAAACGAATTAAAAAATGCCTTGCACCACCAAACGGAAGAAAAAGGAAAGTTTGGAGACTTGACCAGACCTGGAAATCCGATAGAGTTAGGAGCCAGACATCCAATTTCTATCGTAAAGAACCAAATCATAGACATATTTTCACGTATTGGTTTCAATGTATCCGAAGGCCCTGAAATAGAAGATGATTGGCACAATTTCACCGCCTTGAATTTACCGGAATACCACCCAGCAAGAGACATGCAGGATACCTTTTTCGTGCAGACCGATCCAGACATCCTTTTACGTACCCACACCTCGTCCGTTCAGGTGCGTTATATGGAAAACAACAAACCTCCAATTCGTACTATTTCCCCAGGAAGAGTGTACCGCAACGAAGCCATTTCGGCACGTTCGCATTGCTTTTTCCATCAAGTGGAAGGATTATATATTGATAAGGACGTCTCCTTTGCCGATCTTAAACAAACGCTACAATACTTTACGACAGAACTTTTTGGTAAATCTAAAATCCGTTTGAGACCTTCCTATTTTCCCTTTACGGAGCCCAGCGCAGAAGTAGATGTGTACTGGGGGCTAGAAACAGAAACCGACTACAGGATGACTAAAGGGACCGGTTGGCTAGAGATTATGGGCTGTGGTATGGTAGACCCGAATGTGTTAAAGAATTGTGGTATAGATCCAGAAGAATATTCCGGTTTTGCATTTGGCATGGGTATAGACCGTATTGCCTTGTTGTTGCACCAGATTTCCGATATTCGCTTATTGAGCGAAAACGATATCCGATTTTTAGAACAGTTTAAGGGCGCATTGTAATAGTCGTTACTCGCCATCTACTAAATACCATGGCATATTTTTATGAAAAAAGATATAGAGATACCCATTGCTAAAGATGTTTACGTAGCTCTTGTTGATGAATGGAACAAAGAATTTTTGGCCAAAGAATGGAATGCGTACCTTCTTAACGATAGAGAAACCGCAATTGAAATGGTCATCATTGTTTCCAAAGGTTTTGATACGGAAAGAAACACCTCTACTATGCGGCATGCCATTGGTGAAGTTGGAGCCAAATCTTTCGAAAAGATAGAAATGGTACAAGAAGACGTCCTGGAACTTAATAACGAATTCTTTGTAACGTATTATGCCGATAATAAACTATACGAAAAACGTTTTATGTTCGAAAGCGGTAGTATAAGCTCCACCAATTTAAAACTTATTTCACTAATCGAAAAAGATGGGATTTTAGCAACGTAATGAGCACCGCTAAATGTAGACCTCCTTTTACACTAGTTTAGAAATCTTTTTCAACCTAGCACCTTAATTTATCTAAAGTAAAGTGCCATGTAGGTTTCCTTAGTGTGCCAAAGTTGATGGGTTCTGCCCCGAATCGGATTACACATACTTTTTATTAGAAAGGCCTTTTTGTACTTAAGTGTCTTCAACTGCTGTGTTTTTATGATTTTATGAAAATACATTTAGTTTTATTAATGCAAGCCATAATCATTTGTTATAGGTTAAATTTTAGAAAAACCCTTATCGAGTTTACATTTAACCATATTTAAACCATTAACAAAACACAATGAGCTCATTTAAAAAATTGACCATACAGGTCGAGTCTAATACGGGAGAAATAATCACAAGGGAAATAACTCCTTTAGTAGAACAGGTATTGACCGCAGATGAACAAGCGGCCTTAACTCCGGACAGCGTCATTCAAAGTTTACAGGAAGGCAACCAAAGATTCGTTGAAGGAGATCTTACGGCACGTGACCACACGGAACAAATACGGAAAACCGTTGGAGGTCAATTTCCAAAAGCTGTGATATTATCCTGTGTAGATAGTCGCGTACCTGTTGAAGATGTTTTTGATAAGGGTATAGGCGATATTTTTGTAGCACGCGTTGCCGGCAACTTCGTAAACGAAGATATCTTAGGTAGTATGGAGTTTGGTTGCAAGGTGTCCGGATCTAAAGTAATCTTGGTTTTAGGACATGAACATTGCGGTGCCGTTAAAGCTGCGGTAGACAATGTGAAACTAGGAAATATTACGGCGATGTTATCCAAAATAAGACCGGCCGTAGCCTCGGTAGCATATAACGGGGACAGAAGTTCTAAAAACGAGGAATTTGTGCACTTGGTATGTGAGCACAATGTAAATAAAACAATTCAGGACATACGCGACAACAGTCCTATTTTGAAGGAGATGGAAGACAAAGGTGAAATCAAGATTATTGGTGGCGTCTATGATATGGATACCGGAAAAGTAGATTTCCTATAACCTCCTTTATTCCAACCTTTAATCTATATACATGTTAAAGAATATTTTTGATTTTAGTAATATCAAGGGAGATATCACCGGCGGACTAGTGGCCGGTGTAGTAGCACTTCCTTTAGCCTTGGCCTTTGGTGTACAATCTGGCTTGGGAGCTATAGCTGGATTGTACGGCGCCATTGCCGTGGGTATACTAGCCGCACTTTTCGGAGGTACGGCAACTCAGGCAAGTGGCCCTACAGGCCCCATGACCGTAGTATCCGCAGCTTTGGTAGCCAACGCCATTGAAGTTGCCGGTAGCTTGCAGGATGCCATGGGAATCATTTTACTCAGTTTTTTGGTAGGTGGCGCCTTGCAAATTATTTTTGGATTGATAAACATTGCAGGCTATATAAAATATTTTCCCTATCCGGTAATCTCAGGCTTTATGAGCGGGGTGGGTTTGATTATCATCATTCTTCAGGTTTTCCCTTTTGTAGGTTTGGACTCGGCAAAATCGACCTTGAAGGTTATGGCCGATTTACCAAGGTTGTTCAGTGACTTTAATTGGCAAGCGCTAGCCTTGGGAGCAATGACCGTTGCAATCTATTACTTGTTCCCTAAAATCAATAAAAGCGTTCCCAGTCCCTTGGTGGCCTTGATCGTTGTTTCCATTTTTGCCTACTTTATCCAATGGGATGTACCTATTATAGGTGAAATTCCTTCGGGACTACCTTCATTACAATTAGATGGTTTGTTCACTATAGATAGTAGTGCCTACTTTTTAGTATTGGAATACGGTATGGTACTAGCCGTCCTAGGCTCTATAGATTCCTTATTGACCTCTGTCATTGCGGATAACATGACCAAGACCAAGCACAACAGTAACCGCGAACTTATAGGTCAAGGAATAGGCAATATGGTAGCGGCCTTGATCGGTGGTATCCCGGGAGCGGGTGCAACTAAAGGAACCGTGGTGAATATAAATTCCGGAGGAAGAACTAGATTGTCCGGAGCATTGCACGGGGTATTTCTATTGGCCATTTTATTGGGGCTAAGCTCTTTGGCGGCCTATATCCCACTAGCTGTTTTAGCGGGAATCCTAATCCCGATAGGATTTAAGATAGTTGATATGAAAGGGCTACGACATTTAAAATTAGTACCGAGGGCTGATGCCGCCGTTCTTATTTTGGTATTGCTCTGGACTACTTTTGGAAGTTTGATACAAGCCGTAGGCATAGGCGTAACGCTTGCTGCTCTTTTATTTATGAAACGAGCGAGCGATATCGGCGAGGAAGGTATGCAAGTAGGAACCTTGGCCGGGTTTGATGGAGAAAAACCATGGGAAGACGAAACAGCGTTTTATGAGAAGTTTAAAGATAAAATCTATATCAAACACTTATACGGGCCATTGTTCTTTGGTTTTACCTCTCACTTTCAAGAGCAGGTAAAAAACATTGATGCAGGCATAAAAGTACTAGTTATACGTATGGATCGGGTGCCCTATGTAGATCAATCAGGTATTTATGCACTGGAAAACGCCATATTGGATTTAGCGCTAAAAGATATAAAAGTAGTCCTTACAGGGTTACAGGAACAGCCTAAAGACTTATTGACTTCCATAGATATTATACCGGACCTAGTCCCCAAAGAACAACTTTTCGACACTATAGACGGTAGTTTTAGTTGGGTTCAAAAGCATTTGAACGGACAACAATAATCCTTCTACAAAGTCCAAAACATAGAACATGCAACGGTATTCAAAACCAAAGAAGCTATCCATAGTTTTGTTTGGCACAATTGTTTTCCGTAACACTTACGGATGCGGAAGGAACCGACCTTCTCGCCAACGGCAGCTGTTCGCCAGCAGGGATTAGCGTTACCAAGCAAGGTCGCAAGGTGAGCATCTCGGTTACAGAACCCAGCTCAGGGATTGTATTTTTTTGAGCGGCAAAGAAGGTGCAAACAGCTATCGAATACAGCTGAACAAATCCGAAACGGATATTTTGTTACTAAAGCTAACCATGGAGATTGAGGGTAGCGAACGCAGCGCGACAATTTTTACCATCAGTGAGGCAACTTACAATGGCGAACCACAATAAATTATAAGGGAAGAGGGAAAGCTAGACCGTATTGTCATAATAAAATACCCGTCAACTAGCTATTCTATAATTAGAACGGATATCCAGCTTCAATTATAACGGCACCTAAACAAGCTAACCCGGTCCATATCCCTAACTTTGTAGGGCTTAGATGGAGAATACAAGGCACATACCGCAAAGAAAGATCATTCATGTAGATATGGATGCTTTTTATGCCTCTGTAGAACAATTGGACAACCCGGAACTTAGGGGAAAACCCATTGCCGTGGGCGGAAGTTCCCAACGCGGAGTGGTGGCCGCGGCCAGTTACGAGGCCAGAAAATTTGGGGTACGCAGCGCCATGAGCAGTGTGCTGGCCAAAAGAAACTGCCCGGACCTTATTTTTGTAAAGGCACGCTTTGATCGTTATAAGGAAATCTCACAAAAAATACGTGCCGTTTTTTATGCATATACCGACTTGGTGGAACCCCTTTCTTTGGACGAGGCCTATCTGGACGTGACCATCAATAAAAAAGGAAATCCCTCCGCAACCTTGATCGCCAAGGAAATACGACAGCGTATTTTGGAGGAAACGGGACTTCATGCATCTGCAGGTATCTCCATAAACAAGTTTATTGCCAAGGTGGCCAGTGATATCAACAAGCCCAACGGACAAAAAACAGTAAACCCTGAAGAGGTCCTTCAATTTTTGGAGGACTTGGACATTCGTAAATTCTATGGGGTAGGCAAGGTAACGGCCGAGAAAATGTACCAACTGGGTATTTTTACGGGCAAGGACCTAAAAACGAAATCGGTCGCGTTTTTAACCGAGCACTTTGGGAAAAGTGGCGGGTATTATTATGATGTTGTGCGCGGTATCCATAAAAGCGAGGTAAAACCGCATCGGATTCCAAAATCGGTTGGAGCGGAACGTACCTTTAGCGAGAACCTGAGCAGCGAGATTTTTATGCTAGAGCGCTTGGACCATATTGCAGCAGAACTGGAGCGAAGACTTAAAAAAGCGGATATCGCGGGAAAAACCATCACCCTAAAAATTAAGTATAGTGATTTTACCTTGAACACACGTAGTAAGACCTTGCCCTATTTCATTGCCGATAAGGATTTGATCTTGGAGACCGCAAAGGAATTGTTATATCAGGAAGAACTTCAAAACTCCGTTCGTTTGCTTGGCATTTCCCTTGCCAACCTCAACACCGATAAAAAAGAAACGGCCAAAACCGGGGAAGAAGCTATTTTGGTCCAGTTAAAATTCGATTTTTAACCAAAGAAAAACTCCCGTAAGAAAGTTATTCTTAGGGGAGTTGGAGCATTGCTGGATTCCCGTACTTATTTAACGGTCAGCGTGTTGTCAGTGGCCGTTGGGTTCAACGGACAAAAATACACGTATTCCCCTTTTGCCAAGGTGGTAGGGCTGCTCTGCTGTTTTTGGCCATCGGCTACTTGTTCTGTTACATAAGCCGTTTGTATGTGGTTTTCCGGATTGGACAAGTCCGAGCCTTTTTTGGCCAATACAAAGCCTACATTATGACCTACAGCGTTGTTTGTAATCTCAAAGATGTAGGTACCCTCGTTCAGGGTCAACTGCTTTGTGATAAACTCACCGGGCACTTGCTCCAAGGAAACTATCTTGGCCATTTTATCTTGGGCGTTACCGCTTACTAAAGTTCCAAATACTAAAAATGCTACTGCTACTAATTTTCTCATAATTACGTGATTTAATTTCTCCGGGTTACGGAAATGTTGTTATGTTATTTCTTTTTTTTGACCCTACTTTAACGGAGGGCCTACGTTTTACTTCTGTTCAAATATTAAAATCGCAATCAAATCGCATGGCCACAATAATCGTTGCTTTATCTCGGGTATGTATTTTGTACATAATGAAGTTATTTATACTTTTCCGTTCGTTAAAAAATTGCTCTTTCTCGCCGCGCGCGGCAACTGGCTCCTCATTCAAAAGCCAAATTGTTGGCTTTGTTTCGGCCCTGTCTTTTTTCCTTCCGTAGCGATGCTATGCAACTCAAAAAAGTATTCAAATGTTCAAAAAATCACTAATTTTAGCTTGACCGTGAAAAGCTTAAACCACTTCTATCCTTGTTTTGGCAGCCAAAAGACTTGAATTGGTTTTAGGAATGATCTTCTCTTCCTAAAGGTGCACTATACATTTCCTTTTAGGCACTTACCGTTTCCAATGGTAGTGCTGCAGGAAAGTCTACAGGTACGTTGGTCGTTTTGTGCAAGTAGTTGGATATGGTCTTATCGCCTACGAGGACAATGGTGTCTATTAAATGCTCCTTGGTCCAGCCTGCGTTTAGAAAATCCGTTACTACCGCGGCGTCCGTAGCTCCCCTGTTTTCGGTCATGTTTTTGGCTAGTTTGGCCAAAGCGTCGAGTTTGTGGTCAAAAGAAGCCTGTCCGGCCCTAAGTTCCAAGATTTGCGCATCGTTAAAACCGTTCATTTTTCCTATGGCCGTATGGGCCGCCAAACAATAAAGACATTCGTTCACTTGGCTTACGGCCAGGTTTACCACTTCTTTCTGTTTGGCGTTCAAAGACGTTTTGGCGCCACTAAGAGCCAAGTAGTTGCCAAGGGCATTTTGGGAATGTGCATAAGTGGCGTAGAGGTTAGGTACAAAACCTAGGGCATTGTTAAGGTTGTCAAAAATTGCTTGGTTGGCCACGGTGACCTCTTCTCTTGTAGGTACATTAAATGTGCTCATAATTACGTTGTTTTTGTTATATTCCTAGCGTACCGCTATACCGTTTAGGTATCTCGGTACCAGCAGGAATATTTATGTTATTTTTTTGTTATTGTCTCGAAGCTTTATATCCATTTTTTGCATGCTTCGTTACAATACCGGTTTTGTTATTTTGTTTTTAAATGGATATATAGGGTCGTTCCGCATCGCAATAGAAATCATGATGCTGTTTTTGTTCGCAATGCGCTTCGGTATTGATAGGAATGACCTGCGTTTTTTTCGGTTGCCGAAATATCTCAATAAGATTAAAAATAGAAGGCTGTTTGTTTTTCATCTTTACTATATTTTTAAATACAGGACAAAGATGAGGCAACAAAGAAGGTATTTGTTAGGCGCTATTGCCCGAACGCTTGTACTTATTTCCCTTTATGCGGACAAACTGTTGTTTTCCCGATATTGGGAGGGCGAAAGCCCGGTCATCTTTTTAAAAAAGCGGCTAAAATGCGCTGGGTCGTTAAAACCAAGGTCATAGGCAATTTCCTGGTTCTGCTTATCCGTAAAACTCATAAGGCGCTTTGCCTCCAGTGCCAAACGTTCCAAAATAATCTGCTGGGGCGATTTTTGGTTGTACAGGGCAAAGAGATTGGACAGGGTCTTGGGGCTTTTAAAAAGCATTTCGGCATAATCACTTACCTTTCTTTTGGTCCTAAAATGGGTGTCTACCAATACGTTAAATTTCCGTACCACGTCTATCTGGTCATTATTCATTGTTTTTACGATCAACTGTTCTTTGGCCAACCGCGTACATATAATGATAAGGCGCTTTAGAAGCATTTGCAGCATATCACCTTGGATCTGGTCCGATGTAGAAAACTCCTCAATAAAGATCTCGTGCAACAGGTCAAATTTGGTCAACTGATCTTCCGGTATGGTAATAATGGGAATGTCCTGTGTTCCAAAAAATAGGATTCCATTACAGGACACTTCACTGTCATGGTCGTTGATACAATAGAATTCCCTATTAAAAAGAAAGGCCGTTAAGGGAGCCTCCATGGGTAAATAGGTCACATGCTGCAAGTAGGTAGTGGTGACCAATTGATCGGGGAGCAGTTCCATTTCCAGTCCGTCTATCCGCAAACGAACCGGTACCTTATTTTTATTCCATAACATATTGATGTTTCCCGACACGATGGAAAATTGGTTTTGATCATTCTTAATGTCATTGCTAAACCCTAAAAGCGACCCTAATTTGGCATCGTGATATTCGTAATACATAACAAAACGGGATTAAATACGGTTGTTTTCGATACGTTTGGTCTCTTTTTTTGTTCATACTTTACGATCTAAATGGAAAATAATTCGTATTAACTATTAAACAAGACTGTTAATCATTCCTATTAATTTGAAGGCTATAAACGGTTTTAATAGCTTTATAAGCTATTGCTATGAAAACGATTATTAATATTATTCAATCAATATGGATATTGGAAATTATGATGATGCGGTACGAAAATTTTATAAGACGCTAAAAATTACACAACTACCCGTATCTTCTTGGGATTTTTATGCTACGAATTTCGACAAGGTCTGTGAAACGGCAACGGACCTAACATCTCTTTTTAAAATCGCCAAGGAACGTTCATGGGCGTTTGACCAGAATATACTTAAAGAGGAACTGGAACAAAAAGAACATGTCATTGTAGTTACGGATGCTAAACTAAATATAGTTTACGCTACCAATAATATTTGGAAAATGAATGGTTACAGACCGGAACAGATTATTGGCAACAAACCAAAAATGTTCCAAGGAGAAAAAACATGTAAGAAATCTTTAGAACTAATTTCTACGGCTATAAAAGAAGAACGATCCTTTGAGACCATAGTAACCAATTACCGGCAAGATGGTTCTACATATAAGTGTTGGATACATGGACAACCGATTTTCAACAAAACCGGGGAAGTTATTAATTTTATAGCTTTTGAGCGAGAGGTAGCTTAAAGCGCAAAGAGTATTACAAATTAAAAAACCCGCGATCAGCGGGTTTTTCTTTGGGTATTATTGGTTAAATTAAAAATTACAATTCTCTATTTCCGTAACCCGTAACGTGTTTACCATCCCCTTGTCTTTCATAGGCATGGCCGCCAAACTTACGAGCATATCCCCAACTTCTAAGAATCCCTTTTTACAAGCTATTTGATTTACATCCTCTATAGTTTCATCCGTAGAAACATACTTGTCATAATAGAAAGCCTTAACACCCCATAACAAATTCAATTGGGTCAGAATCCTTTTATTTGAAGTAAACACCAATATGTGCGCGCTTGGTCTCCATGCAGAAATTTGAAAGGCCGTATAACCGCTATTGGTCAATGTAGATATAGCTTTCGCTTTTATCTCATTTGCCATAAGCGCGGCATGGTAACAAACAGATTTTGTCATAAACCGCTTGGTTCTTATATGTGGTGGCTCATGAGGGACTTTAATTAGATCACTCCCTTCAACACTTTTTAAGATATTGGTCATTTTCTCAATAACCTGAACCGGGTAGTTGCCAACAGAAGTTTCCCCAGAAAGCATTACGGCATCGGCACCGTCCATAACAGAATTGGCGACATCGTTCACCTCTGCTCTCGTAGGTGTAAGGCTCGTAATCATAGTTTCCATCATCTGTGTAGCGATGATTACCGGTATTCTAGCTTTTTTAGCCCTTAACACCAATTGTTTTTGAATCAATGGTACTTCATGTGCAGGAACCTCAACCCCTAAATCACCTCGGGCAACCATTAGCCCGTCGCAATAGGCTACAATTTTGTCTATATTCTCAACTGCTTCCGGCTTTTCTATTTTGGCAATAATCGGAATCTTATGCTTGGAATGTTTGCTAATGATATTTTGCAGGTCTATAAGGTCTTGACTAAATCGCACGAAGGAAAGTGCGATCCAATCTACCTCGAGGGAGATTGCATATTCCGCATCCTTGACGTCCTTCTCTGTAAGTGCGGGCAGGGATATGTTCGTGTTTGGAAGGTTAACTCCCTTTTTCGATTTTAAAGGGCCTCCCTGTATTACTTTCGCCTTAACCTCTGTCTCGCCATTGGTCGTAACAACCTCGAACATTAGTTTACCATCGTCCAAAAGTATGCGTTCTCCAGGTTTTACATCTCTAGGAAATTCTTTGTAGTTCATGTATACGCGTTCTGCCGTACCTTCAAAAGGCGTTCCCGTAACAAAGGTGATTTCGTCTCCTGGGCTAACTACTACTTCTCCAGCCATTACGCCTACACGTAACTTAGGCCCCTGTAGATCTGCAAGGATAGAAGTGTTTATTTCTAATTCCTCGCTCAACTCACGAATCATGGCTACACGCTCCTTTACATCTTCATAGTCGGCATGTGAAAAGTTGATCCTAAACACATCTACTCCCGCTAATATCATACTTCTAAGCACATCTTTCTTGCTCGTGGCAGGCCCTAATGTGGCTACTATCTTTGTTTTTTTACTAGTTGGCATACTTAAAATATTAAGTTTTTCTTTGATTTTAATTTATCTGTACTTACCGCATAAGCTGTAATTACTTTGGGCATTTTGGTTAAGACCTTTATTATTTCATCACTCTCCAGACCTTCTTCCTCCTCTATTTTTAGAAAGTAATCTACTTCTTTATATTCTGGGACAAGCCGAGGTCTACTATAGGTTGTTTCGTTCTGAAACAAGTCGTTATTTACCTGTAACTCTTGTTTTGTACTTTGGTTGGCAACCAGCACCCAATACCGGTCATTAAATTGGTCTACCCAGTCGAACCAAGGAAAAGAGCTGTTTTCCGACAGGTCGAAATCGGTATTCGACCTTTTAAAATTTGTTTTAAGCGTTTTGTTTAGGTGATATACTAAAGTGTAATCCTCCAAGGAACTATGAATGGCGATCAATAGAAATGAATCATCGTAAAAATCCTCGTTTATTTTGTAGACTGCCATTCATCGTTTAAACAAGCCGTAAATATAGAACTATTCACGAATAAAGCCTAAAAACAGCAGGCTTAAAAGCGATATTCAGCGTTACGAAAACGTTAGCGTTTCGTTGGTTAAAAGAGTATCACTTCGCCATTTTGTCCTGAAGCGCAAAAAATGCCCTTTTAGATGCGCGCTCCTCTGCCTTTTTTTTTGATGTAGCCCTTGCCTTAGCCACCACATTATCTCCAATTGATAATTTAACCGCGAAATGTTTTAAGGAGTCGTTGCCTGTATCTTCGTAGACGTTATAGTTAAAAGTCTTTTTTTTCTTTTGGCACCACTCTATTACCAAACTCTTATAACTAATTACCCTCCCCTCTAACTGCTCTATGTCTACATAGGGTTCAATAACTCTTTTCTTAATGAATCTCTCGCAATAGGGATAACCGCGATCCAAGTATATGGCCCCGACCAAGGCTTCAAAAACATTGCCATGGATATTCTCGCCAAAATGGGATTTAGGGATCCTACTTTCTACAAAATCTATCAATTTTAGACCCTTACCTAATTCGTTCAAATGCTCCCTACTAACTACTTTGGATCGCATCTTGGTAAGGTAGCCTTCGTCCCCATTGGGTACTTCATTATAAAGGTGTTTGGAAATTATTGTTCCCAACATAGAGTCCCCTAAAAATTCTAACCGCTCATAGTTCATTGGATTGCCGTTTTCATCCCGTTGGTTCAGGGACCTATGTAGAAAGGCTTTTTTATAGTACTTTAAGTTTTTAGGTTTAAAACCAAGTATTTTTTTTATCCCTAAAAAAAAATCCCCATCCTCTTTGGGATGGGAATTAAATATATTTTTAGGAAAATCCATTACTAGTATTACTTTATTTTCTTAAAGACCACACAGGCATTATGGCCTCCAAAACCAAAGGTATTGCTCATAGCAACATTGACCTCCCTTTTTTGTGCTTTGTTCAACGTTAGGTTTAAACTTGGATCTATATTCTCGTCTACTGTGGTATGGTTGATCGTAGGAGGTACAACACCATGTTCCATTGATAATATAGAAGCAATGGCCTCAATGGCACCTGCCGCTCCCAACAAATGTCCGGTCATGGATTTTGTAGAATTAATATTGATATTCTTCGCGTGTTCCCCAAAAACTTCGGAAATCGCCTTAAGTTCTGCAACATCTCCCAAAGGTGTGGAGGTTCCGTGGGTATTGATCGCATCTACCTCTTCTATTTTCATTCCTGCATCACGCAGGCAATTCTGCATTACCCTCACTACTCCAATGCCATCTGGGTGTGGTGCTGTCATGTGGTAGGCATCGCTAGAAAGCCCTCCGCCTGCAACTTCGGCATAAATTTTGGCCCCTCTTGCCTTGGCATGTTCATATTCTTCAAGTACCAACGCTCCGGCACCTTCGCCCAGTACGAATCCGTCCCTGGTAGCATCAAAAGGTCTTGATGCGGTTTCCGGACTATCGTTTCTTGTAGATAAGGCATGCATGGCACCAAAACCACCCATACCCGCTATGGTGACCGCTGCTTCGCTACCGCCCGTAACAATAACGTCGCAATGCCCTAAACGAATGTAGTTAAGCGCATCTATCATCGCATTCGCCGCAGAGGCACAAGCCGAAACCGTAGTGTAGTTAGGCCCCATAAAACCGTGCTTTATTGAAATATTCCCAGGAGCTATGTCCGCTATCATCTTGGGAATGAAGAAAGGATTAAATCGTGGTGTTCCGTCGCCAGCGGCAAAATTCAATACCTCGTTCTGAAATGTTTCGAGTCCACCGATACCGGCACCCCAAATAACGCCTACACGGAATTTATCTACTTTGTCCAAGTCGAGTTTAGAGTCCAAAATTGCCTCGTCAGAAGAAATTAGGGCATATTGTGCAAACTTATCAAGCTTCCGCCCTTCCTTCCTTTCAAAATGGTCCTCTATGTTATAGTTTTTGAGTTCACAGGCAAATTTTACCTTAAATTTTTCCGAATCGTAATGGGTTATCGGTGCCGCACCGCTTTTACCGTTCACAAGACCGTCCCAATACTCCTCAATATTATTGCCTATTGGGGTAAGTGCGCCCAACCCCGTAACCACAACTCGCTTTAACTGCATCGAATTTTATTTTAGTTTATCCTATAAACCAATGTAAATTAAAAAAAATTATCCATGCGGAGCATTTACCACATGGATAATTTGAAATTCTATCTAAGAGAAATCATAAATTACTTCGCTTCTTCTATATAGCTGATTGCTTGGCCAACTGTTGCGATGTTCTCGGCTTGGTCGTCTGGAATTTGAATATCAAATTCTTTTTCGAACTCCATGATCAACTCTACAGTATCCAATGAATCTGCCCCTAAATCGTTAGTAAAGCTAGCTTCCGTTACCACTTCGTTTTCATCAACTCCTAATTTATCAACGATGATAGCTTTAACTCTTGATGCAATGTCTGACATAATAATATTGGTTTTAAAAATTTAAATTGATGGCAAAAATAAAAAACTTTGGTTTAATAACACGTTTTGTCGTTAAAATGTGTTGTAATTTAATCAAATTAAACACAAGAGTAGTAATTTTACCTTAATAATTATTTGGTTCTGGCAAAGTTTGTGGTTATTGAAAATAGTAGTTGAAAAGATAGGAATGTTCTAATTATATGATAGGTTCCCTTTTCTTTTACTTTGTTCGATTTTCCATGTTGTTGCTAAAAACCGGATTCTTTTTACACTAAATCCTTTTCTTTTGAAACCCAAACAAATAATTTTACTTGCCTCCGGTTCCGGTTCCAATGTTGAAAATATTGCTACGTATTTTAAGCACGACCCAAATGTTACCATCGCCGCCGTACTAACCAACAAAAGGGATGCCAAAGTTTTGGATAGATGCAATCGATTAAAAATCAATGCCCTGTACTTCAATAAGCATTCGTTTTTCGATAGCGATTGTGTGCTAAACCTTCTAAAATCATTAAAGCCCGATCTAATTGTTTTAGCAGGTTTTCTGTGGAAAATCCCCGAAAATCTGGTCAAAACATACCCTAATAGCATCATAAACATTCATCCTGCGCTGTTGCCAAAATATGGCGGTAAAGGCATGTATGGAATGAACGTACACAAAGCGGTAAAAGAAAATAGAGATACCGAAACCGGTATTACGATACATTATGTAAATGAAAACTACGATGAAGGCGCAATTATACGGCAGGTTAAAACAATCGTTTTGCCCGAAGACAGTCCTGTGCAAATAGCAGAGAAAGTACATCAATTGGAGTATGAGCATTTTCCAAAGGTGATCAAGCATTTATTGTTCCCCCATGGTAACTGAGGTAGTATTACTTATGCTGCATCATTAAAACGGATCAAAAGGTTAGGAGTTATTTGTAGTATGACGAAAAAAACAAAATTCTACGTAGTTTGGAAAGGAAAACAACCCGGTATTCATAAAACTTGGGCGGCTTGTAAAAAAGCTATAGAAGGTTATACCGGAGCGGAATTCAAGTCTTTTGAGAATTTTGAACTAGCGCAAAAAGCTTTCAATGGAAACTATGCCGATTATAAGGGCAAAAAAAAAGGAACTAGTACCCTTTCGCCGCAAGAGCTGCTTACCATTGGCCAGCCTAACTACCATTCCATCTCCGTAGACGCGGCTTCTAGTGGAAATCCGGGCATAATGGAGTACCAAGGGGTAGACACCAAAACTGGAAAAAAATTATTTAAACAAGGTCCTTTTCCACAGGGCACTAACAACATTGGGGAGTTCTTGGCCATAGTACACGGACTTGCTTTTTTAAAGGAACGGAACAGCGACCGCATTATTTATACCGATTCCCGCACCGCTATGAGCTGGGTACGAAAGAAAAAATGCAATACAAAATTACCCGAGACATCCAAAAACAGAACCTTGTTCGAAATAGTACAACGTGCCGAAGATTGGCTTAAAAAAAACCAATATGCTACCCCGATCGTAAAATGGGAGACCAAGGCTTGGGGTGAGATTCCTGCGGATTTTGGGAGGAAGTAAAGACCCTTTCGTTATTCTATGCAAAATCAAACATTTACTTTTTTAAGAGGTTTTAACTTCTATCTCAAAAAATCAGCTTTCCATCGAAAACCAATTTATATTGGACCGGTAAAACTGTATATTTGCAACCAAATTTCAAAAAGGTATATGGGCAAGTTGGTTATTGTAGGTACAGTTGCGTTTGATGAAATCGAAACTCCCTTCGGAAAAACAGATAAAATATTGGGAGGCGCAGCAACGTTCATAAGTTTGGCAGCGTCACAGTTTGATGTGGATTCTGCTATTGTTTCCGTAGTCGGGGAGGATTTTCCCCAACAATATTTAGACCTACTAAAGAATAAAAACATCGATATTTCCCAACTGCAAGTCATTAAAGGGGGAAAAACCTTTTATTGGAAAGGAAAGTACCATAACGACCTTAATTCAAGAGACACGTTGGTTACCGAGTTGAATACCTTGGCAGACTTTAACCCCGTAGTTCCCTCATATTATAGCGGTGCTGAAGTAGTAATGCTAGGAAATTTACATCCAGGCGTGCAACTGAGTGTAATTAATCAGATGACTAAACGACCAAAGCTCATTATACTGGACACCATGAATTTTTGGATGGATAACGCCTTGGACGATTTATTGGAAACCATTAAGCATATTGATGTTATTACCATAAACGATGAAGAGGCCCGACAACTGACCGGTGAGTATTCCTTAGTGAAAGCAGCACGTAAAATTTACGATATGGGCCCCAAGTACGTCGTTATAAAAAAAGGGGAGCATGGTGCGCTACTATTTAACAGGGAACAGATTTTCTTTGCTCCGGCTTTACCGTTGGAAGAAGTTTTTGACCCTACAGGGGCAGGAGATACTTTTGCAGGAGGATTTTCCGGATATCTTGCGGCTACGGGAGATGTGTCCTTTGAAAATATGAAGAAAGCGGTTATACACGGGTCCAATTTGGCATCGTTTTGCGTAGAACGTTTTGGCACGGAGCGCATGATAAACTTGGATAAGAAAGAAATAAACAAAAGATTACATCAGTTTAAAGCATTGACACAATTTGAAATTGAGCTAAACTAATCACAAACCCCAAATAACCGGGGTTTTTTTGGCTGTAGGTTCAGGAAAAGAATGCCGTTACAGAAAAAGGGTGCGAACAAACAATATGATTTATCTTTAATTAATAAAAGGTCATTAAATACAGTTAGTAATGAGCGACGCTATTAAGCACGAATGTGGTATCTCGGTAATCCGACTCCTCAAACCTCTTGAGTATTACAAAGAGAAATATGGTTCTGCATTTTATGGAGTAAATAAAATGTACCTGATGATGGAAAAACAGCATAACCGCGGTCAGGACGGAGCCGGTTTTGCCAGCATTAAGTTAGATGTGGAACCTGGAGAACGCTATATGAGCCGTATACGTTCATGCGAACAACAACCTATACAGGACATTTTTGCCCAGATCAATGATCGTATCAACAATGAGCTCAAGGAACATCCTGAATATGAGGGTAATGTGGCACTTCAGAAAAAGAACATTCCGTACATTGGAGAACTGCTCATGGGCCACGTGCGATACGGGACCTTTGGAAAGAACAGCATCGAAAGCGTACATCCGTTTATAAGACAGAACAACTGGATGCACAGGAACCTTATCGTAGCCGGCAATTTTAACATGACGAACGTGAACGAACTGTTCGACAACCTTGTACAGCTGGGCCAACACCCTAAGGAGATGGCCGATACGGTAACGGTTATGGAAAAAATAGGACATTTTCTGGACGACGCTGTTGCGAAACTGTACAAAGAGATAAAAAAGGAGGGGTACAGTAAAAAAGAAGCTTCTGCAATTATCGCAGAACGGCTTAACGTTGCCAAAATACTCCGTAGGGCAGCTAAAAATTTTGATGGTGGCTATGCCATGGCAGGTTTGCTTGGGCATGGTGATGCTTTTGTACTCCGAGATCCTGCGGGAATAAGGCCTGCTTACTATTATAAAGACGATGAAATAGTTGTAATAGCTTCCGAAAGACCTGCCATACAAACAGTTTTTAACGTGGCTTATGAAAAAGTTAAAGAACTGGATCCAGGCCATGCCATTATTATCGAGAAAAATGGCGAAACAAGAATAAAGCGCATCGTAACACCTACAGAAAGGAAAGCGTGCTCCTTTGAGCGTATTTATTTTTCAAGAGGAAGCGACAAGGAAATATATCAAGAAAGAAAAGAACTGGGTAGATTGGTATTTCCCCAAATTTTAAAGGCGATCGACTCCGATATCAAGAATACGGTATTTTCTTATATCCCGAACACTGCGGAGACTTCGTTCTTTGGTATGGTGAAAGAAGCACAGAACTACCTGAACAAGAAAAAGGAGGAAGAAATTCTTGCCATAGGGGCAAAAATTACAAGCGCGGAACTTCATTCTATTTTAGAGGTGCGCCCAAGAATAGAAAAAGTTGCCATAAAAGATGCCAAACTAAGAACTTTTATCACCCAAGACGATAGTAGGGACGATTTAGTGGCCCATGTTTACGACATCTCCTATGGCTCTGTAAAGAAGGGGGATAATCTGGTAATCATCGACGATAGTATTGTACGGGGAACCACACTTAAAAAAAGTATACTGCGTATTCTAGATAGGTTATCGCCTAAAAAAATCATTGTCGTTTCTTCCGCGCCACAAATAAGATATCCCGACTGTTATGGCATTGATATGGCCAAGCTAGAGGATTTTATCGCTTTTAAAGCAGCACTGGCCTTGCATAAGGACCATGGCTCCATGAACCTTGTTGACACCATTTATGAAAAGTGCATACAACAAGTAAAATCTAAGGATACGGACGTAATCAATTACGTTAAAGAATTTTATGCTCCGTTCTCCGCAGATCAAATTTCGAATAAAATAGGTGAATTACTAAGTTCGGATGCCATAAATGCAGAGGTTCAGATAATCTACCAAACCATCTCCAGCCTTCACGCAGCGTGCCCTAAAAACTTGGGGGATTGGTATTTTACAGGTAATTATCCAACACCGGGCGGTAATAGAGTAGTAAACAAAGCCTTTATCAATTTCTATGAAGGTAAAAATGAACGCGCCTATTAGTCTTATTGATAAAAGCACAGATTGAGTATTTCATCGATAAAATTGGTGTTTCAACGTCACAATGGGTAGTTTGAATCTAACAAATATATTTTTAGGCTTACCATAGCATAAGTAGGTTAAGTTCATGGTAAGATTTGGGGCAAAAAAGGTGGAGACTTCTCCACCTTTTTTATTGTTGTAGATCTTGGAAAACAAAGATGCACGACAATCCCGCATAAGGGCGGGGTACCCTATTCTTTAAACACTGAACTAAGCTTTGTGCCATACCCAAGATTTCCGGCACTCCCGCACGCCCTCACCAAGCCTTCTTAATTGAAGGCCTATCAAATTTCTAGATGTGGATATCGCTCGCAGGAGTATCGGCTTTTTTCCATCCACCATTGGATATCTGCCTTTGAACCTAATAAATTGGGTGTTTGACCGATACCTTTTTATAATGGGAACATGCGCCATACCTTTGAAGAACCATAGCATAAGTAGGTTAAGTTCATGGTAAGATTTGGGGAAAAGGCGGAGCAATGCTCCGCCTTTTTAATTCTCCATAATAGTTCAACTTAACTAATAATTACGCAGTTGATTACCTCCATTTACCTACTGTACCAATATGCCACCGCCACATTAATTCTGAGTTGACCAACCAGATGAACAGCCATTACGCTACCCTGTAGCTAATCTTGGTACAATCCTCCAACATACCAAGTGAAGGCTAAACAATACTATGGGCCGGACAATAAACAAATGGTAGATGTGTTCGCCAAAAACAACAAATGCAAAACTTCACCTACAAATTCATCTATCCGCATCAATAATGGTATTTCAACCAAGTAAACGGAGGTTTGTCCAATTCCTTTTTATAACGGGAACATGCGCCATACCTTTGAAGAACCATAGCATAAGTAGGTTAAGTTCATGGTAAGATTTGGGGAAAAAAGGTGGAGCAATGCTCCGCCTTTTTTATTGCTGTTGTACCGGTTTCTAAAGCAACTAAATCCTATCAGGGAAATACCAACAAGTACATAGCAGTAACGAAACCACAATTAATTAATACGTTTCACAGTTATTTATTCTGGATAACTCAATAATCAATAACAAGTTCTATTGCTACTAAAATGTTTATGGAAAACACCATAGCTACACTGAAGCTATAAGGTTTCAAACTTTACCGGGTCAGAAAATTGATGAAATAAATCAACTCCCAACACAGGCCTTACGGTTATTGCCCCGTTTTAATTTAGTCTAAGGACCCAAAAACAGTCCATTCTGCTCGGTATTATCATTGGCCCTAGCCAACGCTGTAGCAACAAAACTGCCTGTATAGTATTACTAATCTATGTCCCTTTTTTGCTACTACAAAAACCCATATTTAAAAAAGAAACTGTTTTTTTTTAACATTTCTTTTTTTATTTCCCACAATACCAGTAATTTAGTATCGCCATAGCATAAGTAGGTTAAGTTTATGGTAAGATTTGGGACGAAAAGGGTGGAGACTTCTCCGCCCTTTTCTATTTTTGAACATAAAAAAACCACCTAGAAGAATTTCTAAGTGGTTCTAAATGTATTGCTTAACAACTATTATCTAGATAATACTACTTGTTTTCCGCATATAACTTAGCTACTTCCTCCCAGTTGATAATATTAAAAAAGGCATTTACATAATCTGGCCTTCTATTCTGGTAGTTTAGATAATAGGCATGTTCCCAAACATCTAGTCCTAAAATAGGAAAGCCTCCACATGCTACACCGGGCATTAACGGATTATCTTGGTTCGGTGTAGAACAAATTTCCAGTTTACCGCCCTTATGTACGCAGAGCCAAGCCCATCCAGAGCCGAACCTAGTACCGGCCGCAGCACTAAATTTATCCTTAAAGGCTTCAAAAGAACCAAAAGCACTGTTTATAGCGTCTGCTACTTCTCCTGATGGTTCTCCACCACCAGTTGGAGAAAGTATATTCCAAAAAAGTGAATGGTTATAAAACCCACCACCGTTATTTCTAACGGCACCGTTGTTCATATCCAAACCGGTTAAGATATCTTCTATCGATTTACCATCTAAACCGGTTCCTTCTATGGCACCGTTCAATTTAGTAGTATACCCGTTGTGATGTTTTGTATGATGTATTTCCATTGTCCTAGCATCTATGTGAGGTTCTAACGCTTCATAGGCATAAGGCAATTTTGGTAATTCGAAAGCCATAATTTTTGTTTTGTAGTTAATATTATTTTCCGTCCAAATTTACAGTTTTTAACATTTATATTCCCCTAATAATTTGTTAAGAACTGTTTGATATTGCTTATTTTGCAACTAAAAGCAAGTGCAGGAAAGTTCCTTTAAAATATATAACGCTTCGGCCGGTTCGGGAAAGACCTATGCCCTCTCCAAAGCGTACTTGAAAATTGTACTTTCTTCTCCGCGTAGTTTCAAACGTATTTTAGCGATAACATTTACCAATAAAGCGGTAAATGAAATGAAAAGCCGTATTCTGGACAGCCTTTTCGCGTTTAGCAAAACAACAGCTGTAGAGGAAGCCTCCCCCTTGTTCAAAGATATGATGGCAGAACTAAAATTGAGCCAGGAATCCCTTAGAACACTGAGTAAAAACAGTCTTAGGGATTTATTGCACAATTATGCTTTTTTTGATATTTCAACCATTGATAAATTTACCCACAGACTTATCAGAACTTTTGCAAAGGACCTTAAAATCCCTCAGCATTTTGAAGTAGTTCTTGATACGGACTTGTTACTGGACGAGGCGGTTTCCAGGGTTATAGCAAAGGCGGGGGAGGATATGGCCTTGACCAAGGTGTTGATGGATTTTGCATTGGAGAAAATAGATGACAATAGAAGTTGGGATATTGCGTATGACCTTACCAAAATTGGAAAATTATTGTTCGATGAGGGGAATATACCCCATATCAAAAATCTAGAAGATAAATCGATAACCGATTTTTCGGCCCTGAAAAAAAATATTTCTAACGCGATCACAACCTGTCAAAAGGAAATAATATCGAACGCCGATCTAAGTTTGCGGCTGATAGAAAATAACGACTTGGAGTTTAAGGATTTTTCCGGTAGCTATTTTCCTAAATTTATGTCCAAGTTTGCCGATGGAAACCTCAAACAGGATTTTAATAGCGGGTGGAAACAAAATTTTGAAAGCAAACCCCTGTATAATAAGTCCTGTAAAGAACCAACTAAAGCTATTTTAGATGGCCTTCACTCCGAATTTGGCAGACTTTTTAGGGAAATCGAGTCCCAATTAATGCGCTTTAACTTTTTACAGAACGCTTACAGAAACCTTGTTCCGCTTACCTTGCTCAATGCCATTCAAAAAGAACTAAAAGGCATACAAAAAGAAAAAGACCAACTCTCCATTTCTCAGTTCAATACCATTATAGCTAACGAAATAAAAAATCAGCCGGCTCCTTTCATATACGAACGCCTCGGTGAGAAATACCGTCATTATTTTATAGATGAATTTCAGGATACCTCGGAAATGCAGTGGAGCAACCTTATTCCATTGATAAGCAATGCTTTGGAAAGTGAGGACGAGCAAGGCCAAACAGGGTCTCTTTTTCTGGTTGGCGATGCCAAACAGGCCATTTATAGGTGGCGCGGAGGAGAAGCAGAACAATTTTTAAAATTAGCCACCTCCCGATCCAATCCATTTTCCGTTCAAGGAAAAACCCATATACTTCCAAAAAACTATCGTAGTTATGACGAAATCGTTCACTTCAACAACAGTTTTTTTCAAAGTATAAGCCCGTTTTTAGAGCATCCTAAATATAGGCAGTTCTTTGAGGACGGAAACCGGCAAGAAACCAACAACAAAAAAGGCGGTTATGTGCACCTCTCTTTTTTGACCGATGCAGATGATGATCTTTATGGTCTAAAAACTTTACAGCATATATCGGAGTCCTCGGCACAGGGATATGATTATAGGGATATCTGTATCCTTGTTCGCAAAAAAAAACATGGTGTCCTGTTAGCAAACTACCTTATGAAAGAGGGTATTCCTGTAGTTTCATCAGAATCACTATTACTTTCTAGCAGCCCTAAAGTTAAATTTTTAATTTCCTTGGCCAAACACGCCATGCAACCAACCGAGGCGGAACTTAATTACGAGGTACTACATTTTCTGGCAGATGGGCTAAAGGACAAACATAGGTTTATAGCGACTCATTTAACTAATTTGAAATCCCTTTTACACGAGTCTTATGGCTTTAACGTCGCTCTTTTTAGGGAAACCGCTATTTATGACGGCATGGAACATGCAATAAAAGTATTTGACCTTGTTCCAAATTCCGATGCCCACCTCACCGCGTTTATGGATACCGTTTTTGAAGTGCAACAAAAACATGGCGCGGATATACAGTCCCTTTTAACGTATTGGGAGAAAAAAGGAAACAAATTAAGCATAAGTACCCCGGAGACAACCAATGCCGTACAGATAATGACTATTCATAAATCTAAAGGTTTGGAGTTTCCCGTAGTTATTTTCCCCTATGCCAATACCTATATTTTTGAAGAGATAGAACCAAAAATATGGACTACCGTAGCACCCGAATCCTTTTCAGGGTTTCAAGAGCTCCTTCTCTCAAAAAAGCAAGAGATACGGGGTTATGGCACGCAAGAAGCTGAACTCTTTGATGCCGAACAACAAAAATTACACTTAGATGCGTTTAACCTTTTATACGTGGCGCTAACTAGGGCGGAAACCTCGCTTTACATTATAAGTGAAAAAGACCTGAATAAAGACGGCTCCCATAAACCAAGCTTTTTTTCCGGCCTATTTATACATTATCTGCAATCTAAAGGAATCTGGGATACCAATACCGAAGATTATAGTTTCGGCACACTCCCAAAACGCAATAAGGAGAAAAATTTGGTACCGGCGCATCTAGAAATTCCTTATAGTTACACTCATAAGAACAGACCAAGTTTTAAAATCTTGACAAAGGCCGGCATGCTCTGGGACACCACGCAAGAGGAAGCCATTAAAAAAGGAAATGTTATTCATTATATACTAAGCCACATTAATTATTCTAACGATGTGGATACTGCAATGAACATCGCTTTAAGAAAAGGACTGATAACAAAAGCAGAACACATCCTTATAAAAGACAAGGTCTTACAGGTTGTTACCCATCCAAAACTAATATCTTTGTTCAGTAAAGGAAACACCGTATACAATGAAAAAGAGATTCTCTTGGCAAATGGACAACGGTTGATACCGGATAGGATAATCGTCCGCAACAACAAAGCTTGTGTAATAGACTACAAGACAGGAGGTAAAAATCCTAAATACAGGGAACAAGTACTAAGTTATGCCAACGCTTTAACCAGCATGGGATATACCTTAGACCAAAAAGTAATTGTATATATAGATACGACTATAACTACAGAATTTATTTAACACTATTATGTACGGAAAAATCAAAGAACATTTAGAGACAGAGTTACAACAAATTAAAGCGGACGGTTTATTTAAGGAGGAACGCATTATTGTTTCACCACAGGATGCTGTTATAAAAGTTTCTACAGGACAGGAAGTAATCAACTTTTGCGCCAACAATTATTTAGGCTTGTCCTCTCATCCAGAGGTCGTAAAAGCGGCAAAGGACACGTTGGATTCCCATGGCTTTGGAATGTCTTCGGTTCGTTTCATTTGCGGCACGCAAGACATACACAAAACACTGGAAGCTAAAATTGCGGACTTTTATGAAACAGAGGACACTATACTGTACGCAGCCTGTTTTGATGCCAACGGGGGCGTGTTTGAACCGCTGCTCACGGCCGAAGATGCGATTATTTCAGATTCCTTAAACCATGCGTCCATTATAGATGGCGTTCGTTTATGTAAGGCAAAAAGATATAGGTACGCCAATAGCGATATAGCAGATCTGGAAAAACAACTACAACAAGCCAATGAAGACGGTGCGCGATTTAAACTCATAGTTACAGATGGTGTGTTTTCCATGGACGGTTTAGTTGCTCCCTTAGATGAAATATGTGACCTCGCCGATAAATATGATGCTTTGGTGATGATAGACGAGTGCCATGCGACAGGATTCATAGGCGCAAAAGGAATAGGCACCTTAGAAGAAAAGAACGTCATGGGACGTATAGATATTATTACCGGTACATTAGGAAAAGCTCTTGGAGGTGCTATGGGAGGCTATACTACAGGTAAAAAGGAAATTATAGAACTATTACGCCAACGCTCCAGACCCTATCTGTTTTCCAATTCGTTAGCACCCGCCATCGTAGGTGCCTCTATTAAGGTATTTGAAATGTTAAAAGACGATACCGCCTTAAGAGATACGCTCCAAGAAAACACCGCCTACTTTAAAAAAGGTATAAAAGCGGCGGGTTTTGATATTATTGATGGGGAATCGGCCATAGTTCCCGTAATGCTATACGATGCCAAACTATCACAAATTATGGCAAACAAACTTCTTGAAAAGGGTATCTACGTTATCGGGTTCTTTTATCCAGTGGTTCCCAAAGGTAAGGCTCGTATACGTGTACAACTATCCGCAGCACACACCAAAGAACATTTAGACAGAGCTATAATGGCGTTCACAGAAGTAGGAAAAGAATTAAAAATCGTTTAAACGCAGCATTTAATCTATCAAATGCGTTAAAAAAAATAGGAAATTGATTTTGTTAATAATATTTAACAAGTTACATTTGCAGCTAATAAACACTTAAACTTAAAAATTTGAACATGAAACATCTTAGCAAATTAATGCTTGTTGCCCTACTAGTTGTAGGTTTTAACAATGTACAAGCGCAAGACGAGAATAATCCTTGGCAAGTACAGTTTGGGGTTAACGCAATTGACGTATATCCTACTGGGGATGTCTCTTCATTTGGAAACCAATTCTTTAATGCCAACGATCACTGGAATATCCTTCCTTCTATCTCTTTCATTGGACTGTCAAAGTCTGTTGGAGGCGGTTTTTCTGTTGGAGCAAGAGGTTCTTTAAACAAGATTAGCAAATTAGGAGACGTAGCTGTTGATGATTTGTCTCACTATGCTTTAGATGGTACAATTAAATACAACTTCCTGAAGAATAAAGTAGTCGATCCTTTCGTAGAAGTAGGTGGTGGTTATACTTGGGTAGATGAAATTGGAGCTGGTACCGTTAACGGTGGTTTAGGTGTTAATTTCTGGTTTACAGAAAACCTTGGCCTTACATTACAATCTTCTTACAAGCACGCATTTGAGGATTATGGCGTTACTCATTTCCAACACTTAGCAGGTCTTTCCATCAAATTTGGTGGAACGGATACTGATGGTGACGGCATATATGACAAGGATGATGCTTGTCCAGAAGTTGCCGGTTTAGAAGCTTTCAACGGTTGTCCTGATGCTGATGGTGATGGAATCGAAGATAGTAAAGATAGCTGTCCTAACGAGGCTGGTTCTAAAGAGATGAACGGTTGTCCTGATGCTGATGGTGATGGTGTTGCCGACAAAGATGACGCTTGTCCTAACGAAGCTGGTCTTGCCGCTTTAGCTGGTTGTCCTGATGCTGATGGCGACGGTGTTGCCGATAAAGATGATACTTGTCCTAACGAAGCTGGTCCTTCTGAAAATAAAGGATGCCCATGGCCAGATACCGATGGTGACGGTGTACTTGACAAAGATGACAAATGTGTTGACGTTGCCGGTACGGTTGCAAACGCTGGTTGCCCAGAAGTAACAGAAGAAGTTCAAAAGCAATTGAACGACTATGCTAGAACAATCTTGTTCGACACTGGTAAATCTTCTATAAAAGCTGAGTCAACTTCAGTTATGGTAGATATCATTACTATCCTTAAAGAGTATCCTAATGCTAAATTTACAGTAGAAGGTCATACGGATAGTGTAGGTAGCGCTAAATTAAACCAAAGCCTTTCTGAGTCAAGAGCACTTTCTGTAAAAGAGTTCTTGGTAGAAAAAGGTATTGAAGAATTTAGATTGTCCGCTGTTGGATATGGTGAGGACAAGCCAATTGCTACGAATAATACTAGAACTGGTAGAAAACAGAACAGAAGAGTTGAAATTAACTTAGTAAAATAAGTTTCTAAAAACTAAGTGTTTTAATAATTAAAAAGCTCCGCAACTCGCGGAGCTTTTTCTATTTTTACCCCATGCGAACTTTTATTAATGAAGTAATAGATAAGGTCTGGGAAAAACACGAATCAATAACGGATGTTATCTTTATACTCCCAAGCAAACGTGCAGGAACTTTTATAAAGGAGGGTATATCGATAAAAGCTGGCAAGACAATGTTCGCGCCTGTTGTTTATAGTATTGAAGAATTTATCGAAAAAATTTCCGGTCTATCCTACGCAACCGCTACAGAACAACTATTCGAACTTTATAGCGCATATCTTCAAACCGGTAACTATGAGAAAGAAACTTTTGACACGTTTTTAAGCTGGGGAGAAACACTATTGCAGGACTTCAATGAAGTAGATCGCTATCTTGTCAATGCAGAAGAACTTTTCTCCAATTTATCCGCAATACAGGAAATCAACCATTGGTCCACCGATCCCGAAAAAACAACGCTGATTAAAAACTACCTTAGCTTTTGGCAAAACATTCTCCCTCTGTACCAAAAGTTCAATAGTAATTTATTAAACCAAGATAAAGGTCACCAAGGTTTGGTGTACAGACAGGCTTCCGAAAATATAAATCAATACATACTACAATATGGTACCGCACACGTATTTCTAGGGTTCAATGCGCTTAATGAAGCGGAAAGCCGCATCATTCAAGCCTTATTACAATCAACACCGTCAGAAATATATTGGGATATTGATCCGTATTTCCTTGATGACAAAATTCATGATGCAGGACTTTTCATTCGCCAGCACCGCGAAAAATGGCCTTATCTTAAAGACACCGAACTAAAGGGCACCAGCAACTATTACGGTGAACATAAACATATAGAGATCATAGGTGTTCCAAAAACAGTGTCCCAAGCAAAGTATACCGGAAACCTCTTGTATCAATTACAACAGTGCAATCCCAAATCCTTAAAGGATACGGCCCTTATTTTGGGTGATGAAGCATTACTTACGCCCTTGCTAAATTCCATTCCGGACTCCATACCCGCTGTAAATATTACCATGGGACAAAAATTGGAGCTTACGCCCTTAGCAGGTCTATTTCTCGGATATTTTGACCTACATGAGCAGACCAACAACAAAGGCTGGTTTTATAAAGACTTTATAACATTTATTACCCATCCATTTTGTAACGCCCTACTAAACCACTACAATATTGATTCTACCACTATTCTAGTAACCATAAAGACCAGAAATTGGACATATATAACCCTTAAAGAAATTGAAAACATAATTGGAACTAGCCAACCCGTAATACCTTTATTATTTTCCAAAGAGAGCAATAGTCCCAAACACTTTCTCGAAAAATGTAACGGGCTAGTTACAGTTTTAAAGGAAACATTTATAGCAGAGAAGAACAACTTGATATTGGAACAGCTCTATAAGTTTCACACCTTATTCTCACAAATAGACCAGCTTGCAGCTACCTACGACTATATTACCAACCTCAAAGCACTTAAGAACCTCTTTAAACAACTATTGTCCAAAGAAACGCTGGATTTTCAAGGAGACCCACTAGAAGGTTTGCAGCTTATGGGCATGCTGGAAAGCAGAAACCTGGATTTTGAAACTGTATTACTTACATCTGTAAACGAAGGTATCCTCCCTTCCGGAAAATCGAACAACTCCTTTATTCCGTTCGATTTAAAAATAGCGCACAAACTACCTACGTACAAGGAGAAAGATGCGGTGTATACGTATCACTTCTATCGTTTACTACAAAGAGCAAAAAATATCTATATCCTATACAACACCGAGCCGGACGTTTTGGAGGGCGGAGAGAAAAGTAGATTGATCACACAGCTACTTACAGAAGAAAACCGAGATAACATTATCGAAAAAATAGCCTCTCCCCAGTTACAACCTATCGTTGGTATCCTTGACTCCATTTCAAAATCCGAATCTTTGATGCATACCATTGTGGAGTATGCTAACGAAGGCTTCTCCCCTAGTTCATTAAGCAACTATATCAGAAATCCGGTAGACTTTTATAAACAAAACCTATTGGGCATCAAGGACACCGTTGCCGTAGAAGAGACCATAGCAGCCAACACCTTTGGCACCATAGTTCATGACGCTTTGGAAGAATTATACACACCGTACGTAGGCACTGTACTATCCAAAGAAAATCTTATTCACGCTAAAACCAAACTTAACGAAACCATACACCGCAACTTTCTAAAAACCTACATGGACGGCGATATTGGTACTGGCAAAAACTATTTGTCCTTTCATGTAATCAAGAAGTATATTTCCAATTTTATAGACATAGAACTAAAGGAGTTAGAACAACGTTCCGTAAAAATAATTGCGTTGGAACAATCCATGAACATTACCTTACATATTAAAGGAATAGACCATCCCGTAACGCTAAAGGGAAAATTGGACCGTATAGATGAAATAGACGGCACCACGCGAATCATCGACTATAAAACCGGTAGGGTAGAACGTAACCATGTAGAAATCATGTCTTGGGAAAACCTAATTCATGACTATAAATACAGTAAGGCATTTCAACTACTTTGCTATGCTTATATGTACGCAAAAAAGCAACCGAACCAACCTATGGAAGCAGGTATCATCTCGCTCAAAAACTTAAATGAAGGCACCCTTCTTTTTGCGCTAAAAGAAGCCCCACGCGGCCCCAAAAACACCCTTATAGATACTGAAGTACTTTTTAAATTTGAAGCAGTACTACATGAACTGATACTGGAAATACACAACCAGGACCAACCCTTTCTAGAAAAAGAGGTATAAGTAACTATTTCTTATCGGGACGTGTGGGTCTTACCTCGATCTTACTGGGCAACGTTCTAGGGTTCATTTGCAATAAATCCACAACCAACGCACCAATATCCTCTGGCTGTATTTTCCATGCATCCGTATCATCGGGTTCGTTATTATTAAAATGTGTAGCTACGGAACCTGGCATTATAGTGGTTACTTTTATCCCATATTTCCGTAAATCCAACATTGCGGCTTGTGTAAAGCCCACAACACCAAACTTTGTGGCATTATATCCTGCACCCGATGCAAAAAAATTGGTGCCGGCCAAACTTGCTATGGTCATATAATAACCATTTGTTCGTTTTAATGCTTCCACTGATGCTTTTAAGGTATGGAAAACACCGTTAAGATTCACGTTTACCATTTGGTGCCAGTCGTCCTCGGACAGTTCGTCAATTGGGGCGAAATGTCCTAGTCCTGCGTTCGCCACAACGACATCAAGTTGTCCCCAACTCTCAAGAATACGCTTTACCGCTGCTACTTCATCCTTTAAACAGGAAACGTCGGACACTATGCCAATGACCTTATCATCGTTTAGCTCTTTCAATGCTCTATCTACAGTGTCTTGAGTTCTTCCGCTCACGGCCACCTTCATACCTGCCTCTAATAAACGTTTTGCAATACCAAAGCCTATTCCCTTAGTTCCACCTGTAATATATGCTACCTTCTCTTTCATATAAATTCTTTAATTAACCCCTATTAAACCTGCTTCAAAGATACTTATCCTAAATGGGAGGTGCGTTAAACTTTTGTTTTGTTATATTTAGAAACTGTTAAAACTTTACGTATGAACAAAATCGTAATTTGGTCCATTACCGTAGCCCTTGCGGGCTTTTTGTTTGGCTTTGATACTGTAGTTATAAGCGGAGCAAACGAACCTATAAAACAGTTATGGGACACCTCTCCTTTGTTTCACGGTACATTTATAATGAGTATGGCCCTTTGGGGTACCGTATTCGGGTCACTATTTGGAGGCATTCCTACCAAAAAAATTGGACGTAAGAAGACCCTGTTTTGGATCGGCATACTCTTCTTCGTTTCGGCCATTGGCTCCGCCTTGGCACAAGACCCCTATTCGTTTTCGTTTTTTAGATTTATCGGTGGTTTTGGAGTGGGGGTATCTTCCGTTGCTGCTCCAATATACATTTCGGAAATCACATCAAAGGAAAATCGGGGCAAAATGGGCGGACTATATCAATTTTGGTTGGTATTCGGAATTATGATAGCCTTTGTGTCCAACTGGCTGTTAAAGGGTTTTGATGGCGCAAACGATTGGCGTTGGATGCTTGGCGTAGAAGCTATACCAGCCTTTATCTATACGCTTATGGTTCTAAAAGTACCCAACAGTCCTAGGTGGCTGTCCCTTCATAAGAAGGATGATACGGCGGCATTGAAGGTGCTGGAAATTATACATACCAAAGAAAAAGCGAACGAACAGTTACTGGAAATAAAATTGGATTTAAACCACTCCAAAGAAAGTGAAAATCTGTTTCAAAAAAAATATTCCAGAATCCTTTGGCTAGGTTTTTTCATCGCCTTCTTTAATCAGTTATCAGGAATTAACTTTGTCCTCTATTACGCACCGGAGATTCTGGAGCAAGCAGGACTAGGTGGCAAGGAATCCCTCTTCAACTCCATTTCCATTGGTATCGTTAATTTACTGTTCACCATAATAGGTGTTCGTTTACTGGACAATCTAGGCAGGCGACAACTTATTATCATTGGTTCTTTAGGGTATATAATAAGTCTAGTAATGGTGGGCCTATGTTTTCAGATGCAACTCGGCTCCACATTGACCCTTATATTTATCTGCACCTTTGTAGCCTCCCATGCTATAGGACAAGGTGCCGTTATCTGGGTCTTCATTTCAGAAATATATCCGAACAGTGTTCGCGCATACGGGCAGTCTTGGGGCGTAAGCGTACACTGGATTTTTGCCGCAATAATCACATTGATCACTCCGTTTTTCTTGGATGCTACGGAGGGAGTCCTGAGAAACGCTGTATGGTACATTTATTATTTCTTTGGAGGTATGATGGTGCTACAGCTTGTATGGGCCTTGACCAAGATGCCTGAAACAAAAGGGGTTTCCTTGGAAGCATTAGGTAAAAGACTTACAAAAAGCTAGGTTTACAGAAGCATTTCCAATCTCATAAATCCGGTTACACCCATAAATTTTCGCTATATTTAAAAATACTGGCGCATCTTTTTGGCCTTTAACTTACTCCCTAATAATAATGACAACGGCAGAAGCTAAATTAAAAGAACGGGTAAAAGAACTTACTTGTTTATACGAGGTAACATCGATTATCGTAAATTCCGATTACGATGAACTGCAAACGTCTCTAGAAGCTATTGTGTACTGTCTAAAAAGGGCCTGGCAATTTGAAAATGATACTGAAGTCTATTTACAGGTGGCCGACTATGAATCGAGGACCAAAAATTACAGTTCCGAGATGATTTTCCTACAGGTAGACATCAAGGTATTCAACAGAGTAGATGGCCTAATAAAAATCGGATATCCGGCCGACCGCTATTCAGAGGTAGACTTTCTTGAAGAAGAACGTACTTTATTGCATAATGTTAGCCTTGCCATTGGCAATCTAATGGAACGTAAACAGATACGGGATAGCGAAATGGCGGCAAAAAGACAAGTGGAGCGTGCGGATCGCTTACATATACTAGGGGAAATCACAGCAGGGATAGCACATGAACTAAACACACCCTTGGCCAATATTCTAGGTTTTGCCGAATTATTGAAGGACAAAGTAAAAAACAAAGAAAACTATAGAGATCTTGAAAAAATTATTGAAAATGCGGTCTTTAGTCGCGAAATTGTAAAAAAGCTAATGTTCTTTGCTTGTGAAATGCCACATAAGATGGATAAAATACAGCTCAATACCTTGGTTGAAAACGCCTTAAAACTACTTTCTCCCTCCTTAAACGATAAAAACATACAGCTTAAAACGTCGTTCAGCCATCCTAATATATTGTTACGTGCAGACTCGGTACAATTGACCCAAGTACTTTTTAATCTGATTATGAACGCAATTTACTATTCTCCAAAAGGTGGAAAAATAGAAGTGGTTCTGACCGAACAAACAAAAACCATCCAAATATGTATTTATGACGAAGGAAAAGGTATAGCCCCTAAAGACGAGGACAAAGTTTTTGAGCCATTTTTTACTACAAAACCCATAGGAGAAGGTTCGGGGCTAGGGCTTAGTGCGGTGCATGGCATTATCGATAGCCATAAAGGCAAGATAACACATAGACCCAATACCCCAAAAGGCACTATTTTTACGATAGATTTCCCTAAATTGTGAGTATGGCCCTACGGAAAGAAAACATCCTTCTTGTTGATGATGATGTCAATATTTTAGAACTCCTGCAACGGCATCTGCAATCCATGGATTATCATACCTACAAGGCCGTATCGGTAAAGGAAGCACTTTTTATACTAAAGGACACCTTTATAGATTTATTGATTACGGATATCCAAATGCCCGAGGTAGACGGTCTACAGTTGCTTAAATTCACCAACGAACACTACCCAAAAATGCCGAAACTTATGGTCACCGGCTACCCCTCGAAAAGCGGCACTTTAGAAGTCATAAAATCGGGTGCAATAGATTACTTGACCAAGCCATTTACCAAAGAAGAGCTAAGGGAGGCCGTTACTAAAGCATTTGAAAAAAGTAAAGTATCTAAAATCGAACCAGGACAAAAAACCCCTAAAGTCTTATATGGGGATATGGTCGGTACCTCTAAACCTTTTCATAAGGTTATAACGATAATTGATAGGGTAAAGGACAACAAGGCTACCGTACTCATAACCGGGGAAAGTGGCACAGGAAAGGAACTGGTAGCAAGGGCCATACATTATTCCGGCAAATATTCACGTGCCCCTTTCATTGCCGTAAACTGCGGAGCCATACCGGAGAATTTGCAAGAAGCGGAACTCTTTGGCTATCTAAAGGGTGCATTTACAGGAGCAAACGAAAACAGAAACGGGTTTTTCCAAGCTGCACAGGGCGGCACGTTGTTCTTGGACGAGATTGGATCGGCTTCCCTGGCCGTGCAAACAAAATTATTGCGCGCTTTACAAGAAAAAGAAATTACCAGGATAGGCTCTAGAAAAGTAGAAAAAGTGGATCTACGAATTATAGCTGCCACAAATGCCGATCTCTTGGAAGATATCAAAAACAATTCCTTTAGGGAAGATCTTTACTATAGGTTAACCGTAGTAGAAATACTTGTGCCTCCCCTTAGGGAACGTAAAAACGATATACCGCTGTTAGTAGAAAAGTTCTTAAGAAAATATGGTGTTGAGTATAAAGACCGTCTTTTACGAATATCCCCAGAAGCCATTCTAATCTTGCAACGCTACAACTGGCCGGGAAACATAAGGGAGTTGGAGAATATAATCCAACGGGCGGTAATTATGTGCGATGGCATGATTGAAGTAAAGGACCTTCCGGACTTTTTAAAATTCAAAATAGATTTTCCGGACACAGAACTACTTCCCCTTAGGGAAATGGAAAAAGAATACATAAAACGAGTTTTATTACATACCCAAGGTAATAAGACAAAAGCTGCGGAAATACTTAAGATAGACCGTAAAACATTAAGGGATAAGTTAACTTGAACCTAGCCCAAAGTAGCCCGGAACAAGTTTCCGGTTATTGTAGTGTACTGGGGAAATTTTCCTCGATCGAGGAAAATTTCCCCAGTTAATAAAATACTATACTATATTTATTGATATTTTAATTACTTGATTTTAAAAGATTTACGCCGATTTAGCCTAATACTCCAGTTTATAGGAACAGATTTTGCCTGTAGGAAAACGCAAAACAAAGTTAGGAACCAGTTATCGGAAACAGATGAAATACGGAAAACTAATACTGGAAAAAAATGAATTCAAGTTAATAAAACAGTACCTGAAACTAAATCATACATACCAGGACTATGCACATAAAAACACTTTGGATACACTAGAAAAATTAATGTCGGAAGCCATGATAGTGGATGAAGAGCATGTACCGTCGGATGTTGCCCGGTTGTATTCGTCCATTACCGTAACATGCAATTCCCAATGGCAAGAGATGTTTATTTTAGTGGCTCCATCAGAAGAAAACATTAGAAGGAACAAAACATCTGTTATGAGTACCTTAGGCGCCTCTATCATTGGGCTATCTCAAGGTGATGTTATTAAATACGGCCTACCCGGAAGCAGTATGTCCTTAAAAATAGAAAAGGTAGAGCCCCGTAAAAATAGAAATAACCGATCGTTGTCAAAAGAAGTATTGGATAGTACAATGTCTGAAGTCGATAAAAAATAATACAGCTATGTTTAGATTTTTTTTAATTCTAATTTTTGCCATGGGTATGCAAAATGTCCACGGCAATAACAATGAGCCCCAACAAGAGGTGCAAGTAGGGGATATTTATGAAATAGGAAAGTCCGAAACCGGCACTTATCAATACATCAGTTTTCCGCGTGCGAATTTCATTATTAAGAAAGGTGGGGTTGCCAATTATAATCATGCAAAAGGAAAGAGCGTTGTGGTAACCTCGGTTGAAGAAAAAAAGGACGGAACTACACTAATAACTATTAAACGACAAGACGGCGGCCGTTTTTTCGGAAGCCATACATTCGTATCCGTAAGCTTTAATGAAGCTATTACGTCTGGAGAACTACAGGCGAAATAGTAGTTTTGGTTGATGTGATCCACCTGGTCTATTTCCGTTTTGTTTTGCTCAAATCAAAGACAATAGCCGGGTGGATTTTTTTTTAAACACAATTCGTATAATTTAGTAAAATAAAATTATAGAGAACCTTAAAAAATAGATAATGTTTACAAAACTTACAGTTTTACAACGTATTTCGGTAGGCTTGATCCTAGCCATCGCATTTCTTTTGGTTCTGGGTTCCAACCGTTTGGACAAAAGACATTTCTCCACCATTCAAAATACGGTCAACTCAGTTTATAAAGACCGTGTAGTAGTACAGAATCTAATTTATGAAGCCAGCACTATTTTCCACAAAAAAGAATTACGGTACAGTCTGGACAAAACAAACCCTTCGGTACACGGTATAGAAAATGAACAGTTAGAAAGCATTCTTGCTCAATTTAGAAAAACAGAATTAACATCAAAAGAATACAACCTACTTCTTGAACTAACTGCGAGTTTTGAAGAATTTTTATCCTTGGAGAAGGACCTATCCAATACCGCTATTACCGAACCCAAAAAAATAGCGGTACTGGCCGCTATTAATGTAATGGAACAGCAGCTTCACGGACTTGCCAAAATTCAACTTGAAGAAAGTGAACAATTAACAGAACTTTCAAACAAATCTTTGGATATGAACGTACTCATGTCAAGATTGGAACTGGGTTTTATGATCGTCATAGGAATAGCCATGATGGCGCTCATCTTTTATCCAGTAAAAAAAATGGTACCCTCCACAGAGGATCAGGTATCCAAGCGAACATAACTCACAGCACAATGTAAAACGCACGAACAGCAATTACTAAAAAGACCTAGATTCTACGCATTGTCCCCTATCAATAAGGACGTTATAAGTTCCTGATGAGAAAGCTGTATGGCTTGGGTAGAATTTACAAAGCTTTTTTCAAAGAGTTTATCGAAATCACTTCAGATTATCTAGTTTTAGCGTATCGAACAAATATTTTAAATCAAATATATGACTACAAAAATAGCAACGGTAAAAAAGAAGCGAAAGCAGGGCATGTTGGATAATGTAATGCGCCAGTTTGACCATGCGGCAGACATCATTCATTTGAATGACAACATTAGAAAAATACTCGAGGTAACCAATAACGAATTGGTAGTACATTTTCCAGTTCGTATGGATAACGGCGAGGTAGAAATTTTTACCGGATACCGCGTACAGCACAATAACGCCCTAGGGCCATATAAAGGTGGTTTAAGGTACCACCCAACCGTGGATATCGATGCCGCGCGGGCATTGGCAATGTGGATGACCTGGAAAACCTCGTTGGCCGGTCTTCCCTATGGCGGCGCAAAAGGTGGTATACAATTAAATCCAATAAAGTACTCACCATCGGAATTAGAACGGATTACAAGAAGGTTCACCTATGCGCTAGGAGATAACATAGGCCCGGAACTAGATATTCCCGCACCCGATGTGAATACGAATCCACAGACCATGGCCTGGATTCTAGACACCTATATGTCTACCAAATCCCCAAATGAACGCTCTAAGAATTCCCATGTGGTTACTGGTAAACCTATTGGTGCCGGAGGCTCTCAAGGTAGGGATCGCGCTACGGGTTATGGAGTGTTCCTAACCATTAAATTTTGGGCAGAAGCTAATGGAGTTAGCCTTAAAGATAAAAAATTCATCGTTCAAGGCTTTGGAAATGTGGGCTACTGGGCAGCTCATTTTCTTGAGAAAGAGGGTGCCCTACTAACCGGCGTTCAAGATGCCTATGGCAGTATTTACTTTGAGACGGGGATTTCGGTAGAGAATTTATTGGAATACACAAAGGCCAACAAAGGCAGTATAGTGGGTTATGCCGGCGCAACACCGTTGGACAATTCGGATTTCTATGCCCTGGACTGTGATATTTGCATCCCTGCAGCCTTGGGAAATCAAATAACGAAAAAAAACGCCGGTAGTATAAAAGCGAATCTGATCGCAGAAGGTGCAAATGGCCCAACAGATGTAGAAGCTGAAGAAATTCTGCTTAAAAAAGGAGTAGACATCATTCCGGACATCCTTTGCAATGCCGGTGGTGTTATCGGTAGTTACTTTGAATGGCTACAGAACCGTAATGGAGAAATTTGGCAGTTGGACGAAGTGTTGACAAAGCTGGAAAAGAAAATGAAAGAATCTTTTTTAAAGGTTATGGAAACAGCTACAACCAGAAATGTAGACATGCGTACCGCTGCATTTATAATAGCCATAGAAAGACTGGAAGACACCTATGTTCAGCGTGGTATTTTCCCATAAATTAAACCTTGGCCCAATGGTTTCTTTCAAAAAAAACTTAAGAGGCTCAACTTTAGTAAACTACCTCGGGGCAAGCCCGCGAGGCATTCAAAGGAAACGAACCTTTAATTTCGAGGCAAGCCTCGGGGTATTATACCCTTTGGCGGTGCCAATAAAAATAGATATTGCAAAGCGAACCTTAAAAATGACAAACGGTCTTGGGGTCCTTTCTAAGGTTTAGTGATAATCACTCTAAGACCATGTCATTTTTTAAACCTCCCTTTTTTGAAGAAACTTAACCCGTTTCTTATTTGTAAGTGGAATCGTTAAAAAAAATTATACCTATGAAATACACCAATCTTATTATAGAAAAAAAAGAATATGTTATTCTAAAGCGTGTGCTCAACATATCTGGCTACCACCAAGACATAACACTGCGTAAAGCGGTAGGCAAGTTGGTTAAAGAACTTGAATCTGCAAAAATTTGTGACGAAGTTGATATGCCTGCGGACGTGGTTCGCTTCAATTCCGAAGTTACCATTGTTTCAGAAAACGGATGGCACAAAAAATTTCAGTTGGTACTGCCAAAATCAAGCGATGTAAAGAACAATAAAATATCATTGTTAACCCCAATGGGTGCAGCGGTTATGGGGTATGCCGAAGGAGATTCCCTAGTATGGGAGTTTCCGTCAGGGGAACAGAACCTTACCATAGAAAAGGTATCGCAGGAAAATATACAAATAAACGTAAACATGATATTATGAACGCAACAAGACCATTTTACAGTCATGAGCCCGATGATAAGATCATGATCAAAAAAGACCAATTAGAAATTGGAAACTGGACAGATGACCTAGAATACATTAATGAAGAACTGGAATATCTGTTAGATATAGAGGACCGCATAATCAATAATGCCCAATTATATCAAAATTTACATGAGATAAGACGGGAAAACCAATTGCGCTTGGGAGAGTTATACCGCTACGAAGGTAATATTAGAAATGCAAGAGAATGTGACACAGCGGCGTGCGATGCCTTTTATCTTTATAACCATGAGAAAACAAGAACTAATTACATGGCACATCTAAAAAAATACAGAAGTATTAAATCAAAAATATTTTCTCAAATATTGCAAAACCGGGATTAATCCGAGACAATGGCAATACCGATTATTACCATATAAGTAGCCCCGGAAAATGACAGGTATTGTAGGTAGCATTCATATAAGGATGTCAATTTTAAGACCTTGCAGGAAGAATTAATCCCTAATCCAAAGAGCATCTGTTCTTTGCTATGCCCATCCTTTTTAGAAAACGGTGCAGCCCCTATGTTCCGAGCCTTTTATGCGTAGTGGTTTATGAATCTGCCTAGCATAATAGACTAAAGCAATTACGATAAACAAAAAACTAGCTAGCGCTTTTATATAATTTTACTATATGATCAAAACTATACTACTCACTCCATTTCAAAAATTTGTCAAAATTGAAAGTTTTAGTGGAATCCTGTTACTTGTTACCACCATTATCGCACTAGTTTGGGCAAACTCACCGTGGGGGGAGGTCTATAGTTCACTTTGGCAGTTCGAAATTGGTATTACCTCAAGCTATTTTGAACTTAAAAAACCTTTACTTCTATGGATCAACGATGGTTTTATGGCCATTTTTTTCTTTCTCATAGGTTTGGAAATAAAGAGAGAGCTGTTGATCGGGGAACTAAACTCAGCAAAAAAAATGGTGTTCCCATTGGTTGGTGCTATCGGTGGTATGGCCATTCCCGTACTATTTTATGTCTTTCTTAATGAAAATCCGGAGACGTTCAAGGGATGGGGAATACCCATGGCAACTGATATTGCCTTTTCCCTGGCCATTCTAAATCTGTTAGGAAGCCGTGTACCGTTAAGCTTAAAGATTTTTTTAACTGCCTTTGCCATTGTAGACGATATTGGTGCGGTACTTGCCATAGCCATCTTCTATAGCAGTAATATTGACCTCACCATGCTAGGTAGTGCTTTTGTCCTCTTAGGCATTCTATATGCACTGTCTTACCGCGGTTTTTTTTCAAAGTTTTTACTCGTGGTCTTCGGAGCCATAGTTTGGACCCTTTTCTTAAAATCGGGTATACATCCTACACTGGCCGGAATCTTGTTGGCCTTTTCCGTACCTATTCAACAAAAAATAGAGACACATGCTTTTATAGACAATCTTGAGGCAATTATTCAAAAAATCAAAGGTGCAAAACGACTTGATACCCCTATTTTATCCAGAGAACAGATTGCACATATAGATGATCTTGAAAATTGGACAGACAGGTATCAGTCTCCGCTACAGCACTTGGAGCATGGTTTACATGATTGGGTCGCTTACTTTATAATACCGCTTTTTGCACTGGCCAACGCGGGCGTTATTATTTCCGCAGACCTAACCTTGGACACTGCCATGATCGTTACCCTTGTTGTTTGTCTCGTCTTAGGCAAAGGCCTTGGGATAACCGCAGTAGTTTTTATAGCGCAAAAACTTAAGATAATAGAGATTCCGAAAGACCTAAGACCACAACATATCGTTGGTGTGGCCTTCTTGGCGGGAATTGGGTTTACCATGTCTATTTTTATAGGTAGTCTAGCCTTTGCGGACAGTCCAATGTATATAGACTCCGCCAAAATAGGAATTCTCATAGGGTCTTTTGTTTCAGCTATTCTAGGCTATGCGGTACTAAGGTTCACCAAAAGAAGTGATAGTATTACACCAGATTTGCAAACTATCATAAAGGAACGACCGGAATACGACAAAACCATTCTTTAAAGGTCCAATCCGTAATCTTTGTCGGGTACTTAGAAATGGTATTGCCCTATCATTTGTACGGTTCTGGGAATAGAATTAACTCCTGTATATTTGCAGTAAGAATACTATATGAAAGACGGAGCTAGCAGAATACTGTATGATTATTTGTTAAAAACAGGAATGAGCGAAAATGTAGCTGAATACCTAAATATGGGTATTTTGCTCTTTCTGGTTTTTGTTCTTACCTATATTCTGGATATCATTGTTTGGAAATTACTACGTTCCCTATCCATAAAATTAGCAAGAAAATCAAAGACCAATTTTGATAATTTTCTTGTGGCACATAAAGTACCACGTTATGTAGCACATATACTCCCCATAATATTATTGTTCGATTTGGTTCCCTTGGCCTTGGCAGACTTTGAGTACGCCGCAAAGATTGCGGAAAAAATACTTCAAGTACTGTTTGTAGTCCTCGCTATTACCGTGGTAAAAAAAGTATTGCGAAGTACGAACGGCTACCTAAAAACTAAACCAAGGTTCCGGGACAAGCCTATGGACAGTTACATCCAGGTCTTTATGATATTTATGTGGATCATAGGTATACTCACCATATTCGCCATTGTTACAGAAGTTAGCATTCTAAAATTCTTTACCGCCTTAGGAGCCGGCTCGGCCATAATCTTATTGCTATTCAAGGATTCTATCTTAGGATTTGTAGCCAGTATACAAGTAAGCATCAATGACATGGTCCGCATAGGTGATTGGATCACGTTTGAAAAATACGGCGCAGATGGAGACGTAGTAGAGATTACATTAGCTACCGTAAAAGTGCAGAATTTTGATAAAACCATTACTACTATCCCTACCTATGCACTTATATCGGACTCTTTTAAGAATTGGCGCGGTATGCAGGATTCAGGAGGCAGACGTATTAAACGTGCCTTGATCATAAGTCAAAAGAGCATTTCTTTTCTTTCGGAAGACGATATCGTTGCGCTACAGAATATTCAATTGATAGCGCCCTATTTAAACGCCAGAAATAAACAAATTATAGAGTACAATACCCAAAACAATGCGAACAAGGATTTAGCGATAAACGGAAGGAACCTGACGAATTTGGGCGTTTTCAGAAAATACATTTCGGAATATCTGGAAAACCATTCCGCCATCAATAAAGGTATGACCTTAATGGTACGCCAATTGCCGCCTAGCCCACAGGGAATTCCGTTAGAGATCTATGCCTTTAGCGCAGATAAGCGTTGGGAAAACTATGAATATGTAATGGCCGATATTTTTGACCATCTCTTTGCGGCGCTACCCTATTTCAAGCTTAAGGTGTTTGAGCTGCCTACGACCTTGGCACAATAAAATGAATCGATCTAACGGTCAAAAATCCTAAAAAGTCATATCTTGGAGTTATAAAGAATGTACTATGAAAAGAAGAAAGTTCATAGGCCGAACCGCTTTAGCAGCGATAACCAGTGCCTTGGGTTCCGAAATTGTCTTTGGCAATACTTTACCGGACGGCTATACCCTTTTGGGATTACAGGATCCAGACCCGTTTTCCATGTTCAATAAAGATAGTGGCATGGTGCTACTAAACGACAGGCCTTGGAACATGGAGGCACAGGCACATCTCTTAGATGACAAGGTAACACCCAATAAATACATTTTTATAAGGAACAACGGTTTGGTCCCGGAAAATATAGATGTAGACAATTGGACACTTACCATAGACGGCGAATCGGTTGTCAGTTCCAAAACGTATACTCTTGCCGAGCTAAAATCCAAATTTCAGCAACATACCTACCAACTTACATTGGAGTGCGGTGGTAACGGCCGTTCAGAATATAACCCACCTGCAAAAGGTAACCAATGGACTATCGGTGCCGTCTACTGTGCGGAATGGACAGGTGTCAGATTACGGGATGTACTGGAAGATGCGGGAATAAGGAACGATGCCGTATACATAGGATATCACGCTATAGACGAGCACCTTAGTAGGGACCCTGAAAAAGAACCTATTTCCCGTGGAGCGCCAATGGCCAAAGCCTTACAGGACGAAACCTTGTTGGCCTTTAAAATGAACGGGGAAGATATTCCACTGGTACATGGGCACCCCTTGCGGTTGGTTGCGGGTGGCTGGCCGGCATCCGTTTCCGGTAAGTGGGTGCAGCGCATTAGTGTTCGCAATAAGGAACATGATGGACCTAAAATGACGGGAGATGCCTATAGGGTTCCCTGTAATCCTGTAGCTCCAGGAGAAAAGGTCTCGGAAAAAGACATGTGCATTATAGAATCCATGCCCGTAAAATCGTTGATCACCTATCCCAAAACCGGAGCTATAATTTCCGAGGGGAAAAAACTGAATATAAGAGGTCATGCTTGGGCCGGCGAATTGGAGGTTTCAAAAATGGAATACTCCATAGATTTTGGAGCTACGTGGAAAGTCTGCACAATTGAAAAACCCGCAAACCGTTTAGCATGGCAACACTTTTCCGCACAGGTTAGTTTTCCTAAAAAAGGATATTACGAAATCTGGTCACGGGCAACCGACAGTCAAGGAACCGCACAACCCATGCTTATTCCGGGGTGGAATCCTAAAGGATACCTCAACAATGCATGCCAACGAATAGCTATTAAAGTCGGCTAAATAGATGGAGGATAAGACGGCTAAATTTAGGAAAAGTGTACGGGGTATTTATAGGTTGATGCTCATCCTCTGGTGTTTTATTGGTATCATAACCATAATAGGTGTTTACCTTATAGCAGATCCTAGTTTATCCGCATTTATAAATCAAGAACCCGAAAAAACTACAATAGCAATTTCAGGGGAAGATGATTACGATAGAATAGAGAATGGTATACATGTACGGACCGGACTTGTAGATGCTCCCGGACTTATGGAAACGGTTAACAACTGCACCAATTGCCATTCCTCTAAACTAGTAACGCAAAACCGAATGAGCAAAGAGCGTTGGAAAGCCACCATTCGGTGGATGCAAGAAACCCAGAATTTATGGGATTTGGGGAAAAACGAAAACGTAATTATTGATTACCTCGTAGAAAACTATCCTGAAAGAACAACCGGAAGACGAGAGAATTTAAGCGAAATAGAATGGTACGTTTTAGAACCATAGGACTAGGGCTTACAACCAAATTTCATATCTAAGCCAATATAAAAGCAGGTTTTGGAACTTTACAATTAACAATCCGATCGTTCTAGTTCAGTGTTATATGATTTAAAGGAACCTAAATTTTTTGAGCGACCAAGAAGTCGGTAATACTAAAACTAAGAGGGTTAAACACTATAGATCAAAGCGTGAAACGTCCTTATTTTGTTCCCATAAGATCTTAACCTAGCGATACAGTTCCTATGAAATTCCTTTATTCTGTTTAATTTGTTCATCTCTTTTTTCATAACTCTTTAGTTTTTTGACCCGTATGAAGCTACATAAAAGTATATTATATTTACAATTACTTAACGTTAATTTTACATAAAAATTGTATTTGTCATTAAAGAAGAGAAAGCTTGTTGACAATTTTCTGTATTAAGATTAACTGTTTGAGGTCTTACTATCGCACGGAAAAAAGAATAATTATGGCTTGGCCAAACTGCAAATCCAATTCACTTTTTATAGCAGTGGTTTAAACTTTTCGCGTTAAAGCGAAAATTAGCGACTGTTGAACATTTGAAGACTTTTTGGGTTGCGTAGCATCGCTGCGAAAGAAAAAAAGACAGGGCCGAAACAAAAGCCAACAATTTGGCTTTTGAATGAGGAGCCAGCTGCAGTGCGCAATGCAAAAAGAGCAATTTTTATCGAATTTAAAAAGTTTAAATTACTTAGCTCTAGTTAAAAACGGCATTGATTTACCAAATCCATAAACGTATCGTTTAAAAGCGGTCGCTAATGTTCGAAGCCCTTTGGGCTATGGATCGCTTGCCCATTTTTCTTGACAGGCACTCCTTTTTTTTGAACAAACTGTTCCCATTATGGTTCCTTCCCCTGCAAAGGGGAAGGAACACAGACCGAAAATGAAAGTGTATAGCGATAATTTCAAAAGGTTCTATTTTGCTTAGTACAACATAAAGCTGTCAACGCGAAATAAAACTACAGCCAATTACTTCATAAAGCAATAAAAAAAGACGGGCAAGAATTTCGAACGCTATTGTTCTTCAGGTAATTGGCTATGATGCTACTATACTTGCCGTCCAATCTAAACGCACCGATAAACAAAGCGAAGCAGATTGACGCCAACTGTAAAAAAAGTAAACTGCCTCGGGGCAAGCCCGCGAGGCATTCGAAGGAAACGAACCTTTAATTTCTAGGCAAGCATCGGGGTATTATACCCTTTGGCGGTGCCAATTAAGTTGAAATGGATTTTGGCCTTTTACTATAGCCAAAGTCGAACTAACGCATATTCTATTTCATGATTCGCGTCAACTGAAAATAACGGGCATAGCTTTCTGGAATTTGGGAAACATCCAACAGACTTCCTTCTGGGATATAGGGATAAATCTCGTCATAGTTCTTTACCTCGAACATGCCCATACGTTTGCTAATGTGTTCTCGGCGTAGCTCCTCCGGGCCATTGAGTCCGGCAGCTGCTATAAGTTCCAAGCAACTTTTTACGGTGGCATCATGAAAATTCTTTACTCTAGGCGCCTTATCCGCCACTACAAGTCCCTTCATAAGTGATTTGTTCTGGGTGGCCACACCAACGGGACAGGTATTGCTATTACACTGCAGGGCCTGTATACAACCTACGGCCAGCATCATGGCGCGGGCACTATTGCAGCCGTCCGCTCCAAGGGCCATGGCCCGCGCCATATCGAACCCGGTAATAATCTTGCCGGCGGCAATGACCTTGATATCCTTTCGTAATCCAAAACCCGTGAGTGTATCGTGTACAAAGATCAGTCCCTCGCGCATGGGCATGCCCATGGTATTGGAAAATTCTACGGGTGCCGCACCTGTTCCTCCCTCACCACCGTCTACCGTAATAAAATCGGGTGTGATACCGGTAAAGATCATCGCCTCGCAAAAATCCATAAATTCCTGTCTACGACCAATGCACAACTTAAAACCTACGGGTTTGCCATCGGACAGCTCCCTTAACTTTTCTATAAAATGCATAAATTGTATAGGGTCGTTAAAGGCCGAATGCGATGGTGGCGAATGCACGGCAATACCAGGTTTTACGTGACGTATCTTTGCTATTTCAGGAGTGTTTTTTATTGCTGGCAGAATACCTCCATGCCCCGGTTTGGCGCCTTGCGAGAGTTTGATCTCTATCATCTTCACCTCGGGTCTTAAGGCATTTTCCCTAAAGGTAACCTCGTTAAACGTACCGTCGTCCTTTCGGCATCCAAAATAACCAGTACCTATTTGCCATATAAGATCGCCACCGGGCTGCAAATGATAATCGCTAATGGCACCCTCTCCCGTATTATGGGCAAAGTTGCCCATTTTGGCCCCTTGGTTCATGGCAAGGACCGCGTTCTTGCTCAAAGAACCATAGCTCATAGCGGAAATATTCAAAAGACTGGATGAGTACGGTTGTTTACAGTCCTTGCCGCCGATCAACACTCTAGGAAAATCACTTATCTCTTTAGGATTGCTCTTCGCGTACATGGAGTGCTCCATCCACTCATAGCCAGATTGGTAAAGGTCCATTTGTGTGCCAAAGGGCTCTGTATCCGTTTCCCCCTTCGCCCTGCGGTACACGGTAGACCGTAAAATACGGTTCAAGGGTTTCCCCTCCGTATCCGTTTCCACAAAATACTGCATAATTTCGGGCCGTATCGATTCCAGCACATACCGCATTCTTCCGATTACGGGAAAGTTGCGCCGTATGGTATGGTGGGTCTGTAGCATATCAAAAATACCCATAAGGACCAAGGGCGCCACAAGTAAGAAAAACCATAAGACCGGAGGCCAAACAAAGGATACAGATAAGATGGAAACGATGGCGACAACGGATATCAACACAAAGAGTTCACGAACTTTCATAGCGTAGCGAATTAATGACAAGGCACCTACTTCGGTGCCTAAATATGCTGGCAAAGTTAATCATTATAGCCTTAAAAAAATGGTTCAACAACTCGCTAACACTATTTTATTCCCGTCCGTATTAGTTTAATTCAACGGATATGAATATTTTAGAATCTTACGTTATGATATAAACGATTAATCTTTATATTTGCTTATGTTATACATAATACATATATGAAAAATCTAATAGCTGCCACGTACGCCCCAATGCATCCCGATGGCTCTTTAAACTTGGGAATGATTCCTTCCTATACCACTTTTTTACAATCAAATTCAATAGAAGGGGCCTTTGTGAATGGTTCTACTGGTGATTTTGTCTCCCTTTCTACCTTGGAGAGAAAAAACCTTATTGCCGCATGGGCAAAGGACAAACCAAAAGACTTTTTCCTCACCAACCATGTTGGCCATACAAATCTTAACGAAGCAAAAGAACTTGCTGCACATTCACAAGGTCTTGTAGATGCAATATGTGTACTGCCACCGTTTTACTTTAAACCAAAAACCCTGGAAAGCCTGTTGTTCTACTGTGCAGAAGTAGCCAAATCAGCACCCGATACACCTTTCTATTACTACCACATTCCCGTGCTTACGGGGGCCGACTTTAATATGCTCGATTTTATGAAGCTGGCCGTAGAACAGGTTCCGAATTTCACCGGTATCAAATATTCGCAGTACAACCCTACCGATTTTGGTAAATGCCTACATTTTGATCAAGGTTCAAAGAATATCCTTTTTGGTGTAGACGAACAATTGGTAGACAGTCTTCCTTTAGGCGCAACCGGGTGGGTAGGGAGCACTTACAATCACTTGGCCCCATTGTATTACAAGATAATTTCGAGCTATAGAAACGGTGACATAGAACAAGCGAAACTCCTACAACAAAAGGGGGTGTTTTTCGTACAGACTTTGGACAAAATTAACGGCTTCAATGGTGCGGGAAAAAGCTTTATGCGTCTTTTTGGCCTGGACATGGGGCCAAGTAGATACCCGCACAAAACTATGACGGATAAGCAGTTGGCACTGGCACTAAAGTTGATGGAGCCACAAGAGATCGCTCCATTGTTCAATACATCGTTTTCCGTAAAACATCTTCAGGCAATCGGTTAAAAGTTTTCACTCGTTGATATAAACCTTTCCTATCACGACTACCCAGTCCATGGATAGAAGATCGGATTTGCTTGTATACCGTGCAGCTTTGCCCGCCTGCCATAATACTCGGACCGCACTGGTCTAGAGTACCATTTTGGTGGGTTTCAAAGGGTTTGGCACCAGGAAAGCAAACACCCGCGGAACAGTAGATACGATAAAACCTGCGAATAACCCATAACCCCGGCATAGCGCAACATAATTAACGAACCTTTATTAGACCAGTACTATCCTAAAAATAATAGTCATAGCTCTGTCGCATATCAAAACAGCAAGCCGTTAGGACATGTACCATAAACATCCAATACTCAGGAAATCAAAATAGTAAAAAACCAAAGAATATCCAGTTAAACAGACTTGGGGCGATCACTTTCCATACTACTGCTATATGTTGAAGGCGGACACACCCAAAACATAACACCAACGCCGGTCAAAGTCAAGAAAAACGACGCTTTCAGTTATTGTTTTGCACCTATTTATGCATACTGCAAATAGTAATTTGTTAAAATTTTAAGTTTTTTTATTGCTTTATGTATAACATAATACTAATATTTTTATATTCGCATATCTTTTTTTTACAAATTCTAACTTAAACTAAACTCTATGGAATGTTTTGTAAAGCAAAAGGAGGCTGAATCACGAGGCTTTAAAAAGCTATTCGCTCCTATTCGCACAAAGTCCCACTTTTTTTTCACCTTCCTCGCTGCACTATGCTTTAGCGCTACCACTTTAGCGCAAGAAACCACGGTTACGGGAACGGTAACAGACAACCTGGGCACTCCGCTGCCAGGAGCCAGTGTCGTGGTAAAAGGTACCACCAACGGAACACAAACAGACTTTGATGGCAATTTCAGTATCAACGCAAACGATGGTGCCGTCTTAATATTCAGTTATTTGGGCTTCAACTCCAAAGAGGTAACCGTTTCAAACGATGCCAACTATACTATTTCCCTGGAGGAGAACGCAGGCGTGTTGGACGAAGTAGTTGTAACCGGATATGGTAGCCAAGCAAGAGGTAAATTAACTACCTCTGTATCCAAACTAGATACAGAAGTGTTGCAATCGGCCACACGGTCAAACGTAGCAACGGCACTACAAGGTACTATTGCGGGTTTACGGGTTACGAACACAACCGGTCAACCGGGTTCTACCCCGCAAATCGTTTTACGTGGAGGAACCAACTTTGACGGTACGGGCTCACCTTTAATATTGATCGATGGGGTTCCGGGCTCATTTTTTGGACTCAACTCCGAGGATGTAGAATCGATCGAGGTATTAAAAGATGCTGCGGCTACGGCCATTTACGGAGCTAGATCTGCGAATGGTGTGGTTTTGGTTACCACAAAATCAGGTAAAGCGGGTCGTTCCTCCATAAATTACAGGTACAACTACAGTATAAACCAGGAGCGCGACGATCAAAAGTACCTTACCGCTGCAGATTTTCTAAATTACAACAGACAAGGCCATGCGTATTCCGAGCAAGCACGTGGCAATCCAAATTTCATACGTCAATTCATAAACGGCGACAATTCTTTTGGTATTGGTGGCAATACTACTAACTCGCCCTTTACCACACAGTTGTTAACAGCGGACAACAGGTATTTACTTAACCAACCGGGATGGAATTCCATACCGGATATTTTAGACCCGAGCCGAGACATTCTATTTTTCGACAACAAAAATGTAGGGGATCGTATTTATCAAGATAGCGAAACAAAAGACCACTACATTTCTTTTGATGGTGGTAACGAAAAAGGAACCTACTACCTTGGTCTAGGTCTTTTAAACAATGACGGTCTTGTGTTAGGGTCTGGCTTTAAAAGATATTCCGGTAAGTTTTCCGGATCTTATAAAGTTACGGACAGGGTAAAAGTAAATTCCAATATTCTATATACCCACTCCAACCTTAGCAGAAGTCCTTTAGGTAGCGACGATACCGTTTTTAGAAGATTCCAAGGTCAAGCACCTACATCAAGGGATTTTGACAACAACCCAGATGGTACTTTTTCAGATATTTTTACCGTTGGGCAAAACCAAAGTTTCGGTAATCCCTTATATTATCAGGATAAATTTGTCAGAAAAAACTTGGAACAACGTTTGGCCGCCTCAGTGGGCTTGGATTGGAACGTGGTAGACAACCTTATTTTTTCTGTAGATGCCAGCCATTTTACCATAAACAACCACAACGAGAATTTTAACAGAGCCTATAGAGTGGGCAGTAACGAAGGCCCTATAAGAGCCGCTCGTGAAGCATCTGTTCAATTGGAAAGAACATTAAGAAACCAGTTAACAGGAACGTTAAACTATACCAAACAGTTTGGCAAGCACAATTTTAACGCTTTATTGGGTGCGGAATACTTCCAAGATAATTTCTTTACGACTTTTGCAGGAACCAGAAATTCCCCCACAGACTTGATAGAAACATTGAATGCCGGTGCAGAAGCTGATGGTATCCCATCTAGCTTTGAGACCGAGTACGTAATTGCATCTGCATTTGGTAGGTTGTTATACGATTACGATAACAAGTACCTTATAAATTTCACTTTTAGAAACGACGGATCCTCTAGATTAGGTAATAACAAATCGGACTTCTTCCCAGGGGTTTCTTTTGGTTGGAACCTGCATAACGAGAGCTTCTTTTCAGAATCTGGAATTAGCAAGACCATTTCTAGAATAAAGCCTAGATTAAGTTACGGTGTTAACGGTAACCAAGATGTATTGACCAATTACGGTGTTTTCGGCGCTTACGGGAGCCAAGGAGTGTATAACGGGCAAACCGGCTATGCAAACTCCCTACTGCCAACTTTGGATTTACAGTGGGAAAAATCCACAACCCTTAATGTTGGTTTGGACGTTTCATTTTTCAATGAACGACTTTCCATCATAACGGATGTATACTCTAGGGACATTAAGGACAAGCTTGCAGATCTTACATTGCCTTTCTACACAGGATTCAGTAGTATCTTAACCAACAACGGAACCATTAGGAACAAAGGTTTTGAACTACAGGTAAACGGTGACATCATCAGAACCAAAGATCTAACATGGAACATGGGAGCGACGTTGACCAGAAACAGAAATTTTGTAATTGATCTTCCCGAAAACGAAAATGATCTGAACAGACAGAACGGAACATTGATCTGGAATCCTAATAAAGGTGCAGAAGAATGGGTAGGCGGTTTTCAAGAAGGACAGCGTTCCGGTAACGACCTTATTGTTGCCTTTGAACAGGAACGTATTTATGCCAACCAAGCAGAAGCGGATGCAGACAACGCTATAACGGATGAATTTATGCCGGCGGCAAGTAGAAACCAACGTTGGGCAGGTGATGCAAAATGGGTGGACCAAAACAACGATGGCATCATCAATGGTTTGGACAGAAAAGTAATAGGACGAACCACGCCACAGCTTATCGGTGGTTTTACATCTAGTGTAAACTACAAAAACTTTAGTCTGTTCGTACAGACAGATTTTGCTACGGGCCACATGGTATGGAACCACATTAGAGCAAAGGGATATGCCCAAACACAAGGTAACCTAAACCAGCCTATTGAAGTATTGGATTCTTGGACGCCTACCAATACGGATACAGACTGGCCGCGTATGGTTTTTGTCAATGACGGAAAAAACGTTTGGAGAGGTAATGAAGGTGCAGATTTTAGGGATTCCAACAGTTTGCAGAACGCAGGTAGCGACCAATTTTGGGAAAAAGGGGATTACTTGGCCATACGGGAGGTGACCTTACGCTATAATGTTCCCAAGTCTTTGTTCAACGATAACATTCAACGACTTAGTCTTTATGTAACCGGGTCCAATTTACATTACTTTAAAAGCATGAGCGGGGACTCCCCAGAAGTTGGTGGTGTGCAATATGGTACCTTTCCTGTTCCAAAAACGCTGACTATTGGACTAAATATAACTTTATAAATTTTATCAAGATGAAAAAATATATATACATAGTATTAGCAGTAGTTACCTTGAGTGCGTGCGAAAACCAATTAGACCTGGAAAGCCCGAGTGAATTAACCACGGCAGGGTTTTGGGATACCGAAGAAGGCGCAAGAACGGCGCATACAGGTTTGTATGCCAACCTTAGATCATCTGCACAGGATCTTTGGCTATTAGGTGAAATGAGAAGCGATATTTGGGGAGGGCGCACCTACGAGTCCGCCAGCAACACCAACCTCATAGAATCCAATTTTACCGAAGCTACCGCTCCTTTTGGCGGATGGGCAGGGCTTTATACCAGAATACATAGGGTAAACGACTTTTTATTAAATGCCCCTCTGGTTGAATTTATCAATGAAGGCGATAAAAATCAATTGATTGGGCAGGCATACGGAATTAGGGCTTTTTATTACTATACCTTATTGAAAACTTGGGGAGATGTCCCCATAATCTTAGAGCCTGTTGGAGAAATAGACCCATCTGACCTGAGCAGACCTAGAGCATCGCAAGAAGAGGTAATGAGCCAAATCAAATCGGATATCGAAGCTTCGTTAACCAGCTTTGGTAGCGACGACAGTTTTTGGGCGGGTAGCCGTAATTTTTGGTCTAAGGCGGCTACGTTAGCCTTAAAAGGCGATGTATATATATGGTCCGGTAATTTATTGGGCGGTGGTGCATCGGATTTTAATACGGCAAAAGCTGCACTGGAACAGATACCTGCTTTAGGAGTTAGTTTGGCCCCTAGTATCGGGGAACTTTTCGGAATAGACAATGAAGGCAATAGCGAGTTTATTTTTTCCATACAGTACAAGCAAGACGAAGCCTCTAACTTCTATAACAGTCTAACAGGTAGAAGTACGGAAGTAAACCCCCAGTTCAACGATAAAGGAAACTCCATGTTGGATTTTGTTACGGCAGGTGCGAATAGATATGGGCAGTCGGAAAAGACCATTCTTTTGTTAGATGACAACAATGATAGCCGTAAGGATGCTACTTTTATTAGATTGTATATCGATGATAATGGAGGAGCTGGTTACCCCACGTATAACGAACCTACTTATTTTGGTTCTGTATTTAATAAATTCTTAGGCCAGGTAATCGGTACCGAACGTATCTTCGAAAATGACGTTCCTGTATACAGATATGCAGATGTACTCCTATTGTTAGCGGAAGCCAAAAACTTCTTGGGCGAAGACCCATCTGCAGAAATCAACCAGATAAGACAAAGGGCGTACGGTGACAACTATGATGCTGCCACCCAAGACCATGTTAATGGTTCACAAACCGAAAATGCCAACGCCATATTGGAGGAACGTTACAAGGAATTCATTGGTGAAGGAAAAAGATGGTGGGACTTGAGAAGAGCGGGTAGTAATTATGTTATCGAGAATGTCAGTTTTTTAAATCCAGGAGATGAATTTAAGTTGTTGTTGCCCATCACAACGGATATGCTAGGAAGAAACCCGGCATTGGTGCAAACGCCAGGATATAATTAATAATGATTTTGTTGAGTTAGTTTAGTGCTAAAAAGCCCTTGGTCTGGTAACCCAAGGGCTTTTTGTTTACTGCTTTTTGGTATTGAACACATGGTCAAAGTGTGGTTCTAAATGTCTTCGCATAGCACTGCGAAACGTTTCCGGAGTTCCTACCTTTAGATTGTCCATAAGCATCCGGTGACTCACAAACTGTCCCGATGAATATTGATAGTCACTATTCATCTTCTTGGCATCCATTAGGTATTTATATTCAAAGGCAGGTAGTAATAAATTTTGAAAACCAAGCAACGTAGTATTTCCGGATATTTGATAAAGTTTACCATGAAAAGCAACTTCGCGATCTAGGGAAAACCTGTTCTTTTCATAACTCGTTTCTTCTTCGGCGACTACGATTTCTTCTAGTTCGTCCATATCTTTTTGGGTCTTATGCTCAAAAAGAAAATCGGCCATACCCATTTCCAAGATCAATCGAAGTTCAAACAGTTGTTTTAAGGTATCCTCTCCTAACAGTGTAGGATCCATGATACGCTCAAAATTATTGATAATATCGGGTTGCTGTAAAACCATTCCCCTGTGTTTCTTAGAATCGATGAGTCCCAAGGTCCGCAAACGCAACAAAGCCTCACGAACAACGGTACGGCTAACGCCCAAGGATTCCGCAAACTCCAGTTCTTTGGGTATCGCATCCCCGACCTTTAAATTGTTCTCCTTAAAAAAGGCCAAAAGCCTTGTTTCTACTTTATCAACCAAAGAACCCGTATCTATCGGTTTTAGTTTTTTAAAATCCTTCATGTTTACTATTTTACCTTGTTCCTATATCAAGAACAATAAAATCCTTCATCGAAAAACAAAAATAACGATTGTATTCTGTAATATGGTTACCCTATCAATTTCTGTAAAATATGTGATATCCAAAATAACTTACTATCAAGTTAATCATTTTTTAGTTAGATTTGTATTATGTCATACATATATTTATGAACTACGCTCAATTCTATAAAAACGCTTTGCTTACGGATGTAATCCCTTTTTGGGAAAAACATTCTTTGGACACGGAATTTGGTGGTTACTTCACCTGTTTGGGCCAGGAGGGCAAGGTATATGATACGGACAAATTCGTTTGGCTACAAGCTAGGCAAGTCTGGTTGTTTTCCATGCTGTATCGCACTGTGGAACAACGAGAGTCTTGGTTAAATATAGCTACATCCGGAGCCGAGTTTCTTAAAGCCCATGCCATGGATAGCGAAGGGAATTTTTATTTCTCACTCACACGGGATGGAACACCTTTGGTACAACCCTACAATATTTTTTCGGACTGTTTTGCCGCCATGGCATTTGCCCAATATTCCAAAGCATCAGGGGAGGGTTCCTATGCAACCTTGGCCAAAAATACTTACAAAAATATCCTTCAAAGAAAGGATAACCCAAAAGGTAAGTACGAAAAAGGTACCGGCAATAGAAACCTTAAGAACTTTGCGCTTCCCATGATTTTGTCCAATCTTGTATTGGAACTAGAAGATGTACTGGTAGAAGCAGAAATTAGGCAAACCATAGACTTTAGCGTTCATGAGGTGATGGAGGTCTTTTTACAAAAAGAATCTGGCCTTATCTATGAAAACGTCTTGCCCAACGGCAATGTACATGATAGTTTTGAAGGAAGGCTCATCAACCCGGGCCATGGCTTGGAAGCCATGTGGTTTATGATCGATATTGGCATACGTAACAATGATCAAAAATTGATAAAAAGAGCCACCAACACCATGTTGCGTATCCTAGACTATGGATGGGACAAAGAACATGGCGGAATTCTTTATTTTATGGATGCCAAGGGCCATCCGCCACAACAGTTGGAGCATGACCAAAAATTGTGGTGGGTGCATTTAGAGGCCTTAGTGGCCCTGGCCAAAGCATACGAACAATATCCCGACGAAAACATAAAACAATGGTACCATAAGGTACACGATTACGCCTGGTCCCATTTTCCTGATCCCGAACATGGGGAATGGTACGGTTATCTAAACCGCGAGGGAAAACCACACCTGACTTTAAAAGGCGGAAAATGGAAGGGCTGCTTTCACGTACCTAGAGCACTCTTTCAATGTTGGAAAACTTTTGAACGCATAGAACAGCTATAGCATACTATCAATTCTTATTAATTTTGCCCTATGAAAAAATACATCCTAACGCCGTTTCTTACCTGTTTTTTGGCACTGTTTATGGCTTGTAATCCCGCCGTAAAACAAAACAACACTAAAATTACTGCGCAACAACCGGTGCTACCGGTATTGGCCAATAAAGACCGTAACAAGGTTTTGGCGATTACCTTAGAAGTTAAAAATGACTCGGCCATATCCCATCCCAAAAGTTTTGGGTTCACTTTGGACGGTACTACGGATATCAAGGACATCCAAAAAGCGGAACTGTTATATTCCAAAACAGCTGATTTTTCGGACGCGGAAGTTATCGGTTCCCAAAGCACCTTGGATGCCAATTTTAGTATTTCGATAGAAAACCCCGTTTCCTTAGCGGATGGAAACCTTTGGCTCTCCATAGCGCTGAACGGCACGCCCAACCTGTTGAACAAGATAGGCGCACAATTGGCAACGGTTACCTTTGAAGATGGCAGCATTGCCCAAGCTACGGCACAAACAAGCAAACCACAACGCGTTGGCATCGCATTGCGGCAACACCAAGACGAGGGCGTGGACACCTTTAGGATACCCGGTCTTGCCACTACAAATAAAGGAACCCTTATCGGTGTTTACGATATTCGCTATAACGACCCCGTAGATCTACAGGAAGATATAGACGTTGGGCTTAGCAGAAGTACGGACGGCGGCCAAACTTGGGAACCTATGAAGGTAATCATGGACATGGGCGAATACGGCGGCCTGCCCGAAGCCCAGAACGGCATCGGGGACCCTGCCGTATTGGTAGACCGCACCACCAACACCATTTGGGTAGCGGCACTTTGGTTACACGGCTACCCCAACGAACGCGCATGGAACGCATCGGAACCGGGAATGACCCCGGAGAAAACAGGTCAGTTTATGTTGGTCAAAAGCGAAGATGACGGTGTTACCTGGTCCGAACCTATCAATATTACGCCCCTAACCAAAAAATCCGAATGGCAATTGTTCTTCAACGGGCCTGGCATGGGCATTACCATGAAAGATGGCACTCTGGTGTTTCCGGCGCAGTTCAAGGACAAAAATAGGATTCCACACTCCACCATAATCTATAGCAAGGATCAAGGACAGACTTGGACCGTAGGTACGGGTGCAAAGTCCGAAACTACAGAGGCACAAGTGGTAGAACTGTCCGACGGTAGTTTGATGTTGAATATGCGCGATGACCGCAACCGGGCCAACCGTAAGGACTCGCTCAACGGCCGATCCGTTGCCATTACAAAAGACCTGGGCAAGACTTGGGAGGAACATCCTACTTCCAGAAAAGCCTTACAGGAATCCAATTGTATGGCCAGCATCATTGCACACCAACACGACGACAAAGGAACTCTCTTTTTCTTTTCCAACCCCAACACCAAGCAACGCCGTGACCATATTACCATAAAGACCAGTTTTGACGAGGGCAACACCTGGCCATTGGAAAACCAACTGGAACTCTATGAGGAAGACACCTATGGATATTCCTGTATGACCATGGTAGACACGGATCATATTGGCATCCTGTACGAGGGCAACAAGGAACTCTATTTTGAAAAGATCGCCTTGGACGAACTTATAAAATAATACCTACCCATGCACAAAAAGGAACAGAACAGCTTGTTATTTCGCCTATCTCTTATGGCGGTCTGGTTCTGGTCTTGTTTTATATTTATGGGGCATGCTCAACGATCAGCTAGTTTTGCAAAAACACATCCCGTAATTCCTACCCCAAAAGAAGTATCCTACGGTGCGGATCTGCTCCTATTTAATGGTGTCTTCGTTGGTGGAACGGAATTTGTTTCGGAGGGAGGGAAACTAATCGATTTTTTTACCTCCCAAGGTATTTCCACAAAAACGGACGGACTTCCCATTCGCTTTGAAAACACCAAAATTGAGGGTGCCGAGCATCCTGATGCATATCAACTTCAGATAGACAGCTTGGTAATCATCAGGGCAGGTACGGATAAAGGGGCGTTTTATGGGGTACAGACCCTAAAGCAACTGTTTCGGAAACAGGGTGAAAAAAGTGCACTACCACAGATCCGTATCACAGATTGGCCCACATTCAACATTCGTGGTTTTATGCACGATACAGGCCGTAACTATCAATCGGTCGCGCAACTAAAGGAACAAATAGATATCCTTGCCCTATACAAGTACAACACTTTCCATTGGCACTTGACAGATGACCCCGGTTGGCGCTTGGAGAGTAAAAAATATCCGCAACTTCAAGCCAGCAAGGCTTTTTCACGTCATATAGGTAAGTTTTATACCCAAGCGGATTTTAAGGACATTTTAGCCTATTGCAAAGAACGGCACATTACCGTTATACCGGAATTTGATATCCCCGGACATACCAATGCCTTCCGAAAGGCATTTGGCTTTAACAACATGAAGGATCCCAAAGTACTTCCTATCCTATTGGACCTTTTTGAAGAACTGTGCAACTTGGCAGACTCCGAAGAAATGCCCTATATCCATATCGGCACGGATGAAGTCCGCCACCGAAGGGAAGAAGTAGCGGACACTACCATTCTTGCCATTATGCAATTCCTTAAGGCAAATAAACGCAAGGTAATTACCTGGAAGGAAGGCATTCAAATTGCTGATGACAGTACCTCTATAAAACAGTTATGGGCCATGCATCCGCCGGCAAAAGGACACCCCTTTATAGACTCACGCGCCAACTACATCAATCACTTAGATCCGTTTACGGGAATGAGCCGGCTCTTTTTTCAGCAACCTACGCGGCAGGCACAGGGAGACTCCATAGCCTTGGGCGGCATTCTTTGCGCTTGGCCAGATAATAATATAGCCCACGAACGGGACATTCTCAAACAAAATCCGATTTACCCTTCCATGGTGTTCTATGCCGATGCGATCTGGAACGGCAAGGAAAAAGACCGACCGCAATTTTGGGCCAATCTGCCCAAGGCCAACACACCGGAACTAGAGGGATTTACTCGATTGGAAGCGGCCGTTCTGGTTCACAAAGCCGAATTTTTTAAAGGAAAGGAATTCCCCTATGTGAAACAGACCGATATCCAATGGCGATTGATCGGTCCTTTTGACCATAAAAACGATTTTTCCAAACGTTTTCCGGTGGAAGATGCTATCAAGGAGGAGTATACGGTAAACGACGAAACCTTTACCTGGCAAGGCCCGTACGTGGGTGGTACGCTACATTTGAAACATTTCTTTGGCTTTCCCGCCATTACGGATGTCGATTCCGGTACCTATTACGCCTATACCGAAATTTACAGTCCGGATGTGCGCGTACAGGATTTCTGGATAGGTTTTCATGGGTGGTCGCGCTCCGGTGGCCGCAGGGGAGGTCCTTTTCCCAACTTGGGCGAATGGCATACCACACAACCAAAAATATGGGTGAACGAAAAAGAAATAGCCCCACCTCATTGGAAACAACCCGGTCTAAAGACAAAGACCGATGAAATTCCATTTATAGATGAGGATTATTTTTATAGGGAACCCACAAAAATAGCCTTGAAAAAGGGTTGGAACACCGTGCTGCTCAAAGTACCGCATGGCGGAAATTCATGGAAATGGATGTTTAGTTGTGTTCCCGTTGACTTTAACGAAGATGGGGTGCAACATGCCTCCGGTTTACGATATAGAACAAAACTAAGCGACCATGACCAAAAGTAGCATATCCTATAGTATCACCTTGGCCTTCCTGCTGATAGGTCTCTTTATTGGAACTTCCCAAGAATCGCCTAAAACAACGGTCTCGAACCTGCCCCCATTACCAGCGCTCACAGGGGAAAGTGAAAGCTATGGCTTTGCCGGGATGATGGGCGGCATGCACAACAAGGTAATGATAGCGGCAGGTGGCGCCAATTTTCCGAACGGATTGCCATGGGAAGGCGGAAAAAAAGTATACACCGATGCTATTTTTGTTCTTGTGGACGGAAAGTGGCAAATAGCTACCGAAAAACTACCCACCCCGTTGGCCTACGGCGCATCGGTTGCCCTGCCGGACGGGTTGTTGATCATAGGTGGAGAAAATGGAAAAACGGCTAACGATGCAGTTTTCCTATTACGCTACAATGCCGATGATAATTCAATTGCCCAAGAAACTTACCCACAACTCCCCGAGCCCTTGGCCTACACAGCAGCTGTTGTAGAAGATGGTTTTGTGTATGTGGTAGGTGGTAAAAATGCGAACCAGAGCGTCAATTCCTTCTACAGGCTTTCACTCAAGGACAAAACCGTATGGGAGCAGTTGCCCGACTTCCCTGGCGAACCCCGAGCGTTGCACACCGCTGTGGTGCAAGAGACAAAAGAAGCACGCCGACTTTTCGTCATTGGAGGACGTAACCAAGCTGCAGGGAAGAAATCGACTACACCAACAGACTATCTTTCCTATGACTTAAAAAAAGGCGTCTGGACGAACGAAGGCCCCGTAAGGATGAATGATAGGAAGAGGGTGCTTATGGGCGCATCCGCACAAGCTTCGGGCTCTATGCACCTATTGGTCTATGGAGGGTCGGACGAGGTACTTTTTGATGAACTCGAATTTATAGGACTTCAATTGGCGCAAGAGCAAAACGATTCCATCCGCTCACAGCTTATAAAGAAAAGAGATGTAATTCTTAACGACCATCCAGGCTTCTCCAACGAGATTTTAGCCTATAACACCATGACCAAAAAATGGTTCGTGTACGATACCGTTTCGGTACAAATCCCAGTTACCGCGCTTAGTTTTGCCAAAAAGGACGGTTTTACAATAGTATCGGGCGAAATTGCCCCGGGCATACGCACGCCTGCCGTACAGACCTATTCTATAGCCGATGCCGCGGAACCCTTTGGCACCATCAATTACAGCGTCTTGGTCATCTACCTGTTAATATCCTTAATGATAGGGGTCTATTTTGCCCTCAAACAAAAATCTACCGAAGATTATTTCGTAGGCGGCGGCCGTATTCCATGGTGGGCATCAGGGCTCAGTGTTTTTGGAACATTATTGAGTGCCATTACCTTTATGGCCATTCCTGCAAAATCCTTTATTACGGACTGGTCCTTTTTCTTTTTGAACATCACGGCAATTTTGATAACGCCGGTTATCGCCATGATATTTATCCCGTTTTTCAATAAATTAAAAATTAGGACGGCCTACGAGTATTTGGAAAACCGGTTCAACTATTTGGCACGCGCCTTTGGCAGCCTCTCCTTTATTTTATTTCAACTGGGGCGTATCGGTATCGTCTTGCTCCTGCCCTCTTTAGCGATATCCATTGTAACGGGGATTCCTGTGGAAACGAGTATTCTGATTATGGGCCTACTCTGTATCCTATACACCACGTTTGGTGGTATAGAAGCTGTTATTTGGACCGATGTACTTCAGGTAATTGTACTTTTAGGCGGGAGCGTTTTAGCCGTAGTCTGGATCATGCTCCATACCGAAACTTCCTTTGGCGATATGATGACCTACGCACAGGAACGCGATAAATTCAATATAATGAACTTGGATTTCGATTTTACGGAATCTACCTTTTGGGTGGTCTTCATTGGCGGCCTCGCATCTGCCATGGTTACCCAGGGCACGGACCAAACCATTGTGCAACGCTACCTCACCAGCTCCAGCGTAAAGGATTCGCAAAAAACACTCTACACCAACGCCGTATTAACCCTACCCGCAACCATCATCTTTTTTGGTATCGGCACCCTGTTGTTCATTTTTTATTCGGAAATGCCAGCCTTGCTCTCGCCGGCCATTTCCAATAACGATTCCATTTTTCCCTGGTATATCGTACGTGAACTTCCCGTAGGGGTTTCGGGGCTTTTGGTTGCCGGTATTTTCTCGGCGGCCATGTCCAGTATCAGCAGTAGTCTCAACTCGGTTTCTACTGCCTATTGCAACGATTTCCATCAGCATTTTAGACCCAATACCAATGATCTTAAACTGCTGAAAATTGCCCGTATGGCCACTATTATTACAGGTGTCCTAGGAATTTTATTAGCCCTATGGATGGCAAACTCCAATATTAAATCCCTTTGGGACGAATTTTACAAGTTTTTAGGTCTCTTCACCGGTGGACTTGGCGGCATGTTCCTTTTAGGTATGCTGACGAAAAAAGCGAACGGGAAAGGAACCTTACTAGGCTTGGTCATAAGTGCGGTACTTATCTGGTATATTAGCGTATTTACGGATATCAGTTTCTTAATGTACGCATTTTTTGGAGTAACCTCCTGTTTTGTTTTCGGCTATATTTTTAGTTTGATTTTTAAGGAAAAATAGTTTTTAAGTGTAATTAAAAATCAAAAACACGGTTCGTAAAGGCAATAGGCTAGTGCAACAACATACTCATATAAATAATGGCACATAGAATACCCGGTTACTTCAACTAATTTAACAATGATGGATAGAACGTCTTTATTAAAAATCTTAGCCATCATTCTTAGCGTACAGATGTCATGCCTTCAAACCATCGTTGGGCAATTAAGTGTGGCAAAAAATTTCACGGATAATATGGTGTTACAGCGTAATGAGCCCATCCCTATTTGGGGACATGGCTTTCCTAATACCGTTATTAGGATTCAATTTGGCTCAGAAATCAAGAGCGTAACCGTTAAAAAAGACGCTACCTGGTCTGTTTTACTTAAAAAACGGAGGGGGAATTCCAATCCACAATCCATCAGTATAACCAATCAAAGAGAAAAAATAATCCTAAAGAATATACTCCTGGGCGATGTATGGCTCTGTATAGGGCAGTCCAATATGGAATGGCCGTTAGCCAAGGAACTTCACTTTAAAGAAGAAGTACGTAATATCATGAACCCAATGCTGCGATTTTACAACCCTAGCTATGCGGGAAAAGGCATTTACAATACGGTCTTTTCGGATTCGGTAATAGCCGGACTCAACCCACTAGACTTTTATAAAGGAACATGGAAAATGAGCGATACGCTAACCGCTCCCAAAATGAGTGCCGTAGGATATTATTTTGGCAAAAACATACAAAAAGAGGAGAAGGTCCCCATTGGCCTTATCAACTTGGCCATTGGCGGTGCACCCTTGGAAACGTTTTTGCGACGCGGTGCTTTTAAAGAGAGTGAGCTCTTTTTCTCTAAAGCAAGAGGTAATTGGCTTACAAATGATGAGCTTCCGGTATGGATTCGGGAAAGGGGAAATCAGAATATTGGCTCCATTACATTGGCACATAAAGATCGATTAGGGCCCAACCATGCCTTTAAGCCCGGTTTTGCGTACGAAAGCGGTATTGCTCCATGGACCAAAGTACCAATAAAAGGAATTTTATGGTACCAAGGTGAGAGTAACGCCCAAGAGCTCGAACGCGTAAATGAATACGCATCCCTTCAAAAATTGATGGTCGGCGATTACCGTAAACAATGGAAACAACCAAAGCTGCCCTTTTATTGGGTACAACTTTCCTCCATAGATACAATTAGGTACAAATCCCATTACTGGCCACGGTTCCGTAATGAACAACGCCAACTATTGAATGTAATAAAGTATTCAGGGATGGCGGTAAGTAGCGATGTAGGAGCTAGGAACGATGTGCATCCCACGAACAAAAAAGTGATAGGTTATCGATTGGCACAATGGGCGCTGAACCAGACCTACGGCAAAAAGAACACGCCATCCGGACCATTGCCTAGACGTGTAAGATATAGGAACGGTAAGGTAAGCGTAGATTTTCACTATGCAAAGAAGGGGCTGCAAACAACAGGTAAAGAAGAATTAAAAGGCTTTTCTTTGGACGGAAAGCATCCTGTTACGGCCAAAATAACCGGCAATAGGGTAGCAATTAAATCGGACGTAAAACCAAAATTCCTCTACTATGCATGGCAGCCCTATTCCTTGGGTAATTTGGAAAATAAAGAAGGGCTCCCTGCATCGACTTTTAAAGTAGCAATCGACTAATTATACCTGGTAAATCGCTCTTCTTCTCCCTACTTTCCCATAGTCTGCAAAATTTCACTTCGCTTAAAAGTCATTTCAAGTTTCAATTTGGACGTTTCACCTAAAAACTCCCCTTTTTAGGCGAACAAGCAACCTACCTTTGTCCAACATAAACAAAGAATTTAAACATTAATTAAAAATAATAATATGAAAAAAGCATCAACAATACTAAGCCTATTACTCTTGGGTGCTTCATTGGTTTCTTTTAAAGCAAGCCCACAGTGCCAAACAGAGTGCAATACGATTAACGTAAACGATATCGACCTAATAGAAATTGAAGAAGAACTGGAATTGGGTTTTGATACCGACCAGTACCTACCAGAGGGGTTTAACCCGTATGCAAGAATGTTCGCCACAAACGAAAACATGGGTCTTATCGAAGTAGACGAAGAAATAGAGCTAGGTTTTAATACGGCAGCGTATTTACCAGAAGGCTTTAATCCTTACAAAGGAATGATATTCGCGATAGAGGATATTGTTGTTATCGAAGAGGAAGAAGAGTTTATTTTGGATTTCAACACCCAAAAATACCTTCCGAACAGCTTTAATGCATTGGCAAAATAATTTTGAATCTTTTAGCTTGGTCTATTGAATAGTTAAACGATTTTAACCCTAAGTATATTCGGGCGGAGTGGAGAACGGTATTGTTCTCGGCCCCGCCCGAATTGATTTCAGACCCCTTCCTTTCTGCGAACTTTTAACGAGGTATTTCCTTTAAAATTGATGTATTTTTGAAATAACACTAACATAGCCGCACATGCCCGTAAGACACGTTAAACAATCCTCGATCGTTAAAATAGCTATTTTGCTAGCTATTTTGGTCTCCGTTCCCAAGGCCATATTCATCTACGATATGGTGAGTCAGGACGAAGAGTTCTTGGGTGTCTGGATTGGCGATCTGGTGTACCGCCTCGTGTTTTTCTTTTTATTCTCATGGACCATTCTACAACTTAATGCCAATGTGGGCTACTCCAAATACCAGTGGTCCACATCGGTGCGTTTGAGCGTAATGGTCTTGATCAATATTGCCGTATTAATTGGTACGCTAAGCTTTTTTGAATTCCTATATCCCTACGTCGTTCAGATAGAAATGAATCCAAGGGATAAGGGTTTCCTGGCTTTTACCTATACCATTCTATTATTGGCCTTATTCTTTATAGGACGGATATTACGTTTACAGGTCGAAAAACAAGAAACCAGAATAGAAAATGAACATCTTAAACAACAGAGCTTACAAAACGAACTTATTGCGCTCAAAAACCAAGTTGATCCGCATTTTCTTTTTAACTCCTTAAACTCGTTGACCTCGCTTATTCGGGAAAATGAACCCGCTACACAATTCGTGAAAAAATTATCGTACATGTATCGCTACATTTTACAAAGTGGGGACAGTGACCTGGTTAGCGTTAAGGACGAATTGAAATTTCTGGAAAGCTATACCTATTTAATGCGCACCCGTTACCGGGACCGTTTTTCCATAGACATTAACATAGAACCCCAATATTTAGAGCAGGAAATTCCGCCATTGGCACTACAGCTATTGGTAGAAAATTCAGTGAAGCACAATGAAATTTCGGAAACCAATCCCTTAATGGTAAGTGTTTACTCCAAAGACGGTTCCCTATTTGTAGACAACCCTATGCGCCTAAGAAAAACATTTACGGAGGGCACCAAAAATGGTCTATTGAACCTAAAGAAAAGATACATCCTGTTGTTGCGAAAAGAACTTACGGTACGGACGGAAAATGATATCTTTAGCGTACAACTTCCTTTAATCAAACCCCTATGAACGTAGTTATCGTAGAAGACGAACTGGCCGCAAGCGACAACCTTACCTATCTGCTACAACATATAGATAGCACCATTAAGGTAATCAAGGTATTGGATTCGGTAAAGGCATCCGTGGCGTATTTTTCTAAAAATCAGAACGCGGAACTTGTGTTTATGGATATCCACTTGGCAGATGGCATATCCTTTGAAATTTTTGAGCAAATTCCAATGACCGTCCCCGTAATCTTTACTACCGCCTACAACCAGTATACCCTAAAGGCTTTTAAGGTCAATAGTATTGATTACCTCTTAAAACCACTAGATCAAGACGAATTAGCGGATGCCATACAGCAGTTTAAGGAACAAAAGAAAGAAAAAGGCATTGCCAATGATCAAATCAAAGGCTTACTGGATTTGGTAAAGGAAAAAGAACGCACCTACAAGACCACTTTCCTTATCAACCATAGAGATCAACTTATACCACTTAAAACCGTAGATATTGCCTATTTTCTAATAGATACGGGCGTTGTAAAGGCCACTACTTTTGACAACAAATCCTATGCCATAGACGGCAAATTAGAGGAGTTGGAAGAGGAATTGGATCCCAATAATTTTTACCGTATAAATCGCCAATGTATCCTGCGCCGCGATGCGCTTTCGAAAATAAAACAATACTTTAACGGAAAGCTCATTGTTGAGGTAAGACCAGTTTCCAAGGAGCAGATCGTGGTAAGCAAGGCCAAGGCGGGCGATTTTAAGACCTGGGTGGCAAACTAGTTCGGTGTCATTGATAGGGCCGTCTGCAAAATTCTAGTCAGTTTACTTACCATACCTATATCGACTAGGTACTATGCTCAAATTAAAGCCTAAATAATCGAGAATAACCTTTTGTACCATTTCCCAATTGAAAATAAGCCGTAGCTAGGCTATGCCCGGTTTTTCTTTTTCGCAGGCCAAAAAACAATTGAATTTATTTGACTGAATTTCAAAAGAGAACTGGTATTACTGCAATATTCCCTGAAATTTACTACCTATGCATCCGATCCAAAATCTCAATGATCTCGGCTTTTTTACGTACCGACACCGGAACGTTCTCCCCATTTTTTAGCATCAGGTAGCCGCCATCGGTCTTTATGTATTCACTAATGTATTGCAGATTAACAAGGTGACTCTGATGTATGCGCAAAAATTCATAGCCCTTCAACATATCCGAGAAATACTTTAGGGTCTTGGTTACGAATATCCTGCGTTTGTCCTTGAGGTGAAAAATAGTGTTGTTACTGTCCGATTCGCATCGTACGATAGCATCCAGGTTTACAATGATGATCTTATCCAAGGTATGCAAGGAAATTTTGTCCGGTTTACGTTCAGGAGCGGCCAAGGTATCTTTTAGAATATCCAAACGTTCCCGATCGGGCCGCAACTGTTCCTTTGCCCTGTTGATGGCCAAGGCCAAATCTTCATGGGAATAGGGTTTTAGCACATAATCTATCGCTGCGAATTTAAAGGCGCGTATGGCAAACTCATCACTGGCCGTGACAAAAATAATCTTGGATTTGAGATCGGGTACGATTTCCAGAATGTCAAAACCGGTACCATCGCCCAACATAATGTCGAGAAAAAGGATGTCCGGTTGGTTTTTCCGCAGAAGTTTCGCTGCTTCCACGACGCTTTGTGCGGTGCCCGTGATTTCAATGTCCTGATGGTTAGCTTGTATATCGCGCTGCAAAAGTTGCAAGGCGTCGGGCATGTCTTCTACGATGATGGCTGTAAGCATAGGGTTCTTAATAATCGGTTTGTAATGGTATTCTTAATATAATTCTCGTTCCTGAGATGCTGTTGTCCGCATCTTTTAACTCTTTGATTTCCAAGGCATCTTTTCCGGAAATGGACTCCAGTCGTTCTTGTGTAACCGTTAAGGCCATGGATTGATGGTCTGTTTTGGTCTTCGCCTTTTGGGACTCGAAAATACCCATACCGTTATCGGTGATGGTACAGGTTAACAACTCCTTTTCGGTGTAAAAACGAATGATTAGTTCGCCTTCCCTTGGCCCTTTTAAAATCCCGTGTCGGATCGCATTTTCTACAAAAGGCTGTATCAGCATAGGCGGAATCAGAATTTCCTCGGCGTCAGGTGTTGTATCCACTATAATCTCGCTGGTAAACGGTTTGGGGCTCATCAATTTTTCCACTTCTATGTAATGGGTCAAGGTTTTTATTTCCTGACTCAAATTAATACTGTCCGCCCTGGAATTGTTTAGCGTTTCCCTAAGCAATACGGCAAAACTATTTATGGTAGTGTTCATTTTTTGGGGCTGGTCGTTCCCCATCGCCTTTATGCCGTTCAGCACGTTAAAAATAAAATGGGGATTCATCTGCAGGCGCAGGGCCTTTTGCTCTAAAGTGAGCAGGTGGTTCTGTAGTTGCAATTTTTCCTGCTCCTGCCGGTTCCTTGCTTTTATCCTTTTGATGTACACCAAGGCCGTAAGCGCGACCAAAATAACCGCAAACGCCAACAATGCCCATTGGAACCACGGTTTTTTGTACCAAGGGGAATCCAAGAAAAAATTGAAATGCACCACATCGCTTTCTTGCCAGCGGTAGTTTCTGGATTGGACGGAAAATTGGTGCGCTCCGTATGCCAGTCCCACCAGATTCTGTCGGTTTTCGGTAGTCCACGGGCCCCATTCGGTATCGTTAAGCCTAGTACGGTATTGTACGTCGTTGGGGTGGTTGATGTCTACCGTTTTATAGCTAAAGGCCAATTGTTTCCGATCGGGACTTAACTGCAGCACCTTGCCGGTTTTGGCCCATTCCTGAGCAACAATGGAATGGGCCACCTGATAATCTAGTTCCATTTGTGTAAACCTGATTTCGGGTTTTTGAATTGCAGTGGTGTTCTCGCTCGGGGTGTATTTTGTAAGTCCGTAAATGCCACCAAACCACAGATTGCCTTCCGCATCTGTAGCTACGGCATTTGCACAGGTTTCTATGGCCAAAAAACCGTCGTTCCTACCAAAATGATAGCGGTCTAGGATTTCACCGGCATCGCTGAGTTCTAGTTTATCCATCCCGCGCTCGGTTCCGGCCCAAAGATAGCCTTGGTCGTCAAAAATAAGTTGGTAAATGTTTTGGGAGGTTAGTTTTTTGGCGCCTTTTACCTTTTGAAAAGCAAGGGAATCACTTACCTTGGCATACCAAATACCCTGCCCCGCCGTGCCTATAAAAAGTTTGTCTTTCTGAAAAAGTAATGTGCCAATGGACGTTGACCGGCCCAAGACCTCGGGCAGGTTCGTTACCTTGTCATTTTCTATATATCCCAGATTTCCGTTTTTGGTGGCATACCATATCCGGCCCTGATTATCCTGTACCATATCCTTTAGTAGCAGGTCCGAAATACCGTCCCGTTTGCCAAATGTTTTTCTGATGACGAGACTGTCCGCCTCCGGATAGTAGTTATATTTTACGATACCACTGGCGTAGGTGGCCGCCCAAATATGATCTCTGGTTACGATTATTTTTCGTATCCAATTATCGGGGAAACCATTGTCCGTGTTTATGACGTGGTTTTTTATTACCGTTTTGGACAGTGTGTCTAGCTGTACCGTTACAGAATCCAGTACCATGGTAACCATACTGTCCTTTTTTTTCGTTTCCCGCAACAACAGCCCCATACCGTCCGAACCTGCCCAGATATTACCCTTTGCATCGCTGGCAAGGGTCTTGATTTTCGCGTTGGCAAACTCGGGTATCTGTGCGATGTGATGCACCCCTAGGGAGTCTATTCTCGTTAGCCCAGCTTCCGAACTGGAAATCCAGATGTCTTTTTTTGCCTGATGTACTGCATAGGTGCGGTCTCCCTTTAAGCCAGATTGCCTGTCATAGTGCTTAAAATTGTTCTGAAAATACTTGTAAAAGCCTCCGCCGGATGTAGCGATCCAAATAGTCCCATTGGCATCGCTGATACTTTTCCGAACATGTGGCACACGAAGTCCGTTTTGCGTGTTGATGATGTTACGCTCCTCATAGCTTTCAGTATCTATGACGGTTATGCCTTCATTATCGGTCGCTACCCAAAGTTCGTTTTTGTTTTGGATAGCCATGGAATTGATGCGCCTGGGTTCCCGGATTAAAATGATGTTGTCTTGATCGGCCACATCGATTACCCGAATACCATCATCGAAGGTTGCCGCAAAAATCACATCGCCATAAAACACCAAGGACGTAAAATTATTGGTTTCCAATTTAGAGGAATCGGCAGTGCTTGTTAGATCGGATAGTTTCCAAAGTCCGTTATAGGTGGCCAACCAAAAAAAGGTGCCATCAAAATAGATGTTATTGATCGCACTGTTATTTATGTCCGGATTGATGTCCAATTGCTCCAGTCCAGCTGCTTTTGAATACCGGTAGACCCCTTTTTGCGTGGCTACATAAAGTATAGCATCCGCACGATAAAATTGATGTATTTGCGGTCCATCAATTGTGGAAATCTGCCCCTTAGCCTTTATGGAAAGTCCGTTTTTGCTTCCAACGAACAAGCTATCGTTTTGGGCATACAGCGCAAGGATGTAGTTGGATAGGAGTCCGTCCGATTCGTTCCACACCGTAAAACTTGCACCATCAAAATTTGCGAGTCCGCCACCTTGGGTGCCTAGCCACAGATAGCCCATATCATCTTGAACAATATCATACACTTGGGACTGCGGCAAACCGTCCTCTATGGTATAAGGCCTAAGCTGACTATTTTGTGCTACACTGTGATTCGTTAAAAAACAAAGTAACAACAGGAACAGGTATGTTTGTTTATTATTCAAAAACTGCGCGCTTAGCATTTGTAAAATTATCCAATCCTCCAAAGTTGACGTAAGACGATACGACTTAGGACCTAAGACCATTAATAAATATATAATTGCTTTTGAGGTGCCTTAATCCCTATGTCTTGCTGTACTATGTCTTGCTTTTATTGTTCCAGGACAATTAATGTGCCCAATTTCAAGCTTAGGCATGTTTCCTCCAAGATACTTCTTTCAAAACGAACCAATCCTCATAATATTTGATACAAGAACGTATCGTTTAAATCGGCATTTCGGTATTCGTTTTCATCGTTCTCCTGCAAAATCGGTTCCAGAACACAAAGCACCGTTGTTTTTCCTTTTATCATTAGCGTGTTTCCCTTTATTTGGCTGTTCCAACGGTACTTTTCCAAGGGAATGTTTAAACGGTACAAAGCGTAGGCCATTTCGGGGGATTCGGATACAAAATCCATAATGGCATCCCTATTCGTGAGTTTAGGGATATCCGACTCCGAAGCAAAGCTAAACTCCCATACTACGGGGATATTGAATTTATAGCTATAGGCATCGCCAATACCCATTTCTTTCCTGTTTTCTATGGCGGTACGCCAGTCAATATTGGTTTTGTTATATCGTTTGTCAAACTCCTTGGCCAGTGCTGCGGGACCTTCAGATTCCGCAGTTGGGTAATAGTTGTAATAGGGCTTTGCCAGATAATGGGGTGCATATTTTCCGCCGTACACGTTAAAAAATTCCGATGCATATACTTTGGGCGCTTCTTCTGCGGTAAAAACAGCTTTTAAAGCTTGCAATAATGGCCGATTCTGACCCAATCCGCAGGAATGGAAAATGATTTTGGTTTCTTGATTGATTGCCTTAGTAGGCTTTGACAATTCACTTTTATCCCTTGCCTGTCTTAGAGTTTTAAGGGTAATCCGTTCTCCTGTCGAACACGTTTGCAAGGACATTCCCAACCACGGATTACTGTGCGTAACGATATGGATTTCATTGTAGACTATTTCCTGATTTGAAGATTGATTCAACCATGCCAGTATCTCTTCCAAAGAAAATAGATTGTCCACCACCGTCATGCCTTTGGTTTCGTAATACTTTTTCGCATTGCTATAATAGGTATTGTCGCCTTCATCAAAACCAGCGATAAACACAACAGATTTTGATACTATCTCAGTAATTGTAGGCAAAGCAAGAGCCGTTTCCACCTCGTGTGGAAACGACTGCTTGCACCCTATCACCAACACTAAAAATGATATTGTTTTTATAAGGGTTTTCATGGGTTTTCTTTTAAATTTTTGGTACGTGCGCTAAGATTAATTGTTCGGCTACTTATTTATGGCTTGGGCTTTCAACCCCTCCAATTTTTCTAGCTGCCTACGGTACAAAACCGATTTGGGCACGCTATTAAATATTTCGCTTTCACAAACTAATATCTTCCCGAAGTTACCCCTCCGTCTCCCTCCTGTCCCGATAATTATCGGGACAGGAGGGATCCACCTCCCCTTGAAAAAAGGGGAGGAGCAATTTCCGCTATTTTTAGAGCTATAAACCGCATTAGTATTACTCCTTCATATTACTTACCAAATCCGTAGAAATTGGTGGTAAGGACTCTTTTTGAGATAATTGGTACCCGTCCCAGGTATAAAAACTTACAACCATTTTAGTGTTTTCGGTAGTCAAATCATCGGTGGCGGCCTTGTGGTAATCCGTAATCATGGTCTCTAGGACGATGGTACTTTTTATCCCTTCCATATCCGATGGAAAAACAAACTTTTCGGTCTTCGCATACTTGGCGTCGGAGTAGTCGATCAAACTGGCCACGTTCGTAAACTTTCCGTTGTTCCAAAAAATGAAGGTAGCGCCTATAGGATTCCCGTTTTCAGCGTTCGGAATATTCAGGCGTAGGATATCCTCTACATTGAACAGCCCTTTGTTTCCTATATTTTTAATTTCTAGAGGGTTCGGCACATATCCATCAAATACAATTTTATCTATTTGCCGTCCATTCTTAAAGGCTCTTAATTGATGTTTAATTTCGGTTGCGCCTGCTTTGTTTACCGTTGCACTTTCCAGTCCGTACACGAATTTTACATCGTAATTGGCCTGACTCCCAAAGGTCTTTTGAGCGATCATTCCGCCCCAGACCCAACCTTCGTACTTTCCTATCCTGGCCTTGTACCAATGGCTTTTGATGCCGTTAAGTGTTTCGAAATTGGTGCTTTTTTCGGACAAAGTGAGTCTGGTGCCAATGTCCAAGACCGTTATTTTTTTAGCCGTTAAAGAGGGGGTTTCACGTAAGTGTACGCGGTGGCCCAGCAAATACTCGTGGGAACGCTCTTCCAATGATATGGAATCGTTGTTGGTTTCAAATTGTACTTCGGGTGCTGTTTGGGCAAATAGGTTTGCCATGGCGAACAGACTTAACATTGTGATACTTCTTTTTACATTTTTCATGATTTTGAATTTAAGATTACTACTCTATTTCTACTAATTTTCTATACCTGCAAGGGCGTCTTCGGAGCCAAAGTCATCATCGTTCCACACAAACTTTTGGAGCACTTCTATTTCTTCTTTGGTGTAATTATCGGTGTAATGGAAGATGGCTTTTATAATGGTTTCTTCTTGCCCGTGTTTTTGTGTGGCAAAAACATAGTCTACAATAGGTTCCGTGATATCATCGTAAATCTTGGTTATTTTGGGCAGGGCAATGTAATCTTCCTTCTCGGTGACCAAAAAATAATAGGTATCGGTGACTAGGCTGTACCCGCTGTATTCAAATTCCACCTTTATTACTTCTTCAATTTGGTTCAGCTGTGGCTTTTCCAAAATGGAAATCCGTACTTCCTGATAAACTTCCAAATTGGAAGTTTCTATGGTCGCTACTTTTTGGGAGACGTCTTCCGCTACTAGAATCGGGACTTTGGTTTTGCCGGATGCCTCTTGCATTATGGCTAGTTCGGACTTTGCGATGTACTTTTTTGTTTCTTGAAAATCCTGAGCGTTTACGGTAACTAATCCGAAGGTAAAAGCGATATATAAGATGTGATTTTTCATGGTGGTCGTTTTTCTTGTTTTGTTTCTATACCTCTAAATTACCTTGGAAGCGGAGTACTTTGGGCGCTGTTCTAGTATTCGTTAAGAACCGTTTAGAATTCGTCGTCTCCCTAGCGCTCTCCCAAGGAGAGGGAACACTTAATGTCCTCCCTTAATCCCTCCGAAGGAGGGAAACTGTTGTGCAAAAATGGGCTTGGTACTATTTTAAAGACTCTAGAAATATGGCTCTGATGATATACTTTCTCGTTCCTTCCCCTAGTAGGGAAAGGTGGGTTTTATCTTTTGCCAATAGGCAAACGGTAAAAGTCGGAAGGGGTGCAGCGCTTGGCACTAAGGTTCGGTTTTTTAGGTGTTTGTTTTCGTGAACTGTAGGTTGCTCTCTGGTCGGCATAGCAGTACGCAGACCCCTTCCGACCTGTTCGCTGCGCTGCAGGCCACCTTCCCCTTTCTGGGGAAGGAACATCTTTCTGGTATTAAAAACCGAAGTTATTAAACGCTCTCCCCTTCAGCCGAAGGGGAGAATGAATTCCGCTTTGCGGAAGAAAGAGGGGTTTGACCCCTAAACTAGCCAACACAAAGTTTCAATAATCTGCACTAGATGAAGTAAGTATGCGGTAAAGCAGCCCCGAAATTTCGGGGGCCAAACCCTTCGTCCGCAAGCGGACACCTCCCTTGGTCTCAAGGGAGGAGCCGAAATCACATCGACTTATTTCTCAATAATCAAGCTCATCTTTTGATTCAATTTCAAGCTTTGTCCTGAGAATTCCGAGAACTCCTTGGTCAAATCATTGGACAAAACCCATTTGCCGTTTTCTAAGGTTTCCACCCTACTGAGGATTCCTGTTTTACGAAAACTGATGCGTAGCTTTTCATTATCCCACAAACTTTTCTCCACCAATTTGGCATACAGCGCCTTAAATGCCAAGCTAACTTGTCTTTTTTCAGCGGTTGGCATAACATCCAAAAAACGAATGGAAAACGTTTTTTTATAGACCGATGTTGAACTGACCTCAGCTTGGGCACCTACGGCGGAATTATTCACGTTCCGTGGCATGGGCAAGGGTTGTTTTACGGTTCTAAGGCTACCGTCCTTATTCACGACGGTCTCGTCTACCGCAACAAAAGACGTGTAGTTCGTCATTAAATTGTATTGGATGCCCATGGCGATCACACTGTCCTTTACATCATCATTGAACAATTTTTTATAATCGTCCAATTCGGCTATTTTTTTTCTGGCCCATAAGTAGCGTAAGGCCGTATTTGTTTTACTCAGACGCCCGCTGGACACGTTGTACTCCCAGGTGATTTTTTCCGCACCTTGATACCCCGTTATTTTAATTTTGCCCCTAGCTTTTCCGCGGTATTTTCCATATATGGTAACGGGCCTTGCCGCAAAAACATCGGGTACGCTTTGGGGATACACATCATACATATCAAAACCTTCGCCTTCCATTTTTATCCGGCTCATTACCGGACTATCGATATAGGTCTTAAAATCCTCGGCAACATATTGTGCTCCGGCCTTGGTAGTCGCAATAAAGGATTCACTATTGGATACCTTCGCCATGCCTTCTATCAGATACCTATTTACACTAGATCCTATCCCAAAGGTGAATACATTGGCAGTATTTAAGTTCCCACGAATCAATTCAAAAGCCTCTTTTTCCACACTGATGTAGCCATCGGTAATCACTACCATGGAACGCGAGCTGCCCGCATCATTTCTGGGCAGTTTATAAGCCTTGGTCAAGGCGCTTAACAACTGTGTTCCGCCACCGCCCTGGCCTTCGGAAAGAAAGCGAATGGCCGCTTCAATATTCTGTTCGTTGGCTTCCATCGAAGCGGCACTAAATAGGGTAGCGCTAGATGCAAAAAGTTGTACATTGAAGGTATCCGTCAATCTTAAATTACAAAGAAGGTTTCGCATCAGTTCTTTGGAAACGTCCAGCGGATAGCCGTTCATGGAACCGGAAACATCAACAATAAAAATATATTCCCGAGACGGGATATCCTTTAGCGAAACGCTATTCATCGGTTCCATTTGAAAGGAGAAGAAATTTTCATCGCCATGTTCGTACAACAATAATCCGGATGCTATTTCTTTACCACGCAGGTTGTAGTTGAGGATAAAATCCCTATTAGACGGGTTCTCATTGCTTTTTGACAAAAAGACCTCTGCCGTTTTAAGATCTGGATAACTCACATTTACCGTGTGGCTGCTGCTGGTAACGCTTTGGATCGGCATGCCCGCATTAATGCTTACCGTGATATCATAATTAAAGGTATCCGAAATTCCCTTGGAAGTGTAGGGCATAGCAAATGCTTCCTCATTGCCCGTGCTTTCTCCGGTAAACCTTGGCCCCACAACGGCAGGCGCTACAAATTGATACTGTCCGTTTACCGGTTCCAAAAGTTCCGTATGGTAGATGTCAATACTAATTTCATCCTTGGGCATAATGTTCCCAACTGCCATTTGAAAGACATTGGGCCTCTCTTGGTCCAGTTTAGCTGCGCGTTTGCCTTGCTTTAAAGCCGTATCGTATACTTTTTGCGCTTCCTGCCGTTCAAAAATTTTTGCGTTTATGGTGCGATTTCCAATACGCATCTGCATTTTATGCACCGCTGCCTTTGTGGAAAGGGGAAACACGTATTTGGCTTCAATGGCCTCCGCTCCCAGATTCTGGTAGACTTGGGTCGTTTTTACATGGGCAATAGCGCCGGCTATCTGTACCTCGGTCCTGGTTTCTTTTAAGGGAATCTGTGCATTTTTGGTAGGTACCAGTAAATAAGGTCCGCTAGGCCGTTGGGCAAAGCACAGTGTGGTAAAACAGAAGATGGCAAGTGTAATTAGATTTTTCATGTTGTTGTCTTTTACGTTCGATTTGTTTTCTTGACCAAATGTAGCCTTGGCCGGAAGGGATTTTTGGGCTGCTCTAGTATTCGTATGGAATTAAGTAGAATTCGTTATGTGACCCATGCTACTGTAATAAGTAGAAAGTGGTTGTTCGCAAGCATTTTTAAGCCGTACGGAAATAGCCAATAGCAAGGATTCAAGGGTTGTTTTATACTATCTCAGCGCTCAATATGACAATTCGCCCTAAATTAATTTTTATCATGTACTATAATCCCGGCAATAAAAAATAAACTACGCAGAATAGTTGCGCAGTAAGGTTACACTTTTGTCGTGTACTTAAAAACAAACTGTCGTTAGCATGGTTTGTAGTAGCGCCCACAACAACACGGAGTGTTGTGGGCACGTACCCAAGTTCTTTAAAATAAGATTTCTGCCAAGGCAGAATCAGACGATATCAAGCTGGTCTTGATGGGTGTTTCTGAATAGCACCATTGTATGAAGTTTTGCCGAGAGGTATCATACTTTCATGTACAACTTGACTTGGAGGTTTTGATGGTTTGCCAAAAAACGATCACTACGCTGTAGGCCATGGGTTCGACTCCCATCGGTCCTGAAAGGGACTGTAGTTCAGATTGGTAAGAACAACAGCCGTAGCAGTCGCAGGTTCGAATCCTGCTCCCGATAGCTATCGGGATAGCTCAGTTGGTTAGAGCACTACACTTTTAATGTAGGTTATGGACTAAAAATCCATTTTCAACAAGAAGGTCACTTGTAAAAAGACCACCAGACAGTTACGCTGTATAATTGACAAAAACCGCAGGTATGGGTCGGTGGGTGTTCCTCGGATGCGCCAACAGTCTTAAAACTACCTTGACATGCTGAGTTTTTAACGCAAAAAGCTATTTCTTTTTGGGTATCCCTCCCTTGGAAAAATCTATACCTCGTATTGACGGATCCACTGAAAGCGTTCCAAAAAACAAGTAACTACACAGCGTTAAAATCCGTATTTCCGTAGCGGAAAAGATGATGTATAGCCGCGGTTTTTTAATAGAAAACAAACGAAGTAAAAAATAATAACCCGTTCGCTTGCCAAAAGGCCGGCCAACATAAATTTAAGATGATGTTCAAAAAAACAAGAGTCAATGCAGGTAAAGTAGGTCTGGTCTTTAAAAAAGGAGACTACATCACATGTATCGCCCAAGGTAGTCATTGGTTGGGGTTTGGTAGCACGGTCAGGGAGTACGACCTTACCAAAGCTTTTGTACCTCCCATAGCATTGGAAATCTTACTACAGGACAACGCATTGGCGGCCATGCTCCATATTGTTGAAGTAAAGGATGTGCAATTGGTCTTGGTATCGGAAAACGGGAACTTAAAACAAACCCTGGTCGCAGGTACCTATGCCTTTTGGAAAGGCTTGATCACCTATGATTTCGTGACCATAGATCTGAGTACCATCTCCATACCGGAAAATATTGGTAAAACCATGCTCGGCCATCCGCAGTTGCGTGCCTACGTGCGCACCTTTGAAGTGGCAACCTTCGAAAAGGCCCTTCTTTTGGTAGATGATGTGTATGTAAACACCTTGGAAAGCGGTGTTTACCCCTTTTGGCAAAATGACACCTCTATCAAAATGGTGAAAGCGGATACCCGCCAGTTGCAATTGGAAGTTTCCGGTCAAGAATTGTTGACCAAGGACAAGGCAGCCATCCGTATCAACTTCTACACGCAATATAAGGTTGTGGATATCGAAAAAGCCTTATTGGACAATAAAGACTATGAAAAGCAATTGTACATTGCCATGCAATTGGTGTTACGGGCCTATATAGGCACCTACACGCTGGATGAACTTTTGGAGCGTAAGGAACGCATCTCCGAAGCGGTTTTCGACGATATTAAACCAAGGGCCACCGAGTTGGGCGTCACCGTACTGAGCTGTGGTATCCGCGATGTAATCTTGACCGGTGAGATGAAGGATATCATGAACCAAGTACTGGTGGCACAAAAACGGGCCCAAGCGAATACCATTACCCGACGCGAGGAGACGGCGTCTACCCGCAGCTTGCTGAACACCGCTAAACTGATGGAAGACAACGAAATGCTTTTTAAACTGAAGGAGATGGAATACGTGGAAAAAATAGCGGAGAAAATTGGTGAGATCAGCCTATCCGGGAACGGTGGTATGGTAAAACAATTAAAGGAAATTTTTTCCGTGAACAAGTAGATTCCTTAAGCTGGATGCGCCAACTATCGTTGGCGCATTTTTTTGTTCTACTTTATCACCGTAAACTGTGTCACAAACCCATCCTCAATATCCTTAAAACTATTGGTACAGTATATATGGTCTATGCTTTCCTTTAGTTCTTCAAAACCGTAGTTGAACTGCGCATGGGTAACGTACAAAAAGACCTTGGCGGCACCTTGTGCCTTTAGTTCGGCGGCCAAAAATGTAAAGGTGCGGCCACCATCGGCTAAATCATCTACAATAAGACAATCCTTTCCTTTGACATCCCCTTGAATACTAATTTGTGGTGCACCTTTAACCCGCACTTTATTGGAAGGCACCAAATCTGCATTCAATTTTTCGGCGATTTCATGGGTGGTTTTATAGGCCCCCGCGTCCGGACTCACCAAAACTGGATTCCCAATGGCGTCAAAGGCTTTTTTTACATAAGGGAAGTGGGGTAAAGCCTTTGCATTTTCTATCAATGCCAAGGAAATGGCACTATGCGGATGTAAAATTTGCACGGTATCAAAACGCATCGCATTAATAAAATGGGCTATAATTTTAAGGTCAAAGGATTCTTTTGGGTTAAAGCGCCTATCGGAACGTTGCCCTATCAAACAATAGATGGTAAGACTGGCCGTGTTCATTTTGCTCTTGGTATTCTCCGCATCCCAAGCCTCCTTTATGGCCGCAATAGTGAACAGGTCTTCATAACTGTTTCCACGTATATGCACCTGAAGGTCGCCCTCCTCCAAAATTTTGGCCGCTACCTGCCCGTCCTTGAATTTTTTAATGTCGTACTGCATGGTTTCCGTGCTATAAATTGATTTTATTTATTGTTTTTATATGAGATATAACTCTATTTTTTTACGTACTTGCTCCGTTTTGGGTGAATTTGTCTAAACGCTTATACCTAAACGGCTTCAACTGCCTGCCCCGCTCGTAATCCAGACGGGCGTGCAGTATGACAGTTTTTTGTTTTTATGCACTGTTCTAACGCTATCGTTCCAAGTACCTTCGTTACAAACGGTTGTTGATTCTAGCCCTAATTTCTTCAATAGAAGTTGTGTTGGTGAACTTTCCGTCTTCAAAAATCACTTTCAGCTCCCCTTTTTCTTCTTCGGCCTCGGTTACTTCATCAATCAACACATACTCTCCATTTATCTTATCGACCCTGATCAGACCTTTTGCGGATTTTTTGATTCCGTCATCGGTTACGGGGTCTTTAAAAATTTCGCGTCGTTCGCCGTTGACCACCACGGAGGTTGCTTTCATGGCAAAACCAAAGGTGTCGCGTGTTTTAAACTGATAGGTAAAAGACCCTATTCCCAAGACCACATTGGTAGATGCAAAGCCTTTATCGTGCAAGCGTTGACAAATATCCGTGGCTCTTTCGGGCGTAATGCTATCGCCATAAATAGCCCCGATATGTGGATCCAACACCTTAAAACCTTGCTTACTTATGCTGCCGCCAAAAACATCCCAAAGCAGTTCTATAACTCCCTTTTCTTGGGGGTGTCCAGCACCCATTTCCCTCTTGGTGCCACAGATAATGTCTGCCGGGTCTCCGCTATCGGGCCTAATGACCAATTTGCCCTCCCGTGCCAATACCTCGTCTTTTAGTGCAGGCAAGTAATTGGTAAGCACTTTCCAAAGATCCCACGTATCACTTACCACAGAAAGGATTCCGGTAGGATAGGTCGCTATCAATCTTCGGAAAGTTCCCAGTTCGTCATCCTTGGTTCCGGCACACATTACGGAATGTTCCGTAGCGTTCACCGAACCCACGGCAAAGCCGTCCGCTTTATAATATGCCCTAAGTCCGTGTATCACGGGCAGACTATCGGAACCTAGAAAGACCGAGGCATGCCCCATGCCGGAAGCCAGGGCACTTTCCAGTCCGCCCATACCGCGCATCGAAAAATCATGACCTTGAAAATCGATAAAGGCCAGGTTGTCCGCATCTGTTCTTATTGCCCATTTTTTAAAAATTCGTTTATAGGTTAGGGCTATGGAGGCCGAGGTCATGGGCAGCCATAACATCGTACTCAAAATAGTTTCCAAGAAATTGGTAACCCAATAAAAGGCAGGTTTTGTATTAACAATGGTAAGCATGGGCACTCGAATAGGCACCTCTACCCCTTCTGGAAGCGACTTCACCCGAATAGGCAGATACCCCAAATCATGCAGTGCCTCAAAATGCGAAACATCATAACTTGTATTTAGGTACAGGGACAGTTCCTTTTTTAATTCAGTGCATACAGCCGCTTTTGGTTTTGAAAAGAAATTATCCTCAAAATAGTCGTTCAGCCATTGCATTACATAGTGCTGGCCAAAAGAAAGCACTTTGTTACAGCCCAATGGGGCATATTTATTACTTCTAGGCGTCCAGTTAGAATATACCTGCTGGGTACCCTGTGGGTATTGTTGGTGGTGTCCGGTTTTGTATCCGTCGGTAAGTAACAATGCGTTCATACGTTCTTGTTTTATAACTGTTCTTTGGATCTTAGGAGAACAACTGTTGGAACGTAACTTAGGTTCCTTTAAAATACCATTCCCTTATTTAACTCCGTTCAAACAACTGGTTTAATTAATATTTGTGTATTAATTACGCAAATATAGAACGTACCATTTGATCGCACAAACTATTTTGCGTTTATTTTACACATATTAGAATTTAAACGATAAAAGTAATATTAAATTTCGAAGATGATACCTTCCTTTTTAAGTTGAAAGTAGCGCTTTCTATTAAAGCTAAAAAGGCTGGCAGGCCTACCGGGGCCAATAGAAACCTTCTCATTGAGCTCATCCAATACCTTTAAACTGGTAATTTTCTTTTTAAAATTTCTTCGGTCTATTTCCCTGTCCAGCAACGTAGCGTACAATTTCTCTAAATCGGAAAAAGGGAACTTTTTATCGAGCAGTTCAAAACCCAGGGGTTCGTAGGTTATCTTCCCTTGAAGTCGTTTTAAGGCCGTGTCAAAGATAATTTTATGGTCAAAAGCCAGTTTGGGCAATTCCTTTATAGGGAACCATTCCGCTTTCTGGGCATCGGTGGCCGCCTGTAGTTTAAAGGCATTAGGTTTTACCAGACCAAAATAGGCGATGGATATGACCCTACCCCTTGGGTCGCGCCCCGGTTCGCCAAAGGTGTACAACTGTTCCAGGTAATTGATGCGCACACCGGTTTCTTCACTTAATTCCCGCTCCACCGCCCGTTCCAAACTTTCGTGTTCTAAAACAAAACCGCCCGGCAAGGCCCAAGCATCCTTAAAAGGTTCATACTTGCGTTTTACCAAAAGCACCGATATGTCTCCTGCATCATAACCAAATACGACGGCATCTACGGTAAGTTGTATTTTTTGTTCCATGGTATCCGTTGCCAAAGTACAAAAATACACAAATGGCGGAAGCATCTTAAAAGGCGTGCGTTTTTTATGGGCCATTTTTACCTAAACCGCATGGCGACCAGGTGTTGTAAACAACAAAAGAAAATATGAAACCCCCTAAATTAAAATACTAGAATTTTAGCATAACATTGAGCCTTAGATTTCAGCTTTCCCTTATATTTATAGGGATGAAAACAAGTGATAAAACAGCAATCATTTTAGGTGCAACAGGATTAACGGGCGGTTTGCTGTTGAAGTCTCTATTGGCCGACGATCGCTACCTAAACATTACCGTATTTACCCGAAGTCCCTTGGGTTTTACCCACCAAAAACTTACCGAAATACAGTGCGACCTTTTAAATCTTGAGGCACAACAGCCGGATTTTAAAGCAGACGAAATTTTTTGCTGTATAGGGACTACAAAAGCCAAAACACCAGATAAAGAACGCTATAAAGCCATAGATTTTGGTATTCCCGTAAGCGCCGCCAAGCTTTGCAAAAAAAATGATATCCCTGCTTTTTTAGTGGTTTCCGCCATGGGTGCGGATGCCAGTAGCTCTATTTTTTATAACAAGGTAAAGGGAGAGATGGAAGCCGCTGTTTTACAGCTAGGTCTGCCAAAAACCCATATCCTACAGCCCAGTCTTATTGGTGGCGACCGAAATGAACGTCGCCCGGGAGAATACATCGGCAAACAACTGATGAAGGTGCTTGACTTTTTAATGGTGGGGCCTTTGAAAAAATATAAAACCATTGCCCCGGAAAACATAGCCGCTACCATGATATGGTTGGCGAACAACCCCTACGCGGAAACGCGACTTACCTCGGACATCATTACTAAAATCGCAAAAACAGAACATAATGCTAGAAGTAGAACGTAAGTTTTTGGTCACCTCCCAAGCGTACAAAAACGAAACGAAAACCCGGACGCGGATTGTACAAGGTTTTTTGAATACCGACCCGGAACGTACCGTGCGCGTTCGTATTAAGGGCGAAAAGGGTTTTTTGACCGTAAAAGGCAAAGGCAACGATACCGGTACCACCCGTTTTGAGTGGGAAAAAGAAATTTCCTTCTCCGATGCCACCGACCTCATAGACCTCTGTGAAGCCGTTATCCTAGAAAAAATACGGTATGAGATTCCCGTGGGCAAACATGTTTTTGAGGTGGATGAATTCTTGGGCGAAAACAAAGGCCTTACCGTGGCCGAAATAGAACTCCAACACGAGGACGAACCTTTTGAAAAACCGAATTGGTTGGGCGAAGAGGTTACAGGGGACAATAGATACTACAACTCGCAACTGTCCCAACATCCATATCGGGATTGGGAGTCTTGAGGTTATCCTCTTTTAAAGCTCTAATACCAGTAAAAATTGAAGCGGCGGCACTTCTGTTAAGGTTATCTGGGCACCTTTATATGTTGCATTAATAGGGGTAAAATAACTGATGTTACACGGAATTTTGGTCAATTCTCCGGAAACGCCAACTACAATAGAATCGTTTTGACTCCAAAAAATCGTGTGTTGAAATGTCCCCAGGTTCGGAACAGCAAGCCCAATGGTATTGTCCAGTTTTCGGATATCCGCATCTGGAACGGCGAACTCGTTTGCCGAATTAAAATTAAATCCCGCTCCTTCAAAATTTCCATTCACACGAAGACTATCTGGATTCATAGTGCCATTTTCAAATAGATTCTCCCCATTTTCATCTACCAGACTTACGTATAAGGACGGAAAGGCAGGGTCAAAAAGCCTGCAATCAATTCCGTTGTCATCATCGTTTGTACAAGAAGATAAGATGGTGCAGACTAAAAAAAATAACAGGATTCTTTTCATATATAGTAGATGTAGAACTAAGAACAAGGTTGCGCGTATTCCTTTGGTTTTATTCTTTACCCAAGGGATAACGAACCCTTATTACGCTGAGGCTATTGCTAGGCGCTTTCTACGATTGCTATCGCTTCCTTCGTTAGGCCGCAGAGGGCGTACACTATTTGGTCTATTTCTTGTTCTGTTTGGGTCATTTGTATTTCGCCAAGGGGTCATGACCCCTTGTTGCGCTGACGCTATGGCTGTGCGTTTTCTACGATTGCTATCTCCTCTTCCGTTAGACCGTAGAGCGCGTACACCATTGCATCTATTTCCTGCTCTGTTCTTCCGTGCTTCTCCCAAGGGGTCATGACCCCTTGTTGCGCTGACGCTATGGCTGGGCGTTTTCTACGATTGCTATCTCCTCTTCCGTTAGACCGTAGAGCGCGTACACCATTGCATCTATTTCCTGCTCTGTTTGGTTGATTTTTGCTTGTAGTTCTTGGGCTTTGGTCTTGTTTTCCTGGAAAAAGGTTAACCATTCCGATTCCTCCGATAAACTAAGAATTATCTTTTGTTTTTTAAGCTCTTTACCAAACGTTCCAAAATCCAGCTCATGCCAGCTTTGTAGTTTTCTGCTGAACTTTTCTATACCGAATTTTGCCTTTAGCAAATTCAATACTTGCTTGAGTTGGGTGTCCAAGGATTTTGTTAAATCTATCATCTTCTCTACCGATGCATCAAGTTCACCGTTCAGTTTTGGTATGGGCACGCGACCAAAGTATTTCCATATTAATTGGCAACCGTTCTGTATTTGTGTGCAATATTTGGTGATGAGCCACCAGCCCATTTTGGAGTTTAACACACCCGCCAAACCTTTATTTTCAGTGGGAATTATCCACATGGAATTATTACAATACAAACCTTGCTCGTCATAAATAAAGCAGGGTTTAACCTGTAAAACCTGATACATGATTTTTGGTAACCGAAAATCTGAATAGTAATCACAGGCCCGGAGTTCCCACCAAAAATCTCCTTTATCGGTTCGCTTTTTAGCTTTTTCCTCAAACTTAGATAACCATTCTGTAATTGATGGATATTCCTTTTGTAACCAAATCCAAGCTTGTTCCTCACTACAATTCCCTAATTTATCCTTTGTAAATCCTTTTTCAAAAAGCAATAGATAATTTAGTGGTGTTGGATTGGCAAAGGGTTTTGCTTCGCGACCCAACAAAAAAGGAAATAAAACTTGTACCGCCTTTGCATCCTCTTTTACCAATTTGTCACGAACTTCTTTGGGTATCAAAAAAGCCTCGGTCAACCCTGTTAATACTCCCCTCAAAGCATTTCCTCCTACAAAATCGTTCAATGTTATACTTTGTTTTTCAATTTTAGCAAGAAGTTCGCTATCACTTTTCGAAGAAATTACCCAAGTGTTCTCATCAAAACTACCGGTCTTATAACTTTCAAAACTCAGCGCCACATTGGTTTGAAAATCCGATGCCGTTGCAGACTTTAATACCGCAACTTTAAACTCGGCTACCGGTGCTTTATTGGCTGCAATAAAAATTAAGGGATAAGTTGTGGCTCCCTCAAAAATTTGAATATCGCCAAAATCAATCAATTCATACAAGGCTTTCTTTAAAAAGTAAGACCGTAAGGGTTGTCCGTAGCCAGCTTGTAACCATTTGTTCGGCATTATATAAGATAATAAGCCTTCTGGTTTTAAAATATTGAATCCCTTTTCAACAAAAAGCACGTACAAATCTCCCCTCTTGTCAAAGGTTTCATAGTTGTATTTTTCCAACTGTTGGGACTGTTCCTTTATTGTTTCCAGTTTCACATACGGCGGATTCCCGATCACCACATCAAATCCGCCTTCATATTCGGTGGCAAAGGCGGTCTTTTGGTCGGTACAAAAGCTTTCTATGAGGGCTTTTACCGTACTGGGGTGTTCCGGCAATTCGTGCTTGCTGCGGTTGTGGCGTATATAATCGTAGGTATTGCTCAGCTGTTCCTCGCTCGTGATTTCTTTACAGCCATATTTTTGTGTCCATAGTGGGGTGTGTTTTTTCACACTATGGGGTTTTGCCAATGGGTCATGACCCATTGTTGTATGTGTATGTTTTGCCAATGGGTCATGACCCATTGTTGTGTGTGTAGGCTTCGCCAAAGGGTCATGACCCTTTGTTCTGTGGCGGTTGGCCATTTTTGCCGTCATGCTTTTTACTTTCTGCATGATGGGCGATACCTCGTCCGCTGCACAGACCAGCAGCAGGTGCAAGTGGTCATTGCAGATATTGTAGGCCATGATGTTTAGCTTGTCCGTTTTTACGATGTCGGCCAGAGTTTCGGTGATAATCTGTTCCTCCGCTGCCGTTAGGTACTGCGGTGCTGCAAAGGGTTTGGTGCCCATGGCCCTTTTTTGGCGCACTTTATAGTCTATCATCCGCTGGGAGGTGCGGCTATCGTGTATGGCCGTGGTGATGTGAAAGGCCTTTTTTTCTTTCTCCCTGAACACTTTTGGAAAGGATTCCTGCCAATGGAAGGCTTTATGGCCGGCCACTTTTTTATCGGCAATGAGGCTGTTGCCACATTTGATGGTACTGCTTAGGTCGTTTAGCTTTCGTCTGGGTTGGGCGGTGCGCAGCCAGAGCGAAAGTTTCGCAATCTCTACGGATTCCTCGTTCAGGTCTACGCCGTAAATATTGTTTTCCAGAATGGTATTTTCAATATCGCTAAAAACGATGCCGCCACCTAGAATTTTCGCTTTTAGTTCGTCTATGTAGTTATGTTCCTTGATCAAAAAATCCAAGGCCTGGTTGAGAAATGCGCCGGAACCACAGGCGGGATCACATATTTTGAGTTCCAAGAGCCATGCACGGTAGTCGTCCAGCAACTGCACCAGTTCCAATATCTTTGTTTTGGGCCGTTTGGCGCGTCCCCTAAAATATTCTTCTTCCTTAAAGCCCAGTTCGGCCTTTTTTTCCTCGCACAGTTTGCCTACCGTATGCTCAACAATGTATTTGGTAATGTATTTTGGGGTGTAGAAGACACCGTCCTTTTTCCGTTTGCTTTTCTGCTTATCGAACTCCGCCCCTTCGATCTCGGCATTTACACTTTCGATCTCGTTAAGGGAGTTTTCGAAAATATGGCCCAGGATGTTCACGTCTACCTGACTCTCAAAATCATAATTTGCCAACTTTAGGGCGTGGCCATAGAGCAGGTCATTGTCAATCTCCAGACTATCCAAAACGGAATCGGGTTTAAAGAGTCCGCCATTGTAGGCATAAATTTCTGCCCGGGAGGTAGTTCCTTGTCGGCCTTTGTCCAAGTAAATAAAATACTGTTTAAAGAGGTCGTAAAGGGGACGTTCGTCGCCAAAATCAACATCGGCCTTCCACTTCTCCAAAATCTGTACGGTAGAGTTGGGCGGCAACAATCCCCTGTCCTCGGCAAAAAAGACGAACAAAAAGCGATCGATCAATTTCTGCGATTTTTTGAACAGGGCAAGTTTTACGTTCTTCACCAAACGCAGCATCTCCTCTTCACTAACCCTGCCCACGGAAATTTCCCGTAACTCCGTAGTCCTATAATTTTTTAACCGTTTTGCGTTCTTTTTCACTAGGTCGCGGTAGAGCTCGCGTTTAAAGAAAGAATAATCCGCATAAAACTGCTTGGTGATTTTCTCCTCTTCTACCAAAGAGGATTCCTTAATGGCCAGAGGGATATTTTGTAGCAGATTGTCTTTCTGCAAACAGAGGTAGAGCAGTTGAAACCGTTCTGGCGTTAGTTCAAAAAGATTAAATTCCTCGAACTCCGTAGCGTCGTTGATATAAAACCGCAACTTTTCAAAATTGGAAGTGATCACGTACACACAGCCCTTTTGGTTGGCCTTATAATCAAAGGCCTGCCGGCGAATGCTTTCCAAGTCTTTAGTATTCGTGCCCTTGAGCTCAATGACCCCAATGGCCTTGCCTTTGGCTAAAATGGCGCCGTCTGCCTTACGGTTGTTCTTTTGGTTCTTGAACTCGGTGGTGAGGTTAAAATCGGGTTTTGGATTTAGGGTATAGTCCAAAATGCCCACAAAAAGTTCGTTTAGAAAGGTAGCCTGAAACTGCTCTTCGTTGTTCTTACGAATGTTCTCCTGTATGACGGGATTCTGAAAATAGGCAGCGTATTTTGCATAAGCTTTTGCCAGCGTTTTATGGTCTAACTGCTTTAGGAAATTCTTGAGTACGGAGGTCTGGAAGAGGGCCATTAACGGGTATGTGGTTTATCGGTACTAAAAATAGGGAATAACCCGCTAAATTGGCCCAAATGAGTTCTTTTCAGAGCAAATAAGCGCAAGAAATGCTGAATTTAATATTTTAAAGAAATTTAAAAAGTGTGCAATTTTTAAAAACAAAAAAACCCTCACGTCTGTGAAGGCCTGTATTTACTAATGAAGAATACCGCCCCGAAATTTCGGGGGAACCGGTGACCTTGCCGCTAAAATGGGGACGCTCCAACTGT
>NZ_JBHTHY010000015.1:0-731 GCF_042676845.1 Maribacter chungangensis
ATGGGTGCTAAGGTCCATGTCCGAGAGGGAAAGAACCCAGATCACCGGCTAAGGTCCCAAAGTATATGCTAAGTTGATATAACGCGGTGGAACTGCATTGACAGCCAGGATGTTGGCTTGGAAGCAGCCATTCATTTAAAGAGTGCGTAACAGCTCACTGGTCGAGCGGTTCCGCATGGATAATAATCGGGCATAAGCATATCACCGAAGCCGTGGCCTCATATTTATATGAGGGGTAGGGGAGCATTGTAGTGCCGTTGAAGGTGTACCTGCGAGGGATGCTGGAGGAGCTACAAACGAAAATGTAGGCATAAGTAACGATAATGCGGGCGAGAAACCCGCACGCCGAAAGACCAAGGTTTCCCCAGCTATGCTAATCAGCTGGGGGTCAGTCGGGACCTAACGCGAACCCGAAAGGGGTAGTGGATGGACAACAGATTAATATTTCTGTACCTGCCCGCGCTAAAAGTGACGGAGGCGAGGAGTTGGTGCGTACAGACGGAATTGTACGTTGAAGGGAGCGGTAACGCCCCGATAGTACACCGAGGCTACGGCCAAGGTGATAATCCAGCATATCGACTTCCAAGAAAAGCGAGCGAGGCAGCCCGTACCGTAAACCGACACAGGTGGTTGGGATGAGTATTCTAAGGCGCTCGAGAGATTCATGGCTAAGGAACTAGGCAAAATAGACCCGTAACTTCGGGAGAAGGGTCGCCCTCAATTAATTGAGG
>NZ_JBHTHY010000016.1:0-729 GCF_042676845.1 Maribacter chungangensis
AGCCTTTAATAATTCACGGACCTCCCTTTTGTTAAGTACCACGGGAAGGTCTTTCTGTCTTTTTATCTGTGGAAGCCGGATGCGTTTTTTATCCATACCCAGAACCTTATAGGCAGCACGAAGCCCATAGATGGTATGTTTAAAAAAGCTCTCCGAAGGGGTCTTGTGCAGGTTCCGGCAGTGGTAGGGATAGTCGTTTATTTGTTCCTCGTTAAGGGCCTCTGGACTACATTTATAGTAGATGGCCAAGTGGGCAAGACAGCGTAGGTAGTTCCTTAAAGTGCTCGTTGCTTTACCGTTAACGGCAAAACTCTTTTCCAAAGTAAGGGCCAGTTCTTTAAATCTGGGGACTTCCGATAAGGCGACCTCTAAAATCGTCCTTGACTTTTTTTAAATACATATGCTTAAGGTTTTTATCAAACAGTAAGATAACGTACTTTTATAAACCAATTAAAGGCTTCCGAGGTACGAGGATTAGTTCAACAACGTGTATAAAACATAGCTAATAATTTCTAAATCAAGAGGTTTGTGCTTATTTACAAAGACCGCCAAATTTTTAATTTCGCTTTTAAAAAGTGAAAAATTAAAAACAAAATATAAAAATTCGGCTCTGTGTTAATCCGAAAAGTTAGTGTCTTTTTACACGCTACGTTTCATACACAAACCGTTCAGGCCGATTGCCAGAGGACATATCGCTCCGCCATGAAATCGGACACCCGAGGGAACAGT
>NZ_JBHTHY010000017.1:0-1249 GCF_042676845.1 Maribacter chungangensis
AAACAGTAAGATAACGTACTTTTATAAACCAATTAAAGGCTTCCGAGGTACGAGGATTAGTTCAACATTGTATATAAAAAATAGCACAAGTCATTGCTAACACTAAGGTTTGGGCATTTTTGGGAAGTCGCCAAATTTTTAAATTTGACGATTTCCAATAAAAAGATAAATAGTAAAATTTAAAAATCTGGCTTGTGTTTTAACCGAAAAGTAATCGCTTATTTTCAGCGCTACTTTTCATATACGGAGCCGTTGGGTGTAATTATAAAAAAATGAATTTATTTAGAAACAAATCTGTCCTTTGGTATATAGTTCCTCTTATAATTATTGTTACATCTTGTTCCTCAAATCTAAAATATATTAAATCAGAATTTGAATTAATAAAAATTGAAGACAATAATTTTAATCTTGATAAATTAGGTGACGGAAAAATTTTAATTTACAATGGTGCTGATGTTTTACATCAAATGACTGGTCGTTTGAACATTTGGATTAATTCTAAACCATTAGGACAATTAAAACTCAATGAATATGTAATTATCAATCTTGAAAATAATCTATACGACTTTAAGGTTCAACATCTTGATCTTGTAAATATGAGAAGTAATCATGAAATAGAAATAACAGCTGAAACTAAAATTATTCGAATAGAACCAACTGTATTTTCGAATAAAGTCACTATTACAAATGAAGCACCAAGAAATAGTGAAAATTTCAAATATATGATAGGAAAGTAACTACACCCAATAACTAAGCATATGGCGCGCCGATAGGCTAGCGCTATATGACTTGTTGACTGATCCGGGGTTTGTAAATAAGGGGGAATTCGGGAAGTTTGTCTAGACCTTTACAAGGAAGCAGGTCATTGTTATACGGTTCTACAGTTTTCTTTTTTGCAGAAAACCACATAACGAATAAATTATTGATGCAAAACCCACACCCCTTTTGAGTATTTACGGGGTTTTACCTGTTTTTCCTTCGTTTTGGGCAGTAGTATGCCAGGGTCCTTTTCAGGGCCGTTCTTATGGTTTGAATTTCAATAGTTTACGTTTTATGGTCTTTTGGTAATCTTTTGGTGGGCCACGGCTATCAAAGGTCAAAAGGGTGATCAATTTCCCTTCTTTACAGCTAGGGCAAACGCGGTGCAGCGATTTCTCTTGAGTTACAAAACTTTCCCTGTGCAGCAAATCCTTTTCCGCTAATTGCAGTTGCAACAGCGGTAATCTGTCCTTTTTCCAACTACTGCTCA
>NZ_JBHTHY010000018.1:0-4286 GCF_042676845.1 Maribacter chungangensis
AAAGCCCCGCAGAGCGCCTTATATGAATCCGTTTTTTTCGGGATTAATGACTTGTGCAACGGTTACCGTTGTTACCCTTTGTTATTTTTTTGCAAGTTGATAATTATTTACTAAAACCGAAGCTGAAATCTGAAGTATGCTTTCCAGTTCTCGTATCATTTCTACCGTTAATTTTTTCTTTCTGTTCAGAATTTCAGATACCCGACTTTTCCCACCAATTATTCCGACCAAGTCCTTCTGACGCATATTCAGTTCCTCCATTCTTATTTTTATCGCTTCGATTGGGTCAGGCGAATCTATTGGATAATGCTCGTTTTCATAGTTTTCTATTAGTAATGAGAGTATTTCCGCTTCATCTCCTTCTTTTGTGTCGATTGGTGCGTCAAAAATAACCTCCAAGCGTTCAAGTGCATTTCGGTAATCTTTTTCAGATTTTATAGGTTTTAATTCCATAATATTTTATTTAAATCGTGTCTGCATCTATTTTGTCATATTCGGCATGAGTGCCGATAAAACGAATAAATGCCCATTGTTTTTCATAATTGAACTTAACTATCAATCGGTAGGAATTTCCTTTAATGTTAAAAACCACCCGACCATTTTTAAGAATACTTGCATTGATGTAGGTTTGTTTTATATCGTTAGGTGAAAACCATTTAGCACTTTTTGCCGTGTCGTACCAAGTTTTCAAATATTGTTCGGAATCTGCATGTTTTTCCCAATATTCTCGAAGTGTACTTTTTGCAATTATTCGTTTCATTCGTTCAAATATAAAGCAAAAATACAAAAAGTTCTCGAATAACGAACATTTATGAATTTAAAACAGTAATAAATGCAGTAGGCATCCATCATAAATTTATTCCGAATGATACAGAAACAATTTCGTAACCCTGTTTACTTTTTTCGTTTAAGATACGTTCTACGTCATTTTTCAATCCTTCCGTAGACCGCATGGTACTTAGTTTAATGATTTCGTAATTTTTCATTGCTGTTGTTTTTTTATAATAAAGGGTAACGGCCCCTGTATAAAGCGGTCGGGGCGTTTTGGCTCTTGTCCGCTTCTTGTCGGCCGGTTGAGTTGTTTATAAATATACTTTAATTTCGGGATTTAGCCGCCACGCGTTGAGCTTTTAAAACGCCCCGTTCGCTTTATACCGTGTTCATGCCGGTTGGGCTCTTCCTATGGTGTTTCCCCTTTCCCTGGCTTTGTGTATTTGGGGCGTTTTACTCAGGGGCCGTTCAGGCCGATTGAATATCGTGTGAGCGTGAAATCCTTTTGGTTGTGTTTCGTGTTTTGACGGAATGCACCGCACCATTGTAAAGGGGGACTGTTCTCTCGGGTGTCCGATTTCATGGCGGAGCGATATGTCCTCTGGCAATCGGCCTGAACGGTCTCGCATAAGAGCAGTGGCGGTTTATGGCCACAGTCTTTTCAGCCAAGACCGACCTTTATTTTTAGTTATAACTTCAGATTTAGCACTTTCTCCGCCATTGCTTTTATGCATTGTTGGGCATTAGTTGTGTGTCCTGCGCTGTTCAAGGATACAAGATAAGAAAATAGTTCTTTGAGAATGAACAGCAGAACTGTAATTGAGATGAGAGAAGGTCTCTCGGCTAAGATGTACAGGCATATTGGTCAAACCGCCTTATGGGGCTTAGTTTTCACGACTTGGTCTTGAGCGATAAGGTTAAATGCACTACTGCCGTTTGTATGGTAAGTAGAAAGCTATGGTAGGAGTAAAGAAGCTGAACGAGATGCGAGTGAACCCTTGTAGAAGTGTCGTTAACAACTTAGGTATTGCCAAAATCAAAGGATGGGCGGTCCTGCGAGATAGAACTTGACGAGCGTAACCTGAATTATTGGTCAAGTGGCAATCGGCATAAAGAGGGCAGGAGCTTTACTTACGGCTCAATTACGGAACAGGAGAAGCCAATTTGTAGTGTGAAAATGCCATAACCCCGAAGGGCAAGGCAGAAAGTAACGATACTATGGATTGGTGGCGGATTTGCCCGTAGTAGCGATGATGATCTTTGAAAGAGGAAAGGAGCGAAGGGGCAGACTTAACAGTTTTAAATTGTATTACAACTAAGTAAAACTTAGGATGATTTTCGAGGAGAAACAAAAGTCGCAACCGATAGAAAAGCGACAGGTATGGAAAGCCTTTCAGAAGGTAAAACAAAATGGCGGAGCATCAGGTGTTGACAAGCTGTCAATAGCCGAAGTGTCCGCTCGTGCACGGAAGTATCTGTATCCGATATGGAACCGCATGGCTAGTGGCAGTTATTTTCCCCGTCCTGTACGTGAAGTAGAAATACCCAAAGCCGATGGCAGGGTAAGAAAGTTGGGGATACCCACCGTGTTAGACCGTACGGCCCAAATGGTCATAAGGGAGGAACTGGAAGCCATCGTGGACAAGCACTTTAGTGCAAGTTCGTTTGGCTACCGACCGAACAAATCAGCGCACCAGGCTATCAAACAATGCAGGGAGAACTGCATGAAGCTGGACTGGGCGATAGATTTGGACATCAAAAGTTTCTTTGATGAAATAGACCATGAGTTGATGATGAAATCCCTAAGTCAGTTTACTGCCAAGGATCATATTCATTTGTACGTTAAACGTTGGTTGGAAGCCCCAATCCAAAAGAAAGATGGTACAGTTCTGAAACGAAGCAAAGGGACACCGCAAGGAGGAGTGATAAGTCCATTACTGGCAAATATCTTCCTTCACTTTGTCTTTGATAAGTGGATAGAAAAGTGCCATCCCGAGGTAAAGTTTGAAAGGTATGCAGATGATATTATCATCCATTGCCAAAACTTCAAACAAGCCCTGCGGACATTGGAAGCGGTAAAAGCCCGATTCAAGAAGTGTAAACTTCAAATCAAAGACGGCAAGAGCAATATTGTGTATTGCAAACGCAACCAAAAGAAGCACCCACCCTTCAAGGTGCAGTATGTGACCTTTGATTTTCTTGGGTTTACATTCCAACCGAGAATGGTAAAGGGTTATTTTGGGAACTTTCATTTAGGCTTTACCCCGTCCATTAGTCGTAAAAGTCAGAAACGTATCAACCAAACCTTGTTTAAGATGAAACTGCACCGTATGGTACATTTGCGGCTGCCCGATTTGGCAGCCATTATAGCAGATAAAATGAAGGGATGGATTCATTATTACGGCAAGGTGCGGATGAGTGAACTACATTATGTGTTCCGCTTTCTGAACAAACGACTGGCAAAATGGGTACGCAACAAATATCGGAGGTTCAGGCGAAAGCATTGGTTCTTTGCTTACAAATGGCTAATGGAAACTGCGAAGCAGTACCCTAATCTATTTGTGCATTGGCAATATGGTTTTCTGCCGTAGGCTTGTTAAGAAGAGCCGTATGATGTGAGAGCATCACGTACGGTTCTGTGAGAGGTTTAGGGGTGAGAATCCCCTTTACCTACTCGACTTTTTTACATCTGTAGGTTCAGATTTAGTTTCGCTCCTAATGCGTTAAAAATCCGCATAACAGTTTCGAACGTCACATTTCCCGTACTATTTTCAAGTCTTGATATTTGCGCTTTTTTAACTCCAACTAATTCCCCTAATTGTTCTTGGGTTAGTTTCCTTTTTTTTCGGGCAGTTTTTATCATATCCCCAATCAATTCAAGTTTTAACTCAAATTCATATTCATCTCTCTCTTCAGTTCCCTTTTTTCCAATTAAAAGGTCTTCTGCTTCGTCTAAAGTGTAACTTTTCATTTCTTTTTGTTTTTAAAATATTCTTTCCTAATTCTGTCAGCTTTATTGATTTCTTTCTTATCTACTTTGCTCGTCTTCTTTATAATTCCGTGAGTAGCAAAAACTAATGTCTCACTTTTATCTTCTTTGTCCCAAAATGCTAAAAGTCGATATTGATTTCCTGAGTAGAGCGTTCTGAATTCCCATATTTCGTCAGTTAGCTTTTTAAATAACTTTGGGTCAGATTGCTGTTCGGCACGTCTTATATTCTGAAATATTTTCTTTCGAGCTTTAAGGTTTTGTTTTTCAATAAATTCAAATGCCTCTACAAGTAATTTTGTTTCAAATCTTTTTATCATTTTTTGCTTACAAACATTTAGATATCAAATATACAAAAAGTTTCGTTATATGTAAACAATTCTCGAATTTTAAATGTGTGGTAACGGTTCGGCTAAGCGTAGTGCAGAGGCAAGGAAACTTTTCGTTTCCGTCTGCCGATGCAAAAATCGGCGATAGTATACCACCCTCGCCGGATTAAAGTGAGCCACCCTTGCCGGGTCAAAGT
>NZ_JBHTHY010000019.1:0-771 GCF_042676845.1 Maribacter chungangensis
CTCAGCTGGTTAGAGCGCTACACTGATAATGTAGAGGTCGGCAGTTCGAGTCTGCCTGGGACTACAAGCCACGAAAGTGGTGAAGTGCCGAACACGTTTCGGCACCCTTTAAAAACAGGATGCGGTAGATATCGCAATACACGTTCATTGAGATTGAAATATTGAAGGAAATTCTAAAAGTTGGGTAACCTGTCAACTATAAACTGGCAACTGCCGACTTATGGAAAACGGGGGATTAGCTCAGCTGGCTAGAGCGCCTGCCTTGCACGCAGGAGGTCATCGGTTCGACTCCGATATTCTCCACCAGGCAATGCCTGGAGATATGAAATAGGGTCTTCAAGTATTGTACGTGAAGTATCGATAGGATTTAATTGCCTGTCGTGTCTCACGACAACGTTCATTGACATATTGGAACAGGATATATAACATTAGTGTTGTATATACCTAAAAAGAAAGAAACACGAATCTTAGTCGTATACCTTCGGGTATGCGATGATAGTAAAGAGTACGAATATATAATAAGTAAGCAATAAGAAGGTTTGGCGACAAGCTGGAAAAGGGCGTATGGGGAATGCCTAGGCTCTCAGAGGCGAAGAAAGACGTGATAAGCTGCGAAAAGCTACGGGGATCGGCACACACGATATGATCCGTAGATATCTGAATGGGGCAACCCACTATGTTGAAGACATAGTATCCGCAAGGAGGCAAACCCGGGGAACTGAAACATCTAAGTACCCGGAGGAGGAGAAAACAAAAGTGATTCCGATAGTA
>NZ_JBHTHY010000020.1:0-729 GCF_042676845.1 Maribacter chungangensis
CTCAGCTGGTTAGAGCGCTACACTGATAATGTAGAGGTCGGCAGTTCGAGTCTGCCTGGGACTACAATTTCAAGTTAGGGGTCCGGATGTTCCGGATTCGTATTTTGAAAATGTTCATTAACAGATATTGAAGGAAATTTTAGAAGTTGGGAGGGGGGTTTTGATAACTCATAACTCATCACTAATAACTCATCACTAAAAGAAATGGGGGATTAGCTCAGCTGGCTAGAGCGCCTGCCTTGCACGCAGGAGGTCATCGGTTCGACTCCGATATTCTCCACCAAATTTAGTACGAAGTACCAAGTATATAGTAATGAGTATCATACTTTATACCGATCACTTGATACTAAAAAAGTTCATTGACATATTGGAACAGGATATATAACATTAGTGTTGTATATACCTAAAAAGAAAGAAACACGAATCGTAGTTGCGCGCTATCAGTGCGCGATGAAGATAAAGAGTACGAATATATAATAAGTAAGCAATAAGAAGGTTTGGCGACAAGCTGGAAAAGGGCGTATGGGGAATGCCTAGGCTCTCAGAGGCGATGAAGGACGTGATAAGCTGCGAAAAGCTACGGGGATCGGCACACACGATATGATCCGTAGATATCCGAATGGGGCAACCCACTATGTTGAAGACATAGTATCCGCAAGGAAGCAAACCCGGGGAACTGAAACATCTAAGTACCCGGAGGAGGAGAAAACAAAAGTGATTCCGATAGTA
>NZ_JBHTHY010000021.1:0-8307 GCF_042676845.1 Maribacter chungangensis
TTGTTGACTTTACCATAAACGTGAACGCGGACTGTGTACCATGTTCAATTAACGAAATACAGGTATCGAAAACTATAACCGCCAACGGGGACGGTATCAACGATCTGTTCGTTATCTCAGGTCTCGAATATTGCGACTTTACGTTCGATCTAATGATATTCAACAGATGGGGAAATAAAGTTTTTGAGGCCAAGGACTACCAAAATAATTGGGGAGGTATTGCTCCTACAAATGCTTTAGGTACAGCGGGTAACTTACCGACTGGAACGTACTATTATATTATAAATCCGATTAAAAATACAAACGGTGAAGTCATTGAAGCCGTAAATGGATATATCTACATTGGAACCAACTAATTTCAATCGGCAAAGAGATTACAAAGCAGCTATCGAACATGATGGCTGTTTTTTTTTGACCAAACAGCAACAATTCTCTGAAGCACAGCCCATACATTTTACCGATAAGACCACATAAACAAAGGCTTTCACAACTATTAATTCCCTAATGCAGACTAATTCCTTTTTTTTGTAGCTATCTGTTTTCAATTTAAAAACACTGAAACAGAGGCTTAACATAGAAGAAGTAAGATGTATAACATATCCACCATACCCAAGAAAAAGACAGCTTTGTCCTCAAGTTTTTTTCTTTTGCCGCTCCTAGCCTTATTCGTCTCAATATTAATCCTATCAAAAAAAGAGGGATTCTTTGAAGATATAGCGGAGCCAGGAAAAAGGTTAGCGATGGCTATGCGTGCTGATAAGGAATACGGGGATGCAAAAGGCTACTCAACAACAACTCCTGTTACAACAAAAACAGATATAAGCAACAACTACCAATTAAATTCTGCTGCAAACATCACCAGTATCTTTTATGCTACAGTCATTGTAAACAACACTTCCGACGTCGTAAACGGAGATACTTCATCCTTATCAAACCTAACAACTACCCCTGGCCCAGACGGAATCTCCCTACGAGAGGCCATTATCGCCGGTAATAACACACCTAATGCAGGTACACCACATACTATAAATTTTGATTTACCGGGAGCGGGACCACAAACTATTAGTCCATTATCTCCTTTACCTAATTTGATTTCCTATTTCATTTTTGATGGAACTTCTGACCCGGATTATTCAGGTCAAATTGTTGTTTTTATAAATGGAGCCAGCGCAGGTACACTTACAGATGGTTTTACGGCCAACTCAGATGGCAATATCTTTAATAGTCTTTTTATCTCTGGTTTTGATGGAAACGGTGTTGTTCTTAATGGAAATAATCAGGTAATTACTGCATGTGTGGTTAGTGGAAATGGCCGTGATGGTATATTTACACTAGGGTCATCAAATAGTTTTACCAACAATATAATAGGTCTCGATACCAACGGCCAAACTCCGTTACCTAACGCTATAGATGGGATTCGTATCACCGATGGCTCAAGTTCCAATACCATCGGGGGAACAGGAGCTAATGCTGGTAATATTATAAGTGGTAACGGTGAAGATGGAATCAGTATTTGGTCCCCTTCTTGTTCTAGCTGTAACAATCAAATTTTCGGAAATATCATTGGCTTGGACGTATCAGGAACTATGGATAGAGGAAATGGTATAACCGGCATCAACATTGTAGCCTCTGGCGGTAACGTCATAGGTGGTAATACCGTCGGACATAGGAACATTATTAGTGGTAATAATCTAGCCGGTATTGGTTTAGCAGAGCCTAACACTAGTAATACTATTATACAAGGAAATTATATAGGTACAGACATTACAGGATTACTGGATTTAGGGAATTCAAGTGACGGAATAAATTTATTCAGTGAAATTACTGGAACCATAATCGGTGGAACATTGCCCGAGGTACGAAATATAATCTCCGGAAATGGTGGTGATGGGATAGAGATTGGAGGATTAAGCGGATTGGCAGAAAACAATCGTATTGAAGGAAATTTTATTGGCCTTGGTACAGATGGGAATACACCCATAGGAAATGATGGGTTTGGTATCAACAGCATATCCGGAAGTGGGTCAAATACCATAGGAGGTTTAATTTCCGGAATGGGTAATGTGATTTCTAACAACACACTTTCCGGAATTAGTTTAAGTGGCGTAACTACCAATACAATTATTCAAGGTAATATTATTGGTTTAAATGTTAGTGGGAACACGGCCGCAGGAAATGGAGTTTCGGGAATTCGTATAGCAGGTCAGAACAACACGGTAGGAGGTGGTATTGCAAATGCTAGAAACATTATCTCGGCAAACGGACAAACGGGGATATTTTTGGCCTATCAATCTGCCAGTAATAACACGGTTCAAGGTAATTACATTGGGACGGATATTTCTGGAAATTCAACAATGGGGAATACCCGTTCAGGAATCTTGATAAATGCATCGGCAAATAATTTAATCGGAGGTAATACGGCCTTGCAACGCAATGTAATAGGGGGCAATGGGGAAAATGGCGTTTATATTGAAGGAACCGATGCCCTTAACAATGTAGTAATAGGAAATTATATAGGAATAGGTGTCAATGGGACAACGAATTTAGGTAACGGAACCAATGGCATTTACCTTAGAGGTGGTGCTCAAGGAACTCAAATAGGAGGTAGTTCGGCCGCTGAACGGAATATTATTTCCAATAACGGACAAAACGGGATGTATATTAATGCGGTTGGTCCAATTCAAATCAGTTCCAACTTTATAGGAACGGACGCTACGGGGAACGGTAATGCCGGCAATAACTATCACGGGATACAGGTATTTGAATCCTCAGGAATAGAAATAGGTACGGCCCACAATGAATTGTTAGTCATATCCGGTAACGGTATAGACGGTATTCGTTTCTCTAATGCAAGTAACAACATTGTACAAAGATGTTATCTAGGAACCAATGCAAACGCTACTGCGGCCATTCCAAACCAAGGATATGGAATACAATTTGTAGGAACTTCCAGTGCTAATAGGATAGGAACCGATAGTGATGGCAACAATGATAGTTCTGAACGCAACATAATTTCCGGAAATGGAGCAGGAATAAGATTCCATACAGGTATAGGGGTCAACAATATCGTTGCAGGAAATTACATAGGAACGGATATAACAGGAAACGTTGCCTTGGCCAATAGTACCCATGGAATTGTATTAGGGGATATTTCTGGCAATAGAATTGGAACTAATGGAGACGGTGTTAACGATGAGAATGAAGGGAATGTTATATCTGGAAACGGTGATACTGGGATTCGTATCTCAAGCTCCAATAATAATAGTATCTCAGGAAATAAATTTGGAATTGGTGCAGACGGTAGTTCTTCTATTCCCAATGGAGATGAGGCTATTTATGTAGCAGGAAGTAGCGCTGATAATAGCATAGGGTATAACGGTACTAGCGTAGTTTCAGATGCTAACATTGTAGGTAACCAATTCAAAGACACTAATAGAACGGCAGTTGTTATAGGTGATTCCGGTCTTAGAAATAGAATTAGTAGAAATTCTTTCTCTAATAGTGCTGGCTTGGGTATTGATTTGAATAATGACTTGGTTAGCAGCAACGATAACGGAGATGGAGATACTGGACCAAATACGATACTTAATTTCCCTGTAATTGAAACTGCAGAAATTGTAGGTACAGTTTTAAGCATAACTGGTTTTGCACCTGCAAATTCAGAAATTGAATTTTATGAGGCAGATGCAGGACCAAGTCCAAATCCTAATCCCTATGCAGAAAGTTTTGGGGAGGGAGAACGGTACTTATTTACTGTTTTAGAAGGTTCCGGAAATGATTTGGATGGCACCACAGGAACCTATACCAATGACGGCACAGGAGCAGGTACTACAAGAACACAGAACAGATTTGAGTTTAGCGTAGATATATCTGCGCTAGCGCTGGCAAGTGCTAGCAGGTTAACCGCTTTGGCCATAGATACTAACGGAAATACTTCTGAGTTTAATAGCATATTTACTGCCACCGAATCTGAAATCTGCAATGATGGTATTGACAATGATGGCGATGGATTAACAGATTGTGAAGATCCGGATTGTTATCTGGCTGCCAATTCTGGTGACAGCGATAATGATGGCGATGGTATCGGTGATTCCTGTGATCTGGATGATGATAATGATGGTATTTTAGATTGTGACGAACAAGGTTTAGCATCCATTTCAGACTTATCCACGATTTTCCAATTAAACGGTGCAGCAACGCAAATCAATGCTAATACAATTCAGCTTACCGCAGCAGCCACCTATCAAGCAGGTAGTATGATGAGTCAAGGAAGAATAGACTTCACAAAGAGTTTTGAACTTAGAATGGAAGCTAATTTAGGTTCTATTACTACTGCTGGTGGCGGAGATGGAATTGCAATTGTGTTTCATAATGATCCAGCAGGTATAAATGCTGTAGGCGGAAACGCTAGAGGCCTTGGAGCCGTGGGTATTCAAAACGGAATCGTCCTAGAATTAGATACCTATAACAATACAGCGGGTGCGGTAGGAGACATTGCAGCTGATCACGGTCAAATATGGGATTCTGATAATCAATCTGGAGTAGGATTGTTAACTACCGCTGTTGCTTTAGGAGAACTAGAAGATGGTGCATTCCATGATATTGTTATTATTTGGGATGCAAATACACAAAATATTTCCTTTATGGTTGATGGCCTAACTGCAGGAAGCTTTACAAATGATTTAATTACGAATTATTTTGGTGGAGCAAACTCTGTATTCTTTGGTTATACTTCCTCAACAGGAGGCGCAATCAATAATCATAGTATTAGAATAATAAACTTTTGTGATACCTTGCCACTTGAATTAGATACAGATAATGATGGAATTGTTAATCACTTAGACCCAGATTCGGACAACGACAGCTGTTTTGACACCGTGGAAGCCGGTCACGCAGATGGTGATAACGATGGAATTCTAGGTGGTTCTCCGGTTACTGTAGATGCCCAAGGAAGGGTTACGGGTCAAGGGGGCTATACCGGGGTAAGCGGAAATGAGATTATTGCCACGGAAGTTACCATAAATTTAGACCCTTCCGACAAAACAGTTAATGAAGGTGGTAGTACAACTTTCAATGTTAACGCTGCAGCAACAAATACAACAAATTTTTCTTCCGGTAATCCAGATTTTGGAAGCGGTACTGACAGCTCCGGTCAATTACGATACCAATGGCAAGAAAACGGAAGTAATCTATCTGATGGCGGGGTTTATAGCGGCACGAATACAAATACTTTGGTCCTAAGCGATGTTACGGGGCTAAACGGTAACACCTATACGGTGATAGTAACACATTTGGATAATAACTGTATCGCTGAAAGTAGAACTGCTATTCTAACAACTACTAATCCGTGTGACGCAATTGCTTCGGGAAATCCGGATGCTGACGGTGACGGAATTTCCGACAGTTGTGATCTGGATGATGATAATGATGGTATTACAGATTCAAATGAGTTTGATTGTAGTAGCAGCTTTCTTGCTTTTAATATATTTTGGACACAAAGTAATCCTGCACAGGATGCCGTACAAATTAATACCCCCGCAACTATTGCCAATGCACAACCCTTCATTCTTGGCACTGGAGTGAACGCCGTCGCAACTCAGAACAGGTTAGAATTTACGGATATCAATTCAAATACACTGTCTGAATCCATGGCAACTAATGAATATGTTGAGTATGCGTTCACAACGGAAAATTCCATTAATGCGCTGCTACTGGGAGACTTAAGTCAAACCAAAAACCCAACAAGCTCAGGAGCTACGGCGGCATCTTATGGCTACCATGTAGGTATGGCAATATCTGACGATGGTTTCACAACAAGTACCTTATTGAAAAATGACTTCTATGTTGATGAAAATATTCCTGCTGGATATGACCATGTATTTATGCTGGAATCCAATGCCGATTACATTTTAGACCCAGCTACAACGTATACCATTAGGGTATACTTTTTTAATAAAATAAATCCAGGTATTGCCCGATTCGATGATTTTGCAGTTTTGTCCTTTTATTGTTCAAACCCTGCCGATACGGATGGTGATGGTATTTACAATAAAGACGATGTAGACTCGGACAACGACGGCTGTTTTGACACCGTAGAAGCCGGTCACGCAGATGGAGATAACGATGGTATTTTGGGCAATTCACCAGTATCCGTTGATACGGATGGTAGGGTTACAGGACAAGGCGGATATACTGGTGCAACGGGTAACGAATTGATTGCCACAGAAGTTACTGTAAATACTCCACCTGCTAATCAAAATAACATCCCAGAAGGCAATTCCACATCGTTCAGTGTAGACGCTACTGCTGTAAATACTATTACCTTTTCTAGCGGCACACCAAACTATGGTAGTGGCACGGACAGCTCCGGTCAATTACGATACCGATGGCAGGAAAATGGAGTTGATCTATCCGATGGAAGTGTTTACTTAGGTACGGATACCAATACCCTATCAATTAGCGATGTTACTGGTCTTGACGGCAATACCTATACCGTTATCATAACCCATCTTGAGAATAACTGTATTTCAGAAAATAGAAGTGCAACGCTTACAACAGTAAATCCTTGTGACCCCATAGCTTCAGGAAATCCAGATAGCGATGGTGATGGCATATCTGATATTTGTGATCTTGATGATGATAATGATGGTATCTTGGATACCGAAGAGTGCGAGAATCCTAGGCCTTTGCAATTTCAAGGTCTATCAACCACAATTCAAAGCTATTCTGTTTTCACTACCACAATTACACAAAGCCTAGTTAGTGGAAGTGTAGTTGGATCGGATAGTGATGATAATGGAAATTTGGCTTTTAGATCAAACGGTACTTCCATAAATATTTCCGCATCAAATCTTTCTGGATTCCTAATTGGTCCAGCAACAAACGGCAACGTTGATCTCGATGGGATTGATAGATGGACAATTTCTTCCCCTGGAGCAGACTTTACGGTATCTGACCCCTTAAACGAACTGAATATTATTTCCAATAGCACTGGTTCAATTATTTTTATGGCCAACATTGGAAATCCACAAAATTGGTCTCTCGGGGTTAATGATATTACCGATTTAACACTTACCATGAATCAGGGAAATCCAAGGTCTGATCTAAATGTATCCTTGATAGGTCCTTGTGGCGACGCAGATAATGATGGATTCATTAATTCTATTGATTTGGACTCGGACAACGACGGCTGTTTGGATACCGTGGAAGCGGGCCACGCAGATGGGGATAATGACGGTATTTTGGGCAACTCTCCCGTAACGGTGGATCCCAATGGCCTTGTCACTGGACAAGGGGGCTATACAGGTACCAATACCAATGTGACCACGCCCTTTGTTCCTGTGGTGGTATCCTCCCAACCTAGCAATGTTAGCGCAAACATTGGCAGTACTGTCAGTTTTACGGCAGTGGTCACTGGGGGAGCTTCCCTAAGCTACCAATGGCAAGAAAGTACGGATAATGGCGTTACATGGAATGATCTAACAGAAAGTGGTATCTATTCAGGAACCTCCACGCCAACGTTAACATTGACCGGTATTTCTTCTTCAGTTCACAATTATGGGTACAGGTTGGCCATAACATCATCGGACAACCTCTGTGATGTTGTTACCAGCGATGCCGCAGACGTTTTTGTGCTATCCAATATCTCCATAAGCGACGCCACTGTTGTGGAAGGTTCTGATTTAATATTCACCATCACATTGTCGCATGCCCTGTCGTCCGACTATACAGATTTAGAATTACGATATACTAATATTTCCACTTCGAATGATGACTATGACAATAGTCTTACAATGGTCACTATACCTGCCAATACCACGTCATTCACGGTTAATGTTCCCACCAATGATGATGGCATCATAGAGGCAACGGAAACCTTGGAAATAGAGCTTCAATTTGATGGATTCCCCTTAAATCCATTGGATTTAGTGGGTATCGGAACCATTACCGACAACGACGGCCTTGGCGCCGGAGAGGGCATCTCCGTGGCCGACTTTACCGTGGACGAGAGTGCGGGTACGGCGGACTTCGTCATTACCTATACCGGGCCTACCGTGGCGGGAAGCTTTACCGTGGACTTTACCGTGGCAGATGGTACCGCCGTTGACCCGGACGACTACTCCGTGGCCACCGCGGGCACTTCCGTGACCTTCCCCGACGGGACGGTTTCCGGCGATACGCAGAACGTTACCGTCAACATCTTGGACGATGTGATTCTGGAGGCCAGTGAAAATATTGATATCGCCCTTGGAACCGTGTCCAATATTCTTATCCCCGTCATCGACGGCAACGGCGTGGGCACCATTA
>NZ_JBHTHY010000021.1:8361-8753 GCF_042676845.1 Maribacter chungangensis
CGTGGCGGGAAGCTTTACCGTGGACTTCGCCGTGGCCGACGGCACCGCCGTTGACCCGGACGACTACTCCGTGGCCACCGCGGGCACTTCCGTGACCTTCCCCGACGGGACGGTTTCCGGAGACACCCAGAGCGTCACCGTCAACATCGTGGACGATGTGATTCTGGAGGCCAGTGAAAATCTTGATATCGCCCTTGGCGCAGTGTCCAATCCGCTCATCCCCGTCATCGACGGCAACGGCGTGGGCACCATTACCGACAACGACGGCCTTGGCGCCGGAGAGGGCATCTCCGTGGCCGACTTTACCGTGGACGAGGGTGCGGGAACGGCGGACTTCGTCATCACCTATACCGGGCCTACCGTGGCGGGAAGCTTTACCGTGGACTTCGCCG
>NZ_JBHTHY010000022.1:0-153158 GCF_042676845.1 Maribacter chungangensis
AATCCAGACACTGGCAATAGCGGGGAACGACCTGACGCTTTCAAACGGCGGCGGAACCGTAACAATTAATCCTGTTGGTACTGGAAATATCACTTCTACTTCCCTTACTGTAGGTGGAGATACAAATGCTGTTTTAGGAAATATAACTATAGAAATTCCAGCAAATAGCATCACCCAGGGAGAATTAGGATTAAATTCAGTAGGAGCAGGTGAACTTAGATCTAATGCTGTTTCTTCAGATGAAATCGATGATGGAACAGTTCTTAATGTTGATATTGGTTTCGGAATTGATGGCTCTAAAATAATCCCAGATTTTGCTGCTCAAAACATCGTTACTACGGGAAATATAAATGGTAATATCTTTAATGCCGCAGGAATAATCAATGCTGGAGCAGGCATAAACAGTACCGGAGCAATTAATTTAAATGGAATTGCACTTATCCCCGACTACGTATTCCAAAAATATTTTACCGGAACTTCAACACTAAATGAAAACTATACGTTTAAAAGCCTTCAAGAAATTGAAGCCTTTGTAACACAACATCAGCATTTGCCCGGAGTACAATCAGCCTCCGAAATAAAAAAACAGGGCTATTGGAATTTAGGGGAAGCATCAAGAATCAACCTAGAAAAAATTGAAGAACTTTTCCTCCACACCATAGAACAGGAGAAAAAAATAAACCAACTAAAGCAAGCCAACGAGACCATGGCCAGTGAAGTTCAACTGCTGAAAGCCCAAATGGAGGAAATTAAAAAAATGTTGAGCGCAAAGACTAAAGACTAATGCAAAAATTGCTCAGCATAGTTCTAATGTTCTTGGCGGTCGGCATGTCTGCCCAAACCGCCCTGTACAACAGCGGCAACCTACGTATTCATGAAAATGGTACTTTAGGCTTTCACACCGATCTCATCAATGAAGCGCCTTTCGACACCAATTTGGGCTTGGCCGGGTTTTATGGCACCGACGCACTTAGGGTTTCGGGCAGCGTGGTTCCCCTGTTCCACGATGTCGAAATCATGGTAGAGAATGGCCTCAACTTAAACTTGGGAATAGACAATGCCAACAATACCAACTTTATTTTAGGGGACATTAACACGCCAAAAAACCTAAACGATATTTACTATAACTTTTTGGATTCGGACGGTTTTTACATCGGTGAAGGCGACCTAACCAAGGTAAACGGCTTTGCAGCCATTGCCAACCAGCAAAATTTTGTTTTTCCGGTCGGGGACGGCACATTTTTGAGAGCGGTTACACTAAGCTCGGAAAGGACTACCCTTTTTGCCAAATGTGCCTATTTCTTTGAAGATCCGAGTGCGCCCCTGTCCTTGAACGGTTCCTATGACACTAATGAGCTAGGGCGCGAACTAGAGCGCGTAAACGCGGTAGAGTTTTGGAAACTAGAAAGCGATGTAGCCGCGACCATAAACCTGAGCTGGAATACAAGAAGCAACATGGGGATACTTACGGATGACACAAACACGATCGTATTAGCGGGCTGGAGCAAAACCAATATCCGTTGGGAAAATCTAGGGGCAAGTTCGGTAGTTGGAGATTTGGAAGAAGGCTTTCTCACCTCGCTGCCTTTTGTACCAAACGACTATGACATTATAGGTTTGGGCGTCTCAAAAATTCCGTTTGAACCCCTGGCCAAGGAGGTTCTTAGCCTGGACAACTATTTCGTATCTCCCAACGGAGACGGTATTAATGACTTTTTGTTTATTCCCGAATTGGAGGAATCCCCAAATAATCTAGTTCGGATCTATGACAGGTACGGGTTAAAGGTATTTGAAAAACCGAACTACAGGGACGAGTTTTCAGGTATTCCCAATGTAGACAATCTTGTTGTACAGAAAGACCAAGGCCTGCCTGCCGGGGTTTACTTTTACACGGTTTTTATGAAAGACCTAAACCTTAATTATCAAGGGTTTTTATACCTTACCAATAAGTAATTTCTTTTCTCATTTGTACCTGTGCCAACACATTTGAACCGGTAACAGAATAACAAAACACGGGCTATACCACAAATCCACGCGCGTAGACAACAATAATATGCACAGCTGCGCGGCTAGCCTTATTTTTAGACTTTAAAACAAAAATCGCTTTGATTGTGGTTGTACCCTAAAGAAGCTGCGATACCTTTAAAACGGAAAGAGCAACGGAAAACCGGCACAAACCCAAAATATTTATTTAATTTTAAAAAATCGCTTTGGCACGTTCATTGATTTTGAACATGCGGTAGTTGAATCAAATAAAGTACATCATGATGCACAGAAGGTCATTTATAAAAAAAACGGGTGCTGCAGGTATTGCAATGACCGTTTTACCTGGTATTACATTAAGCCAAGAAATGGAATACTCCATTATTGAGCTTATGGGAAAGACCGATATAGAGTTATATGGAAAAGGCATTAACTTAAGAAAGGAAGCGCACGATGCTTTTATTGCCATGAAAAAAGCCGCCTACTCGGACGGCATCGACCTTAAAATTGTTTCCAGTTTTAGAAGTTTCCAACGGCAAGAGGTTATTTTTGAACGAAAGTTCATGACCTACACCGAAGAGGATGGCATGGATCCATTAGCTGCCATCGATAAGATTATTGAATACTCTACCATACCTGGAACAAGCAGGCATCATTGGGGTACGGATATCGATGTTATAGACGGATACCCAAAAACGGAAGGAGATGTCTTAGTTCCGGAAAAATTTGGTGCCGGTGCTGTTTTTGAAAATTTCAAAGCATGGATGGACGAAAATTCGGAGACCTATGATTTTCATTTGGTCTACACGGACGACCCTAAAAGACGAGGCTTTAAATATGAGCCATGGCACTACAGCTATGCCCCTATTTCCAAACCCATGCTAGAAGCGTTCAGGAGTAAAAACATAGTCCAATTACTGCAATTGGAAGAGTTTTATGGTGCAGAGCATTTTACTATCGGATTCTTAAAAAATTATATCCAGAATAATATTTTGGACATCAATAGAAACCTTCTTTAACTCTTTTGTATCTTGGTGTTCCAAATAGAACACTAATACCATGAGAAGAGGTAGTTGGAAAATCCGAATATTCATTGGCCTGGCCATTGTTGCCTTTGCTTTTATCCAAAAATGGAGCAACACAGAAACGAATCCTTATACCGGTCGTTCACAGCATATTACCATGACCTCCGACCAGGAAATAGCGATCGGACTGCAAAGTGCGCCTGAAATGGCACAACAGCATGGTGGTCTCTATCCTGACGAACGAATACAGTCCTTTGTAGATGCCGTAGGCAACAAATTGGTGAACAGCAGTATTGCCAGGGACACTCCATACAAATATGATTTCCATCTTTTGGCAGACGACCGGACCATAAACGCCTTCGCCTTGCCCGGCGGACAATGTTTTATTACCTACGCACTATTTTCCCAATTAAACGAGGCACAATTGGCAGGAGTTCTAGGCCATGAGATAGGTCACGTAATCGGAAGACATTCCGCCGAACGCATTGCAGACAGCCAAACATGGCAAACGGCTACCATGGGCGCTACCGTAGGTGTCGGTGATTTAGGCAGCATCGTTGGTGGTATTGGCCAGAATACCCTTTTAAAAAACGGACGGGACGATGAACTCGAAAGTGATGAACTTGGTGTACTCTTTATGATACAGTCGGGCTACGACCCTTACGAAATGATAAAGGTCATGGAGATACTAAAAGCTGCCGGTGGCCCCAACCGCGCTCCAGAATTCCAAAGCACGCATCCAGACCCTGAAAATAGAATAGAAAAAATAAAGGAAGCTATAGAAAAATACAGTAATCAGCGCTAAACGTTTATCGATCAAAAGGGTGCTTAAACGGTGCATTAACCCAAAAACGAATTACTTTTCACTATATTTGAAATTCCCAAATTAGGTACACCATTTACATATTAACCCTATAGCTTTGGTAAAATTATTTGTGATGAAGTAGAACACGTCACATAAACAGAACTATATGGGAACACTATTACACTTTAAAAGTCTATACGTAGCAGCATTTGAAAATTGCAAACCGGAAATTTTGGTAGTAATTTTAAAAATCTACTCCGTTTTTTGCGGATTAATGTTGCTAATGGCTTTTTATGCCTTTGCATACAGGGTCTTTAATGGATTTGAATTTTAACGTTTGTACTCTTTTACCTGAACACTATAAGAGCTTTATGAAAAACCGAAGACCCGTTATGCCTTGCAAACGGGTTTTTTTATGCGATTAAAATGCAGTCTCTTTATCCCGTGTTGCCGTCCAAGCTGCACTTTTCCAAACAATTTAATGGCTACCCATAAAAACCGGAGTTCGCTTCTTCACGCCAACTGATGGCCGCCGTATCTCCTAAACTGGTATCGTCATAGGTAATACCCTAAAAAAGCTAGAGTAAATACTAGTTAAACTAGGTAAATCGTACTATTTTTGAATGAATATTTTTTGACTTAACCAATGAATAAAAAAGTAATTTTAATGATTTTAGATGGCTGGGGAACATCTCCAGACCCTAAAGTCTCCGCGATCGACAACGCGCATACCCCTTATATCGACTCCCTGTACAAAACCTACCCCAATGCCGCCTTACGTACAGACGGCCTTAATGTTGGACTTCCTGAAGGACAAATGGGGAATAGCGAAGTAGGACACATGAACTTGGGAGCAGGTAGAATTGTATACCAAGAATTAACCCGCATAAACTTGGCCGTTGAAAACAATACACTAAAGGACGAAAAGGTCTTGGTAGCCGCTTTTGATTACGCCAAAAAAAATACCAAAAAGGTACATTTCTTAGGCTTGTTAAGTGATGGTGGCGTACACTCGCACATTAACCACTTAAAAGGCCTACTGACCGCTGCCAACGATAATGGACTTACCAATGTTTACGTGCATGCGTTTACAGACGGTAGGGATGTAGATCCAAAATCGGGTGTTGGCTACATTGAAGACCTGCAGCAACACATGTCCAAAACCGTAGGTAAAATCGCTACGGTTACCGGCAGATACTACGCTATGGACAGAGATAACCGTTGGGAACGTGTGCAATTAGCCTACGACGGCATGGTAAATGGCAAAGGAACACCAACCGAGAATATCATTGCCAGTTTACAGGAAAATTACACCAACGATATTACAGATGAATTCATCAAACCGCTAATCGCCGATAAAGAAGGTTTAATAGCCGAAGACGATGTCATCATCTTTTTCAATTTCAGAACCGATCGGGGAAGAGAGCTGACCAACATGCTCTCGCAAAACGATTTTCCGGAATACAACACAAAAAAACTGCCCTTGTACTATGTAACGATGACCAATTACGACGAAAGTTTTAAAGGCATAAACGTGGTGTTCAATAAGGACAACATAACCGATACCCTGGGCGAAATACTTTCCAAAGCAGGAAAAAAACAAATACGGATAGCGGAGACCGAAAAATACCCCCATGTGACTTTCTTTTTCTCTGGTGGACAGGAGGAACCTTTTGACGGGGAAAGTAGAATTCTACGAAATTCCCCTAAAGTGGCCACATACGATCTTAAACCAGAAATGAGTGCTTTTGAACTAACAGATGCCTTGGTAGAAGAGCTAAAAAAACAGGAAGCCGATTTTGTGTGCCTAAACTTTGCCAATGGAGATATGGTGGGGCATACCGGAATTATGGAAGCAGCGATAAAGGCATGCGAGGCAGTAGATGTGTGTGCTAAACAAGTTATAGAAACAGGCTTGGAGAACGGCTATGCAACTATATTGATTGCCGATCATGGCAACTGCGAAACCATGATCAATCCAGATGGTTCGCCAAATACCGCGCACACTACCAATCCTGTTCCCATTATTTTGATCGATCCGGATGCAACCAAAATTCGTGATGGTGTTCTAGGCGATGTAGCACCCACTATTTTAAAAATAATAGGGGTTGAACAACCTAAGGCCATGACCTGCAAACCCTTGATCTAAAAGAGTACTATTGACAGTTGACCAGTAAAAAAGTATTGTTTTACCTTTGCTACCTATGATAAAAATAAAATCGGCAGAAGAAATTGAGTTAATGCGTGAAAGCGCATTAATCGTATCCAAAACCTTAGGTATGTTGGCGGCCGAGGTAAAACCCGGTGTCAGCACCCTTCATTTAGACGGGTTGGCCGAGGCCTTTATCAGAGACCATGGCGGAGTACCGGGATTTCTAGGGCTATACGACTTTCCTAATTCTTTATGCATGAGTCCTAACGCTCAGGTAGTGCACGGGATTCCAAACAAAACACCTTTGCAAGAGGGAGATATTATCTCTATAGACTGTGGCGTACTAAAAAATGAATTCTATGGCGACCATGCCTATACCTTTGAAGTAGGCGAAGTAGCGGAAGAGACTAAAAAACTATTGGAAATTACGAAGGAGTCACTCTATATAGGTATACGCGAATTTAAAGTGGGCAATAGAGTTGGTGACGTAGGATATGCTATTCAGAAATTTACAGAGGACCATGGCTACGGCGTAGTACGCGAGTTGGTAGGCCACGGCCTGGGCAGAACCATGCATGAAGATCCAGAAATGCCAAACTATGGCAAAAGAGGTAGAGGCAAAAAGTTTGTGGAAGGCATGACCGTTGCTATTGAACCGATGACAAATTTAGGCACTAAAAATATAAAGCAGTTAAAGGATGGTTGGACTATTCTTACCGCGGATGGAAAACCTAGCGCACATTTTGAACACAATGTGGCCATTGTAAACGGAAAACCGGAACTACTTTCTACCTTTAAGTACATATACGATGCATTAGGCATAGAAAGTACCGAAGAAGATGAATTTAGACAACAACCGGTATCGCCTTAGAACTAGCTACTAAATGAAGAAAATATTTAAATTTTTTCTCAATGCTATTCCAAGACCTATTCTCATTAAGTTCAGTTATCTCGTAAGGCCGTTATTTGCATTATGGTATAAAGGAGCTACCTATACCGACCCTATAGATGGTAAAAAGTTTCGTAGCTTTTTACCTTACGGCTACGAAAACCCAAGAGAAAACGTACTCTCTCCTTCTACCCTATCCTTGGAGCGGCACAGACTACTTTGGTTATTTTTAAAAACAGAAACCAATTTCTTTGAAGCAAATCTCAAGGTACTCCACTTTGCACCGGAACAGGCCTTTTATACCCAGTTCCGCAACCTAAAAAACCTAGAATACACGACTACAGATCTTAATTCACCTCTGGCGGATATTAGTGCCGATATCTGTAACCTACCATTTGAAGACCATTCATTTGATGTCATTCTTTGTAACCACGTTTTGGAACATATACCGGACGATACCAAAGCAATGACCGAACTGTATCGAATTCTAAAACCGGGTGGTTGGGGTATTTTTCAAGTTCCACAACAATTAGAACGACCGGTAACCTTCCAAGACGACAACATTACCGACCGAAAGGAACGGGCGAAAATATTTGGCCAATATGATCATGTGCGTATTTATGGCAGAGATTATTTTGACAAACTAAGATCTGTTGGCTTTGAGGTAGTAGAGGTAGATTTCACGCGTACGTTAAGCCCTGAACAGGTAGACACTTACAGGCTGGCAAAAGGAGAAATCATACCCCTAGTCAAGAAAGTACTACCTTAGGACAACCTTCTTGAACCCGTCCGTCATATACTCCCTAATGGCTCCATTAACATCTACATAGATAATATAGGCATCTAGACCGCTATCCGATTCTATTATTTTTTTTGCAGTATCTAAATCCATCGCCATAAAGGCCGTAGCGTAACCGTCGGCAGTTGCACAATCATTGGCCAGAACAGTCACTCCAAGCGTACTGGAATTCTTTGTAAAACCGGTTATCGGATCTATAGTATGCACATACTTCTCTCCCGTCTGTTCATCTACCCTGAATTTTCTATAGTTTCCCGAGGAGGCCAATGCCCTGTCCTTTAGATTAATGATTAGTTTCAACTCCCTTTCCTCTTCATTCTCCGGATTATCTATACCCAAGGTCCAAGGCTTATCTTTAATCGTATTCCTGCCCTTAGCTACTATTTCACCTCCAATTTCTATCAAATAGTTCTGAATCCCTTTATTATCCATTAGTACGGCTACCCTATCGATGGCATAACCCTTGGCTATGGCATTAAAATCGAAATATATATTTACATTCTCCTTAACCACAGTGCGCTGCGTTGAAATCCTAACCTTATCAAAGCCCACGTACTGCAAAAGGCTATCTACTTTTGTACTATCCATAGCCACTTCTTCCCCAGGACCAAAACCCCATGCATTCACCAAGGTACCCACAGTAGGGTCAAAATAGCCCTTGGTATTCCTATAGATTTTTCTTGACAGCTCAAACACATCCTTGAACATGTGATCTACTTGAAGTGTTGAATCTCCTCTGTTTATTCTGGAGATGTCCGACTCTGGGATGTAGGTGGACAAAGATTGATTTACGACCCTAAAAACCGAATCTATTTCCTGCTGATAGTCCAAAGAACGCTCCGCTAAATAAATAATACTGTAAGACGTTCCAAATATCCCTCCAGTAGATTGATTTTTTATAACCTCCTTGGTATCACTTTTACAAGATACCGCCCCAACCCAAAAAATAAAGAACAGATATTTCTTCATTATTCGATTTCAATTAATCCGTCATAATCAACGATATATTCTTCGTTAAGATATACCGGCAGATTATGATCTTTAGAGTTTACCAAACCTACGGCCGCATAAAATGTGCGTGCCTCGAACTTTAGGGCATGATCTCTCATTTTATTTAAATCGGAACGAAAAAACTCAATATCCTTTGGATCACCGGGATACCCAATACTTTTAACTACGATAAAATGAAGCTTCTTTTCCTTGGTACACACAAACTGCGGGTTCTTTTTTAACTCGCTATTGACGGCTAAAAATTCAAAACCTGCTTCCTCTAGCTGCTTACCCACAATATTCATGGCCAAATTATGTAACTCTTGTTCCGTAAGTATGTGCATTATACTGTTTTTTCATTCTTAGCTTTTCCATACTAACCATCTGCAAAAAAACCGATACTTTTCATATCGGTTTTTAAAATTACATGGTATACACTTTATTGTCTAAGCTGTATTATCCGCCAAAATCATCAAAACGGATATGTTCATCCGGAATACCGTAATCCTCACCCATTTTCTGAACAGCTTTATTCATTAATGGTGGACCACAGAAATATAATTCTATATCCTCAGGAGATTCATGGTGATCCAAGTAGTTATCTATTACACAATTGTGTATAAAACCAACAAAACCATCTCCTGGGCCATCTAAACTCTCCTTAATTTTCCAATTATCTTCTTCCATAGGCTCCGAGAGTGCCAGATAGAATTTAAAATTTGGAAACTCCTCTTCTAACTTGTAAAAATGATCTAGGTAAAACAATTCCCGTTTAGACCGCCCACCGTACCAATAGGTAACTTTTCTATTGGTCTTTAAGGTTTTGAAAAGGTGATATAGGTGCGAACGCATTGGTGCCATTCCGGCACCACCGCCAACATACAACATTTCAGATTCGGACTCGTTGATAAAGAATTCTCCGTAAGGGCCAGAGATAACAACATCATCACCTTCCTTTAATCCAAAAATATAGGATGAAGCAACACCGGGATTTACATCCATCCAGCCGTTCTTGGAGCGATCCCATGGTGGTGTCGCGATACGAACATTTAACATGATCTCTCTACCTTCTGCAGGAAAAGAGGCCATAGAGTAAGCTCGTTCCACTGTTTCCGGATTCTTCATCACCAAAGGCCATAGGTTAAACTTATCCCATTCTGCCTTGAATTTATCCGGTGTGTCATGTTCCTCTGGGTGCGCTGTAATATCCATATCAGCGAATTTTACTTCACATTCCGGAATTTCTATTTGAATATAACCACCCGCTTTATAACCCATATCCTCCGGAATTTCGACTACAAATTCCTTGATAAAAGAAGCGACATTATAATTACGGACCACTTTAGCCGGCCATTTCTTAATTCCGAAAACTTCTTCGGGAATGGAAATTTCCATATCCTGTTTTACCTTCACTTGACAGGCCAAACGTGCACCTTGGCTTAATTCTCTTTTAGAGAAATGAGGGGTTTCCGTAGGTAGTGCCTCGCCACCACCGGAAAGGACGTGGCATTCGCACTGAATACAAGTTCCACCACCACCACAAGCGGATGGCAAAAAAACTTTTTGGGCACCAAGTGTGGTAAGCAAAGTGCTACCAGAGGCAACCTCAATTTTCTTTTCACCATTAATGGTTAGGGTAACAGGTCCCGACGGGGATAACTTCTGTTTGGTAAATAACAGAATTGACACCAAAATCATTAATAGCACCAAAAATGCTACAACGGTTATCATTATTGTTCCAACTGTACTAGTAGCTAAAATCATCCTTTACTTATTTATGTCGTTATACGAAATTTCCTTTTCGTCTACTTGTTTCTTTACCTCCTGCTCCTTATCGGAGAGCACCTTTGTATCTTCCAATTGTTGAACAGTAGTGTTTTTAATAGCTTCGGGAGCCTCTTCTCCACCCCCTCCGGTCAACATACCGCCAAAGCTTTGAAACCCTATACCCATAAGTCCGGTAATGATAAACGTTATTCCCAACCCCCTTAACGGCGCAGGAACGTTGGAGTATCTAATTTTCTCTCGAATGGCCGCAATAGCCAAAATAGCTAAAAACCAACCTATACCGGAACTAATCCCATAATTTAAAGCAAGACCAAATGTTGCTATTTCCCTAGCTTGCATGAACAAAGAACCACCCAAGATAGCACAGTTTACGGCTATAAGAGGTAAAAATATACCTAGCGCATTGTACAGGGAAGGTGAAAACTTCTCTACGATGATCTCTACCAACTGCACCATTGTCGCAATCGTTGCAATGAAAAGAATAAACGATAGAAAACTTAGATTATAATCCGCATACTCCGGTCCTAACCAAGCTAAGGCGCCATCTTGCAATAAGTATTTATCCAACAACCAGTTTAAAGGTACCGTCACGGCTAATACGAATATCACAGCTGCTCCTAGACCTACGGCCGTAGCTACCTTTTTAGATACTGCCAAGTAGGAGCACATTCCTAGAAACACGGCGAATACCATATTATCTATAAAAATCGATTTGAAAAATAACTCTATATGTTCTAACATAATTTCTGTGTGTCTATTCGTTTAGTTCTCTTCTACTAAGGCTGGATTTTTGGCACGTTGTACCCAAATAATGATACCCACCACGATTAACGCTGCAGGTGGTAGAATCATAAACCCGTTATTCTCATAACCGGTAGCGTATAATCCCGTTTTCATAATTGGATCTCCAAAAACAGGATAACCTAACAGCGTTCCCGAACCGAACAGTTCTCTAAAAAAACCAACAATGATAAGAATTACGCCGTAACCCAATGCATTACCAATACCGTCCAAGAAAGACTTCCAAGGTCCATTTGCCAAAGCAAATGCCTCGAACCTACCCATGATAATACAATTGGTAATAATCAACCCTATAAATGCACCAAGTGTTTTACTTAGTTCAAAAGCAAATGCTTTTAGCACCTGATCCACTATAATAACTAAGGTTGCTACAACTATAAGCTGTACGATAATTCTAATTTTTGATGGAATTATATCTCGCATTAACGACACCACCACATTCCCCATGCCCATAACGAACACAACGGAGATTGCCATCACGATGGATGCCTTTAATTCTGCGGTAATAGCTAAAGCGGAACAAATACCCAATACCTGTATGGTAATGGGATTATTATCCGTTAACGGGTCTAAAATGAGACTTGCATCTTTTTTTGTTAGTAAGGCCATAGTTATTTAACTCTAATCGTTTCTAAATAATCCTTGTAAAGGTTTACACTCTCCGTAATCATTGCGGCAACACCGTTACCGGTGATGGTAGCACCGGCTATGGCATCCACCGCATTATCGTCTTTTCTTTTGTTCAATGGGTCATTATTACCTTTGGCAACTGCAATACCTGCGTACTTGGTACCGTCCAAAATGCTTTCTCCGGTAAAATCATCCAAAAAGAAACGCATTTTTATATTGGCACCCAAACCTGCAGTTTCTGCTTTGTGATCAAAATAAACACCTTGAACCGTCATGCTATCGTCCAGTGCAATGTAGCCCCATATTGCATCCCACAAACCTTTACCGTACATTGGGATGATGTAGTAGTTCTTGTTATCCTTCTCGCCTACAAATAATGGTAACTTATATGATTCCCCTTTGTTCTTATTTGCCAATTGTTTTTTAAGGTCGATCAGAAAGGCTTCATCATCCGGTGTTGTTTTACCATCTTGGATAATGTATTGCTCCTTAATGAAATTGGTAAACTCGGCCTCTACCCTGTCCGTTGGAATCTTGCTTACACTACCTTGATCGTCACCGTTTTCATTAACTCCCATGGCATATAAAATGTCCTGCTGTGTAGCATAGCGTTCGTTTTGCTTGATGGTAGGCATTAAGCTCGACGCCAAAAACGCTAATATAGCACCGACCACAACAACCATGAGGCCTGCAAAAATAACGGTATAACTGTTTTTATCTGTATCTACTGCCATAACTAAACGGTTTCTGCTTTAAGTTCTTTAGCCGCGCTGTCCGAATCCCTTGGAAGCACCACTGCATTTTTAAGTCTTTTCATTCTTCGCTTTACATTACCTTGAACCACATAATGATCTATGGTAGGTGCAAATACGTTCATCAATAAAATCGCTAGGAAAACGCCCTCAGGATAAGCAGGATTAAATACACGTATCATCACGGATATAAATCCGATGAAGAATCCGTAAATCCACTTTCCTTTATTGGTCTGGGAACCCGTAACCGGATCGGTAGCCATGTATACGATACCAAAGGCAAGCCCACCGACAATTAGATGTTTCCAAAAATCAAAACTCATTAGGCCATAGAACTTGCTTGTCTCGCCAACCCAGCCCATTTCTACAACTTGATTGAACATCAATCCCATGACCAAGGAACCAATTACGGCACTTACCATAATTCTCCAACTGGCAATCTTACTAAAAATCAAAAACAAACCTCCTAGCAAACATAAGAATGCGGACGTTTCCCCAACAGACCCGGGAATAAAACCAAAGAACATATCGGAAATACTGTATTTTGCTGTCATTGCCGCCTCGTTATTTTGAGCCAAATAACCTAAGATTGTTTCACCGGAAATCGCATCTACATTCTCCGCACCGGCTAAAATTTGCTCTGAACGCTCCCTAGCCTCATACACCCAAACCTTGTCGCCACTCATCCAGGTGGGATAGGCAAAAAACAAGAAAGCTCTTATGGTAAGTGCCGGGTTAAGGATGTTCATTCCCGTACCGCCAAAGACCTCTTTTCCGATAACTACACCAAAAATAACTGCCACAGCAAGCATCCATAAAGGTGTATCGATAGGAACAATTAACGGAACCAACATACCGGTTACCAAGTACCCCTCTTCTACCTCATGGCCTTTTATAACGGCAAAAATAAATTCGATCAAAAGACCTACCCCGTAAGAAACAACAACTAGCGGAAGTACTTTTATTATTCCAATCCAAAAATTGTCCCATGTAATAAAGTGCTCTAAAACGGAGAAGTTTTCCGGGAACCCGTTCAAGGCGCTATAATACTGATAGCCCGCGTTGAACATAGAAAAAATAAGTATGGGGACCAAGGCCATAATAACCGTGTTCATTGTCCTTTTTAAATCATCTGCCCCTCGTACGTGAGAACCCGAATGGGTGGTCTCATTGGGAGCAAACAGGAAGGTATGAAAGGCATTGAAGGCAGGCGCCATCTTTTTGCCCTTGTACTTCATTTTTAATTCGTGCAGTGTGGTTTTTACGCTCATGTCTTATCCTATTTCTTTTTGTAAATAATCCAAACCTTCTCTAATAATTTGCTGATGGGGCTGTTTGGAGATGCATATAAATTCCGTTAATGAAAAATCCTCCGGTGCTACTTCATACAGACCTAGCTGCTCCATTTCATCCAAATCCTTTACCATGCAGGCTTTGAGCAATTGCATTGGAAAAATATCCAACGGAAAAACCTGCTCGTAATGACCGGTAACAACAAACGCTCTATGTTCACCGTTAGTATTGGTCGTTAAGTCATACTTCTTTTTGGGTTGCATCCAAGAAAATGTCAATGCCCTTGTGTTTGAAATTTTGTTGAAAATTGGCTTGTTCCATCCAAAAAACTCATAATCGTCGCCTTCCGGAATTACACTTACGGTGCTATTATAAAATCCTAAGCTACCATCCGGCCTACTTTTAGACCCGGTAAGCACATCACCGTTAATGACGCGAATATTTTCTTCGGTTACCCCACTTGCGTATAAGAAGGTAGCGATTTCCGCACCTATTTTTGTGGTGTAATATTTAGGTACTTTCACCGAGGAACCAACCAAGGCCACGGTGCGTTCTGCATTAAACTTTCCGGTCAACAAAAACTCACCCATGATCACCAAATCCTGAGGAGAAACTGTCCATACCAACTCCCCTTTATTAATGGGGTCCAATTTATTTATTTGGGTTCCTACCAATCCTGCCGGATGTGGCCCTGAAACCTTATGTAGCTCTATTCCTTTTAATGCGGCCAAAGGGGAGTCGTCGGATTTACCAACGGACACGTGTACTTTTCCCGGGGTCAATTTCGCCAATGCGGAAATAGCCGCTTGCAACTCTGCCTGCTTACCTTTAAGTATATAGTTAACATCTGCCGCTAAAGGCGCGGTAACATAACCAGAGACAAAAATAGCTTTCGGCGTTGTATCCGGGTCAGCGATAATATCGTAGGGGCGCTGTTTAATAAATGGCCAGCAACCGCCTTTCAACAAAATTGATTTGATGTCTTGCTTTGTAGCACTATCAACATCGATTGTGGGCAAAACCACAAAATCCTGCTCCTTGTCCGCCAAAATCTTGAGTTTTAATATGCGTCTTCTCGCACCACGCTCGATTTCTACCAACTCGCCGCTTACGGGAGAAACAAAAAGCATGTCCTCTATATTCTTATTGTAGAATATTGGTTCCCCGGCCTTTACCTCGGCACCCTGCTTTAGAAGCATCTTTGGGGTTATACCATGAAAATCGTTTAGGTTTAACGTGTATACGTTACTAAGTGCCGCGGCGGCGGTCTCTAGCTCGGCAGCACCCACTAGGTTAATACTCAACCCTTTTTTAATTTGAATGTCTTTGGACATATATGGTGACCTTAGGTTAACAAAATTTGACGCAAATTTACTACTAAATGAAAAAATTACCCAATTATTAACTTATAATTTAGGCTTTATATCGATGTTAATTTATTCGGCATCCTTTTTGTTTACCTTTGAAATAAAATTTGCATAAAAATGCGCATATTGCTTAAACATATTCTTACGCTTTTTCTTACCCAGACGGTATTTTGCCAAGTCCAAGTTGAAGTGAATCCACCTGAAAACATAAAATCCATAACGTTCAAAGGTCCTACCGAAGACCAATTTCCCATAATTCAAATCGGCGAACCAATATACTTGGAGTTTGATGACCTTTTGGCCAATGAGCAAGATTACTATTACAAAATCGTTCATTGCGATTACGATTGGACCCCCTCCGACCTTTTAAAGTCCCAATATTTAAAGGGAATGGACAACCAACGCATTATTAACTATGAAAACAGCTACAACACCCTAGAAACCTATTCTAATTACCAACTAACCATACCGAACGAAAACGTACGTTTAAAAGTTACCGGAAATTACGTTTTGGAGCTATACAATAGCAGTTATGAACTTCAATTTTCTAGGCGCTTTGTAGTCTACAAGAATTTGGTAAACGTGGGCGGCACGGTCAAAAGGTCCAGGGATTTTGAATATTTAAATGAAAAACAAGTAGTTCAAGTCTCCATAAACTCCGGTAATTTTAGACTGGTAAATCCAAAAAAGGAAGTAAAAATCGCAATTTTACAAAACTATTATTGGCCAACGGCGCTCTACAACATCCCTCCCCAATTTACGATCGGCAACGAACTGGTCTATAAATACGATCAAGAAACATCCTTTTTTGGAGGTAATGAATACCTCCTGTTCGACACAAGCGACTTAAGGGCACCAAGCTCACAAATTAGTCGAATAGACCTTATTGATATTTACAATCATTATTTGTTCTCGGACGACTTTAGATATGATGAACCCTATACATACTTCCCAGATGTGAACGGGGATTACAGGGTGCGAACCCTACAAGGCGATGACGACTCTAGAGAGGCGGAATATACCAATGTACATTTTAGTCTGCCGTATACAGATGTATTGGCGCTGGATGATGTACATATATTCGGCAAGTATAACAATTACGCCCTAACAGACGAAAATAAGATGACCTATAACGAGGACAATGGCATGATGGAGGCTACCATGAAACTTAAACAAGGGTTTTATAATTACAAATATGTTATTCGTGGAGAAGAAGGAAACATTAGACTAAACGATGTGGGAGGAAATTTTCACTTCACGGAAAACAATTATTTGATACTGGTATACTACAGGGATTTTGGAGATATTTACGATAGTATTATTGGCGTAGGATCTGCCAATTCAAGAACGATTACGAATTAAACCCAAAACCCAAAAAAAAGGCCGTGAAACTTAGTTTAGGAAATAAAAAGGCCGGAAGATACAGACTAAAATACCGTGGCGTTACATGTCTCAACTGCAAACATCCATTGGATATCAGCGACAAGTTCTGCCCCAATTGTTCCCAGGCCAACAGTACCAAAAGGCTTACCCTAAAAGATTTTTTCGAAGAGTTTTTCTCCAGTCTCTTTTCCTACGACACAAAACTCTTTAAGACCTTGGCCGCGATGCTCACAAGGCCTGGAAAAATAACAAAGGACTACCTTGCCGGCAAACGTGTTTCCTACACCAATCCCTTTCGATTTTTGTTGAGCTTGGCGATCATTTACTTTCTGTTGATGGGATTCTCCGGGAGTTTTGAACAGCTGAATCGCCTTGGTGAAGATACCGGCAATGGATTGATCAACATAAATACATCGGCATTAAAAAACATTGATTTTGGAGAGGCTGAAAAAGATAAGGACAAGATTATTTCAGAACTGGACTCCTTGGATATCGATGGAGTAATTTACGAACAGGTAAGGCTCAGGGATTCCGTAATATATTCCAATCCGAAAAGAGAGATTGAAGCTGCCGATGAACTAAAGCTGTTTCCACGTTTTTTCAGAAAACTGGAGATCTACAGCACCTTGATTACCAAAGACACACTTTACACGTTCGCGGAAACAAAGGACAAATACGATCTAAAAAATACTATTGGCAACAAGACCGCTTTTACCACGGCAAAAGGAACAATACGCTCCAAAAAGGAGCCCGGCACCTTTATTAACGCACTAATTTCCAAACTTCCCTTTACCACATTTTTCTTTCTTCCTGTTTTTACGGTATTCATTTGGCTGATATATATCAGGAAAAAACATACATATACCGATCATTTGATCTTTAGCTTTCACAATCAATCACTCTTATTTATATTGCTCATTATTAGCTATTTGATAAATAGTCTTTTTAAGGCGGAAAGCAATGGGATTTTCCTTTTGATTTTTGCCATTTACCTTTACAAGTCTATGCGTAACTTTTATGGCCAAGGTAGATTTAAAACTATTGTTAAATATAGTATTCTTAACACAGTTTTCGTTATTTTAGCCTGCATTGGGGTAGTTTTACTTTTAGCCGGCAGTATTTTTACGTATTAAGAAAGACTTATGACAACACAAATAACAAAAGGAATTAAGATATCGGTGCACACTAATTTTGAAGGAACGTTCTTCAAAAACTACAAGATGCACTATGCCTTCGGGTACACTATCACCATAGAAAACCAAAGTAAGGATGTGGTACAACTCACATCGCGTCATTGGAGAATATATGACTCTTTAAATGAAATGGAAACCCTGGACGGAGAGGGCGTTATCGGAAAAAAACCGGTTATCAACCCCGGCGAATCGCACACCTACAATTCCGGCTGTTTGTTAACATCGCCGATCGGTGCAATGAGAGGGCATTACAATATGTTTAATTTTGATTCCAAAGAAAAATTTAGGGTATACATCCCAACTTTTAAGTTTAGCGCACCATTTGCCCTAAACTAAAAACTGTTCCAAAGTTTATTTAATACTACTGATAAAACACCTGTAAGAACAGGCTTGACTCTAAACCAGATATAGCAAGAGCAATACCCTTGGATATGCTTTTGCTACAAATGCAAATACCTGAATATTAGAGATTGAATCTATTGATTTTAATCTTGAACACTATAATCTCCAATCTCAATTTCCCTTTTAATTCTCAGATACTAAGCTTACCTTTGTTCCCAATTTAATTTTTAAAATTATCATAATGGGTAAAGGTTTTTTCCAAGTTCCAACAGCATTTAACGAACCAATAAACAGCTTTGCTCCTGGAAGCCCGGAGAGAGACGCGGTTCTAAAACAATATAGCGAGTATTACAATGGTAGCGTAGATGTTCCTATGTATATTGGGTCCAAGGAAGTTCGCACCGGCAACACGAGAACTATGTCGCCTCCCCACGACCACAAACATACGGTTGGCACCTATCATTTAGCCGAAAAGAAACATGTAAGCGAGGCTATTCAAAACTGTTTGGATTCTAGAGAGGCATGGGCGAACCTCACCTGGGAGCAGCGTGCGGCAGTCTTTATGAAAGCGGCCGAATTGCTTGCAGGCCCATACAGAGCTAAAATTAATGCAGCTACCATGATAGCGCAATCCAAGACCGTTCATCAAGCAGAAATTGATGCAGCTTGTGAATTTATTGACTTTCTGCGTTTTAACGTAGAGTATATGACACAGATTTATGAAGAGCAACCTGATTCTGCAGAAGGTATTTGGAACCGTGTAGAATATAGACCTTTAGAAGGTTTTATTTACGCTATTACCCCGTTTAATTTTACTGCAATTGCCGGAAACCTGCCCGCGAGTGCCGCTATGATGGGCAATGTGGTTGTTTGGAAACCAAGCGACAGTCAAATTTTCTCGGCAAAAGTAATCGTTGATGTATTCAAGGAAGCTGGCCTACCGGACGGTGTTATAAATGTTGTTTACGGTGATCCGGTAATGATTACGGATACCGTATTGGCCAGTCCGGATTTCGCAGGATTACATTTTACCGGCTCCACACACGTCTTTAAAGAATTATGGAAACAAATAGGGAATAATATACATACCTATAAGACTTATCCAAGAATTGTAGGGGAAACAGGAGGTAAGGATTTTATCATAGCACACCCATCTGCCAAACCAGCTCAAGTCGCCACTGCTATTGTTCGTGGTGCTTTTGAGTTCCAAGGACAAAAGTGTAGTGCGGCATCTCGTGTATACTTACCAAAATCGACTTCAAGAGAAATTCTGGATTTGGTCAAAAAAGATATTGCCTCCTTTAACGAGCCTGGCAGTCCGGCAGATCTATCCAATTTTATCACCGCCGTAATACATGAAGGGTCGTTCGACAAGCTCGCGAGCTACATAGATCAAGCTAAAAAAGATAGTAATGCCGAAGTTATTGCAGGGGGCAACTATGACAAATCCAAAGGATATTTTATAGAACCCACAGTAATACTTACTACCGACCCTAAGTACACTACCATGGAAACCGAGCTTTTTGGACCCGTAGTCACCATATACGTATATGAAGACAAAGATTGGAGCGACACCCTTAAATTGGTAGATACCACATCTGAATACGCCCTCACCGGAGCGGTACTTTCCAAGGACAGGTATGCGATAGATGAAGCTACTAAAGTACTTCAAAACTGTGCAGGTAATTTCTATATCAATGATAAGCCAACAGGTGCCGTTGTAGGCCAACAGCCCTTTGGCGGAGCAAGAGCGTCCGGAACGAATGATAAAGCTGGTTCCGCACAAAACTTGTTGCGTTGGGTATCTCCTAGACTAATTAAGGAAACTTTTGTAACACCAGAGGATTACAGGTATCCTTTCTTAGGATAAGTATCTGACTATAAAATTGGCACCTAAAAAGTATGTAGCCAAAATATTGATTACATTTAAAGGTTCCTATGGATAATCCATAGGAACCTTTTTCACATAAACCAAAACACAAATGAAAAAAATACTAGTTACGCTCTTATTTTTGGGAGCTACCGTTTTAAGCTACGGTCAGGACAATTTGGCACAATCTACCATCCAAGCCGTACTCACAGGAAATCAAGCGCAGGTGGTACAATTGGCCGAGGCTTTTTCCGAAGAACAATATGACTGGAGACCTAGTGAAGGCGTAAGTTCGGTCGGAGAGGCACTTTTGCACGTGGCGGGAGCAAATTATTTTTTAGCATCTAAAATGGGATTTGCCCCTCCAGCCGATGTTGATATGATGGGCTTAGGTAAAATCTCCGGAAAAGAAAACATTATTGCCGCATTAAAGAAAAGTAATGCCTTTGCTTTGGAAACCATCCTAAAGGTTGAAAGTGCTCAACTAAACGAGGAAGTAGACTTCGGATTTGCCAAAATGAACAAACTTGGCGGTCTTTTGGCCATGATGGAACATAATGGCGAACATAAAGGTCAACTTATAGCCTACGCACGTTCCAATGGTGTTGTGCCGCCATGGAGCAAGTAACCAAACACCAAATTCTATTAAAAAGATGCTTTAAGCATCTTTTTTGCATTAGTTGTTAAAGCATTTCAAAATAAGCAATCTTTTTGAGCTACATGCATCTTTGTTTGAAACTAGCTGTAATGAAAAAAATTATACTGCTTATCTATTGTTGTACGCTAGTTTGTTGTACTAATGATAATACTGGTCTGCCTATAATTACAGCTTGTAACGTAACTAATCCAATTGAGAATTTGTCTTGGCTACAGGCACAAGTAAACCAAATAACAGAAAACGAAAGCGATGTAGCCCCTTTCTTTTATATAGAAATAGCTGAATATAAAGGAGAAACAATATTCATATCCAATAACTGCTGTGCAATTTGCGGAACCATTGTCCCAATTTATAATTGCAGTGGAGAATTATTAGGTCTTTTAAATGATGAAATAAAAATTAAAGAAGTCATAAACGCACAAACTATTTTCAGTAGACCAGATTCTCCCTGCAAGTAAAACATCAACCATAAATAGTTGATCAAAATTCTTGATTACCCCTTAAATTTAAGAGGCAAATAAACTACTTTTTTGGTTTCATAGAAGTCTTCGGAAAAATAGTCGGATAGGTTAAATATTTGAGCTGTCCGGTACTCTTTCAACTCTTCTTTTAAATCACCGCCCTTTAAATACAAAATACCATTTCGTCTCTCGTGCACAGATTCTTTTTTGATTTTTCCTTTTACCCAATGGGTAAATGTTGGCATAGCGGCAACCGCTCTGCTTACAATAAAATCGAATTGCCCCGATATCTCCTCGACCCTTGCATTAACAGTCTTTACGTTAGCTAAGCCCAAACCTTCGACTACCTCGTCTACGACTTTTATTTTTTTACCAATGGAATCTACCAAGGTAAATTTTACATTGGGAAAAAGTATGGCTAACGGAATACCAGGAAACCCCCCGCCGGTTCCCACGTCCAAAATTTCCGCACCATCGGAAAACTCTTGTATTTTAGCTATTCCAAGCGAATGAAGCACATGTCTAAGATAGAGCTCATCGATATCCTTTCTAGAAACAACATTTACTTTCTTATTCCAGTCCTTATACAAATCTTCCAAAAGAAGGAATTGCGACTGTTGTTCTTTTGATAAATTGGGAAAATATTCAAATAGCCTTAGGGTTGTCATTCGTATCTTTGTAAAAAAAGTAATTTAGTATATTGCTAATGCAAAGATTCCGTTTTTAATCAAGGTATCAAACTATTCTGAAATTCAATTGCATTATATTTATAAAAAAGTTTTAAGATATATGGAAAAAAAGACCATTCGATTTCCGAGAAAAGATTCTGCTCAGTTTTTCAAAACGCTGAACGGAAGGGTAAACGACTACTTTAAGAAAAATAAAATAAAAAAAACAGGGAACTGGAGACTTCATATAAAAACCATTGTTATGTTCTCTTTGTTCCTGGCGCCATATTTTCTAATATTAACCTTGGGTCTGCCTAATTGGGCGAATCTATTACTTACCATAGTGATGGGCGTAGGTATGGCGGGAGTAGGCATGAACGTAATGCACGACGGCAACCATGGTGCGTATTCCAACAAAAAGTGGGTTAATAAATTTATGGGCGGAAGCATCTATATCCTTGCAGGAAATGTTTACAATTGGCAAGTACAACACAATGTATTGCACCACACCTATACCAATATTCATGAGCACGATGAGGACATGGAGGCCGGAAGAATATTACGCTTTTCCAAACATACCGAATGGAAAAAACACCACAAGTTCCAACATTTCTATTCCGTTTTTCTATATGGTTTGTTAACGTTCAACTGGGCCATAACAACAGATTTTCAACAGATGTACCGCTACATGAAGCGCAAATTGTCTTATGGTAAACTACCAAGTGCCGCCACCAACTGGACTACCCTACTGATAACAAAAATTTTGTACATAACTATTTGGATCGTTGTCCCAATGGTCTTTTTAGACATTGCTTGGTACAAAATTCTGTTGGGCTTCTTTATAATGCACTATGTAGCGGGCGTTATTTTAAGTGTTGTTTTTCAGTTGGCGCACATTGTAGACGAAGCGGATACCCCATTACCGGACGAAACCGGTACAATGAAAAATACATGGGCCATTCACCAGTTGTTTACTACGGTTAATTTTGGAACAAAGAACAAGATAGTAAATTGGTTTACCGGTGGACTCAACCATCAAGTAGAACACCATATTTTTCCAAATATTAGCCATGTGCATTACACAAAGATCTCCAAAATCGTAAAAGAAACCGCTAAGGAATTTAATTTACCTTACAACGAATACAAAACAACAAGGAAGGCGATTATATCCCACTTTTCCCACCTTAAAGAATTAGGGAAACAACCCGCCCTGCAGGCTTAACAGTACTGATAATTCATGGTAGTCCGATAAAAGTGTTTTTTACCATCACTTTTATCGGACTACTCTGTTTAATACTATTCACAAAGTATATGCAAATAGTTAATAATCAATTTCATTTTTAGATAACAAAGAATTTCAAATGTTTTAATTTTGGATATGTATCAAGAAAGAGTGGTTTACAGTCTATTTTTTCTTGGACAACATAGCGCACTAAAACTAAATGAACATACGTATGAGTAACCAACTATCTAATAGAATCAATAGTGTAACACCCTCCGCAACACTGGAAATGGCTGCAAAAGCGCGGGAATTAAGGGCGGCAGGGAAAGACATCATAGGTTTGAGCCTGGGCGAGCCTGATTTTAATACCCCGGATTATATTAAGGAGGCTGCCATACAAGCGGTAAAGGACGACTATAATTCCTATACCCCGGTAGATGGTTATGTAGAACTTAAAAACGCTATCATCACTAAATTTAAGCGTGATAACGGACTTAGTTATGACCCGCCACAAATAGTAGTGTCAACGGGAGCAAAGCAGTCTTTATATAATGTTGCCCAGGTAGTCCTTAACCAAGGAGACGAAGTAATTTTACCATGCCCCTATTGGGTAAGCTACGCGGATATTGTAAAACTAGCGGATGGCGTACCGGTAGAAGTTGCCACCACCATAGAAAACGATTTTAAAATGACACCTCAGCAACTGGAAGCTGCCATTACCCCTAAAACCAAAATGCTTTGGTACAGCTCTCCTTGCAACCCTAGTGGCTCTATATACAGTAAGGAAGAATTACGCGCCTTGGCGGACGTGCTAAAAAACCATCCACAAATCATCGTTGTCAGTGATGAAATTTACGAGCATATCAATTACGGAGTTACGGCACATGCCTCTATGGCAGAATTTCCAGATATGTACGATAGAACGGTTACCGTAAACGGCGTGGCAAAGGCCTTTGCCATGACGGGATGGCGTATTGGTTATATTGGCGCACCAGCTTATATCGCACGAGCATGTAATAAGTTACAAGGACAGGTTACCAGCGGTGCCAACTGTATTGCTCAGCGTGCAGTCATTACCGCACTTACCGAGGCTCCAAGTCGTATCCAATATATGGTTGATGAATTTAAAATGAGAAGAAAGTTGATATTACAACTTTTGAACAACATAGACGGTTTCACCTGCAATGAACCTGAAGGTGCCTTTTACGTTTTTCCCGATGTGAGCGCCTATTTTGGAAAAACACTAAAAGGAACTGTCATTAACAATGCCTCCGACTTTGCCATGTACCTGTTGGAACATGCCAATGTTGCGACAGTAACAGGAGATGCTTTTGGAAATGGGAATTGCATTCGTATATCCTATGCGGCGTCGGAAAAAGAAATAAGGGAGGCGGTTTCCAGGATAGAAGCAGCATTGAAGGGATAGTAGCTAGTTTTGAATAGAAAAACGACCATGATAGTATTATCATGGTCGTTTTTTATTGAAATTCGTTTTATTGAAAGCCTTAAGATGTAACTGTAGGACAGGAACAATAGATTTAAAACCTACCTCAATTCAATACTAGTTCTTAACAGTAAATCATAGAATTTCTACGATTCGGAATTTGTTTTTACCAAAAGGGAATCCATCTTTATCTATATTTAGCATGCAGAAGAAGATTACTTCTTATATTCCTGCGTTTTACGTAAACTGTAACTCATAGCCTATGCAAAACAAGTATCTAGTTTTACTATTCCTTATCTGCTGCAGCTTCTATGGCAATGCCCAGGTCTTTGGCCTTGTGACCGATAAAAACAATGAGCCTCTGCCTTTTGTAAATATCTACGTAGAAGAAACCTTAAACGGCACTACCACAAATGCCAATGGAGAGTACCAATTAACAGTACCATCCAAGGGAAAGCAAGTTATTGTTTTTAAATATTTGGGCTATAAAACCGAAAAGAAATCCCTAGACATCACTGAAGCGGTATATGAACTAAACATGACCATGACCGAAGAAGGCTTAAACCTTAACGAGGTGGAAATTGTAGCGAATTCGAACCCTGCAAACACCATCATGAGAAATGTGATTGCCAACCGCAAGGAGCTACAAGAAAAAATAACGAATTACAGGGTGAATTTTTACTCCAAAGGACTTCTAAAAATCAAGAACGCTCCAGAACGTATCCTTGGCCAAGAACTGGGCGATTTTGGCGGAGGACTGGATTCCACACGTACGGGGATACTTTATCTGTCGGAAACCATATCGGAGGTAGCTCGCAGCGAAGGAAAGTTAAAGGAAAAGATTTTAGCAACAAAAGTAAGTGGTAACGATAACGGTTTTAGTTTTAATGCCGCATTGGATATAGATTTTTCGTTTTACGAAAACAGGGTCGAGTTGGGCAGTCAACTGGTTTCTCCGCTAGCAGAAAATGCTTTTTCTTACTACAAATACCAATTAAAGGGTACTTTTTACGACGAGGGCAATAGGCTTATCAATCAAATTGAAGTAAAATCGAAACTCCCCGAAGGAAAGACCTTTAACGGGACTATTTATATTGTAGAGGACGAATGGGCTTTATATGCAGTAGACCTAAAACTTACTGGAAAACAGGCTCAGATTGTTCCAGTGGACACCTTCTACATTAAGCAAAGTTTCAACTATTCCAAAAAGGACAAGATGTGGCTAAAAGTGCTACAAAGTTTCGATTTTGAATATAGCATATTAGGTTTTAAAGGATCTGGCAGGTTTACGGCTGCCTATAAGGACTATGATTTGGAACCCAACTTTGTTAAGGGAGATTTCACTTCTGAAATTTTATCTTTTGAAGAAAATGCCAACAAAAAGGATAGTGTGTTTTGGGAGGTCAAAAGACCCGTGCCGCTTACTGTGGAAGAGGCGGTGGATTACCAACTAAAAGACAGTATCCAAATCATACGAAAAACACAGAAATACTTGGATTCCGTAGATGCCAAGAAAAATAAATTCAAGCTATCGTCCCTGTTGTTTGGCTATAGTTACGACAATACTTTTAAGGAAAAATACTATACGCTCAACACTCCGCTAGAAAACATTGCTTTTAACACGGTACAAGGTTGGCATGGTTCCCTTGCATTTGATTATCTTAAACTGGACAAAGAGGAGGGCACGGCTTTTCAGTTCAATATTGCGGTAAATTATGGACTATCGGACAAAAGGGTGCGCCCTACAGCATCGTTTTATTATCGCTTTAATAGATTCTCCAGACCCATACTTAGGTTAAAAATAGGAAATGTAGCCGAACAAATAAATAACGAAGAACCTATTACCACGATAGGAAATAGTATTACCTCCTTATTCTTTGAACGCAACTTCGCAAAATTTTATGACCTCACCTTTGCAAACTTCTCGTACACTAAGGAGATCACAAATGGGATACAAACAAACCTCAGTTTAGGTTTTGAAGACAGGAAACCACTCTTTAATACTACAGACTTCACCTACATTGATTTTAACGATCGGCAATTTACCTCAAATAATCCGCTAGCACCAGATAATTTTGACACTGCTATAATCGATGATCATTCTATTGTCAAATTAGGTGTAGATGTGCGCATTCGTTTTGGACAACAATATCTAAGTTATCCCGATCAAAAATTCAATATCACCAATGAACTATATCCAACACTGCATCTAGGTTATGAAAAAGGGTTCGCATCCAGTTCGGCCGCCAACCATTTTGACCAATTAAAAGTTAGATTGAACCAGTCTTTTGATGTAGCCAATAAAGGAGATTTTTCCTATAACATAAGAGCCGGTGCGTTTTTAAATCAACAGGATATTTCTTTTGTAGACTACCAACATTTTAACGGGAACGAATCCTATATTACACGAAAGGACTATATGGAATCCTTTTTTCTTCTGCCATATTACGAGTTAAGCACCAATAAAGAATATGTTGAAGCGCACGTAGAGCATAATTTCAACGGATTTATAATGAATAGAATTCCACTCCTAAGGAAATTGAATTCGCACTTGATCGTATCCGGTAAGTTTCTAGCAACGACAAATAACCGTCCGTATTCGGAATTAGGTATTGCTCTAGGGAATCTCGGTTGGAAGAAATTTAGGTTCCTTAGGGTAGGTTATGCCCAAAGTTATTACTATAATTCCGTAGAGAGAGGAATCAATATAGGTTTGATTTTTTAGGAGGCATTACCCCAATGTAAATGCTATCCATAATCGGTTCGCATATTTTACGTGCGCTTCCAGAAATAAGGGGTCAATAAAATAAGAACGGTAAAAAGTTCCAGCCTTCCAGCGAGCATTAGGAAACCACACCACCATTTGGCCAAATCCGGTAGACCGTTCCAATTACTCACGGGATTTAGACTACCCAAAGCAGGACCTACGTTGCCTAACGAGGATGCCGCCCCACCAATGGCGGATTCAAAATCCAGCCCTAAAAAACCAAGTACCATGGCACCGATTATAAAAAGGAGCATATACAGGGCAAAGAAACCAATGATATTATATACAATGTTCTCTTTTACGGTTTTGTTGTTATAACGCACGGGAATAACGGCATTGGTATGCAAAGTGCGTTTAAATTCCAACAAACCGTTTTTGATGATCAACAAATGCCGCATTACTTTTATACCTCCGGAAGTAGACCCTGCCGAACCGCCCACAAAGAAGAGACCAAAAAAGAATATCGTTAAAAATGGTGTCCACTGCGTAAAATCGGCACTTACAAAACCAGTAGTGGTAACAACGGCAATGACCTGAAACAGGGCGTGTCTAAATGCGCTTTCGGCCTGTCCTAAAACCATGGGGTAACCGGGAGTCAGCTCGCTAATGTTAGCCCTAAAGTAAATCACCATTCCTGTAACTACCGTAGCGGATAGCATAAATAACAAATAGAACTTGAACTCCTCATCCTTGATTACCTTTTGCACCTTGCCCTTAAACGCGAAATAGCTCAGTACGAAATTGGTTCCTGCCAAAAACATAAAAACTATAATAATATATTGTATCAAAGGCTGATCGTTCCAATGTGCAATACTGGCGTTTTTCGTAGAAAATCCGCCTGTAGACAAGGTAGCCAAAGCATGGTTTACGGCGTCAAAAAAAGACATTCCCGCAAGTTTCAACAATAGGGTTTCCGCTGCAGTGTATCCTACGTAGATAAGCCACAAACGCTTTGCGGTATCGGTTATTCTTGGATGCAACTTATCTGCACTAGGGCCGGGAGCTTCTGCGGCAAACAATTGCATACCCCCAATTCCCAACAAAGGCAGGATTGCAATCGCCAAAACTATAATTCCCATTCCGCCGATCCAGTGGGTAAGGCTTCTCCAGAATAAAATCCCTTCTGGCATGGTTTCTATGTCATCAATTATAGAAGCCCCGGTTGTTGTGTACCCGGAAATGGTTTCAAAAAAAGCATTGGTAAGGTCCGGAATGGCATCGGAAAATATATAGGGCAACATTCCTGAAATGGACATTACGATCCAACCAAAGGTTACAATAATGTACCCTTCCTTTTTCTTGACCTCTTTGCGGTGCCCACGTGTATAGTACATAGCAAAAACACCGGCAAACATTGTAGAAATCGAAGCTAATGAAATACTCAGTGCCGCCCCGTCTTTATATATGGCACTTACTACCGCGGCGATTAGCATAAAACCACCGTTGCATAGGAGCAACAACCCCATGATGTGAAATATAATTCTTGAGTTTAAGCGCATGTTAAAGGAACATTCGTTCTATTTTGGGTATTTCTTCCGGAAGGCAACAAACAACGACTCTGTCCCCTGCTTTAATTTCGAACCCACCTAGGGCAATAATTCCTTTACCATCGCGTACGACACCACCTATAGTAGCTGCATTAGGAAAATTAAGGTCCCTAATTACGGCTCCGGTAACACGGGAATCCTTTTTCACGATAAACTCCAATATCTCGGCATTAAGATTATTTAATCGCATCATTTCAACTACTTCCCCTCTTCTAATATGCCTGAAGATATTATTCGCTGCCAATAACTTTTTGTTGATCAAGGTATCTATACCTATGGAATGGGAGAGCTGAAAGTAGTCCATATTCTCCACCAACGCAATGGTCTTTTTTATATGTTTGGATTTAGCTACCAAGCAGGACATGATATTGGTTTCCGAATTTCCGGTAACCGCAATAAAAGCGTCCATTGATTCCAGACTTTCCTCCTCTAAAAGTTCCACGTTCCTTCCATCCCCATTAATAACCAGTGCATTCGGTAATTCATCTGCAAGGTCAAAAGCTTTCTCTTTATTCTTTTCAATAAGTTTAACGTTAAACTTATTGTTACAAAGGTCCCTTGCTGTTTTGTAGCCCACTTTACTACCGCCCAAAATCATTACATTTTTTATCTCCTCTTTTTTCTTTCCGGTAAGCTTATACAACTCGTCCACTCCTTCCTTAACCGTGATAAAATATACTTGATCACCTTCCTTAAAAACGGTATCCCCTCTAGGAATCACCGTATACTGGGTTCCCATGCGCTGCAAGGCAATAGGCATAAAGTGAAGCTCTGAAAAAATATTAGCGGCCTCTTTGACCATTTTACCCACAAAAGGAGCCGATTTGGGTAAGGAAACCCCTACCATGATCAATGTGCCCTCATCAAACTCGAAGGTATCGTTAAATGCAGATTTGTTCAATAACAATTGAATTTCAGTAGCGGCCAATTCCTCGGGCGAAATCAGTTCGTCTATACCCAACTCCGAAAATTTGAGCAACTCTTTATTATCAACAAACTCGGTATTGGAAATCCTCGCGATCGTTTGCTTGCAGCCCAACTGCTTGGCCAGCATACAAAGGGTAATATTGGTAGTTTCGGAAGAAGTTACCCCAATAACCAGATCGGAGTCCTCTACCTGTGCATCCCTTAGAACGGCAATAGAAGTCGCATCACCTTTCAACACCCTTATATCCAAGTGATTATCAGCATACACAAGACTTTCCTTGTGTGTATCTATCAGCGTAATATTCTGCGATTCGTAGGAAAGTAGCTTAGCCAAATGAAATCCAACCTCACCTGCCCCTGCAATAATAATTTTCATTTAATTTCTTAGGTTACCTATTTGTAGTATACATGATGCTCTTTTTCGCTAGACAATTATCCCGTTTTACATAAAGCAGTCAATGAGTTAGGCTTGTAATTAAGTACAAAATTACATAATTTTATTAGGTTGGCCTTTTTTTTAGAATATTTAACCTCCCTTTTAGGTACCACCAATATCCAGGAATTTAAGAAAGGCTACTTTCCTATATCGTATCTTTGCAAAAAATTACTGTTATGCCCGAAAAGGTTACCCCCTATAAAGACTCCGATCTTGGAAAAAAAGAACAGGTCACCAAAATGTTCGATACTATTTCCAAAGACTATGATGGTTTAAACCGGGTCATTTCCTTTGGTATAGATATCAAATGGAGAAAACGGGTGGTCGCGCTACTTAAAAAAGAAGCGCCACAATCAATATTGGATATCGCTACAGGTACCGGAGACCTGGCTATAGCTCTGGTTAAGACCGGTGCTAAAAAAATCGTTGGCCTGGACATTTCCCCAGGTATGCTAGCAGTTGGAAAAGATAAAATCAACCACAAAAACTTGGACGATACCATAGAAATGGTTGTGGGCGATAGTGAAAAACTATCTTTTGCAGACAATTCGTTCGATGCGGTAACGGTATCTTTTGGCGTTAGAAACTTTGAAACCTTGGATACCGGATTGGCAGAGATTTTACGTGTACTAAAACCAAAAGGATCTTTAGTAATTCTTGAGACCTCGGTTCCTTCAAAAACACCCTTTAAACAAGGGTATCACCTGTATACAAAATACATGCTGCCACTCATTGGGAAACTCTTCTCAAAAGACAATTCTGCCTATGGCTATTTAAGTGAATCTGCAGCTGTTTTTCCGCATGGGGAAACTTTCAACAATATTTTACGCAAAACTGGGTTTATAGAGGTAACCAATATCCCCCAAACTTTTGGGGTTGCATCGATATATGTTGCTAAAAAAGCATAATTTTTACAGCTGGTCAAAACACTGCTGTTTAGCCATAATCCATGCAGGTTTTAGTAATTAGGTGTAGATGAAGAAATGGATTTTAGTAGGCATCGTAATATTGTGCACAGGCCAATGGATCAATGCCCAATTTAATGAGAGACCCGTTCTCAATAAGGAAAATGAAGATAAGAAGTTCCTTAACTATGGCTATTTTTTAGGCTTTAACCAGTACGACTTCAAGTTCGATTATATAGATAACGATAGGGACATTCTTAACACCAAGACTTTAGGTTTTAATGTAGGACTTATAGGAGAAATGCGTTTGAACGAATTCTTGGACCTTAGACTGGAACCTGGTCTACATTATACAGCTAGGACCATAGGTTTTCCAGGTTTTGACGAAGAGCGAGATGCCATAAGAGAAGTAAAATCGACTTATATCAACTTTCCACTTTTACTAAAAGCCAGCACCCGAAGAATAGGAAATTGGAAACCGTTTATTATTGGGGGCGGCTCCATGTCCCTAAATTTGGGAAGTAACGAAAGTAGTCTTGACGATAACTCGGCAGGGACTTTTAGAATGACAAAGTGGGTCTACAACTACGAGTTAGGATTTGGAATAGATTTTTACTTGGAATACTTTAAGTTTAGCCCATCGATCCGCGGTGTTTTTGCCTTAACGGATGAACTAGTCCGGGATAACGACCCCAATAGCCCATGGACAGGAAATATAGATGCGATGCGGACGCGAGGTATTTTCGTAAATTTCACCTTTGAATAATGAGGTTACCTCTAAGCTTAGCCTTGCACTAGTTTGATACTAAATTGAATTGGCATTTTTTTTAAATCACGTATTGGCAGTGAGCGATTTAAAAGATATGTAAATGCTACGTTAAAAAATCTGTTCCCATAGTCCCGTTTTCGGTAGCGTTCACAGACCAAGCTCAATAACCGACTAACCCTGGCGACGAACCTCGTTCAACAAAATAGCGGAAGCCGTTCCTACATTAAGACTTTCGGTAGTTCCTTTGCCATATTGTGGTACGGCAATATGATGATTACATAATTTTTTTACGTTCAAGGAAATACCGTTTCCTTCATTACCCATAACCAGAATACCTTTTTTTGGCAATTCGGTTTCATGGACAGAGACACCATCCATAAACGAGCCATAAACCGGTAACGGACAGCTATTCAAAAAAGTTACAATATTGGTATACAAAACATTTACCCTAGCAATAGAACCCATTGTGGCCTGCAGCACCTTTGGATTGTAACAGTCTACCGTATTCTTGGAACAGACCAAATTGGTGATCCCGAACCAGTCGCATAATCTGATGATAGTTCCCAAGTTACCAGGATCTTGAATTTCGTCCAAAAGGAGGATCCAATCCTCAAAATCAATGGATTTTGGAGTGGGTATATGAAACGCCCCTATAGCCCCATTTGGATTTTTAAGGGCGCTCATCTGCTTCAATTCCCTGGCCGAAACTAGTTGTATGTCGTCATACTTCACGTTAAGTTCAACAGCACCGGTAGTGTATACTTTATATGGCTTTATGCTAGAACTAAAAAGTTCTTCCAGTCCCTTTCTACCTTCTATAACGAATAGCCCATGTTCATTTCGGTACTTTTTTTGATGTAAGCTTTTTATTAGTTTCAATTCACTTTTAACAACCATCCAAATAATGTATTTTTGATTTCTATGAACACGGCACTATGCTTTAAAAACAACATTGCTAAAATAAGCTTATTATCGCTTCTGGCAATAGTTGTCCTGTCGTGCAATTCTTTAAAAAAAGTCGATGCCGATGCGTATTTGGTCGTAAAAAACCAATTACTTGTAGATTCCCTTGAAGTAAAGAACGAAGCCATAGAAAGCCTTATCTACCAAAAACCCAATGCGGCACTTTTAGGCTATCCTTTACGTCTGAATCTGTACAACCTTGCCAAAGAAAACCCGGATTCCCTCTACCAGTCTTGGCTTTACAAGAAACCGAAAAGAAAAGAACGCCTTACAAAGGTCCTGTCGGCAAAGCAGGTGTCACGTTTGGGCGAATCCTTTTTTGTATCGGGCATTAGTAATTGGTTAAAAGATATCGGCGAGGCACCCGTGGTACTGGACACCTCCAGAACACGTAGAAGCTTGCAACGACTAAGTTCCTATTATTACGACAGGGGCTACTTTAACAATACCACGCATTACAGTATAGACTCCACAGGCCGTAAGCAACGGGCCACCGTAGCCTATGAGATTACGCTGGGCAAGCCCTTTTTAGTTGATTCCGTTTCTAACGAAATATCTTCCAAAGCAATAGACTCGCTTTATTTTATAAACGCCGATCGATCCTTGATAAAAAAGGGACAACAGTTTGATCGCGACATATTTAATGCAGAGCGGGAAAGACTTACCACCATATTTAGAAACAATGGTATCCGTAATTTTCAAGAAAGCTCTATTACTTTTGATATCGCTAGGGATACCGTGGTAGATGGGGATGATCAAAAAATGAACGTTGTACTAAACATAGGGGATCTAAAAAAACGAGGAGAAAATCTGGTAACGACAGAGGAATACAAAGTAGAAAAAATTAATAATATAGACGTATATACCAACTACCTTTCTTCCAGTAATAAAGAATCTCTAAAAACTATTGAATACGGGGATTACACCATTCACTACACCGGAAAATTTAACATTAAGCCAAAAACCTTGGCAAATGCGATTTTTTTCAAAAAGGACAATATCTATAGGGATATAGATAAGATTAGAACGGCAAGACAACTGAATAGTTTAAATATTTTTAAATATCCCAGTATAATACCAGAGGTAGATAGCAGCGGCACCAATGTCAACTATAAAATATATCTGGCACCCAAAACCAAATATTCCCTAGGAACCAACTTTGATGTTAGCAGATCAAACATTCGAAGACTAGGTGTTGGACTAAATGCATCCCTATTGATCAGGAATATTTTTAAAGGTGCGGAAAATTTGAGCATATCGGGCGATGCAACCTTTGGCCTACTAAGTAGCCCTTCTTTCCAAGAAGACTTCTTCTCGGAAATAGGTGGCGATATTACATTGGATTTTCCTCGAATATGGTTTCCTTTTTTAAATACAACGAGATTTATACCTAATTATACCCTACCCCAAACAAGAGTGGCCATTGGTACGAGTTTTCAAAAAAACATTGGTTTGGACAAACAAACCTTGAACAGTGTACTCAGCTATAATTGGACCCCTTCGGAATTCAAAAAACACAACATAGAATTATTGAATGTACAATATGTACGCAACGTTAACAGCAATCGCTTTTTTAACGTTTATCGGAATACCTATAATATACTTAACGGGATAGCCACAGAGAATGCAGCAGTTGTAAATCCGCTTTATTTTAACGAAGAAGGAAACCTTACCACACCAATAGAGGCGGCAGATTCCGATAGCATTGGTACAGATAGATTTATAGATGACGTATTAAATGGAGAAATACCCGTTTCCACAAACGGGTTAACAACAGAAGAATTTAACGAAGTCCAAAGTATAGATGAGAGAGAGCAACGCTTAACGGAGAACAATCTTATTTTTACCACGAATTACACCTTCAATAAAAATAACAGAAACGGGATAACGGACAACAGTTTTTACCAATTCCGGTTTAGGTTGGAGAGTGCCGGTAATTTACTATCGGGGCTTTCAAGTATTATTCCATTCAACGAAAAAGATGAACAGCTTTTAGTGTTTAACGTACCTTTTTCGCAGTATATAAAAACAGAGTTCGATTATGTAAAATACTGGGATCTATCCCGTTCCAATGTTCTCGCTGCACGTACCTTCTTTGGAATCGCCTTACCGTACGGCAACTCCAACAACATACCTTTTGTACGTAGTTACTTTGGTGGTGGATCTAACGATAACCGTGCCTGGTTCCCTTATTCATTAGGGCCTGGGCGTACTTCTGCCGTAAACGATTTCAATGAGGCAAACCTAAAAATAGCCCTAAACTTAGAGTATCGCTTTCCCATCGCCGGTAGCCTTAATGGAGCCATTTTTACGGATGCCGGTAATATTTGGAATGTTTTTGACGATGTAGAAGATCCCGATGCTACGTTTAACGGCCTCTCATCTTTAAAAGATATTGCTTTGGGTACAGGGTTTGGCCTTCGGTACGACTTTACTTACTTTTTGTTTCGTTTGGACCTAGGATTTAAGACCTACAATCCTGCTGAAATACAATCCAAAAGATGGTTCCGCGACTACAATTTTGCCAATTCCGTACTTCAAATTGGCATTAACTATCCTTTTTAGTATCTTTTAATATCGTATCCTATTTTAAGTATTCAACACTTTACAATGTGAAATCCTTATTCCAATTCATGCTATTTTTTTGGGCTGTATTTTCGGTAGCCCAATCTTCATTGATAGACCAATTGCATACCATGCAAGTTAACCCTAGATTAAAGGAGAAAGTCTTTGTCCATACGAACAAGACCGCCTATTTTCCAGATGATGTTATTTGGTTCAAGGCCTATGTTGGTGACAGCTTAAACCAGCCCTCGGTAGCTACAAAAATTTTGGAAGTAAACTTATTTGACAACAATGGCACCCAAATATTCAGCAAAAAAGTAGCCATAACGGACGGAAGCGGCCATGGACAGATAGAATTAAACGATGCCATCGCTCCAGGCATATACTATCTCCAAGCCCGTACGAACTACATGCGCAATTACGGGGAAGAACATAAATACCTACAGGAAATTACGGTTCTAGGTAAGGCTCTGCCCAAAAAAACTAACGAAAAACGAAACATATATGATTTACAACTACTTCCAGAAAGCGGTAACCTTTTGGAAAATATTGAAAACACCGTCGGCATCAAAGTCATGGTAAACGGTAAGAACGCAGAATTCGACGGAGTTATAGTCAATGAGAAAGGAGAGTTGGTCACCAGTTTTAAAGGTGAACATGAGGGCATGGGAAAATGTCGATTTTATTACAAGAATGGAGAGACCTATAGGGCACAAATAAACATCAAGGATACACTCATAACCCAAGCCATACCAACTGGATTAAAGAAAGGGGTTTCATTAAGCGTGGACAATTCCGATGAGGACAACCTAAAAGTATACCTGAAAACGAATGAAGCCACGTTCTATGACCAGATCTACTCCAATTACACCTTGTTATACCACCAAGATAGGCAACTTTTCGAATTGGTCTCCGTGGCCAGACTGGATTCGCTCACCGGACTTATCGAAACCAAAAAAAATATATTTTTAGATGGAGTACATACCGTAACACTCTTTGCTGACGATCAACCCATAGCCCAGCGAAAATTCTTTATTGAGACTGGCCGTAAACAAACCTTCGTTACCGTGGAACAATCTGAGGTAACGAACGACTCTATCACATATCTCCTGTCATCAAAAGAAAAAAAACAAACGCTAAATCTAGATTTGAGTATCGCAGTGCTACATGAAAATTCCGAGGTAGCTACTTACAAAAATACGATCAAGAGCGCTTTTATGCTTTCACCACATGTAAAAGGTTATATAAACAAGCCCGCCTACTACTTCAATACAAAAAACAAAAAACGAAAGGAACACCTAGATTTATTGTTGTTAACCCAGGGCTGGACAAGGTACTCGCTCAAGGAAATGATCGAAGAAATCAACCCTACACAAAAATATGCCTTTGAAACCGGTTTTGAACTTAAAGGTGAAATAAAAGAAGATACAAAACATAAAAAATTAGTACTGATTCCCAAAGGCTTGAGAATTATGGACAAAGCGTCCTTGAAAGACAGCTTTAAATTTGTTTTTCAAAACCTGAACGTTACCAAGGGGGACACCGTTCGGGTAGCCTATCAAAATTGGTTGGGGAAAATCATTAAGCCAGAAAAGATAGCTTATGATACTGTAGCCGTTAAAAACACATCTAACCTTAGCATTACTTTACCTTTTACTAGGACAAATGCAGTAATGAACCAAACCATTGGATTGGATAAATCAAAAAATGATGGGACCACGTTAAAAAATGGAGATGACACAATAAAAAGTATAGAAGGAACTATAGACTTGGACGAAGTAACAGTAACAGAAAGAAAACGAAGTGAACAATACTTGGCCAGAAGAAAAGTCATTCAAAAATATGAACCGGTAGTCAGCGACATAGGTAAATACTATGACCTGCCTATCCCCGAAGCAGCGAGTAAATACAATACCAGTCTAATGGAATTTATCGGTAGCCAAGGATATAGGCCTCGCACCGATAATAATGTGCAATATTTTTTGGTAGGCTACGACGGCATGGCTTCCTTGTATATCAACGGTAAACCTGTTGCTCCTGAACAACTGCCAAGTATTCAATTGCAAATCAACGATATCGAAAATGTCATGACTCATAGTACTGTTATTCTCCGACCTAAAGGACGACGCGAAAAACTCACCTTTTTTCAAGTATTTACGAAAGACGCTTTTGGAGAAGAAACAACTACCCTATTTGACAAATTCATTATTAAAAACGGTTTTGATCGGGCCAAAAACTATTATAAACCCTTGTATGTTTTGGAGCGATCCAGACCTAGTACACTAACGGAGGTAGATTGGAAGCCGAATTTAAAAACAAACAACAAAGGAGAAGCTACTTTTAAAATCTCAAAGGACTACCATTTAAAAAACCTGAGCTTCCATATACAAGGTTTTTCGGACAATGGCCATTTAATTTCTAAAACGATAACCATAGATTGAGGGGTTTTTATACAAGTCCTTTTCTAAGCCTTGTTTATTTTATTACTTTTACCCTTTCTAAATTAAAAACAACTAAACAAACATTTATAATGGCCCACAATATAAAACCAGGCGTTGCCACAGGAGATGAAGTACAAGCAATATTCAACTACGCAAAGAAAAAAGGCTTTGCACTTCCTGCGGTAAATGTAATAGGTTCTAACACCATCAACGGTGTTCTGGAAACAGCTGCTAGCCTAAACGCTCCCGTTATCGTACAATTTTCTAACGGAGGCGCACAGTTCAATGCCGGAAAAGGGTTGTCCAACGAAGGACAAAACGCTGCAATCCAAGGAGCCATTGCCGGCGCAAAGCATGTACACCAGTTAGCAGAAGCTTATGGAGCAACTGTTATTCTGCATACGGACCACTGCGCAAAAAAATTATTACCTTGGATAGATGGTTTATTGGATGCAAGCGAAAAGCATTACGCCGAAACTGGAAAATCGCTATTTAGCTCTCACATGATAGACCTCTCTGAAGAACCTTTGGAAGAAAACATAGAAATATGCAAAAGGTACTTGGAACGCATGAGCAAAATGAAAATGACACTGGAAATAGAATTGGGCATTACCGGTGGTGAGGAAGATGGTGTTGACAACTCGGATGTCGATGATTCCAAATTATACACACAGCCAGAGGAGGTAGCTTATGCCTACGAGGAACTTTCAAAAGTAAGTCCAAGGTTTACGATCGCAGCAGCCTTTGGAAACGTACACGGAGTTTATAAGCCGGGGAACGTAAAGCTTACGCCGAAAATTCTATTGAATTCCCAGGAGTACATTTCTAAAAAATACGGGGTAGAGCATAACCACATCGATTTTGTTTTTCACGGTGGTTCTGGATCAACGGTTGAAGAAATAAGGGAAGGTATTAGCTACGGAGTTATAAAAATGAATATAGACACTGATCTACAATATGCTTTTTTAGCCGGGGTAAGGGATTATATACAGGACAAAAAAGACTACCTACAAGCGCAGATCGGAAACCCGACAGGAGCGGACGAGCCCAACAAAAAATTCTACGACCCAAGGGTTTGGCTTAGGCATGGGGAAACTTCTTTTGTAGACCGATTGAAAAAGGCATTTGAAGATCTAAACAATGTAAACACCTTGTAGTTTTTTTTGAGGACTAACTCTAAATATGGAAGACATGACGGCTTGGTTTAAACGAAAAGAAAAAGGGATACAAACCTCTACCGAAGAAAAAAAAGATACGCCAAAAGGGCTTTGGTATAAATCCCCAACTGGAAAAATTGTTGAATCAGATGATCTGGCCAAAAATTTTTATGTAAGCCCAGAGGACGACTATCACGTGCGCATTGGGAGTAAAGAATATTTTGAAATCCTTTTTGACGACAACAAATTCACCGAACTGGATGCCAAACTTTCCTCCAAAGATCCACTAAAATTCGAGGACACCAAAAAGTATGGAGAACGGCTTAAGGCGGCGCAGAAAAAAACCGGGTTAAAAGATGCCGTCAGAACCGGTTTTGGAAAATCGCTTGGAAAAGACATTGTAATATGTTGCATGGACTTTAGCTTTATAGGTGGGTCTATGGGCAGTGTAGTGGGTGAAAAAATAGTGAGAGGTATAGACTACGCCATTAAAAAGAAGACCCCGTTCGTAATGATTTCAAAATCCGGTGGGGCTCGTATGATGGAGGCCGCACTTTCTTTAATGCAAATGGCAAAAACCTCTGTTAAGCTGGCACAATTGGCCGAAGCAGGCCTACCTTATATTTCACTGTGTACAGACCCAACAACGGGCGGCACCACGGCCTCCTATGCAATGCTTGGCGACATAAACATCGCAGAACCAGGGGCACTCATAGGCTTTGCCGGTCCCCGCATTGTAAAGGACACCACAGGAAAAGACTTGCCAGAAGGTTTTCAATCTTCGGAATTTTTGTTGGAACACGGGTTTCTGGACTTTATAACGCACCGTAGCGCATTAAAGAAAAAAATAAATCTGTATGTTGATTTGATACAGAATATTCCGGTTCGTAAAGAAGAAGTTCAGTCAGCTTAAAAAATAGAGAAAAATAGTTATATTATTTGCCAACAAAACAGTACTTTTGCACCCTGTTTGAAAATCAATCAGATACATAAAAATCATTAATACTAATATTAGCATGTATTTAACGAAAGAAGTAAAAGCCGAAATTTTTAAGAAATACGGCGGAAAAGCGGAGAACACTGGTTCTACCGAAGGGCAAATTGCATTGTTCACGCACCGTATCAATCATTTGACCGGTCACTTAAAAAAGAACCATAAAGACTACAATACTGAGCGTTCATTGGTAAAGCTAGTGGGTAAAAGAAGAAGTCTTTTAGATTATATGATCAAGAACGATATCGTTAAGTATCGTGAGCTTATCAAGGAATTGAACATTAGAAAATAATACATATATAAAGAGGGAAGCTTTTGCTTCCCTCTTTATTATTTGACTAAACTCCGGTTTGGACTATAGCATTTCAAAGTCCTGAAATTATATCCTGTAGATTTATCTGAAGGAAAGGCAAAATTAACACTGAACTTGTTTCAGCGTAAAAAGCTGCACACAGTTTTTCATTGGTCAAGTGCTTTAAGCACATACAACAACACAACCTTCCGGCTTCAACAACCGGATGACCATTGTTTAACAAAATCCCGACACGTATCGGGTAAAAATCAATTTTATGATTCCAAAAGTATTTAGAGAGGTCATAGACCTTGGTGACGGTAGGGAAATTTCTATCGAAACCGGAAAACTGGCAAAACAGGCACATGGATCTGTTGTTGTTCAATCTGGAAAATGTATGCTACTGTGTACGGTAGTTTCCAATTACGAGCAAAAAGATTTGGATTTTCTTCCATTAACGGTAGATTATCGCGAAAAATTCGCAGCTGCTGGTCGGTATCCTGGTGGTTTCTTCAAACGAGAAGCTAGACCAAGTGACGGCGAAGTACTCACCATGCGATTGGTAGACCGTGTTTTACGTCCACTTTTCCCAAAAGATTACCACTCCGAAACACAAGTGATGATCCAATTAATGTCCCATGACGATGATGTAATGCCAGAAGCAATGGCAGGTTTGGCTGCATCCGCAGCTATTCAATTATCGGATTTTCCTTTTGAATGCGCTATCTCCGAAGCCAGAGTGGGTCGTGTCAATGGTGAGTTCATCATTAACCCCACAAGAGCGCAATTAGCAGAATCGGATATCGACATGATGATCGGCGCATCTGCCGATTCCGTTATGATGGTGGAAGGTGAAATGGATGAAATTTCCGAAGAGGAAATGGCAGACGCTATCAAGTTTGCCCACGAGGCCATTAAGGTACAATGTGCCGCCCAATTGCGTTTAGCGGAAGCTTTCGGCAAGAAAGAAGCTCGCGAGTACCCAGAGGAGCGTTCGGATGAAGACCTTGCGAAAAAGATTCACGACATGGCTTATGACAAAGTATACGCCATAGCCAAAGCTGGCTCTGCAAAGCATGAAAGAAGTGCAGCGTTCAATGAAATCAAAGAAGAAATAAAAGCTACTTTTTCAGAAGAGGAATTAGAGGATTTTGGTGGTTTGGTATCCAAATACTACCGCCAAGCCGAAAAAGCGGCTATTCGGGACCTTACTTTAAACGAAGGTTTACGCTTGGACGGCCGTAAAACCGATGAGATCCGTCCAATCTGGTGTGAGATCGATTATTTACCGTCTACACACGGATCTGCGATCTTTACCCGCGGGGAAACTCAAGCACTGGCAACGGTTACCTTGGGTACTTCTAGAGATGCCAACAAAATAGATATGCCCTCTCACGAAGGCGAGGAAAATTTCTACCTACACTATAACTTCCCTCCTTTTTGTACCGGTGAAGCACGACCTATTCGTGGAACATCACGGAGAGAAGTAGGTCATGGAAACCTTGCACAACGTGCATTAAAAGGAATGGTTCCCGATGATTGTCCGTATACGGTCCGTATCGTTTCAGAAGTATTGGAATCTAACGGTTCTTCTTCTATGGCTACAGTTTGCGCAGGTACTATGGCAATGATGGACGCAGGCGTTCAGTTGAAAAAACCAGTTTCGGGTATCGCTATGGGATTAATTTCCGATGCAGCCTCTGGAAAATACGCCGTGTTGTCCGATATCCTTGGTGATGAAGATCACTTAGGAGATATGGACTTTAAAGTGACCGGAACCGCTGATGGTATTACCGCATGCCAAATGGACATTAAAGTAAAAGGACTGTCCTATGAAATTCTAGTGAATGCATTAAAACAGGCTAGAGCAGGTCGTTTACATATTCTAGAGAAATTAACGGATACGATCGCCACACCAGCGGCAGATGTGAAACCACATTCTCCGAAAATGGTTACGCGTACCATTCCTAATGAGTTCATTGGTGCTCTTATCGGACCAGGAGGAAAAGTGATTCAAGAACTTCAAAAAGAAACAGGAACTACCATAGTTATAAATGAAGACCCTGTTACGGAAGAAGGTCTAGTTGAGATCTTGGGTACAGATCAAAATGGTATCGATGCAGTCTTGGCTAAAATCGATTCGTTGATGTTCAAACCTAAAATGAACGAAGCTTATAAGGTCAAGGTCATAAAGATGCTGGATTTTGGCGCAGTGGTAGAGTATCTTGATGCTCCGGGCAACGAGACCTTATTACATGTATCCGAATTGGCATGGGAACGCACCGAAAATGTTACCGACGTGGTGAACATGGGCGACGAATTCGAAGTAAAGTATTTAGGTACAGATCCAAGAACACGCAAGGAGAAAGTTTCGCGTAAAGCGCTTTTACCAAAACCAGAAGGCTTTGTTGAAAGACCACCGCGCAAGAACAACGATCGTGACCGTGGCCGTGGCAGGGACGATAGAAACAGAGATCGCAAACCAAGAAGAGATTAATTTGCAACATTAGACAAAAATTAATTTTTGAATAACTAAAAAGCCCCATCCAACCTAGGATGGGGCTTTTTTTATGTCGTTCATCGTTAAAATCATCTTTTTTTTACCTATTTGTAACATTCCTAAGATTTTTACGTATAAGTATATGCAGTCTATGCAAATTGAACTTAATTTACTTTAATGAGACAGCTTAAGATTACAAAACAGGTTACCAATAGGGAAACCGCATCTTTGGACAAGTACTTACAAGAAATTGGAAAAGTGGACTTGATTACTGCAGATGAAGAAGTAGAATTGGCACAACGCATCAAGGCAGGCGACCAGATCGCTCTTGAAAAACTTACAAAAGCCAATCTCAGATTCGTAGTATCGGTTGCCAAGCAGTACCAAAACCAAGGACTTACTTTACCGGATTTGATCAACGAGGGAAACCTTGGCCTGATCAAAGCTGCACAGCGTTTTGACGAAACGCGGGGATTCAAATTTATCTCCTACGCCGTATGGTGGATCCGTCAATCTATTTTACAGGCATTGGCAGAACAATCGCGTATCGTTCGTTTGCCTTTGAACAAAATTGGTTCGATCAACAAGATCAACAAGACTTTTGCTTTTCTAGAGCAGGCCCATGAAAGAATGCCTTCTCCCGAAGAAATTGCAAAGGAGTTGGATATGACCGTTGATGATGTAAAACAATCACTTAAAAACTCCGGAAGACATGTATCCATGGACGCACCATTAATTGATGGTGAAGATTCCAACCTTTACGACGTTTTACGTAGTGGAGAATCTCCAAATCCTGATAGGGAATTATTACATGAATCCCTAAGAACGGAAATCGAGCGTGCTTTGGAAACCTTGACACCACGTGAGGCGGATGTTATCCGTTTATATTTTGGTCTTGCAGGACAGCACTCGATGACTTTAGAAGAAATAGGAGAAACTTTTGATCTTACAAGAGAACGTGTTCGCCAAATAAAGGAGAAAGCGATCCGTAGATTAAAGCATACTTCTAGAAGTAAAATACTTAAAACCTACCTTGGCTAAACCAAGGTCAAAAATTACACGTTAAACATTCCTTAAATTGGAAATTTGGCATATAAGTTGTAATTTTAACCTTAACAACAGTTATCATGACTGTTCGTTTTTTGATTGATGAATAAACTCCGGCTGATTACCGGAGTTTTTTCATTTTAAAGCTTCAAAATTTAGATACCCTAACATTAAGGATTCATTTTTTAATTTAAAATCTTATCTTTAGGTAGGTTGCATGCTTTTGATACCTAAAGTTACCATGAAAACTAAGCTAATTTTTTTATTTGTACTTGCTTTTGTTTCTTGTAAACAAAACTCCAAAGGCCCTAACGCAAAGGTTAAAGCAATAGCTAAAAACAACGTTGATAAGATAGATAAAATAGATATACATTCCCATTTTAGATATGATACCGACTATCTAAAATCGTTTATGGATAACAACAATATGAAGGCCGTGCTAGTGGATGTCGCGCAACATAACACGGACGATAGCACAAAAGTGAACAGAAGCTGGGACAACTACCTTGCACTTTCAAAACAATATCCCGATATCTTTCTATTATGCTCCTCTTTGATCGGTATTGGGATAGACGACCCAAAGTATACAGAAAAAGAAATTTCTCGTCTAAAGAAAGAAATAAGGCAAGGCGCCAAAATGGTAAAAGTTTGGAAGAATTTTGGAATGATTACCAAAGATGCCTCTGGGAAATTTATACAAATAGACGACGTTCGGCTACAACCAATATGGGACTTCCTATCCAGTGAAAACATTCCCGTAATGGCGCACATAGGGGAACCGCTACAAGCTTGGACACCTTTAGACCCAAAAAATCCGCACTTTAGTTACTATAAGAATAACCCACAATACCATGCCTATACATCTCCAGAAGTTCCAAGTTATGAAACTATAATAGCCGCAAGAGATAAATGGGCACAAAATAATTCAAATCTTAAAATCTTAGGCGCACATAATGGAAGCATGTCCCACGATGTAGACATGATTGCGGAAAGACTTGATAAATTTCCAAATTTTAATATAGAATTAGCAGCTAGGTTTGGTGATTTAGTACGTCAAGATTCCGATAAGGTGAAAGCTTTTTTTGAGCAATATCAAAACCGTATCCATTTTGGTACCGACTTCGGAAACTATGACCCACCTACTGGCATGAGTCCGGAAGAACGGAAAAAAGAAGAACAAGACCTAAAGACCGGTTATGACCAACTTCACTTATATCTTAGTAGCACAGATACCGTTGAAATCCGTGGACAAGTAAACAAAGGCTTGGGGCTTTCTACTGAAGTATTGCATAAAATTTATGTAACCAATACTATAAATTTCTTAGAACTTTAACTAAACATAAGCAACTATATTGAAAGAGGACAATAGTCAACCCAACAATCCCTTACATGGTGTAAAACTGATAGATATCCTAGAGTATCTAACCCGTAAATACTCTTGGGAAGATCTGGCCGGCCAAGTAAACATCAATTGTTTTAAGAGCAATCCCTCCATTAAGTCCAGTTTAAAATTTTTACGACGGACACCTTGGGCAAGAGAACAGGTTGAACATTTGTATCTACAATCCATACGTTCATAGTGGCTTTAAATATCGTACTCATAGAACCGGAAATTCCTACCAATACAGGAAATATAGGCAGACTTGCCCTAGCGACAGGTGCTAACCTTCACCTTGTTAAACCCTTTGGATTTGAAATATCGGACAAACGGTTAAAACGTGCCGGACTTGACTATTGGCAGCATATATCATTATTCACTTATGAAAGCCAAGAGGAGTTCTTTGCATCGCACAAAGCGAAAAAAATGATTTTCTTTTCATCCCATGGGGAAAAAACACACTGGAGCGTCGATTATTCAGACGAAATGTTTTTAGTTTTTGGTAAAGAATCAGTTGGTCTTCCAAGATCGATCATAGAAAATCAAAATTACGAGATTGCTAAAATTCCACTCTACAGCACAGAAATCAGAAGTCTAAATCTAGCCAATGCAGTAGCTATAACGGTTTATGAGGGACTACGGCAATTGAAAATATAAATGCAACGTAATTACATAGTAAGCAAAGCTACGCTTGCATCAACAATAAATCTTACGAACACCACTTACCAACATTCAAAATCCGTGGTAACGTAGATCCCGAACCATGGTAATCTATTTCAATGCGTTAAATTAACACAAACACTATCCATAACACCAATGGTACTTGCAACAATTATCGTATATGTTAGTAATACTGCACTAGTGTGCTACATTTTCAACCATTTACCAATATAGCGACATACTACCTTAGTTTTTATTATTTTTATAGGAACCACTATTTTTCAAAACTATGCGATACACTACTCTGCTACTGTTCTTCCTTGGCTGTATATTTCTGTCCTGCAAAAACGATAGCACTGTCAGTGCTGCTTTTGAAGACGCAACTAAAATAGAATTCAATATTCCGGAAGGTTTTGTTTTGGAAGAACTCTATCAACCCAGCAAAAACGACCAAGGATCCTGGGTAGCCATGGCTCAGGGTGGTGACAACACCATTTTTGCCTGTGATCAATATGGTAAAATCTATAGTTTTAAAGCACCGGACATTGGACAAACACTAGTACCGGATGACGTACACCCCTTGGAATTAGAAATAGGTGAAGCTCACGGACTGCTTTGGGCCCATAATAGCCTATACGTAGCCGTGAACAAGCATTGGCGCGAAGGAGTTAAAAACGGAAGCGGAATTTACAGAATTACGGATACCGATACCGATGGAACCTTGGATACGGTAACCATGTTGCTCAGACTTGAAGGAGGCGGTGAGCATGGGCCACATAGTTTCGTGCCTTCCCCGGACGGCAAAGAAATCTATTTTATTGCAGGCAACCATACCTTGGTTCCCGACCAACTTAAAGAAAATAGTAGAATCCCCACCAACTGGGGAGAGGACAACCTTTTTAAACCCTATTTGGATGCCCGGGGACATGCCAATGATATAACAGCACCTGGCGGATGGATCTGTAAATTCAACCCAGATGGTACAGAATGGGAATTAATTTCCGCAGGCTACCGTAATCCCTTTGATATGGCTTTTAATGCCGATGGCGAATTATTCACCTATGATGCCGATATGGAATGGGACATAGGCATGCCTTGGTATAGACCTACGAGAATATGTCACGTGACCAGTGGAAGTGAGTATGGCTGGAGAACCGGATCTGGAAAATGGCCGGAATATTATCCTGATGCGTTGCCAGCGGTACACAATTTAGAGCAGGGCTCGCCCACAGCGGTACTTTCAGGACAAACACTCAATTTCCCTAATGAATATTCGAACGGCCTTTTTGTAATGGACTGGAGCTTTGGTACTATTTACTTTGCGGACTTAAAAGCCAAAGGAAGTAGCTATACCGCGGTGCGCAAAGAATTCCTCTCTGGCACTCCGCTCCCCTTAACGGATATGATCGCCGGTAATGATGGCCATCTCTACTTTGCAACGGGTGGTCGTAGGATAGATTCACATGTATTTCGATTAAGATATACAGGAGCTGCAAAGAGCGAGTTCAAAATTGAGGAGGAAAATGATGAACAGCAACTCAGGGAATTACGGCACCGTCTTGAAAAGTACCATTCGGCAAAAGATCCAGAAGCCGTTGCGCTAGCATGGAATCATTTAGATCATGAAGACCGTTTTATACGATATGCCGCACGCGTTGCTTTGGAGCACCAACCTACGGACCAATGGGAAACTAAATTTTTATCCGAAAATAATAGTGTAAAAATCATCGAAGCCAGTATTGCTTTGGCGCACCAGGGCGATGCTGCCTTACAATCCAAAATACTAAAGAAACTAAATAGCGTGGCCTTAAAAGACCAGACGGCCGAGCAGCAGTTAAATCTTCTTCGCGCCTACCAGTTGCTTTTTATCCGTATGGGCGAACCAAAGGCTTCGGATAAAAAATTAGTGGCAAACCAATTGAAATCCAATTTTCCGAACACCAGTGACAAAATTAACCGGGAGCTGGGTCAGTTAATGTTGTATTTAGACCCCGAAAACAGCACGCAACAACTTGTGGCATTATTGCAACGCCACACCCAAGAAGGCACTGCAGGCCAAACAGCGTTCCTCTCATCTGAAGTTACGGAACGCAGTGAGCAATATGGACCACTAATCAGGGAAATCATAGCTAAAATGCCACCAACAGAAGCTATTTATTATGGGGTATTACTGAGCCATGCCGATAAAGGATGGACCAAAGAAAGCAGATCATCCTACTTTCAATGGTTTTATGATGTGCTGAACGCGAAAGGTGGCCTTAGCTTTAAACCAGGGATGGAAAATATCCGTTTGACAGCTATGCAACATGTTCCCGATAATGAAAAGAACTATTTCCAGGAATTGTCCGGTGTCTATTCCCCCGAAACGGCCATTGCAGAATTACCTGCACCTATTGGGCCAGGGCAACAATACGGTGCAAATGAAATAGGCAGTGTAGTTTGGGGAGCGGAATTGGCCGATTACAAAGTAGATTTTGAAAAAGGAAAACGTGCCTTTGAAGCAGGTATGTGTATTCTATGCCATAGAATGCGGGGAGAAGGAGCTGCGGTAGGACCGGATTTGACCCAGGCCCATACCAAATTTGGCAACTACGAGATGCTGTTTGCCACCTACAGCCCTAATGATGAAATATCAGATCAATATGCCAACACCTTGTTCCATTTAAAAGACGGCAAAAAACTATCGGGCCGGATTAAATCGGAAACCGATGCCACCGTTGTTTTGATGCCCAACCCATTTAACGACACCTATACGATCGATATCCAAAAAGATAACATCGTCAAAAAAGAATTATCGCCACTATCCCCTATGCCTTCTGGATTATTAAACCGACTGAATCCAAAAGAAATCAAAGATCTTTTTGCGTATTTGCAGGCAGGGGGAGACCGTAGTCATAAAATTTATTCGGCAGAAAAATAAATTTCATCCTATCACAACCATTAAAAAATGAAAACTTTATCACGTTTACTTACCTTAATCGCATGTATCATGGGTGCCGTTCTAAACGGTCAAACCAACAACGATTCGCAAATTAGTGTTTCAAATGAAGTTATTCCCGCTTCTTTTTATGAAGGTCTGGAATGGCGAAACATCGGGCCACTTAGAGGAGGACGATCACTGGGATGCGCAGGAAGCCCATCCCGACCCAATGAATACTACTTTGGCGCCACCGGTGGCGGACTTTGGAAAACAGTAGATGGCGGCAACGAATGGAAACCGGTTACGGACGGACAACTTACCAGTTCTTCCGTTGGAGCCGTGGCCGTATCGGAATCGGACCCCGATATCGTTTATATAGGCATGGGCGAAGTGCAATTACGTGGCAGCATTACCCAAGGAGACGGCGTCTACAAAAGTAGCGATGCCGGTGAGAACTGGGAGCATGTAGGCCTAAAGGAAACTCAGGCTGTCGCAAGGATTCGAATACACCCTACGGATGCAAATATCGTATATGTGGCAGCATTAGGACATCCTTATGGCGACAATGAAGAACGAGGGGTTTTTAAAACGATCGATGGTGGCAAAACCTGGAAAAAAGTATTGTATGTGAGCGATAAGGCCGGTGCCGTAGACCTAATAATTGACCAAAACGACCCACAAGTGATCTATGCGTCAACCTGGCAAGTACAACGCAAAGCCTGGAAAATGTGGGGCGGCGGTGGCGACAGCAAACTATGGAAATCAACGGACGGTGGCGAAAATTGGACGGATCTCACAAGTAACAGCGGAATGCCCGCTCCTCCCATAGGAAAAATTGGGGTAACCGTTTCACCCGTAGATTCCAATAGGGTCTGGGCCATAGTGGAAGCGAACGAAGGTGGTGTTTTTCGTTCCGATGATGCCGGTAAAACTTGGACACGCACCAATGATGAACGTAAATTACGCCAAAGAGCCTTTTATTATTCCAGAATTTATGCGGACCCAAAAGACAAAGAAACGGTCTATTGTTTAAATACCGGTTTCTACAAATCTACGGATGGTGGTAAAACTTTTGACATTACCATTAAGGTTCCCCATGGTGACAATCATGATCTATGGATAGACCCAAACAATCCTGATCGTATGATAAATTCCAACGATGGAGGGGGAAACGTCAGTATCAATGGCGGTAAAAGTTGGACGGAGCAGGATTATAGTACCACACAACTATACCACGTAATGGCTACCAGCGATGTTCCTTACCATGTAGCAGGGGCACAACAGGACAATAGTACCGTGGCGGTACCCAGCGAGGGCTGGGAACATAAGCAAGCCAGAGGCCCCAACCACGGTTGGTACTATGCCGTTGGCGGCGGCGAAAGCGGTTGGATTACCCAACATCCGGAGAACAAGGATGTTTTTTACGCTGGCAGCCAAGGCGCATTATTAACGCGATACGACAGAAGTAACGGACAGATCAGGGACATACAGGTCTATCCTAGATTCTTCTCCGGAGAACCTGCTAGTGCCTTACCGGAAAGATGGCAATGGACCTTTCCTATCATGTTTGCCCCACAGGATTCCAAGGTCATGTACACCTGCTCTCAACATGTATGGAAAACAACGGATGATGGTCAGTCTTGGACCAAAATAAGTCCGGACCTTACTTATGCAGACCCAAGTACCCTAGGAAAAACCGGCGGTGTGATCACCATGGATATGAACGGACCGGAAATATATGCCACTGTCTTTGCCCTAGCACCATCTTTTCATGACATCAATACGATATGGGCTGGATCAGATGATGGTAAAATCCATATTACCAGGGATGGTGGCAGCAACTGGCAGGACATCACCCCGGCGGAACTTCCCAAATTTTCTCGTGTAAGTATCATAGAAGAATCCGTGCATAGCCCGGGAACCTTATATGTAGCTGCTAACCGTTATCAAGTGGATGATCGCCAACCCTACGTCTTCAAAACACATGATTACGGAAAAACATGGAGCAAAATTATTACCGGTATTGCCGATGGGCATTTCGCAAGAGCCGTACGGGAGGACCCAGTACGAAAAGGACTTCTATTTCTAGGCACGGAGCATGGGGTTTATTTTTCCGCAAATGATGGTGATTCGTGGCAATCACTTCAATTAAAACTTCCGGATACCCCCATACGGGATTTGGTAATCAAGGACAATGATGTGGTCTTGGGAACACACGGAAGGGGTTTTTGGATCTTGGACGACATCCATCCCTTACGACAATATCAGGAAGAAATGAAAAACCAATCCGCGGTACTGTTCCGACCATCGAATGCCATAAGAGGTATTTCGGACGCAAAAATCCAATATTATCTGCAACAGGAATTAGACACCATTACTTTTGAAATATTGGATGCACAGGGTGCACTGATAGATACCTTTACCGGTAGCAAGGCGAAATATGAAGAAGACCCGGACCTTCCTTGGTGGCAAAAAGGCGGGTCTTCCAAACCGACCACGGCTAAAGGGCTGAACACCTTTACGTGGGACCTACGTTATCCGGGTGCTATCGATTTTGAAGGAATGATTATTTGGAGCGCTAGACCTACAAGAGGACCTAAAGCTCCATTGGGAGATTATAAGATTCGTATGAAAACTCCGAATCAAGAAAAAACCTATGATTTTGCTATTGAAATAGATCCTAACCTAAAAGGGATAACAAAAGACCATCTGGACGAGCAATTTGAATTGTCCAAGAACATTATGGAAAAAACGGACAAGGCCAACCGCACCGTTATCAAAATCAGGGAAATTAAAAACCAGTTAGAACCTGCCAAAAAGAAGATTGCGAGTAGGGACTGGAAAAAGACTGTTGACCCATTTATTGTAGCAATTTCAGAAATTGAGGAAGATTTGTATCAAGTAAAAAATCAATCCAATCAAGATCCATTGAATTTCCCTATAAAACTGAACAATAGACTGGCCTCATTAAGAAGAAGCGTGGAAACCGGTGATGCAAGACCTACGGATGGTGCGTACAAGGTATTCAAAGAGCTTTCCGCAGCGTTAGATCAACACTTGGACAAACTAAACACCGTGATGCAGAAGCATCTACCAAAGGTAAATACCACGCTGAAGAATACGGGGTTTGATGAAATTGAAATCTCTGAATAAATAAATGATAATGATGAAAATTGTCGCAGGTAAAGCATTAATACTCTTTTTACCGGTCATCGCCAGCTTGCTATTTATAAATTGTAAGGACACCAAAAAAAACAATCAAGAGCGTAAAAAGGTGGTGGCGGAAAAACCGGTTATCTTCACAACACCTTTAAACAAAACAATAGTCATTGCCGAACCCTCGGAAAAACTTATGGGACAATATAAAGAAGCAAAAGAAAAATACGATTCCAATGCTGCCAACGTAGAGTCCCTAATTTGGTACGGTAGAAGAACGGCTTATCTAGGTCGTTATAACGAGGCAATTGCCATTTATAGCGAAGGGATAAAAAAACACCCACAGGAACCTAGATTGTATAGGCATCGAGGTCATAGGTATATCTCCATCCGCAAGTTCAAAGAAGCGATATCAGATTTGGAGAAAGCAGGCCAGTTAATACAAGGTACGGATAATGAAATAGAACCCGACGGTATGCCAAATGCCCAAAATATTCCCGTAAGCACATTGCATGGAAACATTTGGTATCATTTAGGATTGGCGTATTACCTTGAACACAATTATCAAAAAGCTTTTGATGCTTTTGTAAAATGTAGGGAATCGAGCGATCTTCCAGATAATATTGTTTCAAGCACACATTGGCTCTATATGATTCAACGCAGGCTTGGAAATGAAACAATGGCCCAAGAAATATTGAAACCGATTACGGCCAAAATGAAGGTAATAGAAAATCAAAGCTACCACGAACTTTGTAAATTGTACAAAGCGTTGATTCCCGTTGATTCCCTTTTACGAACCGAAACCGGTAATCCGTCTAATGATGCCGTGGCCTATGGACTTTCTAATTGGTATTTCTACCATAATGATAAGGAAACAGCCAAAAACCTAATGACCAATTTGGTGGAAAGCCCATCATGGAGTTCTTTCGGATATATAGCAGCAGAAAGCGACCTTATACAGTACTTTGGCAAAGGGCATCCGTAAATGGCAACACAAGTGCCTATGGAAAAACGCAATTCACTATTTTTGCACTGAATATATAGCAGTCATAAAATGCAAAAGACAAAAATAGCGCCCTCTCTGCTCGCCGCGGACTTTGGCAACCTGCAACGCGATGTTGAATTAGTGAACAACAGTGATGCCGATTGGCACCATATCGATGTAATGGACGGCGTTTTTGTACCTAATATTTCATACGGAATGCCGGTAGTAAAAGCCATTCAAAAACATGCCACAAAACCTTTGGACGTACATTTAATGATCGTGGACCCGGACAGGTATATAAAAGAGTTTGCCAACTTGGGAGCAACCTACCTTACCGTGCATTACGAAGCCTGTACACATTTACACAGAACCTTACAGGCCATAAAAGTGGCCGGCATGAAAGCTGGGGTGGCCTTAAATCCACATACACCGGTACAGCTTTTGGAAAATATAATCCAAGATATCGATTTGGTCTGTGTAATGAGTGTAAACCCAGGATTTGGAGGACAATCCTTTATTGCCAATACCTTTGATAAAGTAAGAGCCTTAAAAGCACTGATCACCGCAAGGGGAAGTAAGGCTTTAATTGAAATCGATGGTGGTGTTTCTACTGCAAATGCAAAAGAATTGGTCGCAGCAGGTGCAGACGTCTTGGTAGCCGGAAGCTTTGTATTTAAGAGCACTGACCCCATTGCAACCATAAAAAGCCTAAAGGCATAATGGAACACTTGGATGTTATTATTGTTGGAGGAGGCCCCATCGGAATCGCATGCGGACTCGAAGCAAAAAAAAATGGACTCAGCTATCTAATTTTAGAAAAAGGTCCTATAGTAAACTCGCTCTTCAACTATCCGGCCAACATGCAGTTTTTTTCATCCTCCGAAAAATTGGAAATCGACGAGATACCTTTTATAAGCAAGGAGGCCAAACCAAAACGCGACGAGGCCTTGGAGTACTACAGAAGAATCGTTACTTCCAATAAGCTCAACATCAATTTATTCGAGAAAGTTGATAAGCTTGTGAATACAGGTCATCAGTTTAACGTACAAACGGTAAAGAGCACTTACTCGGCTTCCAATGTAATTATTGCCACTGGGTTTTACGATATACCCAATACATTAAATGTACCCGGAGAATCCTTAGAAAAAGTGTCCCATTATTACAAGGACCCCCATTATTATGCGGGGCAAAAACTTGCCGTTATCGGTGCTAGCAATTCCGCCGTGGATGCTGCGTTGGAATGTTACCGAAAGGGAGCCGAAGTAAGCCTGATTATTAGAGGGCCGGAAGTAGGGCAACGTGTAAAATACTGGGTGCGCCCGGATATTATCAATAGGATCGAAGAAGGCAGCATTATCGCCTACTACAATAGCACCGTTACAGCCATAACCCCAAAAGAAATCCGATTAGATACACCTGAGGGTGGTAAGACGCTCAAAAACGATTTTGTTCTTGCCCTTACCGGCTATAAACCTAATTTTACTTTTCTAAAATCACTTGGAATCAATTTAAGTGATGACGAAAAAAAACTACCGGAATACAACTCGGAAACCATGGAAAGCAACGTAAAGGGTCTTTACCTCGCCGGGGTTATATGTGGCGGCATGGAAACCCATAAATGGTTTATAGAAAATTCCAGAGTTCATGCGAAGATGATTATTTGGGATATCACCAACAAATTATAAGGCTATAATTCATCAATAAAGCATTTACTAAAAGATGGTTTGTTCTGTTAGTAACCCAAAACGAACAGAGTTCAAACTTCTTGAAGGAAGATGTCCATTTAATTATTTCAAAATCCCACCAGTTGAACTTTTCAAACATGAACAATTAAAATAGGCCGACCGTCTGTTTTGCCTACCTTACAAGTGAAATACTTTGTAACAAACTTTTACTGTTTTTGTTACAAGTATTTTGAATGGAGTAATATGTATTTCTGAAAATATAAAAGAACATACCGACAGTACGTTTAAAGGAATCGTTTTATTGAACTTTACTTAAGGTGTTTTGAAAAGTCTATCATGCCACCGAGGACTCGGACTATGAATATTCCTTTCTGATTCATATAGTAGAAAATTACATGTGACTTATATCGATACCGCAGTAGCATTTTATTTTTGACTGCAACGTATCTTTTACCCAATTCTGGGTTATTGGCCAATTCTTCCAAAACCTTCTTTAGGCCTTTGGCATATTTTAGAGATTGTCGTTCCCCGAATTCTTTAATCGTGTATTTGGCGATCGACTTGATATCCCTCTTCGCCTTGACACTTATTATATAGCTATTCTTCGGCATTTTGCTCATTTATGGCTTCTTTCCAAATGCTATCTAAAGTCGCATCGGACGGTCCACTTTCAATGCCATCGATAAGTGCCTCATTCAAATCAACAATACGCTTTCTTCGCTCTTGGTCCTTCCGGATGATATCTCTGACATATTCACTGTCATTCGTATAAAAACCCTGTTCGATCAGGCTTTTTACAAAAGCCTCCTGTTGCTCCGTAAATGTGATAGATTTTCTGATTACTGCCATTTTGAACCAAAATTAATATTATTGATGCAAATTAATACTAATGTGGAAATTATGCAACTAATATTGAACTATGGATTGTTTAAATAAAAGGGAAGCTTACATTATGGCTTAGGGGCTATCCCCCTAGTTTTCTATTGTCTCCAAAACTTTGAGGCCAATGCCTCAGTTTTTTCAAAAAACACAAAACCACGTCAAAAGTGACGTGGTTTTCTGCTTTTAGTGACCGCGGAGGGATTGCATATCCCTAATACGCTCAATGTTGCAAATAAGAAACCACGCACCGCGGAAAAAGCGGTGCTAGTTTTGTATTTTCTGGTCGCTTACACAAAGCCGCGCTTTGTGATACTCCCAAAAAACACAAAACCATGCTCTCCTAAGCATGGTTCTTGAGTGTCGTGACCGCGGAGGGATTCAAACCCCCAACCCTCAGAGCCGAAATCTGATGCGCTATTCAGTTGCGCCACGCGGCCATTGATTCTACTTCAAGGTTCAAAAATAGAATTTCTTATTGCTATTTCAATACTTTAACCCAACTTATTTTTAACAATGGCGGAAATAGTTTTACCATCTGCTCTACCGGCTAATTCCTTTGAAACCATTCCCATGACCTTCCCCATATCCTTCATTCCTGATGCCCCTGTTGCCGCGATAGTTTGTACTACCACTTTCTCAATTTCCTCATCGGCTAATTGCTCCGGCAAAAACTGCTCCAAAACCGCAATTTGAGCCAATTCCGGATCAGCTAAGTCCTGTCTACCTTGTTCGCTAAATATGGCTGCGCTATCCTTTCGTTGCTTTACTAATTTTTGCACCAACTTTACTTCATCCTCTTCCGTAAGCGCTCCCTCCCCACTGGTCTGCGCCAATAGTAGAGCGGACTTAATAGCACGTAGTGATTCTAATGCAACCGAATCCTTAGCTTTCATCGCTGTTTTCATTTGATCCATTACCAATTGTTGCAGTCCCATATTCATAAGTTTTTAGTGCAGCGAAGATAAAAAATAAACCCGAAAACAAGACTTGTTTACGGGTTTAAAACTACTACTGAAATACCTTATTAATCTACATTATCATGTAAAAATGAGTTATTGGAACGCAACTGAATATCATTGTTGCTGTCATCACTTAAACTTGTCCTAGAAATTTTTTGTTCTCTCCTATTCTCATTTAAATCAACACCCTGCCTTTTGTATGCAGGTTGCTTTTCAAACTCGTCTATGTTATTTACACTGTTTTTAAACTTATAGTTGAAATCCTTCAATTTACGTCGTCGCTCATCGGCTCTTTCCTTAAGTAATTCCTCAATAGGAGTTTCCATAGGATCTAATTGTTCCTCTGGCTGATTAACCGGAGCTCTTGGAGCAACAGTTTTTCTTTCAAAAACGAGCTCGTCCTCAACTATTTTAGGCTCAAATTCCTCAGCTTTTGACTTTGCTCCGGTAAGCTTGTTCTCCAGTTGCATATAATCGTCAAGGCTATATCTGGTTTCGCCCTTGTTATTATATTCCAATACCGGGATAATTTCAACGCTATCCTTTACATCCATATCCTTGACCTCATCATTAAGGTCGAACATAATCACATTTTCCTTCTCCTCTTCATCCGTTACCAAGGGCAGATCAAAACCTATTGTAAATTGGTCTTCTTGATTCTGCCTAGTCACTTCTTGTGGGTCAACTACCTCTATTCCCCTTAAATTATCAGAAGATTCGATGATTACGAAATCATCCTCGGAGACATCCTTTGCCACAACCTCTTCGTAAAAAACATTGAAGTTTTTAATATAATTTGTGGTAGGAATCAAATCAAAATCGCCCTGATTTAGTAATTCGTACCTAGCCTGAGGTTTTTCTTCTGGCTTATCCTCCTCTAGCACGTGAACAGTTTTAGTAGAGGACATAAGACTCATTTCTGCTTTCTGGCCCTCTTCAAGGTTATGAATTATTTTCTTTGATTCCGTATTTACGATGTCGTCCTGTTGTTCTATATTAAATCCCGTGGCAATAACCGTTACGGCAATAGCTTCTCCCAAACTTTCGTCCTCACCTACACCCATTATTATATTTGCACCGTGGCCTGCTTCTATTTGAATATGATCATTGATTTCCCCTATTTCATCGATCGTAATTTCTTGGGCTCCGGAAACGATAAGCAACAATACGTTTTTAGCACCGTGAATTTTATTATCATTTAACAACGGAGAATCCAAGGCTTTCATAATGGCCTCGTTCGCCCTTGCGGAACCAGAAGAAATTGCGGATCCCATAATGGCCGTACCACTATTGGAAAGTACGGTTTTAGCATCCCGTAAATCTATGTTCTGGGTATAATGATGTGTAATCACCTCTGCTATTCCCCTTGCAGCTGTAGCCAGCACTTCATCCGCTTTTGAGAAACCGGCCTTAAAACCAAGGTTACCGTACACCTCCCGTAGTTTGTTGTTGTTGATGACAATTAAGGAATCTACGTTATTCCTAAGTTTTTCTATCCCTTTCTGAGCCTGATCGCAGCGCATTTTCCCTTCAAAATTAAACGGCATGGTTACGATACCTACGGTTAGGACATCCATCTCTTTAGCAAATTTGGCGATTACGGGAGCAGCACCAGTTCCTGTTCCCCCACCCATTCCTGCGGTAATGAATATCATCTTTGTGGTATTGTCCAACATACGTTTTATGTCTTCCATACTTTCCATAGCGGCTTGCTCCCCGACTTCCGGGTTGGCACCAGCGCCCAATCCTTCTGTCAATGAAACCCCCAGTTGGATTTTATTCGGTACCGGACTATTGTCCAAAGCTTGGGAATCTGTATTACAGATTACGAAGTCCACTCCGTTTATTCCTGCTTGGAACATGTGGTTAATGGCATTACTACCACCGCCACCTACTCCGATAACTTTGATTACATTGCTTTGATTCTTTGGAAGATCAAAAGAGATATTGTCAAATTCGCTGCTGTTGCTCATATTGTTATTATTACTGGTTATTGTATGCTATGTTCTAAGGTTGTTCTATTCTGCGTTGTCTAAAAATTCCTTTAATTTTTCAGACCATTTATCAAAGACGGATTTCCGCTCCTTTCTTTTTTGTTCGTTCGTTTGAAGTTCATGCTCACGTTCCTCTTCCTCAACTATGGGAGTATCTGCAACCGAGGTAACCTCGGCTTGCATCTTTGATTGGTTTTTTACGGCGTTCATTAGCAAACCTACCGCAGTCGCGTAAAGTGGACTAGCAATTTCCGCATCGGAATCACCTGCCAAATGCTCGTTTGGATACCCAATTCTGGTGTCCATTCCCGTAATATATTCTACCAATTGCTTTAAATGCTTTAACTGACTTCCACCACCGGTAAGAACAATACCTGCTATTAACTTTTTCTTTTGTTCGTCGTGCCCGTAATTCTTTACCTCTACATAGACCTGCTCAATAATCTCCACAACTCTTGCATGAATAATCTTTGAAAGATTTTTCAATGAAATTTCCTTTGGCTCCCTACCGCGTAAACCAGGAATCGAAACAATCTCGTTATCCCTATTCTCCCCGGGCCAAGCAGAACCAAATTTCATCTTTAATAATTCTGCCTGTTTCTCTATTATTGAACAGCCTTCTTTAATATCTTCCGTAATGATGCCTCCACCAAAAGGAATAACTGCCGTATGCCTGATAATACCATCTTTAAAAATGGCTAAATCTGTCGTACCACCTCCTATATCGATAAGCGCTACACCTGCTTCTTTTTCTTCCTGACTTAAAACCGCATCGGACGATGCCAATGGCTCCAAGGTAATGTTACCTAGTCCGAGGCCGGCACTTTTGATACAACGCCCTACATTTTTAATGGATGTTACCTGCCCGACAACTACATGGAAATTAGCCTCTAAACGACCACCATACATTCCGATAGGCTGCTTTATCTCTGCCTGACCATCAACTTTGTACTCTTGGGGGAGCACATGAATGATTTCCTCACCGGGCAGCATAATTAATTTATGTACTTGATTTACAAGCTTGTCCAAATCCAAATCCCCGATAACCTCTTCGGAATCTGGTCTGGTGATATAATCGCTATGCTGCAAACTTCGTATGTGCTGACCAGCTATGCCAACCACTACATTACCGATTTTAAGACCAGAATTCGCCTCCGCCTCCTCTACGGCCTGCTGAATGGATTTTATGGTTTGTGTGATATTGTTTACAACGCCACGATGAACACCCAAGCTTTTGGATTTGCCAATTCCCAAAATCTCGATCTTGCCATATTCGTTTTCCTTACCAATGATGGCAACGATTTTAGTTGTTCCGATGTCTAACCCGACAGAATAATTAGCTTGTTCCATTCCCATTTAAATTTTAGTGCACACTACCTGATTATTGAATTCTAAACTTACAACGGCAAAATTTTCCAAGGTTTTATCCCTGTTCGCTTTGGCGTAAAACGCTTTAAAATTGCTGAACTTTATTTCTAGGTTCTCTATAGTTCCCAAATTCACCACAAATTGATTCAATCTAAATTTCAACTTATAATTGTCCTTTTCCTCAACATGGATTCCAATTACATTTTTTCGTAAAAAGCTATCCTCATTGATAAATTCCAAAATCACATATACATCCTCAAGGCTTTCACCGGTTATATTCCCTGTAATTATAGGAACCCTAGCGGAATGATTAGACGAAAACGGCATACGTTTTCCTTCGTCATCCAAATAGAACTTCGAATTTCCCTCTATGCGACCGATTGGTTTACGTTGAACGATTTTTGACGTAAGTTCACCATCTATAGTAAGATACACTTGGGCACTTTTCACCATTTCATTGGCTTCGATAGCCTTTTCTACAGTATTCAAAGCTATCTTTTCTTTAGGGACATTTTCCAGCCCACCAAAATTTTGTATTAACAATTTATTAACCGATCCCTCGGTTAGGTAGAGATTCTCGTCACCCTCAAACTCTACCTTCATTTTAACAATACTTTTCCTATTGTTCCTATGGTTAGAAAACGCGTACATTCCCATAATAGCCAATAGTAGGGCTATTAACTTTATGTTATTCCATTTCGTTCTCATACGTCAGTTCATTTTTAATTCTTTCAATTTCTAGACCAATATCCCCGGCTCCCATAGTAATGAGAACCTCAGGATTTTGACGCTGTATTTCGGTCAATAAATCTTCTTTTTTTACCCTTTGTTTATTGGTGTTCGTCATTTTTCCCAGCAACCATTCCGAATCTATTCCCGCAATCGGTATTTCCCTTGCCGGATAAATCTCAAGTAACAACACATTATCGAATCTTGATAGACTTCTCGCAAATTCATCACCAAAATCGCGTGTCCTTGAAAAAAGATGTGGTTGAAAAACTGCCAATACCTTCCTGTTCGGATGCATTTCTTTAACCGCATCAAAAACGGCATCTATTTCCGTTGGGTGATGTGCATAATCATCAATAAAAACAAACCCAGAAGTGTTTATTTTATATGAAAACCTGCGCTGTACCCCTTTAAATGTCCCTAATGCACTTGCCAGGCGATCCGGTGGGGAACCGGCTTCGATCGCCATGGCAAAAGCAACCAAACCATTAAGCAAGTTATGTCTGCCCGGTTTACTGAACTTTACCCCGTTCAAAACAATGTTCGGGGCAACCAAATCAAATATGTAGGTACCTTGTTCTATTTTTATATTTCGGATACAAAAATCCGAATCGTCCTCTATACCATAAGTTACACCCTCCAAAGGCAGACCTTTGCGAACAAAAAGTTTACCTCCCGGTTTTATGCGTTTGGTAAATTCGATGAAGGAAGCCGTTAATTCATCCGGGTTTCCATAAATATCCAAATGATCCGCATCCATAGACGTAATACATGCAACATTGGGGCTTAACCGCAAAAACGAACGATCAAACTCATCTGCCTCTACTACGGAAAAGTCGGTTCCCTCTAACAGGAAATTACTATTAAAATCTTCCGAAATACCACCTAAAAATGCGGTTAAGGGCGTGCCGGTTTCCTTTAATAAGTGCGCCAATATAGAAGACGTGGTAGTTTTGCCATGCGTTCCCGCAACTGCAAAACAAAAGGATTCTTTTGTAATAAGTCCTAGCACTTCAGAGCGCTTTTTAATTACAAATCCATGCTTTCTAAAGTATTGGTATTCGCTGTGCGATTCCGCTACCGCAGGTGTATACACTATTAAAGTTTTTTCTGCGTTCAAAAACGGTTTTGAAACCAGCCCTATATCATCGACGTAATGAATAGAAATTCCTGTCTTTACCAATTCTTTTGTTAACGGGGTCTCTGTTTTGTCATATCCAGAAACGGGAATATCTATAAACCTGAAATACCTAGCCAAGGCAGACATACCAATGCCTCCAATACCAATAAAGTAAACGCTATGTATATTTTTCAAATCCAAAATCGTATTCTAAAATTTAATATTCCCTAATTCATTTCTTTAAAAGCTTCTCTACCTCGTCACAAATGGCACTGGTTGCATTTGGCAATGCCAAGGCCTTCATATTTTTTGCTAGTTCCATTTGCTTCTTTTCCGAGTTAAAAACTTCGGAGAAACGTGCTTCAAAATCAACATCCAAGTCCGTCTCTCTAATCAATATTGCTGCCGATTCATTTTCTAATGCCAGGGCATTCTTGGTCTGATGGTCCTCTGCAACATTTGGCGATGGGATAAAAAACGTAGGTTTCCCCACGATACACAATTCCGATACCGAACCCGCCCCAGCTCTGGATACTATAAAATCTGCCACGGCATACGCTTTATCCATGTCATTCAAGAAAGCATGTACTTTTGCGGTTTCCGAACTATAGTCTTTATACGTCTCTATATACCCTTTTCCACACTGCCACAAAACCTGTATGCCCAACTCCTTAAAATAAGGTTGTTTATCTGCTATTAGCTTGTTTATGCGCCCAGCACCCAAACTTCCCCCTAAGACCAATACGGTTTTTTTTGTTGGGTCAAGTTGAAAAAAATCCAAGGCAAGTTTTTTATCTACGTTTAACCTTATTAAATCTGCACGAACAGGGTTACCTGTTTTTACTATTTTATCCGCCGGAAAAAATTGTTCCATACCATCATAGGCCACACATATTTTCTGTACCCTATTCTTAAGCAGTTTATTTGTAATGCCCGCATACGAGTTTTGCTCTTGCAGCACACAAGGAATACCCTTCCCAGATGCAACACGCAACAAAGGTCCACTAGCAAAACCTCCAGTACCAATAACGGCATGGGGTTTAACCCGTTTTACTATGTTACCTGCCTTTATCAAACTACTAATTAATTTAAAGGGAAACAGTACATTTTTAAATGTAAGCTTTCGCTGTATCCCGGTTATCCACAAGCCTTCTATTTTATAGCCGGCCTGCGGTACTTTTTCCATTTCCATGCGGTCCTTTGCGCCTACGAACAAGAATTCCGCTTTTGGATATCGTCTTTTTAATTCGTTGGCTATGGCTATTGCCGGATAAATATGTCCGCCTGTACCACCTCCGGAAATGATAAACCTATAGTTGTCCACTTAGTACTTCTAAAGGATTGTTCTCATCAAAATCCGTAGGGCCATTAGTATCCTGCACCAAACTCTTATTGCTGGCACTCAAAATTATTCCTATGGCCAAACAGGTCATCCAACTGGATGTACCACCACTACTAATCAATGGCAGATTCTGTCCGGTTACCGGAAACAGTTCTACCGCTACCGCCATATTGATCAATGCCTGGAACACGATGGGAAGCCCTACGCCCAAAACCAATAGCTTACTAAAAATGGAGGTAGCACTATTAGCAACAACCACAATTCGAAACAACAAGAACAGGTAAAAGAACATCAGTCCAAAACCACCTATGAGTCCATACTCTTCTACTATAATCGCATATATAAAATCCGACGAACTCTGTGGCAATACATGTTTTTGCACGCTTTTACCCGCCCCTTTTCCAAAAATACCACCCGTAGCAATCGCAATTTTTGCCCTTTCTATTTGATAATTGGACTCTGTATCCTCCGGACTTGTAAAACTATCTATACGACTCATCCACGTGTCTACCCTGTTCGGAAACAAATCTGGAAATGCTTTTGCCGTTACTACGAACAAAGTCAAACAAACGAGTCCCGTGCCTATAATTCCTATTAAATATTTTGTTGGATACCCTCCCAAAAAACAAAGCATGAGCACCATTGTAAATATGATCGCCGCGGTAGAAAAGTTAGCGGGCAAAATCAATACCACAACTAAAAACACCGGAAGCCATAAGGGCAGGATACTTTCGCTAAACGAGACCGTGACCTCTCTTATTTTAGATAGATAGCGCGCCACATAAATAAGGAGTACGACCGCTGCCAAATTGGAAGGCTGAAACCCAAAACCAACAAAGGGAATACGGATCCATCTACTTGCATTGGTCTCCCCACTGGTTGTTCCCTGGGCTAAGACGAACACCAACAATACCAAGACAATTGGTAAGGCAATTAGGGAAAGTCCTTTAAAAAAATGGGTCGGGATTTTATGAATACCATAAATAATCCCAAATCCTAAAAACAACAATAAGGCATGCTTTATCAAATGACCGGCCGTGGTGCCATTACCAACCACATACACCAGATTACTACTGGCACTGTACACCGGCAAAAAGGAAAACAATGCCAACAGCGCCGCTATGGCCCATATAGCTTTATCTCCTTTAATATTTTGGAATAATTTTAGCACTTATAAATTTTTTACACAGTTCTTGAACTGATTGCCACGATCCTCGTAACTCTCGAACAAATCAAAACTAGCACAGGCCGGAGACAACAACACAGTATCGCCACGTTCTGCGATCTTGTAAGCTACTTTTACCGCTTCTTCCATAGCATACGTTTCTACCACTAAATCTACCACGTTACCAAAAGTCTCCTTGATTTTGGTATTATCGGCTCCTAAACAAACGATAGCCTTCACTTTTTCCCTTACCAAGGGCATTAACGCCCTATAGTCGTTTCCTTTGTCAACGCCACCAACTATCCAGACCGTTTGGGTCTTTACACTATCAAGTGCAAAATAGGTGGCATTCACATTGGTTGCCTTAGAATCGTTGATGTATTGCACATGACTTATTTTTAACACCTTCTCCAAACGGTGCGGTGCCCCCTGAAAAGTAGAGATACAATCCCGTATGGTCTCCTTACGGATACTTACCAATTTTGCAATGGTAGCCGCAGCCATTGTATTCTTCACATTATGTTGTCCTTCCAGTGCTAAAGCGTCTGTCGTCATAGTCATCTTATCCGTTAGTGTTCTTATTGTTATACTATTATCTTCTAAATATGTTCCTTCTTTAAATTCCTTCTTTAAGGAAAATGGCATTAATTTGGATTTGACCGGGTGGGTTTTGAGCCAGGATACGATTACCTCATCATCTGCATCATATATCAGATAGTCCTTTTCCGTTTGGTTCATTGCAATCCTGAACTTGGACGCTATATAGTTCTCGAACTTATAATCGTACCGATCTAAATGATCTTGTGTAATGTTGGTTATTACTGCGATATCCGGTCTAAACCCTTGTATGCCGTCCAACTGAAAACTACTGATCTCCAAAACGTAATACTCAAAATCGTTATCCGCAACCATTTTTGCGAAACTATCCCCAATATTACCTGCCATTCCCACATTAAGGCCACCGCCTACCAACAAATGGTTCGTAAGCATTGTGGTCGTAGTTTTACCGTTACTTCCCGTTATACCAATGATCTTTGCATCGGTATATTTGGATGCGAACTCTATTTCCGAAACTACTTGAACTCCATTGGTCAACAACTGTTTTACCAGGGGCACCGTATCTGGAATACCCGGACTTTTCATTACGATATCCGCTTTTAAAATGCGTTGCTCGGAGTGCATTTCCTCTTCCCAATCAATTCCATAATGTGAAAGAACGTCCTTGTACTTCCTTTTTATTTTTCCTTTATCGGATACAAAAACATCATATCCCTGTTTTTGACCCAAAATAGCGGTACCTACTCCACTTTCCCCACCTCCAAGAATTACCAAAAGTCCTCCCTCGGTTCCTCCCAAGGAGGAAAGCTCTTCTCCAATACCATCATTTTTCTGTTTCACATTCAACCTTCCTTGTTTTTGCGACTTCACCAATGTATGGTTATCTTAATTTTAAGGTCACAATGGTAACGATGGCCAACAAAATTCCAATAATCCAAAAACGGGTCACTATTTTACTTTCGTGGTATCCTTTTTTCTGATAATGATGATGCAAGGGCGCCATTAAAAAAATACGTTTCCCTTCTCCGTATTTATTCTTGGTATACTTGAAATAGCCTACTTGCAACATCACTGAGATAGACTCCGCAAAGAAAATTCCACATAGGATAGGTATCAACAGCTCCTTACGAACGATAATCGCAATTACGGCGATGACGCCTCCTATGGTAAGACTTCCCGTATCGCCCATAAATACTTGGGCGGGAAATGCGTTATACCATAAAAAACCAACTAAGGCCCCGGTAAATGCGGTTATAAAAACCACCAACTCCTCTACCCCTTTTATATACATGATATCCAAGTACTCGGAAAAAATAATATTACTGGAAACCCATGCAAAAATCCCGAGGGTTATTGCAATAATCGCAGAACTGCCCGCTGCTAGTCCGTCTATACCATCCGTTAGATTGGCCCCATTGGAAACCGCGGTAACGATCAAGATGATAATCGGTATGAATATCAACCAGGTATATGCCTCCAAACCATCGCCCATCCAAGAAATAAAAGTGCTATAATCCAACTCATTATTCTTAAAAAAAGGAACCGTTGTCATGGTCGATTTAATGTCGGCACCTTTTACCTCCTCCACAGTAAAACTTTCCGTGATTATGGTTTTGGTATGTTCCCGCATCGTAACCTCCGGATGAAAATACAGCGTAGCCCCAACAACCAGCCCCAATACGACCTGACCTAAGACCTTGAACCTGCCCTTTAAACCTTCCTTGTTCTTCCTAAAAATTTTAATATAATCATCTACAAAGCCAATTGCCCCCATCCATAGTATTGTTATGATCAAAAGAATGATATAGATATTGTGCAGTTTGGCAAACAACAACACAGGTATCAGCGTAGCGAATATGATGATCAAACCACCCATCGTAGGTGTTCCGGCCTTTTGTTTTTGACCTTCAAGGCCTAAATCCCTAACGGTTTCCCCTATTTGTTTTTTTTGCAAAAAAAGAATAATACGCTTACCATATATCGTTGCCAGCGCCAAAGAAAATAAAATAGCCATGGCCGCCCTAAAGGTTAAAAAACCAAAAAGGGAAGCTCCGGGGAACTGGTATTCATTCTCTAAATATTCGAATAGGTAGGTTAACATATATACTCGCTAGAAGCCCAATATCAAAGGCTTTAATTATTTATTTAAACTCTGTAATACTTCGGTCACTATCTTAAAATCATCAAAATCCACCCGCTTACCATTGGTTTCCTGATAGGTCTCGTGGCCTTTTCCGGCCACTAGGATAATATCATTGGCGGCAGCTAGTTGGCAGGCGGTCTTAATCGCTTGTTCCCTATTTTCGATGGCCAATATTTTATTGACATGCTGCGGAGCCACACCGGCCTCCATCTGCAAAATAATTTCCGAGGGCGATTCCGTTCTAGGATTATCCGATGTAAAAATGACCTTATTGCTCATTTCACCGGCGATATTGCCCATTACCGGACGCTTTGATCTGTCTCTGTCGCCACCACACCCCACAACGGTGATGACGTTTTCATTTCCAGTTCTCAATGTGTTGATCGTCTCAAGCACATTCTTTAAAGCATCCGGCGTATGGGCATAATCAACAATAGCCGTAATTTTTTGTTTTGATATATAATATTGAAATCTACCGTCTACATTATCGAGCTCACTCAACCAACGCAGGGTCTCCAATTTTTCCAAGCCCAACAAATCTGCGGTGGCATAGATCGCCAACATATTATAAGCATTAAAATGACCTATTAATTTGGTCCATAATTCATTATCGTCAACCTTTAATAACTGACCATTGAACTGATTTTCTAAAATTTGCGCTCTATAATCCGCATAATTATTTAAGGCGTAGGTATATTTTTTGGCACTGGTGTTCTGTAGCATTACCAGACCGTTCTTATCATCTATATTGGTGAGGGCAAATGCTTTTTTAGGTAGATTATCGAACAGGATTTTCTTAGTGTCCCTATACTCGGCAAAGCTTTTATGATAATCCAAATGATCATGAGACAGGTTTGTAAAAATCGCGCCTTCGAACACTAGACCTTCTGTTCTTTTTTGATGAATGCCATGGGAACTCACCTCCATAAAACAGAACTCCACACCAGCATCGTTCATTAAACTTAAATGCTTATTGATCACAAGGGCATCCGGTGTGGTATGCGTGGTCTTATACTCGGTACTATCTACCATAATTTTAATGGTTGACAATAAGCCGACTTTAAATCCTGCCTTTTTAAAAAGTTGATATAATAGACTGGTTACGGTAGTTTTACCGTTGGTACCGGTAACCCCTATCAATTTTAAGTTCTTGGAAGGATTTCCATGATAGTTAGAGGCCATTATAGCTAGCGCACTATTGCTATTTGCGACCTCTACATAGGTGATCTCGTTGACCATCTCTTTGGGGAGTTGCTCACAAATAATTGCTTTCGCTCCCAGATCGATCGCTTTACGTATGTACTTATGACCATCTGTAAGTGTGCCTTTGATCGCTACGAACACATCATCTATCCGAACCTTACGAGAGTCAAAACAAACGGCATTGACACTACAATTAGTAGTGCCACTCACCGCTGTCAGGCTAACTCCAAATAATATGTCCTTTAGTAACTTCATGAAAGTTCCAACACTATTTTTTTGACTTGTTTGATATCCGTTCCCTTAGATATAGATTGGCGAAACACCTTTCCATTCCCTTTTACCTCTACCTCTATTCCCAGGTTCTCAAGGATAGAAACAGCATCCATACCGCTCATTCCAAGTAAGTTTGGAACTTTAGAGTATTCCTTTTGCATGTATGCGAAATACCCCTGATAGGCTTTTTCCAAACCATTCCCAAACCCTTCTTTCATATCTATTTCATCGATCAAAGGAGAGGCTGCATACACTTTTTGTGCTACCGACTTAAAAACAGGACCGGAAACATCGGCTCCGTAATAGCCCACACTTTTATCCGGTTTGTGGATCACTACAATACAGGAGTACTTAGGGTCGTCTGCAGGAAAATACCCGGCAAATGAGGAAATGTACTCGTACTTATCCTTGTCCTTTGACACATAATTGGTTTGGGTAGTTCCCGTTTTCCCCGCCATTGAAAAATTATTGGAGTACATGCCATGGCCTGTACCGTGCTCCTTTTCTACCACATCTTTTAACAATTGCCTAACCTTACTGGCCGTTTCCTTGGAACATATTGCGGAGTTCAACACCTCTTTGTCGAATTTCTTTATGCTCTTGTTCCACTCCTTTACTTCTTTGATCAATCTTGGCCTAATCAATTCCCCACCGTTTGCAATGGCATTATAAAAAGCCAAAGTCTGCAAAGGCGTTAGAGAGACTTCGTAACCGTAGGCCATTTGAGCCAATGAAAGGCCGGACCACCCTTGATCACCAGGATATCGAATCACGGGAACACCTTCTCCCTTAACCGGTAGCCCTAACTCTTTATGCAGCCCCATACTCATTAACCTGTTCACGTATTTTTCCGGATTATCCTTGTAGCCGTTATGAATCATCTTGGCAAATGCTATATTTGATGACACCTCGAAAGCTTTGCTCACAGAAATTTTACCATGACCGCCCCGTTTGGTATCCTTTATCCGATGTCTATACAATTTCCAAGAGCCTTTTTCCGTGTCTATGACAGAACTCGTATCGGCTACCTTATCCTCTAAGGCAGCAACAAGATTCATTAACTTAAAAGTAGAACCTGGCTCATGGGACTCCCCAATGGCATAGTTTAAGCGTTCGTAGTATTTTCCTTCCTCGGTTCTACCAAGATTGGCAATAGCTTTCACCTCCCCTGTTTCTGTTTCCATTACGATTACAGTACCATGGTCTGCCTTATAGCGCTCCAATTGTCCCAATAAGGCATGGTGTGCTATATCTTGTATATTGATATCAATAGTAGAGTATACGTCATAACCGTCCTTAGGCTCCACGATGTTATCCGTTCCTATGGGCTTCCATTGGTTTTTTGCTATCTTTTGCTTTAGACGTTGTCCTTCTACACCGCTTAAATACTCACTAAAAGCCCCTTCCATACCTACTTTGGTATGGTATCCATTTTCATCTACCCGCTCATAACCGACACTTCTTTCCGCTATTTTTCCTAAAGGATGCTCCCGTTTTGTTTTTTGTTCGATGATAAGGCCTCCTTTAAACGGTCCTTTTTTGAATAAAGGAAACTGTTTTACTGCCATGTATTCAGAATAGTCCAGATTACGGGCAATTAGGGTATACCTGTTCCTATTCTGCTTTGCTTTTCTTAAGATTTGCTGATAATGGGAGGATGTTTTACCAAAAAGCTTGGCAAGTGCGTCTGAAAGCGGCTTCACATTTTCCTTGAAATCTGCATCCGAGACCGTTACCGCATCGAATCTAATGGTGTATTTTGACACCGAGGTCGCCAATAAACTACCATCATCCGAATACAAGTTGCCCCTATTGGGGGCTATGGTAAACATCTTGGTCGTTCGAGTTTCTGCCAAAGCCATATATTTTTCCCCATCTACATACTGGATGGAAACTAGCTTAAACAGGACTGCACCGGCAAAAATCACCAGTACACCAGCCACAAAATACAATCGTGTTAATATGCTCTTATCGGTTGCGGGCATAACTATTCTATTGGCTTTTGAGATGTAACCTTAATTTTCTGAGGGGGAGTTTCGGACGGAAAAAGACCTTTATCGGCAACGGTCTTTGTAATGGTAGATTCCAGTTTCAGCTGCTGCACATCTGACCGTGCATCTACAAATTCACTTCTTAATTCGCGTACCTCTTCGTTTAACGCCGCGATTCTGTGCACCTTTTTATCGGCACTATGGGAACTACTGATCATAACCGCGGCCAAAAAGGATGCAAAAATGATAAAAAGCCAATTCTTAGGGGCATCTCCACTAATCAGAAACTTACCCTTTAAAATGTCCAGTATACCTTTTTTAACTTTCATCGCTCCTATACTATTCTTTCCGCTATCCTGAGTTTTGCGCTGCGCGCCCTATTATTTCTTGCTATTTCTTCTTTAGATGGAATTATTAAAGGGCCTACCTTTTTTAAGGGCACCGAGATATTTCCATAAAAATCCTTTTCTGGCTCCCCTTTAAATTGCCCTGCTCTTATAAACCGTTTTACCAAACGATCTTCCAAGGAGTGGTAACTTATAACACTTAACCTGCCACCTTTTACAAGTATACCGGGAACCTGTTCCAAAAACTCTTTTATCACAGTAATCTCCTGGTTTACCTCTATACGGATGGCCTGATAAATCTGAGCCAATATTTTATGCCTTTTATGTTCAGGAAGAAACCTATCCAATGTCAATTTCAGTTCCTCTGAGGTCTTTATCCCTTTTCCCTCCCTACCTTCAACAATAGCTTTTGCAAGTGCGTTGGCATTCCTTAAATCACCATAACTAAAGAACATATTCCTTAGGTCATCATAAGAATAGGTGTTTACCACATCATGAGCCGACAACTGATTACGCTTACTCATCCGCATATCCAGATCGGCATCAAAACGGGTAGAAAAACCACGTTCCGCCATATCGAACTGATGCGAGGAAACCCCAAAATCAGCTAGGATACCATCTACTTTCCGAATGCCATAGAACTTCAAAAACTGAGTGATATATCTAAAATTCTCACCTATCAACACAAATCTTTCATCGCCAAGCGCATTGGCCAGTGCATCTTCATCTTGATCAAATGCGAAGAGTCTTCCTTTACTCCCCAACTGTTTCAATATTTCCTTGGAATGTCCTCCGCCTCCGAACGTCACATCTACATATACCCCATTCTCCTTTATGGCCAAACCGTCAACCGATTCCTTAAGCAGCACCGGACTATGATAGGCATCATTCGTCTCCATCAAAAATATCTTCAGCCATTGCTTCGTACTCTTCATCCGACATAGAATCAAGTACGGTCTCGTATTTATCCTTGGCCCAAATCTCTATTTTATCGTGCTGAGCGTTTAGCATTACCTCCTTACTTATTCCGGCAAATTCAAAAAGGTCTTTTGGTATTTGCAAACGTCCTGTATCAGAATCAATAGGAACCTCTTTTAATCCAGCGGTAAACTTCATTAAGAAAAGATCAAACTGCTTACCCCTTCCACCTTTCTTCATGACCTTGCGCATCACTTCATCAAACTTAACCTTAGGGTGTAGCTCTAGGCAGTCTTTAAAAACAGCTCGCTTGATCACAAACTCATCGTTCATAAACGGCAACAATTTGTTTTTCAAAGCAGTAGGAATATTTATCCTACCCTTTGCGTCTGCCTTGCATGCATGTTGTCCTACGATTGTGGTCACTTGAAATGGTCTTATTTGCAAATAATAACTCAAATATATAGATTTTATTTCCAGAAATTTCCACTAATCTCCACTTTGTTAATAAATTTTCCACCTATAATTCCATAATTAGACACTTTTCACCAAAAAAAACACCCGGCAAACATCTCTTTTTATTAAAACCACACCCCCTAACAAAGAAAATTTTCAGAATTTTGAATGGTATGAAATGCCTATATTTGCCCAAATACCAGCACCACTCTGAATGAAAGACGATTTAATTAAAGAAGGAAAATTCAGGTATACAGAAAAAGGAGAGGGGACTCCTATTGTTATTCTTCATGGTTTAATGGGAGGTCTAAGCAATTTTCATGGTGTAACCGATTATTTTCCAAAAAAAGGATATAGGGTTTTGGTTCCAGAGCTGCCTATCTATGATATGCCAATGCTACAGACCACCGTAAAGAATTTTGCGAAATATGTGGAGCGATTTATCCAATACAAGGAATTGAAAGATGTGATTCTCTTAGGAAATTCCCTTGGAGGACATATTGGCCTGTTACACACCAAAATGTACCCAGAGCTAATAAAGGCACTTGTAATTACAGGCAGTTCCGGTCTTTATGAAAGTGCCATGGGAGACGGCTATCCCAAAAGAGGTGATTATGAGTTTATAAAGAAAAAAGCACAGGATGTTTTTTATGATCCCGCGGTTGCCACAAAGGAAATAGTGGACGAAGTTTTTGCTACGGTAAACGATAGGATCAAACTTGTTAAGACCTTGGCCATAGCAAAAAGTGCAATTCGCCATAATATGGCGCAAGACCTACCAAGCATGCACACTCCTACCTGTATTATATGGGGAGAGAACGACACCGTAACCCCTCCGGACGTAGCCGAACTTTTTCATGAATTATTGCCCGACTCCGACCTGCATTGGATCAAGGAATGTGGACATGCCCCAATGATGGAACATCCGGATGAATTCAATTCCATTTTAGACTCTTGGCTAGAAAAACGAAAGTTCTGAATTTCGTTTACACCGCTTAATCTTTTGTAATCGTAATTGTGCCATAACGCATAACATAGCGCACCTTGTCCTTCATCATATCTTTTTATACCTTAGAGTATTACCTAATTCCATAATCCCTACCATTATGAAAATCAAATCTGCCGAATTTGTGATGAGCAATAGTGATGTTGCCAAATGCCCCAAGGAACCTATTCCGGAATATGCATTTATTGGCCGGTCAAACGTAGGGAAGTCTTCCTTGATCAATATGCTTACCGAACGCAAAAGCCTGGCAAAAACGTCTGGAAGACCTGGCAAGACCCAACTTATAAATCACTTTAAAATAAATGACAATTGGTTTTTGGTAGATTTACCCGGTTATGGATACGCCAAGGTATCCAAGCGGGATAAAAATATCTTTCAAAAATACATAACGAACTATTTTCTACAACGCGAACAACTCGTCTGCTCCTTTATTCTCATAGACATACGCCACGAACCCCAAAAAGTGGATATGGAGTTTATGGAATGGATGGGCGAAAATGGAATTCCTTTTGCAATCATCTTTACCAAGGCCGACAAACTAAAACCCAAAGCTCTAGAGCGCAGTGCTAAAACCTATATAGACCAAATGTTACAAGGTAGCTGGGCAGAAGCTCCACACTACCTTATCACCTCGTCAAGCAAAAACATTGGCAGGGAAGAGGTATTGGACTATATAGATACGATAAATAAAGAATTTACCGAGGCAACAAAACAGGGAAGATGAGACGGAAATGGGAACGCTAACATCAAATATGCTTCAAGCTTCTTATCCAATACACTTTCTCGAACGTTTTATCATTGTATACTCACAAATTCATTCGCCTTCGGGCAGCAGTTGTCAAGATTGTCACCGGCAAAAAACCTCAGCATTAAACCCATAGTACAGGAACTATGAGTCCTAAAGCCTTTCTTCAACTACCTTTATAAGTTGTTTTGCAGTTTCAAGCGCTTCCAGTTCTTGGGTATGCACCAAAATTTCAAAACCATTGTTACCTTCTATTAAAACAATAGGATAGGTAAATTTGTGACCAAATTTGGAGCGATAAACCTTTCCGAACTCGTTTTTATGTAGAAATTCCAGTTTTGCACCTTTCCCTTCTAAATCACTACGAAATCGCTGCCAAACCTTTTTTTCAGAAAGTACACCATGGGTAAGATTGCATAAGCTACAACGGTAGGTTGCGGGACTCAATATCTTATGGGCACCATCTACAATAGCATTTCGTAGTCCGGAATCGGCATTATATATAAACACTAATTTTTGAGACATACCTAAATTATAATTGATAAGTAAAATAGTATATTTAGGGCATAACACTACCCATTTGACTAAATTTTTCAAACAATATATCATGGTAAGAACTGTGCTATTAGTATTTCTAATTCTTTTTTCGATCGGATGCAAAGAAAAAACGGAACAAAAACCGATGAAAGCTCCATTTGCAGGGCTAGACACCCTAGCAACCAACGATTGGTGGAACAGAGCCAACAATCCTATTATAAATTTAAAGGTATCCAGAGATAGTGTAATAGCGTTTGGCATTTATACCGTATCGAACAATACCTTAAAACTAGGTGCGCAGTTTTTTCCGCTATATCCAGATGAACCAAGGGATGTACGCTTAGAAATAAAAAGAAATGATACATGGGAGATACTTCAAACAACAAAAATCAACGAGCTGGGTTGGTCCGCGGTTTTTAAGATTACAGATTGGGATACAACTAAAGATTACCGCTATCGTCTGCGACATGGCAAATCAGCTTCTTATGAAGGTACGGTAAGAAAAGACCCTATAGATAAAAAGGAAATTGTTTTGGCGGCACTTTCCTGCAACAGTAACAAAGACCGCGGAATGAGGGAAAAATACGTTAACAATATAAACCACCAAGACCCCGATCTTATGTTCTTTGCCGGTGACCAATCCTACGATCATACCGAGCACACGGCAGCTTGGCTTAAATTTGGCCTTCAGTTTCGTGAAACATTCAGACATAGACCTTGCATCACCATACCGGACGACCATGATATTGGACAGGGGAACCTTTGGGGCGAAAACGGAAAAATATCGCTCACCAAGGGCGGTTCGGATGGCGGGTACACTTATCATCCAGAATATGTTAAAATGGTTGAACGATGCCAAACGGCACATTTACCAGATCCTTTTGATGCTACCCCGATCCAACAGGGTATTGGTGTTTATTACACGAATCTAAGTCTGGGCAATGTGGATTTTGCCATTTTGGAAGATCGTAAATTCAAATCGGGACCTGAAGGTAAAATTCCGCAGCAGGGACCTAGACCGGACCATATTATAAATCCGGAGTATAACCCCGGTTCTATAGACCTACCGGGGCTTAAACTTCTTGGTGATCGCCAACTTCAATTTTTAGACCAATGGAGACAAAAAAATACAGGTTCACTTAAAGCTGTGTTATCCCAAACGGGGTTTTGCGGCGGCGCACATGTACATGGCAAAGCAACAAATCGTTTACATGCAGACTTGGACAGTAACGGTTGGCCGCAAACAGGTAGAAGGAAAGCATTGGAACTAATTAAAAAAGCAAATGCCGTTCATATAGCCGGCGACCAGCATCTGGCCACGGTGATACAACATGGCATTGATGACTATAGGGACGGACCATGGGCATTTATAGTACCTGCTATCGTAAATGATTACTACAGTCGTTGGTGGTGGCCGGAAGATGAAAAAGCCGGAACCGATCCTAATACAAATACAACACTTCCTTGGACCGGTGATTACCTAGACGGATTTGACAACAAAATTAGTTTGATGTCCTACGCCAATCCAGACAATACATCTCAAGGCGCAGGTTACGGACTAATCCGATTTAACACTCAACAGAAAACGGTAACCTTCGAATGCTGGCCAAGGGACGTTGAAGTGGACCAACCGACGGCGAAACAGTTCGAAGGTTGGCCCTATACCGTTTCACTAAACTAAACCGCCATGGATTAAAAATCCATAAATTCTAATAACGCAATGAAATTTCAAATTGTTATTGTGCCAATAGGTTTTTCATTTCTTTACTTAGCATTACAGAATAATCTATTTAGCCACAACCCAATAACTACGCTGGGGCTTACCTTACCAAAGATTCATTGTACACTTCCTACAAGACTTACACTTTGACCCAACATTATATTTAGAAATTCAGAAATAAAAAACATCCAAAAAAATGGGCAAGACTGCATGTTTAAGCTAAAAAAATGAGGCAGCTACTTTGGCACACTTAAAGTTAAATACGCACGATTGCTCGAGATTACACGAGCATATTTTAAGGACAGAAACAAAAACGTATCATAAACCTTAAGGGAAAAACTACGAACACTAAGCCCTTTATATAGCCCTCAATACATTACTCTAGATTGAATAAGGGGATGCCATAGTTAAATATTATTGTTGCTTCAACTCCATTTTTTCTGCAAAATAGTCGCAAAAATCTTTCATGGTAGCGGTCATCTTTTCATCTTGGGTAGCTTTCATGAATGTTTCGGACAAGGAAACCAACGTTTGATGAAAAAAAGTTTTCATTTCATCTACGGGCATATCCTTTGTCCACAAATCTATCTTTAAGGATTCTTGATTTTTGCTGTCCCATACCGAAAGCAACATTGCTTTGGCGTCTTCATTGTCTATACCTCCGTCCTCGGCGGACCATGATAATTTTTCCGGTACACGATTGTCATCCAATCCAACGCGCAAGATTATTTCCGATGTATGTAAATCTGCCATCTAATTTCTAGGTTTGTAGTTCGATTTTTTAAATATTTCTTCCTCCGGCATTGTAAGCAATTGCTTCAACCCTATTTCATTCGCATCCATAAATGCCCTAACTATTTGCCATCCAATATACCTGCCCAACCTACCAGGAGATTCATTATCCAGCTCCAATCCAAATTTTGAAAATGGTGCAGGATCCAAAAACCGAGAATTTAGTTTATTGTTGGTGCTGTACAGATGTTCTTGTTCTATAAAATTTCGCCATATAGGTTCCTCATTTGCTATAGCCCAATCCAGTTCCTCTTGTGTGTAGCCGATCTTTTCGGTGTCCGGTATGTTGGGCACAAGCATATCCTTTAAATATAGTTCTTTACCAAAGTAAACCATACGTGCCAAAAACGTACGGTCCCTTGGTTTTGGCACCACCCTTTTGGCAAAGGCACTCGCCACATCGCTGATCATGTACTTCCTGTCCAAGGTTTTGGCAATGTAGCGCTGAAAACCACCATAAAACCGATGTTCAGGGCCTAAATAATTATCCAATCCTATGAACAATAAGGTATCGGCAAGAATGATGCGATTATCATAATCCACGTCGTTAGTAACGGTAATAACCTTAGGAGTTTGCTGTTCAGGAAAGTAGTACCGTATGTGTTTAAACAATTGTATTAGCCCGTCCTCCTCGTCCATAAAGCTGTTAAAGGTGTTTCCCACCTCTTGGAAAAGCTCTATTTGTAAGGAATCTTGCATTTTGGCCACCCATACACTATCCGGGGCAGGAAAGAGATAGGGAAATTCCTTACGAAGTACCGGTAATTTATCCGGTGTCGCAGCAGCAAAATCCCGATCAAAGCGCATTACTTTAAGATCTATTGGAATTTTATCTATTTCCTCAGCTACCTTATTCGTGTTATTACACGCTATAAACAACAACGAACCTGAGAATACCGTAAAAATTAGTTTTTTCATACCAGCTTTTTTGGAATACACTTTCTTATTCTCTTGAGACAACTTAATTTTATGGCAAAGTTAATCGATTTCTAAATAGTTACGCTCTTATGCAAACGGAAAAAGTAATAGACCATATTGTTTCATGGTTAAAGAACTATGCGACCAATGCAAATCAAAAAGGATTTGTTATCGGCATCTCGGGAGGAATAGATTCCGCGGTCACCTCTACACTTTGTGCTAAAACCGGTTTGGACCTACTTTGTTTGGAAATGCCTATTCACCAAGCAGAAAACCAGTCTGATCGTGCTTCACGTCATATCGCCTGGCTCCAAGAACATTTTACTACCGTAAAAAGACAATTGGTTGATCTTACACCTGTATTCGATAGTTTGGTCAATTCCTTCCCCCCGGTAGAAAACGAAGAGCATCGCTTCATGTCTTTAGCCAATACAAGGGCTAGATTGCGCATGACCAGTTTGTATTATTTTGCGGCCTTAGAACGTTACCTTGTAGCAGGCACCGGAAACAAGGTTGAGGATTTTGGGGTAGGCTTCTACACAAAATATGGAGATGGCGGTGTAGATTTAAGCCCAATAGCGGACCTTATGAAATCCGAGGTATACGAAATTGCCAAGGTACTAGGCGTTAATGAGGAGATAATCAAAGCTGCACCTACGGATGGACTTTGGGGAGACGATCGCACGGACGAAGATCAGATCGGAGCATCCTACCCGGAGTTGGAATGGGCCATGCAAATGAAGGATGAAGGGAAAACAGAAAATGATTTTAGCGGGAGGCAAAAAGAGGTATTTTCCATTTTTATGCGTTTCAACGGAATAAACCAACACAAGATGGTACCTATTCCCGTTTGCGAGATTCCAGAAACCTTTAAATAAACCACTCACCTAACAATCAGGTAGATAAATCGAATAAATTACAGCAAATTGTTACATTTATTCAAAAATAACAGAACTTTGATTTCGAAATTAGATTTAATAGTCTTACATTGCATGTACGAATTCGTACATTATAGAGTTATACTATAAGTCTAGAAAAACCTACATAATGATTAAAGTTTTAATAGCGGATAATCACCCGATCATCAGAATGGGTGTACGCCAAGTTCTTGAATCCGCAAATGGATTCGAAATGGTGGAAGATGTTTCCACTACCGACGAACTTTTTAAAAAACTGGAAAGTGTTACCCCCGATGTTGTCATGCTAGAAATGGATATTCCGGAAATAAACGGAATAGCCGCTCTAAGAAAGATCAAAAAGGAGTATCCGGATGTAAAAGTATTAATGTATAGTGGACAATCTGAGGACGTTTATGCACTTAGCGCCATACGCGCCGGTGCATTTGGTTATTTATCCAAATCCTCTAGCACGGATTACATCATTGCTGCAGTTAAAAAAGTTAGTGAAGGCAGTATGTTCATCACAAATGAACTAGCACAAAGGTTAGCGTTTGACGAAGGAACAAAAAAGCCCAGAAGGTTCTTCCGAAAATTATCTACCAGAGAGGTAGAAGTCCTTAAATTATTAGCGAGCGGTAAACGCAACAAAGAGGTAGCCCAAGGGTTAAACCTTAATGAAAAAACGGTTAGTACCTATAAGGCTCGTTTAATGAAAAAATTGAACGTTGACAACATGGTAGATTTATTACAACAGGCCAAGGCTCTAGAATTATACTAACAGAAGAGTTTAATATCAAAAAAACCCGCAATTGCGGGTTTTTTTATTCCTAAAATTCTCCATTTCAGGAGAGCACCCTGTTCAATTTTTGGTTTAATAATTTATTTAATTGAATATAATTCATGATTTCCTCCAACACTTCTTTGTTATCTTCATGCATATCCTGAGTCTCATTCTGCAAGGACAACATTCTTTTTTTTATCAAAAAGCAACGTAAGGTTAATATCGTTTCGCTTACTAACTGGGCAACTCCCTTTTCCTTGCTTTTTGGGTAGATGTCCTTACTTTCCCAATTATCCAGGCTATAACGCTCTTCTTCCATTAAAATAGAAGAGATATGATTTGCCATTTCCTGCTCAATGCCCGTTATAAAAGCCTGAATTGCAAAATCCTCGGTTTGGCTCAGTGCTTCTATCAACAAATAATAAATAGATTTAAATTGAGCATTGGTAAACTCTATTTCATCTTCCTGTAGGTCTAAAAATATCTTTTCATAAACTGTACTCTGAACCGATTCCGGTTCCATAACAAGTTCACCTTCCTCGTTCTCTTTTAGCACAAGATCTTCAAATTCCTCGGTCTTGCTTCCATAGACCAAAAGCAACTCGATAATTTTACGTTCCAGCTCAAATTGCACGTCTACTTTTTCCTGTAGCGCTTCGTTACGGACCACATCAAAGGCTTTTCCCTCTTGTTTCTCCTGTTTTTTGGCCTCCGCTATATCCTTCTTTCCTATTTGCGCCAAAGTATTAAAAAGTACGGCCTCCGATATATTCATAATCTGAGCACACTCCTGAACATAGATTTCCTTTTTAATTCGATCCGGAATCTTGGAAATACTATTGACTATATCCCTAACGGTATCCGCACGCTTTATAGGGTCGTTTGATGCCTCTTGCACCAATAACGAGGCTTTAAACTGAATAAAATCCTTAGAATTTTCCTGTAAGTAGGACTGCACCTCTTCCAACTCATTATTTTTAGCAAAACTATCGGGATCTTCTCCTTCGGGAAAAGTGCAAATTTTTACGTTCATACCCTGCTCCAAGATCAAATCTATACCACGTAGGGAAGCACGTAGTCCGGCGGCATCTCCATCGAACAATACTGTAATATTCTTCGTTAGCCTGTTAATAAGTCGAATCTGTTCCGGTGTCAAGGCCGTACCACTAGACGATACCACATTATGTATTCCGCGTTGATGAAATTGGATGACATCGGTATACCCCTCTACCAAATAACAATTATCCTCCTTGGCTATGGCTTGTTTGGCATAGTAAATACCATATAGCACCTTGCTCTTATGGTAAATATCACTTTCGGGAGAATTAAGATACTTGGCCGCTTTTTTATCATTGGTAAGGATTCTACCACCAAAGCCCAGAACCCTACCGCTCAGAGAATGGATAGGAAACATGACCCTCCCCTTAAACCGGTCAAAAGTTCTTGGATTATTAGGATTATTAGCATCTTCCTTTACAATGGTGAGTCCGGTCTTGCTAAGGTAATCTAACTTATAACCTTGATCCAAGGCCGCTTTTGTAAAACCGTCCCATTGGTCCAAACAATAACCAAGTTCAAATTTTTTAATGGTTTCCTCCGTGAATCCCCGTTCTTTAAAGTAGCTAAGGCCAATTGCTTTTCCAAGTTCGGTTTCCAACAACATTTCCGAAAAATGGTCACGGGCAAACTCCGAAACCAAATACATACTTTCGCGCTCGCTGGCCTGTTCTTTCTGTTCGTTGGACTGCTCGGTTTCCTCTACTTCTATATGGTACTTTTTAGCCAAATATTTTATGGCCTCGGGATAGGTAAAATGCTCGTGCTCCATAAGGAAAGCCACAACGTTACCTCCTTTTCCACTACTAAAGTCCTTCCATATCTGTTTGACAGGTGATACCATAAAACTGGGCGAACGCTCATCCGTAAACGGACTCAGGCCCTTAAAATTGGAGCCGGATTTTTTGAGCTGTACAAAATCCCCGATGACCTCCTCCAAACGGGCGGTTTCATATACTTGGTCTATGGTGGTTTTTGCTATCAATTTTCTGTTTTACGTAGTCTACAAAGGTAATCAAAAATGAAAATTGAATATAGTAAACGTAAAACTAGAAAACACTGAAATTGATTTAGAATCGCACAGCTAAACCAAAATAAGTACATTTGAGAAGCAGTGCAATTGTTTTCTACCTAATAAACTTCACCAGCTTGACTAAAAAAATAGGTTTTTGGCCTTCTGTAGCCTTAGTAACGGGAAATATGATCGGGGCGGGTATTTTTCTGCTTCCCGCTACTATGGCCTCTTACCAAGGCATAGGTATCATAGGTTGGATCATTGCCTCGATCGGGGCCTTTATGCTTGCACTAGTCTTTGGCCATCTCAGCAAATTATATCCTAATACTAATGGAGGCCCCTACGCCTACACCAAAATAGCACTCGGTGATTTTGCAGGATTTTTGGTTGCCTGGGGCTACTGGATCTCTATATGGTGTACCAATGCCGCCATAGCGGTTGCGCTCGTAGGCTACTTGGGAGCTTTCTTCCCCGAACTTACGGCTAGTGCGGCATTATCTAGTTTTACCGGCTTGTTCTTTATATGGTTTTTTACATGGATAAATTCTAAGGACATAAAAACCATTGGAGCAGTACAGGTTGCCACTACCGTCCTAAAAGTAGTTCCCATTGCATTTTTGATTCTTGTAGGCGTATTTTATGTCGATTTTTCAAAAGTCTTTGTTTTTCCGTTCACCTCCGGTTCAATTGTACCGGACATTACCGCGGTAACTACATTAACCTTTTTTGCTTTCTTGGGTATGGAAAGTGCCACCGTTCCCAGTAACTCCATTACATCACCGGAAACTACGATTCCAAAAGCAACCCTGGTAGGAACCCTATTGACCACGGTTTTATACCTGTTTAGCTTCATCGTTATTATAGGGGTTATTCCACCCGAAACCTTAGCACAATCCACAGCTCCTTTTGCCGATACGGCCTATAAAATTTGGGGTGTAACAGGTAAGTATCTGGTGGCGTTCGGGGCGGTGGCATCTACCATGGGCGCATTGAACGGTTGGATTTTATTACAAGGCCAAATCCCGGCCGCTGCGGCAGCCGACAAGCTATTTCCTAAACTATTTAATAAAACCAATACAAATGGATCTCCAATTCTAGGTATCGTACTTTCAAGTATACTGGCAACTTTACTAATGCTTTCCAATTATTCCAAAACCTTAGTTGAAGCCTTTACATATATGATGAAGCTATCTACCTTAACGGTATTGCTACCTTATTTGTTCTCAATTGCGGCGTTTGCCTTGGCCATCAAAAAAACTAATATAAAATCGATGGTTTTAGCGTGTCTTGCCTTTTTATTTTCGCTCTGGATCATAATAGGTTGTGGTGCGGAAATTGTGTTTCTTGGATTTTTACTCTTACTTTTAGGTATACCCGCTTATGTTTATTTAAAAAACAGCAATGAAAAACTTTAAGATAGCCAAGGACATAACCACTGCCGAGACCCTACCGGCAACATTTTACTCCTCTCAAGAAGTTTTTGATGAACTTAAAGAAAAAGTGTTCTTGACCTCATGGCACTGGATCGGGGATATGGCTACCCTTGTTCCGTTAACACAGTCCGTTTATCCACTGGTTTTAAGCGAGAAGTATTTAGATGAACCCATCCTGATCGTCCGTGACAAGGAAGACCAATTGCACTGTGTAAGCAACGTATGCACGCATCGCGGAAATATAGTGGTACATCATCCGGGAAAGCAGAAAAACCTGACTTGTATGTATCACGGGAGACGTTTTAATATGGATGGTACTTTTAAAGCCATGCCCGAGTTTGAAAAAGCCAAAGATTTCCCTAGGGCCTGCGACGATCTGCATCGATTTTCTGTAAAAACATGGTTTAATCACTTATTCGTCAATTTAAAACCAAATTTTGATTTTAGTAAAATTTCCGATGTCCTTACTGAACGTGTCGGATTTTTACCCGTACAGAATTTTAAATTCGACCAAACCTTAAGCAAGGATTACATTGTAAATTGCCATTGGGCGCTGTATTGTGACAATTACCTCGAAGGCTTTCATATTCCTTTTGTTCACGAAGACTTAAATGCGGCTTTGGACTATGGAAGTTATACCACCGAGGTATATGAGTACGTAAACCTCCAAATAGGAATTTCTAGCGGAGGCGAAGAAATTTTTACGCTTCCTAACGGCCATCCCGATTACGGAAAATCGGTTGCCGCCTATTACTATTGGGTCTTCCCGAATATGATGTTCAACTTTTATCCTTGGGGCCTATCCGTAAATATGGTTCATCCGCTTTCCATGAACAAAACAAAAGTGCAGTTTCTTACTTATATCTATGATGAATCCAAACTCAACGCGGGGGCTGGAGCACTCTTGGACAAAGTAGAGCGGGAAGACGAATTTGTAGTCGAAGGCGTTCACAAAGGATTAAAATCCCGTTTTTATACTACGGGTAGATTTTCACCTACCAGAGAAAAAGGAGTACATCATTTTCATTCGTTGTTGGCCAAACACCTACACTAAAGCCAATGGATTAAACTTACGTATTATGATCTTATTTTTTGGAACCCGACCCGGAAAATCCACTCTTAAAGACTTACCGCACACTTCCTGTCCGTTTTGTAGGCAAATAGGGACATTGACGGTATCCCAAACTTCAAATTACGCCCACCTGTTCTGGATCAAGCTTTTTAAGATTACCAGTCATGTTGTGGCCGAATGTGAGCATTGTAAACGGGTGTATTATAAGGAGGAGTTTACACAAGAGATGCTTAAGGCAATTGACGAATAAAAAAAGGATGCGCTAACACATCCTTTTTACTACAAAGAATACTTTTGAGATTATAAATCGAAACGTAAACCTAACGAGATGTTTCTTTGCTCAACAGCGGCATCTTTAAAAATAGGGTTTAAGTCGTATTTCATGTATAGTTGTACTCCACCAAACCCCGCATAAGCACTTAAACCATAGATAAAGTCGTTAGTATTGTAATCTCTTTTAAGTTTATCCTTCACACGGTCTCCATTCTCAGAATACTTTAATTTTTGACGTGTTCCTATGTTAAAGCCACCATAACCACCAATTCCTAAACGGAAACTTTTGTCAATATTGTAGCGCAACGACTTTTCTGTTTTACGAACTTTTGAAGGTCCAAATTCAAAATGCAAGGGAAATACTAAATTGTCCATCCTAAGTTTAGATTTATTTAGTTCCAAAGGAAATTCTTGTAGCTCGGTTTCATCTCCGTTCAATACAAAATATTGGTTGTCCACAGGTTTTAAACCGTTGAATTGAAACGAAAAACCGTAATTAAGCCTCAAAAAGTTTGTATTTTGAAAAACACGGGTACGCCACTGCCATCCCATTTCAAAAAAGCGGCTTCCGCCCACTTTGTAGGGCGAGTCGTTTAGGGATCGGTTGTCGACCAAAGCATTGTTCAAGCCAATTGCCAAAACAAAATCCGAACTGGTTCTACGATCATATTTTAAATCGCGCTTCCACGTTTTATCCTTAAAAAGAAACCTTTCTGCAGGCTCCCCGTCTATCATTATACCTATTTCAATACTAGTGGGGCCCGTAGAATCGTTAGCTACACTTGGCAATAGGATACCTTTATTGCGTTCCAACAAGCGTACTTGGTTATCTATAATAGCCAAACGGTTTTCTATGTTCAGGGCACGATCGGTAGCGGCCTCCTTTTTTAACAATTCGGCTTCCTCATTGGTTATATCTCCGTTAGCAAGACGTTTATTTATCTGTTCTACCTCTATTTTGAGCGCGTCTTTTTCTTGAACCGTAATACGCTCTTTTTGTTTTTCCAACTTTTCCATTTTGGACCGATAATCTTCTTGAGCATAGGTTTGTTGCATTACCAATAATGTAACCAACGCGATTAGATACATAATAGTTGTTTTCATGTTTTTGATTTTTTAATGATTGATTTTGATTAATTGATGAACAAACTCCGTCTTGCCCCATTTGGAATTAATGGCGTGAAGATTGCGATAAAATGATGATGTTTAATTATTTCGGTCGGCAATGGCCGTCCTTACCTTTAAAAAGCCCGATTTTAAGGATTGGAATATCTGGTCCCGGAACGATTGGTCCAGTTCTTCCTCTACCTGTGTCAACAAGGCCATCGCGTCAACACTTTGGTCGGGTCTAAAAAGTTTTTCTTTATAAATCTCTTCTTGGGCGTCTCGCAAAAGGGAATCCACTTCGGCATCGCTAACTTGGGAAGACTGCTCCAAAAGTGCCACCTGCGCAACCACCTCCGCTATTTTTTCGTTTAACAGCGTTTCAGAAAACCGGGCCGGTAATTCAATAGCCTTGGATTCTTGTCCATGCCCTTCGACGACCATAGCCTCCTCCTGCTTTTGTTCTATAACGTCCGACTTTAAATCGTTACCCGGAGTACTTGTTCTTTTTTCTTCCTGTTTTGCATGAGGCTCTGTCCCCTCTTCCAAAGCAATGTCATTTGTATCTGTATCGGGAATTAGTGATGCTGGCTCTACTGCCTTATCGGTAGGCGATGTATTAGATTGCCGAACCAAAACCGAAGGAACCTTTACTGTTTCTTCTTTATTAGCATTGTAAAAAATAGCGATACCAAGAATTACCGCTATACTGGCAGCAATACCGAACCAAAGATATCCCGGTTTTTTAGTCCTAGGCTTGGATTCCAATTCCTTGGTAATACGCTGCCAAGCGTCGGATGAAGGAGCTATCTCCCTAGCATCCAACTTCGATTTTATATGTTTTTCAAATTTATCTGCTTCCATAGCCAATAATATTCTGTTGCTTCAATTGTTCTTGTAAAAGCCTCCGAGCCTTTAATAATTGTGTTTTTGAAGTACTCTCGGTGATATCCAATAGTTCCGCTATCTCCCGGTGTTTATAACCTTCTACCGTGTACAGTACAAAAACCATCTTATAGCCTTGGGGCAGCGCGTCTATTAACTGCTGTATATGTGCGGTATCCAAATCAGTAGTCTGTACATTGGTTTGCTGTTCCTGTTTCTCGTACACCTCATCGTCATAGACCACAAACTGTTGTTTCCTAAGATAAGAGATGCTCTCCCGTATCATAATCCGTCGTATCCAACCTTCAAAACTACCCTGAAACTTGAACGTCCCTAAATGTGCAAAAACCTTTAAAAATCCACATACCATCACGTCTTCCGCAAAATGGATATCCTTTATGTATTGCCTGCAAACACTCAACATTTTGGAGGAATATGCAGTATACAAACGCTGCTGGGCGTCCGGATGGCCATCTATAGCCTTTTTAATAAGCTGTTTTTCGTTTCTATAGAATGGTATAATTTTCACGGTCTTTATATAGTCTTCTATTACTATAGACGTAATGCAACCAAAGATAGTTGCCCGAGGGAAGAAAAAAATGTAATTATTTTTTAAAACACCGGTTTCCGAGTACAGCTATCAGTTAAACCTAGGACAAAATTTGCTAAGATCAAAGGCTTGAATATGGCATGCGGGATTAGATATTTCATACGCAATACTATATACGCAGTACCTACCGTTTCCTATCGCTACTTGTAATCATCTCATAAGGGGCAGTACCGCGTACTTAAAGTTTTATGGCTTAATCTTAAGCGAAGCAGTTAAAGAAGCGTCTTTTGTTTATTTATCCCGCTCCACCACGTAGTTCACCATCAATTCCAAAGCGCTACGGTATTCCGATTCCGGGTAGGTTTGCAGCAGGCTCAAAGCCTCGTCCCTATAGGCAAGCATGGTAGCAACCGCATAGTCCAAGCCGCCTTTTGCCTTCACAAAGGCGATGACCTCTTTTACCCTGGTTTTATTTTTGTTATGGTTTTTGATCGAATTAATGACCCAGCTTTTTTCCTTTTTTGAACAGTGATTTAGGGCATAGATCAACGGAAGTGTCATTTTCTGCTCCTTTATATCGATTCCCGTTGGCTTTCCTATACGCTCATTCCCGTAATCGAACAGGTCGTCCTTAATCTGAAAAGCCATCCCACAAAGCTCCCCAAATTTACGAAAGGTTTCTACATCATCACTTTCTGGCTTCACGGAACAGGCCCCTAAACCACAACAAGCGGCGATCAGGGTTGCAGTTTTTTGGCGGATGATATCGTAGTACACGTCCTCGGTAATATCCAAGCGGCGTGCTTTTTCAATTTGTAATAGTTCTCCTTCGCTCATTTCCCGAACGGCAACCGATATAATACGCAACAAATCAAAATCGCCGTTATCTATAGAAAGTAGTAGTCCCTTGGATAACAGATAATCGCCTACCAATACCGCTATCTTGTTTTTCCATAAGGCGTTTATAGAGAAGAAGCCTCTACGCTTGTTACTTTCATCCACCACATCATCATGTACCAAAGTAGCCGTATGAATCAGCTCGATAACGGACGCCCCACGATAGGTACGTTCGTTTACCTCCCCATTATTTAATAGTTTGGCAGTCAAAAACACGAACATGGGCCGCATCTGCTTGCCTTTTCTATTAACGATGTAGTGGGTAATACGGTTGAGGAGCGCTACTTTTGAAGTCATGGATTCCCGAAATTTGGACTCAAAAAGTTCCATTTCTTGGGCAACGGGTTCCTTAATTTGCGCTACTATTTTCAACCTTGTTGGTTTTACATCAAAATTAACGAAAACTAAGGAGTTAACGATGTTATAGAGATGGTATTCCATCTAAAGGATTACCGATGCCGATGAAAGGTCAAGCAACAACAAATTCATTATAACCAAAAGAGCCAACACTTGGAGAAGCGTCAGGGAATTCTAAACATAAATACAGAGCGATTCCTCGTGTATTGGACCAACACTAAACAAGAATATCCTATTCTAATAAATAAAGCGTTGCCCCTTTAAGACTTATTCGCCAATTGCCCACATGCCGCATCGATATCCTTTCCCCTGGAACGCCGTACGGTGACCGTAATGCCATTTTTCTCCAAGGTCTCTACATACATGTCTATAGCAGCATTGGAGGCCTGTTGAAATTCGCCGTCGTCTATAGGATTATATTCGATAAGATTTACTTTTGAAGGTGCAAACTTACAGAAATCCACCAGTGCATCTACATCTTTTTTCTTATCGTTGATCCCCTTCCATACTACGTATTCATAGGTAATCCTACTTTTGGTTTTCTCGTACCAATATATCAAGGATTCCCTCAAATCCGCTAAAGTAAAAGTAGCATTAAAAGGCATGATGGAGGTGCGGATCTCATCTATAGCAGAGTGTAAGGATACCGCTAATTTAAAGCGGACTTGCTCATCGGCCATCCGTTTTATAAGTTTAGGCACTCCGGATGTTGAAACGATAATACGCTTGGGAGACATACCCAGGCCTTCCGGAGAAGTAATTTTTTCGATGGCCTTTAGTACATTATTATAATTCATCAGTGGCTCTCCCATCCCCATAAATACGATATTGCTCAATGGCCTATCAAAGTATAAACGGCTTTCGTTATCTATGGCCACTACTTGATCATAAATTTCATCGGGATTCAGGTTTCGCATTCGTTTCAAACGGGACGTAGCACAAAAACGACAATCCAAACTACAACCCACCTGACTGGAAACACAAGCGGTAGTCCTAGTTTTAGTCGGAATCAAAACGGATTCAACGACAAGATCGTCATGTAAACGAACCGCATTTTTTATAGTGCCGTCCGCACTGCGTTGCATCAAATCAACTTTTATGTGATTGATCACAAAGTTGGCCTCCAACATATCTCGTGTGGTCTTGGAAAGGTTGGTCATGACATCAAAGGAATGTGCCCCTTTTTGCCAAAGCCATTCGTACACTTGGTTGCCACGAAAAGCCTTGTCTCCCTGACCCGTAAAAAAGTCTCGGAGCTGCTCCTTGGTCAATGCCCTAACGTCTTTCTTTTTTATCTCCACAACGATATACTAAAAATCCCTCTTGTATCAACTTTGAAGTAAGAGGGATTTACTTTTATAAAATAGAATAAATTTCCGTCTATTTTGGTATGTAGCACAACCGTGCTACAAAAACGACGATCTAATTTTAAATGATCAACATGGCATCACCATAGGAATAGAACTTATACTGCTCCAAAATGGCTTCCTTGTATGATTTTTTCATCAAATCATGACCCATAAATGCCGAAATCATCATCAACAATGTAGATTTTGGCAAGTGAAAGTTTGTTATCATCGCATTGGCGATACTAAACTCATAAGGTGGAAAAATGAACTTGTTCGTCCATCCTTCGTATGTATTTAAGGTTTGATTGGAAGATACCGCACTTTCCAAACCTCTCATGGCCGTAGTGCCTACGGCACAAATTCTTTTCTTATTTAACTTGGCATTATTGACAATTTCCGTAGCTTTTTCATCAATAAACAACTCTTCGCTGTCCATTTTATGCTTGGAAAGATCTTCTACTTCAACCGGATTAAAAGTTCCTAGGCCTACATGTAATGTCAATTCTGCAAAATCGATTCCCTTTATCTCCAAACGCTTTAGCAGGTGTTTTGAAAAGTGCATTCCTGCCGTTGGTGCAGCTACGGCACCCTCATGCTTTGCGTAAATAGTCTGGTAACGGTCCGCATCTTCTGGCTCAACCTCCCTTTTAATATATTTTGGCAATGGGGTTTCCCCCAATTCCTTTAATTTTCTCCTAAAGTCCAAATAGGCTCCGTCATACAAAAAGCGTAATGTTCGTCCTCTAGAGGTCGTATTATCAATGACCTCTGCCACTAAGGTTTCGTCATCGCCGAAATACAATTTATTGCCGATCCTGATTTTTCGTGCAGGATCCACCAACACATCCCATAAACGTTGCTCCTCGTTAAGCTCTCGCAACAAAAAGACTTCGATACGCGCTCCGGTTTTTTCTTTGTTCCCGTACAATCTGGCGGGAAAAACTTTGGTATTGTTCAACACCATAACATCTCCCTCATCAAAGTAATCGATCATATCCTTGAACATTCTATGCTCAATTTTTCCTGTTTCTCTATGGATAACCATCAACTTAGACTCGTCCCTATTTTCAGAAGGATGTTCTGCCAATAATTCATCTGGAAGCTCAAAACTAAAGTGCGATAATTTCATCTGTTGTCTGTTTCTATTTTTTAGTGAATGTATGTCTACCAAAAAAACCTTGATTACTGAGCGCTTTTGGCTCCAACTAATTCATAACATGGTTTTTTTCTGTACAGAATTGCGGGTGCAAAGATACAATCTGAGGAGGGGGGTTGTCAAGTAAATACGGGATTATAATTCCATGACCTTGAATTGCAGCTCTTTTAAGTCTTCCCAGAAATCCGGATAAGACTTGGAAACTACGCCTGCATCGTTTACAAACAGGGGTGTTTTCATTGCCAAGGGAGCAAAGGCCATGGCCATTCTATGGTCATTATAAGTATCTATGGCTACCTCTTCTTTAATGCCTTTAGACGGTATTATGGTAAGGGACTTATCCGTAACCGAAATATCGGCGCCAAATTTGCTTAATTCGGTAAACAAGGCCTCCAATCTATCGGTCTCCTTTATTTTTAGGGTATGTAGTCCTGTTAAATGGCATCCCATACCCAATCCAAAAGTAGTAACCGCAATGGTCTGGGCAATATCAGGGGCATTTGCCAAATCAAATGTTACCGTATTTTCTTTTGGCTCGGTCACCTTTTTTAAGCTTATGGTGTGTTCTCCAAAGCTAGTTTCTACACCAAAATGGGTATACAGTTCTGCCAAAACGCTATCACCTTGTAAACTGTCCTTTTTATAGGCAGACAAGGTAATTTCCGAACCAATGGCCGCCATGGCAACGATACTATAGTAGTAGGAAGCCGAACTCCAATCCGATTCTACGACCAAGGTAGTGGGCGAGACCGATGCTTTGGGACTCACTTTAATCAGGTTGCCTTCAAAAGAGTTGGGGATGCCCAATTCATCCAACAGCCCTAAGGTCATTTTTATATAAGGCACCGAGGTAATCTTACCTACTAGCTCCAGTTCCAGTCCGCTTTTAAGACTTGGGGCAAGTAATAATAAGGATGATATATACTGACTGCTCACATTCGCCGGAAGGCTTACCCTATCCTTGATCAACGCTTTCCCTTTTATCTTAATAGGAGGGTAACCTTCTTCCTTCTCGTAAGAGATGTCCGCACCTAACTCCCTTAATGCATCTACTAATATTTTGATGGGTCGCTCCGTCATGCGTTTAGAACCTGTGAGGATTACGTTCCTTCCTTCTTGACCGGAAAAATATCCGGTTAAAAAACGCATGGCCGTACCTGCATGATGAATATCCACTGTGCCGGAGGTCTTTTTGAGACCTTGAGCCATCACCTTTGCATCGTCCGAGTTGGAGGTATTTTCAATGGTAATGCCTTTATACAGCGCAGCCAACAACAAAGACCGATTGGATTCGCTTTTGGATCCTGTAATTTTAATATGTGCACGCAATTCTTTTTCCGTAGGGCCGGTAAGGTGAAGTCTCAAGATAGTATGTGTTAAAAACGAGCGGTAAATATAGTGTTATTTCAGCTTTTTATTATTGTGATGCCGGTCGTGATCACGCTTGGTCTTTAGATCTAACTTTTTATCAAAGGATTGTTGCAGATCTATCCCCGTTTGGTTGGCCAAACAGAGTACTACAAAAAGTACATCGGCCAGTTCTTCGCCCAAATCCTTGTCCTTGTCGCTATCTTTTTCGCTCTGCTCCCCATAACGTCGTGCGATAATCCGGGCCACCTCTCCTACCTCTTCGGTAAGCTGTGCCATATTGGTCAACTCGTTAAAATAGCGTACGCCGTGTTCCTTGATCCAATCATCTACGGCGGTTTGTGCGTTTTGTATGTTCATTATTCTTTATTCTTTGTATCAATAATAATCGTCACCGGCCCGTTATTTAACAAATCCACTTTCATATCGGCACCAAAAACACCTGTTCCTACTTTTTTGCCCAAGTGTTTTTCCAGCTCGGCCACAAAGGATTCGTATAGGGGAACCGCAACATCCGGTTTTGCCGCTTTTATGTAGGAAGGACGATTTCCCTTTTTGGTTGCCGCATAAAGGGTAAACTGACTAACCACAATGGCATCGCCCTTTACATCCAAAAGGGACAGGTTCATAACACCATCGGCATCGTTAAAAATACGAAGATTGGCTATTTTACGTACCAACCAACGGATATCCTCTTCTCCATCGTCATTAGTTATACCCAATAGCACCAATACTCCCGTAGGTATAGCGGAAATTATCTTTCCGGATACGCCTACGCTAGCCCTTGAAACGCGCTGTACTACTGCTCTCATTTTTTTTCTTCGTGTATGTCTACCCTATAATTCTCATCCTCACCTTTTACCATCTGAAGGTAACTTTGATACCTGCTCCAGGCAATTTTCCCTTCCTCCAAAGCATCTTTGACCGCACATTTTGGTTCATCGATATGAATACAATTATTAAACTTACAATCTTGTTTCAATTTAAAGAGTTCCGGAAAATAATCACCTATTTCTTCTTTTTCCATATCCACGATACCAAACCCTTTAATACCGGGCGTATCTATGATCCGTGCACCAAAATCCATATCGTACATTTCCGCAAACGTAGTGGTATGTTGCCCTTGCAGATGTTGCTGTGAAATCTGAGCGGTCTTGAGGTTTAAATTGGGATCTATGGCGTTGATCAATGTTGATTTACCCACGCCAGAATGTCCGGAAAACATAGAGGTTTTACCTACCATCCATTCTTTAATGGTATCTACATTTTTACCCGTTACGGCAGAAATGCCAACACACGTGTACCCAATCTCCCTATACATAGCCGCCAAGTACTTTACCTCGTCCCGTTCTTCTTCCGAATAGGTGTCAATTTTGTTGAACACCAAAATAGCGGGGATTTGATATGCCTTCGCCGTCACTAAAAATCGATCTATAAAAATAGTATGGGTAGGTGGGTTGTTTAAGGTAACCAACAAAAAAACCTGGTCTAGATTAGCAGCTATAATATGGGTCTGCTTTGATAGGTTAACCGATTTTCTAATGATATAGTTCTTGCGCTCCTCAATCTTGTTTATGATACCGATCGTGTCGTCACCAATAGTTTCTACATCAAAATTTACCGCGTCCCCAACGGCAACCGGGTTGGTACTTTTAATTCCTTTGATCCTAAATTTTCCTTTGATCCTACAGTTATAAAAATCACCTCCGTCCGATTTTACAGTGTACCAGCTTCCTGTCGATTTATAAACTATTCCCTTCATTTTATGCACTAGATATTTCAATCTGTACAAAGTAACCCCTTTATTTATGAAAATTATTATAAATTAGGACACAAATACAAACTATAACCAATGAAAAAACTAAAAAAATTCCTCTTAATTGTTTCTCTTGTTCTAACATCTAGTGCTATGGCGCAAGAAACGGTAACCAATGAATCTGTAATCCAAATGGTAGAACTCGGTTTTGACGACTATATGATCATTGATAAAATCACCCATTCCGACGTAAAATTTGACGCGTCCATTTCCGCCTTGAGCAGTATGAAAAAAGCCGGGGTGTCCTCAGAGATCCTTTCGTTGATCATGGAAAAATCCAGGCAGAACACAAAGTCGAAAACCGGTATCTATTATTTAGCCGAGGACGGGGAAGATAGATTGGTTCAGCCCAGTGTATTTTCAGGTGCCAACTCCAATGCAGTTGCTCAAAAATTAGTTTCCGGACTTATTAACTCTAAACAGAAAGCGCAATTACCAAAGACTCAATCCAACAACGTTATTAAAAACTCACAGCCAGAATTCACCTTTATTTTTGACCCAAGCGTAACGGAGGTAGATAATATGCAAAACAACCAAGGTAACCAAGCCGGCGTTTTTAACTGGTGGTTTAGAATGGCAAGTAATCCTAACGAGTTTGTTTTAGTAAAACTAACAGTGAAAGAGAAAAAGAATCTTAGAGAGGTCATAACGGGAAAAAGTAGCTGGATTACCAGTAGTAGCGGTATTGATCCAAAATACGCCTTGAATTTTAGCATCGAAGAGATTGAAGGCAACAAATTTAAAGTAACGCCAGATTCACTTGCACCCGGAGAGTACTGCTTTATCTATCAAGGCCAAGTACCGCAAGGAAGAGATAACCAAGCTGTGTTTGATTTTTCGATTCAGTAGTGAAACTGCTACGATATAATAAAAATCCCGGTTTCCCGGGATTTTTTAATTTTTAAACAGTATCAACATTTAAAATATAAAGTGTATCATCCATGTGGCACCAAACTTTTCTTTTACCAAACAGCTCCGTTTCATCATGAGCAAACAAAGCACGATGGACAAATATTATACTATTTAGAACTACCAATATAGCACCTTAGCACTACCTTCTACCAATACCTTACATTTCTAATAATTTATCAACGGAGTTAATGCAATACTATTTTTAGATATAAGCAACATAAAACCCACCTAACCAATACTTCTGGAACTTTAAACAATTAATTCCGTTTTATTTAGTTCTACTTATATCTATTGAACCGATTATATCAAAAAAATCAATCATTTATGAAAAAAATTATTTTTATCGCATTCGTTGCATTAGCCTGTACGTTTGAAATGAACGCACAGCAGTACAAAGTTATCACAAGTGTAGAATCTATTGTTTCCAGTGGTATTGGCCGTTCAAGAATCATTGATGGGAATGAAGAAAAAGACTATGCGCAATTTACCTCAACTCAAACCGAAGAGGACAATACCAGAAACAAGTCAAAAAGAGATGAAATAAGGGTAAAGGATTTTGACGAGACCAAATTATTGAATTTCTTTAATATTGCCGGTATACGTTTTCAGAACATTGCAGCGAACGACGCCATCATCACATCAAAAATAAATGCGCTGGTTGCCGAAGGTTGGGAACTTGCTTTTGTTACTAGTGCGGTCGAAAGCGACAGTGGCAAAGGAGATGGCTCCGGTATCTTTATTACCAGATATATTTTCAAAAAATAATTTCAATAAAAAGTCAAGGCTTAACGTTTTGTTAAAACCTTGACTATCAAGTGATAAAAACCCCAGCTTACAAAGTTGGGGTTTTCTATTTATGCCTTTACTATTTTTTCTTGATGGTTTATGGACTCCTGGTGGATCGCCTTGAACATACGCAGCACAAATTCTTCGCTAAGCCCTTTGCTTTCCCCTTCCAAAATCATTTTACCCAAAATCTCGTTCCAACGATTGGATTGCAGCACGGCCACGTTTCTGGACTTTTTAAGTGCCCCGATACCATCGGATATCTTCATTCGTTTACCCAAGGTCTCTATTAATTGGTTGTCAATAACATCTATCTGAGCTCTTAGGTTGCTTAACTGACTGTTATACTCGGCCTCTGGATCGGATTCCTTTCTTATTTTCAGATCCCTCATGATCTGTACCAAAGTATCAGGTGTTACCTGTTGTGCGGCATCACTCCACGCATTGTCCGGATCAAAATGGGTCTCGATCATTAACCCGTCAAAATTTAGATCCAATGCGGTTTGCGATACATCAAAAATCATATCTCGCTTGCCGGTAATATGAGATGGATCGTTGATCAATGGTAAATCAGGGAATTTGTTCTGGAATTCGATGGCCAGCTGCCATTCTGGAATATTCCGATATTTCGATTTTTCGTAGGTTGAGAAGCCTCTGTGTATGGCTCCCAATCTCTTGATTCCAGCAGTATGCAGTCTTTCGATACCCCCCAACCATAAGGCCAGATCCGGATTTACGGGATTCTTCACCAAAACAATCTTATCCGTACCCTCCAAGGCATCTGCCAGTTCCTGCATAATAAAAGGACTCACGGTAGATCGTGCTCCGATCCACAATAAATCTACATCATGCTCTAAGGCCAATTCTACATGTGCGCGGTTTGCAACTTCTGTTGCGGTCTTAAGGCCGGTCTCCTGCTTTACCTTTTGCAACCATTTAAGACCAAGGGCACCGACACCCTCAAAATTTCCGGGACGTGTTCTTGGTTTCCAAATACCCGCCCTGTAGTAATTAACATCGGTATCTTTTAGGTCATGCGCTATACGCAACACTTGTTCCTCGGTTTCTGCACTGCATGGCCCTGCTATTACTAGTGGATGATCTAAACCCATATCGTCCAACCATGTTCTCATTTCTTTTGTATTCTCCATTACTTTGTTTTTGGTGAAGTCCTACAACTGCAAAAGGGTAAAGGTGTTCTAGTTTTGCAGTTTTTAGACTTCGTCTATTTAAATATTAAATGTTCGTATTACTAATTCTTTTCTTTAGCTACCATTTTACTTACCGGCATTCCTTTTAAAATGACCTTTATCTTATTCGTATTGTTCATCTGGTCGTAAATTCCCTCATAATCATCTTTCAAGAGCATTTCTTTGAATTCGGATAAATTTTGAATATACTCCTCCAATGTTTCTACAACATTTTCCTTGTTCTGTTTAAAAATAGGGGTCCACATAGCGGGCGAACTTTTGGCCAAGCGCACCGTACTTTCAAATCCACTTCCCGCCATATCAAATATATCGCGTTCGTTCTTCTCCTTTTCTATGACCGTTTTTCCCAACATAAAAGAACTAATGTGCGATAAGTGCGATACATAAGCGATATGTTTATCGTGCGCTTTTGGATTCATATACCTAATGCGCATTCCCAACAATTGAAAGATTTCCAAAGCCCGCTCCTGTAAGGTGAAAGCCGTTTTTTCTATCTCGCAGATGATATTGGTCTTCCCATGGTACAATCCGTTAATGGCCGCGGACGGACCAGAAAATTCTGTACCTGCAATTGGGTGGCAGGCCAAAAAATTACGCCTCTTAGGGTGCTCTTCCAATGCGGCACATAACAGTTCTTTGGTTGATCCCGCATCACAGACCACGCATTCGTCCGACACCTTATCTAAAATCTTGGGAAGTTCTTGCAACATAACGTCTACCGGAACGCTCACCATCACAAATTCTGCCAAATGCAAATCTTCATAGGTTGCTTTTTCATCAATAAGACCTAAGGAAAGTGCCTGGGCTACATGAGCGGCATTGGCATCTATTCCGTAAATTTTAGCAGCGGACATTTTAGCCCTTACATCCTTTACAAAGGACCCTCCTATTAAACCGATTCCAATTACAAAAATGTTCATATTTTTTTTAGATATTTCTTAGATATCAGAGGTTAGATTTGAGATGTTAGACTTCATATTGTAAAGAGACTCGAAACAAAGCAGAACTATTAAAAACATAAACTCTAAATATTTATCCTATTCAACATAACGATTGACAAAGCGTTTTTAAATGATTTTGTCCTTGATTGTGACACTATCAATATTATTCTCTGCCCATTTAGCTCCTTTTCTAATTAACTTGCCTTCAAATAAAACTCAGCCAAAACTTTAAACACTTCTCAAATCTCACTTCACATTTCTTATTTCTCATTTCATACTTCTTACTTCTCACTTCTGATATCTTACTAATCAAATCTACTAATCGCCTCTTTAATTTTTTCTTCGGTCACACAAAGTGAAAACCGGATATACCCTTCTCCATTACTGCCAAAAATAGTCCCTGGTGCAATAAAAATATTCTTCTCGTGCAACAGCTCATCTATACATTCTTCGGATGACTTTGAACCCACCGGCAACTTTGCCCATATAAACATACCGGCTGCGTTTGGGTCGTAGGTAGCACCTATAAGATCTACCAGTTGAAACATCAACGCCCTTCTTTTGCCATAGGTACGGTCCAATTCCTGAAACCATGCCTCCCCACTTTGCAATGCTGTAATGGCTCCTTGTTGTACACCGTAAAACATACCGGAGTCCATGTTGCTCTTGATCTTAAGTACAGCGTTAATATGTTCGGCATTACCGGAGACCATGCCCACGCGCCACCCCGCCATATTAAAAGTTTTACTGAGGGAATTCAATTCCAACGCTACCGCTTTGGCACCAGTTACCTGCAAGATACTGGTGGGTGTATCGTTCAACACAAAACTATAGGGATTGTCGTTTACCAACAAAATATTATGCTTTTTGGCAAAGGCCACGATCACCTCCATTTTTTCCATGCTAATACGTGCTCCCGTAGGCATATTGGGGTAACTGATCCACATTAATTTTACCTTGCTCAGGTCCATTTGTTCCAAAGCGTCCATGTTAGGCAACCAATCGTTCTCCTCGGTAAGGTCGTACATAAGCGGTATTGCCCCCACCAACTTAGTCACAGAGGTATACGTAGGGTATCCGGGATCCGGAATAAGTACGGCATCGCCTGTATTCAAAAAAGCCATGCTAATGTGCATAATACCTTCCTTGGACCCCATTAAAGGCAATATCTCGGAATCTGCCTCCAATGCCACATTAAACTTACTCCGATAAAACGACGCGAACGCGGAACGTAGGGCCGGCAAACCTTGATAGCTCTGGTACTGGTGTGCTCCCGGTTCCAAGATAGCGTTTTGCATGCTGGCGATAACCGCCGGCGATGGTGCCAGATCCGGACTACCGATACCCATATTGATAATGGGTTTGCCCGCTACCATTAATCCACGTACCTCTCGCAACTTTTTTGAGAAGTAGTATTCCTGTACTGTTTCTAAACGTTGAGCCGTCCGTATCATACCATGGCATTTTTATATTCTCCCAAAACCTTAAATTCCTCCGTCATGATATCCAACAGGGATTTTAATTTGCTAAAATCCGCATAAGCGGTAAACGTTATATCTACAAAGAAGGCGTATTTCCAAGGGGTCTCTATTACAGGAAGTGACTGTATCTTCGTAAGGTTCATCCTGCAATCGCTCATTACATTGAGTACCGCTGCCAAACTACCGCGCTTATGGTCGGTGATGAACCGTAAAGAAGCCTTATTGATTTCGGCCTCCGGAAGCACCTTGTTCTTTGTCTTTACAATGATAAACCGCGTAGCGTTATTCTTAATGGTCTGTATATTGTCCGCTACGATGTCCAACCCGTATAATGTTGCGGCAACCTTGGGTGCTATGGCCGCTACATGGGTCAACTTTTGCTCCTGAATACGCTTGGCCGTTTCAGCTGTATCCACGTCTTCTACTAACCGGATATTGGGGTAGGCCTTAAAAAATTCCTTACACTGAAGTAAAGCCATAGGATGTGAACTAACCTCGGTAATATCCGAAAGTTGCTGTCCTTTAAGCACCATCAAATGGTGGTGTATGTTCAAATAGTGCTCCCCAATAATATGCAGATCGTTATGGTAGACCAAGGCGTAGTTGGGAATAATAGACCCGGCAATGGAGTTCTCTATCGCCATAATGCCTTTTTCCGCTTCCTTTTTTAACAGGGTATCTACCAAGGTATCAAACGAAAGGCACTCGGCCAACGCTATGTCGCTGCCAAAATAATCCAAGGCCACCTGATGGTGATTGGACCCCTGTATTCCCTGTATGGCTATTTTTAAACTCATAATCATTCCCTAACCCCTCCTTAGAAGGGCAATTGTTATTAATGCTCCGAAAATCCAGCGCTGTACAAGTACCTTCGCTAATCTTACACTCAATTTTCAATTTCGCGTAGATTCTGAATCAAGTTCAGCATAATTTAAAACCTAATGATTTTGAACAAAAAAAAAAGCCCCGTTTACAACGGGACTTCATTTGTTTATATTTTGTGAATATACACTACAACAGTCCCGCTTCTCTTATAAAAAAGAAGTAAAAATAGAAACCGTTCCAGAAATATTGCTTTATCATTTTGCTTTTTACTTGGGGCTAATGTACTAATTAAATTTAAAAAGGATGTTCTAAGCAGTTATTTTTTCGAATATTAAATTAAAGATTGAATCTCTTAAGAATATAAAGCCATAAACCATATATAAATACGAATAATTCAAAAACGTATCGCTAAACCTAGTCCGTTTTGATTGCTTATTGGCACTAGGTTATACGTAGTTTTATCGTCAAATTGTTTGTTATATGTGAGTATTGCTTTTTTCTTAGAATTACTGGACAAATGCAAGAAAATACCTCCAGCAATCCCTGTCGTTATTACTCCAATACTAGGAGTTAAAGCATTTTGAACTCTATCCCTATTCGTTAAAAAAGGTTCATCTCGTATTAATTCCGAGGCCATCCAAACCGAGAATCCTAGTTGTGCCAAGAGCGTAATTCCTGCAAGTGTTTCGTTTGTCTTTGACTTTCTCCAATACTTATTTACCTGAGAATTAGTCTCCATTAACGCGGTAAATTCCTTTCTGGTTATTTCCTTGTCATCTTGATAGTATTCAGTTTTCCAGAAGCCAGTAAAAGAGGTTACTTCTTGCCCTGAAACTGAAAAAAAGGATAATAGAATTATAAAAAATAAAAATACTGATTTCATAGCTAGTTATTTCTAATGTTAATTTTAGTAAAGGCTGTTAAAAATAGTTGATTTTTGATTGTGAAGCATAAAAATTTACAACTTCTCCCTAAGAATAGCCAGCATCGTTTTTACACCTTCCCTATAATTTCCTATCCTCAAATTTTCGTTCGGACTATGTTGGTTATTATCCCTATTGACCGTGGGAACGGTAACGGCAGGGATATTCAAGGTCGTTACAAAAGGGGAAATGGGAATGGAGCCTCCGCTCATTCGTATACGAATGGGGTCTTCGCCAAAAGCGTTCTTCAAAGCGTTGGTAAGCCATACCCCTACTTCCGAATCAAAGTCCGTTCGAAACGATTGATATGAAATCTCCGAAGTGAACGTCGCGATCTTTTCATGGGTAAGTCTTTCCTGCTCCGTTGGTTCTGTGTCGGTTATATAATATCCTTGAGACGCTACATGGTTTTTTACCAAACGTATCAATCGCTCCGGGTCGGATTCCAACACCAGGCGGACATCCAACTCTGCGCGGGCCCAACCGGGTATAATGGTACGCACTTTTTCATCTATCCAACCGGACTGCATCCCCCTGATGTTCAAGGAAGGGTACTGAATCGCTTCTTGGTAGTAACTTCCTACCTTGTCGGCAGAAACAATTTGCAACCGCTTTTTAATCTCATTCTCCTTATCCGGCACGTTCCGCAGTATCTTCTCGGTCTTGGGGTCTATGCTGATACCGTCATAAAATCCGGGAATAGTTACACGGCCCTCATCATCCTTCATACCGGCCAGCAGTTTGGACAACCCTAAGGCGGGATTGGGCGCATAATTCCCAAAGTGACCACTATGCTGAGGTACCACCGGTCCATAAGTAGTAAGGGTTATCGTAGCGATACCTCTAGCGCCAAAAGTCAAGGTAGGTTGATTACTGATATGCCGTGGGCCATCAAAAATAATGAGCATATCGGCTTTCAATAATTCGGCATTTCTGGTAACTGCGTCAGGTAATCTTGGGGAACCCAGTTCTTCCTCAAAGTCCATAATGACCTTTATATTATAGTTAGGGGTGATGTTGTTCTTGGCCGCGGCGTCCAAAGCTGCCAAAAACATGACCACAGGACCTTTGGCATCACTAGCGGAACGGGCGAAAATACGCATCTCGTCATCCAAGGAATCGGCAGATTCCCAAGTAGCTTCCTTCCATTCGCCCTTATGGTTTTTTTCTTTAATGACAGGGGTATACGGACTTTCCTGAAACCACTTGGTACTGTCCACTGGCTGTCCGTCCAGTTGAAGGTAAATCAATACCGTTTTTTTGGCTTTGGGGTGTTTTCTTTCGGCCATGAGCAAGGGCACATGGGTAGTGGCAATTCGCTGGGTAGCAAAACCCCGCTGTCCAAATTGTTGTTCGCACCAGCGTATATTTTGCTCCATATCCTCCGGATAAAAAGCATCGTTGGGTATGCTTAACAATTCTAGGAACAATGGCAGGCGTTCGTCCGCGTAGGTTTTGGATAGTTTGTCCAAATTGATATCGCGCTGAGCGAAACCAAATATGAACGTAAACAGCAAACTGATTGCTAAAGCGAAAGGCTTAATTATGTTTCTCATGGCTAAAGGATTGAAATCTAAAAATAATCAATACGCAGCGAATATAACTCAAGCATAGCGCGAATACGAGCATATAGGTTTAAATAAACCGTTCTACCCCACCTTATGCAAACCAAGCAATTCCTGCACCACCTCATCCAGTACATCCTGCACGTTTGGATCGGTACAGTTGATCAATATAGAGAACACCATTTGCTCTTCTGGGTAAACAAAAAAGTTGGAATAGGCACCCACACTACTCCCTATATGTCCGTAGTACGCTCTTCCCATTTTATCCTGACTTACCTGCCAACCCAAACCGTAATAGGTGGGTCTATCCACTATCATGACCGAGGTTAAAAACTCGTTTATCAGGGTTTTATCCAAGGGATAGCCTTCCAAATAGGCCTGGCCTAGTTTGGCGATATCCTCGGAGGTGCTTAGGTAACCGCCACCGGCCAATTTATAAAAATTATGCACCGGAACTGCTTCTCTAAAACCAAGACGGACTTTTGTATAGCATGTTGCAAGATTCCGTTTTAGTTCTGGCGGAATCGCAGTTTTTTTTATGGTAGTATCCTCAAGAACATTTTCGTCCGGGTTCCTAAGGTCAGGGGAAAATGTATATTTCATTTCTAAGGGCTGTAATACCTTATTCCACACATACGCCTCAAACGGAATGCCACTGGCCTCCTGCATGGCCAAGGAGAGCAACACCCAATCAAAACTCGTGTACTCATAACCCGTACCTGGCTCAAAAAGTAAGGGGTCTTCCTTAAAAAGGGCAATGCTTTCTTTAATGGAATAAGGTTTGTTCAACGCAAATTCCTTACCCTTATACTTCCGAATTCCGGCTGTATGGCTTGCGAGTTGTCTTATGGTAAAATCCCACTGTTTTTTTGGAAAGTAAGGCACATACTCATAAAATGAAGCATCCAAAGTCATAATACGATCCGCAACAATATGCGCCAAAGCGGTCGCCGCTATCGGTTTTGAAACACTGGCAACGCGAAAGATTGTTTCTTTAGGACAAATGTATTTTTTATCTGCTACATCTGCATACCCGTATCCTTTTTCAAACAAGCGCTTTCCGTCCTTTAACACCGTAATCGAAAGTCCGGGCACTCGCTTTTCATTGATCAACCCATGCAACAAACCGTCAACCTTTGCCAAACCGTTCAACATCTTATCGTCGCCAATAATTCTTTGGCTTGCAAATATATTTTTAAGGTATGTAAGGAAGGGATTCGCCATTTAGAATGCATCAATAATTCAATTGAACAACAAACGCCCATTAAAAATTTCTTCTACCGCTATGGTTTCCGGACGGTTAAAACAAATAACATTCCCGTTGCCCCGAATAATACCACGGACAGCTACTTGTGGGTTGGTCAAAATATCGTTGGTTCCCCTATGGTTTACCTGCACATTCCGGGCAATTAAATCCTCAGCTTCAATTCTGGAATCTCCGGCTGCAATGGTGATATTAAAATCCGTGGTAGTTCCCGACAACTTAAAATAGGCTATTCCGTTTACTACTATAGAAACGGTTTCCGTAGCCAACTCCAAGTCAAAAGAGCCATCGGTAGTTTCTGATTCGGGATTGTTGAAACTTTCGGAAATTAAACTGAGATCGGAATAGGCCAATACCCCGTCACTACGAATCAATAAACCAGTGCTACTGCGAATTTCCGAAACATTGGGAGCGGTAACATAAACAGTGGTAATCCCATATTCACGAAAAAGATTACACCCGTTGGCGTTTCTTAGTATCAATCTATCGCCTTCAACCACCGCACTTACTTCGTTCAATAAAAACTCCCCTGTCTCTATTTCAACCTTTTGTTCCGGTCCTTCTTTTAGCACCAAGGCCACTTTTTCAAAAACGGTGATTTTATCAAAATTGGGCAAACTAACTTCTTGTCTTACAAGCTCACCTTCACCTTGGAGGCAATCCGGTGCATTTTCAGAATTACAGGAGAAAAATAAAGAGGAAAGAACCAAGAACAAAGATATTTGTACTACTAAAATTGAACTAGTGCTAGGTTGCGTGCGATAACACATCAACCTGTAAGGCCTTACTACATCTCTATAAAATCGTCTAAAATCTAACATCTCACGTCTAAAATCTAATTCTCAAAATCTAATTCCTACACCGAATTCTACTGCCTCTGCCGCCGCACCATGGGATTTTAGCGTTATGGCACCAAAAACCTTTTTTCCAAAATAACGTTTCATACCTACCCTGTTGTACACCCTCCCCTCAAAGTCGAAAGGGTAATACACATAATAGCCTAATTGCGTTATTATACTCAATTTGTTAATGAACAGTTCATGCCCTAGAAAAAGCCCTACCCTTCTGTAATCATCGTCAACGTTTACATCCATTTCTGGAAAAGAAGTGCCTTGAAAACGAATCAATTCCTTTAAAAAGTTGGAAAAGAACACATCTGCCCCAAACTGAACGGCCCTTTTTCTACCCAATCGCTTATCGGCGTAACCCGATAAAATCAAGAAACCATACTGTCCCGAACCTATGATATCGCTTTCGTTAATACCACTGCGCACGGCCAAGTTGTAGCGCACCGGTTCCCTTACTATCTCTTTAGGTTCTTTTGGAACATACTCTAGTTCTTTTCCTCCGTCCAAGTCATAAATCAATCCCGCATTTAACGCAAACGTATTGGTAGATGTATTTGGCGCCCTTACATTGGCATTGGAATAGTGAACAACAGAGATTCCTGCTTTAAACCCTAAGCCTTTGAAAACATTCTCCTTATGATAATTGAGCATCAAATACGTAGTACTCATGAAGTCGGAACCATACGCATTGTTCCTGAAATTGGTTATCCTATTGTACGGATTCGTATTATAGGCAATTCCCTGGCCTATCCTAAACTGAACATTTCGCTTAAAAAAGTAATAGTTATAATGTGCGTACAGCCCAAAATTGTTCCCTAGCGTTTCGTTGTTCATGTTTTGATAAATGAACGAAACACCATAATCCGGGTAACCGTACAATGCCTCCCATTTTTTGGAACCATAAGTTTTCCTGTTATAGCTGAGAATTAATCCTGCCGGATGGTTGGTAATCAAGTGGGATATATCCGGATTATGCAGGAGTATAGAACCATAAAACTGATTCGCATCTATGGTATGTTTTTTTACTTCCTTAACGTCTTGGGAAAACCCTAAAAGGAAAGACGTTAAAGCACAAAAAAGATAAATCCGTTTCATGGGGCGCAAAGGTAAGCACTTCTATGCTGAAGTCTCATATTTGAAGTAGGAAGTTCAGGAGTGCAAAAACAAGAAAGTAAGAGGCAAGAGCCAAGAGACAACAGAACACCGATAAATTACGGTACAAGGTCTTCTTACCTACTCATCTTTATGATGTGAAACCAGAATCGCCAGATGCCGGACACCTAAAACAATTCCCTAGCGATCGCCTTTATATTATCGGATTTTCCCATAGAATAATAATGAAGCACCGGCACGCCCGCTGCCTTGAGTTCCTTGCTTTGTTGTATGGCCCAATCGATACCCACCTGCCTTACTTCCTTGTTATTCTTGCAATCGTCCACGGCATCTATTAGATCTTGGGGCAGGTCTATCCTAAACACCTGGGGCAATAATTGCAGGTGTCGTTTCACGGCAATGGGCTTTATTCCCGGGATAATAGGCACATGGATCCCCATATCCTTTGCCGCGGCCACAAACTCAAAATACTTTTTGTTATCAAAGAACATTTGTGTCACAATATAATCCGCCCCGGCGTCTACCTTTTCCTTTAACCGTTTTAAATCGGTCTTTAAGGAAGGTGCCTCCAAGTGCTTTTCCGGATACCCGGCCACCCCAATGCAGAAATCGGCACAATCATCGGCTTCTATGACCTCGTGCAGGTACTTGCCGCAGTTTAAGTCCTGAATCTGTTTTACTAAACTTTTGGCGAACGGGTGTCCACCTTTTGTGGGTTCAAAATACTGCTGTTCCCTCATGGCATCGCCACGCAGCGCCATTACGTTATCTATGCCCAAGTAATGACAATCTACCAACAAATACTCCGTTTCCTCTTTCGTAAATCCCCCGCAAAGTACGTGCGGTACGGTATCTACATCGTATTTGTGTTTAATTGAGGCACAAATACCTACAGTACCCGGTCGCATGCGCGTAAGCTTTTTATCCAACAAGCCGTCCCGATCTATATATACATATTCCTCCCTAGATGTCGTCACATCAATAAACGGAGGCTTAAACTCCATCAACGGATCAATATTGCCGTATAGTTCTTGAATATTACGGCCTTTTAGCGGCGGTATAATTTCAAACGAAAACAAGGTTTCGCCTTTTGCCTTCTCTATGTGGTCTGTTACTTTCATTTATGCCAAACTTGTATCAGTATCTTAGTCCTCTCCCCCCGACCACTCCAAAGTAGAAGGAGCCAAGGCCGAAACATTTTTAGTTGTTATTCTTCTTTTTTTTGGGTGTTCCCCAAGGGTCGGGCTTTCCGCTGTATTTTTTTGTGTCGCCCTTCGACTGCGCTCAGGGTGACACAAAAAAGATGCCGCTGCAATCCCTAACGCTCGCTAGTTTACTCCTATTTTTTTACTCACATCCGTTGACAGTTTCAACATTTTTATGTTCGGTGTCACGTAAACCATTTTGCTAGCACACCACTCGCTCTAAATTCCCCTATATAGGAAGAAACCCATACCCTTATCCGTCTATTAAATTCTAGGGTTCTCCTCATCATTTAAAAAGTATTTTGCTTTTGGTAGCTAGTTGGCCTCCGCAATATTCGGCGCCAGCCATTTTTTTGCCTCGTCCAATTCCATTCCCTTTCTATCGGCAAAATCCGCAACCTGATCTTCCTTTATTTTTCCCAGTCCAAAGTACCGCGCCTCTGGATTCCCAAAGTAGTAGCCACTAACGGATGCCGCGGGCCACATGGCCAGGCTTTCCGTTAATTTCACTCCTATATTTTCCTCTACTTGTAGCATTTCCCAAATCGTCAATTTCTCCAAGTGGTCCGGACAGGCAGGGTAACCCGGTGCCGGTCTAATGCCCTTATATTTCTCATTTATTAATTCTTCGTTCCCTAAATCTTCATTTTCCGCGTATCCCCAATGTTTGGTGCGCACCTCTTTATGCAAGTATTCTGCAAAAGCTTCTGCCAAGCGATCGGCAAGCGCCTTGATCATAATGGAGCTATAGTCGTCCAGGTCTTTTTCATATTCCGCCGCCAGTTCCGCAGTACCAAAGCCCGTGGAAACACAAAAACACCCGATGTAATCCTGTTTTCCTGTTTCTTTAGGCGCAATGAAATCGGCCAGGGCATAGTCGGGTACGCCTTCCTTTCGTTGGAGTTGCTGTCGTAAGGTCCTGAAAACAAAGCGTTCTTTAGTATCTTCAACAGAAGGAGCCTCAGATTGTTTTTCGTTATCATCGGATACCGAAAACCCTTGCCCTACGTTCTGGGGGAGTTCCACCTCAATATCATCGTCATTGATGGTATTGGCCGGAAAAAGACCAAAAATACCCTTTGCCTTAAGTTTTTTGCCGGTCAATACTTCTGAAAGCATTCTTTGGGCATCGGCAAAAAGGTCGGTCGCCTGTTCGCCAACCACATCGTCCGTAAGAATGTCCGGATATTTACCGTGCAGTTCCCAGCTTCTGAAAAAGGGTGTCCAGTCGATAAAAGGAACCAATTTTTCCAAATCCATATCTTCAATCACCTGAATTCCAAGGGCGTTGGGTTTTACGATTATAGAAGTGTCCCAATTGATCTTGAACTTATTGGCTCGTGCCTCTTCAATAGATTTGTATTCTTTCTTTACCCTACGTTTTAAAAACTTATCCCTGAATATGTCGTAATCCTGTTTAATAGAATGCTTATACGTTTCGGAAGTTTCATTTTGGAGCAAATCGCCCACCACGGTCACCGCCCGCGAGGCGTCGTTAACATGTACAACTGCATTGCTATATTCCGTATCTATTTTCACGGCCGTATGCGCCTTGCTTGTTGTGGCACCACCGATCAATAACGGAATAGTGAAATTTTTACGCTCCATCTCCTTGGCCAAATGTACCATTTCGTCCAGCGATGGCGTAATCAAACCACTTAAACCAATAACGTCTACATTGTGTTCAATAGCCGCAGCAATAATTTTCTCCGGGGGTACCATTACCCCTAGGTCTACTATTTCGTAGTTGTTACATGCCAGAACCACACTCACTATATTCTTTCCGATATCGTGTACATCACCTTTCACGGTGGCCATCAAGATTTTACCAGCAGCCCCCCCCGCCCCCAAAGGGGGAGCCATCAACTTGGCGTGTATTTTTTCTAGCACCATTTCAAGGTTTCCAAGAACTTGATGATTACTAAATCTTATTATTTTATATCCTTCTTTTTCTAACCAAGCGGTACGTTCGGCATCACTTGTTTTGTTTTCAGGTAATTGATGAATGGACCCATCGATCTCCACAATTAAATTTTCCTTTAAACAGATAAAATCCGCTATATATTCCCCTATAATATGCTGTCGCCTGAATTTAAATCCATCCAAATTCTTCGCGCTCAAAGCGTTCCAAAGCATTTTTTCTGCATTGGTAGGTTGATTTCGCATACGTTTGGCGTGATCTTTCATTAAACCATATAACACAGGATTTGCCGTTCGCCAATGTTGCTCCCCCTTTGGGGGTTGGGGGGCTGATTTTAATTTTTCTTCTTCTATGTACGGTAATAAGTAAGCAACTGCTTTTTTCATCACACGTGCGGACTTCACCACTTGGGGCAAGAACATTTTTCCGCTTCCGAATAGGTCACCCACCACGTTCATTCCCGTCATCAAACTAACTTCGATAACTTCAATAGGTTTATTGGCAGCCTTTCTTGCTTCCTCAACATCGGCGACTATAAATTGATCTATACCCTTTACCAATGCCCTTGTAATCCTATCCTGCAAGGGTTCTTCGCGCCAGGATAGATCTACCTTGCTTTCTTTGGCCTTTCCAACGACCGATTCGGCAAAATCAAGCAAGCGTTCCGTAGCATCATCACGGCGGTTGAGCATCACATCTTCCACCCGCTCTAACAAATCCTTGGGAATATCGTCATAAATTTCAAGCATGGTCGGGTTTACAATCCCCATGTTCATGCCTGCTTTTATGGCGTGATAAAGGAATACAGAATGCATGGCCTCCCGCACCGGATTATTTCCTCTAAACGAAAAAGATACGTTACTTACACCACCACTTACACTGCAATGGGGGAGATTTTCACGAACCCATTTTGTAGCAGTAATAAAATCCAGTGCATTTAACTTATGCTCGTCCATTCCTGTGGCAACAGGAAAAATATTCAGATCAAAAATGATATCCTCGGGCGGAAAGCCTACTTTGTTCACCAAAACATCATAAGAGCGTTTGGCTATTTCAATACGCCGGTCATAATTATCCGCTTGCCCCACCTCATCAAAAGCCATGACGATCACCGCAGCACCATAGCGCTTTATCAACTTTGCCTGGTGTATAAACTCGGCCTCCCCCTCTTTTAGGCTAATGGAATTCACCACACATTTACCTTGAACTACCTGCAATCCGGCTTCGATAATCTCCCATTTAGAGCTATCTATCATTATGGGAACCCGTGAAATATCTGGTTCGGCAATAACCAAATTCAAGAACTTCACCATGGCCTCTTTACCATCAATGAGTCCGTCATCCATATTAACATCTATGATCTGTGCGCCACCTTCTACTTGGTCGCGGGCAACATCCAAGGCCTCTTCAAACTTTTCTTCTTTAATAAGCCTAAGAAACTTCTTGGAGCCAGCCACATTTGTACGCTCTCCGACATTAATAAAATTAGTCTCGGGAGTTACCACAAGGGGTTCAAGACCACTTAGTTTCAGATATTTGGGTTTTATTTCTACCATTATTAAATTTCAACAGTAAATGATCTTGGTTCGTATTGCTTTACTAATTCTGCAATGGCAGTAATATGTTCCGGAGTGGTTCCACAACAGCCGCCAATAATGTTGATCAAGCCTTTCTCTACATATTCCTTAATTTGTGCTGCCATTTGCGATGGAGTTTCATCATACTCCCCAAAGGCATTTGGCAGTCCGGCATTGGGGTGTGCAGAAACACCGAAAGGAGTTTTGTTCGCCAATACTTCTAAATGAGGTACTAGTTGACTAGCTCCCAGAGCACAATTAAAACCTACGGTCAATATGGGAATATGGGAAATAGAAATCAAAAAAGCCTCTGCTGTTTGACCGGAAAGCGTCCTGCCCGAGGCGTCCGTTATAGTACCGCTCACCATTATCGGCACATCGACAGAACGTTCTTCTTTTACCTCTTCAATAGCAAATAGTGCTGCTTTTGCATTCAGGGTATCAAAAATAGTTTCAACCAAAAGTATATCTGCACCACCGTCCAAAAGCGCCTCGACTTGTTGTTTATAGGCAATACGCAATTCATCGAACGAAATAGCCCTGAAACCGGGGTCGTTGACATCGGGCGACATACTTGCCGTTTTATTTGTAGGGCCAATACTACCGGCAACAAAGCGCGGTTTATTAGGCTCTTTTAACGTAAATTCTTTGGCCACTTCCTTTGCGATGCGGGCAGATTCAAAATTAAGCTCGTACACCAATTCTTCCATGTAGTAATCGGCCATGGCTATTGTTGTCCCGGAGAATGTATTGGTTTCTACAATATCCGCACCCGCGGCAAAATACTTACGGTGCACCTCGGCAATGGCTTTTGGCTGGGTCAATGATAATAGATCATTGTTTCCTTGTAAAGGATGCTCCCAATCCTTAAAACGTTCTCCACGGAAATCTTCCTCGGAAAAATTGTACCGTTGCAACATGGTGCCCATGGCGCCATCTAATACCAAAATTCTTTTTTGGAGTATTTCTTTGATCATAGTACGATATCTAGGCTATTAACGTATTTATATCGTTGTAAGTATCAAGCAAGGGAAAGTTTTGACGAAGCGTCTTTCTTTGTGGTTATCTATGCTTTATATTTTTATTCGCATTGGCGACAAGTTACTGAAACAAGTTCAGCATAAAGCTAGAATGTAGCACCTTCTTGGACGCCGAACAGGGCCGGCGCAAAGGGTTGCTAAGGCTTCATAGGGTCTAATCCCTCCGCCTTTCTTGATAACGATTTCAATTTATTTATGAACTAACGACAAAGTAACAGCACAGTTTGTTACTAAACAAATTTAACCAGCTATTTATTGATATGTTTTAAATCGATAATAGCCTTAAAAATACCAAACCGCGATGGATTGAAAATCCATAGGTTTTAATGAAGTAATGAAATTGCAAATGGTTGTTGAGTTAATGGGGTGTTCTGTTAGTTATTTCGAATTACAGAACAACCCATTAATTACTAACCCAAAAAACAAAGTGGCCAAACTATTTATAGAAACTAAAGTAGCTGCCATAAAATTGTAGGGCCATAACCTTTTAGCTAGAAACTAAACCAAGGGGTCAATGGCTAAAAAGTATACGGGAGCCGGTTTAAGAAATAGCCTGCACCACTTCTTTTTTGGCTACTTTCTTAGTGCCGTCAAAACCCTCTACGCCACCAACGGTTGTGTATTTCATCACATATCTCTTTCCTGGATTGATAATTTGATACGCATACTGGCACATGACCGCGGCTTCATGAAAGCCCGACAAGATCAATTTTAACTTTCCTTCGTATGTGTTTACATCGCCAATAGCAAATACCCCTGGCAGGTTCGTTTGATAATCCTTGGCATTATTTACCTTGATGGCATTTTTATGAATCTCAAGACCCCAATTACCAAGCGGCCCCAGCTTTGGGGACAGCCCGAACAAGGGAATAAAATCGTCCACCTCCAGATAGGTTTCCCCCAGTGCGGCATCATTATGTTTGATGAGCACCGCTTCCAAATGGGCATCCCCGTACAACTTTGTAACCTGCGCTTCCGTTACCAGTTTAATTTTACCCAATTTCGCCAATTCCGCTGCTTTTTCCACCGAATCCAGAGCTCCTCTAAATTCGTTCCTACGGTGCACGAGGGTCACCTCAGCTGCAACATTGGCCAAGAAAATGGCCCAATCCAAGGCAGAGTCGCCACCGCCCGCTATCAGCACTTTCTTATTGCGGTATACCTCGGGATCTTTGACCATGTAGCTTACACCGACATCTTCAAAATCGGCAATAGTATCAATAGGCGGTTTACGGGGTTCAAAAGAACCCAAACCTCCCGCTATGACAACTACGGGTGCGTGATGCTCGGTTCCCTTGTTTGTTGTAACCACATACGAACCATCTTCCTGCCTATCTAAGGTCTCCGCCCGTTCCCCCAAGGTAAATCCCGGCTCAAAAGGTTTTATTTGGGCCATAAGATTACCTACCAGATCCCCGGCTAGGATTTCTGGAAAAGCCGGAATGTCATATATAGGTTTCTTAGGATAAATTTCAGAACATTGCCCTCCAGGCTGAGGTAAGGCATCTATCAAATGACATTTTAATTTTAATAATCCCGCTTCAAATACGGTGAACAAGCCTGTTGGCCCGGCCCCAATAATCAATATATCCGTTTTTATCATATATGGTTAATTTTACTTTCATTCCAGCGAAAGCCGAGAATGCATTTAAGATTTTTTTCTCTTTGACCAGGGATGTATCCCCGTGCCGTTTTCCTACCAAAACGGATAGGAACGCTCTCTTGATTCCTATACTTCCTTCACCTTTCGCTTTCTAAAAAATGCTCCTATACCCTTTTTAGGGGCAAGTGATCTTGGAGCTAAAGGGCTGGTGATCTGGTTCATCTTATCTACTTTTTCTTCAAAATCGCCCTTAATGGTCTTTCTGTACTCGTTCAGATTTTGAACCATTTTGCTGATATCCTCCGGAATGACCTCCTCAAAAAACTGACGTAAACGTTTGGCGGTAGTAGGCGATTTTCCATTCGTAGAAATCGCTATTTTAACATTGCCCTTGGTTACGATGCCACCCATATAAAAATCGCAATAAGGAGGGTTGTCCGCAACGTTCACCAACTTGTCCAACGCCCTACAATCTGTATATACCTGAACGTTCACCTCCGGAACATCGGTAGTGGCGATCACGATATGTTTTCCCTTTAGATACGTATCCTTATAAACATCGGTTATCATTTCTACCTGATACTTCGTAGCCAGATCAACCGTAGCTTTTCTGAACATGGGCGATACCATGGTTACCCTTGCATCTGGACTCGACTTGGTCAAGAAGGTCAGTTTTTCCTCTGCCACATTACCCCCACCGATAATAAGGGCATGCAGATTGGAAGTCTTTAAAAAGATAGGGTAAAGATTGTTTCGTTCCATTAGACCAAAATAGTTGCTTCATGTTGTTTCTTTGTAAGCTCCAATAACCGAGTCCTGTGGTGCACGACCTCCCCTATTACAATAATTGCCGGGTTGGTAAGCTGTAGTTCCCCCACTTTGGTCGCTATGGTACGTATGGTACCTATTCCGATTTTTTCGCGTTCCGTGGTACCCTCTTGAATAATGGCAACGGGCAGCTCAGCTTTTCCTTCCGCTACGAACAACGCTGTAATCTCCCTTAATTTTGACATCCCCATAAGGATAACGACCGTAGCGTTTGATTTTGCCGCCAAGGCAATGTCCTGGGATAATCTATGTTCTTTTGTGGTACCGGTAATGACCCAAAAACTTTCGGAAGACCCCCTTTTTGTTACCGGTATCCGTTGACTGGCAGGAACGGAAAGAGCAGAAGAAATACCGGGCACAACGGCCACCTGTACGCTATGTTGGGCGGCAAATTCCATTTCTTCGGCTCCTCTGCCAAAAACGAAAGGGTCACCTCCTTTAAGCCTAACGACATGGCCGTGCGTTTTGGCCCTGCTCACGATCAAATCATTAATCTGTTCCTGCTGATACGAATAGCAGCCTTTTCGTTTGCCCACAAAAATTTTCTCTGCTTGCGGGGCATAGTCCAAAAGCTCCGGATTCACCAAAGCATCATAAAGGACAACGGCGGCATCTTCCAAGACCTTCACTGCTTTTAACGTGATCAATTCTGCGTCTCCGGGGCCCGCACCTACCACGGTTAGCCGTCCATTCCTACTAACCCCCAAGGGTGGAACACCTGTTCGGACGACTCGCTTTGGCTCCCCTACATGGGGAAAAATGCTTTCTTGGGCGGCATTCCTTGTGTGTTGGTTTGGTTTCTTCATTAGCTGTTTGGTGTTACCGATTCCAATTCTGATTTTCTAAATTGCTCCACTTGCTTCAAAAATGAGTTTGCATCGCTTAAATAGTGTTTTGCAAATGCTTCCGAAGGTTCATTTTTATTTAATTGGAGCACAAGGGCAGCAAACCCATCCGGTAAGGAAAACCGACCTGTATCCACAAACTTATCATCAAAATCGGCAATGATACTATTATGGGTATTGGTCTTGGTCTTTTCTGCGGTCAGCAAAGCTTTTGCGGAATTTACCATACTGGAATAGGCATGGTAAATACTTGCCGCCCATTTCCCCTCGGTTAAAGCTTCTTCCGCTTTTTGAATTTTTTCCTCGCTCTCGAACAGCAGGGTAGCTATCAAATCGATTACTACGCCCGCGCATTCCCCTACCCCTATGGCCTTTTCGTACCGCTCGGAATTTCCCCAATCTATAAAGTCATCTTGGACAAGGTTTTCTATATCCGTTAAGGGTTTTAGGAAGTCATAAAAATACATCTGCCCTTTTTGCCTGTAATAATCGGTGTAGGACAGTCCGTTGCCATTTGTATCATAGTCGTCTAAGATCAACCTAAGTGCCTGCGGACCGCGCTTACTGGGTACCTTTACCACTTTATCGGCAAAAAGTCCTTCGCCATTGCCAATGTTTCCACCACCCAACAACACTTGCAGCGCAGGGGCTACCAATTTGTCCTTGGTTCGGATAGACATCCCTTGAAATCCTATATTGGCCATATTATGCTGCCCACAGGCGTTCATACAGCCGCTTATTTTTATGACGACATCCGAGTTCGAGACATATTGCGGATACTCCTCTTTGATCAAGCGCTCCAATGCCACCGCGATTCCGGTACTACTTGCAATCCCTAAATTGCAGGTATCCGTACCCGGACAAGCGGTAATATCCAAAGCTTTGTTATAGCCCGCTTCCACAAAGCCCAAGGTCTCTAATTCGGTATAGAAAAACGGAAGCAACTCCTCTTTTACATAGGGTATCAAAATATTCTGCCGGAGCGATAATCGAAATTCTCCTGCGGCATACTGTTGCACAAGATCTGCCAGCAACCGAGCTTTATCGGTATAAAAATCGCCCAAAAGCACCTTTATGCCAATCGCCACAAATCCCTCCTGTTTTTGGGGCACGATATTGGTAGATTTCCATTTTTCAAACGCCTTTTTATCCTTTATTTGGACCTCGGGAGCTTTCCTATCTGCTACGTTTACGTGTGGGTAGGCATCGGCATCTACCTTAAATGTGCTAATGGGTACGGCCTTCTGTTCTTCTTCCAATAATTGTTTAAATCCGTCCAGTCCTACATCCTTCAATAAAAACTTCAACCTTGCCTTGGCCCTGCTCTTACGTTCCCCGTATCGGTCAAAGACGCGGATAACACCGTCCATTAAGGGTATTATTTTGTCCGTAGGTAAAAAATCATAAAGTACGTCGGCATGTCTGGGTTGCGAACCCAAGCCACCACCCAACATTACTTTAAACCCTTTGGCCCCATCTTTTATTTTTGCTATGAAACCAAGATCGTGCATATAGGAAAGCCCCGTATCCGCATCACTGGCAGAAAAAGAGACCTTAAACTTCCTACCCATTTCCTGACTGATGGGATTTCTTAAAAAGTATCGGAACAAGGCATCTGCATACGGGGAGACATCAAAGGGCTCGTCCACATCTATTCCGGCCGTTTCGCTGGCGGTAACGTTCCTCACCGTATTTCCGCAGGCCTCCCTTAGGGTAACCTCATCCTTTTCCAACTTCGCCCACAGTTCCGGTGTCCTGTTCAGATCTACATAATGAATTTGAATATCCTGACGGGTGGTAATGTGCAAACGCCCGGTAGAATATTCATCGGAAACATCGCAAATACGTTTCAACTGTTTGGACGAAACCTTACCGTAGGGCAATTTAATACGAATCATTTGCACGCCTTGTTGACGCTGCCCATATACCCCACGGGCCAACCGCAAACTTCTAAATTTTTCCTCATCCAATTTTCCATCGTGGAATTGGTGGATTTTCTGTTCCAGTTCCAAAATATCTTTCTCTACGACCGGATTCTCTATTTCTGTTCTAAAACTTTGCATACACAACCCCTCCTAACCTCCCTAAATGGAAGGAACACTTACTGGGAACATAAGTATTATTATTAATATAGTATTCCTATCGATTAAATAGACTAAATACCTTGTCAAAATATACCTTTTGCACCAAAGCTTCCGCTAGACTGGTGATATCAACACCTACTCATAACCGCTGCACTGCTAGAAACTTCTTATTGATAGAATTTAAACAACCTTGATTTTAGTCTTTCACTGTTTTGAAACCACTTGGCAAACAACATCCATACGGCTTACACAATAAACCCTGCACCTACGGTACTATTGGTCTGTGTATCTATTAAAATAAACGAACCATTGGTTCTATGTTCCTTGAACCTGTCGTAAAAAATAGGCTTGTTCAACTTAAAACCAACATGCCCTATATCGTTCATCCCCAAGGCATCGGTCTGTGTATCGATACCCGAATAGTCCGGCGCAATTTTATGCGCTACGGTCGTTACCATGGCCAACACTTTGTTCACCCCATGTTGTACCAAATATTTATTACCGGTAGTCAATTTTTTGGCATCCATCCAGGAGACGGTAGCGGTAAATTGCTTATCTATGGTTGGTACATCACCTACTTTGACCAACATATCTCCCCTGCTAACGTTGATTTCATCTTCTAAGGTAATGGTGACGGACGACCTTCTCGAGGCCGTTTTATACTTCTTATCATGAAAATAGATGGCCTTGATCTTGGAAGTGGTCTGTGAGGGCAGGGCCACAACGGCATCTCCCACGCTTAGTTCCCCACCGTAGACCTTACCGGCAAACCCCCTAAAATCGTGATAGGCATCGGTTTTGGGCCGGATGACATACTGTACCGGAAATCTGGGTGTTCCTGTGTTGGAGACTGCGGCCAAATCCAATTGTTCTAAATGTTCCAACAGGGTTTCGCCCCGGTACCACAACATATTTTTAGAAGGATTGACCACATTATCCCCCTTTAGGGCGCTAACGGGAATAAACGTAATCTGCTGCTCCTCATAATCGCGTTTTCCCATCAACCTTTGAAAATCCGCTTTTATTTCATTGTAGCGTTCTTCGGAAAAATCGACCAGGTCCATCTTGTTGATGGCCACCACCACTTCTTTGATTCTAAGTAGATTGTTAATGAAAAAGTGACGGTTCGTTTGTTCTATCACTCCTTTTCTGGCATCTATCAAAATTATTGCGGCCTGTGAGGTAGAGGCACCGGTTACCATGTTTCGGGTATACTCCACATGTCCGGGGGTATCGGCTATAATGTAGCTTTTTTTCTGGGTAGAAAAATAAATATGAGCCACATCAATGGTAATGCCCTGTTCCCGCTCTGCAACCAGACCATCGGTAGCCAACGAAAAATCCAAGTAATCGTATCCTTTTTGTCTACTTGTTTTTTCTATGGCCTCCAGCTTATCCGTTGTTAGCGACTTTGTATCGTAAAGTAAGCGGCCGATCAAGGTACTTTTACCATCGTCCACACTTCCCGCCGTTGCTATTTTTAGTACTTCCATATATTTAGTAATAAGTAAAAAGTAATTTGTAAACAGTGTTGAGCAACAGTATAATACTGTTTACTTTTGACTAGAAATATCCTTGTTGTTTTCTTTTTTCCATGGCCGCCTCGGAACGCTTATCGTCGATACGTGCGCCTCTTTCGGAAATCGTTGAATCCCTTATTTCCTGTACTACGGCATCGATATCGGTTGCCTCGGAATAGACTGCCGCCGTACAGCTCATATCTCCCACCGTTCTAAAGCGCACCATTTTTTCCAATACTTCCTCATCCTCTTCTTGGTATACATAATCCGAGTGTGACCATATTAATCCGTCACGCAGAAACACTTTTCTTTTATGGGCAAAATAAATCGATGGGATGTCTATTTGCTCTTGCTTGATATAAGACCAAACATCCAATTCTGTCCAGTTGGAAATAGGAAATACCCGTACGTTCTGGCCCAGTTCTATTTGTCCGTTCAACATATCGAACAGCTCCGGTCGCTGATTTTTTTCGTCCCACTGGCCAAAGTCGTCCCTAACGGAAAAAATACGCTCCTTGGCCCTTGCCTTTTCCTCATCCCTTCTCGCTCCACCGATACAGGCATCGAACTTAAATTCTTCAATGGCGTCCAGCAAGGTTGTGGTCTGTAGCGCGTTTCGGCTAGAATAGCGTCCCGATTCCTCTTTCACCTTTCCCTGATCAATGGAATCCTGTACATTTCTAATGATCAGTTCCAATCCTAGTTCGGCCACTAGTTTATCGCGAAAAGCTATGGTTTCGGGAAAATTATGCCCTGTATCGATGTGCATCAACGGAAACGGGATTTTAGCCGGCCAAAAGGCTTTTTGCGCCAACCGTACCAAGGTAATGGAATCCTTACCTCCAGAAAACAACAAAACCGGGTTTTCAAACTGTGCCGCAACCTCTCGAAAGATATAGATGGCTTCATTTTCCAAAGCACTTATTCCCGAAGTGTCCTCCTTGGCTTTTACTTCTGGCTCTAGCTCAAGTGTTAGACCCAAGTTCAAATCTTTATGTTTATTCATAGTTCTACAATTTCAAGTGTAAAGCCTGTTCGCGGCACTACAGCGTTCAAAATCTTGATATCCCTCTTGATTTTCTTTTTTAGTACTTCATCTTTTTTCTACCAACTTTCCTTTCTCTCCCAACTCGCTGCAAACTAATCTAAATCACGTATGCAATCCACATTCCCTATTTTCCAGCACTTTGGTGGGGTCAAAATAAGTATGTTCGTTGGGAAGATTTCTTTCTTTTAGATAGGCATCCAACTGGGTGTCGCTCCAATGATAGAACGGACTAACTTTTAAAACACCGTCTTTGCTCAGGCTCAATAAATTTAGGCTATCACGGTGGGCGGTCTGTCCTTTTCTAAGGTTTGTGAACCAAATATCCGGTTTGTGTGCGGCCATGGCCCTTCTAAACGGCTCCAGTTTCACCTGTTCCGTGAAGAGTGCATGTCTATCGTCATCTATCTGCGGTATCCCCATTATTGCATCTCGGTGAGCAGTTGTTTGTTTGGGCGTGTATAGCTGTATATTCAAGCCTAAACAATTAGTGAGCTCCTCGGCATGTCTATACGTGTTGGGCGTATTGTATCCGGTATCACACCAAACTACAGGTATATCTGCCTTCACTTGAGATACGGCATGTAAAATTGCAACTTCATAGGGTCTAAAATTTGTGGTCACTATGGCATGGCTTGCCTGTTCTACCGCCCAAGATATAATCTCTACCGGAGGTATTCCCTTAAACTGAACATTTAGCCGGTCTATTTGTTCTTGTGTGAATTCCATACTATTTATTTATTTGCCCCAATTGACTTTGTTCCATATCCGCTCGTGAAAAAAGTACAAGAACATCTTTGTTACGAAATCTATAGACGCTATCGATGCCGCAACGACTACCTCACCAGTTAGCAAATAGGAAATCAACAAGGTATCCAATGTACCAATAATGCGCCAACTCACCGCCTTGGCCACACTGCGAATGGGACGCTCGGATTTTTTGTCGGACCTATACTTACTTTTGGCGCCATTTCTATCAAGAACTAGTTGATCTACAATCATACTTTTTGTGTCACTTTTAATACCCTACTAATTTAATAGGATAACAAAAATAGCATTTAATTTTTATCGACAACCACAAAATTTCGATAAATTTATATTTAACCTATAGATTTAATATATTAATGGATTTTAAACTTTAGAAATGAGGATATCACAAGAAGTTCAGTGCTATAAAACAAATCACTATAGATTGAGTAATAAAAAAAGGATAGTGGAGGTGCCAACGTACCTCCTTATTGGTCTCTATCCAAGTTCATGGCTGTACACACCACTATAACCTGGCCACCCTATTGCGCATCCCTTTGTTTACCCAATATGTTCGTGACTCCTAAAACGGATGCAAACGGAAGCAATACCCAGAAATACAAGACTGGATTTTAAAAGTTAATCAGGACCCTAAAAAATGTTTAAAATTGAATTGCGTACATAGAGTGCGGTAGGTTGGTTATATGGCCAAAAGACCTACTTACGCCAGTAGGTCGGCCAGGGTGTTGTTCCGGTATACCGCCAAATTTGCGTCCCGTACCTTAAGCATTAGCTTGTGCACGGAACATTCGCTCTCCGTTGGGCAGTCATCACATTTTTCATAGAAGTTTAGACTCACGCAGGGTACCATGGAAATTGGACCTTCTAGCACCCGCATTACGTCCGTCATTAAAATCTCTTCAGGATTTTTAAGCAGATAATAACCACCACCTTTTCCCTTTTTAGAACCTAAAAATCCGGTTTTCCTAAGGGAGAGCAAGATGCTTTCCAAAAATTTTTGGGATATGTTCTCCCGCTCCGCTATCTCGGAAATCTGCACGGGTTTTTTATCTTTCTGTGCTCCAAGAAAAGAAAGCGCTTTGAGTCCGTATTTGGTTTTTTTAGAGAGCATAAGGCTAATATAAGGAAAAGGAATCGAACTTTTTAAAATAGCCAAGGCTGCCTATTACTTATGTACAATACCATGTGAGACGAAATTAATTAACTGTTTCTGCATAAACAAGGGATTGGTTACTGGTTTGCGGTCCAAAAATCTACTATAGGACCAACGTAATGTAGCAAGGATTGTCTGTGTCGCTATTTCCGGCTCCATCTCCTTAAAATATCCCGTATGGATACCCTGTGTGATTATGGCTTCGAATTTGCGTTCGTAATCCTTTCTATTTGCCACAAACTCTTGCAACTTGGTTCCCTTCAGGTTTCGCCACTCGTTAACAAGCAAGGCCTGTTCATAAGGCCTTTTTGAAGTAATATGGATATAGGAACTGATAAGTTGCTCCAATTTTTCCGGCGCATCAAGACCTGAATCAACAGTTACATCCATAGCGTTTAGAAATTCTTTTTGTATCCCAAAAAGGGCCTCCTCCAAAAAGGACTGTTTTGAATCGATATAGTTATAGACATTGGCCACCTCAAATTGAAGGTTCTGAGCAATATCTCGCATTGTAGTAGCCTTAAACCCCTTTTCATGAATCAAAACTAGGGTTTTAGAAAAAAATCGAGCTCTTTTGGTTTCCTTGATCATACAATCAAAGTTAGCACCAACCAGTTTTAATACTAGGGAATAAACTGTTAATTATTTACAAATGTATATATTTACATGAACAATTGTTCATGTAAATTTTATTCTAATGGAAAAAACACACAAAATTTATCCCGAAAAACTGTTTGGCTGTTGGCATCCTGTTGGCTACAGCCATGAAATAAAGTCGGACGAACCTTATGGAACCTTTCTTTTGGATGAGGCCATAGTCGTTTATCGCACCAAGGATGGAAAACCACACGCCATGCGTGATGTCTGTATTCACCGGGGAACGGCATTATCCTTAGGTTGGATTAAGGACGATTGCCTCGTATGTCCGTACCACGCTTGGCAGTTCGACAAAAAAGGGGATTGTGTTCTGATTCCACAAGCGCCCGAGGCAGAAATTCCGGCAAAGGCAAAAACCCCGACCTATCACTGCCAAGAGAAATTTGGACTGGTCTGGGTGGCCCTAAAGGATCCCGTTTATGAACTACCCGATATTCCGGAATACCAAAACAACGATTGGAAACTTGTTAATACAGGCCCTTTTGACTGGAAAAGCGATAGCTCCAGACAAGTGGAAAATTTTACGGATTTTGGTCATTTTCCTTGGGTGCATCCGGGTCTTTTAGGTGATCCGGAAAGACCTAAAGTTCCTGAATGTAAAGTAACCGTAAAAGATTCCGTATTACATTATTCCGTAGTACGGCCAGAGGCGGCGAATACGGATGATTTCCCCATTTTTGCCAATGAAGAAGTGGTTAAACCGGAACGCCGCAGTCGCTATGAACTTCACCTTCCCTACACTATAGTACTGCGATTGGGATGGGGCGGAGAAAAAGGTATGGTCTACTTTTTTGTTTCGCAACCGATCTCGCACAATAAATGCCGCGGGTATTGCATCATTGGACGTAACTATAATTTAGACGAACCGGATACCGTACTCCAGGATTTTGAACAGGTCATCTTTGATCAGGATAAGCGCATTGTAGAGTCGCAACGCCCGGAACAGGTGCCTTTTGATTTTACGGAAGAGTTGCATTTAAAGTTCGATGCCGTTGCCATGAACTATCGTAGGGCGATGAAAAAGCAGCAATTAGATTATTAAATTAGTAGGTAAATACTCCATTAAATACCGTCGTAATTTGCCATTTAATGCCCTAAATTCTTAGGGCATTTTTATTTCCGTAATCAAAACCTAGCGACGTAGCCCCTTAAGTCTAGAGCGAAAATCATCTTTAGCTATTTTATTAAAAAATTAGACCTTAATCTGATTACCCCTTCGTAAGGACCCCGATCTCGGCAAAAGAGGCCCGTGGGTCATCACCATCGGTTTTTACGGCTTTTAGTTTGATGTACCTTGCTTTGGTCGTTGTAAATAGGACTTCCTGTTCCAATCTGCTGTTCACCACATTTGAAAATTCTCCCTCCGCCACCATACGCCATTGCAGCCCGTCATTGCTCACATAAAAGACATAATCGGTTACGATACCATAGGGATAGCGTTCTTGATTTGGCCAGTACGTAAAACCGTGAAGCGTGTACATTTCGCCCAAATCTATACTGATTTCTTGTGAGCGGGCGATTTTATTGTCCGTTGCCCAAACCGTGTTCGGGTCTTCGTCCATAACATTCTCAATAGTCTCCATAGTTCCGGAACTTACGGCCATCGCCTTCCAAGCTGCCTTGGGAATATCCGAACGGCGGATTATGGGTTCACTCGCCGTTTCACTTTCAGGGTCATAAGCAATGGCTTTTACCGTCGTTGGAGCGGTCACCATAAAAGGACCTTCAAATATTTGGGAATCCTTAGTGGGCATACTTCCATCCAAGGTATAGTGCACGGCAACCGCCGTTTCCGGAACCGATATACTCACCGCACCCTCCCTGTTTCTCGTAATAGTGGGCTGTACCACTAAATTCGGTGCACGATAGATTTCCAAGTTGCAAATAAGCGGGGGTCCTTTGGCGTCCATAATATCCAGGCGTAGTGCTGTTACTTTTACGGTCTTAAAGCGAAGTATCCGTTTATAGCCTACAGTGGTCTGCGTAACTATAGGAACCCAGGACCCCCCTATTTTGGCCGTTATGGAAAACTGTTTGATCCGTTGCCCCAACGGAATATATTCCTGTACAAGAACGCGATTAATTTCTGCAGGTTCGGTAAAACTGACCGTAAGGGATGCGGCTGTGACACCTTCATCCGTAGCCCAATAGGTTTCGCTGTCCCCATCGACAGCGTTTTGTGCTTCGTACAACGCGTTATTCCCCCGCATATTCGTCGCCGAAACCCTGGCACCGCCAGCGAATTCTTTTGCGAAGTCGGCATCGATCTGCCGTTTAAGGCGCATCAATTGCCGCGCGTCCGTTTCGTGTACCAAACCCCTGGTATCCACAGGTAGGTTTAACAGGAAAGTTCCGTTTCTACCAACGGATTCGTAATAGGTGTCTACCAAACGCGTAAGGGATTTTACTTGATGGTCTTCTCCGGGATGGTAATACCAGCCGGGTCGTATGGAGGTATTTACCTCTGCCGGTAACCAATGCGTACCGTCCTCATGTCCGGAACGAAGCTCCACATACCTAGGCCAACCCGGATAGATCTCATCGCGCCGCATGATGCTCCAATTGGTCTCATTGGCAAATCCCTCCTCAGTTCCTACCCAACGAACATCCGGCCCGCCGTCACTAAAAATAACCGCATTGGGCTGTAGTTCACGTACTATTTCCGTAACCTTGTCCCATTGGTAATAGGTTTTACTATCAATTTTCCGCGTTTCATTGGCACCGCCATAATAGCCCGAACCACCATTGGCACCATCGAACCAGACTTCAAATACTTCTCCGTATTCTGTGAGCAATTCCCTTAGCTGCTCATGAAAATCGGCCACATATTCCGGTGTCCCATAATTGGCGGCATTACGGTCCCAAGGAGATAGGTACACGCCAAATTTTAACCCCAACTCCGCACAGGCCTCCGATAAATCCTTTAAGACATCTCCATTACCATCTTTCCATGGCGAATTTTTAACGGAATGCTCCGTGGTTTTGGTCGGCCACAGGCAAAATCCGTCATGATGTTTGGCGGTGATAATTACCCCTCTCATTCCTGCATCTTTTATCACTTTGGCCCATTGCCTTACATCCAGTTCGCTAGGGTTGAACTGCGCCGGTGTTTCACCTCCGGTACCCCATTCCATATTGGTAAACGTATTCATGTTAAAATGGATGAACGCATAATATTCCAGTTCTTGCCAGGCCAATTGTCGCTCTGATGGTAAGGGGCCAACATGTGCTGGCGGAGCGACTTGGTTACAGGAAGTTCCAAAAATCAATAATGTATAAATTGAGATAATATTTACAGCGTTTTTCATGGTGAACTATGGATGTTATTTTTATCTTATTTCTGAAGTTGTCAAGGTTTTCGCTTGATGCCATTCTTCCCCATTTAGTTGTAATGGCTCATTTTGCTGGGATGTTCCCGGCGTACTTCTTCCGTTTGTAATATAGGAAACCATCAACCTTGTTAATTCGGTTACTTTTTCCGGATGATTCAGCACCAAATTTTCTTTTTCCGATGGGTCGGTTGAAAGGTCGTACAGTTGGTATCTAGGCAAATCACTCACATCGTCCTTATCCGGGACAGGATAGCTCCACCCACCGGAACCCGGGGCAAAAATGAGTTTATCGTTCCCTTTTCTAATGGCAAAACTCCCGTTTATGGAATGGTGTACGGTCGCTTTGCGCAGATACCCAATTGTATCCTTGGTATCGAACAAGGGCAGTAGCGAAAAACTATCCTCGCCCTCGTTGTCCTTTAGCGTTACCTGAACCAAGTCGGCTGCCGTAGCCATGAGGTCGGTTAACGAAATGGTTGCATTGGAAATCCTGTTAGGGCTAATTTTTGCAGGCCACTTCACAATAAAGGGAACCCGATGTCCGCCTTCATAAATATCGGCCTTATGACCTCGAAATCCGCCATTGGGGTCATGGCCGTTCGCTGCTAAAACCTCAAAGTCGGCCTCAGGGGAGCAGCCGTTATCACTGGTAAAAATGATCATGGTATTTTCGGAAATACCTAAATCCTCAACCGTCTTCATCACTTGCCCCACATAATTGTCCAGTTCCATCATAAAATCCGCATAGGGGTTTATTCCACTCCTACCTAGCCATTCCTCGGTAGGTAGGATGGGCGTATGGGGCGATGGTAAGGCCAAATACAAAAAGAAGGGGGCGGTCTCCTTTGACTTTTCTTCAATATACCTCATGGATTTTCTAAAAAAGTTGGGCGTTACCTCCTCATGCACAAAATCGGCCGCTGTTGGGCCTTTTCGCCACCAGGTGTATTTTCCGGTGTCCTGGGTAACGCGATTCACTTTGGCGGTTATGCTGCCGTTTTCCACATATACATAAGGTGCCATATCCAAGGAACCGGAATGACCGTAGGCGTAGTGAAACCCTAAATCGTTGGGGGAATGACCGATGTTTTTGGTAAAGTCGATGTTTTCAAAATCGGTATAGTTCCAGCCTTCGCCACCAAAATTAGTGGAATCCTTTTGTACCCAATCCCAACCCAAATGCCATTTGCCGATGAACGCCGTGTGGTATCCCGACTCTTTTAATAGAGAAGCGACCGTAGTCCTATTTTTGGGTATCAAGGCCTTGGATTTTCCGGTAAGCACCCCACTTTTAAGCGGGCTACGCCAACTGTAACGCCCCGTAAGAATGCCGTACCGTGTAGGTGTGCATACTGCGGAAGGACTATGGGCATCCGTAAAGCGCATACCCTGGGCAGCCAATGCATCTATGTGCGGTGTTTTTATTTTTCCCGATGGATTATAGCTCGAGATATCGCCATAGCCCAGATCGTCCGCCAATATATAAATGATGTTGGGTGGCTTTTGCGCTACTGCCTTCACCGTTTTTTCTTCTTTGCAGGAAGTTAAAACAACAATTAAGAGTACAATAAAGAAAAAGAGGTTGGGTCGATTTAACATAAGGGTACTCATTACAGGATGAAAGTAGCTAAAATACACATAAAAGGGGTAATACATTTGTATGGATTATCCCTAACCTAAAGTACCACTCATGAGCACTAGCCCAAAGCCTGCCCAACATCCGCGATAATATCGTCTATATGTTCCAAACCTACGGAAACGCGCACCATACCGTCCGTGATACCGGATTCATTTCGTTCCTCGATCGAAAGTTTACTGTGTGTGGTAGATGCCGGGTGGGTGACGATACTTCTGGAATCCCCTAAGTTTGCGGAAAGCGACAAGAGTTTTATGCCATCGAAGAATTGGCGACCTGCCTCCAAGCCTCCTTTTACTTCAAAGGCTACCACACATCCGCCCGCCTTCATTTGTTTTTTGGCCACCTTGTATTTGGGGTGGGATTTTAAAAAAGGGTATTTGACCCAATTTACTTTTTTGTGCTTTTCTAGGTATTTGGCCAAACTTAGCGCGTTCTCGCAATGCCGATCTACCCTGACCGCCAAAGTCTCCAAACTCTTGGACAAGACCCAAGCGTTGAAAGGCGATAAGGCCGGGCCGGTGATTCTAGAAAAGCGATATACTTTGTCTACCAAGGCTGCACTACCCACGGTAATTCCTGCCAGGACCCTGCCTTGGCCGTCCATTAGTTTGGTGCCGGAATGGATCACCAGATCGGCCCCAAATTTTATCGGCTGCTGCAAATAGGGTGATGCAAAACAGTTATCAATTACCAGTATCAGTTTGTGTTTTTTGGCAATTGCGCCCAAGGCCTCCAAGTCCAGCACATCCACTCCTGGATTCGTTGGGGTCTCCGCATAAATCAATTTTGTCTTGGGCGTAATCAAGCTTTCGATATTGTCTAGGTCATCGATCTTAAAATAACTATGGGAGATATTCCACTTGGGGAAAAAATTATTCAGCAAGGAGTGGGTGGAACCAAAAACACTACGGGCCGAAATCATGTGATCGCCAGCATCCAACAAGGCCGCTAATGTAGAAAAAACAGCCGCCATGCCGCTAGCAAAGGCAAAACCCGCCTCGGCACCTTCCATCTGGCAGACTTTTTCTATAAACTCCGAAGAATTGGGGTTGGAATAGCGGGAATAAATATTACGTTCCTTTTCCTCCGCAAACGAGGCGCGCATGTCCTCCGCGTCCTCAAATACAAAGCTGGACGTAAGGTACAAGGGAACGGAATGCTCTAGATTCTCTGTTCGGTTCAGCTGTGTACGTATGGCGTTTGTTTCAAATTGCATAGTTATGTTTTAAGTCGTTCTCGCAGAGGCGTGAATGTGTTTATTCGTCATTGTGATCAAAGCGTGGCAATCTTTTTAAGCTAGTAATTACATTCAACAGATTGCTTCGTCGCGTTAACCCAATAATTCCGTTCAATCTTATAATTCGCTCCTCGCAAAGACGTACGGTTTAAATTGCTAGTTTCCGTTTTTCTTTGCTCTTGTCTCTTTGTCTCTTTGTCTCTTGTCTAATATCCCAAAATCACCCTTTCTCGGCAATCCTTAAAATATCCCCGAACACCCCTCTTGCCGTAACCGCTGCTCCTGCGCCAGCGCCTTGGATGACGAGAGGATTTTCGCCATAGGATTCCGTGTAGATTTCGATAATAGAATCCGAACCTTTTACCTGGCCCAAGGCACTTGTTTTGGGTACAGAGACCAACTTCACATCCAATATTCCTTTTTCCTTTTGCAAATTACCATGCAAATCGCCCACGTACCGTAAAACGTGATCCGGTTTTTGGTTCTTTTTTATTTGGTTGAACTTCTCGTCCAATACGGCCAAATTTTCCATAAAGAAGTCCGTATCCACCGCTTGCAAGGATTCCGGTATCAGATTTTCGATGTTGATGTCGCCGAACTCGTTGCTTAGGTCGAGCTCACGGGCCAAGATCAATAGTTTACGTCCAACATCGTTCCCTGAAAGGTCTTCCCTTGGGTCGGGCTCCGTATAACCGCGCTGCATCGCATCTTTTAAAATGGAAGAAAACGGGGCATCTACCTCAGAAAAGGTATTGAAAATATAACTCAACGAACCTGAAAACACGCCATTGATGCGGGTGATATTTTCACCGCTCAGGTGTAATAATTTTATCGTGTCTATTAAGGGTAAACCGGCGCCCACATTGGTTTCGTACAAGTACTGTTTTTGATGTTTTGCCAGTTCCTCGCGCAATAATCGATAAAAATCAAAGCCCAGGGTGTTGGCTATTTTATTGGAAGAAACCAAATCGAACCCGTTCTCGACAAAATCGAAATAATGCGCCACAAAATCCTGACTTGCCGTATTGTCCACAGCAATCAAATTTTCCAAGTGATGTTTTTTGGCAAAATTGAAAATTTCTTGTTGGTCGTAGTCCTGTCCTTCGCGTTTGAGTTCCGATTTCCAATTCTTGGATACCCCATCGGCATTTAGAACTACTTTTTTAGAATTTGCAATGGCGAAGACCCTTAAATCTATCTGCTTTCTCTTGGCAATGGTCTTGGCAGATTTTAGGATTTGGTCTATCAAGGTTCCGCCAACATTACCATGCCCAAAAATGGCAAGGTTAACCCTTTTACTAAAGCCAAAAATCTGTCCGTGCATCACATTCAATGCCTTGGTCAGGTCCTGTTTGTTTACTACGATACTCACGTTCTTACCCGATACCGTATTATTGAACAGAAGTGGTGTTATCTGGTTCTTTATCAAGGCGTTATACGGTTTATGAAAGGTGCTCAAATCCTGACCTACGATAGAGATGACGGATACCTCGGTCACCACCGTTATCATATTTATGTCCTTGGATTTAAAGTCCCCTGCAAATTCATTTTCCAAAGCGTCCTTGGCCTGCCGTGCCTTATTTCTCTTTACCACCAAGCCAATACCACGTTCCGATGAACCTTGCGAAATAATACTTACGCTAATAGTGTTGGCTTCCAAAGTTTTAAAAATTCGGGCATCGATACCCACTTTACCCAAAAGCCCCCTACCCTCTAGATTGATGAGCGACACATCCTCTATAACGGATAGACTTTTTATGCCTTCCTTACTCGATTTTGCACTGATGAGCGTTCCTTCGCTGTCGTTGTTAAAGGTATTTAAGATACGTAAGGGAATATTTTTTTCTATCAACGGGATAATCGTCTTGGCATGCAGAATGGTAGCCCCAAAATTGGCCAACTCATTGGCTTCGGCATAAGACAGATTCGACAACCGTTTTGCCTCTTTTACATAATCGGGATTAGCGGTAAAAATACCATCAACGTGGGTATAGTTCTGAAGCTCCTCGGCATCCAAAAAATTGGCCAATAAAGCTGCGGAATAGTTACTGCCGTTTCTTCCCAAAGTCGTAGTGCGACCATCCTCGGTAGCTGCGATAAAGCCGGTTATAACGGGTACGGTATCGGACGGCAACCCATCCATGAGGGTCGTTAATTTTTCCCTTGAACTATTTTCCAAGACCTTGGCATCGCCAAATCGATCATCAGTAGTAAGGAATGTACGGGAATCTATAAAGGCGGCCTTGACCCCTTTGCCTATCAATAACTTGGTAACCAGTTTTGCGGAAATGAGCTCTCCGTACGCCAGCACCTCATCCTTAATTTTGGCACTGTAGTCGCCCAAAAGCGCCACCCCTTCGTACAATTTGGCCAGGCCTATAAATTCCTCCGAAAGGTCTACGTTGCCGAAGGTATGCTGTTGGTACTTCTCAAAAGCTTCAAAATCGGTAAAATAATCGGCTCCCTTGGCGGCATTCTCCAACATATTTTCCAGTTGGTCGGTCGCTTTTTCCCTAGCGGATACCACCACGGCTATATGCTCGCCATCGGAAACCTTATCACAAATCAGTTGTAGGACGTGTTCAAGGCCTTCTCCGTTACTCAAGGATTTTCCACCGAATTTCAGCACTTTTGGTTTTCCAGTTCTACCGTTGGTATTGAAAATAGTATCCAGTAATTTTTCCAACTGCTGAAACTCTATCAAAAAGGCATCATGACCGTGCAGCGACTGAATTTCCCCGTAGGTGACATTGCTATTGGCCTGGGCAATTTGCTTAAATGTGTCCTTGTTTTCCTTGGCCGTAAAGAACAAATCGGAATCCACACCCACAATGTGTATGTTGGTGTCACTATTTTGCAGGGCAATGAATTTTTCCTCTCCGTCCCGTGTTACATCAATGGTTTTAAGCAATTGGTTCATCAGCTTGTAGGCCGATAATTGAAAACGTTCCTGAAGCTTTTTTCCGTGATGGGTCAACCAACTCTCCACATTAAATACATTGAGCTCTTGATTGGTACTGCGTTTAAAGCGTTCCTTAAAAGACTCCGGTGTCCTGTAACAAAGCATGGCGTGCATGCGCGCATCGTGTACCGGCTGTTTGGAGTTGACCAAAAACTGTTCCTGAATTTGGCAATTTGCTATAAGCCAGTCGGTCGATTTCCAATCGGAGGCAACAGGAATCAGATGTTCCGTTAAATTGGGTTTTAATACTGCCATTTCCCAGGCAATGCCTCCACCTAAGGAACCGCCTATGATGGCAAACAGTTTTTCTACGCCCAACTGCTCAAGACCTAACAAAAAGATTTCTGCCATATCGCCCGCTACAAAATCCTTATAATTATCGATGACAAATTTGTCGTGACCGTTACCCGGAATATTAAAGGCAAGGACCGTGTATTTTTGGGTGTCGATACATTTTTTATCCCCGATCAAGGTAGACCACCAGCCATCCGGACCGGTAATGTTGGAGTTACCCGTTAAGGCATGGTTCACCATTACGACAGGTGCCGTATTCAACGCTCTTCCAAAAACCTGATAGGATAATTGAATATCTTGTGTTACACCACTTAAGGTGCTAAAATCCCTAATTTGTAAATGTTGTAGTACTGCCATCTGTTCTTGTGTAGGCTATATTCTAAAAAACAGTCGAGATAAGGTATATCCCGACTGTGTTACTTGTTTTTCTCCTAAAACTTTATGCTAAAATAGCCTTATCTACTTTGGCAAAAGCATTTTCTATATCTTTCTTTAAGTCCTCTAAATCTTCTAGACCTACGGACAAGCGGATTAAATCCTGACCTACGCCCGCACTAAGTTGCTGATCCACGGTTAATTGTTGGTGCGTGGTACTTGCAGGGTGAATGATCAAAGATTTTGTATCGCCAATATTGGCCAATAAGGAGAAAATCTCGGTGGCATCCGTAAATTGTTTTGCGGCCTCAAAACCACCCTTAATTCCGAAGGTGACCAGTCCACTTTGACCGCTAGGCAAGTACTCTTGGGCCAGATCGTAGTATTTGTTGCTTTTTAATCCCGGATAGTTCACCCAAGCGACCTCATCCCTAGCTTCCAACCAAGTAGCCAGTTCCAAAGCGTTCGCACTATGTTGCTTTATTCGTACCGGTAAGGTTTCCAAACCTTGAATAATCTGAAAGGCGTTAAACGGACTCAAAGCACCACCGTAATCACGCAATCCTTCCAATATCAATTTAAAAGTAAAGGCCGCGGCTCCCAAAGCCTCACTGTACACCAATCCGTGATATCCCGCGGACGGTTCCGTAAACTCCGGAAATTTTCCATTGGTCCAATCAAAGGTTCCGGCATCGACGATGGCCCCGCCCAAGGATGTTCCTTGTCCGCCAATATATTTCGTTAAGGAGTGGATGACCAAGTTGGCACCATGCTCAATAGGGTTCAACAAGCTAGGGGTGGCAACCGTATTATCTACAATAAAGGGCACTTTAGCCGCTTTGGCCTGCTTGGATATCGCTTTAAGGTCCAATACGTCCAATTTTGGATTACCCAAGGATTCCACAAAAAAGGCCCTGGTATTTTCCTGTACCGCTTCCTTAAAATTCTCAGGATTATCGGCATCTACAAAAGTTGTGGTAATGCCCAAACGCGGTAGGGTAACGTTCAGTAAATTAAATGTTCCGCCGTAGAGACTACTGGAAGCCACAATATGGTCTCCCGCTTTTAAAAGCGTTAATAGTCCCGTAGAAATCGCCGCGGTTCCCGAAGCGAAAACTACGGCACCAACGCCTCCTTCTACGGCGGCTAACCGGTCCTGTAAAATCTGATTTGTAGGATTGTTAAGTCTAGTGTAAATGAATCCCAATTCTCCTAAGGCAAAAAGGTTTGCCGCGTGATCGGTGTCGTTAAATACGTAAGACGAAGTCTGATAAATAGGTACGGCCCTAGTGCCTCCGTTCTGCTTGGTGTCGTGGCCTGCGTGTAATGCGTTTGTTGCTAATTTGTGTGTACTCATGATTTTTTTGTTTTTAAATAGTTAAATAAAATACTTAAAAGCCAAACCCTGAACCGCCGACATTGCGGTTAAGTGAAATCAAAAAGTTATAAGAAAGTGATATCGAAAAAAAAATCGATTACGGTTATCCTTCCCCAAAATGATTTCGGTCTTAGCGACCTTGAACTGCTGAACTGTATTCAGCACTAGGGTAGAATGTAGCACCTTCTTAGATTCTGATAGGCATCAGAACTCGCTAAGGGTTGCTAAGGTTTCAAAGGGTCTATTCCCTCCACCTTTCTTGATAACTTGTCAATAAGTGTTTGAACTTTGAAAGCACAAATTAAAGTCAGAAACTTTTAAAAACCTAATGATTTTGAAAAATTTCACAAATCCTAGTGATTTAGTGGGGTAAATACAACGATTGTAGCCATCTAGTCCATCTTTCCTAGGTTATAGCCATACGCGTATAGCTAAATCTTGCGGATCTTAAATAAAAATTTTCGTGAAACCAACTATCCAAGACTCAGAAGCCATTGGGGTATTCTTTAGATTAAAAAAACCCGAGAACAATATGAAAAGACTAACATAGGTTTACTATTTGTACGGAATGAGTTCAACTATTTCAATATCCTGCTTTATCTTTGAGGTCATAAAATTGAATTATGGCCTCAGGATTTTTTGCCATCTTAGACGATGTAGCCGCTTTATTGGACGATGTTGCCGCAATGAGTAAAATAGCTACAAAAAAAACAGCAGGCATACTAGGTGATGATCTGGCCGTAAATGCGGAGAAAGCATCCGGTTTTGTTTCCAAACGTGAACTGCCCGTGCTTTGGGCCATAAGTAAAGGTTCTCTCCTTAATAAGATTATTATCTTACCTATTGCGTTTTTGTTAAGTGCCTACTTACCTTGGGCGGTAACCGTAATACTAATCCTTGGCGGACTTTATCTTGCTTACGAGGGTGCTGAGAAAATCTATGAATTCTTTGTACCACACGAAAAAGCTCATATTCCGTCAGAAATGAAAGCACCCAGTGAACGCGATATTCTGGCCATGGAGAAGACCAAAATTAAATCTGCCATCTTAACCGATTTTATACTTTCAATTGAAATTGTCATTATTGCGCTGGGAACTGTTTTGAACGAACCCCTATCAACACAAATAGCTGTCGTATCAGTAGTAGCGCTTCTTGCTACTGTTGGTGTTTATGGTATTGTAGCGCTTATTGTTCGTATGGATGAATTTGGACTTAAACTGATCAACCTCAACGAACGCAATAATAGCATCTCCGATGTTATTGGACGATTTTTTGTGAATGCACTACCCAAGGTTATTAAGGCCTTGACCGTTATTGGAACTATTGCCTTACTCCTCGTCTCAGGTGGGATATTTGTACACAACCTAGATTTTCTTCACGATATTTTGCCAGCAATTCCTGGAATTATAGTTGAATTTGTAGTCGGACTTATTGCGGGAATTCTTGTACTGCTACTTCTAAAAGGAGCTAAAAGAATTATTGGCAAAGCGTAAACTACCTCGGAGCAAGCCCACAAAACATTCTTAGGAAATGAAGCATTAATTTCCAGGCAAACCACGGAGCATGGTATCCTTTGGCGGTACAATTGCAACCCTTACTACTCCAATACCGTAAACTCAACGCTCGAATTCGTAAACACAGTATGGGTTTGGGTCTTAAAATCGCCTTCATCGGCCTTAAAGATATTAGCTACATAGGTTTGTGGATTTAGGTCTATGAGCGGGAACCAGGTGCTCTGCACTTGAATTTGTAGCTTATGTCCTTTTTTTATGGTATGAAAAACGTCCTGTAACTTTATATTTACCTCGGTTTTTTCATTGGGAACAAAGGGTTCCGGTTCGGAAAAACTATTTCTGAACCTGCCACGCATAACTTCACTCCTCACCATTAAGTGATAGTTGCTCATTCTTAAATGGGGCTGCATTTCTTTGTTGGTTTCAGCATCCGCCGGATGCACATCTATCACCTTTACGATCCAATCCGCGGCCGTACCGGTAGTAGCTACTTTTAGCTTTGCCAAAATATCGCCTGCCAAGGTGAGGTCTTCTTCCACAACCGGCGTTTCAAACACCAACACATCTGGCCGACGGGCTGCGAAACGCTGATCATCGGTCATGTATTTACGTGGGGTAAACACCGTTTTAATATCCTCTGAATAGGGAACAGGTTTTTTAATGTCACTAATAAAGTCTATTCCGGTAGTACTTTTTAACTCGGTATTTAATTCTTGATTATCGGAAAGAAAAAACTCCATCTTAGCCGTTCCCTTTGGTGGCCATTGGTCATACTCCTTCCATTCCTTACGGCCGGAATCATAGACGTAAGCTTCCGGTAATCCACTATTGGCATCTCCGGTACCCTTTAAAAAGTGGTTAAAGAATTTTGTCTCTATTTTCTCCTGATAGAACTCTGAAATGGAGTCTCCAAAATAGTAGTTTCCTACTAAATTTCTCCCGTTACGCCTTGCCCATCGGCCATGGTCCCAAGGGCCAAATACCATGGTGTTATAGCTGTTTCTGTTTTTTTCGATATTCTTGTAGGTTTCTAACGGACCGTACAAATCTTCGGCATCGAACCAACCACCAACGACCATGGTAGCTACGTGGGATTTACTTTTGTCCAAATGCTGAATCAAACCCCTACTTTGCCATAATTCATCATAATTGGGATGCTCTTTTAGCTCGTTCCAGAAAAAATCGTCGGTCATATCATCAGGCGCAATGCTGACCTTATCTTTCAAATCGTATTCAAAAAAGGAGTTTAAGTTCTTTAATGGACCTTTGTCCAGGAAGAATTGATATTGGTCCTCGGTGGGTAATTCGGGTAGCTTGTACCAAGCTGTATCAATGGGTTGATCTCCGTTGGGTCTCGGCGTTCCAAAAAGCGAGGTAGCTCTAAAATAACTCAACAGGTAAGCTCCGTTATGATGAAAATCATCAAAGAAAAAATCTCCAATACTGGCCTGAGGGGAAGACGCTTTTAATGCGGGATGCGCATCTATCGTGGCATAGGTCGCATAAAAACCAGGGTATGAAATTCCCCAAACACCAACGTTCCCATTGTTCCCTTCTACATTGTTCACTAGCCAATCTATCGTGTCAAAGGTGTCACTGCTTTCGTCAACCTCGGTATCAGAAGTTTTGTTGGGAATATAGGCACGCATATTTTCGTAGTGCCCTTCACTTAGCCATCTGCCCCGTACATCTTGGTAAACTATAATATTACCTTCCTGCATTAAATGGATGTTGGGCCCGATTTGTTTTTTAAATTCACCCTTGCCATAGGGTGCGGAGCTGTAAGGCGTACGTTGCATGATAATTGGGTATTCTTTGGACGTATCTTTTGGAGTATAAATGGTGGTATGCAAATGAACGCCATCGCGCATTTTTATCTTTACCTCCTGTTTGCTATAATTATCGGAAACATAGGTTTCGGAAATTTCACCTTTTACAACTTTAGTAGTCCTGGCACAGGAAAAAGAAATAAATACGACGGTAAGTAATACACCTACAAAACGAAAAACAGACTTGGACATACGATATAATTTTATGTCCTAAAGCTAGTGAAGATTCCTAAAATAGTGAAATAAAAAAAGGAACCCATTTCGGAGTTCCCTTTAGATAACAAATACTTTGCGTTCTATATATTAAATGCCTTTTTTACAGCATCTACCCGATCCAATTTTTCCCAAGTAAAGAGTTCCACTTCTTTCTCGACCCTTCCGTTGTAGGGCGACTCAAAAACCTTTGTTACGGTTCTCGGTGTTTTACCCATGTGTCCGTAAGCTGCGGTTTCCAAATAAATGGGACTTCTAAGTTTTAAGCGATCCTCGATGGCAAAAGGCCTCATATCGAACAAAGCGGCCACTTTTTTCGCAATGTCACCATCGGATAAATCCACATTTGAAGTACCGTAGGTATCCACAAAAATAGAAGTTGGCTCCACCACACCGATGGCATAACTTACCTGAACCAAAATCTCATCCGCTACCCCGGCCGCAACCAAGTTCTTGGCTGCATGCCTAGCCGCATAAGCTGCGCTGCGATCCACCTTACTTGGGTCCTTTCCACTAAAGGCACCACCACCGTGCGCTCCTTTACCGCCGTAAGTATCCACAATTATTTTTCTACCTGTAAGTCCGGTATCGCCATGTGGCCCACCGATCACGAATTTTCCGGTTGGGTTTATGTGATATTTTATCTGGTCATCAAATAGCAACTGAATACTCTCCGGTAATTGTGATTTTACCCTAGGAATTAAAATGGCGATAATGTCGGACTTTATCTTTGCCAACATCTTTTCATCATCGGCATCAAAAGCATCGTGTTGTGTAGACACCACAATGGTATCTATTCGCTGCGGCACATTATCATCGGAATACTCAATGGTTACCTGGGCTTTAGCATCTGGTCGCAAATAGCCTATTTCTTTACCTTCCCTTCTCAATTCTGCCAACACGTACAGAAGTTTATGCGATATATCCAAAGCCAAAGGCATAAAATTATCTGTTTCCTTGGTGGCATATCCGAACATCATTCCTTGATCACCGGCACCTTGCTCTTCTTTTGTGCCGCGGTCTACACCTTGATTAATTTCTTGGGACTGTTCATGGATCAATGAAATAACCCCACAGGAATCCCCGCTAAATTGATATTCGCCTTTGGTATACCCGATGGTATTGATGACCTCACGTGCAATGGTCTGCACGTCTAAATAGGTATCGCTTTTTACTTCTCCCGCCAATACCACCTGACCGGTTGTTACCAAGGTCTCACAAGCTACTTTACTTTCTGGGTCAAAGGCCAAAAAGTGGTCTAAAAGTGCATCACTGATCTGATCCGCTACCTTATCCGGATGTCCTTCACTAACCGATTCCGATGTAAATAAATACGCCATTCTTAAATTTAGTTTTACGAAGGATTTGACGGGATAAAAAGTAGTGTACATTCCCTAAGGAAGATTCCAAACATCTTTTTGGAACAAACTGCTTTAGCATTTTAAGTTGAACTTATATCAACTTCTCATTTTACTGAGTATTAGTTGCTGAATCCTACTCAGCACTTGAGGTTGCAATCAGTCAAATCCTTCCTCATTATTAAGAGCCAAAAGTATAAAAATAGTTATGTTATAAAAATTATTCCCGTTCATTTTATATTGTTTAACGACATACAACCATAGCTTCATATATTCCATGTATTTCATCAGTTATTTTTTTGCATACCTAAATTCCTTCGTATATTGCGCGGCACAGCTTTTTACAACAGCTAACCACTAAACAAGACTCAAATGCACATTGCCGTTGCCGGAAATATAGGAGCAGGAAAAACGACCCTAACCAAATTATTAGCCAAACACTACAAATGGGAAGCGCATTTAGAAGAAGTGGTGGACAATCCCTACCTAGATGATTTTTACAATCAGATGGAACGCTGGAGCTTTAACCTACAGATTTACTTTCTTAACAGCCGATACCGTCAAATTTTACAAATACGTGAGAGTGGTAAAAGTGTGATCCAAGATCGTACCATTTATGAGGATGCCCATATTTTTGCGCCCAACCTGCACGCCATGGGATTGATGACCAATAGGGATTTTAAAAATTATTCCAGCCTGTTCGAGTTAATGGAAAGCTTGGTTGAACCGCCTGAACTATTAATCTACCTAAGAAGTTCTATTCCGAATCTTGTAAAACAGATTCACAAAAGAGGCAGGGATTACGAGAATACCATTTCCATTGATTATTTAAGTAGGTTGAACGAACGTTACGAAGCATGGATTCATGGCTACGAAAAAGGAAACCTCTTGATTATAGATGTAGATGAGCTCGATTTCGTGGATAATCCAGAAGATTTGGGTAACGTTATCAATAGGATCGATGCAGAAATACATGGATTGTTTTAAGCGATGAAATTTTAACTCATTGCCCGCTTAATTTCCCCTACAACGTTCAACATCGAAAATTAAGGTTCTATAGGTACGCCCTTTTACCGTTCTCGATATGTCAGGAAAACTTGTAGCCAATTTTTGACGGTAGTAAACATGGTATTATACTTTACAAAACGGCACCTGGTTTATAACAGTATCGTAGGCTGAATTCAACACCCTATTTCCGTACCTGGAATTATGCGCTGATCACGTATCCAAGCAAAAAAGCCCATACACAGTTCATGTATACACATGACTGGTTTAAATCTACCAAACCTACAATAGCTAAGCCGCATTGCCCTGTCCTTTAGACTTGGATACAGCTAGACATAAACCGGCGTTACCAACTATGATTCCGGTTCCTTGTCTTCCACTCCCTCATTCAAATGCATACTTTACTCATTCTTCATTTTTTGGCTGCACGGTATCCTATACTTTTAAGTCGAACTCGAATGAATAATAACCTGTTGAAACAACGTCAACATTAAATTTTAAAATGTATGAAACTTAAAAAGAACCCTAAAAAAGACATCAACAAAAGAAGTGGCGTTTACTTTGCCATTGGACTAGTAACCGTTATGCTGTTGTCATATATCGCTTTGGAATGGAAGACATACGATATCAGCTACAATCCTGATATTGGAATGAACCAGCTTGATGAACCGCTAGATGAAAAAGCTCCGGTTTTTATTTTAGAAACCCCACCTCCACCGCCTTCGCCTGTTATACCTATAGAAATTGAAATTGTTAAAGACGAAGACCCTATAAAAGAGTCGATTATAGCTATTATAGAACCTGACCAGAACACGGAAATACCGGAAAACCACACCTTTAACATCATTGAAGACGAGCCTGAACCAGACGTAACCTGGATAAACATTGAGGAAGCTCCCATCTATCCGGGATGCGAGAACGAAACCGACAAAAGGGACTGCTTTGCCAAAATGGTACAAAAGCATATTGGCCAGGTATTTAGGTATCCAGAGCAAGAACGGGAACTAGGTATTCAAGGTCGCGTAAACGTTATGTTCGATATACAAAAAGACGGTACAATTGGCAATATACGTATGCGGGGGCCAAACGATAATCTTGAGAACGAAGCCGGCAGAATCATTGGTAAACTGCCTAAAATGACACCAGGAAAACAACGGGATAGAAATGTAAAAGTGTCCTTTGCCATTCCCATTACCTTTAAACTTCAATAGATCTAATAAATAGCAATAAGCGACAAAAAAATTAATACCCCGTTAAACCCAATCGTGTAAATTGATACCACAAAAAAGACCCTCTATGAATTTCATAAAGGGTCTTTACTGTTTACTATTTAGATGTAGTTAATTCTCAATAATCTTAGACATCTTTTCTATCTTAACTTCAACGTTTTCGGAAGCGGTATTAAAGGCATCTACTTTAGCCTTCACTTCTTCCTCCGTTCCTTCAAAAACCTGTTCTGAAGTTGTTTCTTCTCCATTTTGTGTTACTGTAGTTGTAATAATCGCAGTTGTAGTTCCGTCTTCGTTCGTATCCATCTCCACGTTTACGGCAGTTTGGCTATACGCTTCCTTAGATTCATTGTAAGCCGTCATAGTATCTCCGTTCATCGCAATACTAGGAGCTATTACCAATGCAACAACAGACATCAATTTTAAAAGAATATTCAGTGAAGGTCCGGATGTATCTTTAAAAGGATCACCCACAGTATCACCAACTACGGCAGCTTTGTGTGCATCGGTCCCTTTTCGTCCATCAGACTCGATCATTTTCTTTGCATTATCCCATGCACCACCTGCGTTAGATTGAAAGATAGCCATAAGCACCCCTGCAGAAGTAACACCTGCCAAAAGTCCGCCTAACATCTCGGCCCCACCTATGAAACCAATGGCAACAGGAACTGCGATGGCCAAAAGCCCTGGCAATACCATTTCCTTGATAGAAGCTTTGGTGGAGATATCCACACACTTGTCATACTCCGCGTACCCATCAGCCGCATCAAAAATTTCTCTTTGAGCAGGCGTAGCTTTGGACATATCCGAATCTACCGCCCTCATCACTTCCAAAGCGGCCTTCAATTGTGGAATATCCCTAAATTGTCTGCGTACCTCTTCGATCATTGCCATGGCGGCACGCCCTACGGCGTTCATCGATAATGCAGAAAACACGAAGGGTAACATTGCACCCACCAAAAGACCGGCCATAACGGTAGGTTTGGAAACATCGATAGAACTTACGTTCGCTACTTTCATAAAGGCCGAAAACAAAGCTAATGCTGTCAAGGCCGCAGAAGCAATGGCAAAACCCTTACCAATAGCCGCTGTTGTGTTACCCACGGCATCCAACTTATCGGTACGCTCACGTACTTCTGGGTCTAATTCCGCCATCTCGGCAATACCACCGGCATTGTCAGAAATGGGTCCATAAGCATCTACTGCCAATTGTATACCTGTATTTGCCAACATACCTACGGCCGCGATTGCAATTCCGTATAATCCTGCAAAATGATGCGATACTAAGATAGCAGCTGCAATCAACAGAATAGGAATCATAGTAGACATCATTCCTACACCTAGACCCGCAATAATATTGGTGGCAGCACCGGTTTCCGATTGCTTAACGATAGAGTTAACAGGCTTTGTACCTGTACCGGTATAATATTCCGTAATCTTTCCAACGCCAAGACCGGCAACAAGCCCAGCTAATGTTGCCAAGAAAATTCCGTTAGCGCCGGCCGGCAAACCTGCAACCGACTCAGGAATCAAAGCGTGAATAATAAAATAAGAGGCTACTACCATTAGACCGGCCGAACCAAACTCACCAATATTCAGCGCTGTTTGCGGGTTGCCCCCGTCCTTGACCTTCACAAAGAAGGTTCCTACTATAGACATTAGAATACCAACGGCAGCAAGTACCAAAGGAAGATAAACAGCCCCTAAGCCATCAAAATCCGGGGTGATAATGAAAGCACCCAATACCATGGTCCCTATGATAGATCCTACATAGGATTCGAACAAATCCGCTCCCATTCCGGCAACATCTCCAACATTATCACCAACATTATCCGCTATGGTAGCAGGGTTTAAAGGGTGATCCTCCGGTATACCAGCCTCTACCTTTCCTACTAAATCCGCACCAACATCGGCGGCCTTGGTGTAAATACCGCCACCAACACGGGCAAATAAAGCTATTGACGATGCACCCAAGGAGAATCCTGAAAGGACATTGAGCACCAAGGAAAGATTCTCCGCACCTGGCCATATACTTTGATAAATCACGAATAAACTACTTAGTCCTAAAACACCAAGACCAACAACGCCTAATCCCATTACGGCACCACCGGCAAAAGCAACCTCTAAAGCTTTACCTAAAGATGTTTTAGCAGCCTGTGTTGTTCTCACGTTCGCTTTTGTAGCAACACGCATACCAATAAAGCCTGCCAAGGCAGAACAGATAGCTCCTACTACAAAGGAAAGGGCTACCATACCATGAGACCCTGTTTCGTTACTCCCCTTGAAAAACAAAAGAATGGCAACTGCAACAACAAAAATCGATAGGATTTTGTACTCGGCCTTCAAGAAGGACATAGCTCCATCTGCAATGTTTTTGGCTATTTTAGCCATTTTAGCGTCACCTTCATCTTGCTTTCCAACCCACATGTTCTTTATGAACACGAAAATCAGTGCAACAATACCGAACGCTGGTAAATAGTTTACGATTAATTCCATTTTGTTTAGTTGTTTTTAGTTTTTTAAAAGGCTGCTAAAGTAGTAAAATAGTATAGAATAAAAAAAGCCACCTTCATATTAATAATGTATTAATAGAGGTGGCTATAAATTAGCAATCAGTATTTTAAATTGTAAAGGTGCGCTTCTTTTTATGCTCGCTTTCTTCATAGCGGAGCACACATTCTTTATAAATTTTTACGGCCTCTGCGGCATCTCCCCATCCGCCGGTATCTACTTTCTTCTTTTCAAGATCTTTATATACCTGAAAAAAGTGCTCTATTTCTTTTAACCTATGCGGGTTAAGGTCTGCTATATCGTCCCTTCGTCCCCAGATAGGATCGCTTACGGGAACACAAATAATTTTTTCATCGGGTCCTTTTTCATCGGTCATGTGAAACACACCTATTGGTTTTACCTCCATGACCACCATTGGGTACGTGGGCTCTATTCCTAACACCAAGACATCTAAAGGATCCTTATCCAAAGCCAAGGTTTCCGGTATAAAACCATAATCACCGGGATACATCATGGAAGAAAACAAGGTTCTGTCAAACCTGATCTTATGGAGCGTAAAATCGTATTCATACTTGTTTCGACTTCCCTTCGGAATTTCTATCAGCACATCAAAAGTTACCTCGGTAGTATCACTCATATCTTACTCTTTTTAATTGAAGCGCAAAGTTAAGCCAAATCGAACGCTTTAGCTAACTGCCCTGTTTTAGAATTTATTACTTATCTACTTACAAAGAACGTAACGCTTTTCGGCTTCCGAAATTGCCTTGGTTTACGAAGGTCTAAAAGCTAAAGCCAAAAGTACCAGTGACACCGAAGGCTCTTGCATTGGGATTATCCAAATAATTACCCCTAAAATTAAAATCGACCCTAAACACCCTGAAAATATTTCCAATGCCCAAAGAATATTCATAATAAATTCTTTCCGAAGGCGCTCTTAATGGCGTATTTACAGCAGAGGGTGCACTTAAGGCGATATTGGCATCGGACAACTCTCCCCATACGCCTCGTAGCCCTATTATTTCCCTTAAATTTAATTTACGCAAAACCGGAATCCTCGAAAACAACCTCCCATTAAAATTGTGTTCCAAATGCACTGCACTGTAAGTATCCGTTACAAATTCATAAAAATCCAAGTTCGGAAACGTACCGTAATTTGAAAAGAATGTTTGGTTCCCGGGAACTACACTCAACAGGCCCAAAGGCACCTCCCCAAATGTTTTTCCCACTTCTACGGTTGTTCTCAACCTTCCAAAAGCTCCTAATTGCCATGGTCTGGTGTAGGAAAACTGTATTTTGGTATAGTTAAAATCGCTATCCAAAAAACCGTTTGTCCCCTTGGTCAAATTCAGAAGCAAGGTACTGTAGCGATCATTAACCTCTCTACGTTCCACACCGTATCCTACCGATTGTTTTCCCGGCGTGTATATTACTACGGTATTAATATCAAACTGCCGTATTTCCGAGGAAATTCCAGAAGGGGATTCCGCATCAATATAATCCAAACTAAATTCATTGGGCAAAGCCGAGCTGAGCGTTCTAAAAGTACTCCCGACCGAAAGCCGTAAATTGGTTAGAGGTTCAATTTCTAAACTTAACGCACTTAGATTTATGTTGGTCAATCGATTATTGATACCTACGGTAAGTAAGGCCGAAGATGCAATACTCCTGCCCAATACATCGTTCGTAGCGGTAAGACTTACGCCAAGTTGCTCAACATCCCTTCTATGCCCCGCAGAAGCAATAAACCTGCTCTCGCGGTCTATAAGGACCTTGCCGGATATCCCATGTTTTATTTTTTTATCGGCAAAGCCGTAGGCCCCATACCCCTCTAGACGCCAAGGATCGTTTTGGCCAAAATAGGTTCTGGCCCCTAATCGCAATCTTGGCCCCTCGGCATCGTTGAAACCAAAGACATCATAAATGGTACCTATATCCATGTTCCATTTATCTATTTCAACATAACCAGAACCTAAAATACTTACTACGTTATAATAGGACTTAAATTTGGGCACTGTTTTTAAGGTGTCCAAAAGTGTATAAATACCCTGCTCATCCTTATTCAAATCCTCTAGCCGGTATTTGTCCCAAAACACATCGTCGGTTACCATGGCATTTGGATCGACTACATTTTTGGATTTTCGATAAAAATCCCTTGGTAGCTCCCTATCGAATTCGTAGTTATCGTAAACCGTGGTTCGTTTGCCGTAAACCCCTCTGGAGCTCTCTTTCTTTTGAAAGCTGAAATCGCTTAACATATAGTCCCTTTTTAGAAGAAAGACCGAATCGTTGACCACGTCAAAATCCTGTTCGATATAAATATCCTTTACCCAATTGATGTTGGCACTTTTGGTAACCTGTAAATTGATGTTCTTAACGGCCCAAGTAGAATCGTTGACCCAAAAATCACCTTTAAAGGTAAGTTCATTTTTCCTACGCGGATAGTATACGATATTATAACACCATTTATTATCTATATAAGAACTATCGCGCAAAGCGTAATTATAGGTATCAACACCGGTTCTGGACAAAGGACTCGTAAAACTTTTGGAGAAAAATTTTAGATAGTTATCGTAAATATCATAGCGCTGGTAAAGATCCTTTACAAAGGCGATTATAGCCTGGTTATTGTCAAAACCAGAGTTTTTATTCCCTAAAATCTCCTCTTTTTCCTGCTTTAAAACATTATCGCCCTTTACTTTGGAGAACGTTTCATTTAAAAAAATGGGCAAATAGGTCTTACCGGTAATCCTTGATGTATCCAAATCTTGAAAAACAAATTCCAAGCCCCTAAAAACCTTACTCTTGATCAAGGAACTATCGATCGTATTCAAATCAAATTCTACCTTTTCATATTTATCAAAAGCATATTGATTGAATTGCCGTACCCCGTTCTGCCTTTTTTTTGCCCATATTTTCTTGAGGATTTCTACCGCGGGATTATTTTTTTTTGATTGTTTTCCGGAAATCAAAACCACTTCGTTGAGCTGCTCGGCAGCTTCGCTAAGGATTATGGTCATGTCATACGTTACTCTATTCTCTAGAACAATCTCCCGACTTTCAAATCCAATGAACGAAACCAGCAAAAGATCATGCACATCGTCAGACTCCATGTAAAACCTTCCGTTGTCATTGGTTATCGTACCTTCTGTAGAATTTTTAAATATCACATTGGCAAACGCCACGGGCTCCCCGGCTTCGTCCATAACAATACCACCTACCTTGGTCTGGCCGGATAGCCATGCAAAGCAGAAAAACAAAAAGAGGCTTAGGATTTGTTTCATTACGTATAATTCTCAAGGAACCATGGAACAAATAGCATTCCAAATAAAAAAGCTCCCTCGACCTTTGGTCGACGAAGCTAAGATAGTTTTACAAAAATACACTGTTATTTGTACATCACCTTTTTTACCGCTTTCACTACATCATTGTAATTAGGCAACCACTCCTCCAATAATACCGGTGAATATGGGGCCGGTGTATCGGCGGTATTTATTCTCACGATCGGGGCATCCAGATAATCGAATGCGTGCGACTGAACATGATAAGTAATCTCACTGGCAACATTACCAAAAGGCCACGCTTCTTCTAGAATAACCAAACGATTTGTCTTCTTCACAGAGTTTAAGACCGCTTCATAATCCAAAGGCTTTACAGTACGTAAATCAATTATTTCACAGCTAATTCCTTCTTTCTCCAATTCATCGGCCGCTTTATCGGCATCCTTTATTATTTTACCGAACGAAACTATGGTCACATCGGTACCGGCCCTTCGTATATCTGCTACTCCCAAAGGTATGGTATATTCCCCCTCTGGAACTTCTCCTTTATCCCCGTACATTTGCTCGGATTCCATAAAAATAACCGGGTCATCGTCACGAATGGCAGATTTCAATAATCCTTTTGCATCTGCAGGATTGGAGGGCACAACAACTTTTAGTCCCGGACAATTGGCATACCAACTCTCAAATGCTTGCGAGTGAGTTGCCCCTAGCTGACCTGCAGAACCCGTTGGGCCACGGAAAACGATCGGACAGGGGAATTGGCCTCCCGACATCTGACGAATTTTCGCGGCATTGTTAACGATTTGATCAATACCCACCATAGCAAAATTGAACGTCATAAACTCAATAATAGGCCTATTCCCCGTCATTGTAGAGCCCACACCTATTCCAGCAAAACCTAGTTCCGATATCGGGGTATCTATGACACGTTTTGCACCAAATTCGTCCAGCATTCCCTTGGAGGCTTTGTAAGCACCATTATATTCCGCAACTTCCTCGCCCATAAGGTAAATGGACTCATCCCTGCGCATTTCCTCGGACATGGCCTCGGCAATAGCTTCTCTAAATTGTAAGGTTTTCATTTGCTTAAGTTTTAATCTCTAAAGGTTTCGCTTCAAAGGAAGCAAAAATAGCAAATAATATATCAAACTATCGTTCGATAGAATCAAAAAAAGTTATAAAATTTACTATGCATGCATAGTAAATTTGAAAATTAATGATTATCTTCGTCCTCACCATTTTAAACGCATTTCATAAATGAAAATATTAGTCTGTATCAGTAATGTCCCCGACACTACATCAAAAATAAATTTCACTGAGAGTGACACAAAATTTGACACCAACGGTGTACAGTTCGTCATCAATCCAAACGACGAGTTTGGCTTAACCAGAGCTATGTGGTTCAAGGAAAAACAAGGTGCTACGGTTCATGTAGCTACCGTTGGCGGTGCAAACGTGGAGCCCACTATGAGAAAGGCTTTGGCCATTGGAGCCGATGAGGCCATCCGGATAAACGCCGAGCCGGTTGACGGGTTTTTCGTTGCACAACAACTTGCCGAAGTTATCAAGACCGGAGGTTACGATTTAGTGATCGGCGGTAGGGAATCCATTGATTACAATGGCGGAATGGTACCGGGCATGATTGCCACCTTCTTGGATATGAACTTCGTAAACACTTGTATCAGTTTAGACATAGAAGGTACCACGGCAACCGCTGTCAGAGAAATTGATGGAGGTAAAGAAACCTTAAACACTAGTCTTCCACTAGTTATTGGCGGACAAAAAGGTTTGGTAGAAGAAAGCGACCTACGTATTCCGAACATGAGAGGAATCATGCAAGCGCGACAGAAAAAATTGAGCGTTCTAGAACCCGTTTCCGCTACTAAAACGACCGAAGATGTATCGTTTGACAAACCGGAGCCCAAAGGTTCCGTAAAGCTTGTTGACACCGTAGATGAATTGATAGATTTACTACATAACGAAGCAAAAGCAATTTAATCGGAGACCGATTTCAGCGTAACCCTCAAAATTTAGAAAACATGTCAGTATTAGTGTATACAGAATCCGAGAACGGAAAATTCAAGAAAAGTGCTTTTGAAGTAGCCTCTTATGCTACCGAAGTAGCCAAGCAACTAGGAACCACTGCAACAGCAGTTTCCTTCAACACATCGGAAAATGAAGTATTGGGAGATTATGGTATTTCCAAGGTACTTCATATAGCGGACGACTCCCTAAAAACCTTCAACGCCAAAGGCTATGCACAAGCATTGGCACAAGCGGTAAAACAAGAAGGGGCAACTACGGTTATCGTAAGTTCCAGTGCGGATACCAAGTTCATGGCCCCATTATTGGCCGCCTCCTTAAACGCAGGATATGTACCCAATGTAGTTGCAGCTCCAGAGGCTACGAGTCCTTTTACCGTTAAAAGAACCGCGTTCAGCAACAAAGGATTCGCGCATACCCAAATACATACGGACCATAAAGTAATAGGTGTATCCAACAATGCTTTTGGTATTGTCGAAAACAAAACTACCCTCACAATAGAAGACTTTTCGGTCGCTACGGACGATACTACCTTTACGACCAAATCGGTAGATATTGATAAAGTGATCGGCAAGGCCACCATTGCCGATGCAGATATCGTAGTCTCCGCAGGAAGAGGCCTAAAAGGTCCTGAAAACTGGGGAATGGTAGAAGAACTGGCCGATGTCCTTGGCGCAGCAACCGCATGTTCCAAGCCGGTTTCGGATTTAGGCTGGAGACCACATGGCGAACATGTGGGGCAAACCGGTAAGCCCGTAGCAAGCAATTTATATATAGCCATTGGAATCTCGGGCGCCATTCAGCATTTGGCAGGTGTAAGCTCTTCAAAAACCAAAGTAGTCATCAATACGGACCCGGAAGCACCATTTTTTAAGGCGGCGGATTATGGTATTGTAGGCGATGCGTTCGATGTAGTACCCGAATTGATAGAAAAATTAAAGGAATTTAAAGCCCAAAACGCTTAATTTTTGTTAATTTGTGCCCGCAAAGGGCTGTTCGAATAATTGGCGACCCAAGTATTTGAACAGCCTTTTTTTATTAAAGATATTATGAGTTTAGTCCGTCTAAAAATAAAAGGTATTTCATATAGCCAGACCCAAAATGGTGCGTATGCCCTTATATTGAACGAAGTTGAAGGAGACCGCAAATTACCTATTGTAATAGGTGCCTTTGAGGCGCAATCCATTGCTATCGCCCTGGAAAAAGAAATAAAGCCACCACGGCCCTTGACACATGACCTTTTTAAAAACTTTTCGGACCGTTTTGATATTGTTGTAAAACAAGTAATTATCCATAAGTTGGTCGATGGGGTTTTTTATTCCAGTATCATCTGTGAAAGGGATGGCATAGAGGAAATAATCGATGCACGCACCAGCGATGCCATTGCCCTTGCATTACGATTTAACGCTCCCATATTTACATATAAGAACATCTTGGACAAAGCAGGAATTTTCCTTAAATTTTCCTCTAAGGACAAAGACAAGGAAGACACAGGCGGGGACAGCATCATGGTAGACGAGATTCTGCAGGAGGGTGAAACTGTTCCTATAGAATCCGGTGCCTCCGATGGTTATACGGAGCTGACCATTGACGAACTGGATAAAGAACTGGCGAAAGCGGTTGCAAACGAAGACTACGAAAAAGCAGCAAAATTAAGGGACGAAATATCCAAGCGGAATTAAAACTAAATCCCTTCACATGAAGAAAAGTACCTGGCTACTGTGTCTCTTTATTTTTTTACCCCTCACCTTTTTTTCACAGACGCCAGTAATCAATGAAACTGTAACTTCTGCGGTCGATACTTCGATTATCAACGATATTTCCGTTTCCAATTCCAATGCACTGGCGAACCAAGGATTTTCCATAAACAGCCTTTGGCGCGGCATACTAGGAATGGTATCGCTTCTATTATTAGCTTTTTTATTTAGTTCCAATCGCAGGGCAATCAACTGGAGAACGGTTGCCATAGGCCTCGGTCTGCAGTTGATCATTGCCATAGGCGTATTAAAAGTTCCGTTCATTCAATTGATCTTTGAGCAAATAGGAAAGATTTTTGTAAGTATTTTGGAATTCACTAGAGCAGGGAGTAATTTTTTGTTTGAAGGCTTGGTAGTAGACACAGGAACCTTTGGTTATATTTTTGCTTTTCAGGTATTACCCACCATTATTTTCTTTTCCGCACTTACCTCCTTGTTATTCTATCTTGGCGTTATTCAAAAGGTAGTAAAAGCGCTGGCTTGGTTATTATCCAAAAGTTTAGGGATTTCGGGCGCGGAAAGTCTAAGCGTGGCAGGAAACATCTTTTTAGGCCAGACCGAAGCACCTTTGCTTATAAAAGCGTATTTAGAGAAGATGACCAAATCTGAAATTCTCCTGGTCATGATAGGCGGCATGGCCACGGTCGCAGGAGCTGTTTTGGCGGCTTATATTGGGTTCTTGGGAGGAGAGGACGAAGCGCTTCAACTCCTCTTTGCAAAACATCTTTTGGCCGCTTCTGTAATGGCGGCTCCAGGTGCCATTGTGATTTCTAAAATGTTATACCCACAAACAGAAGCCGTAAATACTGATGTAAGCGTTTCCTCGGAGAAAATAGGTTCCAATATTTTAGATGCCATTGCCAATGGCACTACAGAAGGTCTTAAACTCGCCGTTAATGTTGGTGCCATGCTTTTGGTATTTGTGGCAATTATTGCCATGATCAATGGTATATTGGAATGGACAGGAGACCTAACGAACCTTAACGGTTGGATCGCGAATAATACCTCATATCAACGATTTTCGTTAGAAGCAATTCTCGGGACTGTTTTTGCTCCTTTAATGTGGCTGATAGGAGTTGCAAAGGATGACGTTATGCTTATGGGTCAACTACTTGGGATAAAACTGGCAGCAAGTGAATTCGTGGGCTATATACAGCTGGCAGAATTGAAGGATATGACCAGTTTACCACATTTAAAGTATAACAAGTCGATCATAATGGCAACCTACATGCTTTGTGGCTTTGCCAACTTTGCATCTATAGGTATTCAAATCGGAGGTATTGGTTCCTTAGCTCCCGGACAGCGAAAAACACTATCGGAATTTGGCATGAAAGCGGTCTTGGGCGGCTCCTTGGCATCTCTTTTGTCCGCCACCATCGCCGGGATGATTTTAGGATAACTTGGATTTCGGTATTTATTTAAGCGCTTCATTCCGTAAAATCGTAATTTTCATCTGATTATCAATACTTTAATCGTTTTTTACTTTGCCGCCAATCTAAAATACCTATTTTGCAACTTCCCCCTACACAGTTTTAATAAAGAGCTTTTATATAGCTCACGTAACTCAAACCAAATATGAAACTCCGGTACTTCCTATGTTTCCTTTACAGCTCTTTTTTGTTTGGCCAAAATATTGGGAATTTTCAATCTGTAATACCAACCAGCAGAACAACTGAATTTACGATTCCGGACTCCCATACGTTTCAAAAAATAATATCCCATGGCGACCCATTGACAGAAGGCGGTTTTCTGATGGGAAATAACGATTTTACAGGGTACGTGCCCATAAATGGAAGCAGTACAAATGGATATTTGAGCATTAACGCCGAAACATTGCCGGGTGGGGTTTCCGTGTTGGATATAAACTATAATAGTAGCACAAAACTATGGGTCACTACCTTATCCAAAGCAGTAGACTTTGAAGCCTTTGGAGGCACCGCTGCAAATTGTTCGGGAACGGTAACACCTTGGAATACGATTATTAGTTGTGAGGAGTATACCTCTAAAGATTTACTAGCCAGCAATCGTGTAACGGAACTAGATCGCAATGGTGATGGCTATGACGATTTGGGCTGGGCCGTTGAAATAGACCCCGTCACCAAAACCGTAATCGATAAACGCTGGGCAATGGGAAATTTCAAACATGAAAATGCAGCAATACATCCCAATCATAGAACCGTTTACCAAGGAACGGATAATTACACGGGTTTTGGGTATTTATATAAATTCGTTGCTGATGCGGCAGAGGACCTAAGTAGTGGAAAACTTTATGTATACACGGGCCCAAAAAACGGTAATGGCAATTGGGTTCTTTTGAACAACACCACAAAGGAAGAAAGAAATTCCACCAAAGCGCAAAGTACCGCCGTTGGCGCTACGGATTTTGTGGGCATCGAAGATGTTGAAATCGGTCCCGACGGTGGCATCTATTTTGCTGTTAAGGGTGAGGACAGAGTGTATAGGTTCCAAGATTCCGACCCCATAGCTGGTACTACTGTTATCAATATGGAAACGTATGTTGGCAACGCAAGCTATCCCATAGCACATGAAAACGGCACTACAAATCTGGATTGGGGCTATGGTAATGACAATTTAGCTTTTGATTTGGACGGAAACCTATGGGTGTTACAAGATGGAGACGAACATTATATCTGGGTAGTACGAAATGGGCATTCCCAAGCGAACCCTGACGTTGCATTATTTGGAATTGTTCCTGATGGAGCCGAACCGACGGGAATCACATTTTCTCCTGACAATCGCTTCCTTTTTATGTCGATTCAACATCCAAATAGCGCAAATGGAGCAACCACTCAGACCGATGCGGCTGGTGTTGAAGTGGGGTTTGGAAAATCGACCACTATAGTAATTGCCTTAAAAGAAAATTTAGGAGCAAGTACGGAGCAAGATTGGTATTTGGATGCAGATGGGGATGGATATGCCGTTTCTCCTACAGTTAGCAGTGTAACTAGTCCCGGACCAGGATATACAACCAACGTTCTTCCATTAACCGATTGCGACGACACCGATGCCGAAGTATTCGAAGTCTCCACATGGTACTTGGATGCCGATGGGGACGGCTATGCGGTATCGCCTACAGTGGAAAGCTGCAACAGTCCCGGAACGGGCTACACCAACACAATACTCCCAACAACGGATTGCAACGATACCGATGCCGAAGTATTCGAAGTCTCCACATGGTACTTGGATGCCGATGGCGACGGCTATGCGGTATCGCCTACAGTGGAAAGCTGCAACAGTCCCGGAACGGGCTATACAACCAACGTTCTTCCATTAACCGAT
>NZ_JBHTHY010000023.1:0-17163 GCF_042676845.1 Maribacter chungangensis
CAACTACTTTGTTGACTTTACCATAAACGTGAACGCGGACTGTGTACCATGTTCAATTAACGAAATAGAGGTATCGAAAACTATAACCGCCAACGGGGACGGTATCAACGATCTGTTCGCCATTACCGGTGCAGAATTCTGCGACTTTACCTTCAACGTCATGATCTTCAACAGATGGGGGAACAAAGTGTATGAAGGAACCGATTACCAGAACAACTGGGGAGGGGAATCCCCCGACAACAAACTGGGAACGTCCGGAATGCTGCCAACAGGAACTTACTATTATATCATCGATGTCATAAGCGAAGAAAATCCTACCGAAAAAGTGAACGGATACATCTATCTGGGAGGAAATTAACCCAATATAAAGTATTAATTATCAATATTTTAAACCTATATATCTATAAAAGGAAACCCTTAATCGAAATAAATACACGCAAACGAATATCTACCGGTATTGAACGGTATTATAAGAATGCATAGGTATTTTTAACATAATTTTACACCAAAACAAACCTACTTATATTATCCAAATATCAATGAATAATACACCCCGAAAACAAGTGAACAATGTTCAAAAAGCAATGGTCATATTGACCATGTTATTTGGATTTATGTTAACTGCACAGCAGTTGCCACAGTTTACGCAGTACATGTACAACACCATTTCTGTTAATCCTGCTTATGCAGGGAGCAGGGAGACGTTAAATGCGACCTTATTGCATAGAAATCAATGGGCAGGATTGGAAGGTAACCCAAGAACGAATACTTTTTCAGTGCATTCCCCATTAAGGAACGAACGTATTGGTTTAGGTATATCCTATATAAACGATCGTTTAGGTTTTGAAAGCACAAACTACGTGTACGGTGATTTTTCGTATACCGTTCCTGTAAGTGGAGAAGTAAACATGTCGTTTGGTCTAAAAGGAGGGTTTACCAACTATAACCTACAAAATCCCGATACTAACGACCCTTTTTTTAATTCAAATTTTAATAGCTGGACCCCAAATTTTGGAGCCGGCATCTATATAGGTTCCGATCGTTGGTATTTTGGTGCATCCTCGCCAAGAATTTTAAATACAGATTTAAACGACGGGGAGTTTGAAGCTTTAGAACGAAATAGCTACTATGGTATAGCAGGTTTTGTAGTCGATGTAGCCCGAAATGTTAAATTTAGGCCAACTGCCATAGCTAAAATAACCAATGGAGCTCCCGCTACTTATGATTTTACAGCCAGTTTTTTATTCAATGAAAAGTTTTGGATAGGTGCATCCTATAGGGTAAACGATGCTTCCAATTTTGGGGCATTGATGGATTACCAAGTATCAAGGGATTTTCGCTTAGGTTATGCTTATGATCTACCGACATCTACAATCCTTCCATATACGGGAGGTACACATGAAATTATATTGATTTTTGAGCCGCGCAGAAGAAGAGGAGGAGCTATAAAATCGCCTAGATACTTCTAACACTCGACATAAAAACCAATAGTCTTAAGGCACAAAAAAATCCTTTGCAAAACAAAGGATTTTTTTATGTCTTTATTTTATGGTATGGTTATTCCATAATACCATCAACAATACCGTAAGCTATAGATTCCTCGGCATTCATCCAGTAATCCCTATCGAAATCCTTTAAAACTTTTTCGAATTTCTGTCCACAATTATCGGCCAAAATCCGAGCACTCAACTCCTTGGTCTTAATGATCTCCTTTGCCTGAATTTCTATATTTGAAGCCTGTCCCCTGGCTCCTCCACTGGGTTGGTGAATCATTACTTGGGCATGAGGTTGGATAAAACGTCTTCCTTTCTTACCTACAGATAATAATATTGACCCCATAGATGCAGCTAAACCGGTACAAATAGTTGAAACAGGACTTTTTAACGCTTTAATCGTATCATACATAGCAAAGCCAGAAGTGACATAACCACCCGGACTATTTATATATAATTGAATTTCCTTGTTGTTCTGCATATCCAAATACAATAATCTATCTATAACATGCTTGGCGGAGTCATCGTCTACCATACCCCAAAGAAATACCTTTCTTTCCTCCAACATTTTTTCATCTATAGTCTCTTGTATCTTTCCTTTTTTAGAGCTCATATTTCGTTTTATTTTTGAATTTCAAAATTAGTGAAATAATCAATAAGGAAGTAAGGTCTTGTACTTGGTTTGATAAAAAACATTAGTCGTCCAATTCTACGGTATTCTCGGTGATTTTTTTGATGGGTATTACAATTTTTCCCTTCTTCGTTTTAACGACCATAGAAATATGATCAATAGCCTCGATCGTACCTTCTATGTCCTTTAGCTTGATATTATCACCGACCTCGTATAATTTTCTCGTGTAAAATGTACGTAACAGATCTCCTACAATTTCTTTTGACCCTAATCCAAGGGCTAAGGAAAATGCTAATAAAAAGGCACCTAGAACAAGACTAAAATTACTGGTGATAATATCCGTATCTACCCCGGCTTGGTTTAATGCCGTAATACAAACAAAAAATGTTATTAAGTAAAAAATGGCCCCACTAACCATTTTTGTTCCCCCACTACCAATAGACTCCATGACATCCGTTACCGCTTTCTTAACAACTGTAGCCAAGTAAAGCCCACCAACCAAAATTAGTAATGCACTTAATAAAGTAGGCAAATATCCAAAAAGGGAATAAATAGCGTCGGAAATAGCATTCAACCCAAATATCTGAGCCAAAACCACAGTAAACAAAAGTATCAGCATTACCTTAACTACATTCAATGCAACCTTTAGGAGGTCTACCTTCAATTGTTTGTCACCAAAAAGTTTTGAATCGGCCACGCGTTGGGAGAGCACATCGATCTTAGCGGCCTTCAAGGTTCTTTTTAGGACAAAAAGCACAATTTTTATAATCAACCATGCTACCAATAAACCCAAAAGACCAAGTATAAAACTGGGTATCATTTCCGTAGCGGAAGATAATAGGCCTCCAAAACTTTCTGCCAACGTATCCTTTAATTCGTTAATTGTTTTCATTTTTTAGGTATTTATTTTTTTTTGGTTTTCATAAGTCCGGCAATTAACGCGGCGTAATCTTTAGTAAATAATGAGGCCATCTCCATAATAAGCTTTGCCATGGCCACATCGTTCATCACTTTTTGACGCAGTTCCGGTGGAACATCCTTTAAATCTCCCTGAATCCTTTTAAACGGATTTATATTGTTTTCTGACATTAGGGTAATGAATTATAGGTTTCTATTACTCTGGCTTTCGCTCGTTTTAATCTCATTTTAATAGCACTACTACCCAACTCCATAAGAGTCTCAAGTTCTTTTATAGAAACGCCGTCTTGATACTTGAGCAGCAATAAGGTCTTTTCTTCAGGATCAATGAGTTCCAAGGCTTTTTTAAGTTTTTCTACCTGCAGGTCCAACAAATTTTCATCTGTAACCTCTACGGAAAGCTTATACTCGGTATCCTCTATATTATTGGCCTTGTCACTGATTTTTCTACCCTTGTCCCTATTCACATAATTAACACAAAAATTGTAGGTAAACGAATATAACCATGTAGAAAACTTAGAAGTTCCTTTAAAGGAGCCCAATTTCACAAAGAGCATCAAAAAGATATCCTGGGTCAAATCCTCTGCCTCTTTCTGGGATTTTGCAAAACCATAACATTTGTTGTACACCATTTTAGCGTACCTATCATACAGTACGCCAAACAAGGTGGAATCCTTTTTATCTACAATTTTCTTGACAAGTTCCTCATCGGAAATGTCCTTATACGGGTCATTAGCGTCCAATTTGGTTTTGAATTGGTTACTTATGATGATAAGACACAATTTTCGTAAGAAGGTCACTGTCAGGTTATTTTAGGCTAGTGCAAAAATAGGTCAAAGAATCAGCAATCTATATCTTTGTTTAAAATTACATTAAATATGAAAAAGGTTTTAGTTTTTTGTCTGGCTTCACTTAGCCTAGTTATTGCTTGTAAAGAGCAACAAAAAAATACAGTAGAAAAAGTGGAAACCGTGGAAAAGTTAAAGAGTATCCCGGAACAAGTAGCTATAGCCAATGGCTTTGCGAACTGGGCAACTGTAAACAAAATCACTTTTACCTTTAATGTAGACAGGGGCGACTCCCATTTTGAACGTACATGGTCCTGGGCTCCAAAAACCAATGATGTTGTTTTTATGACACGGGAAGATACCATTGCCTATAACAGAAAAGCAGTAGATACGGTCCTTGCCAAAACGGATGCCGGATTTATAAACGATAAGTTTTGGCTATTGGCACCCTATCAACTGGTTTGGGATAAAAATGGATATAGGTACGAACATGAAGCCACGGCAACAGCTCCGATGTCCCAAGAGCCCATGCAAAAATTGACCATAGTTTACGGTAGCGAGGGCGGATATACCCCTGGTGATGCCTACGATTTTTACTTTGGGGACGATTTCATAATAAAGGAATGGGCCTTTAGAAAGGGAAACCAAGAAGCACCGAATATGGTCACCAGCTGGGAGGATTACAAAGATTTTAAGGGGTTGAACATAGCTACCAAGCATAAGCGGGCAGATGAGGACTTTAATTTGTATTTTACAGGCATAACAGTGGAGTAAAAAGGTTTTGGAGTTTAGGAGATATTAAAATAATTATCGTTCCAACATACTTTTTTTTAATGCTGATTGTGATCCAAAATCGACTTTTAATCCCTTGCCGCTTATGAATAAAGTAACGTTTCTATTTTTAGTTTGTTCTGGTGTACTATCCTACGGTCAGCAATCACATTCCGGTATTGTGTTGACATTGGATGGAGGGGAACCGTTAGAATTTGTATCGGTCTTTAACATTACCGATCATACTATGACCAATGAAGATGGACGGTTTCAGTTTTCATCCCAAATAGATTCGGTTTTCTTCTATACGCCGGGGTATGAAAAGCTAAAAACTACTTTCAGTGCCTTGAGAGATACGATATATCTGCAAAAAAATATCGTTAACCTAGATGAAGTGGTGATCACCAATGCAAAGACTATTCTAGATCGAATCCGGGATTCTATCGGTATAAATTACCTACTTTCCCCACATACCGAAACCTTTTTCATTAGGGCATTACTACGACGCAACGATACGATTATGCGCTTGCAAGATATGTACGGTAACCTTAGACGTAAGACCTCGGTTTATGCTGGCGAGTTGGAATTGGAAAAGAAAGACTATGAAGTAGAACTACTTCAAATGCGACAGGTAGGGATTAAAAAAGATAAAAACAACGTTTATTTCATCTTTCCTTCATTCTTTGATATTTTCAGCGAGTTTGTTAGAATCAATGCCATGGGTCCCGACTTTGATGTCATAGAAAAACCCTTAGAAAATACGAATGAAATTAGAGTAGAATTCTCTCCCAGTAAAGCGGATGTTTCCGGAGGGTCATCTGGAAGTTATATTATCAATGCCCTCGATAACGCTATCCTTTCTTTTGAAGTAAGTACTAAAAGAATAATCGCGGAACCGATACGACAACGACCAGAATACCACGGTCCAATTCTTTTGGAGAGCGCGACGTATTTCACAAAAGACAAGGGCAACGACCGCTATTTTATGAACTATGGCAAACGTAAAATCATAGTAGAATCAAAAACAAAAGACCAAAAAGAACCCACCAAATTTCAAATAGAAATTCTTCTACACACCACAAATCCCTTCAGCCAACTAGATTTAAAAAGCAATGTAAACGAACAAAAAGATGTGTTTACATTAAAATCGCCCTACAACGAAACGTTTTGGAAGTCCCAGAACCAATTACTGCTAACAGAAGAAATGTTGAAGTTTATAACCAACTTAGCGGAAGATAACAAGGAGTTTAAAGTCAAGAGTAATCTGGATTAATTCTTGAATACCCTACACTCACCGCCTTGTCTCTTTCTTCTTCAGCACGGCGGTTATTGCCAAAATAAAAACTGCACAGAAGAAGAGCACCACAAAACTTGTCTTTAGGGAGGATGTTTCAGCCAAAAAACCTAGAATCGGTGGCGCACATAAAAATCCGGCATACCCCGTTCCGGCGATGAATGCAATACCTTTGGATGAGTCCACCCCTTTTACATTGCCGCCTATTCTAAACACCTCGGGTATCATAACGGAAAAACCCAGGCCACTTAGTGCAAATCCGGCTATTGCCAAATAGGTATTTTCAGAAAGTACCAATCCGTAGCCCACCAATGCGAAGACCGTGCCTACCATAATCATTTTAACCGATCCCAGTTGCTCACTTACCCCATCGCCTAAAAAGCGCCCTAAGGTCATGGTGACCTGAAAACCCAGAAAACCGGCACCCCATAGGGCTTCGGGTGCTATACTGATCTCTTTTAAATACAGGCCGCTCCAATCTACAATGGCGCCCTCGCTGCCCATGGCAAGAAAGGATATCAACCCAAGCAATAACAATGGCTTGAACAGTTTTAAACTAAATCCTTCACTGGCCAACAATTCAGCCGTCACCCCTACATATTTTGTGTAAAATACAAGATTAACGGCCAGTACCAAAGCTACCGCTAAGCCCATGTGCAACACAGGATTCCCTATGGGTCCTATTAAAAAGCTACCGATACCTGCCAATACGCCGCCTAGACTAAAAAACCCATGGGACGCGGACATAAATTTCACCTGGTCCTTTTTTTCGACCTCTGTTACCAAGGTATTCATGGCAATATCGGTAAAGCCATTAGAAGCTCCGAACAAAAAAAGAGCGCCCATCAAGGTATAGTAACTAGGTGCCAGTAAGGGCAGCATGGCGGCAGCGCAACTCAATAAAACTCCATAAAAGGTAGCTTTTCCTACCCCTATGCTGTTTATCCACCCAGAGGCAAAAGGAAATACGGTAAATACACCAAGTGATAAAAAGAAAATCGCAAACCCAAGCTGGGAATTATCTATGGCCAAACCTTCCTTTACCTGGGGAATGTAAATAGCCCAAGTACCAAAGAGAATATTTAAACTGGCAAAGACCCATGAAGGGCCAAAATAATTTGCGTTAGTCAGTATTAAGCGTAGTGATTTCATCGATGGAAATATACTTAAGTATTTAATTTTATTTATGGCCTATCGTTGTTGGACGATAATAACTAAATGAATTATGCTCGGCATTTCGACCGCGCTCAGCGTGCTACTGATCTCATTACCAACTTTACCATGTTCTTATTGGATCGCCAATTATTCATCACAATTATATGGTAGAAACAAATTATTTAGAAAGAATTCCTTCCTTCAAAATTTGTCCAAACCGGTACATATCCTCATACGAACAGTAGAAAGGTGCCGGAGCCAGGCGAATTACGTTAGGTTCGCGCCAATCCGTAATCACACCATTTTCCATGAGGTAATTGAACAAGGCTTTTCCTTCTCCATGTAAAAAAACGGACAATTGGCAACCTCTTTCCTTTGGTGTAATAATTTCAAAAGAGCTGTCTACCGCTGCATCGATTTCCCTTAAAATAAATTCAAGATATGCCGTGATCCTATTCCTTTTCTCGATCAAAGCCGACATTCCAACTTCTTCGAATAGTTCCAAGGAAGCCAGATAGGGTGCAATCGAAAGTATAGGGGCATTGCTAATTTGCCAGGCATCGGCATTTTCCATAGGTTCGAATTCCGGTTTCATTAAAAACCGAGTCTCCTTTTTCGTGCCCCACCAGCCTTCAAAACGGGGAAGATCTTTTCGGTCCAAGTACTGTTCATGAACATAGATACCTGATGCATTGCCCGGACCACTGTTCATATATTTATAGCTGCACCATGCGGCAAAATCGGCCTTCCAGTCGTGTAATTTCAATTCCACATTTCCGACACCGTGCGCTAAATCCCATCCTACTTTTGCACCTACCGCTTTACCCGCTTTTGTAATGGCCTCCATATCCAACACTTGCCCGTTGTAATAATTAACGCCGCCTATGAGTACCAGAGCCAACTCCTCGCCTACTTCGTTTATCTTATCTATAAAATCCTCCGTATGCCAAGCATGTTCCCCGCTCCGCTTTTTAACCTCTACAATGGTAGTATTGGGATCAAAGCCATGAAACCTTGCTTGACTCTGCAACATATACTGATCGCTGGGAAACGCCTTCTCCTCGCAAATTATCTTGAATCTTTTGGCTGTAGGCGTATAGAAAGAAACCATCAATAAGTGAAGGTTTACCGTTAAGGTATTCATCACGGATACTTCTTCCGGCAAAGCACCTACTACTTTGGCCAAGGGCTTGGCCAAACGTTCATGGTAGTCCCACCAAGGCTTTTCTGCATAAAAGTGCCCTTCTACGGCTAGCTCCGCCCAATCGTTCATGACATCATCTACATATTTTTTGGTACGTTTAGGCTGTAACCCCAGAGAGTTTCCCGTAAAATAAATGACCTCTTTCCCGTTTACTTTTGGAAAATGAAATTCGTTTCTATACCGGCGCAGCGGATCTTGCATGTCCAGTTCTTGGGCATAGGAAAGTGTATTCTTAAATGTCATAGCCTCATTTTTATGTAAAAATAGTCATCTGACCGCAAAGAATGATAAAAGCGAGGGATAATGCCGCCTTACTCATCATCTGGCCAGCGCATTTCTATAATATGCCGTTTAAAACCAACCTTTTCGTAGGCACGCAGGGCGGCATCATTTTCGTTATAAACGGTAAGTCTAATCTCTTTGAGCCCACTTTCGTTTGCCCAATTTTTTAAGGCTGAAAGTATTTTTCCGTTTAGCCCTTGCCCTCTATATTCCGGCAGGGTAAACATAAAACCTAGATACGCATAACTCTTATGGTCCAAATACGGTTTTGCAGTTTTCTCTAGAGCATAGCCACAACTAACAATAACTTCATTATGGACGGCCACCAGCACTATTGCCCTTGGGTTAGCCATTAAACTACTTATATCGTAATATGAAATAGGGTCCTTTGCCAGTGTAGGATCAAAAGGACGTTCAGCGGAAATGACGCCTTGTTCCATAGCTTTTAATACCGGTAAATCCTTTATTGTCGCTTTCCTAATGTCTATATCCATACGTTTTTAAAAGTATCAAAATAATGTATTAATCGGTACTTTTGCAAAAAGAAACGCATGCATTTTCTATCCGCTACATTGGAAGACTACATTGCCGAAAATTCACAGTCCGAACCGGAAGTACTAACGGCGCTTACCCGTGAAACACACTTAAAGGTAGTACAGCCTAGAATGCTTACGGGTCATTTTCAAGGTAGAACTTTAAGTTTACTATCTAAGATCATCTACCCAAAAAACATCTTGGAAATTGGAACCTATACGGGATACTCCGCAATTTGTCTGGCCGAAGGTTTACAACAACAAGGAGCCCTGCACACCATAGACGTGAATGCAGAGCTATATGCTATTCAAAGGAAGTATTTTGATAAAAGCGGTTATGGTGAACGCATTGTTCAGCACACGGGAAACGCATTGGAAATTATACCTGAACTTGACAAAACCTTCGACCTGATATTCATAGATGCAGAAAAGAAAGACTATATAAAGTATTTCGATGCAATTATGCCCTTTACAAAATCCGGTACGGTAATCCTCTCGGACAATGTCCTGTGGTCTGGAAAAGTTATAGAAAAATTAAATCCAAAGGACAAAACGACCAAAATTTTACTGGAGTATAACAGAAGACTGGCCAACCATCCATTGTTGGAAACCGTACTGCTTCCTATTCGTGACGGTCTAACCCTAAGTAGGGTAAAATAAGCTTACCGTGCAACCAGTAAAAAAATAAGGCCGATACGGTACCTACCAGAGCCCCTACCATTAAATCTATAGGAAAATGAACCCCAACATAGATCCTGCTGATGGTAAATAAGAAGGCCCATAGGTAGAACACAAATACCCACGGATACTTTTTCCTTAAAAATAGCACAATGATCGTGGTGATAGAAAAAGAGGAAGACGCATGACCGGAGAAAAAACTATAGCCTTTAGAATTTTTTATGATCCGTATAACACCATTGATGTCCACGTCATTGTTTGGCCGCAACCTCGCTACGATTTCCTTTGTTAAATCCGTAAGGGTAAGCACAAAAAAAAATAAAACCAGAACGGTAAGTATACTGTACAAGCCCTGCTTTTTGGGATAGGCTTTCAACAGTAAAAAGGCAAACAGAAGAAATAAAGGAACCCAAGTTGTAATGGTGGTGATGGTAGACCAGAAAAAATCGTATTGCTCAATACCTAGCCCATTCAGATAGATAAAGGTTTCCCGATCCCAATCCAGTAGCTCGTTCAACATCGCCTATTTTCGTTTAATGGAGCCGGCTGCATCTCCAACACGTTTACTTATATCGCCAAAACCTTTTTTAACATCCTTGGCAATTCCTGTATCCATGCTACTCTTTACATCTTCGATATCCTTCTGGATATCCGTGATAACACTGGTGTCTATACCTTGCTTATCCGCACTTTTTTTGATTTCCTGCTTAATATCCTCGGTTGCATCCCTTAATTGCCTCATTCCTTTTCCAAGTCCTTTAGCTATTCCCGGAATTTTATCCGCACCGAACACCATTACCACAATAAACATGATAAAGAAAATTTCACCTCCGCTAATGAATAAAAATTGCGTTGACATCATGGTACAAATATAAACAAGTTTCTTATCCGAATAAAAAAAGCCTCATTAATCAATGAGGCTTTTTTTAAAGGAAATGCTAATTATTGTCCTTTCATTTTTTCCTTGAAAGTATCAAAATCGCTCTGACCTTCTTTCTTGGGCCATGTATTGTTGGTCGTATCTATATCCGCAGTTTCCAGTTTGGGGTCTACAACAACCCCTGTCAACTCACTTGTCGAAGAAATAACAACTTTTACTTCCTTGTCGTTTTTTCTCCAAATCTCTGCAGGATAGGTGATATCTTTCACACTACCATCGGCATAGGTATACGCAACGATCAACGGCATAGGGATACCGCCAGGCTTGTCATAGGTTATCTCATAAAAATATTTTGGCTCGGTAACAGCGGCCCGTTCAGCCGCGGTCATATTGTCCATCATAAATTCCTTTAATGTTTTCGAGGTCTCAGAAGGGTTTACACCATCTAGGGCAGTATCATAGCCTTCGCTGTCCGTAGGCACTAAAAACACTTTTGACATTAAGTCTCCGGTAACCGGTTTTTTTGCGACTTGATACTTTTTTATTTCCTTTACCCCTATATCTACATAATCGGTGGTATAGAACCAAGCTCTCCAAAACCAATCCAGGTCTACGGCCGATGCATCCTCCATGGTCCTAAAGAAATCCTCCGGGGTGGGATGTTTGAACTTCCACCTTTGGGAATAGGTTTTAAATGCATGATCGAACAGTTCTCTACCCATTACGGTCTCTCTCAAAATATTAAGGGCGGTAGCAGGTTTTCCATAGGCATTTGGTCCTAATTTATATACGTTTTCCGGATTGGACATAATGGGCGACATAGCACTTTGGTCACCGCTCATATAAGGTACTATTTTTGCCGGGTCTCCTCTTCTGGAAGGATACTTGGTGTTAGGAGCGATGGCTTCCGGAAAAACCGATCCAAATTCCTGCTCGGCAACATATTGCATAAAGGTATCCAAACCTTCATCCATCCAACCCCATTGGCGCTCGTCGGAATTTACGATCATCGGAAAAAAGTTATGACCAACTTCGTGTATAATTACACTGATCATACCGTATTTGACCCTATCAGAGTAGGTTCCGTCCTCATTTGGCCTACCGTAGTTCCAACATATCATTGGATATTCCATACCTTGGTTCTTAGCATGTACGGATATCGCCTTGGGATACGGGTAATCGAAGGTATGTGACGAAAATGTTTTTAAGGTAGATGCAACAGCTTTGGTCGAATACTCCTCCCACAAAGGATTTCCCTCTTTTGGATACATGGATATGGCCATCACATCCTTACTGCCAATCTTAACCGCTTGCATATCCAAGATAAACTTGCGCGATGTTGCAAATCCGAAATCCCGAACGTTTTGGGCTTTCAACTTCCATGTTTTGGTTTTCTTAGAAAAACCTTTCTCTAGCTTCTCGACCTCTTCTTGGGTTACGATGACCACAGGTTTATCGTATGATTTCTTTGCTTGCTCGTAGCGCTGCATCATTTCCTTGGTATATACCTCTTTACGATTTTGAAGTACTCCGGTACCATCTAGAATATGGTCTGCGGGAACGGTAATGTTCACTTCATAGTCCCCGAACGGTAGCGCAAACTCTCCACTGCCCCAAAACTGATGGTTCTGCCATCCCTCTACATCATTGTAAACGGCCATTCTTGGAAAAAACTGGGCTATTACGTAAGCCCGGTTGCCATCCTTAGGAAAAAATTCATAACCGGACCTGGCACGATTTACCGTGTGATCGGGAATGTTATAGTTCCACTTTATGGAAAACGAATATTGCTCCCCGCTCTTCAACACCTCGGGAATATCGATACGCATCATGGTTTGATTGATCGTGTGCGGCAAGGCCTTCCCTGCGCCGTCTTTCACATGCTCAATATTAAAGCCCCCATCAAAATTTGGTTGTATGTACTGTTTTGCAAAATTTTCAACCGAATTCTCCGACCGTATGGAGCTACCGTTTCTTAACAGTGCCTTTGCATCCTTTGCCCTCACATTTTGATCCAGCTGAACCCACAGGTACTCCAAATCATCGGGAGAATTATTGGTGTAGGTGATCGTTTCCTCTCCATAGATTTTAGCGTTCTCGTCATCTAATCGAATATCCATGACATAGTCTGCCTGCTGCTGATAATAATCCGGCCCTGGTGCTCCGGAAGCCGAACGGTAGGTGTTCGGAGTTGAGAACTCCTCGTATAATTGTTTGAACTTGCTTTGGTTGTAATGGCCAGGCTCTCGTTCTGTTTGCTCCTTATCCTGTGCAATAGAAACTGTTGCGAACAAGAACACTAGAGAAGCGAAAGCGTATTGAATTCTTTTCATTTTATATCCTGTTTTTAATGGTCGTAAATTTAAGTTTTTTAAAGGATTTCTTATTGGATGTTATAAATTTAACATTCCTTTAGTATCCGATTTCAGAAGCACGAAGCTTTTCTTCTTTCCTTCGATATTAAAATGGACCACGTTCTGCTGCTCGTCGAAGAGGTCCGTCAAGATTTCATTTTGGACACCTATACGCTTCACCGAAGGGAGATCTATCCTCGGAACCTCGACGAATAAAATAATCACATCTACATCGTACTTTTTACCGATAATCGTATAATCGACGGAATCTCCGTTTCGAGTAATGCTAAACTTGGCGCGAACGTATTTTTCAAGATATTCCTGCCCCACCTGCGTTTCATCGTCACTGCCAAGTCCGGCATCTATACCATAACGTTCTTTTAAGACAGTATTCATATCATCTATGAAATACCTGGAGGTAATCTGTAACGCATCGGACTTTTCGGAATACCTTATGTTGGTAACACTTATATAAAACTTATGCACCGTGGCAAAGGCCAGCAGGGGCAAAACCAAAATTAAAAAGACTTTTTTCATTTGTTCGGCTAAAATGGCGGCAGCTACAAGGGCCTACCATCTGTTACATATTAGGTTTACTCTATATTATTGTTTTTACGGTAGGCCATGCTTCGCCGTTCCATATAGGCCCATATTTTCAGGATATCATGGGCATCTACCAAGGATTGAAATGTTTGGTCTATTTCACAGAAATACAAAAAATCGTCGATCTTGTCCTCGGGTATCCTTAGTTCTGTGCGGTATAAAGAATCGGCATAAAACTCCCGTACCCTTATCGTTCTATCATATAATCTATTCCTTTCAACACGTTCCTTGAGCATCTTGGTGCGACCGGAGATCCCATTTAAAATTGGATTTAAGGGTACCAAACCACCACCTGAGGTTGCCTCAAAAAGCTCCCGTTCCGATTTTGTGGGAATATAAACATGGGCATTGGGCAAGCCTAAAGACTCTGCCGTAACCACGGGATCCATTTTAAGGCTTAGAATATCCTTGGAAATATCCCCGGTTAGGTTGTAAGGTGTAACCACGACCTCGTCTAGCTCCGTTAATTCGTCATCCAAGGGAACGGAAACCAAATCCATTTCCAAAATTTCCTGGGTAACCAGCAGTTGTTTTGTCTTAAATTGCACGGCAGAAAACACCAAGGTATCGTTTTGCTTTACGCTAATGGCAAAGAAGCCACTTTCATTTGTAATCGTAGCCCGGTTCGCCGTAATGTTCATAACGTGCGTAGCTGCCACATCGCCATCCTTACTGTATACTTTACCTTCCATAATTTTATAGGAAGCTTCTTGGGAATATCCAAGGCTTACCATAAAACAAAGGACGTAAAAAAACCTACTCTTCATTCATTTCCGCTAGAAAAGTCTTGCTGTGATTTACCAAGGAGTCTATAAGCTGAAATTCATTCTCCTTTTTTAACAATGTCGTTGCGGGCATTTTACTGTCACAATAAAACAGGAACGCATCTATTTTATCCTGTGGTATTTTAAGATCCGAGACAAAGAACTGATCATCGTACACTTGCCGCAACACTTGGCTTACCTTAAGTTTAGGCCCTTCTTCCGGGGTGCTTTCCTTGGCTTTGAATATGGCCCTAAAAATATTTACGAAGTTTACCCCATCCTGCATGCCCCGATCCAAATCCGACATCGCTACATTTTCTACCTCCGATTCCCTATCAATTTCATACTCAAATCCTTTAAATTCTTCATTTTTCACTTTCAGGTAACGCTCAGGGTCGTCTGGGGTAATCACTACCTCGTCCAACTCGGTCACCTTTTCGTTTACCGTAACCACAAGCCTGTTATCCTGCAATATTTCCTCGGTAATCTTTACGACTTTATACTGGTAGTTCACCGCTGTAAAAACAAGTTCGTCGCCCACTTTTACATGTATGCCAAATTCACCTTGGTCATTGGTCACCGTTGCCTTTTCCGTAGTAGAGTTAATGACATATTCGTTGGCTACATTAATATTCCTATATAAAACTTTGCCCATCAATAGCCTACGGTCATTGTCCTGGCCATTAACGACGAAAACACACAATACAAGCGTAAGTGCGACTAGGATTTTGGTTATTTTCATCTAATAGTATTACTGTTCGTTTAATAATGCTTAAAGAAAAGATATGTTGCTGTCTTATAAAAGCGTCCAACAATAAAATTTTGTTAATTTCGGATACGACTCTAAAGATCGTTAAAAAAAGTAGACCTTCTGGGATAGGGCGTTAAAAAACACGTTCCGTTCAACGATTATTGTATTCACTTTATCCCATTCATACAATATTTTGCCACCTATTCTTAGGTGAACGTGGAGATAATCTTATTTTTGTCTTCCCGCTATTTTTAAAGCTGAAACACCTCGTTATGAAACCAATAGTTATTCTTGCACTACTTCTATGTTTGAGTTCCACGGTTGTATTTGGCCAAATAAAGATAGGGGACAATCCGCAAAATATAGATGCCTCCTCGGTGCTGGAATTGGAAAGCACGGATAGGGTACTGGTCATTACCCGCGTAAACAACCTTACCATGGAGTCCATTACACCGCTGAGGGGCGCCGTACTATACAATACGGACACACAATGTCTTCATTATTTTAATGGAACGGAATGGATAAACCTTTGCGATGCCGTAAGTTTTAGCCTTACCAATGACCCTATTGTAAACACCCGCAGCACCATAAGCATAACGGATAACGGTGGCACTATAAACCTAGAGGTTGCCCCGAACAGCATACGAAGCGAGAATATCGTAGATGGCGGTATAAACGGGGATGACATACAGGACAACTCCATTGGGGAAAGCAAACTTGGAGCGGACTCCGTTAGCGCCAATGAACTTAGAGACAATTCCGTAGGCACTACGGAAGTGATAGACGGAAGTATTACCGCAGCGGATATTGCCAATTCCGGCCCAAACCAGATCTTAACCACAGACGACACCGGCGCGGTCAATTGGGTAGATGCCAACACTGTAAGCGGTGTAGCGACCGATGGCACCACAATTACAGGCACAGGAGTTGCGGGCGATGTACTTTCTGTTTCCGATGCGGTTAGGAATGCCATTTCGGTAAATAGCCAAGATATTGCGGAACATATTGGAAGTGATATGGACACTGATGCCAGGAATGAACTTACCGATCTGTTTTATGATTCCGATACCAATATTCTAAGTCTTACCAGGTCGGAAGTAGGAACAACGATAGATTTAGGGGGATTAAACAATCCAGGTACAGATAATCAAACCTTGGATTTAACAGGAAACACACTGTCTATTTCAGGTGGCAACAATGTTGATTTACAAGGGTATTTAGATAATACGGATGCGCAGGAATTGGAAATAAATGGAAATGTTATTTCTATTTCGGGAGGAAATGATATAACACTGCCTGCAGGGGCTGTGGATACCGACAATCAAAGTATTATTGGCGGTGCAGTAGTTGGGAATGATTTACGTATTGATATTGAAGATGGTACCTCTGGCTTAATAGATATATCCTCACTGACGGTTACCGGGACGGATAACCAAGGAATACTTGGCGGGGAAGTTGTTGGGAATGACTTACGTATTGATATTGAAGATGGAGCTTCAGGTACGATTGATATTTCAAGCTTAATAGGTTCCGGAACGGACAGCCAGAATTTAACAGGAGCGACATTAAGCCCTACCAACATACTACAAATTGATATCCAAAACGGAAACTCGACAACGGTAGATTTAAATGCACTAGCAGGTGGGGGCACTCAAAACTTAACCAGTGTTTTAGGGAATGGTAGTAGTGCAGGTAATCTTCAAATTAATGACGTCGCAGATCCAACCTTACCACAGGATGTGGCGACACAAAATTATGTAGAGACGCGCATAGCAACAATTTTAGCGGCAGGGGGAGCGGACGGTGTGGTCTCGGCAATAACGCCGTCAGCAACCGGATTTGACGTTGTAGGAGTTAACGGGGGATTTAATGGGAGTGTTGATTTAAATGCTAATTTTGTCACAGAAGCTGAACTTGCAGCTACAAATTTTGACGATGCGGACGCAAACCCTATTAACGAAATCCAGACACTGGCAATAGCGGGGAACGACCTGACACTTTCAAACGGCGGCGGAACCGTAACCATTCCCGCCGCGGGAGCGGCAGACTGGACGACCTTGGCCA
>NZ_JBHTHY010000024.1:0-164960 GCF_042676845.1 Maribacter chungangensis
TGGGAAGAATACTACGCAAAACACCCAGATGGCTTCAAGGTGTCGCAATTCAAATATTGGTACAACGAGTGGACCAAGGAAGTATCGCCGGTAATGCACCTTACCCATAAAGCGGGAGATAAACTGTTTATCGACTATACGGGCAAGAAACTCACCATAGTGGATCGCAGTACGGGCGAACTACAAAATCTGGAGGTGTTTGTTTGCGTACTTGGCAGCAGTCAATACACCTATGTAGAAGCCAGTGCAAGTCAAAAAAAGGAAGACTTTATCCGCAGTGTTGAGAACGCCCTTTGGTATTATGGCGGAGTGCCCGATGCCCTGGTCCCAGACAACCTTAAATCAGCAGTTACCAAGAGTAGTCGTTACGAACCAAAGGTCAACGATACCTTTGCCGACTTTGCCGAGTATTACGAAACAGCGGTACTGCCCACTAGAACGTACAAGCCTAGGGACAAGGCCATCGTCGAGAATGCAGTTCGTATCATATATACAAGGGTATTTGCGCCCTTGCGCCATCAAACCTTCCATAGTATCCCCGATATCAACAAAGCTATTTTAGGACTCTTGGATGCGCACAACAAGATGTCTTTCAGGGGAAGGGAATACTCTCGTCGTTCACTGTTCGAGGAAGTGGAAAGGCAAGAACTCAAGCCTTTACCGTTAAAAAGGTACGAGATCAAATCATACGCCAAAGGAACCGTTCACAAGAACAGCCATATCTATTTCAACAAGGATAAACATTACTATAGTGTACCGTATAAACATATCGGAAAACGAATCAAGATCATCTATTCAGAGAGTCTGGTCGAGATATTCCATAAGCTAGAACGACTGGCGGCGCACCCAAGAGAGCGTAAGAAATATGCCTATACAACCATCAAAGAACATATGCCATCACACCATCGGTTCGTAAGTGAATGGAGTTCGGAGAAGTTCATTGCATGGGCAGGTCATATCGGAGAGAACTGTAAGGGATACATTATCAAAATACTCGACAAGAAACAACATCCCGAACAATCCTATAAATCATGTTTGGGCGTACTGCACTTGACCAAAAAGGTCGGCAATACCCGTTTGGACAATGCCTGTAAAAGAGCGTTGGACTATGGGGCATATAATTATAATATCATCGAGCGCATCCTTAAAAACGGATGGGACTCTCTCGAGGAAGACATCGAACAGGAAATCGATATGCCGAACCATGACAACATAAGGGGCGGTCATTATTACAAATAAACAGAAACTTTAAAACCACGTATATGAATACACAAACATTGGAACAGATGAAACAATTAAGGCTTTATGGTATGATCAGGGCCTTCAATACCAGTCTATCCTCCCAAAGTATCGACTACACCAATGACGAGCTGATAGCCTATCTGATGCAGTCGGAATGGGACGATAGACAGAACCGTAAAATAGAACGGCTGACCAAGGCCGCCCGGTTCAGGTATAGCGCCGTTATGGAGAACATCGATTATGACCCTATGCGGAATATCGATAAAAACCAGATCCACCGTTTTACCACTTGCGACTTTATAAAGCAGAAAGAAAACATATTGATCACGGGAAGCACCGGTGCAGGAAAAAGCTATATGGCTTCTGCTATTGGCCATCAGGCCTGTTCATTGGGCTATAAGGTCATGTACTTCAACACCGTTAAACTCTTTACAATGCTAAAGACCTCGAAGGCGGACGGCTCTTACATAAAGCAAATAAACAAACTCGAAAAACAAGACCTGCTCATACTTGACGACTTTGGGCTTAAAGGCCTCGATAGTATAAACAGGCACTCCTTTATGGAAATCATCGAGGACAGACATGGAAAAAAGTCGACGATAATAGCTTCTCAACTACCTGTTGAAGCATGGCACGAAATCATAGGGGAACAGACCATTGCAGATGCAATTCTAGACAGGTTGGTACACACAGCCCACAGAATGGACGTCAAAGGAGAATCAATGCGAAAAAAACTAAAAAATAAACAGTAAATTTAACCACAATGGAATCGACTTTGAACACTTAGTTTACTATGCTCACTTTCATCCGGCGAAGGTGGTTCACTTTGCCCGGCTCATCCAATAATCCCACCAGAAGCAACTTATTTCTGGAAGAATCCATATAAGGTGTTTCCTGTTTTAGCATTTTTTTTAAGGGCTCCATGGTATTCTCGATATAGCTTAGACTATAAGAATATCCTTAAATATAGAAAAAATCTGATGAAGTTCAACGGTAATCCTTAAAGCTTGTAATGTAGGACTTTTTCCTATAGTTGCTTATCCGATAGTGTTGCGGTATGGATTTACAGATCCTTTTTGCAATAAGGGCAAACTTAAATATCCATCTACATAGTAATTCATGAAATTTCTGATTAACAATGGTTTATGTTTTTTACAGATCTTAGTTAATGTAACCGTAAACTTTATATAGGATAATTATCTGAAATTGAAGAGTTGATCAATGTTAGCTCAATGGTATCTCATCAAAACTAATAATCTTCATATCAAGGGTCGATTATCATATTTCTTATCGGATGTCGGTATATATGTATCGATTGTCATCTTGCTATCTAAAACGTACAAAACGCCACTAATTAATTTCGGAGATAAACGGATATGTTTCTATTACGCTAAAGGGGTAAGCCTATTCTTCGTTGATTATTATAGCTGTAGCGTGTAGAAAGTATAATGTAAGCTATTGTCCCTCCGAAATATTCTTCTGCCCATACCGTAGTCGACCAGTTTCGATACCAATGGCGGTTTTGGCCAAAATTGTAAATACAAAGGCTCCAAGCGCCCATATACCAATGGTAACTCCCACTTCTATACCCGTGGGAAGGTATTCTACAATTTTACCATAGGGTCCGGGAATAAAACCGGGTACAATGAGCCCAAAACCTTTCTCTATCCAAATGGCAACGAATAAAATAAAGCAGCAAAAGTAAAGTACGTTAAGATTGTTTCTAAGCTTACCAAATGTAAGCATCACCGTGGCAAGTACGTTTAAGGGAATAGCCGTCCATATCCAAGGTAATAACGCGTCTTTGCCATGTAGTCCAAAAAACAGGTAATACGCACTTTCGCTGTGATGTGTGGGGGCATAAAATTCTTTAAAAAGCTCTGACACCAACATAATCAAATTAATCTGAGCAGCAACCGTTACGATCATCGCAATTTTTTTGATGGTTTTGTCCTTTATTTTAAATTCCGTGAAATTGCGAATAATAGCCAACACCAATATGATAAGTGCGGGACCTGCCGCAAAGGCGGAGGCTAAAAAACGTGGCCCCAATAAGGCATTGTTCCAAAAAGGACGGGCTTGTAGACCTTGATAAAGGAAAGCAGTGACCAAGTGTATGGCAACTGCCCAAAAAACGGATAGGATAGCGCCCGGTAGGTAAACGCTCTTTTTGGCCTCCTTGTTCTGGTAGTGCCTAAAAAGGATATAAAAGGGTATGCTTATATTTATAAATAGATACCCGTTCAATACAATAACGTCCCATGTAAGCATAGATGCAGGGAAATTGAAGACACCAATGCCAGGAATCATGTGCCAAAGCACAGAGGGGCCGCCCATGTCTGCAACAACAAATGCCAGGCACATGATCAACGCCGCTACTGCGAGCCCCTCTCCAATAAGAACGGCCTGTTTAAAATCGATATCCTTTAACACGTATGTCGGCATTACCAACATAACGGCTGCCGCTGCAACGCCTACCAAAAATGTAAAATTTGAAATATAAAGTCCCCAACTAACGCGATCTGTAAGTCCTGTTGCACTTAAGCCTTCGTCCAATTGGATACTATAGCAATACATGCCTACCAGCATAATAAGGGTTAAGGAGCCCATCCAGATATGATACTTTTTAGACCCCTTGGTAATGGTATCTAAACTATCGACTATTAAACTTTTAAGTACTTTTAATTGCCCCATTATTTAATTTTTTGAATCATGGCAGTATGATTTTTCTTTTTTCTTTCTCCGCGTTTTATGGGTTAATCCATAAAGTACCAGAATTTAGGTTCCGTTCCTAAATCTTCTTTAAGGCGAAACACTTTTTTGTTTTCCAGTACCCATCTAATGGTGCTGTCCGGGTCCAGTAGGTTGCCAAAGATGCGGGCACCTGTTGGACATGCTTCCACGCAGGCCGGATTTTTACCTTTTCTCGTGCGCTGTACGCAGAAGGTACATTTTTCCACCACTCCTTTTTTACGCATTCTGTTGCCCAAGTAGTGCTGGTTCTTATTGATCTCGTTTTCCGGTAATTCTGGTTTGCTCCAGTTAAACCTTCTACCGTCATAAGGGCAGGCCGCCATGCAATAGCGACAGCCTACGCACCAATCGTAATCCACTACGACCAGGCCGTCTTCTTCTTTCCACGTAGCCTGCACGGGACAAACGTCCACACAAGGAGGATTATCGCAATGAAAACATTGGGTGCCCATATAAAAATGGCCTTCCGCGGGTACTTCATGATAGTAATTATCGTCTGCGGTATCGAATTTGAGTCCTTCGCCATCCTTCATTTCATGGATACGGATGTATTGCATTTCCGAATTCCGGTCCTGGTTGTTTTCCTCTGTGCATGCGGTTACGCAATTCATATATCCTTGGCACTGGGAGATGTTAAAGGCATAGCCAAAGAGTACGTTTTCTTCTGCATTTTCGGCTGTCATATTGATATTCTTGCCCGTACGCAGTTCGTATGAACGCATTAGTCGATTTATAGTGCCTTGTTTCTCTTCATCGGTCATGAGCTTATAGTTTCCTTTAAACTGCTCCTCCCAATTTATTTGCGCTTTTTCCTTGCTATTCTCTCCGGCCGTTATGCTACAGGAGGTCGTTACCGCTCCCGCGCCTACAAGTAAGCTGGCAGTCAGTTTTTTAAAGGCCTGTCTCCTGTCCATTTTAACATCAAAGACCTGTTCAAAACCATCTTTGTGTCGCTCTTCTCCTATAGATGCATCGATAGCGGCCTCATAAAACTCATCTGCACTTAGTTCTTTTTTATGATTGTTACATCCACCGGAAGTTTTGCCACAGCCACAAGAGCCTGAAGACTCTTTTTTTCGGTGCGTTCCTAAATCTAAAGAAAACCATTTTTTATTCTCGCTCATACCTAATTTATTTAGTGATCCAAGCCTTCTTGGCGTTCTATGGCTGTTTTTGTATTGAATTGAACCGGTAATTGTTTTTCAAAACCGGGGCTATGCGGATTGTGACAGTTTACACAGGTCATGGAGGCTCTCGGTGGTGCCCATCCTGCAACTTTTTTTCCGTGCGCACCGCCTTTCCAATCCTCGAATTGAGGTGAATGGCACTGAATACATAATTTATGACTCATATTAAAATCTACATTCTTGCCCGTTAGCGTATTGAGATTGTTCATATCATCGCCGTTATGACAGGTAGCACAGTTCATGGTTTCGCCACTAGCATGTTCTAATTTTATGTCCCAATGTGCTTTTTGTATATCGTTGCCCTTCATTTGCGAAACAGGTTTGCTATGGCACTCGATACATGCATAAGACTTGATCTGTCCTTTGCGTTCGGGAATCAAAAAAGTATGTTCGCCTTCGGTAATGGAAATAAGTTCGGTGCCGGACAACAATTCCTCGGAGCTAAGTGTGCCGTGGTAAGGGGTTTGTTTTGCTTCTATTTTATCTGTTACGGAATGATATTCTTCTTCTCCTCCTTTGCAAGAGACCAGGGTCACCGCCAGAAAGAACATCATCGTATATATGGATGTGCTATTTTTCATTAAGTTCATCGAATTGTCTTAGGAACGTACTGGCGTCCATGGTTGTCTGTTCTGCTTTTATGGGTAAATGACATTGTCTGCAATTGATTCGTTCCGGATGCGAAACCCTGATTTCCTTCGGTGCGCTTGGTCCGGCATGACAAGAAATGCAATTTTCGCGCATTTGTAGTTGATGTGGCATCATTGGCGGACTCCCGGGCATGGCATTGTTTACACCTTCTCCCACTTTAGGTGCCGCTATGTTTGCAAAACCGGAAATAGCCGAAGCCGCACTAGCAAGCTCCGTGAAGGTAGAATTGGTGTTCTTGGTCACATGGCATTGGCGACAGTTTATCATCTCCGGATGCGGTGTTACGGGAGCGTAAGCGTTAAATTTTTCCACAAAACCACCGTTTTGATGACATTGGATGCACGTGTTTCCGCCAAAACTCTCTTCTTTGGCAACCGGGTGCGGAATACTTGGCGGAGCTCCTGGGTAGGCCCTATTTTCATAATAGGTTTCTAGCGTGCGCTGATGGGCTTCATCTACCGGCATATTCAAATAGTCCATCCCGCTGGTATCGAACCGGTTAAACGCGCCGCTTTCTCCCGGAATAAAATTACCGGTAGGTGTTTCTATTAGTGGAATATAGGCTTCCTCCCGTCCTTGTTCGTAGCTATAGTTCCAAACGACTATAAAGGCCATGAAGATGATTACAAAAAATGATATGATTCCCAGTCGTTTTTTCATGCTTAAACTTTTTCGACCTTTACGGCACATTTTTTATAATCCGGTTCCTTGGATATAGGGCAAAACGCATCAAGGGTTACATCATTGATAAGCATATTCTCATCAAAGAAGGGGACGAACACCTGACCTTTTGTAGGTAAGCCCCTTTCATTGATCGACGCGGGTAGGGTACATGAACCTCTACGCGATGTTACTTTGATGTTTTCCCCGTTTCTGATGCCCATTGCTTTAGCATCGTCTGGATGAAATTCAATATAGGCATTTGGCATGGCTTGGTGTAGCACAGGGATTCTCCGGGTCATGGACCCCGTATGCCAGTGCTCCACAACACGGCCTGTATTCAACCAAAAGGGGTACTCTTGGTCCGGCTTTTCGGGCGCTTCCTCAAACGGGCGCTGCCAGATTACCGCTCTGCCATCGGGCTTGCCGTAAAAATGAAAGTCTTCGCCGTTATTACAGGCAGGGTCATATTTTGCGTTGAACCGCCATTGGGTAGATTTACCATTTACGTAGGGCCATATAACGCCCGATTCTTTTTTAAGAACATCCAATGGAGCCATCTCGTGTTTGGCACCCTCGTGAAACTGTTTGTATTCGTTGTATATTTCTTCTACGTGGTTTTCCTTACTGTAGGGGAACAGGTCGCCATAGCCCATACGTTTTGCCACTTCAATGAACATCCAGGCATCTGGGGTTGTTTCTCCGGGACCGTCTATCATTTTGTCCCAATGTTGTGTCCTACGTTCGGAATTTCCGTAAAGCCCACTTTTTTCAATATGCCAAGATGCAGGAAGGATCACGTCCGCCACGTCCGAAGTTGGTGTAGGGAAAACGTCCGAAACCACTACAAAGCACGATTTCTTTTGCATCCCCGGACGGTACCTGCTCGTCTTTGGTAACGAAACCAGGGGATTGGTCGCCTGTGTCCATATAAATTTGATATCCCCACGGTCTACCGCACGGAACATTTCAGTGGCGTGATAGGTGGGTTTAGACGGAATGTTCTCCACAGGTACTTTCCATATTTTAGCGGCCAGTTCCCTGTTTTCCTTGTTCATTACTACCCCTTTTGGTAGTTTGTGGGTAAAGGTGCCTACCTCACGGGCGGTACCACAGGCAGAAGGCTGACCGGTTAACGAAAACGGTCCGTTACCGGGTTGCGATATTTTGCCCGTTAATAAGTGAATATTGTAAACCAGATTATTGATCCAGGTACCGCGGGTGTGCTGGTTCATGCCCATACACCAGTATGAAACGACCTTAGTGTTCGGATTTCCATAGATCCAAGCCAGGTATTTTATGTCCTTTACGGATACTTTGGAGTATTTGGAAACTGCCTCGGGACTGTAATCCTCTAAAAATTCCTTGTAGGCTTCAAAATCTATTTTTTCCGGTTTATCGTTAAAGGAAAAATTATCTTCGAGTCCGTACCCTATGTTGGTAAGTCCCTTGCTGAAATTACAATGTTTTTCTACAAAGGATTTATTTACCCATCCGTTTTTTATGATTTCATGGCATATTGCATTTGCCACTGCCAGATCGGTCTGGGGTTCAAATAAAATGGAGCGGTCGGATGCCGTACTCGATCGCGTAGTCCGCGTGGCAAAATCAATGATTTTCGCTCCACGATTGGCCTTTTGCTCTAACATTCTGGAGAAAAGCACGGGATGCATTTCGGCCATATTGTTGCCCCAAGTCACAAAATAATCCGCATAATCAATATCTTCATAACAGCCCATGGGTTCATCCGCACCAAAGGTGGTTAGGAATCCTGTAACCGCGCTGGCCATACAAAGACGCGCGTTACAATCCAGGTTGTTGGTGCCAATGGCTCCCTTCATCAATTTAGAGGCTACGTAGCCTTCCGGAATCGTAGATTGACCGGAGGTATACATGGCTACTGCATCTTTTCCATGGGCGGCAATGGTTTCTTTCATTTTATTGGCAACAATATCCAAGGCTTCAGCTATGGGCGTTTGAACATACTTTCCGTTTTTCTTGACCAAGGCATGGGTAAGCCTGTCCTTGGATTGAATACACATGATTTGATGATAGCCTTTAACGCAGAGCAAACCTTTATTGACTTCGCAGTTAGGATCACCTTTTACGGCAACTGCCTTTCCTTTTTCCGTGCCTACCAGTATGCCGCAACCTACGCCACAAAACCTACAAGGGCCTTTTTTCCAATCTAAATTGGCGTCGGCGGGAATTCCTTTTTCCTGTTCACTGGCAAATACAATGCCCGGAAACATAGATGCCGCTGCGGTCATTGCAGAGAGCATCGCCATCTTTTTTATAAAACTCCTTCTGTTCGTGGTAGATGTGTACATATAACGATTTTAATTTTGAGGTGTGTTGAAACCGGAAACCAGCGCTAATAATTTTAGACTATCCAGTGCTTCGATTTTTTCTTTTAGTAGCTCTTCTTCTTTTTCGTTGGCGGTTTCCGTAACTAGGGCAAGAATATCTTGATTCTCTGCAGGCACAACCTCACACTGACCCAAATTGAGTAGGGCGTTCATTAAATCTTCTTTTTTTCCTGAAATTGCGTGGGCTAAATAGCTTTTTATTGGCATTCCGTGTTGGTTGTTTTAAAGGACGAGACCGTTTTATTTACGTTAACAATAGGTTAACAATTCAACAAAAATGCAGCTAATGCAGCTTAAAAAACATGACAAAAGTCATAAAATCAATAAAAAAACAAGCGCTATATTTGTTTGGAAATAGCGATAGTGTATCTTTAATATTGTAAAAGCATTCTATTTTTTCGATAATTGACCTGGCAATGAAGTCATTTAAATAATGCGCTTTAACGTTAATTAGAGGATTGAACGAAAAACACGGGTGTATTTCAGTGTTTTGCTTATTAAAGAATACCAAGGATAAACATAATGATAGATACAGCCACAGCCTTACAATTGGTATTATCGCATGGCACGTCCAAAGGCAAAACCATGGAGGTAACTTTAAACGATGCCTTGGGTTTTGTGTTATACGATGATGTCATTTCGCCAATGGATATGCCTCCGTTTCGGCAATCGGCCATGGACGGGTATGCCGTGAACGCCAATGGGGCAGATTGGTACCGCTTGGTGGGGGAAGTACAGGCAGGAGCGGCCCATCAACCAAAACTGGCTACGGGAGAGGCTGTTCGTATTTTTACCGGTGCGGCCGTTCCCGATTCTGCAACCGCCGTAATCATGCAAGAAAAAGTGGCCGTAAACGGACAACAATTACGCTTGGAAATACCGTGGGCTCCAGAAATGAATATTAGGCCGCAGGGCGAACAAATAAAGAAGGACGCCGTGGCAATGTCTAACGGAACCTTGATACAAGGAGCCCACATAGGGTTTTTGGCGGGTTTGGGCATTACCAAGGTCAAGGTACGCCAGAAACCGTCCATTGCCATTGTGGTTACCGGAAACGAATTGGTTTCGCCGGGAACGCCTTTGCCTTATGGGAAGATTTACGAGTCCAACGGAGCCATGTTACAGGCCACCCTCAATGAACTGGGGTATAAAAATACCAGCATTGTCCGCATCGCCGATGATTACGAGGACACGAAACGGGTGCTGCAAGAAACGATTTCAACTGTTGATGTCGTAGTGATTACCGGCGGTGTATCCGTTGGGGATTACGATTTTGTAGGGAAGGCACTCCTCGCCATTGGCGTGGAGCAGATTTTCCATAAAGTGAAGCAAAAACCTGGAAAACCTTTGTTTTTTGGGAGAAAAGAAGGGACTTCCATATTCGGATTGCCCGGGAACCCAGGAGCTGCGCTCAATTGTTTTTATATTTATGTCTATCCGCTTTTAAGAAATTTTCAAGGCGCGGAAGCGGTAGAGTTGCCCAGTGTCCAAGTGCCTTTACTGTCCGATTATACGGTTAACGGCGATAGGGCACAATTCCTAAAAGCAAAAATGCATGGGGCAGGGGTGGAGATTTTAGACGGACAAAGTTCTGCGATGGTCAGGGCTTTTGGGTACGCCAATGCCTTGGTCTTTTTGCCTGAGGATAGTACCAAAATCAATAAAGGGGAACTAGTAAAGACCATACTATTGCCACACCAATAAACAGCCATGATAAACGAATATAAAATTAAAAGCAGGATTTGGATCGAGGTAGGAGACAATGTGCTGGTGGGCCAGGGCAGGGTACGATTGTTAAAGGAAATAGAGGCCCAAGGATCCTTGTCCAAGGCGGCAAAATCCATTGGCATGTCCTATAAAAAAGCGTGGACCATGGTAGATGCGGTAAACAGATCGGCCAAGGAGGCGGTGGTGACCACCTCGGTGGGCGGACAAAAAGGGGGCGGAACCGTCATTACCCCCTATGGAAAGGGGCTTATAAGGGCTTTTGACGAGCTCAACAAAAAATGTTGGAACTATTTGGACAAGGAGTTCAAGGCCTTGGAGGGAATTTGAAGGGGCAACCTCCCAAGGAAGGGAACAGGGTTCCTTTGCTTGAAGGTTTGGTAAGGGTAAGGAATGGTGTTTTTTGGGTGGATGAATCATGTATAATCAAGGAACCTTATGGAGATTGAAATCAAATATTTTGGAATGATCGCCGAGGTCACCGGCAAGCCGTCCGAGGTGCTGGAGTTTTCGGCCGGGCCAATATCTAGAGTAAAGGAACATTTGTTTGCCACTTATCCTGAACTGCAACAAAAGAATTTCAGGATCGCCCAGGACCAGGAGCTCGTAGCGGACAACGCTCCGCTCAACGGGCGGGAAATTGCCATTTTACCGCCTTTTGCTGGAGGGTAGTTGAGGTTTTAGAGCACTGGGATTTCAAACCAAAAAAAAATAAGAATGACTTATAAAAACGTATTTAAACAGGGCGCCATCTCGTCGGAATTCATTGCGGAGTCCATCGCCAAGCATCAATCCAAGACCAACATTGGGGCCCACAATATCTTTTTGGGCCAGGTGCGGGCAGATGACATTGATGGGAAAGCGGTCACGGCCATTGAGTACACGGCCTACGAGGACATGGCCAACAAAAAATTCCACGAGATCCGGGAGGCCACCTTTGCCAAGTTCAACCTCACCTGCATGCACATTTACCACAGTCTGGGAGCGGTGAAAACCGGTGAGATCTGTCTGTTTGTCTTTGTATCATCGCCCCGAAGAAAAGAAGTGTTCAAAGCCTTGGAACACGTGGTGGAGGCCATTAAGGCCGATGTACCGGTTTTTGGAAAGGAACTTTTTGAGGACGATTCGCACCAATGGAAGGTGAATACGTGACCGGGGTGGGGCGATTGGCAATTTGCAAGAATCAAGAGGTAGGATTTAGGAGGTAAGACATAAGATGTAGGACGGAAGAATTTTTGAGAAGTACCTAGGGCGTAAGAGGTAAGACAAAAAATAGAGGATGCAAGTAGAAAAGTAAAAAGAGGAAGGTAAAAGTGGGAAGAAGTAAAAAAGTTCCTCCCCTTTTTTCAAGGGGAGGTGGCTTCCGACCTTTTTCGGGAGGAAGACGGAGGGGTAAAACGCAAACCACCGCCCTAAGCACCAAAACCAAGAACAAATCGCTTTTTTACCGCATCCTTAAAAGAAAAACAAAAAACACAGATGCCCCGCAAGGAGCCCACAATGACATTATGGTAGATATAACACATAAAAGCAACACCTTGAGAACGGCCACGGCCCAGGCCATTGTAAAGGTCGGTACGGAGGACACCATTACCGCCATCCGCAACAACACCGTGCCCAAGGGCGATGTCTTTGCCATGAGCAAGGCGGCCGGGTTGTTGGGCGTTAAAAAAACGCCCGAGCTGCTCCCGGATTGCCATCCCTTGCCCATAGAATTTACCGGCATTGATTATGAAGTGGAGGGCTTGGAGATAAAAGTGCTGGTCACCGTGAAGACCATTTACAAAACAGGGGTGGAGGTAGAGGCCATGCACGGCGCAAGCGTTGTGGCGCTGAACATGTACGATATGCTGAAACCCATTGACAAGGGCATTGAAATACACCAGATCAAACTATTGGAGAAAAAAGGGGGAAAGTCCAGTTTTCAAGACAAGTTTCGGCGCGATTTGAAGGCGGTGGTCATTGTCTGTTCCGACTCCATATCCGAAGGAAAAAAAGAAGACAAAGCCGGTAAGGCGATCATGGCCAAGTTGGAAGCTTGCGGTGTTGCCATACAGGATTACATCATTATTCCGGACGAAACGGACGAGATTCAAGAAAAAGCAAAGCACTACCAGGCCGCGGGAGCGGACCTGATCATTTATACCGGGGGCACTGGCCTGTCCCAACGCGATGTAACGCCCGAAGCCTTGAAACCTTTGCTGGATCGGGACATTCCCGGGATAGAGGAAGCCATACGGAAATACGGACAGGACAGAATGCCCTACGCCATGCTGTCCCGGAGTGTGGCGGGCACCCTAAAAAACACCTTGGTCTTGGCCTTGCCGGGTTCCACCAACGGGGCAAGGGAGTCCATGGAGGCCATTTTTCCCTCCGTACTGCATGTGTTTAGAATTTTAAAAGGTGCGCGGCACGACTGATATGACAAAACCCAATACCATATTGACCGATACATTCGGTAGGGAACATACCTATCTGCGTATTTCGCTCACGGAGCGCTGCAACCTGCGCTGCACCTACTGCATGCCCGCGGACGGGATTGCGCTATCGCCAAAATCCCATATCATGACCTACGAGGAAATCTACACCATTGCCAAGGAATTCGTGGAGCACGGCGTAACCAAAATAAGGCTCACGGGCGGGGAGCCACTGGTGCGCAAAGATGTGGGGCGTATTCTGGAGCAATTGGCCTCGCTTCCTGTGGAGCTGGCCATTACCACCAATGGGGTGATCGTGCACAGATTCATCGACCTGTTAAAAAAAATAGGGCTTAAGAAAATAAACGTGAGCCTGGATTCCCTGAACAACGACAAGAACACGGCCATCACCCGTAGGGATTATTTTACCAAGGTTCATGACAACATTCAGTTGTTGGTAAAAGAGGGTTTTGAGGTAAAAGTGAACTGTGTGCTCATCAAAGGCTTTAACGACAATGAGATCGTGGATTTTATAGAACTGACCAAAACCCGGCCCCTGCAGATCAGGTTTATAGAGTTTATGCCCTTTGATGGCAACAAATGGAACCTGGATAAACTGGTCTCCTTGGAAGAAGTGCTCAAAGAGGTCTATGCCCATTATGACGCCCAAAGTTTTATCAGGTTGAAGGATGCCCCCAACGATACCGCCAAGAACTATCAAATAAAGGGTTATGCGGGTTCCTTTGCGGTGATCAGTTCGGTGACCAATCCCTTCTGCGACAGCTGTAACAGAATACGATTGACTGCCAACGGGCAATTGAAAAACTGCCTGTTCTCCACCTCGGAGACCGACTTGCTCACGCCTTTGCGGGAAGGGAAGTCCATTGTGCCCGTCATTCAAAAAGCGGTAGGGTCAAAAAAGAAAATCCGCAGTGGCATGGAGACCTTGGAACAGTTCAAGGACCCGGATTCCCATAATAATAGGAGCATGATCGCCATTGGTGGGTAAGGAAACCATGGCCTTCAATTTAAACACCGGGGTTCCACCCCAGTGCAATGGCCACCTGTTGGTTCTCCTTGATGATCGCGCGGATCATATAGGGCCTGTCCTGGCCCACGTTCTGGATGTTGTTTGCCAGGGGTTTCCCGTCTATGGTCACCTCCCCCATAAAATTCTTCTTGGGTTGGTGGCCCAGGCCGTAGCGGTTGTCTTGCACCAAAAGCAGCATCAACATCTTCTCGGGGTCTGCGCTGGCGCAGTAGATGCCCAGCTCGTCCCAAAGGTACACCTTGTTCTTGGTCTGCTTTATGGGCTCTATGCGGGAGGCCTCGCCCAAGATGTCCCTTAAAAGGGTGTATTGGGCAGGAAATTCAATGGGGGTGCCATTAAGGTGTATGCCCGTGGCGGAACACGCCACCACCGTGCCGTCCCGTTTCTTCTTCCGTTTGTTCACGTCCCTAAAATCGAATAGTCCCATAAGGGGCAAGATATTTCTTTTTCTTGGCTCTTTAAAGAAATTAAATCGAATTTCTATCCATTTTAAACCTATTTCAGATGTGAACAATTGGATTGCAAAAATCGATTTTTTAGTGTGAAATCGAAATGGGATACCTTGATGGATTATACTGGTTTTACAGAAAACAGTACATTCTTTAATTTTTAAATAGGATGTTTTTGTCCTATTTAAAAATAATATTATATTTGTCCCGAATCAATTCCGAAACAGATGTTTTCAAAAGCGTGTGAATACGGTATACGATCTGCCACTTATATTGCCTCGCAATCGCTAGAGGGTAGGAGGGTAAGTCTTAAGGAGATCGCAGCGGAGATAGATTCTCCAGTAGCTTTTACGGCCAAGATTCTACAGATTTTGTCTAAAAACAATATTGTGGATTCTGTAAAGGGTGCTTATGGAGGGTTTGAAATTACAAGAATGGATATAGATACTATTAAACTGAGTCAGATCGTGAATGCCATAGATGGAGATAAAATCTATGCGGGTTGTGGCTTAGGTTTAAAGGAATGTAATACCAGTAAACCATGTCCCGTGCACGACAAATTTGTGGATATACGTAACGATCTAAGACAAATGTTAGAGAATACGACACTGCAGGAAATGACGGAAGGCCTAGAACTTGGTCTTACCTATCTGAAGCGATAAAAAAATTTAACTATAATTAGGATAAAATTATCCGATATAAAAAATGAAACTAAAATAGAGACGAATATGGAAGTACTGACGAAACCGGAATTAACCCATTTGGAAACGGGTAATGCGATGAAAGTGTTGGAAATTGTGGGTAGGGCAGGCATGCGGATGCCGCCTCACCACAGTACAGCGGAAACAGTAATTGTAGTAAAAGAGGGCCTTGCCTTGTTAACCATGCCCGATGGTGATCAATTACTTAGTAAGGGGGATTCGTTTATTATCCCTGCAAAAAAGGAGCATACGTTAAAAATTCAAAAAGATTTTAAAGCCTTGGCCATAATGGCCGTCACATCTGAAATAAATTTTATATAAATAGAATATGGAAAATACATTAGAAAAAACAATAGGAGAAATGGTAGCGCAAGATTATAGAATTGCGCAAGTTTTTAAAAACCATAAAATAGATTTCTGTTGCAAGGGCAATCGTAGTTTAGAAGAAGTTTCCGAGAAATACGGACTGAATATGGATGTGTTACTGGGCGAAATCGATGAAGTACAAAGGCAGACCAACAATGACAATACGGATTTTAAATCTTGGCCCTTGGACCTGCTTGCGGATTATATAGAGAAAAAACACCATAGGTACGTAGAGGAGCGAATTCCCGTGCTTAAGCAATACTTGACCAAACTCTGCAAGGTGCATGGGGAACGCCACCCAGAACTGTACGAGATCAACGAACATTTTAACGCTTCTGCCGGGGAATTGGCGATGCACATGAAGAAGGAGGAATTATTGCTCTTTCCATGGGTACGAAAAATGGTTAATGCACGGCAAAAAAACGAACCTCTTGGGCAACCACACTTTGGTACGGTTAAAAATCCGATTGCCATGATGATGCAGGAACATGATAACGAGGGCGAACGTTTTAGATTGATTGTCGAGCTTACCGATGATTACAACCCTCCTGCCGATGCCTGTAATACGTATCGTGTGGCGTTCTCTTTACTAAAGGAATTCGAAGAAGACCTGCACAGACATATTCATCTTGAAAATAATATCCTGTTTCCAGAAGCAACCATTTTAGAACAAAAGTTAGGGTCTTAAGCTAGGTATGGAACATAAGCCTATAAAAAGGAACAAAGCGTTGCAAGGGATAAGCCGTGAGCATCATCACGGCCTACTCCTTTGTTGGAAAATTAGAATGGGGTTCTCAATGGGCATCGCCGAGGAACGCATAAAAAAATATGTGGATTGGTTCTACGATACGCACCTGGTGCCCCATTTTAAATTGGAAGAAGAACATATTTTTCCCATTTTGGGAAACCATCATGAGCTGGTGTCCAAAGCGCTTGAACAACATCAGAGACTTCACCAGCTTTTTGCTGAAGCACAGGATCTTTCTAAAGTATTATCCCTTATCGAGGAGGAACTACAACAACACATTCGTTTTGAGGAGCGCGTACTTTTCAATAAAATTCAGGAAATAGCCACCAAAGAACAACTTGCAACTATTTTAAGAATACATTCAGAAGAAAAATTCAGGGATAATACCAATGATGAATTCTGGATATAATACTAATGGAATCATGAATTTATACAAGAGTTTATTGGAAGAGTTTAAAAAAGAACAGACCGGGTATTCTGCCATCGCGATTATAGGACAGAGTTGCCTAGGGTCCGCGGCGGTAATGCTGCTGCTCATGGACGAGATGTCCATGGCCATAAAAATGTCCTTGGTATTTTTTGTCACTATTTTTTGCATGGCCTACAATGCAGCGGTCTTGGCGCAACTAAAATCAAAGATGACCTTTAATTTACTGGTGTTAAGCATACTTTTTAGCACTGTTGTTATCATTGTCAATTTGTTTTAAGTTTTGCTTTTACTTGCAACAGCATAGCCTTGTACAAGCTAGAAGCAAGATTTTGAAAAGAGGGGCAATACCAGTGCTCTTTTGAATTAGTATGAACAACTATTTGTTGGTCGATTTTCAATTGGGGCGTGGTATTTGTACCAATTCATCACAGGATGGCTCGGGACCTGTTCAATCCTTTGACCGGATAGCCCTTATCGGTATTAAACGGAAAGTACAGCATAAAGCAGATGTCCGATGTATTCGTCCTAGGTTTCGGTCAAACCCAAAGCATGCATTAGAAAAACTATTTCCGCTCCGAGCTAGGGCAAGCACTATCGCTATGCCGCTTTTTTTTCATTACGGCGGTTCCCCGGCAAAATCGGGTTAAAGGAGGTCTTCCTTGTATCTTGAAGCTTTGTAGTAAAGTTTCAATACAGGATTTGGGTTAAAATCGTTATTTTCATCTTTTTTTGAATATAACCTTAAAGGAGTATATTACGCCCTCTTTTAACGTAAACCAGCGGTATATGAGCGCATTTTATAAAATAACACTACTCTGTCTTTGTATTACCTTCCTTTCTTCATGCAAAAGCGATTCAAAGTCCAAACCTGTTCCCTCGCAGGATTCCGTTTCGGCCCTATCAAAAACTACGAACAAGCCCAATATTATTTATATCCTCGCGGATGATCTGGGCTATGGGGATTTGAGCGTGTACGGACAACAAAAGTTCAACACACCTAATATCGATAAACTGGCACAAAACGGAATGTTATTTAGGCAACACTATTCAGGGAGTACGGTATGTGCCCCTTCCAGATCTGCATTAATGACAGGTATGCACACCGGCCATACCGTTGTTCGGGGGAATAAGGAGGTGCAGCCCGAAGGTCAGCATCCCATACCGGACGCTACATATACCATAGCGGAAGCTTTACAAAAAGAAGGATATACCACCGGGGCATTCGGAAAATGGGGACTTGGTTATCCGGGTTCGGAAGGAGACCCTACCAAGCAAGGTTTCGACACTTTTTTTGGCTATAATTGTCAGCGATTGGGACATAACTACTATCCACGACATTTATGGTCCAACTTAGATTCTATCGTCTTACCGGGAAATCAGGATTTTGGTAAAGAAGTATACGCACCGGAGCTCATTCATGAAAAAACATTGGAGTTCATTGAATCTCATAAAAAAGGCCCATTTTTTCTTTATGTTCCCTCCATTATTCCCCATGCCGAATTGGTCGCCCCAGAGGCGTTCATGAAAAAACACAGGGGCAAGTATCCCCCTGAAAAGGAGTATATAGGGTATGATGAAGGCGAAAACTATCGCTTGGGGCCTTATGAGTCACAAAAAGAGACCCATGCGGCATTTGCAGCCATGGTAGATTTGTTGGACGAGCAGGTAGGCGAGATCGTGGCCAAGGTAACGGAGTTGGGCATTGCCCAAAATACCATTATTATATTCACCTCGGATAACGGCCCTCACGAAGAAGGAGGGGCCGATCCGGAATATTTCAATAGTAACGCCGGTCTTAAGGGGGTTAAAAGGGATTTGTACGAAGGTGGAATTCGTGTACCTATGATAGCGAGTTGGCCGGGAACCATTCCAAAAGCATCGGAAACCGATCATATTTCGGCTTTTTGGGATGTTTTTCCAACCTTCATGGAACTTAGTAAAGGGTTGGTTCCAGAAGGTTTGGACGGAATCAGTTTTTTGCCAACACTCACCGGCAACCCGGAAGGTCAGAAAAATCATGAGTACCTGTATTGGGAATTTCATGAAAGAGGAGGCAGACAGGCCATTCGTAAAGGTGATTTTAAGGCTGTAAAGTATAATGTATTTGAGGGCAATTCAAAAATAGAACTGTACGACCTCTCAAAAGATAGTTCAGAAGCAAATAATATTGCGGATGAGCATCCTACGATCGTTGCCGAAATGGAAGAACTAATGCAAGTGGCAAGAACACCATCCCCTATATTCAGGTTTGGTCAGGAGACGTATTTGGCCAATGAGTAATTAAGGTTTGTTCATTCATATAGGTAAGGCTGAACCGAATTAAAAACAAGGATTTTTGATTTAAGGTTCCTACTCGGCCATAAATGTCCTTATTTATGTATTGCTGAAATCGATTTCTTTAAAATATAAAAACCAGAATATCCAAAGGAATATGACTGCTGATTTAGGATATAGGCCTTATTTATATTTCCCGTTGTCTTATTTCAAATTCAATTATATTTTTAATAGCATGATAATTCCGGTATCTTTGACGGTAATTTTGCCATTAGTAATTGATATAACCCTACTAACACGTAACCATAAGTACAAATGAACAAGGAATTAGACCAATTAGCAGCCGATAATATTAGGGCATTAGCCATCTCAATGGTAGAAAAAGCAAGTTCCGGACACCCTGGTGGTCCCATGGGAGGTGCTGATTATATGCATATTCTGTATTCGGAGTTTTTCAACTTTGACCCTTCGGATATGGAATGGCCTTTTCGCGACCGTTTCTTTATGGATGCCGGACATTTGTCCTCACTCATGTACGCTCAGTATTACCTATTGGGAAATTATAAAAAGGACGATATTGCCAATTTTAGGCAGTGGGGTTCCATTACTCCAGGACATCCGGAGGTCGACGTGGCAAGGGGAATAGAAAATACCTCTGGGCCTTTAGGGCAAGGACATACCATGGGTGTTGGTGCTGCCATCGCGGCCAAGTTTCTCCAAGCACGTTTTGGCGATTGGATGAACCATAAAATATATGGCTTTATCTCCGATGGAGGGGTACAAGAAGAAATTTCGCAAGGTGCTGGTAGAATAGCCGGACATTTAGGTTTGAACAATTTTATCATGTTCTACGATTCCAACGATGTGCAGCTGTCCTCTAAAACGGATGAAGTAACGTCCGAGGATACGGCGAAAAAATATGAAGCCTGGGGATGGAAAGTGGTGACCATTGACGGGCATGATCACGAACAAATAAGAAAGGCGCTTAAAGATGCGAACGCCGAAACGGAAAAGCCTACCCTGATCATTGGTGAGACCATTATGGGCAAAGGCTGTGTTACCGCAGATGGTTCCATGTACGAAGGCTATACGGAACTTCACGGAAAACCCATTGGTGATACGGGTGCGGATTATGACAAGACTATGCAAAATCTGGGTGCCGATGTTGCAAAACCCTTTGATATCTATGAAAAGGTGGAAGCGTTTTATGCCGATATTATAGAAAACAAAACAAAGTCAGCGGCAAAAAAGAAGGAAGAAATAAATGCCTGGAGGAAAGCGAATGCAGCACTTGCCGCCAAACTGGATACCTACCTTTCCGGGGATTTGCCCGACTTGGATTTTGGTTCCATCGCCCAAAAAGAAGGGCTCGCGACACGCGCTGCTTCTTCTGCCGTCCTGGGCTATTTGGCCGAAAACGTAGAGAACATGATCGTTTCTTCCGCGGATCTGTCCAATAGCGATAAAACGGACGGTTTTTTAAAGAAAACAACGATACTTAAAAAGGGCGATTTTTCAGGGGCATTCTTGCAGTCCGGGGTGGCCGAACTGACCATGGCGACCATAGCGAACGGAATTGCACTCCACGGAGGTATCATTCCGGTTGTTGCTACCTTCTTTGTCTTTTCGGACTATATGAAGCCTGCCATACGTTTGAGTTGTATACAAGAACTGCCTGTTAAATATGTGTGGACGCATGATGCCTTTAGGGTAGGAGAGGACGGACCTACGCACCAACCGATAGAACAAGAAGCGCAAATTCGTTTATTGGAAAAATTGAAGAACCACAGTCACGAACAAAGTTTTGTGGCCTTGAGACCTGCAGATTCCATGGAAACCAACGTGGCCTGGAAAATGGCCATGGAGAATACCAAGACACCAACCGGACTCATACTTTCCAGACAGGGCATCAAAGACGTACCGGCGCAAAACGGAAATAGATATACCGAAGCCTTGGGTGCCGAAAAGGGTGGCTACTTGGTTAAGGAAGTCGCTAATGCGGATGTCGTATTGATTGCCAACGGCTCTGAGGTGTCTACCCTGGTAGAAGCAGCGGAACTCTTGGAAAGCAAAAAAGGGCTTAAAGTAAACATTGCTTCCATTCCTTCCGAAGGTATCTTTAGACAGCAATCCAGAGAATACCAAGAGTCCATTATTCCCGCTAATAAGCCTATTTTTGGACTTACAGCTGGCCTGCCAATTAATTTGGAAAGCTTGGCGGGACCCAATGGAAAAGTATTCGGTTTGGAGCATTTTGGCTACTCGGCCCCGGCAAAGGTACTGGACGAGAAATTCGGATTTACCGGAGCGCAGGTATTTGACCAAGTAGTCGACTTTTTAAAATAACGATTTAATTTAAAAACAGAAGAGATGAAATTTTTTATCGATACAGCAAATTTAGCCGATATACAAGAAGCTCAGGATATGGGTGTTTTGGACGGGGTAACTACCAATCCGTCTTTAATGGCCAAAGAGGGCATAACGGGAACGGATAATATTTTGGCGCATTACAAGAAGATATGTGATGTAGCTTCCGGACACGTGAGCGCCGAGGTTATTTCTACGGATTTTGAAGGTATGGTCGCCGAAGGGGAAAAACTGGCGGCATTGAACCCACAGATCGTAGTAAAACTGCCCATGATCGCCGACGGGGTAAAAGCCTGCAAGTATTTTTCCGATAAAGGGATTAAAACGAATGTAACCTTGGTATTCTCTGCGGGTCAGGCTTTATTGGCCGCAAAGGCGGGAGCAACCTACGTGTCTCCGTTTATTGGACGATTGGACGATATTTCTACAGATGGTCTAGGCCTTATCGCCGATATCCGTTTGATATACGACAATTACGGCTTTGAAACGGAAATATTGGCCGCATCCGTTCGTCACGTTATGCATATTATCGACTGTGCAAAGATTGGTGCCGATGTAATGACCGGACCGCTTTCCGCTATCAAAGGATTGTTAAAGCACCCTCTGACCGATAGTGGTTTGGCCAAGTTTTTAGAAGATTACAAGAAGGGGAATTAAGTATTTAATTGTCTTGAGATATAAAAAATGCACCTCGATCGAGGTGTATTTTTGTTTTTAACCGCCACCATGGTTGGACCCTAAAAAATAGAAGATCGGTAACTACATATTTATATTTTAACAGTATATCTAATTTATAATCAAACTATTAAAGTTTGTATGAATGTCGGTTAGAGCGCTCCCGAAATTTCGGAAGAGAATCACTGATGTCTTTAATTGGGCTTCGACTGCGCTGGGCCTGACCGTTATTTTGTGAATTCGGGTTGAAATAGGTAACTATCTACCGACCTCTAAAAAAATAGTATATTTTGACTATCTTTTGTCACAAATAATAGCAACGTTCAATTGCTTATGGTCAGTATGAAATACATTCTTCTTCATGTTTTCGTAATTTTTATGGGCTTTTCTGCCCGGGCACAACAAGAGCGCCCCAATATCCTATTTGTCGTTCTAGACGATGCAGGAACGGATATGGGTGCCTATGGCAGTTCTTACGTGAACACCCCAGCTTTTGATGAGATAGCGAAAGCGGGATTACTCTTCAACAAAGCCTATACACCAAATGCCAAATGCGCACCATCCAGAGCGGCTATTTTAACGGGTCGCAATTCTTGGCAGTTGGATGCCGCGGTGAACCATTTGGCCTATTTTCCCACAAAATTCAAGACCTTTCCCGAAGTTTTGGCCGCACATGGGTATGCGGTGGGATATACCGGAAAAGGCTGGGGACCGGGTATCGCGGAGACGGAGGACAACCGACCGCGGTATTTAACCGGTAAAGGCTATAATGAACTTACGTTGACACCTCCTACGGCGGCCATATCCAGTAACGACTACGCTGGTAATTTCAATATGTTTTTAGATGAGGTAGATGGCACCCGCCCGTGGAGCTTTTGGGTAGGCTCTTTAGAACCGCATCGGGGCTACGAATTTAATTCCGGGGTCAGTTTGGGTAATAAGAAGCCCGAAATGATAACCGATTTCCCAAATTATTGGCCAGATACCGAAGTTGTGCGCAAAGACCTATTGGACTATGCGTACGAAATAGAGTATATGGACCGGCAGGTGAAGTTGATTTTGGATATGTTGAAGGATAAAAAGATGATGGAGAACACGCTTATTGTCTACACCTCCGATCACGGAATGCCTTTTCCTAGGGTCAAGGGGAACCAGTACGAAACCTCCAATCACATTCCGCTGGCCATATCTTGGGGCAATAAAATTGTTGCGAGGGGTAGTGTAATCAACGATTTTATAAGTTTTATCGATATAGCGCCTACTATATTGGAAGCGGCCAATATTCCATGGGCCAAGAGCGAAATGCAGCCCTTTACCGGCAAAAGTCTATTCGAATATTTTACTAGTGATGCGAACAACTTGAACAAAGGTCGAAACTTTGTGCTCGTTGGTAAGGAAAGACACGATACGGGCAGACCAAACGATGTTGGGTATCCCATTCGAGGCGTTTATAAAGATTCCATGCTGTACCTAAAAAACTACGAACCGCAGCGCTGGCCCTCCGGAAATCCGGAAACAGGATATTTGAATACCGATGGTAGTCCCACAAAAACCCTGCTTTTAAACCAGAGACGTAGTGGGGAGAATTATGATTTTTGGAAAATGAATTTTGGTAAGCGCCCCACAGAAGAGCTTTACAACCTGCTCCAAGATCCGTTTTGTGTAGAAAATTTGGCGAATGATATGGATTGGCTTGCCACAAAGACCTATTTACAAAGCTTTATGGAAGCCAAATTAAAGGAGCAGGGCGACTGGCGCGTCAGCGGATATGGATTTTTGTACGAGCAATTTCCAATGACCAATGGCAATGGATTTTATGATGCCTTTTTTAAGGGGGTTAAACCGAACACCGGTTGGGTTTCCGACAGCGATTTTGAAGGATTTTTCATTACCGACGATGGTAAAAATGATGGGCCGGTAAGCATACCGGGAGACCAATAGGCTATAATCATTTGGGTTTAGTACGATTTTAAATATCCTTGTAACGGCTATGCTCTTGTAAAGCTTCCAATTTGGAAGCAGGAGTTACTACCCTAGGCAAAAAGCGAAATACAAAAAACGACCAAGGCAGCAAAGACGCCAACGAGCAGCGCGCCTCGGGTATATAGTTTATAGCCCGTTTTTACGTTCATTCCCGTAAGCTGCGTTACCACCCAAAACGAGCTGTCGTTCGCGTGCGGAACAACCAAGCCACCCGCGCCAATGGCAATAACGACCAAGGCTTTTAGCATTTCGGAATCAAAGCCCAAGCCGGACATTAATGGCGCCATGATGGAGGCCGTGGTAATCAACGCCACGGTAGAGGAACCCTGTGCCGTTTTAATGGCCGCACTTAACAGAAAAGGAAGCCAGATGCCGATTAGAACACCATCGAACAGTAGCGCCATACTATCACCGATGCCAGAGTTTTGAAGAATTTTCCCAAAAATTCCACCTGCACCCGTAATCAGCAAGATGGTGGATGCACTTTTCAAAGCCTTTCCTGTCCACCCGGCCTCGGAAAGCATGGCGATATCAAACTTTTTGGGTAGGGTAAAGGCTAGCAATACACCAATAATCAAGGCTATTAAGGGCGAGCCTATAAATGAAATGAGTTGGATGACAAACCCATCTTTGGCATCTTCAGGAATGTTGAATAAAATCATCGACTTGCTGATAATGAGTAGGATAGGCACCACTATTGGTAGGAAAGATGTAAAGGTGCTGGGCGCTGTTTTTGTTTTTTCGATAATGTCCTCTTCCGTCAAATCCGGGTTGGGGTCTATATAGGTCTTACTGGCCACTTTTTTGGCAAATACAATCGCAACGATCAGGGAAAGGAGACTTACCACAATCCCTAGAAGCATCACCAGTCCAATATCGGCATCCAAAATACCGGCCGCTGCAATGGGTCCTGGTGTTGGTGGCACCATAACGTGCGTGAGCATCAAGCCAAGAATTAAGGCAATACTAGTGCCCGCAATGGATAATCCAGCTTTTTTGGACAATGATTTGTTTAGGGGATTCAGGATGATAAAACCACTATCGGCAAAAACAGGGATGGAAACGATGTACCCCAAAATTCCCATAGCGGCATGCACGTTCTTTTTTCCGATAATACGAAGTACAGATTCCGCCATTTTATAGGCGGCACCGGTCTGTTCCAAGAACGCTCCTATAAGCACCCCAAGTAAAATGACGAGGCCTATTTTCCCGAGCGTATCCCCAAATCCCGATTCTATGGAAGTGATCAATACATCTAAAGGCATACCCGTGGTAAGACCATAAAATAACGAGGCCACAAGCAGTGCCAAAAAGGGATGTATATGCAGTTTGGCCGTGAGCAGTACAATGATCAATACGCTTAAGAGCAATAGAACTAATAGCATAGGAATGAAGATGAGATTTACGTAAACATAATAGCACCTGTAGTGAATTAAACTACTCTAGTGTTCTTAAAAGTACGCTTTTCAGCGAAATCTGATGGAATAGTTGCCTTTTTAACTTAAACCATAGAGGTGTTTTTCGTTTACGGTAATGCTAATCTTGAATCTCATCTTCTTATTGTTCAGCGGTAAAAAGGGTTGTTTTGTTGTGTATTTATTATACCTAAATGGCGTGTAATTTGAGAAAAATTTTGATATTATACCAATTTTTGGTATTATTGAACAAATGTATATCAAATGAGCAAAAACACATCAATATCGCTAGGGGATTATTTTGACCAGTTCGTTCAAAACCGAATAAGCGAAGGTAGATTTAAAAACGTTAGTGAAGTTATTCGTGCTGGACTAAGACTTTTAGAAGAAGAAGAAAGTAAAGTGATTGCTTTAAAAAACGCAATACAAGATGGTATCGATAGCGGAATTGCTCACGATTTTGACCCGAAAAAACATTTAGAATCTTTGAAAGCCAAAAAGCACTCGAATGGCTGATTATAAATTGACCAATAAAGCTGTCGAGGATTTATCGAAGATTTGGGATTACACATTTGAGGTTTGGTCTGAAAAACAGGCTGACAAATATTACGATGAACTGATTTTTAATTGTGAGGAAATTGCGGAAAACCCAGATTTAGGAAAAAAATATCAAGGAATATCAAAGCAACTTCTCGGAGTTAAAGCGAACCTACACATTATATTCTACAGAATCTTGGATGAAACTTATGTGGAAATCACGAGAATACTACACGAAAGAATGGATTTAAAGAAAAGAATAACCCAATAAAAACTGCACTCTATAAGTAATTGTTTGTTCTCGCCTATTTTGGAAATTCCGCAGGAATTTCCAACTTGGTGTATACTTGCAAATTTAAGTGCAAACCCAAACAACTACACTTAGCAGAATCGTTGTGCAACATTCCATACATAAAGCAACTGTATTAATTTCTTAAGCTAACGAGTCAAATTTTGTGTAGGAAAATTATACTAAATTTAACCGTTAGTCAGAATTTTTTTAAAAATACTTTTTATTTTAACCCTATTAATATCTCTTTCATGTAAAGAAGATATGGACAAGAACGCTATTGTTAAAGAACAAGTCATTAAAGCAGAGAATATTCAAGTATTCAATTTAAATCCTGATTTATACAAATCACAAGGTTTTACATCTAGTTATGATATATTCTTGAGAGTTACGGATAAAGGAATTCAATTCGAACCAACTGAATGAAACTCAAAAGCAACATTTGTATATGTAACAGATAATAAAAAGAACAATGAAGACGGTAAGTTACGATTTGATTATAACGGAAAATTTATGCGTTCTTCTTCCCCCAATTCGGCAGTCAACGATATCTATGAATGTACTTTAAAAGCACATTTAGATACAATCAATAAAATATGTGATGTAACGATGATTTTGGATGTTGACAGTTTTAATATTTCAAATGAAATATGAATAATAATTAATGAAAACTTACCCAAATGACAAATAAAAATCCTTTTAAAAATCAAGAATTTGATGATAAGATTAATACCGTGAAAAACGTGATAAAAAATTATTTGGAGGAAAATAAATTTGAATTGAAAGAGTTGTCTTATGATGAATTAATACAATGGCATGACTTTTCCTTAAAAGGACCAAAGATAATTTATCCCAGCGAAAAGTGTCCAGATGAAATAAAGCACATAGTTCAGGAATTTATCAACAAGGAATTTAATAATGTGGAATAAAAAGTATGGCAATAATAGCTATACTCAATGCGGGCGTAAGTACCCAAACCAATGGACTGGGATTCCCAACGTATATCGCAAAATCTTTTGAATTTTGCTTTTGCGCGGGACAAAATCAAACCAAAAGAAAAAAAATGCTATTGCGCGGGGAAAAGTAATTTCCCGCAGTCTCGCACTGAGCGTGCGGTGCCTTTAGCAAGTATAAAAGAATAGAACTGTAATTTTAATGAAATCAGAAAACACTATTGATAGTTCAAATAATGCTGAGTTAATATTTGAATGTGCAAAGGAAATTGTTGCAGTAGCAATAGAATATATTGGAGAAATCGAATTTGAAGACTTCAATTCAGAACTAAATATTGCCATTGGTAAAGCACAAGATTTTATAAAACGGACGGAATGGTATTGTGGACTGAAAAACGAAAATCAATTAAAAGCTATGAAAATTTTTGAAGAAAGTATGAAAACACTTTTGGATGAAAATCTTGATTCTGAATAGCAGTAATTAAATATTATAAATCAAAAATTGATAATTCTAAGCTTAATAGTGCAGCATTCCTCTTTAGGAAGGCTAAAATACAATATTTTAGGAGTTTTAATTACAGCCCTACTTCTTTTACGCTAACCATTAATCACTTCAAGACTTTAAACGAATCAAATTCAAATATTTGGTCAACTCCTGTTTCACTTTAGGGAACAAAAAGAAGAGTCCGATCATATTCGGGAAAACCAAGGCCAAGAGCATGGCCTCGGAAAATTTGATGACCGCATCTAAGGTTACTGCGGCACCCAAGATCGTAAATAATAGAAATACAATCTTAAAGGTTAGATCACTTGTTTTACTTCTGCCAAACAAAAACTTCCAAGCTTGTAGTCCGTAGAATGACCATGAAAGTATAGTAGAGAAGGCGAATAGGATTACTGCGATGACCAAGGCATACGAGGAACCGGGTATAGCGGTATCAAAAGCTCTGGACGTTATGTTTACGCCACCCAATCGAGTCCCGTCGTCCATCAATGCGAGTCCGTTTACCACATCCCCATAGATAAAAGCGCCGTTTTCATTGAACATGATAATCACCAAGGCCGTCATGGTACAAATGATAACGGTATCTATAAAAGGTTCCAATAACCCTACCAAGCCTTCGGATGCCGCAAAGCGGGTGTTTACTGCGGAATGTGCTATGGCTGCAGAACCAACACCTGCCTCATTGGAAAAAGCTGCCCTTCTGAATCCTTGAATCATCACACCAATAAAACCACCCGTTATGGTTGCTCTGGGGGTAAATGCCTCTTTAAAAATAAGGGCGAAAGCATCATCGATATAACTGTAGTTGGAAATAATGATGAATAGTGCCGCACTAATGTAAAGCACAGCCATAAAGGGCACTACTTTTTCGGTAACCTTGGCAATTCTTTTGATACCCCCAATAATGACAATCCCTACAAAAACTGCAAAAATCATTCCTATGATACTTCCCATGCCGGAACCTTCCAAAGCAAAACGTTCTATGATCTGGGCCGCGGCTTGGTTGGTCTGAAAAGCGTTTCCTCCACCAAACGAGGCACCTACACACAATATGGCGAATACCGTAGCCAGTACTTTTCCAAAATGTTTGTAGCCCATTTCGCCTAATCCACGGGATAAATAATACATGGGACCGCCATATACATTGCCTTGTGCGTCTATATCCCTATATTTTACGCCCAATGTACATTCTACGAATTTGGAGGACATACCCAAGAGTCCGGCAACGATCATCCAAAAGGTAGCCCCTGGGCCACCAAACGAGATGGCCACGGCTACCATGGCAATATTACCCAAGCCAACGGTTCCTGAAACCGCCGTGGTAAGGGCCTGAAAATGGTTGACTTCCCCAAAGTGACCTTCATCTTTTATAGTGCCTTTTATGTCTTTTGTTGCTTTTAATTTTTGGTCATGGCTAACTTCTCCTGTTTTTTCCAGCTCATCGTAGGTACCTCGCACCACTTGTACGGCCGTGGAAAAATGTCTGAGATTAACGAAACCAAAATAGATGGTAAAGAACAGCGCTCCTGAAAGCAGAAAAATGAGCACAATAGGAATTCCTGTTCCTGCAATGGGTATTTCGGTGAAGATTAGATTTTCCCACCATCTGGCGATGGGCATAAAAGCATCGTTTACCTGTTGGTCCAAACCTTTTGACTGCGCTGTGGCTAGGCTAGGGGATAGAACTACTAGAATGTTTGGTAATAGGTACTTGGTATTGGCAGTCATCTGTTTGTTTTGACCGCAAAATGGTATTCCTCTTGAAAATTGAGGGGAAACGTCAGAAAAAATATTGAAATGTCAGTAGTTGTGCTACTGACAAATGCCAGGAGTTCCCCTTTCTTTACAGGGAAATATTCTCCGGTGGAATAGCCAAACGAATTTTGCGCTCTCTTTTTTCCGACACTTCAAAAAGTAGGTTTTTTAACGGTTTGTAGTGTTGCTCTTGGGTCCAATTCCCCTTCCCGAAGAGTCCGTCTAAAACACCGGTCAACAGTCGCTTGATTTCATTGTAATCGTTAATGTCATATTGCTTGTTGCCGGAATCAAAGTTCTTGGGCCTGATTTCCAACCAGCTATCAGCATCCTTCTTTTTTTGCCTTGCAAATGATAGAAATAAATTATAAACATTTGGAGTAAGGTGTAATTCTCTTTCCGACTTCCCCGGTATACCCAAAACATGAACACATCTTTTTAGTTTGGGGTTTTTATTGAACTGTATTTTGAAGTTTCCTACGCCTGGCAAAATGTTCTCTGAAAGTTCCTTTACCCAACTTAATGCCAAGGCGAAGAACAGCATAATAAGACAGCTTTTAAAGATGGCTGAGAAGAGATTGAGATTTACGGGTGCATCGCTCAGCTTGTAAAATTGTGCCACGAGCGTTATGGCGATGCATACCAACGAAAGCCAAGCGAGCAAACGCAATCTACGCTTTGCAAAGGACTCCCATAGTACTAGACCCAAAAAAACCAAGGTGAGCAAAGCATAATAGACGTCCAGTTCGCTTATGACAGCAATGGGCCTGCCCGAAAACATCTTACTTATGGTAGGAAGCAGGGAAAAAAGAAAAGGCAAACCAACGATTACACGCCAGTATTTGGATTTTATTAATGGTGCAATGGATTTGGGTAAAAAGCGAAACCAGGGCAAAGCCAACAAAATAAATAGACTATTTAACAGGGAGAGAACACTCCGCCAGCCCTCAAGCAAGAACATGTTCGGTACTTCCTGTTGATAGAAGTACACTTGGAGTATGCCGGAAATACTCCAACAAAGCACGGACAAGGCAAGCCATACCTGACCAAAATCGTTTTGTTTTTTTCCAATATGCCACCAAATGGCGAATAGGGATAGAAAGGCGAACATACATACCGCAAACTGCCACCAACCGTAAAATGTTAGTATTTCTGTGTTTTGAAGGGTGTTTGCCAAAAGCGAAAGCGTCATAGATAGTACATGTGCTAGTCAAATATAGTTAAATGATGGCTGCTATAAAGCTATCGGAAATTCAACATGGTTTAACTGAATGACCGTCACCTCAATCCAAGCCATCAAAACCTAGGGGTGTTAGTTGGGGTGCGCTTCTTGTTCCCCCCAAAAAGTGCTATCGCTTCGTTCACCGTTTTCACGGGTAGCTTGCAGGTATGGTCCCTACACACGTAAATAAACGTGCCTTCATCGGTATATCTGCCCTCAAATAAGGCGAGCTCACTCTCTACCGAACTACCTACCAATAAGGTATTGGGCACATATTGGTTGCTCATGGCCGCCAATAGGGATTTGGCATCTTTTCCAACGATGGCCACTTCGTAAAACGGATAAGTGCTCTGCAGCAGCAGACTGTTCCATTTCGCATACGAATAGGGGTTTTCCTTGGTAACCGGCACCATGGAAGACAGCATGGTCTTTGCTTTTTTCATGGCTTCCTTATCATAGTAAATATGCCCTAACAGCAATAGGTTTTGCGCCATAATAGCATTGGGGGAGGGGAGTACGCCATCATCTGTTTTTATGATTTGGGCAATGAGTTCGTTTCCTTGGTTGTACCTATACATGCCCGAAGCGGGATCTTTAAATTTTTCTTGTGCTGTTTTGGTCAGGTCTTCGGCTAACTTTAGGTAGTCGGGATTTAAGGAAACGCTGTACAGGTTCAGGGCCGCATTGGCCAAGAGACTATAATCTTCTAGAAAGGCCGGGATATGCTTACTGTCCTCTTTATAGGAATGTCCCAGTTCCCCATTGTAGTAACCATTGGTTTTCAGGCTTTTTAGAATATTCTTGGCGGTTTCCAAGTAAGCCTCGGTCCCCAAGGCCTCGTAGGCGTCTACATAGCCATTGATGACCAGGGCGTTCCAGGAAATCAGTATTTTATCATCGGTACGGGGGCGTATTCGTTTATCCCGTGCTTGTAGAAGTTTTTCGTGCCATGTCGCCTTTAATGCTGACAGCTGGGCCGCGCTTAGGCCGTGATCGGTTATAAATTGGGAATCGGCCACCGTGGAATGCAGCACGTAGGTGTCGTCCTCCCAAGCATTTGCTTTTTGAATATTGTAATAGGCGGAAAACACTTCAAAATCAGTGGTTAGAACTTCTTTTAGTTCCGCTTCGTTCCACACATAGAATTTTCCTTCTTTTCCCTCACTTTGCGCATCCAGTGCAGCATAGTAGGCACCATCCGGACTTTTCATTTCCCGTTCTAAAAAGCGAATCGTGCCTTGTACGATGTCCTTATAACGCTCTTTTCGGAATACTTTGTAGGCCTTTGCGTACAAACTCAGCATTTGGCCATTGTCATATAACATTTTTTCAAAATGGGGTACTTTCCATTCCGTATCCGTACTGTACCTATAAAAACCTCCGGCCACATGGTCATAGATTCCGCCCATGGCCATTTTGTCCAACGATAGTTCTACCTGTTGCAGTACTTCGGAATCATCTGTAAGCAGGGCATAATCCAAAAGGAAATCAAGATTAACGGGCAGCATGAATTTTTCCATGCTTTTTTCCCCGCCCCAAACCGTATCCCAATTCGGTTTCCAGTTGGTCAAACTTTCGGTCAGGGCTTCTTGGGTCAAATTTTCAAAATCCGTAGCAGGGGAGATCAGGTTTACTTCTTGGATGCCTTCCGCCACCATATCCGAGTATTCTTCCGCTTTTGCCGGGTCTTCGTTGTACAGTTTGCTTATTTCCGTAAGCACCTGACCCCACTGTTCCTTGGTGTGGTAGGTGCCGCCATATAAGGGTTTTCCGTTGGGCAGGGTAATAACGTTCAAGGGCCAGCCACCATTTCCTTGCATCAATTGCACGGCGGTCATGTATATTTGGTCCACATCGGGGCGTTCTTCTCGATCTACCTTGATATTGATAAAATTTTCGTTCATTATTTTAGCGATGGAATCGTTGGCAAAGGTTTCTTCTTCCATCACATGGCACCAATGGCAAGAGGAATATCCGATACTCACCAGGACCAGCTTTTTCTTTTCCTTGGCTTCGTCCAATGCAGCCTGACTCCATGGGCGCCAATCTACCGGATTGTGGGCGTGTTGCAGCAAGTAGGGACTTGTTTCATTGATCAATGCGTTCGTATATGGATGTTCCTCAGTACTATTTTGACTAGCTTCCTTACAGGAGGCAAGTAGTACTAACGCGCTTAGTACTGACACAAATGGGAATAATACGCTTCTAGTTAATGAAAAATTCATAGCAATGGTGTTCTGTTCGTATCAAGCAATACTACTTTTTAGTTTTGTACGTGTGATTCTGAAAAAATAAAAAAACTAAAATACACCTTTTAGAAAATAGCACAACCGTTTTTCCTGATAATTACTACCTTTTAACCCTAAACCGATTATGATGCATGCGTTGAAACACTTATTGCTATTACCGACTTTAATTGCTATGGCTTCCTGTGGGGAAAAAGAAGCTGCCCCATCCGATACCGAACCCACCAAACCCAACATCATTTATATTTTGGCCGATGATCTTGGCTATGGGGAATTGGGGGTTTTTGGTCAGGAAAAGATAGAAACACCACATATTGATGCTTTGGCCAAACAGGGCATGTTGTTTACCCAGCATTATACCAGTGCCCCGGTGTGCGCTCCCGCTAGATATATGTTTTTAACCGGAAAACATTCCGGCAACGCCTATATTCGCGGGAATCACGAATGGCGCGAACGTGGCAATGTCTGGGATTATAGGGAGATGGCAAAAGACTCTACCTTGGAAGGACAACACCCCATGCCCAAGGAGACCGTAACCTTGGCCCACCGTTTGCAAAAAGTAGGATATACAACAGGTTTGGTAGGTAAATGGGGCTTGGGCGCACCGCATACCTATTCGGTTCCCAACGAAATGGGTTTCGATTTTTTCTACGGGTATAACGGCCAGCGACAGGCGCATACCTATTATCCTTTGCATTTGTACAAGAATAAAAACCGCGTTCACCTACAAAATGATACCATTGCCCCACATACCGCTTTTCCGATGGAATTGGATTCCTTGGACCCCAGGAGTTATGCGCAATTTACCCAACCCGAGTATGCTCCGGATTTGATGTTTAAAGAAATTGCAAGCTTCGTATCCGCCCAAGAGCATAAGCCTTTCTTTCTGTATTGGGCCACTCCAATTCCCCACGTGGCGATACAAGCACCGCAACGGTGGGTAGACTATTATGTGGATAAGTTTGGGGATGAAGCACCATACTTGGCCACCAAAAAAGGCTATTTTCCGCATAGGTATCCAAGGGCAGGCTATGCGGCCATGATTTCTTACTTGGATGAAAATGTGGGTAAATTGGTGCAACAGCTTAAAGACCAAGGTATTTATGAGAATACCTTGATTGTTTTCACCTCGGATAACGGTCCGTCTTTTAATGGAGGTGCAGATCCGGAGTGGTTCAACAGTGCAGGAGAATTCCAAGAGGGTTTTGGAAAGGGTAAGGGCTTTGTGTACGAAGGGGGAATTCGTGTCCCTACTTTTTTTACCTGGCCTGCAAGAGTAAAACCGGGGTCGGAAAGCGATCATCTGTCCGTGCATTACGATATGTTGGCGACCTTTGGGGAAATTACCGGTTACGATGTTCCTAAAGATACCGATGGCATCAGTTTGCTGCCGACTTTACTTGGACTGGAAAATCAACAAAAGCACGAATTTTTATACTGGGAATTTCCCGAGTACGGCGGACAAGTGGCCATTCGCATGGGCGATTGGAAAGTGGTGCGTCAGCATTTAAAATCAAAGGAACAACCTACTTTGGAACTTTATGATATGGCCAATGACCCCACGGAAACAAGAAATGTTGCCAAAGAGCACCCGGAGATACTTGAAAAAGCAGCAATAATTTTTCAACAGGAACACAGCAAACCAGGGTTGGAACGCTTTCAGATTCCGTTATTGGAAGAGGGATTATTGGGCGAAAGGGAGTAAATTTGAATGGAAAGTACAAAAACGATGAAGTTGAATTACAATTTGAAGATAATATATAGTATTGGTCTTTTAATCCTAATATCTTCCTGTAAGAGCGAGGTAAAAAAGGCGGAAAAGCAAATAGAAAAACCCACAGTAGTGTTAGAAAAAGAAGATAAGCCACTTTTGGTTGGTCCACCAGAAAATAGTACTGCACCGGAAGGCATGGTCTGGGTACCGGGAGGTGTCTTTCTGCAAGGTGCCGTGCCACAGGATAAAATGGCTATGGAGCACGAAAAACCGGCCATAAAAGTAGCTGTAGACGGATTCTATATGGATGTTACCGAGGTAACCAACGCCCAATTCGCCCAATTTGTAAAAGAAACGGGATACATTACTACGGCCGAACGGGAAATAGACTGGGAGGAAATGAAAAAACAGGTACCTGAAGGTACACCAAAACCCCATGATTCCATTTTACAACCGGGATCCTTGACCTTTAAAAAAACTAAAAGTTCTGTCCCTAATCTGTATGATTTTTCGCAATGGTGGAAATGGACCATTGGTGCCAGTTGGAAACATCCCAACGGCCCTGACAGTGATATTAAAGGAAAGGAAAATTACCCTGTGGTGCAAGTAACCTACGAAGATGCCATGGCGTATTGCGAGTGGGCGGGAAGAAGGCTCCCAACAGAGGCCGAATGGGAACTGGCCGCTAGAGCGGGCTCCCAGGGCAGTACCTACTTTTGGGGGGACGAAGCGTCCGCTCTAAGTAAAAACGCGAATACCTGGGAAGGGGAATTTCCCGTTGCAAACACAAAAGTGGATGGGTACGAACTGCGTGCACCTGTAAAATCCTATCCGGCCAATGCCTACGGATTATATGACATGGCCGGAAATGTGTGGGAATGGACCAGCGACTGGTACAATACCAACTACTATAAGGAAATCGCGCCAACAAAAACAACCTTACGTAATCCTCAAGGAGCAGCACGGCCTTTTACGGCCAATAACCCCTATGCCAAGGAGAAAATAATAAAAGGAGGTTCCTTTTTATGTAGTGCATCGTATTGCGCTAGTTACCGTGTATCTGCCAAAATGGGTTCCAGTACCGATTCGTCATTGGAGCATACCGGTTTTAGGACGGTTGCATCGGTAGCTATGATCAAGTGATAGCACGCTTTGTATATTTAACAACCTGCATCAAAACTTTTAACAACTTCATTGTAAGTTTTTAGACCAAAAACCTACTTTTGTATATATAAACCGATTGAAAAGCAAAGCACATGTCTGAAACGATAGAACGACTAAAAACATTGATCATAGGTTCAGGACCTGCAGGATATACTGCGGCTATTTATGCGGCACGGGCCGACTTAAAACCCGTTATGTATACAGGGATGGAGCCGGGAGGGCAACTGACGACTACAACGGAAGTAGATAATTTTCCTGGATATCCAGAGGGAATCGATGGTCCAACCATGATGGTGCAGCTACAACAGCAAGCAGAACGTTTTGGTACGGAGGTACGTATAGGTATGGTTACGGCTTGTGAGTTGAGTACCGAAGTGGGCGGCATCCATAAGGTTACGGTAGACAGTGGGAAGACCATAGAGGCCGAAACCGTAATTATTTCTACAGGTGCCACGGCCAAGTATTTGGGTATTCCTAGTGAACAAAGACTTAGAGGAGGTGGTGTTTCTGCTTGTGCGGTATGTGACGGTTTTTTCTATAAAGGTCAAGATGTAGCCATTGTCGGAGCTGGAGACACCGCTGCCGAGGAAGCATCCTATCTTGCCAATATCTGTAATAAGGTAACCATGTTGGTAAGAAAAGACCACATGAGAGCTTCAAAAGCCATGCAGCACCGTGTGAACAGCCTAAAGAATATAGAGGTTAGATATAACACGGAAGTAGACGAGGTGCTTGGAGACCAAGTGGTAGAAGGTTTGCGAATGGTGAACAACAAGACCGGTAAAAAAGAGGATATTGAAATTACAGGTCTATTTATTGCCATTGGGCACAAACCCAATACCGATATCTTTAAAGGTCAGTTGGATATGGATGAAACCGGGTACTTAATTACCGAGGGAAAATCTACCAAAACGAACTTACCAGGTGTTTTTGCCTCTGGTGATGCACAGGATAAAGAGTACCGCCAAGCGGTAACCGCTGCCGGAACCGGCTGTATGGCCGCATTGGATGCCGAGCGCTATTTGGCTTCCATAGGTTCTGTTGAAGAAGCGGTCGCGGATAATTATAATCTGTAACTATTTTACGGAAAGCGTTTTAAAAAAATGCGGCCTTTTGGCCGCATTTTTTATGGTAGGCGGTCAGTTAATATAAAATAAAAGGTCTATTTTTTTGAATTTAACATCATCCCCCGTATTTTTTCAAGCATCAAGCATCAAGCATCAAGCATCAAGCATCAAGCATCAAGCATCAAGCATCAAGCATCAAGCATCTAATCTATCCTTTGGTAATTTTCTGAATACGAACGGTTTCCTTCGGCGTCCTTTGTAATTTGACTATAGGTGTCTTTATCCAGCAGGAGTTCAAATTCAAATACCTGCACCGTATCAATTACTTGCATCATTGCCGCTGAACCGAACTCCAACTGCTCCTTTAATATATTCTCGGTATTTGAGTAGGAGCCATAACCGAACCATTCTGCGGGATCGTCCGGGGAGTAACGTGTCCACATCACTTTTCCCTTACTGTAAATTTTGATCTGTCTGTATCCGTTGATATTCTGTAAGGTATCCGATACACCGTTTTCATCGTAGTTGTACCGGTTAATAAGTTCCCAAGTTCCTTCCAACGAAGTATTTGTTGCCGTCTGTAGCTTAGCCGAGGTCATACTGGTTATTGAAACCACTAATAACATCAAGAAAGCCAATCCAAGTAGTTTTTTCATGGCGTAGTATTTTAACGATTAATAATATGTTAAAAATTACAAAAAATAATTCACATATCCTTACTATTTATTTTAAAAAATTAGGTAAATTATATTTGTTGTATGTATTTATAAAGAATATAATAATGAGGAAAGTTGTATGATGTCTTCTTTGGTATGGGAGGCGGATAGGACGATTCTGCTCATTACAGGAGCATTTTCATTTGGATAGTTGAAATCGGTAACGACTATTTTATGTTTAAATAACAGATCTGTCAATTTTGGGTTGTTAAATGAAAAGCTAGGGTGTCCTTCCATATAGTAAAACAATGATTTATGTTGGTTTAGTTCCCAAAATTGGGCCAAGTGTTTTTTTAAAATAGTCCTTTGTTGTTCATAAATAGTTGCGGCATTTATAAAAGTGGCCATGGCAGCCGGACTAGCTGGACTGGCCCCTCCGAAGAAGGCGGTGTTTTCCATGGCTTTAATATCCTTTGCTGTTCCGAAAACCGCCCCGGCCTGTATGCCAAATCCCTTACCTAGGGATGCGCATAGAAACAATTGCCTTGTTCCTAGTTTTTGAAGTGTTTTAAATACTCCGCTTCCTTTTTCCCCCACAATGCCTATGCCGTGAGAATCGTCTACTACTAGGATCAGTTCCGATAGGGGCAACCTTTTAAGGGATTCAAAGTTGGGATAGTTTAATCCTGAAAAGTCGATACTATCCAAAAACAAAACAGGTACCGCATTGTTGTCCGAATTTAAATGCTTGTTAATGGCTTCAAGCAAATCCATATAACTGTGGTGGTTTTTGTCCTTATTTATGAAGAGGGCCGAGTGGGTGTTGGGCGCGTAAAATAATTTGTGCTTCTTGTTTTTTAGGAAGTTGGCCAAAAACTGACCTGCCAAGTAGCCAGAGGACATGGTAAGACAAGCCTCACTACCCACTAGCTGTGCCAAATGCTGTTCCGCTTCTTCAAACACCGTAAAACGGACATTGGATTTTCTAGAAGCGCCGTAATTGGTGCCATAGCGTTTCACGTTTTCGATGAAAATACCTTGAAAAACTGGGTGGTTTTGTAAACCTAAATAGGCGGTTCCTCCAAAATAAGTGTAGGTATTTCCGTCAATGGATATAAAACGGCCCGGGAATGCGTCTATGAAATGTGCCATTAAAGTAGTGTTACCCCACTGCCAGGAATTTCGGGAAATAGGACCGTTCCATCGTTTAAAATTCGAACACCGCTGGCAATATCTTCTTTTAGGAGCAGCGCACCGTCCATATCTACATAATCCAACTGTGGTAGTAGTTGGGCAATGGCGGATATACCTACGGTAGATTCCGTCATGCATCCCACCATTACCTTGAGTCCCATTTCCTTGCCCTTTTGGATCATGCGTAGGGCAGGGGTAAGTCCACCGCATTTTGTCAGTTTAATATTGATGCCGTTATAATGCAAGGCACATTTTTCTACATCGGTCTCTACAATACAACTCTCATCTGCAATTACCGGTAATACACTGTGGTGCATTACTTTTTCCATTCCTTCCCAATCCTCTGCTTTTAAGGGTTGTTCCAAGAATTCCACCCCTAAGTCTCTCAAGAGTGGTGCATTGTTAATGGTTTCCAAAGCTGTCCATGCGCAGTTGGCATCGATACGAAAAACCGCATCGGTATGTTTTCGTAATTCCCGCACAATGGCTACATCATCATCGGTACCCAGTTTTATTTTATATATGGGCCATGGGGTTTCTTTCATTTTGGCCACCATCTCTTTAATGGGAGCGATGCCAATGGTATAGTTGGTAGTGGGGTACTGGTCCGCAGTGGTTCCCCAGATTTTATGTAAAGGCTGATTTTGCAGTTTGCCATAGAGATCGTGTGCTGCCAGATCCAAGGCGCAAACGGCAAAATTACTAAGTCCTTTGGAAAGTAAAAAGGCATGAAATACCTCAGGAGTGGTAAGCTGGTACTTTTCAATACTGGATCGTATGGCCTCAATTTCGGCCATCATGCTTTCTACGGTACTATTGTAGTAAGGATTTGAGGTCGCCTCCCCATAACCGGTCTGCCCGTCCAAAGTAAGCCCAACGATTAGGGTATCTTGGAAATCATGGGATTCCCTGCTAATACTAAAGGTATGCTTTAAGGGTAGTACGTGTTTTTTTAAACATATTTTCATACCCTAAATATAAATATTAGCACGTTATTTTAACCGCAAAACCCAACGAAAACTTCGTTGGGTTTATTTATTTAGGTTTTGGTCGATGAATAAACGCTGCTAGTATTTACTTACATTGCCGGAAACCGATTTGTTCTTGGTTACTTTGGCATCGCCCGAATAGGAGATATTACCACCGCTGCTTGCGTCTGCCGTTAACGACTTGGATACATTGATGTTAATGTTGGCACCGCTGCTAGCCTCGGCCTTACATTCGGTAGCCATCAAATTTTTGCCTCTTACGTTCGCTCCGCTACTACCGTCTACATATACCTCCGTAGCACTCCCGGAAACCGCTATGTTGGCGCCACTACTGGCATCTATTTCCAATTTGTCCGTTGTGGTTTCGGCGTTAAGGTGCGCACCACTGCTGGCATCGAGTATCAGGTTGCTTGCGGTAATCTTGTTTTGTGCGGTTAAATGTGCTCCGCTAGAACTCAGTAAGCCAGTTACCTCGGGTAAAGAAACAAAAACCTTTTTGGTGGCACGACCAATATTCTCAATAGCGTGAATTTTCAATTTTCCATTTTTTATTTCCGTTCCGATAAGGTCTACGATATTCTCGTCCGCTTCTACAGATATGCTGAAATCGGAAGCTTGGGTAACATAAACATCGATACCTTCCGATGCGTGTACCTCCGTAAAATTTGCCGTAATTTCCCTGCTTTCCTCTACTACGGTTCCATTTCCTTTTTTACCCGTTCCAAAATCCCCAAAATTGAGGTCAAATCCGCAGGAGGATAAAAATAGTGCCAATACCAAAGCGATCATAATTCTTACTAATGTGGTCATGATTGTTGTTTTTATTTGCCCTGCCCCAAAATTTCGAGCGGTTTAGGGTCTGATTAATGATTGTTTCTTTTTCTCTTGTGTTGGTGTATCAACGTAGTAAATCTCACTCTTTTTGAGCCTTGTTGCCAGTTAAAGCGACCCAACTGTTGGATTAGGGTCTTGAACTGTTGTTTTCCTGAGAATCGTCCGACTTTATTTTTATGCCGTTCTCGTCGAGTTTCATTTTGAACGATTCCCCATTGTCCTTAACATCTATATCTATACCATCCTCATTGATAATAATTTTACCTTTTTCTCCATTATCGTTGATATTAATGTCGATACCGTTTTCATTGATCTGGATGCGGTTGTTTTCGGTGCTTGCATCCTCCTCCTCGTCATCGCTGCAATCCAGGCAAAGCAATGACCCGTCCGCTGTCATTTTCCAGATGTGCTTATCCAAGTCGTCCGAGGATCGGTCCGTTTTTGCGCGCATGACCCAACTTCTTGCATCCCCATGGTCATATTGCAAAATGGTTCCTACAGGGACAAGGATGTTGATACGCACTTCTTGATCGTTGAACTTACTATCACCACTAACGGTTAGGTAGTTTTTAAGGTTCATGGTGTTTCCGTCAAGGGTATAATTATATGTGATTTTTTCCGCTGTTTCCTTTGCTTCTTTAAACGAAGGGCCGTTCGCTTCTTTGCGTACCTCCATACGGAAAATGGAATCCTTGGATTTTGATATTCTAAATCGTACATCTTTTGACACCAGTAGTTTATCCCCATTGTCATCATGCGTAATGATCATATTGCCCATGTGCATTACATTGTCCCTGTCGTAGTCTGCGGTAACCAAGTTGATCTGTAAGGTATCCTGCGGACTTTCTATATACAGTTCGTTTTCTAGCGTTGTGCTTCCGGAATATGCCCTGGACGCCGCCTCCCGTACACCAAAGACAATAAGTAGGATAATGGACAATAACCAAAGCCCTAACAAACTAAACTTGGCAATGCTGCCGATGGATTTTAAATTGCCCACCAATATTTTGAGTCCCAAGTACAATAGGAAGAAAAACGGGATACCCACGGCAAAAAAGGCTAATAACGAAACTGCCCAGATGGGAAGATTGCTTGAATTTACCAAGTTGTAAAAATCGATTCCCGGAACGTGCACCATATCCAGTATTCCCACGGATAAAAGACCAAAAAACAAGCCTATTAAGGTAGAGCCTCCTATGAGTATAAGCAGGATGCCGATGAATTTTCCAAAAATTTTGAAACAGAACAGGATGATATCCCCAAGGGTATCAAAAAATGTTTTCCCTCCTTTTTTGACGGTGTCTCCCACTTTTTCGTAATCGACACTTTTTACACGATCCGCAACGTCCTCAAAACCCTCTTTTACCTTGCGCTCTATGTTACTGATGTTTACGGCTTCGCCGCGCATATCCAATTTCTGGGCCGTGGTACTGGCTTCTGGGATAAGAATCCACAAAAGTCCGTAAATGAGTATGAACCCGCCAGTGGATCCTACGGTCAAAAGAACCCATAGAATTCTTACCCATACAGGGTCTATACCAATATAATGGGCCAAACCCGAGGAAACCCCGGCAACATATTTACGTTCGGTATCGCGATATAGTTTTTTTGATTTTTTAGAAGTGGTGGCCGTTCTAGTGGCTTTTGGTTCGTCTTCGAAAATGTCCTCATCTACCATATAATCCTCGGGCTGCCCCATGATGGCGATTACGGCGTCTACTTCCTTTTCTGTAACGACTTGGCGTTCATTATCCAATTTTTCGTTGAATAATTCTGCGATTCGAGCTTCAATATCGGCAAGTATTTCATCGCTTCCAGGTGTATTGGCAAAGGACCGTTTTACCGATTCCAAGTACCGGCGCATTTTGTTATACGCATTCTCGTCTATATGAAAGAGCGTATTTGCTAGATTTATGTTAACTGTCTTGTTCATTTTTTGATGTTTTCACCCTTAACTTGTTTCAGGGTCTTGTTGTTCGTTTTTTTTATTGTCCTTCATTGATGCAGAAGGGCAGGGCTTAGTTTTTATGGCTGTTTCTTTTCTATTTGTTCTGTGTTACCAAATTAGTGGCCTTTCGCAGCTCGTCCCACGTGGTGTCCAATTCCTTTAAAAACAGTTTTCCCGTTTCCGTAAGGGTGTAGTATTTGCGTGGTGGTCCGGAGGTAGATTCCTCCCAACGGTAATTCAAGAGGCCTGCATTTTTTAATCGCGTTAATAACGGATAGATGGTGCCCTCTACCACCAACATTTTTGCGTCTTTTAGCGTAGAAAGTATTTCGGAGGCATATTTGTCCTGTCCGTTAAGGATAGACAAAATGCAGTATTCCAAAACACCTTTTCGCATTTGCGCTTTTGTATTTTCTACATTCATAATTTCTTTTTGCTTTTTATGCAAGCTCCGATTTCCAGTGGATTCTTTTAAGTTAGTGGTAACGGTCTGCATGATTAACTGTTCGTTTTGCCTGTGCCGCATTTGTTTCAGCATCTTTTCTCGCTGGAACGGTTACCGAAATAAATTCGGCACAAGTTGATTGATGAATAAACTCCCAAGGGTGTGATGAGTACCCCGCTTTTTAATTTTTAAGGTTCAAAGTTCTAGGTGGCTTGGGTTTCTTGTGATAGTTACTACTTTATTTTATGGTTGAGTTGTTTGTTGGATATTATTGAACTTTTCACTTATTACTTATTACTTATTACTTTTCACTTATTACTTATTACTACCGACTACCCATAACCCACTACTCCCAATTATTTAATAAACTTTATCGTCAACGGATATTGAAATGTTTCACCTTCGTTGGTTTTAATGGTGGCAAGAATGGTATACACAACATTAATAACAAATAAAGCTCCTTGTAATAAACCCGATATGCCCAGCGGAAGCAACCAAGACCCAAACTTAAAGTTGTCGCTGTCAAAATGAATATTTAAGTTGTTGTAATTGTTAAGGCTGTTTAGCCCAAAAAAGTTAAAATCGAAAATATTCGGAAAAAAACCAATAAAGAAGGGGATGCTAATAATTCCTGCGATAATTGAGTAAAGTAGCAGACTAATCTGAAAATTAAGTGCCTGTTTGCCGTTATAGTCTACAAATTCATGTTCTTTTTTATTGGCCGTCCATAATACTAATGGGATAATGAAATTTCCAAAAGGAAATATAAATTTAGAGAACGTACTTGCATGGATAATCGCGGATAGATTTCGCTCGTGTTTGGTAAGAGTTTCTGTCATGGCTCGTTTTCTTTTAATGATTGATGCAGTTATTAGGTTAAGACTATTTATGTTGATTGCCTAATAACTTCTTATGCAAATATATGGCTAAAAGAAGGTACTATGCAAAACAAAGTACTAAATATTAACAAATAATTAACAAATGAGTATTCGATTATTTTAAATACTTTTGACCGAAAAACAACGTGTAATGGCAGTAACTCCAAGTAAATTAAACCTATTTAGTTTTTTTAAACTACCATCGGCCTGGTGGTGCGGAGTTCGGTTAAAATCTATTGATAAAACTACCGCGGTCGTTAGCGTAAAGTACGGTTGGAGAAACCAAAACCCTTTTAAATCTATGTTTTGGGCCGTTCAGGGTATGGCAGCGGAACTGGCTACCGGTGCAATGATGATAGATCAGATAGAGGCGTCCGGACATAGAATTTCCATGCTGGTGCAAAACAATACGGCGAATTTCTCAAAAAAGGCAACCGGTAGAATTACGTTTACCTGTACCGATGGTCATTTGATCAAACAAGCTTTGGATAAAACCATTGAGACTGGAGAAGGCCAAACCATTTGGATGAAATCCGTAGGTGTAAACGAGGATGGGGTAGTGGTATCTACCTTTAATTTTGAGTGGACGGTTCGTTTGAAGCAGTAAGTTTTACCCTGTTGGGCCTGAACCTAAAACAAAGACCTGAACTGTTTTCCGACTTCTTTCCTCTTAGGTAGCACCCAGCGAATTTTAGTTTTATTCTCGGTTTATTAAAGAAAATTTTACGGGTTGCTATGTTGTCCTTAAATTGCGGCATAAAATAGATTAACGGACCACCTTATGTTGGTTGAAAATAATATTGTTATGAGAAAATTTTTACTTCCTATTGTTCTAGTCCTATTGGTTGGATGCGGTAATGATGATAGCCAACGGGATTTTACCGAATCCAACGAACAAGAAATTCTGGATTATATCGCTGCCGAAGGTTTGAACGCGACTAGAAGTGACAGTGGATTGTTTTATGTGATAAACAACCCGGGCGCTGCAACTAAACCGCTTCCAAGCTCCAACGTAACGGTGGCTTATAAAGGTTACTTTACCGATGGTCGCGTTTTTGATGAAAGCAATGCAGAGGGTATATCCTTTAACCTGAACCAAGTAATAGCGGGCTGGACAGAAGGGATAACCTATTTTGGCGAAGGCGGTAGCGGTATTTTATTGGTTCCTTCTAGGTTAGGATATGGTAACGCTGGTCGTGGGAGTATACCCGGTGGTGCGGTTTTGATATTTGACGTTGCCTTAAGATCCATAAATTAATATATAGTCTTTATTCTTAACGCTATCCGGCACTAAGTTTTAGGTCGGCAGTTGCCGTAATATGTCCCGATTAAGGGCTGTGGAAAAATTGATTGGCACCGCCAAAGGGTTTGATACTACAAGGCTTGCCACGAAATTAAAAATCATTTTCTTATTAATGCCTTGCGGGCTTGCCCCTAGGTAGTCTACTCACTTGGTTATTTAGGATTGCATGTTGGGTGCCTTCCTGTCTACCTTTTAGATGGCTTTCAATGAAAATCACCGTGACTATATTTGAGTGCCTTTTCCTTAGTGTTCATGTATTTATTAAAGTGATTGTTGTTAAAGTGATTGATTGGCAATATCGTTTTATAAAATTATGTTCCGATCGTAACAAAGTAAAACTTTTATCAACTAATGGATATCAATCAACAAAATCAATACGTATGAATGCACATGAAATAGACTATCAAATTTTTGGAGAAGAGATGCAATATGTGGAAATTGAGCTAGATCCGCAGGAAGCCGTTGTGGCAGAAGCAGGCAGCTTTATGATGATGGACTCCGATATTAAAATGAACACGATTTTTGGGGATGGTTCCAATCAGGATAATAGTGTTCTGGGCAAGATTTTTTCTGCCGGGAAACGCATGCTAACCGGGGAAAGTCTTTTCATGACCGCTTTTTTAAATATTGGGCAAGGAAAAAAACAAGTCAGTTTTGCTTCTCCCTATCCCGGAAAAATTTTACCTATAGACCTCTCCGAAAAGGGAGGAAAGTTTATATGCCAAAAGGATGCTTTTTTATGCGCGGCAAAAGGGGTTTCCGTAGGTATAGAGTTTTCAAAGAAATTGGGACGTGGACTGTTTGGCGGTGAAGGTTTTATCATGCAGAAATTGGAAGGTGACGGGATGGCCTTTGTGCACGCGGGCGGAACTATGGCAAAAAAGGAGCTCGCCGCCGGCGAAGTCCTAAAGGTGGATACGGGTTGTATCGTAGGTTTTTCGCAAACCGTGGATTATGATATTGAGTTCGTAGGTGGTATAAAAAATACTATTTTTGGCGGTGAAGGTTTGTTTTTTGCAACACTTCGTGGCCCTGGCACCGTGTACATCCAGTCCTTGCCGTTCAGTAGATTGGCAGGTCGAGTTTTGGCTTCCATTCCAAGAGGTGGCAAGGATAAGGGAGAAGGCAGTCTACTTGGCGGTTTAGGTGATATTATTGGAGGTGATACTAGGTTTTGATGAATACTGCTAGCTGCGCGATGCCCTATGCTTGATGCAAGTGTAAGGCAAGTCTCAAATTCAAATTCAAATTCAAAAATACTACCCTCTAAGAACTACCAACTTCATAACACCGAACATCGAGCATCAAACATCGCCCTATGAACTTCAAAAACCAAATCGATTTCTTAAGAGAGCTCCAAAAGAACAACAACAAGGAATGGATGGATGCCAATCGTAAACGGTACAAGGAAATCCGTGATGATTTTATCGCATGGTTGGACAGGATGAACGTGCAACTTGCTGAAATAGATGATGGGTATTATGATACCCCCGGTAAAAAGGGTATCAATCGTATCAATAACAATTTGATGTTCCATCCCAACAAACCTATCTATAAGGACCATTTTGGGGCAGGCTTGGACAAACGTCCAAATACGGGCGATTTTTATATAGAGATCGGTATTGAACGCTGCATGTATGCGGGCGGACTTTGGCGGCCGGATCCAAGGCGATTGCGGAGCATTAGGGAGGCTATTGATTATAATGGCGAGGAATTGGAGAAGATTCTCAACAAAAAATCATTTCAAAGGACCTTTGGCGGACTTTGGGAAGATGTTAAGCTCAGTAATGCGCCAAAAGGCTTTTCAAACGACCATCCGTACATCCATTTACTTCGAAACAAAACCTTTGCGGTTGCCAAGGAGTTCCCCACCGAAGAAATTTTTGCTATGGACTTTGAGCAAAAAGTAATCAGCGTCTATCAAGAAATGCTCCCTTTTAGGCGGTATTTAAATGAGGCGGTTACCGTTTAAATCTAGAGCCGAATACGGGCTCCGGATGCTATGATGCGGTAGAATTTTAGGATGTAATACTCGGTATGCCGGTCATTTCATCAGCTTCCTTAGTGTAATCAACATTGGGCACCCTAAAGCCGAAAAGATTATAGAATTCGGTGGTATAGCCATCCAGATCACCAATTTTGGGCAGTGTTTCCGTAGTAGCTTCTTCCCATAGTTTGGCTACCTGTTCCTGAATGTTCGCTTTCATTTCCCAATCGTCAATACGTATCCTTCCTTCTTCGTCCGTTGGTATTTCGTCCAGATAAAGTCGGTCGTTAAAAAGCCTGTGGATTTGTTCAATACAACCTTCTTGTAGCCCTTCCGCCTTCATTACTTTATACAACAGGGAGATATAAAGCGGAATTACGGGAATGGCCGAGCTAGATTGTGTTACAAGGGCTTTGTTTACCGACACGTAGGCTTTTCCATCTATATCTTTTAGGGCGTCGGTAATGGTGAAAGCGGTTTTTTCGAGGTCGTCTTTTGCCCTACCTATGGTGCCTTTTCGATACACCGGCTCTGTTAATTCAGGGCCAATGTAAGAGTAGGCCACGGTCTTAAAATCCTTTGTTAGCACATCTGCTTCCTGTAGCGCGCTTACCCAACGCTGCCAATCATCACCGCCCATAACGGTAACCGTATTTTCAATATCCTCATCCGTTCCCGGTTCAATACTAACTTCATTTACATTTCCTGTATGGAAATCAACAGTTTTGTTGGTATAGGACGCTCCAATGGGCTTTAAGGTAGACCTAAATCTTTTACCGTTATCCGGATGCGTTCGCACGGGAGACGCAAGGCTGTAAATGAGCAGGTCTATCTTCCCAAGGTCTTTTTTGATCAGTTCAATAGTTTCCCTCTTTATGTCGTTTGAAAAGGCATCCCCATTAATACTTTTGGCATAAATTCCCTCTTTATGGGCAGCTGTTTCGAAGCCTGCGGTATTATACCAACCTGCCGAGGCTGTTTTGCCCTCCGCGGGCGGCTTTTCAAAAAAAACACCGATAGTAGCGGCATGGCTGCCAAAAGCACTTGTAATTCTCGAGGCCAGACCAAAACCCGTAGATGCGCCAATGACCAAAACTTTTTTAGGGCCGTTAATAGTTTTTTTTGATTTTATATAGTCGATTTGGTTTTTTACGTTTTCCGCACAACCTACAGGATGGGCGGTGGTACAGATAAAGCCACGGGTTCTTGGTTCTATGATCATATACTTTCGGGTTTATTCAAAAATTAACGTTTGGTAATTTACGGTTTATGATGGTTTGAATGCTATTATTGATGTAAAAGGTTGATTATTTATTTAAATCATCCGATGCCTTAATGAGTCGTGCACTTAAATCCGGGTCTTTCATATCGGGGTCCAAGGGAAACATGGGGCGTTTTATATTTTGGTATCCCAATCGCTCCAAGTCCTGATCTACACCACCAGGAGTAAGGGCCATGACCCAATCACCGCGCATTTCATAAAGCTCGGGCACCAAGTATCCTATTTTAACCACAACGATATCGGCTTCTCTAGGGTTTAAATCCAAATCCGTAAAATCCGATTCCTGGTGGTAAGGTTTTCGCTGTTCCGTTACTATTACACTGATGCTGCCAATTTTGACAACAACCTCTACTTTGGCATCGCGATCCCCTTCCCGTATCGCGGTTATGGTTCCTTCCAATTTTAATGGAGGGGCAAAGCGGTCATCTACTTGGGCACCTGCCAAGGCAGACACTTTTCCGCCAACACCTACTTTTAATGCTTCTGCAACCAGTTCCGGCCCGGGAATAGAGGCGTATATCAATGACGGTCCGTTTTCGGATTTTAATTCGGGCCTGTTTAATAACTCTCTAACTGTCCATGTTACATCACCGGCACCACCGGCGGTCGGATTGTCTCCCATATCACTGATCATGTAGGGCTTTTTGTCGCTAGCCAAAGCCATTTTAAGACTTTCGTCCAGGGTGGCAACCGGGGCCACAAATTCAAATTCGTTTCGTACATCCCAATAGGCCTTTGCTAGTTCTTCGGCCGCTTTGGTTACTTCTTCCCTATCATCTCCTACGGCCATGACCACGCCATGGTTACGGGATTCGTCCGCCCAAGGGTAGCCCATCCAAATAGCGGCATCGATAACACCGTCTTGTTGTTCAAAGGCGGGAATTTTCGCGTACAAACTTTTCCCTGGCTCTATACGCGTGCTGGTTTTTTCACCGGGCAATAAAATAGGAACCGGAATCCAAGCTTTGTACTTGGGTTTGCCTTTTCCGCTTTCCAACCTGTCCAAGAGGTTGGTAATTGCCCTTGCTTTCGACTCCAAGGCATCTTCATGTGGAGCCATTCTGTAACACGTAATCAAATCGGAATGTTGGGCTAGCGTTTCGGTAACATTACCATGTAAATCCATAGAGGTGGAAATCAAAACTTCCGCACCTATGACGTCGCGAATACGTTTGATGAGGTCACCTTCGGCATCCTGCATGCCCACAACGCTCATGGCACCGTGTATGTCAAAAAAGAGTCCGTCATAAGGCCCGTTTTCTTTTAACATTTTCAGCGTTTTTTCGACCATAGATTCATACGCCTCCCTCGTTACAATACCACCCGGTAACGACTTTCCTAAGAATGTAGGCACCCAATCCGCGCGCTTACGGATGTCCGTTCCTTCTGTAAAGAAAGGGTAGCGACTAAAAATGGAATCTCCAATGCGTGCATGGAAGGCCTCTTCGTGCGTTTGGGCGGGGGAGAAGGTACTGGATTCGATTCCTATTCCGGCAATGGCCACTTTTGGGAGTTTGGTTTCTGCTGTCTTTTCCGTGTTCGACTTACAGGCCGTCAAGGTAACGGCAAGGATAAGTAAGGGCAAAATGGTCTTTTTCATGTGAGTAAATTAGAGCTGTAACTGGTATTGCTATAAACTTGTCTGGATTTAGGTGCTAAATATAGGGTCAATTTTAGGATTAGAAAAAAATGATGGTTTCCATTTTAGAATGATTCCTTAACTTAGGGCATCAAAATGCAATACATGGCAAATTATAATATCGATGCGAAGAAAGAAACCACTTATGATGCCATCGTCATTGGATCGGGAATTAGTGGTGGATGGGCGGCCAAAGAACTTTGCGAGAAAGGTCTAAAGACCCTGGTTTTGGAACGAGGCAGAATCGTAGAACATGTGGTAGACTACCCTACTATGAATTTAGACCCTTGGGATACCGAGTTACGGGGAGGGTTAACACCTGAACAGCAGCAGAAGCATTATAAAAAAATGCGATCGGGTTGGATGGGTACGGACACCGAACACTTTTGGGCAGATGACCAAGCCAATCCCTATACCGAGGAAAAACCCTTCCTTTGGTTGCGTGCGCACCAAATGGGCGGGCGTTCCATCTTATGGGGAAAACAGACCTATCGTTGGAGCGACTTGGATTTTGAAGCAAATGCCAAAGATGGCCACGGGGTAGATTGGCCTATTAGGTATAAGGATATTGAGCCTTGGTATACTTATGTAGAAAAGTTTGCAGGTATCAGTGGGGAACCATTGGGCTTGCCCCAATTGCCGGACAGTCACTTTTTGCCTCCCATGGAGATGAACTGTGTAGAGAAACATGTAAAGAGCAGAATTGAAAAAGAGTTTTCCGGGCGCAATATGATTATTGGTCGCTGTGCCCATTTAACCGTACCGCATAACGGCAGGGGACAATGCCAAAACCGGAACAGATGTAGTCGTGGTTGTCCGTATGGAGCTTATTTTAGCAGTAATGCCGTAACCTTGCCAGCGGCCCATGCTACCGGTAATTTAACTATACGGCCATATTCCATAGTACAATCAGTGATTTATGACGATGCCAAAGGAAAGGCAACGGGCGTTCGTATTATTGATTCGGAGACCAATGAAGACATCGAGTACTCGGCAAAAGTGATTTTTTGTAACGCATCTACCTTAAGTTCAACACAGATTTTATTGAACTCAAAATCCGACCGGTTCGAAAACGGCCTTGGTAATGACAGTGGAGAACTTGGGCATAACCTTATGGACCATACCTACAGGGTAGGAGCTGTTGGTACCGTAGACGGTTTTGATGATAAATACTACAAGGGAAGACGCCCCAACGGAATCTACATTCCCAGATATTGGAACATTAGCGAAGAAACAAAGTCCGATAAATTTGTAAGAGGTTTTGGCTATCAAGGCGGTGCCGGTAGGGGAGGCAATGCTGCCAATAGTCCGGAGTTCGGCGCCAGTTTTAAGGATAGGATGTTAAAGCCCGGTCCTTGGGAGTTCTTTATAACAGGCTTTGCGGAATGTTTGCCCTATCATGACAATAAAGTAAGCCTAAACACTAAAGTATTGGATAAATGGGGGCAGCCTACATTATCGATAGACGCCGAATTTAAAGAAAACGAAAAGGCCATAAACAAACAGATACAGGAAGATGCGGTGGAAATGTTAGAGAAATCAGGTTTAAAGAATATCATCGGTTTCGATAACGAACACTCTCCAGGTTGGGGCGTACACGAAATGGGAACTGCGAGAATGGGACGTGACCCTAAAACTTCCGTGTTGAACGGATTTAACCAAGTGCATGCCGCCAAGAACGTTTTTGTAACGGACGGGGCTTGTATGACCTCCTCCTCCTGTGTAAATCCTAGCCTAACGTATATGGCAATAACCGCTAGGGCGGCAGACCATGCCGTTTCCGAACTGAAAAAACGAAATATTTAGAAGATGGACAGAAGAAGTGCACTCAAAAAAACAGGATTATTGGCAGGAGCCGCAGTAGCTATGCCCTCCATACTTTCTATTTTACAGGGATGTAAAAGTGAGCCTAGACTTACTTGGCAACCGGAATTCTTTACCGAGGTCGAAGCGCAAACGATTGCCTCTTTGGTAGATGTGATCTTGCCACGCACGGATACGCCTGGCGCATTGGATGTTAAGGTAGATGTTTTTATAGACAAGATAATTGCGAAGACCTACGATGCCGAGGGGCAGGGGAACATGCGGAAAGACATCGCGACTTTTAACGCGGATTGTAAGGAGAATTATGGGGCTATCTTTAGTGATTTGGATGAGAAAGAAAAAATTGCAGTACTAAAAGAGGCCGAAAAAACATCCGGCACCTTTAATCCAGGTATTTGGGGCAAAACCATTGGTGTGCAAGAACCGATAGGTTTTTATCGATCATTAAAAGCGACTGCGATTTGGGCCTATACCACATCTGAGGAGATTGGCGAAAAGGTACTGAACTATTTGCCCGTGCCCGGAAACTTTGAAGGCTGTGTGCCAGTTTCCGAGGTTGGTAATAAGTGGAGTTTGGGATAAGCTACAAGTGATTAGTCTTTTGAAGGCTCCCATTTTACGGGACTTACATCGTCATGATTAAGGGTACGGAGACCATCACGGTCTATACGCATCACCAGTCTGCAAGCAGGATCAGGGCATACGACCCTCGCATCGGTTTCCATCCAGTCTGCAGGATGGTTCTTTCTTTGTTTTGTAGGTAAGAGGGGAATGGTGGATTGTAGTGCGTACAAACAAAAATCCGACTGCTCCGGCATGGATATTTTTCCACCTTTTAAGTGAAACTTATCACCAATAGTCATATTACAGGTACAATTTCCTTCAATTTTTTCAACCACTACCGTCAAGTCGTATAACTGAAATTGGTCGTCTCTTAGTGCTTTAGTCTTCTTCATTTGCTGTTGTTTTTTGTTTTTCCCCAGCCAAAAACCAGGGTGATCAATGCCATGAGCAACAATCCCCAAGACATAAAATTATGAACTCCTACTGCTATGGGGCTTACTGCCGCTATTCCAAATTCGGTTCCCGTGTTTGTCATATTCGCCATTAAGATTACGGGAATAAAATAGGGAAGTACGAACGGAAAGATACAAGCCACTAAACTTAATAAATTTGCGCGTCTAATCTTAGAGACACCTAATCGCTCACCTGTTTTTTTTGTAAAATCCGTGACCATCAGTATAGCTACGATACTGTGCGTGGTCAGCAACACGGCAAAGCTCATGACCGTAGCGATCCATCCCTCCGCATGTTTTTCGGTTATGGCTCGTGTAGCGGCAAAATCTACCAAGCTGTCCATGAGTCCACTGGCTTTTAAGGTAGCCACCAAGCCCATTAACAGGATGGTAAAAATACTTAGCCCCACGGCTCTGTTGATACCGTCTATAACAAAACTACGCGCGGCGAAATTGTCCAGATCTAAGGAAAGAACATCTGACAGCGGTAATAGTTCTAAAATTAGACCAAGAATCGTTCCGAATAATAATCCAAAAAGAAGCCCGTGCAAAAGGTGTTTTCCCTTTAAGAAAAGGTAAATTACGAATGCGGGAACCAGGAGCATGGGCAACCCTTTTGGACTTCCCAAATTTTCTATAGTGGTAGCTGCCGACACATTACTGTTGGTTTTAGCAAATATAAAGTAAGCTAGCAATGCAAATAGCGCTGCCGGAATCACATATTTTAACCGACTTTTTATCGTGGTACCAATTTCCGCATCCTGACTTAAAGCGCTGGCGATAGTGGTGTCCGAAATGGGCGCTATAAAATCTCCGAACGTGGCCCCTCCTATGATCGCTCCCGCCAAGGCCGGCAAATGTGCACCCATTAGTCCACCAGAGGGGTATAACAAGGGACTGCAAATAAGAATGGTGGCAAAACTAGAACCTGTAGAAAGCGATACGGTGCAACAGATGATAAAGGTGGCGATGACAAATCCCGTGCCCGAGAGGTTTACTTGGTGCGCCAACCAAATAAGCGCCTCTACAAAGCCGGTAAGTGTCATAAGAATACCAATGATAGAGGCTAAAATCCAGGCAGTGATCATAATCATCACGATCTTTTGCGACATTCCGGCAATTACAGCTTCGGAAAATGCCGTACGGTCTTTGCACAAGATAAGTCCTAAACCCAGAGCAAGTATTAAGATGGGCCAAAATCCACGTTCATCTGGCGCCCCTGATAGTGCAATGGTTATGACCCCTGTGACAAAAATGACAAATGGCAGTAGTGCACCAAAGACTCCGCCGTAGAAATGGAGTTTAGGAAGTTGAACCGATGTATCGTCTAATTTCAAACTTAGTCTTCGTTGAGGTTATATCTCATAATAGCACCGTGTTTTCCTGTTTTATCGCGCTCCAAATCGTAAAATGGTCCTTTGGGTCCTTTACTTTCAGCAACTATGGCATCTATTTTATTTAGGTCTTCTAAGTTTAACTGAAAGGTATCAAGTGTTTGTAGGCTGTTCAAATGATTACGGTTACGGGCACCAACAATTACGGCGCCGACCATAGGTTTTTGTAAAATATACTTGCAAGCAACCTCCGTAACGCCTACTTGGTATCTATCGGCGATTTCTCGTAACGTTTGTAACGCTTTTTGAAATAAGTCATAGCCACCAAATTCATCAATAATCAATCGGTATTTGGTAAGGGAGCGATTTTCATAAGGCGGTACGGGGTCCGGGGCGTTCAAATAGCGGTCACTTAAGAAACCTCCCGCAACCGTGCCATAACATAGGTAGGGTATACGGTGCTTTTCTGCCAAGGCGGTCATATTCGTTTCTACCCGCTGGTCCAGCACCGAATATTGGACTTGGTTGGCAGCTATGGAAACACCGGCATCCAGCATTTCTTGAATACGTTTTGTGTCAAAATTGGTCACCCCTATAAATCTGATTTTACCGCTTTTCTGCAGTTCGGATAAATGTACCGCAGTTTCCAAATATTTAGGAAATTGATAATCCCACCACGCAAATTGAACCAGATCCAATTGCTCCACGCCCAAGCGTTTTAGCGATCGGTCTATGATGGCCGTAGTTTGTTGCCTGGTTAAGGTCGCCAAAACGTTATAGTCCGGAACATATTTCGTATGGATTTGGATCGGTGCCAATTCCCCGGAGCGAAATTCGTCCTTATATTTTTTTCTGAATTTACCGATCAGCTCTTCAACGCCGGTATAAATATCGGCACAGTCAAAGGTGGTAATCCCCACCTCTACAAAATGCCGCATATCCTCCAACGCCTTTTCTGCGGCTATTGCTCCATGGCCACCTGCCAAATGCCATCCTCCTTTGATTACTCTAGAAACCGAGTAGCCAGGTTGTAATTCGATTCTTTCCATAATTTAGTTAGGGTCGGTATTTTTAAAAATAGTATAAAATTCATCAATAGGAATAGGGCCTGCTTTCATTACCGTATCCATGAACAGTTTTAAGCTAAATTGATTTCCTAATCGTAATTTTTCATGCTCCAGCAGCTCGGTAAACTGTGCTCCTCCCAAAAAGTAGGAGGTGAGTTGCATGGGGGAATTCGTAATGCGGCCCCATAGGCTTTTAGCAAATTGTGGAGCCACCAAAGAGGTTTCTTTTGAAAATTGAAGCACTTGCTGCTCGTTCCAACCTTTGCAATGCACTTGAACCGATGTATAGGCCCTATTTGCATTTTCCAAGTGTTTGCGAAGGTGCGCCAACAGCGTCAAATGATTTCCGGATTCCCAACCGGCATCCAAGAGTACTTTTTCGGTAAAGGTTGCCCAGCCTTCGATGTAAATTCCGTAAGGAAACAACAGCCGAACGGGGTGTGGGCTCTCCCTACTTATTTTCAGTTGCATGTAATGCCCGGGATACAGCTCATGTATCACTATCATGCGGTTGAAGGGTTTATTGAAGGAGGCCCAAAAGTCGATTTGTTCCTGTTTTGGTAGGCTTTCCGGGATAGAGGGCAGATTAAGGGTGGTCATTGGGTTAGGGTCAAACGGCGGAGCGCTGGCCACCCAGCCAATACGTGCCGCGGCTCCTGCACTTTCCGGCGCCGTTTGTATGCGTAAGGTGTTGTTTTTGGGTAAGGTGGCGATGTCCTTTTCTTTAATGAAAGTAACCGCGGAGTCCGCAAGCTCTTGCCAAAACTCAAGATAGTCCGTGGCATTTATAGGGGCATCTTTTTCCATATCGGCCAAGGCCAAATTGATAATGGATAAATTACTTTTGGGGAGCGTCCTGTCCGGATAGGTTTTTCTGAGGTATTTTCTGGAAACATCGGTCATTAGTGACTTTACGGTGCTTATTTCTGCAAGTGCCATTTCCGCTAGTTTAGTCGATGTAAGGTCGCTATCGGTATACAATGCCAACCTCCGGTTATATTCTTCGGTGCCTAACCTTGTAACAGATTCAGAAGGATTCTGTTGTAGTGTAGTTCGACTGAACTCGATAAGATTTTTGATATTTTGCAAGGCTTTGGAAAGCGCCATGTTAAAACCAGTACAGTTGATTAAAATCCCGTTCGATTGCAGCTGGGTTTCTAGATCCGTTTGAAGATATCGATATGTGTCGTTCAATGCTTCCAAGCTCTTGTCCAATTCGTTTTCCGATACCTGTTCTAGGTTCGTCTGTGCTGCCTTCGCAAGGCTGCTTATGGCTTGGAGCCGGTTACAGAGCAATGCTGATTTCTCTTGGCCTAGAAGGTAATCGGCATTAAGCATAGGGGCAATAGCCTTATCGATCAATTGGGCGTAGAGGTGCAGGGAATGTGTATGTTGCTTATTTGTTTTCCATTTATCTAGCTCGGATTGGGCCTGTACCCGTAACAGTCGTGCGTCAATAGGGTCTATATCTGCAGTTATCTTGGATAATTTTCCAAGTATTTTTTCGTTAACATCTATCCATGCGGCAACGGCGGAGTCGGAACGCTGCTCATAGTTAAAAACCAAAGTTCTAATTCCGGCTTCTAGGGCTTTTGAGGGATAAAATGTTTTCCATTCCTTAAGATAGTGTTCGCCCAAACGTTGGGAACGTATGGGTGTTGGAAAACATATTAGTAGAAATAGTATACCGACTAGAAATCTCATGAAAGCTTGCATTTTGTCTTGTTTTGGAAAGATAGTGATTAAATGCAAAAATCAGCTTATTCGTATTTAACTTTGAAATGTGAAAAATAAAGGCATAAGAAATATTAAAAAGAAGGTGCTTTCCAAGAACTGGTACACCTTAAACAACTATAGTTTTGAATACAAACGGGAAGACGGTACTTGGGAAACCCAACAACGGGAATCCTATGATTGTGGAGATGGTGCCGCAATTTTACTTTATAATCGTGAAATGAAAACCGTAGTCCTTACCAAGCAATTCCGTATGCCCACCTATGTTAATGGTAATGAAGACGGGATGATGGTGGAGGTCTGTGCCGGACTTTTAGACGGACTTTCACCAGAGGAGTGTATTAAAAAGGAAGCTTTGGAAGAAACGGGTTATAAATTAGATGATGTGCAGCAGGTTATGGTCACCTATATGTGTCCGGGATCCGTTACCCAGAAACTCTATCTTTTTTTGGCGGAATATGATAACACCATGAAGACCGAAGAAGGTGGCGGTGCTTTAGATGAAACGGAGAACATCGAAATCTTGGAATTTGAGTTTACGGCGGCGCTGGACATGATTTCCGATGGCCAAATTAAAGATGCCAAAAGCGTAATGCTTTTACAATATGCGGCATTAACGGGTATTTTTTCAGATTGATGTTCGGGGTAAGGTATATCGTTTTTTTACGACCGACTGTGTGTGAGTAAACTACAAAAAATTGGATTAGGCGGTGGATGCCATTGGTGCACCGAAGCGGTTTTTCAGTCTCTAAAGGGTGTATGTAAAGTAGAACAAGGGTTTATTGCGTCTACCGGAGCGCATACATCGTTTTCCGAGGCCGTAATCGTGCATTTTTCGGAAGATATGATTGGACTATCCGATATCATCGCCATTCATTTGCATACCCACAACAGTACCTCCCAACATTCCATGCGCAACAAATACCGCTCTGCCGTTTATGTATTTGCAGAGGCAGAAGTTGACCATATTTCAAATATGTTGGAATCCCTGCAAAAGGATTTTCACAAAAAACTGATTACACAAGTCTTGCCGTTTGGTGCTTTTAAAGCCTCTGATAGTCAATTTCATGACTATTATATCACCGATCCCGATCGGCCTTTTTGTAAAACCCATATTGCCCCTAAATTACAAATGCTAAAAACCAAATTCTCAAAAGAATATAACTTGGACACCAAGATGAGTGGTAAATAGTAATTAGTAAAAAAGTAAGAAGTAAAAAGTAGAAAGTAAAAAGTGAAAAGTAAAAAGTGAAAAGTAAAGGTTGATTTTTTTTTGGGACTTTGGCATCCTACAATTTTTTTTACTACCCACTACAACGTACACTACCCACTACCCACTATTCAATAGGTATCCCTAATTTTTTCAAAAAGCTGTTGCATACTGGTTTTTATTTCTGACGATGGATGTTTAAAGTGATTGTTCATAAAACTAAAAATGACCGTTTTGCCAGAATTGGTCAATAGATAGCCGCTTAGACAATAGTTGTTTCCCAAACTTCCGGATTTCGCATAAATGTATGGCGTGGAGTTGCCTTCATACCAGTCGGTCAAAGTGCCCGAAACACCTCCCGAAGGGAATATTTTAAAAAGGCGTTCTCTGGGTAGTTCTACGTATAAACGTTCCAATACATGCACCATGGATTGCGGGGTAAAAAGGTTGTAACGCGAAAGACCAGATCCATCTACCCATCTGGGCCCTTGCGGTAGGTTTGGCAACAGTTTATCCAAGGTATTTGTAATGGCTATTTGCGTCTGTAAGGTATCGGCAGTCTCGGAGGCCGACAACAACAATAATTGTTCGGCAATGAAATTATCACTTTCATGCATCAGCCTTACATACAAGGAATCTGCTGGGATGCCGTAAAGGGTTTGTTTCGATCCTAAAGGCATTTCTTTGACTATCGTAATCGTAGTTTTGAGTTCTTTTTCTAGAACCGCTTTAAGGGTGGTGTCGCTTGTTTTGAAGGGTACTTCAAGGGTGTCTGTCCTTGCCGCATCAAAATAGAACAGGTTGCGATGTTCCTTGCGGTTGGTTTTATTTGCTATTGGAATTACGCTGTCCTTAAAATACTCGGGTACAACCGGTGTTTCTGTTCCGTTGGTAAGCAGTACGACATTGCCGTATGTTGGAAATCCGCTGCGCTCCGGGGAGTAATAATAGTCGTAATCCTCCCAGGACCATCCGGGACCAAATCTTGAATCTTGAAAATTGCCCGTGCTGAGCGCGATATTTTTCTCCTTCTGAAGAAACTTAAATGCGGTACTATCCTTAAGGTAGGGATGCAAAAAGGAAGGGTCTCCCGTACCTTGAACAAAAAGAGTATCGTTTTGACGAATGTACCTTAGCGCAGGTATCCTATCCGGAAGGGTATTTAAAGCCGTGTACAGGGTGAAAATTTTGGTATTGCTGGCCGGTGTAAAATATTTGGTACTGTTTTGATTGAACAAGGTGTCCTTGGTCGTGGCATCCATAAACAAAACTCCAGTGAACTGGTTTTCATAAAAAGGAGTCGATAGGGTACTGGACAGACCTTTTTGTATCGTTTTTTTTGTTGATGTGCAACTGCTTAACACTACTATTAAACAGCAACTTAAGAATATTCGTTTCATTGGATTGTGGAAGATCGTTGTGTTAAAAAGTGTAAGCTTATATAATTTAACAATTATAAGTTTTTTTTAACGAATTCATTGCAATATCATATCTTCTTTTTTGTTTAAATTTACGTAACAACTAATCGATAAACAAGGTACTACAATGGCAAAATCAATGCTTGAGTACAGCAAGACAGTACTGAAAAAAGTTAGTTTTGATGTAAAGTTATTTTGCAAGGAACTAAAAAAAGCACTTCAACTTTTACTGCCCGAAGAGGTAGAGGAATTGAGACTCTGGTTACAACAGTTCATAACGGACAAGCCAGAATTACAAACAAGTTTAATGTATTTAAAACCATAAAAAAAAGCCACTGTTAAGTGGCTTTTTTTAGTTAAGGTAGGAACTACTATTATTTTTTATATTTTAGGTATAAAATACATTTCAAATGGAAATTTTTTTATTTGTGATATCCTTAGTTGTTTTCTTGGGCTGTGATACGGATTCTCGAAAGGATGAGGCAGCAGAGCCCCAGGCTAGCATGCCAGGGGCTTGGGAACAGGTTTCAGAAAGAATTAGCAAGCGGTTACCGCAGTGGATATTCCTATAGCTAATGGAGGTTTTCTTAATTTTCTAAACAATGGAACCTTTAATTATACGGATAGGATTTAGGAATCATTTTTACATTAATGAACGTACACGTATACGCATTCTGTTTTGAAAATGGAATACAACAGTGAAAGGGAAATTGGAATATAATGGCTAATTGAGCATAATGTATTGACTTTGTTTGCAATAAATCCGTTGTGTGTAGCTGAATGTTCACATGTTTGCCTAAGAGCTAATTGATTATTATGTAATCGATTAGCAAAACTTAAATTTGACTCCCCTGCTAGGCCAGTTGCTCCAAAGACTTTTCTTTAAAATTTAAGCGAATTACTTACGAATCCTTTGAGAGTATGTCAAGGGCTTATTTACTTAAAGGACTTATTATTTTTACATCTTGAAATGCTATCGCACCTTTAACAATACTGGTTATGACATCCCGTAGCGCATTCGTAATCTGAATTTTAAGTTCATTTTTATGGTAGATGATACTAACCTCGCGCGCGGGAGAGGGTTCTTTAAAATATTTGATATTCCTTTTATTTTCAGTTCCAAGTTCCATGCTGTTGAGATAGGGGAGCAGGGTCATGCCCAAACCTTCGTTGGATAGGTTTACCAGGGTCTCAAAACTTCCGCTCTGTAGCTTAAAGTGTTCCGCTCCCAACTTTTTCGGCGTTTTACATAAGTTAAGTACCCCATCCCTAAAACAATGACCATCCTGTAACAGTAAAATATCCGAAACGTCTAGATCCTCTACCGATAATTGTTTGACACTATGTAAACGATGTTCAGGTGTAATATAGCCTACAAAGGGCTCGTAATATAAGGGCCTTTCCTTAATGAATTCTATTTCTAAAGGGGTCGCTGCTATGGCCGCATCTAAATGTCCGTCCTGTAGATTTTTTATAAGACTCTCCGTGCTTTGTTCCTTAATAATCAGGTTTACCTTTGGGTATTTAGTGATAAAGGTCTTTAAGAACATAGGCAATAGTGTGGGCATTACCGTTGGAATAATGCCTAAGGTAAAGTCTCCTCCAATAAACCCTTTGTCCTGGTCCACGATATCTTTTATGCGCCCTGCTTCGTTTACGATCACTTTTGCTTGTGCTACTATTTTTTTTCCTACGTCCGTAACCGAGATGGGTTTTTTGCTTCTATCGAATATAAGTACATCCAACTCGTCTTCTAGCTTTTGCACCTGCATGCTCAGCGTAGGTTGGGTTACGAAACTTTTTTCAGCGGCCAAGGTGAAATTTTGATACTCTGCTACCGCCAGTACATATTGTAATTGTGTGATTGTCATTACCTATAGTTTACATATCAAAGTTATACAAAAACTATCAATTAAACTTATGATAATGCTCATGTTTATACGATTGTATTATGATTGTAGGATATCATGGTTGGCATGGATTTTCTAATAAATTGAAACCTATTTAACATGAAGAAAGCACCTCTTTGAGGCGCTTTATCTCGATTGATGAATAGCTGCTTTTAGAACCGAATCCTGAATTCTAGATCTTCTTCTCCAACTTCAAATTTAGAGTCGGTAAAACTTGGCGGGCCATAGCTAGTTTCGCCAGAAGTAGCGTAGTTCTCTTTTGGCATTCCGTTCGCTTCAAAATCCATTCTGTTATTTTCGTTTTTGTCGTGTAACAGCATCAAGGCAAATGTGCCCTTTTGTACCTTTTCAAACCTAAGGGTAAGTTCGCCTTTGGAGGCCTTAATTTCTTGGTTTACAACACCAGGGCCTTTCATAAAGGTCTGCTCCGTATGTAATGCTCCCATTATTTTTCCTTCATCCGATAGTACGTTTTCGATCGTTACGGTTACCGTAACGCCCTCGCTGTCCTGTGCGTTACCTGTTAGTGTGATCAATGCTAATCCTAAAATAAGTGTAAATGTTTTCATGTGATTTGATGTTTATGTGTTTAACGTTGGGTCAAATCTCCCTTAAAACGAGAAGTATTTAAAAACGGAACTACCCAATTGTAGCATGATACGGACGAGTTGTACCCAAGGGGCTTTTAAATGGAATTCCGAGCTGTTAGGATATGACAAGTTCTGGGTAAACCACTGCATTTGAAACACCTTCCACATTCCCTAAGTATTCCTTTCCTCTCAGACGTGCTACGGGATGGGCGGTAAGCTCTCCATCCGCTAGCGGTGCTATGAGTTTTTGAACGCTTTTTTTGTCCGCATCACTTGTACTAGGTTCTAGCCATGCATCTTCCAATTCGTGCGGAAGTAAAAAAGGCATCCGTGGTGCTTTTAGCTTGGGGTTGTTATGTAGGTGTTTCATAAGGGCATTGGCTTCGGTAGTAACGATGGTGAAGCTGCGTAATAGACCTCTAGTCTCTGGATTGCGCCATTCACTCCAAAGTCCTGCAAGTGCTAAAGGCTGTTTTTCTTTATGCTGAATAAAAAAAGGATACGTTTTCCCTGCTTGGTGGTGATGTTCATAGAAGCCATCTACGTAAATGATGCAGCGATGGTGTTGGGCTGCATCCCTAAAAGCAGGTTTTTCAAAAATGGTTTCCCCTCTGGCATTAAGTGTAGCGTTCCAAAGTTGCTTCTGCTGTTTTGTATCCCTAGTCCAATGCGGTACAAGGCCCCAAGTAGCGACTTCTGGAAAATTAGGGGACTTATTTGTATAGATCAACACCTCCGGATGTGTAAAGCCAGATGCATGGTGCAGGGGTAAATCGGTTAGAGGCGCTAGGCGTTCCCGAATATCTGCAATGGCCTGTAGGTCTTGGTCTTTCTCCGCTCTTCTAAGCTGGGTTTCTAAACTTGTTTTAATATCGTAGCACATGGTTTTTTTGTTCGGCAAAAGCTAATTGATGGTAAAGTAGGAATATATTTGATTTTGGTCTATTGTTCACTTTTCCAAATAGGATTGGTTAGTTTTCTAAAACCGCAATAGACTCCAAAAACAACTCAAAGGCCTGTGGTTTTTTATTGCCAATTAAAAAGCGGAGTTCCTCAATCGTGTTTTGGTCAAAATTGGGAAGGTCTACTTTTCTCCCACGAAAGGTAGGGTAGAGGTCGGCCAGCGTAAACTCTAGGGTTTGCCAGTTGCCCGTAGTTTCAAATGTGGCGATGTAACTATAGCTATGGCGGCGTTTGTCCTTCACACGAAACTGGTAGGCATTGCCATCGCCCTTTAGGCGTATGCGTATGGTGTAACTTGGTTTTACGGCTACAGTCTCCATATCATACTTTACCGAAGAGAAGCCTCCGTTATTTTCTAAAGACACGGTTCCTGAGAATTTTCCGTAACCTTCTTTGGATAGGGTAAAGCTGCCCGAGGAGCGGCCGCCCATGACCACATCATCCACTATATTCCAATTTTCAGTGCTTGGATTTTCTTTAAAATTGACTAGGGTTTGTGCCGTCATTAGGTTTGTTTTGAGAAACATTAGGAGTATAAATGTAACTAAATATGGCATAATTCATTTTTAGGCGGTCGTCGTATGCAAATAAATTAGATTCAATTCGGTTGTAGGTATATTTTCAACAACTAAACTGGTTATGATATTCCTGAAAGCATCAGACTCTGGTCATTTTGATTGTTAGTATCGTATGGTTACGATTTGAGTCTCAATTATAGCCCGGGTTCAACCCCTTCCGACGCGTTCCGCCTATGGCGAACGGTCCACCTTCCCCTGCATGAGGAAGGAGCTGTATGTTTTGGACATTTGCCAATATCCATGATACTAGACCATATAATCTAAAAGCCATCCTTGCGAACGTAATAGGAGCACCTAATTCTCAACCCATTATCCTATTAATAACTACCCACTATCGACTACCAACTATGTACCCTTCACAAACACCATACAATGTTGCCACGGAAGATTATTGGTATTTTCTTCCAGCACTAGGCCTAGCGCCTCCATTTCCTTTACGGCTTGGGCTTCGGTCATTTTATGTAATTTTTTAATGGGTACGTTGGGGTCTTCCCCCCGGTATTCAATAAGATAGAGTTTTGCATCGTCCCGCATGGCTTTTTTTATCGATACCATCATTTCATACGGGAAATTCATTTCGTGGTATACATCAACGATAAGTACCTTATCCACGGAATTTGGTTCTAGATTCACGTTTTTTTCGCTTCCCTTTACCAAGGCAAGGTTCACAGTCTTCCGTGCTAATTTTTTATCCCGCATGGCGGCCAACATTTCATCTTGGATATCCACGGCATAGATGGTCCCTCTGGTTGCCATAGCTGCCATTTTAAACACGTGGTAGCCAGAACCGGCACCAATATCCGCGATATCGTCCGTAATTCTAATATTCATATTTTTCAATAGGGTAGTCGTGTTTTCCTCTTTTTCACGCTCCTCGCGTTCTAGCCAAGACATGCCTTGGTAGCCCATTACGTATGAAATCTCGCGGCCCATGTACCACTTTCCAATCCCGTTTCGGTCGCCGTTCTTGTAGCTGTAGCGGTCTTCCTGGGCAAATAGTGCTGCCGTACCCGCCAAACCCATAAAAGCTAAACAGATGATGAATTTCTTTATCATTATGACTTCTTTTTCATTTTCATTTGCCCGTTAAAGTTAGGGATTTGGCGCGTAAGCCTTACTTAAGGAAAGGCTAAAGTTAGGGTGTATTCCCTATTTTATATTTTTGATAAAATAACAGTTTCAGGCAGTAAAGGCAGTCCCTCGCTTTCGTCTTAAATCATTTCGATGCTCTATTGGAGAAACCAAATAATAACTTAAGTGGCAAAATCACCACACATTTTTGTACCTTTTTAACTTCAAGAAAAAAAACCACCATGAAACCAAAAACAACTACCCTTTTATTTTTAGCAGCATTGTTTATCGCCACGACATGTATGGCTCAGATGAAAAAATCTGCACGGCAAATCGAAAAATTAAAACTGGCGGCCGCAGCCATAGTTGACGCCAATAAAAAACAGTCCCAAGTAATGGTCGACAAGATATTCAGTTTTGCCGAACTGGGATTTCAGGAGGTTGAATCCTCCAAATACCTTACCGGTATATTGGCCGAAAACGGTTTTGAAATCGAAAATTCTATTTCTGGTATTCCTACGGCTTGGTTCGCTACCTGGAGTAATGGGGAGGGTCCCACAATAGCATTGGGCAGTGATGTGGACTGTATACCAAAAGCATCCCAGTACCCTGGCGTAGCCTACCACAAACCTATTGTAGAGGGAGCGCCTGGACACGGAGAGGGACACAATGCGGGAATTCCTATGAATATCTCTGCCGCCCTGGCCGTCAAGGAGGTCATGGAACGAGAAAATATTGGGGGTACCTTGCTGGTTTGGCCCGGTATAGCAGAGGAACTGCTTGGTTCTAAAGCGTGGTATGTACGAGACGGATTGTTCGATGATATAGATATGTGCATTTTTACGCACGTGAGTAACAATTTCAGTGTTTCTTATGGCCCCACAAGGGGTACGGGACTAATTTCGGTGGAATACTCTTTTGATGGCGAATCCGCCCACTCCGCCGGGTCTCCTTGGCGTGGCAAAAGCGCCTTGGATGCGGCCGAATTAATGAATATTGCATGGAACTATAAGCGGGAGCATTTACATCCTTTAAGACGATCACATTCTATTTTTACGGATGCAGGAGACCAACCTAACGTAGTTCCCTCAAAAGCTTCGATATGGTTTTATTTTAGGGATATTAAGTACGATGGCATTATGGAAATGTACCATGAGGCAAATCAAATTGCCGAAGGTGCTGCAATGATGACGGGTACCACGGTAAAACATAAGGTACTTGGTGCTGCTTGGCCTAGACACTACAATAAGGTCATTGCTGAAACGATGTACGAGAATATTAAGCAGGTGGGCTTGCCTACATGGTCCGAAGACGACCAAGCCTTGGCCAAAGCCGTACAGACCGAGGTGGGTTCCAAAAAGATAGAAGGTTTGAGTACCGAACTTGCTCCGTTAGGATTACCTGTTATTGAGCCTATTAGTGGTGGTTCGGATGATATAGGCGATATTTCTTGGAAAATACCTACGGTTACCATGCGTTTTCCGTCTAACATTCCAGGGTTGCAAGGGCACCATTGGAGCAATGCGATTTCCATGGCAACACCTATTGCACACAAAGGGGTAGTTGCAGGAGCCAAGGCAGAGGCCATGACGATTCTGGATTTCCTTTTAAAACCAGAGTTATTGACCGGTGCTTGGGATTATTTCAATAATGAGCAAACGAAGGAAACGAAATTCGTCCCTATGATTTCGGAAAGCGATTTGCCACCCATTTATTTGAATGCGGACAAGCAAGGTCAGTTTAGGTCCGAACTGGAGAAATTCTATTTTGACGAAACTAAATACGATACCTACTTGGAGCAATTGGGGGTGGACTATCCTACGTTAAAAAAATAGGGTCCATATTTCTTTTTGTGGTTAAAATTCTGAGAATGGATTTTTAGGAATAACATCGTGAACTCCGTTTTGGTTTGATAATCATACTAAAATAACGTAGACATGCTATTTTGAATGCAGGGTATTTTATAGGTTGATTTAAAACTATGGTCATCTAAGGGAACTATTGTTATGATGGTAAAAGGGATTCCAGTATTTTAGCTTTTTTAAATAACAAACGTTAAAGCGACTTCTAACCAAAATAGTTTATGGCTGTGAAAGAAACGAAATCTGCGTCTGTATGCGGAGTTACAACGTGTATGAACATGTTGGATAGCAAATGGAAACCTATCATCCTTTACAACATCTCCAAAGGCGCTAACCGATTTACCAAGTTGCTTACCGCTGTGGAAGGTATTAACCGACAAATGTTGAGCAAGCAACTACGGTCTTTGGAGAAAACCGGGGTATTGGAGCGCAAGACGTTTCCAGAAATTCCGCCTCGTGTAGAATACTCGATAACCCCTTTGGGGAAATCATTACTGCCTGTGGTACAGTCCATGCAACGTTGGGGAGATAAGCAAAGTGGGGCAACTAAAGTTAAAGCTAAAACAGAAACGAAAGCTGTATCACAACAAACAGCCCTGTTTTAAATATGCTATTATAATCTGGAATTTAGCGGTTTTGAATTACACCAATTTCTTTTCCAACAAAGCCATATAGAATCCGTCAAAACCGCTTTTAGAGGCATAGATTTTCTTTTCACTGATAAGAGCGAAGTCAGTACCTTCCTCGCTGGACAGAAATGATTTTACCTGATCGTTGTTCTCTTGAGGAATAATGGAGCAAGTGGCGTAGACCATTTTACCGCCAGGTTTTAGTATTTTGCTGTAGCTTCCTAAAATTTCGCGCTGGGTCTTGGTGATTTTCTCCAAGAATTCCGGTTGCATTTTCCACTTGGTATCCGGATTTCTTCTAATAACGCCCAAGCCTGTGCACGGAGCATCTATTAGAACCCTATCTGCACTTCCATACAGTTTTTTAAAGACCTTGGTAGAATCTATTTCCCTTGGTTCTATGTTGTGCGCGCCATTTCTTCTGGCACGTCTTTTTAGTTCCTTTAGTTTACTGCCATAGATATCCATGGCGATCAACTGTCCTTTATTTTCCATTAGAGCGGCAAGGTGCAAGGATTTTCCGCCGGCACCGGCGCAGGTATCCACAACACGTTGCCCGGGTTTAACATCTAGCATCGCTGCTACCAATTGGGACGAGGCATCCTGTACTTCAAAAAGTCCTTTTTTGAACGATTCCGTTACAAACACATTGGCCCTTTCAGGCAAACGTAATGCCAAAGGATAGCCTTTGATGGGTTCGGTGACAATGCCTTCGTCCAACAGTGCTTTGCGCAGCGATTCCCTAGTGGTTTTTAAGGTATTTGTTCTAAGGATAACCTCCGCAGGTTCGTTGAGCTTTGCTATTTCTGCTGTCCACAGTTTTTCCCCTAATGATTTTTCACACAATTCGTCGATCCAATCAGGTACGGCCTCACGGTATTTTCGAATCTTTGAGAGTTCATCGAACTTTCCTTTGATACGACGCTCCGGGGTGGGTTCTATTTGTTTCCAGTCGGGCAACGCGATTCCTTTAAGCACTGCCCAAACGGCCCACATGCGAAAAAGATCGGGTCTGCTAAATGGCTCCCTAACATCGGCAATTTCTGCGTAAAGTCGCTTGTATCGTACCATTTCATAAGTTGTCTCGGCAATAAAACCTCGATCTCTTGCACCCCAACGCTTATCAAAACGTAATACCTTTTGAACCACCTTGTCGGCATATTCTTTCTCGTTAAATATTAAATTTAAAGCGTCTATTACGGCAAATACAAGGTTTCTGTGCAGTTTCATCCTAAAAAATTAAGTCCGCAAAGGTATTGTTTTAGAAGCGATTCCCTTTATTTTTGAGAAACTTTATGAAGATGCGCTACTTTAGTTTTTTACTTGTTTTTGCTTTATTTATTTCCTGTTCCGAGGTTGCCAAGCGTAATTCTTTTGAAAAGGTAGAGATAGAAATACTTTACACGGACTCCCTAAGCATAAGGGCTATTGAAATCATGGGCACAAGTTTGGCCTTTGCAGCGAATAAGGGGACTTTTGGTTCTATTGATTTAGCTTCGGGAAAAGTACGGACCAACATACAAAAATACGATACAATTTTACCTGAGTTTCGTGCGGTAGCCCATACTTCATCCGATTTTTTTATGCTTTCGGTCGCCAATCCTGCACTACTCTACAAGACTGGTAACCAAGGAAAAATGGAACTTGTGTATAAAGAAGAGGATGGTGCCGTTTTTTATGATGCGATGACTTTTTGGAACGATAACGAGGGGATTGCCGTTGGGGATACCATGAACGGTTGTATGAGCATCATTATCACCCGTGACGGTGGGTTGACTTGGAATAAACTGCCGTGTAGCGCTTTGCCCGATGGAATCGAAGGAGAGGGTGCTTTTGCGGCAAGTAACACCAATGTCGCCGTAGTTGGGGATAAAACATGGGTCGCAACAACGAAACGTATATTATTCTCACCTGATAAAGGGCGGACTTGGGAAGTACAGCGAACACCGATTCTTTCAAAAGAACCTACAGAAGGTATTTATTCAATTGCATTTTATGACGATACTATTGGTGTAGCTATCGGTGGGGACTATACAAACCCAGAAAGAAATACCTCGAATAAAATGATAACAGTTGACGGAGGTAGAACTTGGAACTTAATGGCGGACGGAACTACACCAAATTACCGAAGTTGTATTCAATTTGTGCCTGGGACGAAGGGTAAAGGAATCCTCGCTTTGGGATTTACCGGTATTGCCTATTCCAGCAACCAAGGCGAATCCTGGAGGCAGCTGTCTGACGAGTCGTTTTATACCCTGCGCTTTAAGAACGATACCGTTGCCTATGCCGCCGGAAGAAATAGAATTGCCAGGTTGAGGTTTAAATAATAGGTGCGATTATTTTATGTATTGTTTTGATCATCAATTTTTTATACATGAATTGGTTTCTACTTTTCGCGTTCAAGTGAAAACTAGTGATGTTTTGAACATTTGAAGACTTTTTTTGAGTTACATAGCATGGCTACGGAAGGAAAAAAAGACAGGGCCGAAACAAAAATCAGCAATTTGGCTTTTGAATGAGGAGCCAGTTGCAGCCCGCGGTGAAAAAGAGCAATTTTTTAGCGAACGGAAAAAGTTTAAATGACTTCTATTTTTAGTCGATTTTAGAACGCATCGTTAGGATACCAGTCCAGTTGTATAACTTCTATTTCCGAGTTCTCTTTTTGTACCAATTCCTTGAATTTTGATACATCGCTAACATCTGGTTTTCCTCTGTAGTGGTATGGATAGACTTGTTTTGGGCGGAATTCCAGCACCGCGTTAGCGGCACTTTCGGGCGTCATTGTATAAGGCAGGTTCATGCAAACAAAGGCTTTGTCTATATTCTTAAGTGCTCTCATTTCGGGAATATCCTCGGTATCGCCGGAGAAATAGATTCTTTTTCCATCTATATTTAGCACATATCCGTTTCCTCTTCCTTTCTCATGAAATTTTAATGCTTCCTCTCGCAGATTATACATGGGGATGGCTTCTATCGTGATGCCAAGACGCTCTTTGGAATCGCCATTGTCCAAAACATCCAATTGAGGTGTAAAGCTTTCGGGGATTCTTTTGGCTACCGCTTGTGGGACTATAATTTTTGCCTTTGAAGTATCTAAGGCTTCTAGCGTTTTCAAGTTAAAGTGGTCTCCGTGAATGTCGGTGATCAATATTAAATCTGCTTGCTTTTGTCCGGCAAAGGCAGCTGCGCCGCCCACAGGGTCTATGTATATGGTAATGTTTTTCCACTCCAATACAGCGGTAGCGTGTTCGATTGGGACTATTTTTACATCCGAGGTTTGGTCACTGGATATTGCCAACTGTGGTGGTGGTGGCGTTTCGGAGGTATACTCAATTTCCGAATCTATCAAAGGATTTTTATTCTGTTGTTCTTTGCATCCGCCAAGCAGTATGCATCCTAGTAGTGTGCAGACTATTGTTTTCATTGTACTTGTGTTTTATTTATTGGCACCGCCAAAGGGTTTAATACCCCGAGGCTTGCATCGAAGTTAAAGGTTCGTTTCCTTCGAATGCCTCGCGGACTTGCCCCTAGGTAGTTTACTTACTTCGTTTTAGGAATGACCAACCGTTAATGGAAGTAATACTGCCCTAATTATCAATAAGTTAAAAACAATTGCATTCTTAACACCGCCCTGTTCGTAAAATATTTAATCCCTTATCTCCGAACGCCTGCCTATTTAGTAAGATCATTATAGCAGCGACGACTTTGCCAAAATTGTTTTTCCACCGGACAAAAAGAATCTTTTGATTGCCGTTCCACATAAAACGTATTGCGCTATGCAGGTGATATTTACTGTGCAAAAAGAATCCTCGGTATTGAAAAAGCATCATTAGTTTCTTACAATTCTTTCAAATATTGGTTATTCATCTATATAGTTAGCCCTTTGAACGAATAAACGGGTAGGGAGCAATGTTTTTTTTGGGCAAAAAATCTAAAAATAGATTCCTTCCGTATATAGACCGATAGAATTAGTACTTTTATCCAAACCAAAAAAAATCAATTTAATAATTCATTATGACTGAAACAAAAAATAACAACGGGTTAAAAGTCTTGGCCGCATTACTGGGTGTAGTGCTTTTGGGGACAATAATTTATACCGTAAGTCTTTATCAGGACAAGAAAAAGACCGAAAAGGATCTTATTTCCGAAAAGGAGTTGGTTGTCGAGGATTTGAATAGCTTAAAATCCGAATACGACAAGGCTATACTTGAAAGCAACGCAACCAACGAAGAATTAGTTTCTGCAAGAGATAATATCGCGAGATACATTGATTCCGTGAAAACTATGAAGGCAGATATATCTTCCTTAAGCAGATATAGAAGACAAGTTGATGTTTTAAAGGCAGAAAGGGCAAAACTTTTAAAGCAGGTAGATTCTTTACAAAGGTCCAATACCGCAATAGCTATGCAAAGGGACAGTACCTTTGTAGAGTTAGAGAAACAAACAGTTTTCAACGATTCTTTAGTAGTTCAGAATACAAGTTTGGCCCAGGCAGTGGAAAGAGGTTCTGCGTTGAACCTTTCAAAAATTAGTGTTGATGCCGTTAGGGAAAGGAACAGTGGTAAATTATCCTCTACTACAAGGGCCAGAGCCACGGATAAGTTTAAAATTTGCTTTACGATAGCGGATAACGTTATTGCAGAGGCGGGCGATCGTGAGTTTTATTTGGAAGCTTTGGACCCCCAAGGTAACGTTGTTGGAGAAAGTATGTCCATGACCAATGATAACGGGGCGTCTATAACCTACAGCAAAAGTACCAGCTTTTACTTTGAAAATAAATCTTTGGATATTTGTGATTATTTGAACAAACCTGCAGGGGATTTTCAAAAGGGACAGTATATGGTTAATGTATACGATGATAACTTGAAATTATTGGGAACGTCACAGTTCACTTTAAAATAGAAAGAACACTAATCTTATCTATAAAAAAGGGAGATACCTAGTGGTGGTGTCTCCCTTTTGCTTTTCAATGCATTCTAGATGGTTTATTTTAAGCTGCCTACCATTTCTTCCGGCTTAACCCATTCGTCATACTGCGCTGCGGTCACATATCCTAAATTAATGGCTTCTTCTTTAAGTGTGGTGCCGTTGTCATGGGCCGTATTGGCAATTTCGGCAGCTTTGTAGTAGCCAATTTTGGTATTTAGCGCAGTTACGAGCATCAGTGAATTATTTAATAACTGTTTGATTACTTGGTGATTGGGGGCAATGCCTACCGCGCAATTAATATCAAAACTTTTGCAGGCATCTCCCAGTAATTGGGCGGACTGTAAAATGTTGGCCGCCATCATGGGCTTAAAGACATTAAGTTCATAATGCCCTTGTGTGCCGCCTATGGTTACGGCAACGTCATTTCCCATAACTTGGGCACAGACCATGGTTAAGGCCTCGCATTGCGTAGGATTAACTTTCCCTGGCATAATTGAACTACCCGGTTCGTTTGCCGGAATCGTAATTTCCCCAATACCCGAACGAGGTCCGGAGGCCATCATACGAATATCGTTGGCAATCTTGTTGAGGGAAACCGCTAACTGTTTTAGTGCACCATGCGTTTCTACGATCGCATCATGCGCTGCCAAGGCTTCGAACTTATTCTTTGCCGTTATAAAGGGGAGCCCTGAAAATTCGGCAATATACTTTGCCACCAGTACATCGTACCCCTCCGGTGTATTTAAACCTGTACCTACAGCGGTACCACCGAGCGCAAGTTCCTGCAAATGCGGTAGGGTGTTGTTCAATGCTTTAAGACCATGGTCCAATTGCGAAACATAACCAGAAAATTCTTGACCAAGGGTCAGGGGAGTGGCATCCATTAAATGGGTGCGACCTATTTTGACTACAGTGTTGAATTCTTGGGCTTTACTGTGTAGCGTGTTCCTTAATTGGGTAATTCCGGGAATTGTGACATCGATAAGTTTTTTATAAGCGGCGATGTGCATGCCCGTAGGAAACGTATCGTTAGAGGATTGCGACTTGTTAACATCATCGTTGGGCTGTATTGTTTTTTCGCCCTCACCAACCTTATGTCCAGCAATTTCATGTGCCCTGTTGGCAATCACTTCGTTCACGTTCATATTACTCTGGGTACCGGATCCTGTTTGCCAAATTACCAGAGGAAATTGATCATCATGTTTTCCTGCCAAAATTTCGTCGCAGACCTGCGCTATTAAATCTCGTTTTTCTGGGGCAAGCACACCCAGCTCGCAATTGGTAAATGCCGCTGCCTTTTTTAGGTAAGCAAAGCCATAAACGATATCCAAAGGCATGGATCCCGATGGACCGATCTTAAAATTGTTTCTGGAACGCTCTGTCTGTGCGCCCCAATATTTGTTACTGGGAACCTTTACCTCTCCCATGGTGTCCTTCTCTACTCTATATTCCATAATGATAATTACTGTTTAAAATTTAATTGTACAAATAAGAATTCTTTGGGCCGATAAAACGTTTTTGAAGTCCTCCGCCAATATAGTTAACTCTAAATACAAATTTAAGGTATAGTCATTAAGCAGAAAATAAAGGGTTAAAATATATTAAGATTCAATAGGATAAAACCTAAATCCGAAGAAATTTTCCGACAGCTTTATCTTGGGGTTGTCTATTCGCCTTTCCCACGATATTGATGTAGTACGGGGATAGTAATACCAATTTAAATTCTAGATGTCGCATAAAACAAGTTTCTTTTTTCCTCATTTGTCGTCATAAAATAGAACCATAGCTAATGCTATGCTTAGATTTCATTCCTAAACTGAGAAAAAAATAATTCAAATTTTAAACACGACATTCAAAACTTAAATTGGTATAATATACAAATTAGGAACTGCCTTTTTTGCCGCTCGAACTTTTGGGACGGGGGAGTCTACATAATAATTCTTAGTTTTTCGGAACGCTTTTTCGCCCCTTGGACCAAAAACCCATTAACCATCAAGGCGCTAATATTAATACGGTGTCACACGAGGATAGTAGGATTAAAGAAATTTTCATTTAATTTTAATTTTAGTTTGCAAAAAATAATACGATTATGGTATCTTTGTCACAGATAAGTATACTATTATGTTTGAATTTGACCAATATTTAGGATTTTTAGCTTTTTTGACCATATTAACGATAGGTTTTTGGTTAATGATATTTTTGTTGGTGTTCGTGGTACCTTATTGGTTGGGCGGCAATATTATAGAACTGTTGAAAGAAAAACGTGAGGCAAAAAAAGCCAAACGCGAAGCATAAAAAAAGAAGCCATATCGGCTTCTTTTTTAGTTAACCACGCTTCTAGTTAACCACACTTCATGCTATTGTGGTTTTTTCACTTTCCTAGTTGGATAAAAACATCCCTTCTTGGCAATATGATCATCTTTTTTGAATCCTGCGTATTGGGTGATTTCCTCTGCTTATTACCCTAATAAATCATTTATTACGGTGTTATACCATCTCCAGGAGATTAAAGCGAAGTTGTGCGATTTTGGTTGTTTGGAATTCTCAATGACAAATTAGCGATGGCTTTGAATTTTTTTAGAATTTCTTTGTATGAAGTTAGGGTAGTATTTTCTATGTTACATTAAGCTATACAAGAGTTGCTCACGACCTCAATTTTTTTCTTTCTTTTGCTTTTTCTTTTTCTTTTTATTTTTTTTGATGGTTTTGTTTACACCATCTTGCATTAATCCCAAAAATGCTTCGTATTTCTCAGGGGGCAAACTCATTTTTAATTCTTCATCCTGTCGTTCGGAAATATTGGTAAAGGTTTCCTTCATCTTTTCTGGTGGAAGCTTTAAAATTTGGGCCTCGATTCTTTCCTGGACATATTTTTTGAGGATAGAACTCACTACCGCGGCTTCAAAATCGTTTAAAGCAAGTGCTTCTGTTATGGCCGGCATTTGATCCTCTACAATTTCCCCGGATGTTTTAGGTGCCGGTGGTTCTGGGGTGTGCTGTGCCTGAGGGATTGCACTGCGCTGCCTTCCCATTCCTCTTCCCATTCCTCTTTGCATTCCCCTATTAAACTGGGCATAACATTCCGAACCTAACATTAGGAGAACAAGAAATAAAATTCCTTTAAAAAAGCTACATCTGTTTTGTAATTTCATGAAGTAAAAATAAATATTTTGTTTGACCTGTAAAAGACTGTGTTTTCTGCAACTATAAATCGTAGTATTCAAACTAGATTCAATGCTATTTTAACAATGTGGTAATATTTTCCAACGGTCTTCCAATTGCCGCTTTTCCGTTACATATAACTATAGGTCTTTCAATTAGTTTTGGATAAGAAACCATCGCGGCCAATAGTTCATCGTCCGAGAGCACCCTGCCTTTGAACTTTTCTTTCCAGATCGCTTCGTTTTTTCGTATGAGCTGCTCTGGTGCCATATTCAGGGAATCGACTATTATTCTTAATTCCGCTAATGTTGGGATATCTTCCAAATATCTTACAACTTCAAATTCCTTGCCAGAGTTTTCCAATAGTTGCAGTCCCTCTCGTGATTTTCTGCATCTTGGATTGTGGTAAATTTTAATCATAATGTTTTAGGTTCAAGGTTCAAGGTTCACGGTTTCAGATCATGTACAACGGGGCAACTGTTTTCTTTTTGGTCTTATTGTTCTTTGCTAAGAAAAGAAGTACTTATTCTCCGAACTACACTCTACGCTTAGCTTTTAACCATAACCTGTTCACCCTTTGTGGGCTAGTGGCTTTAATCGTCCCTTTGTCCCATCATCATTAAAAATGCTTTTAAAAATCGGTCTATATCTCCGTCCATAACGGCATCAACATTACCTGTTTCCTCAGCTGTTCTTACATCCTTTACCAATTTATAAGGATGCATTACGTAATTTCGAATTTGAGATCCCCATTCTATTTTCATCTTCGAGGATTCTATTTCCTGCCTTGCTTCCATTTTCTTGCGCAGTTCGATCTCATATAATTGAGATTTCAACATCTTTATCGCCGTAGCTCTGTTATCGTGCTGGCTGCGGGAATCCGAGCATGAAATCTGTATGCCACTCGGGTGGTGTACCAACTGTACCTTGGTTTCTACTTTATTTACATTTTGTCCCCCGGCACCACTAGATCTTGCAGTAGTTATGGTAATGTCCGCCGGATTTACATCCACTTCTATACTGTCATCTACCAAAGGGTAAACATAAACGGATACAAAAGAGGTATGTCGTTTTGCATTACTATCAAAAGGCGAGATGCGTACCAATCTATGCACCCCGTTTTCTCCTTTAAGCCAGCCAAAAGCGAATTCACCATCAATTTCAAGGGTTACCGTTTTAATACCGGCAACATCTCCTTCTTGGTAATTCAGTTCTTTTACCTTGTACCCGTTTTTTTCTGCCCACATCATGTACATCCGCATGAGCATGGCGGCCCAATCACAACTTTCCGTGCCACCGGCGCCAGCGGTTATCTGAAGAACGGCGGGCAACTCGTCTCCCTCTTCCGATAGCATGTTCTTAAACTCCATTTTTTCCAATACGTTCAGCGCTTTTTCGTACTGTATTTCGACTTCCGCTTCGGAAACTTCTCCTTCTTGTAAGAACTCTATAAGAACTTCTAGATCGTTCACAAGTGCAGTTGCGGCATTGTAATCATCTACCCATTGTTTTTTGGATTGGATGAACTTCATGTGCGCTTGCGCTTCTTGCGGATTGTCCCAAAAATCAGGCGCCAAGGTTTTCTCTTGTTCGTTCTCTATTTCAATAAGTTTGGCATCAATGTCAAAGATACCTCCTTAACGCACCAAGGCGATCTAAAAGACCTTTGTAGTGGTCTGCGGTAATGTTCATACTAGAATTAATTTTTGGGTAAAAATAGTATACTTTTCGTCAATTTTCTGTCGGGTTTGGTTCTTTTATTACCATGCCGGAAGTTATGAGGTGTTATTTCCGTTATTTTACATATTTTTAAGGACTAAACCATTCAGAAAATGAAAAATCTAGCTTTACTTTTTGCCATTTTTTTTGCAAGTCAATTTACTATGGCCCAGTTCTCCGAAAACAAATCCGACTATAAAAAATATGAAGGTCTTTTTGACTTTTATTACGACGGTAAGAACGATAAAATTTTCTTGGAGGTTGATCGGCTAGACCATGAATTTTTGTACGTATATTCTTTAAGTAGCGGAATAGGCAGTAACGATATAGGTTTGGATAGGGGGCAATTGGGGAATGAACAGGTAGTCTATTTTAAAAAAGCCGGAAGTAAATTGCTCTTGGTGCAACCGAATTTAAAGTTTAGGGCCTTGACCGATAACGACTTGGAAAAAAAATCTATAGAACAGGCCTTTGCTAAATCGATTTTAGGAGGCTTTAAAATCGAAGAAGAAAAAAACGGCAGCTATGTAATCGATATTACCGATTTCTTGATGCAAGATGCCCATGGCGTCGTAAAACGATTAAAACGTGCCAAGCAGGGTTCCTACAGCTTGGACCGCGCTAAAAGTGCTTTTGCCTTGGAACGTACCAAAGCTTTCCCAAAAAATGTGGAGTTTGATATGACCATGACATTTAAAGGTGAAGCTGCTGGTGGATACATTAGGTCCGTAACCCCAAATCCGGATTTGATTACCGTGGCACAACATGCTTCCTTCATAGAATTGCCGGATGATGGATATAAAAAAAGAGTCTTTGACCCAAGAAGCGGTTCCTATCCTTTTACGTATTACGATTATGCAACCCCGGTGGAGGACCCCATCTTAAAACGATTTATTACCCGTCACCGATTAGAGAAAAAAAATCCCTCAGCAGCCTTAAGCGAGGCCGTAGAGCCCATCGTTTATTATTTGGACAATGGTACCCCGGAACCGGTAAGAAGCGCACTACTGGAAGGTGGTCGTTGGTGGAACGAGGCTTTTGAAGCTATTGGTTACAAAGATGCGTTTCAATTAAAAATATTGCCGGACGATGCCGACCCTTTGGATGTACGCTATAATGTAATACAATGGGTACATAGGTCAACCAGAGGTTGGAGTTACGGTAGTAGTATTACGGACCCAAGAACCGGCGAAATCATTAAGGGACATGTGAGTTTGGGAAGTTTACGTATTCGTCAGGATTTTTTAATTGCGCAAGCGTTAATGGATAAGCCTTTTGCGGACAGGGACGATAATAACCAAGCGATGCTGGAGTTGGCCATTGCAAGGATACGACAGCTTTCCGCCCACGAAATAGGCCATACCCTTGGTTTTGCGCATAACTTTGCCGCGAGTACCAAAGATAGGGCCAGCGTAATGGATTATCCACATCCGCAATTTTCAATAAAAAGGGGTAAAATAGACTTTTCCAATGCGTATGCTACAGGAATGGGAGATTGGGACAAAGTAACCGTGGCTTATTCTTATGCAGACTTTGTAGAAGGCACCGATGAACGCAAGGAACTGAATAAAATTTTGGAGTCCGCCCAAGATAAGGGCTTGCGCTACATTACCGATCAAGATGCGCGGCCACAAGGAAGCGCGCATGTCTTGGCTCATTTATGGGACAATGGCACCGACGTAAGTGCGGAACTGGAAGAAATGATGAAAATTCGTAAAACGGCAATCGACAATTTTTCCATTGATAATATTAGAACGAACGAACCAAACTCAGTATTGGAGGATGTTTTTGTGCCGCTTTATTTCTTTCATAGATACCAAACAGAAGGTGTAGCTAAGATTATTGGTGGTTTGGAGTATAACTATGCGGTAAAAGGAGATGGCCAGAATGTAGTGACTACGGTCGATAGAAAAATGCAACAAGACGCGCTTAATGCCGTAATACGAACGTTGGATGCCGAGGAAATCGCAATTCCGAAAGAAAAACTGGGTCTTTTCCCGCCCAGGGCATTTGGTTATGGCAAAACACGCGAATCCATTAACGGAAAAACCGGGGTGTCCTTTGATCCGTTGTCCGCTGCGGAAACAGCAGCCGATATGACCTTGGGCTTCCTATTGCATCCGGAAAGGGCTTCTAGGCTCATACAGCAAAAGTATTTAGATTCCAAAAACCTTGGATTGCAAGAACTTTTGAGTACGGTAGTGGCCAATACTATTGCTAAAAAGCACAGCGATGAATACATAAGCGGCGTACAGCAAAATATTAATTTTAGGGTGTTGTTCCATATTATGAACCTGGCGGCAAGCAAGGATGTGCATCCGCAGGTAAATGCCATTGCGAATGAACAACTAAATACATTGGCTTTAAGTTTAGCGGCATCAAATAACGCCATGAACAAGGAAATGGCAAGACGAATTAAAACGTTTTATGCGCATCCTGATAAATTTAAGGTGATTCCGGCACCCGTAATACCAGATGGGTCCCCAATAGGTATGGACTGTTTTCATTAATGCTGTATGGTGGTTGACGGACTTTAACTTAAATTGAAATTATTAAATGAAAATAAACCTTATTAGCGATACGGTAACCAAACCAACCCCTGGGATGTTGGATGCCATGATGCATGCAGAAGTGGGTGATGATGTCTTTAAGGAAGACCCTTCGGTAAATGCCTTGGAGGAGAAAGTGGCTACCATGTTCGGTATGGAAGACGCCCTGTTTTTTCCAAGTGGTACCATGACCAACCAAACGGCCATAAAACTACATACCCAACCGGGTGAACAATTGATTTGTGATAAATACGCCCATGTGTACAATTATGAAGGTGGCGGTGTAAGTTTTAACAGTGGTGTCTCTTGCCGATTGGTAGATGGGCATAGGGGAATGATGACGGCCGGGCAGGTTAGGGATGCAATTAATCCGCCTGACTTTTACCATAGCCCATTGTCTACCTTGGTCTGTATCGAAAATACGACGAACAAGGGTGGTGGTGCCTGTTGGGACTTTACCGAGCTGCAGAAAATAAAATCTGTTTGTGAAGACCATGGTCTTGGCTACCATTTGGATGGTGCCAGATTGTGGAACGCCCTGGTTGCAAGGAACCAAGATCCGTTGCAATACGGTCAGCTTTTCGATACCATTAGCGTTTGTCTAAGCAAGGGTCTAGGGTGTCCGGTTGGTTCTGTTTTAGTGGGTAGCCGCGAAATAATATCAAAAGCGATACGGGTGCGTAAAGTACTTGGCGGCGGTATGCGCCAAGCGGGATTCTTAGCGGCAGCGGCAACGTATGCCTTGGATCATCATGTAGAACGATTGGCAGAGGACCATGCGAAAGCCAAAGAAATAGGTTCGGTGCTTTCTGGTTTAAAATATGTAAAGAAAGTAGAGCCCATTGAGACCAATATCATCATCTTCGAAATCGATGAAACCTTTTATAATAGTCAGGTGTTTACAGCGGCATTACTACAAAAAGACATACATATAATAAGTATGGGCCAAGGAAAGTTGCGTATGGTAACGCATTTGGATTATACCAATACCATGCACGATCGGCTGCTTAGTATATTACCAAGTCTATAATTAAACGATGTTGGTAGGTGTTTGATTCTTTAGCTGTAGGATTAAATTCTTTATACCGTTTTCCATACCGGCCTCGGAACGGTATAGTCCACTACTTCCTATTATCTTACCCTCTTTATTTTTTAGTTCGAATAAAAACTGACCGTTGAAATTTGTTTTACGCTCAAAACTTTTTGCCGTAGATATTGTTTTAGATAAACCGTTCAAGGTCTCGTGTGTTAGTTGCTCGTTTGCAAAGGGTATACTTTTTAACAGTGCTTTTCCGGATTCCGACTTTACCAAAAACTCAAATTCATCCGATGTAACTTTCTTTAATTCAATCATTTTACAAGCTTTTTCTTAAAGATAGGAAATCTTTTTTTGGCGTATGTTTTGGCTTGATGCTATTTTTTTTGAAATAATAAGTGACTTGTTTAAAAAAAAAGGTTCTAACTAGGTACACAATAACATTTTAAAAATCAACCATTATGAAAAAAGTACTTTTTGTTTTTGCCTTTATGACTGCTGCGATTTCCGTGGCACAAGATTTACCTGAAAATCCGGAACCTGGAAAGTGTTATGTACGCTGTACGACTCCTGATGTTTACGTGAACGAGACTATGACGATTACTGTCGCCCCGGCTTACAAAGTTTTAAAAACGGTACCGGCTACGTTCAAGACAATTACCGAACGTGTAGAAATTAAAGCTGCAGGAAAAAAACTGACGGTAATTCCTGAAAAATGGGGAACGGAGACCGTAACGTATGTTTCCAAAGAAGGTGGGAACACCTTAAAAATAACACCGGCCAGTTTCCGACCAAGTTCGGAAACCATTGAAATCAAGCCCGCTTATGCTCAATGGGAGCTGGGTGCCGCTGCTCCAGATTGTGCCTCAGGTAATCCGGACGATTGTAGATATTGGTGTTATAAGGGGTATCCCGCAGAATTTACGACCATAGACACCAAAGTTTTAGGCGCAGATGCAGCTGTCGCAAAGACCGCTATTGGGTCAAAAAGTGATTCGTATACTAAAAGGGTATTACTGGAGCCCGCTCGTGTAGTAGAGGAAATTATACCTGCGGAATTTGCAACGATCACTAAAACAGTTTTAGATAAAGATGCCTATACTGTTGAAGAAATAGTGCCCGCCGTTACAAAAACAGTTTCGAAAGAGGTGCTTAAAACTAAAGGCGGACTTACAACTTGGAAAGAAATCGAGTGTTCTCTGGTCGAGTACCAAGCATTACCGATAAACTGGAATTTGGGTAGCGCAAGTTTAACGAACGAGGCCAAAAGAATAATCGATACTAGGTTAATGCCTGTATTGCAACAGAACCCAGGTGTAAAATTGGAAATTGCCTCCCATACAGATGTTAGGGGCAATAGCAGTAACAATCAAGACCTGTCGGAAAGAAGAGCAAAAGCGGTAGCCGATTATCTGATTACCAAAGGAGTAAACTCCAGTTTATTGGTTGCCAACGGATACGGAGAGAACAAAGTTAAGAACCGTTGTAAGGAAGGCGTTACGTGTACCGAAAGAGAACATAGCGTAAACCGGAGAACGGAGTTTAGGTTAATAAATAATTAATTACCTTAAGTTTCCCCGAATAAAAAAGGCTTTCCAGAACAGGAAAGCCTTTTATTTTATTGGTACTTAGCTAATAGTCGCAAATGATATTGTACATCTCCGTTCATTGCGTAACCGGAATATTCGTCCAGCGATTTTCCTTTTGGATCAAGTACCTTAAGCAGTGGGAACACTCCCTTTCTGTTGTGTTCTGCCACCACCTTTTTGTTCCGATTTAATTGCTCTGAGGATAGCAGATCCTGATTTCTGGGCATATCTATATACACCAGAATGTAATTTTGGGAAGCCTCAACGAACGCAGGGGTATCAAATAAATCTTTTTTTAATACTTTGCAGGGAGCACACCAATCACTTCCCGTAAAATAGAGTAGAATATTCTTATCCTGTTTTTTTGCCAGTTTTTTGGCAGTTTCAAGATTATAGTGCCAATCGTTTTCTGTTTTACGATCATTGTTTACCTGAGCGGATAGCAATAATGGGACTACAAATAGTATAAAAAGTTTTTTCATGTTGCCAAAATTTGGATGCATCTTACTTTAAGAACGAATCCATCCCCGGAATATTGGGCATCCCTTCTTTTGCTACCGCCGCAAGTTCGGTTTCGTGTACAGATGTTGCTTTCTTTATGGCCTTGTTCAAGGTAAGTATCAAATACTCTTCCAATTGCTCTTTGTCTTGCAGTAAGTTATCATCAATGTTTATTTTTTTGATTTCACGATTGGCGGTTAGGGTAATTTCCAATAATCCGTCTTGGGATTTTTCATCTACCAATACGGTATCCAATCTTTTTTTTGTGGCTTCCACTTTTTGTTGGGTTTCTTTCAGTTTACCCATCATGCCCATCATATCTCCAAACATATATACTTGTTTTTAAACGTTACGTACGGTAAAAGTACTAAATCCATAGAAGTACTTAAATTTTATTAAAACAAGATCAGTGCCAAAACTTGATAGGATTTAACCTTATTTTTGCACCCGTTACCAAAAAATAAGCACGTAAATGAGTAAAATAACACCTCCGTCGGCCAAAAAAATAGAAACTAGATTGGAAAAGCACGGAGACCTGCGCTTGGATCATTATTATTGGCTTAACGATAGGGAAAACCCTAAGGTTGTCGATTATCTCAATCAAGAGAAAGACTATTACGAAACGCTTACGGCGCACACCAAAACATTTCAAGAAGCTCTTTTTAAGGAGATGAAGGGGAGAATTAAGGAGGACGACTCTTCGGTGCCATATAAATCCAACAGCTATTGGTACAAAACGCGTTACGAAATAGGAAAGGAATATCCAGTATATTCCAGGTGCAGGGAAACTTTGGAAGCTGCCGAGGAAACTATTTTCGATGTGAACGAAATGGCCAAAGGTCATGATTATTTTAAATTGGGCGGTATAGCGGTGAGCCCGAACAATGAATTGGCGGCCTATGGCGTGGACACTGTATCTAGGCGTCAATATACATTACGCATAAAAAATTTGAAGTCGGGTGAGGTTTATGACGAAAAGATAGAGAATACCACAGGCGGTGGTGTCTGGGCCAATGATAACAACACCTTGTTTTACACTAAAAAGGACCCTGTTACGCTAAGATCCGATAAAATATACAGGCATATCTTAGGAACACCGGTCGAAGAAGATGTTTTGGTGTATGAAGAAACCGATGATACCTTTAGTACGTTCGTGTATCGTACCAAATCAAAAAAATACTTGGTCATCGGTTCGTTTAGTACACTTACCTCAGAATTTCAGATCTTATCTACGGATGAGCCCCATGGAAAATTTAAAATGTTTTCGCCTAGGGAAAGAGGTCTGGAATATACCATTTTTCATTACGAGGATTCTTTTTATGTTTTGACCAATAAGGACGGCGCCACTAATTTTAAACTGATGAAAGTAGGGGAAGAGAACACCAATGCCGCGCATTGGAAGGAATTTATTCCGCATAGGGAAACTGTGCTGCTAGAGGATATTGATATTTTTAAAGATTATTATGTACTATCCGAACGAGAAAACGGACTAAACCGTATAAAAATAACCAAATGGGACGGTTCGGATTCGTATTTTCTCCCTTTTGAAAGTGAAACTTATACCGCTTATGTAGATACAAACCCCGATTTTGATACGGAAATACTCCGTTATGGCTACAATTCCCTTACCACACCAAGCTCCGTTATAGACTTTAATATGCGTACCAAGAAGAAGGACGTTAAGAAAGAACAGGAAGTGTTGGGAGGACGGTTTAAAAAGCAAAATTATAAGGAGCAACGCCTTTGGGCAACAGCAAGGGACGGTGTTAAGATTCCTATTTCATTGGTATTCCACAAGGATACCGATTTAAATTCGGAGACTCCGTTGCTTCAATATGCCTATGGTTCGTATGGCGCTACAATAGACCCTTATTTTTCATCCGTTCGTTTAAGTCTGTTGGACCGTGGGTTTGTTTATGCCATAGCCCATGTTCGTGGTGGCGAATATTTAGGAAGACCTTGGTACGAAGCCGGTAAGCTTTTAAACAAGAAAAATACCTTTACCGATTTTATCGATTGCTCCAAGTTTTTAATCGCTGAGCAAATGACGAGCAGCAAGCATTTGTACGCCAGCGGAGGTTCTGCGGGTGGTTTGCTAATGGGAGCTATAGTAAATATGGAGCCTTTGCTGTACAATGGGATCATTGCGGCCGTACCCTTTGTAGATGTGGTAACCACCATGTTGGACGATTCTATTCCCTTGACTACCGGAGAGTATGACGAATGGGGCAATCCCAACGAAAAAAGCTATTACGAATATATGAAATCGTATTCCCCTTATGACAACGTTTCTGCACATGCCTATCCGAATATGCTCGTAACAACAGGACTACACGATTCTCAAGTGCAATATTTTGAGCCTGCCAAATGGGTTGCCAAGCTGCGTGAGATGAAGACCAATGACAAGTTCTTACTATTGGATATAAACATGGAAGCCGGCCATGGAGGTGCTTCTGGAAGGTTTGAAGCCTTAAAAGAAGTCGCTAAAGAGTTTGCTTTTCTTCTAGATTTAGAAGGCAAAATTACATAGTGTAAAAAATATAGTAAATTTGTACCGTACGTTTTAACTGATTAAAAAAATGTTAGAGCTATAAACCATTAGGATTCCCCTTATGAAAAAAGAGATAAAGGCTTACAACAATATCTTGGAACTGGTAGGAAATACACCACTGGTGAAATTGAACAAAGTCACCAAAGGATTTCAAGGTAATTTTTATGCAAAAGTAGAAGCGTTTAATCCAGGGCATTCCGCAAAGGATCGTATTGCATTGCATATTATCGAAGAGGCCGAGCGCAAGGGTATCCTAACGGAAGGCAGTACCATTATAGAAACAACTTCTGGTAATACCGGCTTTAGTATTGCTATGGCCAGTATTATTAAAGGCTACGATTGTATTCTGGCCGTTAGTTCAAAATCATCCAAGGATAAAATAGATATGCTGCGCTCAATGGGAGCAAAAGTATATGTTTGTCCGGCCCATGTAAGTGCAGATGATCCACGTTCTTATTACGAGGTTGCCAAACGCCTGCACAAAGAGACCAAAGGTTCTATCTACATCAATCAATATTTTAATAAATTGAATATAGAAGCGCACTACAAGTCTACTGGGCCAGAAATTTGGGAACAAACGGGCGGACGGATCACGCATTTGGTGGCTTGCAGCGGAACTGGGGGTACGATATCCGGTACCGCACGTTTTTTAAAGGAACAAAATCCGGATGTAAAAGTTATAGGAGTCGATGCTTTTGGCTCCGTCTTGAAAAAATATCACGAAACCGGTAAATTGGATGAAAAGGAAATTTATCCTTACCGAATAGAAGGTTTAGGTAAAAATTTGATTCCCGGTGCTACGGATTTTGAGATAATAGATGAATATATTAAAGTAACGGATGCCGACAGTGCCCATGCAGCTAGGGAAGTGTCTAGGACAGAAGGGATGTTCGTGGGGTATACGAGTGGTGCTGCGATGCAGGCTTTAAAACAATTGAACGAAGCAGGTGAGTTCGATGGGAACAGTATTGTGGTTGTTGTTTTTCCGGATCATGGATCAAGATACATGAGTAAGATCTATAATGACCAGTGGATGGAAGATCAGGGTTTTATGAATACAATAAGCGTTGAGGAAACCCAAGAAATACAGTTTGTGAAGTAAATGGTTTTTTTTAGAAGATTTATAAGGTGGGTCTGTGGCCCACTTTTTTTGTATCTCGTAATTAAGTTATGAATGCTTCTTAAAAATATTTACTTTTGCACGTAGAACCAAATTTAGGCAATGAAAGACTTATTCGATAGAATTATAGAAAATAAAGGCCCCCTGGGTAAATGGGCGTCACAGGCAGAGGGTTATTTTGTGTTCCCAAAGTTAGAAGGGCCTATTTCCAACAGAATGAAATTTCAAGGAAAAGAGGTAATCACTTGGAGTATAAATGACTATTTGGGCTTGGCAAATTTACCGGAGGTTAAAAAAGTTGATGGCGATACCGCGGCCGAATATGGTTCCGCATATCCTATGGGCGCTAGAATGATGAGTGGCCACACCGAATTTCACGAGCAGTTGGAGAGAGAATGTGCAGCGTTCGTTAACAAGGAATCCGCTTATTTACTGAATTTTGGATACCAGGGAATTATGTCGGCAATCGATGCGTTGGTTTCAAAGGATGACATAATTGTGTACGATGTAGACTGCCATGCCTGTATTATAGATGGTGTTCGTTTGCACATGGGCAAGCGTTTTACCTTTAAGCATAACGATATAGAAAGCCTGGAAGTAAATTTGGAGCGTGCCGCAAAAATGGCCGAGCAAACAGGGGGTGGAATCCTAGTGATTTCCGAAGGTGTTTTTGGAATGCGCGGTCAGCAAGGTAAGTTGAAAGAAATTGTTGCCCTCAAGAAAAAGTATAAATTCCGTTTTTTGGTCGATGATGCCCATGGCTTTGGAACTTTGGGAGAAACCGGTGCCGGAGCAGGCCAGGAACAAGGCATACAGGATGACATTGATGTGTATTTTGCCACATTTGCAAAATCTATGGCAAGTATCGGGGCGTTTTTAGCAGCTGATAAGGAGATCATAGATTACCTTAAATATAATCTACGTTCGCAAATGTTTGCGAAATCATTACCTATGGTTTATGTAAAGGGGGCTTTGAAACGCTTGGATATGTTGCGTACACAGCCAGAGTTGAAGGCAAAACTTTGGGAAAACGTAAATGCGTTGCAAAACGGACTTAAGGAAAAAGGATTTGACATTGGAACAACTACAAGTTGTGTTACACCTGTTTATTTGAACGGTAGTATTCCCGAGGCAATGGCATTGGTAAAGGATTTACGCGAAAACTATGGCATATTTTGTTCTATAGTTGTGTATCCGGTAATTCCTAAAGGTTTGATTTTATTGCGCATGATTCCTACGGCAACCCATACCATGGAAGATATCACCGAAACTTTAACAGCTTTTTCCGCTATACGTGAACGATTGGAAAATGGTACATATAAAAGGCTTTCTGCTGCGGTTGCCGCGGCAATGGGGGAGTAGTCCCATACTATAATTTATAAATGCCCGAACGGTTTAACCATTTCGGGCATTTTTTATGCGTTAAATAGGCTTTTTGTAAGTGCAGCGCCTTTTGTACACAACCGGATCAAAATGTTTCCATATCTGTTGTATCGCCGTATTGTCGGCGAGTTCTGGCGTTCGGTAGCACATTTCTATTTTCTTCTCTCTAAAGGTTTTGTGGTATTCATTGAAAATGATGGCAGTAACCCCTTTATTTTGATACGCAGGTTGTATCCCTATGAGGTAGAAAATAACATCCTTGCTATGCTTCCTTGCTTTTAATAAATGAAAAATACCAAAAGGGAATAATTTACCCTTTGCTTTCTGTAAGGCTTCCGAGAAGGAGGGCATTACAATGGCAAAAGCTACTAACGTATCTTCCTTATCAACCACAAATTTTATGTATTCGGGATTGATAAAACTGATGTACTTCTTTTTAAAATAAGCTTTTTGGATATCCGTGATAGGTACAAAGGAGGCCAATGAGGCGTAAGATTCATTAAAGAGGTCGAACATTTTATCCGCCCAAGGCATAACGTCTTTTGTCTTCTTAAAGTTTAACGGTCGTAGCCCATATCTTTTTTTTATCAATTCGTTGATACGTACAAAATGTTTGGGATCTGCATTTTTTTCAGGAAACTTGTGCTCCAGGTATTCTTTTTCCTTTTTAAAGCCCAAACGCTCCAAGTGGTCCTTGTAATAAGGGTGGTTGTACCAGGTTATCATGGTGCCGATGTGGTCAAAACCCTCTACCAGTACGCCAACCTTGTCAAGATTGGAAAAACCTACCGGGCCTTCCATGAATTCTAAATTGTTTTGTGAACCAATGTCGGCCACTTTTTGAAGTAATGCTTCTGAAATGGTAAAATCATCTTCAAAATCGAACCAGCCAAACCGCATTTTTTTTACGTTTTGTTGCTTTATCTCTAAATGATTAACGATTGCCGCAACCCTGCCTACTATTCTATTGTCTTTATAGGCCAAAAAAAACTGTGCATCGGCATCCCTGAAAACAGGATTCTTGGACTTGTCAAAGCTTTCCAGTTCGTCCTTGATGATAGGGGGTACCCAATAGGTATTATCCTTGTACAGGGAAAATGGGAAGGTTACGAACTGTTTAAGTTCCTTTTGGGAGATAGCCTGTTTGATTGTAATCATCTATAGGTTTTATACGCTCCAATATTAGGAATATTAATCAGTATTTAAAAGCTTAGAACTCGATTTCTCCGCTATCCTTTTTCTTCTTTTTTTGTGCCTTTTTTAGTTTTTTCAATTGTTTCTTAGAGGGGCCAAGATCTATGTCTTCCGCTCCTTTTCCTTTTTTCTTCTTTTTCTTTTTTTCCAACTTCATTGCCCCTTTTTTAATTTCCCCACCATTTTCGTCCGCTGCTTGGTCTTCTATCGGCACCAATTTATCTTTATGAAAATCGAATCGGTAAGAGCCACCTAAGCTCATAAAGACTCGTGATGGCGTGTTCTTGAAGCTTGCACCTAAGTTCATATCTACCTGTAATCCTTCGTTCATAAGATAGGCGACACCACTCCGTAACAGTAAATCGGAATACCGATCGCTTTGTATGCCTTGGTGTTCTGCAAACACGCTCCATTTGGGGTTTCTAAAGGCATGGGAGATAGAGATGAGGTAATTTAGTTCCGGGAATTCGGTACCTATGCGGTCGTATGATGTATTGGTGATCAAAACCATTCTCGACGTTAACTTACTTTGGGTTGCGATCATGGCCCTTGGGGAAATCTGTGCCTCACCGGGATAAAAAGGATTGTCTCCCAGAACAAAATTCGCCCCTGCATAGAGCGATACGGCTGGTAATAAGTTTTTAAATTGGAATTTGTTGTTCGCACGCCAGCTGTACAAATTAGGTTTGTTCCGCTCTGGGTTTTTAAAAGGGTCGTAAACTAAAAATTTTAGCCCAAGCCTATTACGTTGAAAATCGGTTCTGGTTTCGCTGATACCAAAGCTGGTAAAAAGAATATTTTGATGCTGAAACGTGCCTTCGTAGTTTAGTTCCAGTTGTTCAAAAAGGAGTCCATATCGCAAGGAAATATCGCTTCCCCAGATATCCGACTGGGTATTTAAAAGTCCATGATCCTGTTGTTCGTAAAAAGCCCCCATTTCCAGTTGGACCACATTTTTACCTACTGCGTAGGCACTTACGGAGAGTCCGGGACGGTTGGAGTTAATGACATCGGTATATTGACCTGTCACCGATACCGATGCAAATAGTACCGCAAAAGAAAGCTGACCTATAGTTTTTTTGATGTTCGAGCCAATACCCATGAATAGGACTTTATAATTATTTTAATACTTTACAATCTAGTAATACAACGTGATAATTGTATTTTTGATATATAAGTATTTAATTAAATGGCATTTTTAAAAACAATTTTATTTATCCTTTTAGGATATTATCTGTTGAAAATATTGGCAAAACTGTTTGCACCTAAGATCATAAACTACGCAGCAAAGAAAACCGAATCCCATTTTAAACAGGCTTTTGAGGGTTTTGATCAACAGCAAAGATCGGCAGATGAGCAAGTTGGGGATGTGATTATCAAGAAAAAATCTGCTAAACGAAAGATGGATAGCGAAAAAGTAGGCGAGTATATAGACTTTGAAGAAGTAGACTAGTTATCTTTGCGTAACCAACCACCATCCGGCAAATGAAGAAAGGTTTAAGATTCTTTTTCACCCATTTTTTTGTAACCGTTTTTTTTATTCTAGCTGCGCTGGCATATTTTCATCCGGTGTTACAGGGGAAAGTAATCTACCAGCACGATATTGCCCAATATACGGGCATGGCCAAGGAGCAGAACGATTTTCGTAAACAGAACGATGCGGAACCCTATTGGACGAACAGCGCTTTTGGAGGTATGCCCACCTATCAGTTAGGGGCCAATTATCCACACAATTATATAAAACAACTAGACCGGCTGATACGTACTTTGCCCAGGCCGGCAGATTATCTTTTTTTGTACTTTATTGGTTTTTATATCCTCCTCTGTTGTTTAAAAATAGACTATAAACTCGCCATCGTTGGAGCTTTGGCATTTGGTTTCTCTACCTATCTTATCATAATTATTGGTGCAGGTCACAATGCGAAAGCACATGCTATGGGCTACTTACCAATGGTTTTGGGCGGAATAGTGCTGGTCTTCCGAAAAAAATATCTATGGGGATTTATACTTACGGCACTCGCAATGGCCTTGGAAATTGTGGCCAACCACTATCAAATGACCTATTATTTTGGTTTGTTGGTGTTGGTATTGGGTATCGTTTATCTTATCGATGCCTTAAAACGAAAAGAACTGAAACACTATTTTTTATCCGTAGGTATCTTATTGTTTGCCGTTGCCCTTGGGATTGCTGCCAATGCAACTGGATTAATGGCGACAAAGGAGTATGCCGATTGGAGTACGAGGGGTAAAAGCGAACTTACTATAAATCCGGACGGTACGCTAAAGGAAAATACTGGTGGCTTAAGTAAAGAATACATCACCCAATGGAGCTATGGCATTTCCGAATCCCTGAATTTGTTCGTGCCGCGCTTGTTCGGTGGGGCTAGTCAGGAAAATTTAGGCGAAGATTCCAAATCCTTTAACTATTTGGTCGATAAAGGCTTGCCCAGGTCCAGTGCCTTGGATTTTGTAACCGGTATTCCGCTTTATTGGGGAGACCAGCCTATAACCTCCGGTCCGGCCTACATCGGTGCAATTGTTTTCTTTTTGTTTGTACTAGGATTATTTTTAGTTCGCGGAAAACACAAATGGTGGTTGTTGTTCGGTACTTTGTTATCCCTTGTCTTGTCCTGGGGAAAGAATTTTGGTGTATTGACCGATTTTATGATCGACTATTTTCCGTTATACGACAAGTTTAGAGCGGTATCCTCTATACAGGTTATTTTGGAATTATGCGTGCCCATATTGGCCATAATTGCGCTGAAGAAGATTTTGTCCAATAAGGTCGATTTAAAGGACAAGTTACGTTCTTTAAAGCTAGCATCGGGGGTGGTTCTTGGATTAGGTGTGTTGCTTTTCGTCTTTAAAGGAATGTTCGATTTTATTGGTCCCGCGGATGATCGCTTGCGAATGACCGGTCTGGAAGAATTGCCAGAGATGCTGCGCCTGGATAGAAAAGCCGTTTATACAAGCGATTTATTGCGTTCTATGGTCTATGTAGCGCTCGTAGCGGCCTTGCTTTGGTTTCTGATCAAACAGAAATTGAAGCCTAATTTGGCCATTGTTGCGATCGGCGCCTTGATCGTTTTTGATTTGGTAGGAGTTAACCTTAGGTACGTAAACAGTGATAGCTTTGTTTCCAAGCGAAAAATGTTACAACCGTTCCAAGCTACCGCGGCGGATAAGGAGATTTTGAAAGACGATGGCGTTTTTCGTGTCTTTGACCAAACGGATGGATTTGATTCGGCCAAGACGGCTTACTTTCATAATTCGATAACTGGATACCATGCGGCCAAGCCAGCGGGAATGCAAGACCTGTTCGATTACCATCTGTACAATGGAAATCTATCCATTTTTAACATGCTCAATGTAAAATATGTGGTGCAACAAGATGAGGATGGAAACAAGTTTCCTATACAAAATCCCAACGCAAACGGAAATGCTTGGTTTGTAAAGGAACTCAAAGAAGTATCCACGGCAGACGATGAAATTAGGGCATTGGATAGTTTGGATACCCGCAACTTTGCAGTTGTTAATTCAGAGGTCTTTAAAAACATTAATAGATTCGATTATCAGGTAGATTCAACTGCAGCGATTTCCCTGGTGGATTATCAGCCCAATCACTTGAGGTATACATCTGAAAATCCTAATGCAGGAGTGGCCATGTTTTCTGAAATGTACTATGCAAACGGATGGAACGCCTACATAGATGGGAAACCGGTGGACCATTTTAAAGTTAATTATGTGTTACGTGCATTGAAAGTGCCGGCCGGAAACCACACGATAGAATTCAAATTTGAGCCTAGGGTAGTCGAGATTGGGAGCCAGATAACTTTGGCCAGCACCATTTTGTTAGGTCTGGTCGTCTTAGGTGGTATCGGCTTTACGTTTTGGAAAGCTAGGAAGGAGGACGAACAGTAATGAACAAGGTACTTATCATCTCATACTACTGGCCACCGGCTGGCGGTCCTGGTGTACAACGATGGTTGAAATTTGTAAAATACCTTAGGGATTTTGATGTTGAGCCTGTTGTTTATGTACCCGAGAATCCGCAATATCCCATAACCGATTCTTCGTTTTTAAATGAAGTTCCAAAGGATATCACCATTTACAAACAGCCTATTTTTGAACCCTATCGTTTTGCGAGTCTGTTATCGCGGAGGAATACAAAACGTATTAGCTCCGGAATCATTCAATCTGCTAATCAGTCGCTAACAGAGAAATTCTTGTTGTGGATACGAGGAAACTTCTTTATCCCGGACGCTAGAAAATACTGGGTACGGCCATCTGTAGAATTCCTTCACGAGATACTTAAGAAAGAAGGCATAGGTACGATTATCACTACCGGTCCCCCACACAGCGTTCATCTTATCGGCCATTTTTTAAAACAACATAATAAGGTACAGTGGATTGCCGATTTTAGAGACCCATGGACATCCATCGGATATCATAAAAAATTGAAATTGATGGGATGGGCAAAGAATAGGCACAAAGAATTGGAAGCCTTAGTTTTGAACACGGCCGATAAACTGGTGGTGACCAGCGAAACAACCAAGCGCGAGTTTAGGCAACTTACCAATAAACCTATTAAGGTAATTACGAACGGCTTTGATACCGAAAAACCCTTAGCCGTACCCTTGGATCAGAAGTTTACCATTTCGCATATTGGTTCCATGCTAAGTGGCAGAAACCCCCAGAACTTATGGCAGGTACTGGCGGAATTGGTAAAGGAAAACATAGCGTTTAACAAGGCTTTATGTTTGCAATTTATAGGTGTGATCAGCAAGGATGTTTTGGAGGAAATTAAAGCAAATGGTCTGGAACACTTTTTAAAGGTAATCGGTTATGTGCCCCATGACGAAGCTCTTGCATATCAACAAAAATCGCAGGTGCTGCTCTTAGCGGAAATAGACTCCCCGGAAACAACCGGAATTATTCCGGGCAAGTTGTTCGAGTATATGGCTTCAGGACGGCCTATTTTGGGAGTTGGCCCTAAGAATTGGGAGGTTTCAACTATGGTGGCCCAAACAAAAACAGGTGCTATTTTTGAATATACTTCACATGCTGATCTTAAAAATGTACTTTTAAACTGGTTTCATCAATATGAAAAACAGGCTTTAGGTGTATCTTCCATGAATGTAGAGAGGTACAGCAGGCGCGAACTTACACGACAACTAGCGGAGTATATCTAATGGGTATTGTACTAAAACAGTCTTTAAACAACACCGTAGTCACCTATATTGGCTTTGCCATAGGCGCCGTTAATACCTTGTTTTTATATACTAATTTTATGCAGGCAGATCATTATGGTCTGGTTCAAGTGGTGCTTTCGGTAGCTACCGTTTTAATGCCCGTTCTCTCGTTTGGAGTGCCCAACGCTTTGGTTAAATTTTATAGTAGCTTTAATTCGGAAAAGGAGCAGGAAGGTTTTTTGACCATGATGCTTTTGCTCCCCTTGCTGTTTATACTACCTGTTGCGCTCATAAGTTACGGTGCCAACGAGGCCATCGGTAATCTTTTGTCCAATAAAAATCCAATAGTCCGTGATTATGTGTGGCATATATTTTTTGCGGGTATGGCCATGGCCTATTTTGAGGTGTTCTACGCCTGGGCACGGATTCGTATGAAGTCCGTTTTTGGCAACTTTTTAAAAGAAGTATTCTGTAGGGTGGGGCAGTCTGTTTTACTGGTGCTCCTGTATTTTGATTATATAGGCATCGAAGGATTTATAAATGCCTTGGTAGGGTTTTATTTGTTACGGATGCTCATTATGAAGTTGTATGCCTACACACTTCGAATGCCCAAAATTCAATTTTCGTTTCCTGAGAACTGGTGGAATATTGTAAAGTACAGCGCACTCATTATTTTAGGCGGTTCCACGGCCATTGTGCTTATGGAGGTGGACAAGGTTATGCTGAACAGTTTTTTGGAATTGGAAAATGTGGCCTATTACGGCGTGGCCGGATTCATAGCCTCTACCATTGCCGTGCCCTCACGAGCTATGCATCAGATTACCTATCCCATGACCGCCACGTATTTGAACAAAAACGATACGGTGTCGCTTAAACAGTTATATCAAAAAAGTTCTTTGACCTTGTTTATCATTGCCGGTCTTTTGTTCTTGTTGATCTTATTGAATCTTGAGGATTTATACAAACTCTTGCCCGAAAATTACAACGGTGGATTCATGATTGTTTTTTGGATTGGTCTTGTTAAGGTATACGATGCACTTTTAGGCAACAATAACTCCATCTTGTATAATTCCGATTACTATCGTTCTATTCTCTTTTTTGGTGTTTTGCTGGCCGTGATGGCTATCGGCTTCAATCTATGGTTAATTCCTGCGTATGGCATTAATGGCGCCGCTATTGCTAGTTTTTCCGCCTTTTTCATTTATAATAGCTTAAAGTTATACTATGTGAAATCCAAATTCCGCATGTCTCCCTTTACATCTGAAACCGTAAAAGTGATGGCTTTGCTACTGGTGGTAGGCGTGCTGTTCTATTCATTCCGGTTTGAGTTTCATCCCGTAATCAATATTCTTCTAAAAAGCGTTCTGATTACCGCTATGTACATTGGAATATTATTCCGATTCAAAATTTCCGAGGATGTATATGGCGTGCTTTCCAAGTTTTTAAAGAAGTAATGTGGATGTAATAGCCTCCCATATCGCTGTGGAACAGAAAATCCCGATTCGTTTACAGGAATATGGTGTTGGAATTTTTGAGGTTTGCCCCACAAAATCGGCCTTAAAAAAAGCACTAAAAAAGCAATTGATTTTGGTAAATGGGAGAATTGCTACCACTACTACGTATATTGCCGGCGGAGAGCGTATCGAGTTAAAAGCCACGGAAAGAAAGCATAAAAGACAAGTAGTACTGGCTCTAAAGGTCTTGTACGAAGATGCGTATTTGGCAGTTGTTGAAAAGCCTGCAGGTATAATTGTTAGCGGTAATCGGTTTCTGACCGTTGCCAATGCTTTGGAACAAAATCTACAGAAAAGTGACGTTTTGGATGCCGTTGTTCCCAAACCCGTACACCGATTGGATTACCCTACTACGGGAGTGCTGTTGGTAGGTAAGACCAGTTCTGCCATTATTCAACTCAACCAGTTGTTTGAAAACAGACAAATCCAAAAAGTATATTATGCCGTTGCAATAGGAAAAATGGATACAAAGGGTAGGGCGGAAGCACCCATAAATGGGAAAGCTTCGGTGTCCGACTACCAAGTGGAACAAACCCTTGTCTCCGAACGCTTCGGTTATTTGAATTTGGTAAAGTTATACCCAAAAACAGGTAGACGGCACCAGTTGCGAAAGCATTTAGCTTCTATTGGAAATCCAATTCTGGGCGATGCCGACTATGGAAAACCGGGTTTAGTGCTAACGGGCAAGGGATTGTATCTACACGCGTATTCCTTACAATTTGTGCATCCCGTAACGCAGGCCGTACTATTGGTAAAAAGTGAGCTTCCCAAAAAGTTTATGAAGTTGTTTCCCATGTTCTAATACTATTTCCCAATTGAAAATAAGCCGATAAATAGTTCCTTTTAACGCCTACTTCAAAATAAAAACAAGCCGTAGCTATGCTATGCCCGATTTTTCTTTTTCGAAGGCCAAAAAAACAATTTAATTTCTTTGACTAAATTTCAAAAGATAACTGGTATAATTTATTGAAAAAAGACCTCCCTTAATCCCTCCCAAGGAGCGGGATTATATAAGTGTATCAATGGAACTTGTTTTGAAAAGTAGCTTTTTACATTTAAATCCTTTTTTGGTGTTTGTTAAAATTTAATTGGTGTAAAAAGATTTAGGATAGCTACAAGGGTTCAAATAGTTATGATTCGTCCCTTCTCCTTGGCAGAGGGCTAGGGAGAGTGCTAAAAAAAGCCCCGTACCGGATAAATCCGCTACGGGGCCAAACAACTAACCAACCTAAAAACTACCGTTGCTCCGAACTCGTTTCAGAGTCTATATATTATTGCCTTCTACTATTACTACTTCTACTGGCAGACGATCTTGATGAACTTCTCGCGGGGGCTTTGTTCACAAATCTAGAACTGCTACTTCTACTAACCGTACTTCTTGATCTGGATGGCGCTTTGCTAACCGATCTAGAGGTCGCACTTCTGCTGGCGCTACGGGTATTTGAGCTTCTTGTAGCAGGCTTGGTATACGTTTTCGTAGTTCTAGAAAGGGTTGTACTCCTTGGGGTTCTCGTAACCGTTCTTTTGCTAACGGTTCTTCCCTGGTTGTTTCTAACCGTAGTGCTGTTGCTGCGTGTAGTGGCCTTGCTACGGTTTACCCCGGTAGACCTATTGTTTCCACGGTTTACAGTACTTGCATTTCGCTTCACCGTAGCTGTCCTGTTCGAAACCTTGTTGCTTCTGTTAGCACGGGTGGTTGTATTTGAAGCTACCGTTCTATTGTTACGTATTCCGTTACTTCGCTTAGCCACAGTGTTGCCCCTATTGGCATTGTTTCTACCGGCAACTGTTCGGTTACTTCTATTGGCACTACTTTTGTCCCTTCTAAAGGAATTATCCCTAACCGCTACCCTTCTATCATTTCTATACACCGTAGCTCGCTCTCTTCGCACCCTGTTGTATCTATGCTCTCTTCCAATTTGAGCATAAGCACGTCTAACATTATTTCTGTAAGGCCTGTGCCAGGTATATCTGATCGGCCTATAAAATTGTCTGTAAGGGGTATGCCATACATTAAAAAATCCAACTGCCGGTCTGGCGAACCATCTATGAAACGGACGGTAAATATATCTTCGGTTATATATATTTATGAAACCATTGTAGTGACTAAACGCACCACCGTTGTAAAATATATTCATTCCACCGATTCTATTGACGAACCCGTTGTTGAAATTTATATTCACGTTACCTATTTGATTCACACGACCATAAAAGTCATAAAAGATGGGCACGTTTTCTACTTGGATTACTGCTCCAAAATCGTCGTACTGTACATAAGGATTGTAATTGAATCCTGAATTAAAGGTAACACCGACATTTCCTATTCGTGCGCCTCCGTTTATATTTAATCTGTTGTCAACATAAAAGTCGAATTCACCATCGGGAAAAACGGAAAAGGTTACTCCATTTTCAACAAATATGAATGAATTTACAGGGTTAAGGTTGACGTTAGCAACCTTATTCTCAGCTGTTGCGGCATTGGCCATTACTGATCCAAAAAGTACCGTTGCAATAATAAATACGAACTTTTTCATAATATAAGGTTTTAAGACCTGCGGTTTGGCAGGTGTATTCCGGAAGTAACTATTTACTTTCCGATTTGTTTAATGCAAACCGCGTGCCAAAAAATTAAAAATCAATCTAGTTGACTGATAATCATATAATTAAAAAAAATAAAGATATGGGTATTTACTAATTTTAAGTAGTACTATCTTTAAAATACGGGCTATTGGATGTTAAGCAATAGGATACATATCACCAGCTCCCCACTCACTCCAGGAACCATCGTAGAGCAAAAGGTCATTGTCCAAGACCAAATTGGCGGCGAATAAAAGAATGCATGCCGTGATTCCGGAACCGCACGAAAATACTAAGGGATAGGTACCAAGCGATAAATTTTCAAACTTGGCTTTCAATTCATTTTTAGGCAAAAATTTGCCGTTACTCAAAAGCTCGGTAAATGGTAGGTTGATGGACTTTGGTATATGGCCTCTTTTTAATTCGGCTCTTGGCTCGGGCACCTTCCCTGTAAAGCGTTCGTTGCTGCGGGCATCTATAAGGGTACAGTGTTCGGTGGTGATATTCTTCAAAATAGCATCGGCATATATGAACCGTGAGGGATTAAAATTGGCCTTAAAATTCCCCATGGGATAGTTTATTGCAGATTCCATGTCGCAACTTCCTTCATGTTTGATCCATTCTGGGAGTCCACCATCTAAAACGGCGACCGAATGATGGCCCATAATTTTAAAAAGGAACCAAGCCCTTGGACTGGAATAGATGCCTTTTGCATCATAGATAACGATAATGGAATCTGAATTGATACCTAAGTTCTTACAGCCGATTTCAAACTGTTCAGGGGTGGGTGCAGTGTTAGGTAAGGTAGCACTGGTATCCGAGAACACTTTTTTAAGGTCGAAAAATCGCGCGCCTCGAATAATATTGGTCTCAGCTGTTTGGGAATTATCCGTAACTATGGGAATGGTGGCATCCAGTATCACGATATTCGGGTCGTTTATGTGATTCTTCAACCAAGAAACCGATACCAATTGTTCTTTCATCATAGTTTCTCGTTCAAATACTTGGCCGTAAATGATTTTTTGCTTTTGGCAACTTCCTCAGGAGTGCCCTCCGCTAAAAGTTCACCACCATTTTCTCCTCCACCTGGGCCTAGGTCAATAATATAATCGGCACATTTGATCAATTCAACATTGTGCTCGATGACGACCACGGAATGTCCTTTTTTTATAAGGGCATTAAAGGATTTTAAGAGTTTTTGGATATCGTGAAAATGGAGTCCCGTTGTAGGTTCATCAAAAATAAATAAGGCTTTGTCCTTTGTTGTCCCTTTTACAAGGAACGAGGCCAACTTTATACGCTGTGCCTCGCCACCGGAAAGGGTAGAGGAAGATTGCCCCAGCGTTACGTAACCTAAACCTACATCTTGCAAAGGCTTTAATTTGGATACAATTCTAGTTTGTGCTCCGGTCTCAAAAAATGCAATGGCATTATCTATCGTCATACTCAGGACATCATCTATGTTGGCATTGTTAAAGGTGACTTCCAAAACCTCTTTTTTAAAGCGTTTTCCTCCACAGGTATCGCACTCCAAATGCACATCGGCCATAAACTGCATTTCTACCGTAATCTCGCCTTCTCCCTTACATTTTTCGCATCGTCCCCCATCTACATTAAAGGAAAAATGTTTTGCTTGATAGTTTCTAATTTTGCTGAGCTTTTGACTGGCGAACAAGCTTCGGATATCATCGTAAGCCTTGATATAGGTAACCGGATTGGAGCGTGACGATCTCCCGATCGGATTTTGATCTACAAATTCTACGTGTTTAATATGTTTGTATTTTCCGGATACAGAACTATACTGTCCGGCTTTTTCACCGTAACCACCAACTTCCTTTAACATTATAGGATATAATAATTTTTTGACCAAGGTACTTTTACCGCTACCTGAAACTCCCGTTACCACGGTTAGCATATCCAACGGAAAGGTTACATTGATATTTCTTAGGTTGTTTTCCCTGCAACCCATGATCTGTATATGGTTCTTTGAGGTGCGTCTTTCTTTTGGAATTTTAATTTCCATAGTACCGTTTAGGTAGCTTGCCGTGAGCGAACTGGATTGTAAAACTTCGCTCAGCGTTCCCTGCGCCACTACTTCTCCGCCATGTGTGCCTGCTTCCGGGCCTATGTCGATTACAGTATCCGCCGCTTTCATAATATCCTCGTCGTGTTCTACTACGATAACCGTATTTCCTAAATTCCGTAAAGAAATCAATACATCAATCAAATTTTCGGTATCCTTGGGGTGCAGGCCAATACTGGGCTCGTCCAAAATATACATGGAGCCTACCAAACTACTGCCCAAAGAGGTGGCTAGGTTTATACGCTGACTTTCCCCACCGGATAGCGTATTGGATTTTCTGTTCAGGGTTAGGTAATTAAGGCCTACCTTATCTAAAAACCCAAGTCTGGTGTTTATTTCGGTTAACAATCGCTTGGCTATAAGCGCATCGTTTTCACTTAATTCTAGCTGTGAAAAATACCCTATTAATTTTTCTATGGACAAACCAACCAGTTCGGAAATTGATTTGCTGCCCACCTTTACGTAGTCCGTTTCCGGGCGTAGGCGTTTGCCGTTGCAGGTGCTACATTTTGTTTTGCCCCTATAACGGGACAACATCACCCTATTTTGAATTTTATAGCTCTTTTCCTCTAGCGTAGCAAAGAATTTATGTATGCCAATAAAATGTGCATTACCGTCCCATACTAATTGTCTTTGTTCCTCGGAAAGTTCGAACCAAGGTTTATGAATAGGAAAATCGAATGTGTAGGCCGAGTTTACCAATTGATCCCGATACCAGCCCATACTATCGCCCCGCCAAGGAAAAACGGCATTTTCATAAATGGATAAGGCGGTGTTTGGAATGACCAAATCTTCGTCTATGCCAATAACATCGCCATAACCCTCGCATTTAGGGCAAGCACCATACGGATTGTTAAAGCTGAACAAGTGCACATTGGGTTCCAGAAATAGCATCCCGTCCAGCTCAAACGTATTACTGAACTGCGTTTGTTCGGCATCGTTTAAGGTCTCGATAATACATTTTCCCTTTCCTTCAAAAAAAGCGGTATCCACCGCATTGGCAAGTCTGTTGTAAAAATCCTCGTCGTCTTTTGTGATTATACGATCTATGACCAAATAGAACTCCTTTCCAATGTTTTCCGGGGCTTGGTCTATTCTAATAACCTTAGTGTCATGTTTAATGCGCGCATAACCTTGTTTGGAAAACAATTCTAGAGATTTTTTGGTATCCCGGTCCTCACGAATGGTGATGGGAGCAAGCAGCAGTAACTTCGTATTATCGGCAAAGGTCTTTACATGGTTAATAACATCGGTAACCGTATCTTTCTTTACCTGTTTGCCCGAGATGGGAGAGTAGGTCTTTCCAATACGTGCATATAACAATTTAATATAATCATAGATTTCGGTCGTCGTACCAACCGTAGATCTTGGGTTGGTCGAATTCACCTTCTGCTCAATGGCAATGGCAGGAGCTATACCTTTTATATAGTCTACCTTAGGTTTGTCCAGTTTTCCCAAAAACTGTCGGGCATAGGAAGAGAGACTTTCTACATACCGTCTCTGACCTTCCGCATAAAGTGTATCAAAAGCCAAGCTTGATTTTCCGGAACCCGAAAGACCCGTTATCACTACTAGCTTGTTTCTGGGAATTACCACATCTATGTTTTTTAGATTGTGGAGTTTGGCACCTTTTATTATAATATTCTCCTTTGGATTTACTTCTGTTAGATTGGGCATATTTTTAAATAAGGCTACAAAGATACACTATGCGCTTTTTAATAAGAACCCAATAGATATAGATGTTGCAGTTCATCGATTATTTTCACATAATTTTTGGAATATCAATTTTTTACTATCTTTGAAGCTCATTAACAATTCGATTCGCCTATAGCGCACTTTTACTTTGTAACGTTAGAATTTAACCTCAAACAGCCCATTTTTATAAAATGGGATTCGTTTAACACGCAAAAGTAAAGTTATGGAAGTGCAAATCGAAGATTCCCAACTAGTCAGTCATTACATTCAAGGAGACGAAAGAGCTATGGCAGTTCTTATCAATCGTCATAATTCCCGTTTAACCGGATTTATTTATTCCAAGGTGAACGACAGGGAATTAACAGAGGATATTTTTCAAGATACCTTTATCAAAGTAATTCGTACTTTAAAACGTGGAGCCTACAACGAAGAAGGCAAATTTTTGCCTTGGGTTATGCGTATCGCCCACAACCTGATCATAGATCACTTTAGGAAGAACAATAGAATGCCCATGTTCAATGCTACGGAAAGCTATAATATTTTTGCGATGATGAACGATGACTGCTTGAACGCAGAAAAGCAGTTGATAAAAGATCAAATCGATTCCGACTTGTTTAATTTGATCAAGGAGCTTCCCGAAGATCAACAAGAGGTGCTTCAGATGCGCTTATATAAGGATATGAGCTTTAAGGAAATATCCGACAATACGGGTGTAAGTATTAATACGGCGTTAGGTAGGATGCGCTACGCGTTAATTAATTTACGAAAGCTAGTGGAAGCCAATAACATAGTTTTAACGAATTAATTTACCACAGGTCGAGTGGATCTATTATTTTTATTTTTGGACCGTTCTACTAGGGAACCAAAACAAAAAGTATTATGGAGAAAATTTACTCTAAGAAAAAAGACAAGTGTACCTTACTAAAGGCTAAGCCAGAAACTGTAGAATTTTTGTTAGCGTACTCCAAATCTTTAAAAATTACGGAAGCAAAAGGCATAACGTTCGAAAGTAACTTAAACTAAAATCACCTTAAATAATATAGATCAGCCCCAAGGATGTTACCCTTGGGGTTTTCTTTTTTCTATATCCCATATTAATGTAGCCCATATTATAGTATTAATTACAAAGGAGACAACCCTTGTCTCAGGTTTCCCACGCAACTAGCTACAGCTCTATTTATTGTATAAAAAATAAATATTCCTTGTTTCACATCATAAAAGGAGGGTTTTACAACATACTTTTTTGTACAGGGTGCCTTTTCTCTAGTTTTATCTCAGATTTAAATAACTAACGAAAAAATAGGAACAGATTCCCAAGTCGTTAAACCTAAAAGAAAGTAACTCGTATGGAACTACAAATTGATGATTCAGAATTAGTAAGAGATTATATCAGCGGTGATGAAAAAGCACTTTCTGTATTGATCAACAGACACAATCAAAGAATAACAAGTTTTATCTACTCCAAGGTGTTGGACAGGGATATTACAGAAGATATCTTTCAAGATACTTTTATAAAGGTAATCAAAACCCTTAAAAAGGGTCGTTACAGCGAAGAAGGTAAATTTCTTCCATGGGTTATGCGCATCTCACACAACTTAATTATCGATCACTTTAGAAAGAACAAGAGAATGCCCATGTTCGAGGGTAATGACGACTTTAATATCTTCTCCGTTATTGGTGATGATAAGTTAAACGCCGAAAAGCAACTGATCAAAGACCAAATAGATTCCGATTTACGTCACTTGATCGAGGAGCTTCCAGATGACCAAAAGGAAGTACTTTTAATGCGTATTTACAAGGATATGAGTTTTAAGGAAATATCCGAGAACACAGGTGTAAGTATAAATACAGCATTGGGAAGAATGCGATATGCCCTAATTAATATGCGAAAAATCATAGAAAAAAACAATATCGTCCTTACCAATTAAATTGGGCGAATCTTAGCTAAAACAATATTTCTTTTTTTGTTGCGTTATTTAAGTGTAACAACAATTGAAATATGGAAAAAATTTACTCTGATTACCAAGAACAAATTGGATTCAATAAAGTCTGTCCTAAAACCATCAATTTTTTGTTGAGTTATTCACAGGCATTGTATGAATTCGAACACAAAGATTTAAGGTTCGAGACTTTCTTAAACTAATAAAAAGACCCGTAATTAGCGGGTCTTTTTATTTTTATAATAATTGTCCAGCACCTTTTTTCGGCCAATAGTTTTGGTGATGACGTCTTTTTCTAAATCCCAACCTCTTGCGGGGGAATATTCCCTTCCGTACCAAATTATTTGTAAATGTAAATCGTTCCATATTTCTTTAGGAAAGAGGCGCTTTGCATCCTTTTCGGTCTGTACTACATTTTTACCGTTGGTAAAACCCCATCTGTACATGAGTCTATGAATATGGGTGTCTACCGGAAACGCAGGAATACCAAAAGCTTGAGAAACGACAACACTTGCGGTTTTATGACCTACAGCCGGAAATTCTTCTAACAGAGCAAGTTCTTTTGGCACAATACCTTCATATTTTTCCACCAACATTTTTGACAATCCAAAAATACCTTTGGATTTCATGGGGGATAGCCCAACCGGTCTAATGATATCCCTAATTTCCTCGACCGAAAGTTTGATCATATCATAAGGGTTATCCGCCTTTGCGAACAATAAAGGTGTAATTTGGTTTACGCGAACATCGGTACTTTGTGCAGATAACAGCACAGCGATCAATAAAGTATAGGGGTCTTTGTGATCTAATGGGACAGGAATTTTCGGATATAGTTTTTGTAAGGTTGAAATTGCAAAGGCAACTTTTTCCGCTTTCGTCATTTATTGTTTAATTTTGTATAATAATTGTTAGACATTATTAATCTAAAGATACTATGAATACATTAAAAGTAGGGGATACCGTTCCTTCGTTTTCCGCACCAGATCAAGATGGCAATACTATTAATTTATCGGATTACTCCGGAAAGAATCTTATTGTTTTTTTCTATCCTAGGGCCAATACCCCAGGTTGTACCGCCGAAGCCTGTAATTTAAGGGATAATTATAAAATTCTGCAAGATGCTGGATACGAATTACTAGGGGTTAGCGAGGATACCCAGAAAAAGCAATCCAATTTTAGAAATAAATACGACTTTCCATTTCCGTTGTTAGCTGACGAAGACCACACCGTGATTAATGCTTTTGGTGTATGGGGCCCTAAAAAGTTTATGGGTAGGGAGTTTGATGGCATCCATAGAAAAACTTTTGTAGTTGATGGGGACGGGAAAATTTCAAAAGTTATCGATAAAGTAAAAACAAAAGACCACGCAGCACAGTTACTGGAAGAATAAAAAATACAAAGCCCCTTTGTCATTAAAGGGGCTTTGTAACACGAAATAGATATTTTATTAACTTTTGGCCGTAGTTTAACTTGGCGTTGACAGCTTTATATTGTACTAAGCAAAATAGAACCTTTTGAAATCATCGCTATACACTGTCATTTTCGGTCCGTGTTCCTTCCCCTATGCAGGGGAAGATGACGGAAGGGGGTAGCGCCCCGACCACCGGGCAGGGCGGATATTTATATTGTGCAAACACGACGCATCGGCATATTACCGTGAGAGGCTGCGTTTGGACATGGGCCTGAGTTCAACCCCCTCCGTCTTGCCATCCCGACTTTAGGTCGGGTTGGTAATCCACCTTCCCCTGCCAAGGGAAGGAAACATAATGGGAACAGTTTGTTCAAAAAAAAAGGAGTGCCTGTCAAGAAAAATGGGCAAGCGACCCATAGTCCACAGGGCTTCGAACATTAGCGACCGCTTTTAAACGATACGGTTATGGATTTGGTAAATCAACGCTGTTTTTAACTAGATCTTTACTTTTCCAAAAGTTCCTTTCTAACGAAGAGCTTTTTTTCTTTGATAATTTCGGCAATACCTTCTGGTAACATTTCTTCCCAGCCATCCTCACCGTTCATTATCTTTTTAAGTACGTCTCTAGAGAAAATATGCATGATTTCCGGGTCGTAATCTATAATATCCATTACTTTCCCATTGTATTTAAAGAACTTATAAAGCTCTTTCATTCTTGGATGCACTTTTACGTTATTGCTTGTCATAACTTGCCCGGTATCCGCATTTTTCATCGGATATAGGTACACCTGTAAATCTTTGAAAAACAGTTTTCCAAAGGCTTCCAAAATTCCACCGCTTAAATGTCGGTAATACTTTTCGTCAAAGATATCTACCAAGTTGTTCACGCCCATCGTAAGGCCAATTCTATTTTTGGTGTAATTGTTAAAGTACTCTACCAACTTGTAATATTCTTGGAATTTAGAGATCATCACCGAGTGGCCAAGGGAACATAACAGTTCTGCCCTGCCCATAAAATCCTGTTCATCTATCTCGCCCGATGCCTTAAGGTTGGATAAGGTAATTTCAAAAATAACTATGGTGTTATCTTGATCTACCTGCGGATCACGGACAAAAATGTCATAAGACTTTTGGAACATATCCAAATTTACCTTGGTCACGGGTCTAAAACTACCACGCAAGGCAAGAATGTTCTTCTTGTATAACACTGCCGCCGGTAACAGGTTGTTGCCATCCGGTCCAAACATTACGGCATCTGTCATATCATTTCTTATGAGCTGTAAACTCATCAGCCTATTGTCCACATCTTTAAAGTTGGGCCCGGAGAAATTGATCATATCAATTTCCAAGGTATCCTTATCAATATGGTCGTATAGATATTTTAAAAGTTTTCTGGGTTTGTGATACTTGTAAAAAGCACCGTAAATAAGGTTAACACCTAATATACCTAAGGTTTCTTGCTGTAATCTAGCTTCGTTCTGTTTAAACCGAATATGAAGTATGATTTCGTCAAGTTCCTTTTGTTTTGGGTCTAGTTGATATCGTATTCCTATCCAACCGTGTCCCTTGTACCTTTTGGAAAAATCTATGGTTGCCACGGTGTTGGAATAGGAGAAAAATAACCTATCCGGATGCCTTTTTCTACTTATACGCTCTTCCATGAGCGACATTTCATAGGAAAGCATGGTTTTCAAACGAGCTTGGGTGACATATCTACCATCTTTTTCAGTGCCATAGATAGCATCGCTAAAATCCTTGTCATAAGCACTCATTGCCTTAGCGATCGTTCCCGATGCTCCACCGGAACGAAAGAAATGCCGAGCTGTTTCCTGTCCTGCACCTATTTCCGCAAAAGTGCCGTAGATATCCGGATTTAAATTGATTCTTAAGGTTTTGGCCTTGATCGAGGGAATATTTTCGAAGGCCGATTCTCTTTTGACAACTGATGACATGTGTTTCGTTTTGCTTTAACAAAGTTATAAAGATCATACTATCTAACGGCTAAACCGTTCAAAAATTTGAAATTACTTTTACCTAAACTTTTTTTGTGATATTTGAAACAGGTGCTTATACCGTTCCCCAATTAAAAATCATGCGATAAATTGTTTCTTTTTACGCCCAACTTCAAAATAAAAATCAGCCATAACCATGCTATGCCCGGTTTTTCTTTTTCGAAGTCAAAAAACAATTCAATTTCTTTAGCTCGTTTTCAAAAGAGAACTGGTATTATTTTCCAAAATGGGTGAATGCTTCTTGTTTTTGAGTTGTAACTTGTATGATTAAAGCCCTAAATTTGTACATCGGATATGGCGTTAAAAATTACTTTTTTGGGAACGGGTACATCGCAGGGAGTACCTGTAATAGGTAGTAATCACCCTGTTTGCTTAAGTGATGACCCCAAGGACAAAAGATTGCGAGTATCCGTACTTGTATCTTGGGATTCCCACAATTTTGTTATTGATTGCGGGCCGGATTTTAGACAACAAATGCTTACGCACAGGATTACGACACTGGACGGGGTTCTTTTTACCCACGAACACTCGGACCATACTGCCGGTATAGACGATATTAGACCGTTTTTCTTTAAGCAGGGCGATATTCCTATTTATGCCCACAAACGGGTAGTGAAAGCTCTAAAGAAGCGTTTTGGCTATATTTTTAACGAAAAGGACAGGTATCCCGGGGCACCTGCCGTGGAAATTAACTACGTTAAAAAAGGAGTTGATTTTCATTTGGCAGGAAAAATGATAACTCCGGTCAGGGCCTTGCACAATAGATTAAAGGTATTTGGCTATCGTATAGATGACTTCGCATACCTTACCGATGTAAAGTCTATAAAGGAAAAGGAATTAGAAAAATTAAAGGGCACAAAAATTTTGGTGGTAAACGCCCTAAGGACAGAATCCCATCACTCTCATTTTAATTTAGAGGAGGCCATACATTTTGTTTCTCAAGTAAAACCGGAAAAGGCATATTTTACGCATATTAGTCATTTAATGGGTTTTCATGCCGAAGTAGAAAAAAGTCTTCCGGAAAACATTCATTTGGCCTACGACAACCTTATTTTGGAAGTTTGACCCCTAAAAGTAGTTTAACGTAAACCGTGAGACCCCGTAAGTCCACAGATATTGGAATTGGACCATTAAATATTGAATTGTAAATTATGAAAAATCAAATCTTTCTTTATCTATTTCTTTTTACCGCCCTTGTATGTATGTATCTTTTTGTAAGTAGCGGTAATATGGCAGAGGCCAATATGGCGTCTATTGTTAAATTAAAGGAAGAGGTTGGCACATTGGAAGATTCCTTGCAACAATCCGAGCTTAACCTTTTGGAAATGCAATATTTTTCTTTGGAAAACAACGACGATGCCCTGGCGTACTACGAGCATCTGAATATAGAAGACCTAACGCGCTACATAACCGATAAGTTGTTAGAAACCAATGAGTCTAAGGGAGACAATCCGCTAATTCCTTATGAGGGAATGGAGAACGATTTTAAAATAAACAAAATTAAAATTCTGAACCATAAATGGATACTGGCCGATTTTTCCGATGGTAAGTATTGGGGAGAACTACTTATTGGGTATGAACTTAAGGACGATTTAGGGGTGGACTTCACCTTAAAAGAACATTTATTGTACGCGCGGAGCAATTAAAAATAGATGGTATTCCACGTATTGACAATACGTATGGTATGCTGTTAGAACCCGCCGGGTTGTGTGTGCTATATTACTTGAAAAAGTTTAGTATCGGTCAATGGCTTTTTCCCATATTTTTTGTGGCTAGTGGTAATTTCAGGTTATAAAATTACCCTATCCTAGTCGATAGCCATTCTTTTAGGGAATAGAAGTTTTGAGGAGCAACGCCATGGCCAACCGGAAATTCTTCGAAAACATGATCTATTTTTAGCTTCTTTAATAATTCTGGTGCTCTTTGTGCCCACTCTAGGGGAATCACTTGATCTACCTGCCCATGGGAAGCATAGATATCAAGATCGGAGTAGTTCCCTTTCTCGTAGCCATTTACAAGTATTCCTTCGTTAATGTATCCGCTTAGGGCAATGACATTTTTAATTTTACTAGGGTAGGAGAGTGCTACGGCATAGCTTAATATGGTGCCTTGGCTAAAACCTAATAGGCCAATATTGTCTTTGTCCAAATGATAGGCGGCACAGGCTTCGTCAATAAAGTGCACTATTTTTTCGCGGGAGGTTATGGCTTGCTCATCGTCGCTCCATTTTCCTTTTTCAGCATCAAAATTAATGGCATACCAAGCATAACCATAAGGTTCCAAGGTATAGGGCGCTCTAACGGATATGATACAAAGGGCATCAGGCAGCTCCGCTGCAAAAGAAAAGAGGTCTTCCTCGTTACTTCCATAGCCATGTAACATAAAAAGTACAGGTGCTTTTTTACTGGTTAGGGAAGAAGGTCTAATAATATGTTCTAAAGATAGGGGAGCTGTTGTCATCTGTTTAAGAAATAAAAGTGAACCATTTTTGAAAGTAATCTCCTAGGATGGGAACGGATTGTTTTTTATTGCTAAGTACACCCGAAAAACCATACACCCAGAGTATGGAGTAACATAAGAACAGACCAAAAAAGGAATATATATTGCCCCAGTTGTTGGAAAGAATCCCAAAGGCTATGAACAATAGGTGCAAACCAAAAGCCTGTCTATTGTGGAATCTAGCAAACTGGTGCTTGGGTTCCGTATTCATGGAGATAGCGATAAGTGCGCCAACAATGGTTAAATAGGCTATTATGGCTGTTGTTTTTCCAGCTACTTTTTCATTTTCCTTCGTCATGGCTTAAAAGTTTAACATCAATTTGTTCCGGGCTAAGGTGCCCAAGACCTTTCCTTTTAAGGTTGTACCTAAAAACATACTATTTTTAGAAGCGCTTTGAATATTTGAGGTCGAAAATTGATAGGTCGTGTTGGGTTCAAAAATAGTCAAAGAAGCGGGCATTCCCTCTTTTAGCATGGGCGTTTTCATACCAAAGGTTTCTCTTCCCTTGGTTAAAAGTTCAATTGAAGTCTCTAGGTCCAGTACCGTTTGTAATCCGCCAAAAGCACTTTCTAGCCCAATTGTTCCATGGCTCGCATTATCAAATTCAACTTGCTTTAACTCAATGTTTAATGGTGTATGGTCCGTCGTTACAAAATCGATAGTACCATTTTTAACACCTTTTATCAATTCTTTGCTGTCTGCCTTGGTTCTAAGTGGGGGAAGGGTTTTGAAATTTGTATCGAATTCCCGTAAGGTGGTATCGTTGAACAATAAATTGTGAATGGCGACGCTACAGCTTACGTTAAGACCTTTCTTTTTGGCGGCGGCGATAAGACCAACCGCATTTTTGGTGCTTATCGTGGGTATATGCAATTTGCCCCCCGTATATTCTAAAATGTACAGGTCCCGTGCCACATTAAGTTCTTCTGCAAGCGCTGGAATTCCCTTTAGTCCTAATTGTGTGCTCTCCTCGCCTTCGTTTACGACGCCTTTGCCCGCAATTTTAGTATCCAACGGAAATGAGCATATTGTTCCATTAAACCCTTGGGCGTATTGTAACGCTATTTTTAAAAGGTTGGGATTGGAAACCGCATTTTTGTAGTCATAAAAGCCTACGGCACCCGAATTTTTCATATCAAACATTTCGGCCAAGGATTCACCTTCTCCATTAAAGGTGAGGTTGCCAAGTGGATGTAATCCTGTAAGCTGGTCTTTGGAAGCGTTTTTTAAAAACACAACATCGGAACTACTATCGGGTAGAGGGTTACTATTAGGGTTTAAGACGATATCTGTAAACCCACTTTTTGCCGCACATTGTAGTCCGTTCGCAATGGTTTCCCGCTCCTCGTACCCGGGCTCCCCAAAGCTTACGCCGGTATCGAACCAACCTATACTAACGTGTAGGTCTTTATGTGTTATGACCTGTGTTTTTTGTGGAGGCGTAATGGAACCGGCAATTTTTTCGATGATTCCGTTCACGATCAAGATATCTCTCTTTTTTAAATGTAGTTCCTTATTCTTGGAATCTATGATTTTGGCGGATTTTAAGAGTACTTTCATTTGCCTTGTACGTTGTTTGCGAACTGTTTTATTTTAATACTCGTTGGAATAGGGTTTCTAAAAGGACAAATAGTACCGCTAAAATAGCGAACCATTTCCAAAATTCGTCTATACTGTTTTTCTTTTTGCTTGCCTCAAAAAAGCTGGGTACATTTTGATGCATCTGGCTCTCCGCTACATTCTCAAGGGATAAATAGGACAGTTCACTTTCGGTTCTATTGTAGTTAAAACTGATGTTCCGCAGCGGTACTCCATTGTTCTCTATGCTAAAGGTGCCGTCCGTAGTAGGGTTTTCATTAAATGTAAGGCTTACTTTTTTTGGCAATAGTCTTTGTTGGGGAATAAAAGTTTCCCTTCCTTTCACCAAGGTTAGAATATTGTCCTTTGATAATGAAATAGGAATTTCTACGGTCGTAGGCTCTCCCAATGTGCTGTACAGTTGTGGTAGCTTTAGGCTGTTTATACCCATATTATACAGGGTAGGCACGATTAAAGGAGAGTTTTTAAAGTTGGAATTCTCCGGCGATAGGCTGGCCGAAAAAAAATAGGCGTTTTCCAAACCAGTTAAAAAGGGTGCGCCATTCTGTAGTCCTAATACAGTTGGACTTGTTGTCCGCATGGTGAAATAGCTATTTACTTTTGGATATTGAAAATTAGCGACTCTTTTTTCAAAGACATTTTTGTACACCGGATGGTCAAATACAACATTGGAAACGGCAATTTCCGTATTTATTTTACTATTGTACAACGTGTTGGAGTAGTATTTGGAAAGTTGGTTATACGATGTAATATCTATATCCGAAGCTGGTATCAGAATAATGTTTCCTCCGGTATCGGTATAGGATTTTATAGCAGTGGTAAGTCCTGTTGGAATCGACTTTAGTTCATTTAATATAATAAGGTTGTAGTTGTTTATGGCACCGTAGTTCAGTTGGGCCAAACTACTCGTTGAAAAGGAAAATTCAGGTTCCGTAAATATTTTTGATAGATAGTCCATATCTGCCGTACCAACGCAGAGTACCTTTAATTTTTCTGGTGTATCGATGTTAAAGTAGAATTGGTCGTCATAGGATAGACCATTGTCCGACACTACCACTTTTCCAATAATCGATGCACTTGAAGCAATGGAAAAGCGTACGGTTGCCTTTTTGTTTTGGTTGAATTTTGCCGCGGTCTTAGCAATTAACTTATCGCCATCGTATAAAGAAACGGCAGTGGTTTCTATGTCATCATTTGAAGAAAGTTCGGCGGTAAGCTCTACAATATCGGATTCTATTGTACTAAGATAAACAGAATCAATTGCGATATTTAAACTGGGAGACAGCTTTGGTTTAATAAAGTGGATGCTCGTTTCCGTACCATTTTCCATAGGAACAGGCCCCATGTTGCTCTGAAAATCGGAAATTAGAACGCTATTTTTACTTATGCCAGGCTCCTTTTTAAAATAGGTTTCCGCTGCAAGAAGTATTTCTTCAATGGTAAGTTGATTAGTGCTTGCAGGTAGTTGAAGCAATTCGTTCCGTATATCCTGTAAGTTCACATCCGAGTATACCTTGTTATTTGTGAACAAGGTAAAACGTTGCTCCTCGGGGATGTTCTTAATCAAATCCTGTACCGTGTTCTGCAAGAGTGTACTGCCTTGAAGTTTGGTCTGCATGCTAAAGGAATTGTCCAAATAAAACACATGCTCCTTTTCTTTCAACGCAATGCTATCTGCCTTAAAAGGTTGTGCGAAGGCCAAAACAAGGGCGGTTATTATACCCATCCGCGTAAAAAGCACGAGCCATTTTTTTATGGAACTACTCTTTCTAGACTCCGAAACTACCTTTTTAAGCAGTTTTACGTTGGTGAACGGTGTTTTTTTAAACTTCCTAAGCTGAAAAAGATGGATGATAATTGGAATGACTAGAAGTAGTAGCGCCCAAAGAAGTTCTGGATATTTAAACTGCATTCCTGTTTTTAATTATGTAAAGATACTTATTTTGAAGGTATCAACTTTCGCGAAGTAGCGTTAATATTTCATTGGCACCGCCAAAGGGTTTGATACTTCGAGGCTTGCCTCGAAATTAAAAATCGTTTTCTTATGTAATGCCACGTGGGCTTGCCCCGTAGTTTACTATTCCTTCAATAATTTAGATACAGCCTTTTAAGGTATGGGTTTGGGACTATAACTTTATTTTATATCAAGCTGGGATGAATGGAATCCTATTTAGCGGATTAACATTATAGATGTTAGGAACTTAGCAGAAAAAAAAGTAATCCACCATGTTAGATTTCCCTAAATGTGAGAGATACTTTCTCATGGTATTTTGCTCCTCTGCATTGGCTACGGTGATGATGCTTTGGAAATCATCTATATCTTTCAGTTTATGAAACGAAATCAAGGGAACTTCATAGATTTCTTTGCCAATCTTCTTAGGGTTATCGCAGACCCAGGTAAAATGGATACCTTCGTTTTGAAGTAATTGTGCCATTTGCTTACCTTTTTTTCCCGCCCCCCAAATGATTAACGACTTATTTTGGTCGTAATGGAGTTTGAGGAAATAATGTAGTTTAATTTCTAGAAAATAATTTTGTGCATAATGCGCACTGGTGCGTGAAGTGCGGGAATCGTAATCTCGCCATAAAAGCAGCACCTCACTACAAGGTATGATTTTAAGACCTATTTCGTAAAACCTAAACGTAAGGTCATAATCCTCAGGATAGCGTTCTGGTTCAAAAGCGTTACAGGCATCCAAATCGGATCTGTGTAACATCCAACAAGGGGAGGGAACCACACATTCTTTATATAATTCCGAAAAATTAGTGCCCATGGTAGTTAAACCGTTCAGCCATTGCTCGTAACGTTCATAGCCATTGCTTATACCGCGTTCCGAAAAATAACGCACCTGGCCTACGGATAGATGTCCAATTCCATTTAGGTTCAAGTCTTTTACCATCTGCTGTACCCGAGAGGGCTGCATGATATCGTCCGAATCCATTCTGGTGATAAGATGGCCCTTACTTTTTGTATAGGCAGTTCGCAAGGCTGGTATAATTCCGCTTCCTTGATTGGGATAGGTTTTTATTCTGGAATCCTGTTCCCCAAAGTTTGTAACAATTTTAAGGCTGTCGTCGGTTGAGTTGTCGTCTATAGCAATAACCTCCCAATTCGTATAGGTTTGTGCAAGTATAGAATCCAAACATTCTTTTAGGTATGTCGATGTGTTTTTGTAAGGGATAAGAACACTAACTAATGGCCGAGTCATTATAACGATTTGAAATAAGGAAAAGCAAACTACTATGGATTGTTTAAGTATCCAATCTTTAGGGTAGTTTATTTTGATTGATAATGGGCATAAGCCGTAATGTACTACTCCACACGTGTCTCTTTCTGTTTTTTAGTCTAGAAAATCAACCAATCGGTTTCTTTGCTCGAAAACATTTCAATTAATTTACTGAAAAGGTTTTAATAGCTAGAAAAAGCTTTCTATATTTGCACCCGCATTCAGGGAATACCTGATGAGACACTTGGAGAAATGGCAGAGTGGTCGAATGCGGCAGTCTTGAAAACTGTTGAGGGTCACACCTCCGGGGGTTCGAATCCCTCTTTCTCCGCTTAGATTTATTCAAAATCGACGAAAGTCCTGTAAACTCAATGTTTATGGGACTTTTTATTTTACCAAAAACATCAAAAAATGTATAAAAAACCATTCTGTGGGTGACCTATTAGGTGACCGTTTTATAACCTTAATTAGGTCACCTAATTGTCTATAACTATTTATAAATCAGTATAACATATCAGTTAAAAGACCTCTAATTTTTGTATATTAATGTATAATTAAAGGTCACCAGAATGACCAAAATATTTGGATTATTAGTCTAGTGAAAAAAGAGTAAAGTAGATGCACAGGGCAAAATGCCCTATTTACCGACGTATTACCATAGATGGTAAGCGTACAGGGATTAGTACAAAACGTACCATTGAGATTGAGAAATGGAGCGTTGAAGCCAATAAAGCGATTGGAAGAACAGAAGATATACGAGAGATAAATGCTTATTTAGATTCACTTACTACATTAAGTATATCAAAGCCAAAGAGGCTTAATTTAAAATAATAAGGAGGTTACAACCGAAACCCTAAGAAACAAGTTTTTAGCTGGCGATGGTAAAGTTGGCATCAGAATATGTATATGTTCTTTGCCCTTAAGGAAGTGGCGCATCGAAACCATTCACTTTATCTCTAAATACTTTAACATCTTCTTGTAAAATTCTTTCTGAAATTTCTTCACCAGGATATAGTTCAGAAAGACCTTCATTGAGGGTTCTTAATAACTCTTCAAAGCCCTAAGATCAATAATCCAGAATAGTATATCTCAAATGTGCGTGCTTGCTATTTGCCATTATTCTATTCTTTTTATTTCTTTTTGAATTGCTTTGATTATGTTCTCAGGTATCTCTAATTCACCAGCAATCTCTATCCATCTTGGAATCAATGCCTGCACCTCCTCAATAATCCCTTTAGGGTTTTTAATAACAAATTCTTCGGCAATCGCTAGCAAGTCCTTTAAAGTAATCTCAGTACGCTTTCCATTAATAGACAAAGCTCTAGAGGTAGTTTTAAATGTAAATAGCGGATTAAGTGCATAGGTCAAATCATAAGCAGGGCCTAAATTCCACTTGTTTTCTTCTTTGTTATAGATAAAACTGTGGTTCTTTAAATGGTCGTCTACGTTTCTAAATACGACATTAAATACCATACGCTTAAAGAGTTGTTGTAAATCTTTATGCGGGACTTCTAGTCCTAAGGCTACCTTGAAAACATTCTCATACGACGAGTTCTCCGGTTGACTTTTAAAATCCCAACCTGTTAAACCTGTTACGGTTAATACGTGCTGTTTTTCTCCGTGTTGTCTATCATATCTAAGTGTGGCGAAGTGCATATTTTCAATAAGCTTAGAAGGCATTATATCTATACCCGCTTCTTGTGCTAATAAATAATAGGCGTATTCCACTTTTTCTTTGTTATAGCCATCGCTCTCATCAAGGTGTAGCTTTACTAGATAGTGGTTGTAGTCCGCGCTTGTTTCTCTATCCCCAGCTATAATTTTACCAGTTTCTTTATGTTCGGATATTAAGATTTTAGGTCTAGCTCCACCAGCTGAAGTCCCTATTTTGAAAACGTTAAGTAAAGACAATTCATCAAGGGCTGCCCCAGATGTATCTTTTTTTAGTTTCAATACCTTTTCTAAAATAGTAATGATTTCATCAATATTTATAGATGTGGTATTTGGTAGTTCTTTCACAGGTTTGTATTCCAAAGCACCCATACCACGATCCGCTACGTAAGCCAACTGTTCCAAAGGTGTCACTTTTTGGATACCTCTTGCTGTTAACCATTCTTGAAAAATAATATTTCCAAAGGTGTCTGGCAGGGAATCGGCTATCATTGGTGGTAAGCCCTGAAAGGTATCTTGTTGATATTCGGTAAAAACTTGCGCTGGTTTGGTACGTTTGAAAATAAAGGGAAAGAGTTTTGAGTATTTCCCCGAATCCAAAAATTCAGGATTGTATTGAAAAAATGACTTACCCTGATCGATATCATAGCCTAGTTTACCAATTTCTTGACCAAAAGCAATAACATCTATGATTTTATCTCTAGCCATCTATTAATAGAGTGAAATGTCGTTTTGTTCATCAACAACTTGATTAACGCCTTTAAAAATGGATTGTAGTAAGCCGAAATGATTGGCAATTTTTAAAACAGTATCCAAAGTGGCGTTTTTACCGCTTTCAAATTTCTGAATCGTATATCTAGACAACCCCAAAGCATCGCCAAGATCTTGTTGAGACATATCGAAACTTTGTCTTTTCGTCTTACAAAGCTCGCCCAGCTTTGATTTCACGTCTTTGATTGTAATAGAATCAATCATAATTGTTTATTATATTACACAAATATAATTAAAATAACTAAAATGTGTATTATAGTAAACATGTTGTTTTTAAAAGTTTTAATAAGACGAAAAAAAATAAGTAATTAGAAATATACAAAATACCTTCATTTGAATTCAAATGGGGGCAAAACCTGTAAGAATTCCCAAACTTTTGTAAAAAAAGGGGCGAATTTGGTGGATATATAATTTGATGTGGCTTTTAAGCCACGAAAACAGGGACAAATTGAGATTCTGGATAGTTCCTCTTTCTCCGCTTGGAGCAAAGCTCGATTTTCTTCTGAAAATCGAGTTTTTTGTTTTTTTGACTTAAAATTTCGGTTTTGTAGGTTTAAGTGAATCAACAAACATTCGTGATAAAACCAAGAAGTGAACAGCCTTGAATACAATCATTAGTGCATTTCGATACGGGTTAAAACCCAAGGCTCTCGCCTGGAATAAAGATGGTGATTAGACCAAGGGTTTCCGAGAAAACCGAACAGAAAAAACACTTCCTTTTCCAACGGTGCTTTTGACCCAAATATCCCCATTGTTCTTAAGAACCATTTCCTTGCACAGTTTCAAACCTAGGCCCGTTCCCCGTTCATTGTTAGTGCCAAAAGTTGTATGATAATCTGATGGGTTAAAAATCTTGTTTACCACATCTTCTGACATTCCAATACCATTATCTTTAACTTGGACTACCACTGTATCTTCTTCTTGGTAGGATGTTAACCAAATATGCCCATTTTGCGGTGTAAATTTAAGCGCATTGCTAATAAGGTTTCTGAAGATTATTCTAAAGTGATCGGCGTCGGCAACAAGGGTTAAATCATCAAGATTCTCTTTGTTGATGATAATTGATTTTTTATCCAAGATATCCCTGAAAAGAACTTCAATAAGGAACAATTCTTCTTTGACATTGATTTGAACAGGATTCAACGGTTCTCCTTGCATCTGTGTTTTACCCCAATTAAGCAAGTTGTCAACGGTAAAATGGATATGGTCTACATCTTTTTTTAATTTGGGGGCAAACCTATAATAATGTTGAATACCTGTTTCGTCTTGCAGCGCAAGTCCAAGTAGTTGTTTCAAAGAAACAATAGGACCTCTTAAATCATGACCAATAATGGAGAAAAGTTTATCCTGATTGTTGTTAATTTTATTAAGTTCATCTTGTTTTAAAGCTAAGCTTTTACGTTGTGACTCTAATTCCTTATTTAACTTTCTTTCTGTTTTATTTACTTGAAACACCAAAATGGTAATAAAAATGGTACAGACGAGACCTAAGCCTCCCCATTGAACATATTTTTTCTGTTCCATAATTTTCTTTTCACTTTCGCGTTTTATTGCCTCTTGGTCTTCCTCAAAAATTAATTTTGCTTTTAGCATCGCAATATCGCGAACACTTTTTTCCTTAAATATGGAATCCTTGTAACCTTGCGATAATTCTAAAAAAGAAAGAGCGGTGTTTAATGATTTTTTTGTTTTATATAATTGATATAGTGCATGGTAAGATTGCTCTAATCCTGTTTTGTAATTCACTTTTTTAAATAACTGAACCCCCCCGTTTAAAAATTGCTCCGACTTGTTAAGATTGTTCAAGGCTAAATGAGAAGTTCCAAGCCCCTTTAAAACGTTACCGTTGTTTCTAGCATCGTTCAAGGTTTTATAGTATGGCAGAGCCATGTTAAAATACTCTATGGATTTTTCAAAATTACCGAATTGTGAGTATACCTCGCCAAAAGTGAGGTAAACTATAGGTAATAGTGCTACTATTTGCTGATTTTCCAGTGTAGGAAGACTCTTTCTAAGGAAATCTAATGCGGTAGTTGAATCGTTCTTCTTTAAATATAGGTATCCAAGGTTACATTGGATACCGGCTTTAATAATACTAGTATCACTGTCACCTATGCTATCTAAGGCAATTTTATAGTAATAGGCAGCGTCGTCATATTCTTCCAGTAAAGAAAACAAGGTGCCTAAGTTGGAGTTGATTTTAATAATTAAATCAGTGTTATTTGTTTGTTGCGCCAACAATAATGATTGATATAAGTTTTTATAGGACTCTGGATAATTATTCAAAGAAAAATAGATTTGCCCTATGATGTTATAAATGTTGGCTGCTAGTTCTGGGTTGTCGTCGTTGGCAATGTTGTTTAAAACTTCGTTGTTGTAATTTAAGGAATTTTCAAAATTACCGTTGATGAGTTCAAAAATTGCCAAGTTTGCAAGCGCATCGTTTTCTCCTTTTTTATAATTGATAGCTCTACTTAAGCTCAATGCTTCTTTAGATAGTATACCCAAGGAATCTGTTCCGTAATGCTTTAATCTTGAGCTTAATTTATTAAGTAGAATTATATAAGAAGTATCTCTAGGCGTAAAAGCTTTAGTTTCCTTGAGGTTGTTAATTTGTTCTTTATAAAATATAATACTATCGAATTGCGCTTTTACGCAAAGACTAAAGGATAGTATAAATAAAAAAAAAAGAACCCTTTTCTTGAACATGCAGTAATAAATAAAAAGTGTGACGCACTTACAGATTTCCTGAAAAACCCTACGTTAAATGTAGTTAAAATAGTTGTATTCTTGAGGCTCTTTACATTTTTATCCTAGATGTAGGGTATGTATTCTATTACCTAAGAACATATAGGGTTTGACGTGATTTTTAAATCTGATTTTGATTACGGCCATCTGTGTATAAATAATTCATTGATGTACAGTATTATACTGTTAAGACAACTATAATCAAAATATAGTAGTTATTTTAACGGTGTAAATATAATTCTCAATTCTTTCTTTTTATTTTGAAAAGTATTTTAAAAAAATTACCTTCGCACTCGCTTACAAATGGTGGTTGTAGCTCAGCTGGTTAGAGCATCGGTTTGTGGTACCGAGGGTCGCCGGTTCGAACCCGGTCTTCCACCCTAAACAAGCTCATTAATCCTAAGGTAAAACTTAGGATTTTTTGTTTCTATCAACCTTTGGATTATGGTATAAAAGAATGCCCATCTTAGCTTTGATGGACATTCTTTTTGGGGTTTTTTCGGCTATTCTACCGGCTTATCTACCATAACGGCTTTATCGCGGTTTGCTATTTCCCAAGCGGTATGGAAAATGAGCCTGGTTCTATTCTCCAATAAGTCGTAGTTTATTTTATCGGGGGTGTCACCTGGTTTGTGATAATCATCATGTGTTCCGTTAAAATAAAATATAATGGGGATATTATTTTTTGCAAAATTGTAATGGTCGCTACGGTAGTAAAACCGATTTGGGTCGTTTTCGTCATTATAGGTATAATCGAATTCGATATTGGTGTATTTTGCGTTGACCGCCTCGGATAACTCGTGCAATTCCGTACTTAATTTATCGGATCCAATTAAATACAGATAGTTTCTTTCTCCCTCTCTTTTTGGGTCGATCCTACCGATCATATCTATATTTAGGTTCGCTACAGTTTGGGATAGGGGAAAAATAGGTGCTACATCTGTATAATACAAGGACCCCAGCAAACCTTTCTCCTCTCCCGTTACGTGCAAAAATACAACGGAACGTTTTGGGCCGTTACCGGCATCTGAGGCTGCTTTGAACGCTTCGGCTATTTCTAACATGGCAACAGTGCCGGATCCGTCATCGTCCGCTCCGTTGTTTATTTGTCCGTCTGCATTTACACCTATATGGTCCAAGTGGGAGGAGATAACAACGTACTCATCGGGTTTTTCTGTTCCTTTTATTACCGCCACTACGTTTTCCGAGTCTATAGCTTCTGAATTCCCTATTATATCGGATGCTACCTTACTGTTCAAAATTCGTGGGTTGTTGTCTGTTAGTATATCAGGTAAAATTGCCTTTACCATGGTGTCGCTTATACTTGCGCTAAAACCAGTTTTGCCTAAACCTTTCACGCTCATTCTACCGGAGGAGCTATTTTTAGATCTGTTATAGTAGGCCAACACTCTTGGAAATAATGTAGGGGAATACAATAGAACTCCTTTTGCCCCTTTGTCCATAATAAACTGTATCCTACCCATGGGGTCTTTGCTCCATTTAGAAGGTTCTTGCGTACCTGTTAGGAGATATGTACCATCACTATTGGTAGGTTCGCCATCCTTGATCAAAACCAATTTGTCCGTTACATCTATATTTTTAAAATCTGAATACCCTCCTTCTTCAATTCCATAAGAAGCATAAACGATTTCGTTAAAATTTGCACCTGCATCATTAAAACTAACAAAATCCTCACCCAAGGTAAAGGAAGTGCCGTTAATCATGAGCGATCCTGTTGGCATTTGAGCTACTTCTAAGGGCACCTTTTGGAAGTAATCGCCATTTGGTTTTGCCGCCGGAACAACCATTTTTTCGTATTCCGCTTTCAAATAGGCTACTGCCTTTTTTTGCCCAGGTGCACCAGTGTCCCGTCCTTCGAACTCATCTGAAGCGTAGACGTATAAGTGCTCCTTTAATTCTGCCTCCGTAATAGTTTCGGCATAGACCTCTTGGCTTGCCGCTTGTTTTACATTAGGAGCCACGGTTTTTTGAGAAGAGTTGCAAGCCAAAAACAGGCCAAGGATTGTAATGGATAGTGTTTTTTTCATTTTTGTTATCAATAAAATTTCTCAAAAATAAACAAAAGAAACAGAGAGTGTACCGTTCATTGAAATAATCAATTTGTATTTTGTGTTCACAATCATAGAGACAAAGCTTAGATAAAGATAACTTGATTAGATTTTACCGTCCATGAACTTTTGTTGGCCGGTTGAACGAACTGCGTTCGGTTGTAAAAAAAATTGCGCATGCATGCCGGGGAATCGGCGGATTAAATAAATTTCAAATGGTTATCTTTTTCTGATGTAGTACAACAATGTTTGTATTGTTCTTTTGATAAAACTAAAATGGTAGGTATTGTAAAATTTTGTTACTTTTAAGAGTTAATCATCATATTAAAGTGATTATGGTAAAGGATTTAGCAGACGTACATGCGTTGGTCTCCGAACTGTTCAAATGGCCAACAAACGATGCGGAATGGGAACCGTATCGGTTGTCCGAGGCACAGGTGCAACATTTTCATGAATTTGGATTCGTGTCCGGCATCAAACTTTTGGATAGCAAGGTTATTGGTCAATTGCGTGCAGAATTGGACCAATTGGTTGATCCTAAACACCCTGGCAACGCTCTGTTTTACGAATTTCATAGTAATGAATCTGGTAATTCCGATAGTGTTTTGTTCCACTCATTGGGACATTGGAGAATTACGGAAGGTTTTCATGATGTTTTATGGAATCCTGCATTTGTAATGGCGGCACATCAGTTACTGGAGCAAAAACCGGTTCGTTTTTGGCACGACCAGTTGTTCTATAAACCTGCCGAACATGGTGGGGTTGTGGCATGGCACCAGGACTATTCCTATTGGACCCGTACCATAGCCATGCAGCATTTAACCTGTTGGACGGGTTTAGATGATGCTACAGAAGAAAATGGCTGCTTACAATATATACCCAAAAGTCACAAATGGGGACTTTTAAAAGCACCCGAGCTGGCTGGGGATATGGAAGGGCTGCTGGCCTATTTAACAGAGGATCAAAAAAAGGAATTTAATCCGGTTCCGATTGAATTAAAAAAAGGATATGCTTCCTTTCACCATCCTCTGTTGGTACATGGATCTTATGAAAATAAATCTAAAAGGCCCAGGCGGGCATTTGTATTGAATGCGTTTGCAGATGGTACGGTAAGCAATACCAACGATGAACTTTTAAAAGGAGTGCCGCCTGTAAAGAAAGGCGATAAAATGCAAGGGAAATTTTTTCCTTTGCTTTATCCCTAAAAGTAAATAATGCCCTACATAACCAAGGAAGCATCTTGGAGCAGGTTTAAACAGATGTAGACAAGATGATATTTAAGAGTTGTCTAAACTCTCTGTAATAATCTATGTTATCTCCATATTGTTTACAATATTCGTACGGGTGCCAATAAGAATAAAAATCTATTTTTTAACTGTACCCTACTGGCAGCTAATGCATTAAACTACTCTAAAGCTTTTTTAATTGCAGCTTCTACCAAAGGCTCCATCACTTGGTAACCTGCTATAGTAGGGTGTACTTCGTCCTCGGCATATTTTTTGGGGAGTCCGTTACGTTCATCTGCCATCGCGGAGAAATAATCCAAGTAGAGATGACCTTTTTCCTTTGCATATTCCTTCAGTAAAGCGTTTAAGGCTATTATTTTTTGGGCCGGTTCCAACCCAGGTTTCCACGGATAATCGTAAACAGGGAGCGTTGAAGACAGCACTACTTTGATATTGTTCGTATGTGCTAGTTCCGCCATATTTTTAATATTATCAACGATCATTTCAATCGTAGATGGACCTGTGTTTCCCGCTATATCATTAGTTCCGGCCAAAATAACAACAACTTTTGGCTTTAAATCGATAACGTCTTGGCGAAATCGAATGAGCATTTGCGGGGTGGTCTGGCCACTGATACCTCTGTTTATATAAGGTTTATTTTTAAAAAACATAGGACGTGAATTTAACCATCCAATAGTGATGGAGTTTCCCATGAAAACCACACGGTTTGGTTCTATTTCCGTAGTGCTGATCAGCGCATTGGCCTCTTGGAACTCTTTTAAATTCGCCCAATCTTGTGCCGGTTCTTGCGCGGTAATTTTTTGAATTCCAAAAAGTGAAGCCATCAATCCCATTACTACCATTATTTTTTGTTTTCTCATCGTTGTATTTATTTACCTGGTTTTGTTTTTCATTGGCACCGCCAAAGGGTTTGATACTCCGAGGCTAGCCTCGAAATTAAAAATCGTTTTCTTATTTAATGCCTCGTGGGCTTGCCCTGAGGTAGTTTACTTATTCCTCAACTATGGTCATACCATTTTAGTTGTCGTATACTGCTCTTCGCTCTTCGGGGTTTAACGGTAAACTAGCGATTATTTTCTCTTTAGTAGGTCTTTGCACAAATAAATAGGCAAGTAGGCATAGGGCAATGACCAAGGGCAGGGCATTTCCTGTTGCATAATAGACGAATAAAGCTATGATTGTAGGGGCTTCTATTAATGCGTATTTTATAATCGATGCTGTTTGATAATGATTAAGTTTAACTTGTAACGCATCGGATTCCAGTACTTTGGATATCATTTTATTAAAAAGTATTTGACTGCCAAAGTAGCCCAGCAACGCAACGGCCGGGACTAAATAGAGTAGGGTGCTGTTTGTATTTATATCGGCATTGAATCCATTGTTTTGGACAAAGGCAATGAAAGAAAACAGCGTAAGACCTGTAACAAGGAATATATGAATTAATTTGAGAGTTTGAAGAAACCGCTTGATCATATACTTTAATTTAAATGACTAAGATAGTTCATTAATTTTTTGGTCCTTTGTTATTTTGAATTTAGTGAATAAAAGGCTTTACCATAAGTTTTAATACATTTGCACGTATCATGGGCAAAATTTCAACAGCAGTTATTGTATTTTTTTGGATTACAAACTCTTACGGACAGTTGGAGCAAGACAAGGCACTGCATTTTCTGGGGGGTAATCTATATGGCTTGGTAGGGGCCGGTGTTGCCTCGCAAATATCCAAGGGTAACAGGACTTGGACCTTTGCGGGTTCTCTCGGAGGAAGTTTACTCATAGGATTGGCAAAGGAAGCAATAGATCAGAATCAATATAACGGTTGGGACAATGCCGATTTGTTGGCTACGGTTTTGGGAGGCGCCTCCGTAGGGGTAACGATAGATATATTTAAACAAAAGAAAAAAAGAAAGCGCGATGCCCTATACAAACAGGCCATTGACCATGTTGAACTCATCGCGCCTTTAAAAGTGAATACGATAGCGGTTCAGGAACCCCTGAGTCTACTGGGCATCTCTAATCGCGTACGTATTAGTATTCCTTAAACCTTAGTACTTTGCACTCTTACCGTTTGCCAAGCTTTTTGCAATAAACTCACGTATATCGTCATTGGAATTTTTTAGATCCTCTCTTCTCAGGTACATCATGTGGCCAGAACGATATCCCTTAAAGGTAAAACGATCCTTCATTCTCCCGCTAGGGTCTATTTGCCACATGGTATATTTTGCATTAAAATAAGTGGTTGCACCGTCATAATAGCCAGATTGCACCAATACTTTTAAATAGGGGTTCTGGGCCATAGCTTGTCTTAAATCGTCTCTGGTGGTATCATTTTCATTGTTCCAAGGGCGCACCGGGCCAAACATATTATATTTAATATCCGTTTTAAAATTTAGTTCCTCTTGAAGATAATAATTAATGGCCGGCGTAAAACTATGTAACCACGAGGTCAGCTCTGCACTATAATCTGGACGCATTCCCATGTTCTGCCTGTCAATTCCCAAGTATCTGGAATCCAGTCTACCTATATTGTAATCTCCTTTGTCCTTTAATAGGTTTTTCCAGAAATAGGATGTTGTGACCTCTAAATTCATATCCAAAACCTCCTCTTCCGAAATACCCGAATAGTAGGCAACTTTTTTGGCAACACTTCTTTTCTCTTCATCGGATATAAATCCGCCTTTAGCAATCGCCGGAATGAGCGTGTTGATGGTGTATTCCTCGGATTCCGGTAATATTTCCAGCAAATCTTTTTGCTGTAATGCGGGCGGTAAAACCTTATGATGCCATGCAGCTGCTGTGAAATAGGGTAGGTTTAAGGCCTGTGAAACAGGACCATCTTCCCTAATTACCTTATAATCTGCCGGGGAAACCATGATTACGCCATTTAAATACATCCATTGTTGGTCTTGCAATGCCTTTGCAAGACCCATGACCCGCGTACCGCCGTAGCTTTCACCAATTATGTATTTAGGGGAACGCCATCGGTTATTCCTGGTTACGAAGGTATTTAGCCATTCTGCTAGATATTTAATATCCGCATTGATACCAAAAAACTTGGAGCGATCAACCTCTTTGCCCGTTTCTGGGATGGTACGTGAATAACCTGTATTTGCAGGGTTTACGTAGACGATATCCGTAACGTCCAATACAGAAAATGGATTTTCCTTGACCCCGTAAGGCTGCACCGGATAGCCTTCGTCGTCTATTTTTAACACTCTGGGACCTGTATAGGCCAAATGCATCCACACGGAGCCGGAACCTGGACCTCCATTAAAAGAGATCAGTAAGGGTCTGGAGGCACGATCTTTTACATTATTGCGTGTGTAGTAGGTATAATGCAGCGCGGCGGTAGGTTCGCCGTTTTCGTCCCAAACGGGTTGGGTGCCTGTTTGGGCCGTGTAATTGATAGCGGTACCGTTTATGGTAACGCTGTGTTGTGTGGTAACAACAGTATCGACCGGTAATTTCCTGTTTTGGGAAATGCCACTTAGCGTAACAAGAACGGTAAGTAACAAAATGTAATTTGTTTTCATGGTTTAAATAGAATTAGTCAGCCTTAAAAATACAGAAATATCAACATATACCCCCTTATAAAAACCCTTTTTTAAGTGCGAATAATTCTTATCTTTAGAATGTACCATATACCTGATGACCAATGAAAAAAGTTACAAGAAGAAGTTTTGCAAATACCTTGGGAAAGGGTATGGCGGCGACAGCCCTCATTAGTCCCTTATATTCCTCGTTAGCTTACAGTACCACCACTACAAAAAAGTTAGGAGTAGCACTTGTTGGGCTTGGTAGCTATAGCACCTATCAATTGGCGCCGTCCTTACAAGATACCGATTATTGTTATTTGTCCGCCATTGTTACCGGTACAAAGGAAAAGGAGCAATTATGGAAGGAAAAGTACAACCTCGCAAAGGATTGCATCTATAATTACGGGAATTTTGATACTATCATTGATAATCCAAAGGTGGATATAGTGTATGTAGTGCTGCCCAATAGTATGCATGCAGATTTTTGTATACGTGCCGCAAAAGCCGGAAAACACGTTATTTGTGAAAAACCTATGGCTATGAACGTAGCAGAGTGCGATGCAATTATTAAGGCCTGTGAAGATAATAATGTAAAACTTAGTGTAGGATACCGAATGCAATCGGACCCATATACCAAAGAGGTAAAGAAATATGTTATGGAAAAAACCTTTGGGGATGTAAATTTTGTGTCTTCCGATGCTGCCTATATCTCACAGGGTAATCCAAATCAATGGCGTTTGAACAAGGCCTTGTCCGGCGGTGGAGCCTTAATGAATATGGGCGTGTATTCCATCCAAACATCTATTTATGGTACAGGAGAAAATCCGATATCCGTAACTGCGCAGGAGTTTAGTACACGACCAGGGTATTTTAAGGATACCGATGAAACGATCACCGCCCAGTTCGAGTTCCCTAACGGCGCTGTAGGTCACATGATGACCTCCCATAATATAAACGGCAATAGATTAAAAGTACATGGTGACAAGGGCTGGTTTGAGTTGGACCCGGCGCATAGTTATGGACCCATAAGCGGAAGAACGTCTGCCGGAACGGAAATTAAATTTCCACTTAAAATGCAAATGGCCCTTCAAATGGATGATTTTGCCAAACATATTCAGTTAGGGACCACAAATATGGCGCCTGGGGAAATGGGTAAAAGAGATATGATTATTGTGGAGGCTATTTACAAATCGATAGCCGAAGGTGGAAACAAACAGCTGTTGGATTTGGGAACTATGGGAATAGTGAGCTGAACCACCTTGGTTTTGACTTATTATCCTTTCTAGTACACTCTAGTACACGTCTTAAAATTTCTCGAACACACCCAAGCCAAACAATGCAAAGTCGTATTTTACGGGATCGGCAGCATCCAGTTTTCTGAGCGCTGTATCTAGCTCGGCCAGTGCCTTACCATCGTTTTGTTTTCGTTTTAAAAGTTTTAGTTTTCGTGCTACATTACCGGAATGCACATCTAGCGGACAGGATAATTTGGAGGCGGGTATATTTTTCCAAAGACCAAAATCTACTTGAGTACTGGCGTCACGCACCATCCAGCGTAAAAACATATTAATACGTTTGGCCGCTGAACCTCTTAGCGGGTCGGAAACGTGTTTAGTTGTTCGTGTTTCATGTGGGAGCTCAAAAAATACTTTTTTGAATTTAGAAATGGTAGGTTGTAGACTATCTTTACCTTGATGTGTGGTAAAAATAGCTTCTAAACCCTTATGTGCAGCATATACATTGCGAAGACTTTTTATGAAGTATTGAAGGTCCGTTCCATTAAATGTTCGGTGCACAAAACTGCTTAGTTTTTCCAGATCGGCGTCGGTATGGTTCAATACAAAATCATAAGGACTTTGCTCCATAATGTCCATTAAAAGCTGGCCATTATTTATGATGCTTTTGCGATTGCCCCATGCAATAGTGGCCGTTAAAAAGGCGCTGATTTCAATATCTTCCTTGTTTTTGAATTGATGTGGAATTTGGATAGGATCGCTTTTTAAAAAGCTTGGATGGTTGTATTGCATCACTTTTGCATCTAAAAACTCTTTTAGTTCGCTTTTTTTCATTCTAAAGGTATTTCTAAAAATAAATAAACAAGTAGTGGGGCTGTGAGCACTAAATTATGTGCTGCATGTAGTAATATACTCCAAAAAAGCCCCAATTTTATCCGAATATAACCTAAGAAAACACCTGCGGAAAGCTGTGGTGAAACTAAAATTGGTATCGCCCAGTATTGGCCTTCTATCGTTGAATAATTACTAATGTGTATGACACCAAAAAGTAAAATGGAGACATAGTAGGCATATTTAAAATGGGCAGGATTTTTAAAAATTGTCAATGGTGCCCTAAACAGGAGTTCTTCTAGAATCGGGGCTAAAACTACCGCCAATAAAAGTACTGTGAAAAGGGAGTAGTTCTTAAACAATTCGTCCACGGCATGGTCTCCAAAATCCAAATCGAAAAGTTCGGAAAAGCTGCCTATCAGTAGCCCAAACAGGATACTCAAAAATACCATAGTACCAAGTAGGCGAACGAACAAAGTATTACGTTCCTCGCTAGTTGCCTCCAGCTTTTCATTTGTTGGATGTTGTAAAAATCCCCAAACCGCTGCAATCATTTGGTTTAAAGGTTTAGGCAGATACCGTAATGCTATCCACTATTTTTCCATCGACCATGGTTAGTTTTCTGTCGGCCATTTCGGCAAGTTCCTTGTTATGTGTAACAATAACAAAGGTCTGTCCGAATTTTTCGCGCAGTTCAAAAAATAAACGGTGCAACTTATCCGCACTTTCAGAATCTAGATTGCCACTGGGTTCATCGGCAAAAATAATCGCAGGGTTATTAATAAGTGCTCTGGCTACGGCAACACGCTGCTGTTCTCCACCGGATAATTCCGCAGGTTTGTGGTTGTGCCTTTGCGAAAGTCCCAGAAAATCCAACAGTTCCTTTGCCCGTTTTTCTGCATCGGATTTGCTTGTTTTTTTTATAAAGGCCGGCAAACATACATTTTCCAAGGCCGTGAACTCGGGCAATAATTGATGAAACTGAAAAATGAATCCAATATGTTCGTTCCTAAATTTAGCTAGGGCCTTGTCATTTAGGCTTGTAGTTTCCGTTCCATTTACCAGAAGTTTTCCTTCTTGTTTATTGGAAAGTCCGTCTAAGGTGCCCAAAATTTGAAGTAGGGTTGTTTTTCCGGCTCCAGATGCGCCAACAATCGATACGATTTCACCTTTTTTAATATGCAGGTCTACTCCTTTGAGCACCTCTAAATTTCCGTAATATTTATGAATATTGGAAGCCTTTATCATTGTTTGGTATCTTAAGAAGTGAAATTAGACAATGGGTAGGACATTACAAAATAAACCCATAATAGACAGTTCATATTACGTAAAACAGATTTCAAATTTGAAAAATTCGTGTCAAGGTGTAAGACTTTGGTTTTTGTAACGTCTTATTGAACATTTTTAATCGTTAATTAGCGCATACTATTAAATTAATCTTTAAATTTGTTTAAAGATTAATTAAATACCCTAAACAAAAAAATATGTCTCCATATAAGAACCTAGAAGAGTATAATTTAGAGATTACGGATGAAGTTAGAAGTAGGTATTCTTCCATTATAGATGAAATCGGCGAAGATGTTTCGCGCGAAGGATTAGTAAAAACACCCGAGCGAGCTGCAAAAGCCATGTTGTTTTTAACTCAGGGGTATAAGCAAGATGCAGTGGAGATTTTAAAGGGGGCCATGTTCAAGGAAGATTACGATGACATGGTTATTATAAAGGATATTGAACTATATTCTTTATGTGAGCATCACATGTTACCTTTCTTTGGTAAGGCCCACATTGCGTATATCCCCAACGGACATATTGTAGGATTAAGTAAAATCCCCCGTGTGGTCGATGTTTTTGCCCGTAGGTTGCAAGTGCAAGAACGCTTAACACATGACATATTGGAGTGTATAAACGAAACGTTACAGCCAAAAGGTGTTGCTGTTGTTATAGAGGCCTCCCACATGTGTATGATGATGCGTGGTGTTCAAAAACAGAATTCGGTAACTACGACCTCAGGATTTAGAGGACAATTTGAGAAAATAGAAACCAGAAACGAATTTTTGAAACTTATCAGCTCTAACCTTTCCTAAACAGGAATCTAGGATACCTACTTTTTTAGACATCGAAAACATAGATTAATATTTTTTTTGGCATCTTTGTTATAATACAATCTTTGGATTTTTAAGTAATTACAGATGTCGAATACTAAAGATAAAAAATACAAACATCTATTTCTGGGACTTCTTTTTGATGCAATTGGAATGCTTTCTTTTGCCTTACCTTTTATTGGTGATTTTTCGGATGTCCTATGGGCACCATTGGCGGGTTGGCTAATGACACGGATGTACAAAGGTAAAATTGGGCAAATTGCGGGAGTTGTAGCCTTCGTTGAAGAAATTATTCCAGGTCTCGATGTTGTTCCAACATTTACCATAATGTGGGTATACACATACCTGATAAAAAAAGACAGCCCTAAAGCGACTATTGAAGTGTAAGTTTTACTGGTGTATGCCTACAAATACAATGTACGCGCCAATGAATAAAATGTTCTGATGTTTTAGGTGCGAACTTCCAACGTATGATGTTGTTTATATGTTTACGTTGCGTTGACCTTAAAAGAATAATAAGAGATAGTATACTTGGTTCGTTTGATATAAATTAAAAATAGTAGTAATGAACGCGCTTTGGGAAATATTTGTTTCCGCTATAGACGGTAGCCTTGAGTGGACATGGAAATCAATAATTTTTGAAGTGCCTTGGTACACGAATTACTTTTGGGGACTCATTGTAATTTCTTTACTGGTTTGGGGGCTGGAGATTCTGTTTCCATGGCGTAAGGACCAGTCTATATTCAGAAAAGATTTTTGGTTGGACGCAGGTTACATGTTTTTTAATTTTTTTGCTTTTAGCATTGTCATTAGTGGCGTGTATGGCATTTTGGAAGTATTGTTTAATGGTGTAGGAATACATCTGGATTCTCTTTCTTTGATTCCCATATCTTCCTTGCCACAATGGTTGCAACTGCTGGTTTTCTTTATATTATTGGATTTTGTACAATGGTTTACCCATATCCTGTTGCATAAATATCCATTCTTATGGCAATTTCATAAAATACATCACAGTGTTAAAGAAATGGGTTTTGCGGCTCATCTTCGGTATCACTGGATGGAAAACATCTTTTATAAGCCTTTGAAGACTATTGCTGTTATGCTTTTAGGTGGTTTTGAGCCCGAGCAGGCTTATATTGTACATTTTATAGCCATAACCATAGGGCATATTAACCATTCCAATGTGAAAATTTCATGGGGCCCCTTGAAATATATAGTAAATAACCCGGTGATGCATTTGTACCATCACGCCTATGAACTACCAGAAGGAAAATTTGGGGTCAATTTTGGAATCAGCCTTAGTATGTGGGACTATATTTTTAAAACCAATTATATTCCGGAAGAAAGCGGTAAGGTGCCTTTAGGCTTTAAGGGGGATGAAGAAGTGCCCAAAGGATTTTGGAAACAAATAACCTTCGGTCTGGGTAAATCCAAACCGAAGGATATCTAAATAAATTACTCAACTACGACATTAAAGGTCTGGGCTATATCTGTTTCTCCCCCGGCATCCGCTAACGTGCCATCATTTGGTTTTTTAGGCTCATGACGTAAAGTTACCTGTAAGGCTCCAGTTCCGGCATCGCCTGTGGTAAGGGTGAAACGCAGTCCTAATGGGTTTCCGTCGCCATCTTCGTCTGCGTACGCTGTGCTTGTAATGGCACCACTTGCATTAAAGAAAAACTGATGTTCGTCATCCTCCTCGGCAACCTCTAGCGTTATATCCTCTACAGGTGATTCTGTTTCGTTTAAGAGTACAATGGCACCTGTATATGTAGTGTTAGCGGCTAAATTTCCGGTTGTGATTTCTGGGGCATTTGGTCCGTCTCCATCCAAGTCCCTAGTTTGTAAGGTAACCGTGTTAGCGCCTTCGCTCAAGGTTATTGTCATAGTTGTAATTACTTCTTCCTCATCTACTGCATCTGGGTTGTCATCATCATTGGAACAAGCGAGAGTAAGTAAACCAATACTTAATAAAGCTAAGGATTTTCTAAGTTTCATCTGTGTTTGCACTTTTTTTGTTGTTTTCATTTGATAAGGATTTATATTAATAGTTATAGATAATACGTAAGCTTATATTTCTACCTAGATCGTCTACGAAATAGCGCAGCCGGTTTAGGTAATCGCGATAGGAAGTATTTAAAAGATTGGTTACCCTTAGGCCAAGTTTTAAATCATCCTTATTGCGAATAGAATGTGAAGTTTCTGCATCAAACGCCAGCAGATGATAGGCTGCTGGGGGTGTATTGATAGCGAGTTCCACTTCTTGTTGCTGTTCTGGGGAGAACACAAAAATGTTATCAGGAAACCGTTGTTGTTCAAATACATACATGCTTTCCAGTCCAAGTACTAAGTTTTTTAGTTTAGGATTTCGGTAGGAAATACTATTGTTAAGGTTAGCTGGGGGCATATTGATCAAAGGGATATCGGTACTTACATCCGTACCCCTTACCCAAGAGAATTTATGACCGGTACTTAGTTTTGAGGTCCAGTTGTAGTATACCGATGCGTCTAAACCAAAAAGTTGCGCATTGGTTTGCCTATATGCCCATACCGGAAAGGCACCTCTAATGGTGAATTCGACACCAGTAGGCTCCAAAATAATAAAATTGTTTATCGCATTTAAGTAGGGAGCTATAGTGTAACCCCATTTGGAACTGTTTTTTTCTATCGATAGGGATATTTTGGAAGACGTTTCACTGGTAGTCCTTAAATCCCCGAGTTCTATACGAGCAGCAGAATGGTGCAGCCCTTCACTAAATAGTTCTGATGGATTTGGTGCACGTTGTCCCAGTGAATAGTTAAAACGAAGTTGGGTCTCCTTTCCAAAATCATATTCAAAGCCCGTGGTGGCCGAAATATTGTTAAAGTTGAATATAGGGTTTGTCAATAGCTGAGTGCCCAAATCTTCAATTAAAATGTTTGCAAAATCGGTATCATATCCACGTTCCTCCCATCTAGATTTTCTGTAGAATTTTTTGGCATCTACACGGGAATAGTCATACCTAATGCCGGCGTCTAGTACTAAGTTTTTGGTTGTCTGGTATTCCGCCACGGCAAAAGCGCCAAAATCAAATTTCTTATAATCGGGTATCAAGCGTCTAACACCAGTAGCCGGATTTGCAAAGTTATTTTGAAATCTACCCATTAATCCGGTTTTAACCTCTAGTCCATCTTTGGAATCAAACCTAAAATCGGTCAAAACGGAATGGGTGGTTAAACTTAGATCTAATGAAGCTTTATCGGCATCGTCACCGACCCTAATATCGTATTCCAGTCGTCGATTTTTTTGAAAATCATATTGAAGATTCCATTTGCCCAAACCCTCAAACCGTCTATAATAATTCAGTTTACCAAGATGGTGGCTTACTTCTTGGTTGGGTCTTTCTACGTCATAGCTAAAATCATTAATAACATTGGGTTGTTGACTATTGATGGATTGTATAAGATCGTCAACATTACCAATATGGGAGGCCCTTAAAATTCCAATATCCGAATCAAAATAGGAATAATACGCCTCCCAGCCTTGTATAAAATCTCGTTTACCTACGGAAAATGAAACACCTGTTTCCAAAATTCCCGTATTGGATAGCAGATAATCCGGAGCTTCTAGGTCTCCAAGTTTTTTAAACGAGCCTTGTCCTTTAATGTATAATCCTGAATTGTAGGATTTGGTCAAAGAAGTAGTAATGTTTCCTCCGCGACCATTTGAAAAAAGATTGGTTTGTGTTTTCCCGTAAAGTGAATCTGTACGAACAATCGGCAAGGGGTTCATAATAATTACCCCTCCTATGGCATCACCGCCATATTCCAACGCAGCTGCACCCTTTACGACGCTAATGTCTTGGTTGGCGTTAATATCTACGTTGGGCGCATGTTCTTCTCCCCATTCCATATCCTGCATGCGAACGTTATTGTTTAAAACTAGCACTCTACTGCCCATAAGTCCTTGGATAACTGGTTTTACAATATTTGCACCTGTATTTAGCGAAGAAACTCCCGTTAAACTCTTTAATGCATCGCCAAGACTGTTACCGCTATATTTCTCGACTTCTTGCAGGGATAAATGTCCCTCTTGTGCAGAGGATGTATTAGTGCTAATTGTTCCTGTGACTTTAACTTCATCCAACTCTTCTAAATGATGTTCCAATAATATTTTTTTATAGGAGTCACCGCTTATGGTTACGACAACAAACTTGGTAGTGCACTCCGGATGCGAAACTTCTAGCTCTAAAACACCATCGCATAGATTCTCAAACCTGAACTTACCTTCATTAGTGGATACCGTTTGTTGGTTTTTTCCTGTAATGATTATGCTTGCCCCGGCTAGGGGAGTGTTATCATGGAAATCTATAATTTCCCCCAAAAGGATCGACTCACAATTTTGAGCTGCACTTGTAAGCCCAAAAAGGCATACAAACACTAGTAGCATACTATGTTTCATTATATGAATATTACGGGTAGAAAAGGCAATGGTATTTTGCCTCTAAGCGGTTCTGATATTGGAATATTATATCATGCTTGGCGGCGGCCTGCCAAAGAAACTAGAGCGTAGATAGGAAGAAAGTAGAACAGCTGAATACACGGTTACCTGTTCTTTGATCTCTAGGTAAAAAAATGGTAATGTACTAGTTTCTGCTGAAGGCGCTAGTATTTCTGTTTGCTGATTTTTGACGGCTAATTCGCAAATTGCGCAATTCTCTATGTCATCCGATATATTATCTTGGTGTGAATATGCATGAAAAGACGATACCTTGAAAAGCATCAAGGTAAACAGGAGTGCCGCTATGCAGTTAGAAAATAGTTTTGAGTTCACAACACGAAAATAGTCAATGCATTAGTATTTCTTGTTAAATAAAAGCTAACTCTTCTTATTGAACAGAAATTGTAACCCCATTCTGCCCAACATTTTCTTCTCGAAGGCCCAGAAGAACTTAAATTGGCCAAATAGCCAACCAAAAACTACCAATAGTACTTGATAGAAGGGGAAAATAAGTAGAATACGCAATAACCAATATAAGCTCTGTCCCCACCAGGCTTCCGGAAAGTTACCTTGGTCCATACCTATCCAATACAAGAAGGGTTTGGCCACATACACCGAAGAGGAGCCTGTGATAGCAAATACAACGAATATTACCGCTAATTGCCAATTACTAACAATACCCCAACGTTCCTTTAGTTTTTTCATAGCTCCCGTAAGAGGTGCAAAAATACTTTTTAAATGCGAGGAACAAAAGGTCCTAGGCGTTGATTGTATTTTCTTTGGAAAAAGATGAAATAATTATACAACTGGTAATTTACATCATAGCCATAGTCTATTCCTCTTTGGTAGTCTATTTGCATTAAATATAAATCAGGATTAAAACGGTTGGGCTGCAAAACCCTTTGGTTCCATTCCAAAACCATCAATATATTTCTGTTTTCCAAGAATGTTTGTGAATAATAACCTGGAGGTCTTGCCACGGAATTGAGCCATGTGAAAAAACCGGGATCTATGATGGTAATCTCATACTCCACATCTTCGTTCGAAATGGTTACAGGTTCATCTTCCTCTACGGCAAAAGCCATTTTCTCCTCCTCCGATATCGATAGCGCCTCTTTTGTGCTTCCACAGCCGCTAAACGTTATAGTTGACATACCAAAGGCAGCAACAACTAATAGGTTCGCAAATATGTTTTTCTTTTTCATAATGTCAAAATACAAAAAAAAGCTGCTCGTGACTACGAACAGCTTTTTATAAATCATTTTAAAAGGTGTTATTTTCCGAACAAACCGCCCAGAAGTCCGCCGAGACCTCCTTTTTGTTTGTTGCTACCCATTACCATTCCGGCAACGTCGTCTAGAATACTTCCGTCACCGTCAGCATCCAATAGGGAGGTAATCAAACTTTGGTTCTCTTGTGGTTGGCCACCTAACATACTTCCCAATAAGGCATTCATTCCGCTAGAGTCGCTCACATTGCTTTGTGCGGTCTGCTTTCCCAAAAAACCCATTACTATCGGTGCGGCTATTTTAAGTATTTGGGCAACTGATCCTGCATCCAGTCCCGATTTTTGACTAAGTGCATTCTCTACTTGTGGTTGCTTGTTTCCAAATACATGACCAAGTATTCCTGCGCCATCCTGCATTACGGATTCGTCTACACCGCCTCCAAAAAGCCCCCCTAGATTGTCCAAAATACTTCCGTTGTGTTTTCCGGATAACGCGCTCATAAGTCCCGCGGCACCTTCAGGGGTAGAAACGTTCTTTTTCATGGCGCCTAAAAGCAAGGGCATGGCCATACTTAAGACGTTGGATGTTTGTGCTTCTGGTTGTCCTGTTTGTCCGGCAACACCGCTTATTAATTGTTTGCCCATTGGGCTGTTCAGTAAATCTAATAATCCTGCTGACATGTTATAGTTAATTTAATGTTCGTGCCAATTTACAAAAAAAGACTTTTAAAATTGTTGCAGTATTATTTTAAAAGTGTAATTATTTGCGATGCAAGCTCTAAACCTATGCGCTCCTGTGCTTCTAGGGTAGCCGCGCCTATATGCGGACTTAAAGAAATATTGGGATGCATTAAGATCTTTATTTCCGGGTTTGGTTCCGATTCAAAAACATCCAATGCGGCAAAAGCAACCTTTTTGTTCTCCAAGGCATTGATCAAGGCAACTTCATCCAATACACCCCCGCGTGCCGCGTTTACGATGCCTACTCCATCTTTCATCTCCTCAAACTCGTCTGTTCCTAAAACATAATCTTTTTGGTGCGGAACATGTATCGATATAAAATCAGAGTTCCTTAATACGTTGGATTTGCTCTCAGATGTAAGCTTAAAGGAGATTTCTTGTTGGTCAAAAAAATGTAATGTTAAAGTGCATGCGGCAATCTCCGGGTCGCAATACACGACCTTCATTCCGGCTCCTAGGGCAATTTTGGCCGTGGCCTGGCCAATCTTTCCAAATCCGATAATACCAAGGGTTTTGCCCCTAAGTTCTGTTCCCGTAGCATACGCTTTTTTTAGTTGCTTAAAGTTGCTATCCCCCTCTAAAGGCATATTTCTATTGCTATCGTATAAAAAACGAACGCCGCCGTACAAGTGGGCAAAAACCAGTTCGGCTACGGATTCCGAGGAAGCCGCAGGGGTATTGATCACATGAAGACCTTTGGCTTTGGCGTAGGCTACATCGATATTGTCCATGCCAACACCGCCACGACCTATCAATCTTAGGCTTTTACAACCGTCTATTACATTTTTACCTACTTGTGTGGCACTGCGCACCAAAAGACCTGTAATTTGATGTTCATTGATAAAAGATATCAATTGTTCTTGAGCCACATGGGTGTTGATCGTTTCAAAACCGGATTTACTTAGCGCATCAATTCCAGATTGGGCAATGCCGTCGTTTGCTAATATTTTCATATTTATCCTTTGCGTTCCATTTCACTCATTACATCTACCAAAACGCCTACGCTCTCTAGCGATAAAGCATTGTACATACTGGCCCGGTACCCTCCCACGGATCTATGACCGTTTAAACCGTTGATTCCCGCTTCTTTGAGCATACTTTCAAAGGTGTCCTTTAGGTCTTGCTCTGTAAGGTTGAATGTGGCGTTCATTATAGAGCGATCGTCCTTATTGGCATAACCATCAAAAACAGGATTTAAATCGATCTCGGAGTATAACAATTGTGCTTTCTTCTCATTTATTTTTTCAATTGCCTCGATACCTCCCAAGTTTTTCAACCACTCCAAGGTTAACATCGAAGTGAAAACGGGGAAAACAGCTGGTGTATTAAACATGCTATCCTTGCTGATATGTACTTGATAATCTAACATGGACGGAATTTTTCTTGAAACCTTGCCCAAGATATCCTCTTTTACCACAACCAGCGTTGTTCCTGCTGGACCCATATTTTTCTGTGCTCCGGCATAGATTAAATCGAACTGAGAAAAATCCAATACCCTGGAAAATATATCGGAACTCATATCGCATACAAGTGGACAGTCGGTAACTGGAAATTTTTTAAATTGAGTCCCAAAAATAGTATTGTTGCTGGTTAAATGCAGATAGTCCAAACCCTTTGGTACGTTATAGCCTTTTGGGATAAAATTAAAATTTTCATCCTTTGAGGAACCCACTTCAACAACCTCTCCAAAAATCTTCGCTTCTTTTATTGCTTTATCGCTCCACGTACCTGTATTTATATAACCAGCTTTTTTCTCCAGTAGGTTATAGGCAACCATTAAGAACTCCAAACTAGCTCCACCATGTAAAAATAATGCTTGGTATCCTTTACCTTCCAAGCCCAATAGTTCCAAGGCCAATGATCTTGCCTTTTCCATGACCGCAACAAAATCTTTGCTCCGATGCGATATCTCGATCAATGAAAGTCCTGAGCCGTTAAAATCCATAATAGCTTCAGATGCCTTTAACAACACCTCTTGTGGCAAAATACAAGGGCCTGCACTAAAATTATGTTTTTTCATCTACTTGTGTTTTAGTAAAACTTGTTTATTCGATATATTGGTTAAGGACCTAGAAAGTACAAAATGCAACCCTCTTGAATATAGCTGAACCAATTAAAATGTTGAAATCAATCAAGAACCGTTACGGCGCTTTTTTGTTCATAACAACTACGATTGCAAAGGTTGGAATTTTCTAAATAACAGACCTTCTGGTACTCAACTATTTCTAGGATGTTTTTAACAGGAATTCAACAGTGTCTATCCCATCTGCATAATCCCATAATTCCGGACTTTGTGTTTTTCCAAAAGGCACTTCGTCAGTGAACAGTCCTTTGGAAACCACGCACTGTATGTGTTCCTTGTCCGCTGATATTTTGGTTTTCACATCGTCCTGCATCTCATATTCTTCATAAAAAACCGTAGCTATGGGAGAAGCGTAACCGGCATCTTCCTTTACCATTAAAAAACCATTGTCCAAAAACTTGAACTCGCTCATGAGGTAAACTGCCTTGTTGTAATCGTAGTTATTGGCATACTTGTGTTGTTTAATAATTTGATCGTACCCGATCTGGGCTTTAAAAAAAGAATCAAAATCATAACCCTTAGGAACGAATAATTTAGACACGCTTCTGCATCCTAGGCCATAATATCTGAATATATCATCTGCCAAGGCTGTTAGTTGTTCTTTTGTTTCGTTTCCAGTGAGGACGGCAACAGCGTTTCTGTTTTTACGTATAATGTTCGGTTTTTTCCCAAAGTAATACTCAAAATAGCGCGCGGTGTTATTACTCCCAGTCGCAATAACGGCATCAAAGTGGGTTAGTCTGTCTTTGGTGAACACTACTTTATCTTTAAAACCCGGGTGTATTTCCGTCAAATATTCTACAAGCAAGGGTAATAATAAGGTATCATTACTGGATAATTTAACCACGGCCGTATTTCCCGTAACCAGAACCGTAAGCAAATCATGAAAACCTACCATTGGAATGTTTCCCGCCAAAACAAGTGCAACCCGTTTGCTCCTGTTATTGGAAAGGTCATAATGCGTGAGCCAGCGTTCCAAATTTTCTACGGAAAGTGCCACGGACCATGACCTTAATGCATGCAGTACATTAGCTTTGGTGAACCAGCCGTTATGATGATGTGAGGTAGTAATAACGTCCTTGAATTTTTCGAACCAGGCACTATCGACAGTTAAGCTAACAGTTTTACTGTCGATGCATTTACAGAATTCTCCTAGAAATTCGCCAAGTTTAACAAAAGCTTCTATGTTAGGATTGAGACGGGTCATTATATTTGTAAAAGGATTTTTTAGGGATTATCTTTGTGCAAAAGTAAGGATACTTGGGCAAAACAAATGAACTGAAGGTCTATGGAATATTCCTGATTATTTTACGTTGTTGAACAACAGATGCTAAAAAGAAAATTATGGCTATTATAATAACCGATGAGTGTATAAATTGTGGGGCCTGCGAGCCCGAATGTCCAAATACGGCGATATATGAAGGAGCGGACGAATGGCGTTACAGCGATGGTACCTCACTCAAAGGAGATGTGGTATTGCCAGATGGCAAGGCGGTAAATGCCGATGAAGTTCAAGAGCCCATTAGCGATGAGGTGTATTATATAGCTCCGGATAAGTGTACCGAATGTATAGGATTCCACGAAGAACCTCAATGTGCTGCCGTGTGTCCTGTAGATTGCTGTGTTCCAGACGATGACCATGTAGAATCCGAGGAGGTGCTGTCTGCAAAACAAAAATTCATGCACCCGGACGGGTAGTCTAAACCTGTGTGTTACTAAGCTTAAAAGCGTTGTATAGACCCGAATGTTGTTCGGGTTTTTTCTTTTTGTTATGTGACGCGAAAAACTATCTTTGCGCTCGATATAAAAATAGCATCCTGTATTATCTAGACCTTAGTTATATAATCAGGCTAATTAATGAAGTGAAGTTTTATTTAATTCTACAGCACGGTTTTAACTATTTTTTATCGATGAACAGGCTGGCGTATAACGTTTAGCAATTAATATCAAGAATTATGAAAGCAGGTATCGTAGGATTGCCGAATGTAGGTAAATCAACACTTTTTAATTGTTTATCAAATGCAAAGGCGCAGAGTGCAAACTTTCCGTTCTGTACCATTGAGCCCAATATCGGGGTGGTAAACGTACCTGATGCACGGTTGCAAAAGTTAGAAAGTCTGGTGAACCCGGAACGCGTATTGCCTGCAACAGTTGAAATCGTGGATATTGCCGGATTGGTTAAAGGTGCTAGCAAAGGGGAGGGCCTAGGCAACCAGTTTCTTGGTAATATAAGGGAAACGGATGCTATATTGCATGTATTACGATGTTTTGATGATGATAATATAGTACATGTAGATGGAAACGTAAATCCTATCCGAGATAAGGAAACCATTGATATGGAGCTGCAGCTAAAGGATTTGGAGACGGTCGATAAAAAGTTGGAAAAGGTAAAAAGAGCTGCCAAAACAGGAAATAAGGAAGCCCAGAAAGAAGAAGCTGTTCTCCTTGCTATCAAAGCAGGGCTAGAGGCAGGAAAATCCGTGAGAGCGTTGGAAATTTCCAAAGTGGACAAGGCGGAATTTATCACACCTTTGCAGTTTATTACCGATAAGCCCGTGATGTATGTTTGTAATGTTGAAGAGGGTGCTGCCGTCAATGGAAATGCTTATGTAGAACAAGTCAAAGATGCGGTAAAAGATGAAAATGCGGAGGTAATCGTACTTGCTGTTGGTACAGAGGCAGATATAACCGAATTGGAAACGTATGAAGAACGTCAAATGTTCTTGGAGGACCTTGGTTTGGACGAGCCGGGTTCCGGTAAATTAATACGTGGCGCTTATAAATTATTGAACCTTGAGACCTATTTCACGGCGGGTGTCAAAGAGGTGCGCGCTTGGACAATTCCTATTGGTGCCACGGCACCCCAAGCTGCAGGTGTTATACATACCGATTTTGAAAAAGGATTTATTCGCGCAGAGGTTATTTCTTATGAAGACTACGTCAATTATGGCAGTGAGGCCAAAGTAAAGGAAGCCGGTAAAATGAGGGTAGAAGGGAAGGAGTATATCGTTAAGGATGGGGATGTAATGCACTTTAGGTTCAACGTTTAGGACTCATATATCCGCAGTCGGTCTTGTAGGGTCTTCAACTCTTTTTTTAATTGATCTACCTTGCGCAATACATGGTTAAGGGCATCTATTCCTTCCAGATTTATACCTAGTTCTTGTTGTAGTCTATTCACCCGTTCTATTTCTACAATATCTTGAGTATTAACATAGTTATGCTCTTCGATTAAAAGCACTTCTATAAATCCATATTCCTGTAGGGATTCTATAAATTCTACAGACGTTCTCGTTTGCTGGCAATAATGACTTACCAAAATCAGATTTTCTTTTTCCATCAGTTTCGTAATTGTGATAGTTGTTTAAAAAGCTTTTTTTCTTCTTCGGTCAAATTTGTTGGCATGTTGATTTTGTAGGTCACATAGAGGTTTCCAAAGCTGTTTTTCTTTTTGTACACAGGTAGGCCTTTCCCTTTTAATTTTACCTTAGTATCGTTTTGTGTTTCCGGTTTCAGCTTTAGTTTTACCCTGCCCGTAAGGGTTTTAATTTCTATTTCGCCACCTAGTAATGCGGTATAAAGGTCTACGGTTTTAGTGCTATACAAATCACTTCCTACGCGCTTGAACGGGGTATCGTTAAACACTTGAAAGGTGAGGTATAAATCGCCTTTGGGACCGCCATTTACGCCATCGCCACCGTATCCGCTGATTTTAATGGTCTGTCCGTCTTCAACCCCGGCGGGAATGGTTATCCTTATTTTTTTATTTCCTAAATCCAAGGTCTGTTTTTGGTCTTCCAATACTTGTGAAAGTTTTAGGTTCAAGGTGGCGTTCAAATCTTGGCCTTTGAATTGTGCCGTGCTCCTACCGCCGCTGCTAAAGCCACCACCGAACATCGATTCAAAAAAGTCGGAAAAATCTTGGTTACTTGCACCTCCGCCGGTGGTATAGCGCCTTCCTCTACCTTGTGAGGCACGTTGTGAGCGTTTGGCTTCCTCAAAAGCATCTGCATGTTCCCAGTCCTTGCCATAGGCATCGTACTTCTTCCTTTTTTCAGGGTCGCTAAGCACTTCGTTGGCTTCGTTTATCTGTTGAAACTTCTGTTGCGCGGCTGCGTCGTTAGGGTTTAGATCAGGGTGCAACTTGCGCGCCAGCTTCCGGTAAGCCTTCTTTATGTCGGCCTGGGAGGCTTTGGAATCAATGCCCAAAACCTTGTAATAATCAATAAATTCCATAGGCTTTAAATAGGTGGTGAATTTATAAAAAGATAGTTTTTGTTACAATGATTTTGGTCAGGTTTTGGTAATTCGGAAATCATAGTTAAAAAGCACTATCAAATGAAAATAAATCCGGTAGGATTGCTGCCACTATCAACAAAAAGGCGAAATTCATTGTTAATTACTTTAGTTGCTTGGGGTTTGTTCTTTTTCTTAGTCGCCTTATCTTTAACGACACTTTCACAAACGCTATAACAACATGTCCCAAGACACTAAATACACAGAGGATAATATACGCTCGTTAGATTGGAAAGAACACATCCGATTGCGTCCCGGTATGTATATTGGAAAACTGGGTGATGGTTCTTCGGCAGATGATGGTATTTATATCCTCCTAAAAGAAACCATTGACAACTGCATCGATGAATTTGTAATGGGTTCCGGTAAGACCATTGAAATCCGTATCAAGGATGGATTGGTAAAAGTACGCGATTACGGTAGGGGTATTCCCCTAGGAAAAGTGGTGGATGTGGTGTCGAAAATGAACACTGGCGGTAAATACGATTCCAGGGCGTTTAAAAAATCGGTAGGACTCAACGGGGTGGGAACCAAGGCGGTCAATGCGCTTTCTAGCTTTTTTGAAGTACAATCCTCAAGGGACAACAAAATTAAAACGGCCGAATTTAGTCAAGGGAATCTTTTAAAAGAAGAAGGGCCGGTCGACTCCTCACAGCGAAAAGGTACCAAGGTATCTTTCCGTCCGGATGAAGCTATCTTTAAAAACTATAAGTTCCGTAACGAGTATGTTGAACGCATGCTCAAAAACTACGTGTACCTGAACCCTGGCCTTACTATAGATTACAATGGTGAGAAATTTTATTCGGAAAACGGTTTAAAAGACCTGTTGGAGGACAACAACAATGTAGAGGATTTCCTATATCCGGTTATACATTTGAAAAGCGAGGATATAGAAATTGCCATTACCCACAGTAAAACCCAGTATAGCGAGGAGTACCATTCTTTTGTGAACGGACAGAACACAACACAAGGTGGTACGCACCAAACAGCTTTTAGGGAGGCCTTGGTGAAAACGATCAGGGAGCATTATGGCAAGAATTACGATCCTTCCGATATTCGCAAATCCGTCATCTCCGCTATCGCCATAAAAGTGATGGAACCTGTATTTGAAAGCCAGACAAAAACAAAATTAGGTTCTACGGATATGGGAGGAGATCTGCCCACGGTTCGCACGTACATTAACGATTTTGTCAAAAAATACCTGGACAATTACCTTCATAAGAACCCGGATACAAAAGAGGCCATACAGCGAAAGATATTACAGGCCGAGCGCGAACGCAAGGAACTCTCCGGTATTCGCAAACTAGCAAAGGACCGGGCCAAAAAAGCCAATCTTCATAATAAAAAATTGCGTGATTGTCGCATTCATTTAGGCGATACAAAAAAAGACAGAAATCTAGAAAGCACACTTTTTATTACGGAGGGCGACTCCGCATCGGGATCCATTACCAAGTCTCGCGATGTAAACACACAGGCGGTTTTTAGTCTAAAGGGGAAACCTTTAAATTCCTACGGACTTTCTAAAAAAATAGTCTACGAGAATGAAGAATTTAACCTGCTGCAAGCTGCGTTGAATATTGAAGAGTCGATAGAGGACCTAAGATACAATAACATCGTTATTGCCACGGATGCAGATGTTGACGGTATGCACATTCGGTTACTGTTGATCACTTTCTTTTTACAGTTCTTTCCAGAATTGATAAAGGAGAATCACTTGTATATTTTGCAAACCCCATTATTTAGGGTCCGTAACAAAAAAGAAACCATTTACTGTTACAGCGAGGAGGAGCGTAAAGACGCCATTGAGAAATTAACCGGAAAACCGGAAATTACCCGCTTTAAAGGATTAGGGGAAATTTCGCCCGATGAATTTGTGCATTTTATTGGGGATGATATCCGGCTAGAGCCCGTAATGCTGGACAAGGCAATGTCCATTGAAGAACTATTGAGTTTCTATATGGGCAAGAACACGCCCGACCGTCAAAAATTTATTATCGAAAATCTTAAAGTGGAGATCGACTTGGTCGAAGAAAACATCTAAACGAACACAAAAAAAACCAATACAGATAGTAGTCCTTTATGGAAGAAAATGAAGAAGATTTGAATTTACCTGCTGATGATGAAAACCAATCGGAGAATGAGCAAGGCTTGAATGAGAATCAAGACCCTATTTCCGAAGGTGATTCAGATGATATTACTGCCGAAGACCCTGCCATTGAAGAGGAAGAGGACATAGCTTTGACCAAAGTTACCGGTATGTACAAGGACTGGTTTCTGGATTATGCCTCTTATGTAATTTTAGAACGTGCGGTACCCGCCATAGAAGACGGGTTCAAGCCTGTGCAACGCAGAATTATGCATGCGCTCAAGGAGTTAGATGACGGGCGATACAACAAAGTAGCGAACGTTGTTGGGCACACCATGCAATACCATCCGCACGGTGATGCAAGTATTGCGGACGCAATGGTGCAAATGGGTCAAAAGGACCTATTGATAGACACACAAGGAAACTGGGGAAATATACTAACAGGCGATAGGGCTGCGGCATCACGTTATATTGAGGCGCGACTATCAAAATTTGCTTTGGATGTTGTTTTTAGTCCCAAAATTACGGAATGGCAGCAATCCTATGATGGTAGAAAAAAGGAGCCTGTAAACCTTCCGGTCATGTTTCCATTGCTTTTGGCACAAGGAGCGGAAGGTATTGCGGTAGGCTTATCTACAAAAGTACTTCCGCATAACTTTATAGAGCTCATAGACGCCTCCATAAAACACCTAAAAGGGCAACGATTTAAATTGTTCCCCGACTTCCCAACCGCTGGAATTATTGATGTAGACAATTATAACGACGGACTCCGAGGTGGGAAAATTAGAGTGCGCGCAAGAATTTCTACCTTAAACAAAAACACACTGGTTATCAGTGAAATACCGTACGGAACCAATACCTCTTCTTTAATTGAATCTATCCTTAAAGCGAACGAAAAGGGAAAGATAAAAATCAAAAAGATAGAGGACAATACCGCTGCAGAGGTCGAAATTTTGGTCCATTTGCCATCAGGTATATCACCGGACAAAACCATTGATGCCCTATATGCCTTTACCGCTTGCGAGTCCTCTATTTCTCCATTGGGCTGTATCATCGAGGATAATAAGCCTTTGTTCATAGGGGTAACGGAAATGCTAAAACGTTCTACGGATGCTACCGTTGAGCTGTTGCGGCAAGAACTAGAAATTCAATTGTCGGAACTGGAAGCGCAATGGCATGCTGCCTCTTTGGAACGAATTTTTATCGAGAACAGGATTTACCGGGATATTGAAGAAGAGGAAACATGGGAAGGCGTAATTGCTGCAATCGACAAAGGTTTGGCACCGCATACAAAACACCTGAGACGTGCCGTTACCGAAGAGGATATTCTTCGATTAACGGAAATCAAGATCAAGAAAATATCAAAATTCGATTTAGCCAAGGCTCAGGAATACCTAGACAATTTAGAAGAAAAAATAGCTGAGGTAAAGCATCATTTAGCCAACTTGGTAGACTGGGCCATTACCTATTTCACTAGATTAAAAAAGACCTACGGAGAGGGTAGGGAGCGCAAATCTGAAATTCGGGTTTTTGATGATATTGAAGCAACTAAAGTAGCTATCCGAAATACCAAGCTTTACGTTAACCGTGAAGAAGGATTTGTGGGCACCGCCCTTAAAAGAGACGAGTATGTAACGGATTGTAGTGATATTGATGATATAATCGTCTTTACCAAAGATGGTAAAATGCAGGTAAGCAAGGTAGATGCTAAAATTTTTGTAGGAAAGAATATCATACATGTAGCCGTCTTTAAGAAAAAGGATAAACGCACCATATATAATTTGGTCTATAAAGATGGAAAAGGCGGGGCCTCTTACATTAAGAGGTTCAATGTGACCTCCATTACCCGAGACAAACCTTATGACCTAACCGCAGGTAGTCCCAACTCCAGTATACTCTATTTTTCAGCAAACCCGAACGGGGAGGCAGAAGTGGTAACCGTAAATTTACGCCAGGCCGGAAGTATAAAAAAACTGAAATGGGACATAGATTTTGCAGACGTGCGTATTAAAGGGCGCACCTCCAAAGGGAACATCGTTACAAAATATACGGTGAAGCGTATCGAACTAAAGGAAAAAGGAGTTTCTACCTTAAAACCAAGAAAAATTTGGTTCGATGATGTGGTAAGACGGTTGAATGTTGATGGCAGGGGAGAGCTTATTGGAGAGTTTAAGGGAGAGGATCTATTGTTGATTATCACTCAAAAAGGTATAGCAAAAACCATTTTGCCAGTAGTCACCACCCATTTTGATGATGATATGATCGTGCTGGAAAAATGGAATCCCAACAAGCCAATTTCGGCCATTTACTGGGAGGGAGAAAAAGAACGATTCTATGTAAAACGATTCCTTATCGAAAGCGGAAACAGAGAAGATCTTTTTATTTCCGAGCACCCAAAATCATACTTGGAGCTGGTCTCCACCGATTGGAGGCCTATGATAGAACTAGAGTTTCCAAAACCTAGGGGAAAAGACCCTAAGGAAAGTCAAAAAGTTGATATAGAAGATTTTATAGCGATTAAAGGGATAAAAGCTTTAGGTAATCAGTTGACATCGGAGAAGGTTAAAAATATCAATGCATTGGAAGCTTTACCTTATGAGGAGGCTCCCGTGGAGGAAGCCAATGATATGGAAGTGGTAGATGAGGAAAATCTATCGGAAATAAAACCTGCTACGACCAAAACTTCAGATTCAAAAAACGAAGGTCCCGAAACTAATTCGGATACCGAGGACAGCGGCGAAGGTCAGATCACACTTTTCTAAAATAGACTATGAAAAGCCTTTTTAAAGAATTCAAGAATTTTGCGGTCAAAGGAAATATGATAGATATGGCCATTGGTATCATTATAGGAACAGCTTTCAATAATGTGGTGAACGCATTGGTGAAAAAAATTGTAATGCCGCCGCTTTCCTTGTTAACGGATGGCGTAAATCTGAGCAATAAGAAAATGGTCTTGCGAGAAGCATCGAATGGGGTTGAGGAGGTCGCAGTTGGTTACGGAGAATTTTTAGAGGTAATGATAGATTTTGCTATAGTTGCATTTACAATTTTCATTGTGCTTAAGTTCGTAAACAGATTCAAGGATAAGGCCGAGGATCCTAGTAATAAAGAGGTTGAGACACCAAAGCAGATAGAATTATTATCGAACCTTGAAAAATTGATGACAGAGCAAAATCAGATTTTGAAAAAATCAAAAGGAGAGTAGCTTGTTTAGGCATACAGCTGTAATCCTAATTGCCGAAAGCCAAAGGTTAAACAAGTTGTTGTTTAGGAACATTAATAGCTATATTTATAAAAAATTGATTGGAATATATGGATTTGACAAACCCGTTGGTGTACGGCGCACCTTGTTTTATAATATTTATCTTACTGGAATTAACCTACAGCAAAAATCATGATGAACATCACGATCTTTATGATTGGAAAGATCTTTTTGCCAGTGGATTCATGGGTGTTGGTTCTGCGGTTCTTGCAGCACTTTTGAAAGTAGTATCCGCTATTGTTATTTTCACTTATGTTTACGAGCTGTTCAATCCTTTGGTTGATGGTGTGCGCACCCATGTTTTAGGGTACGAATCTTTTGGCTATGCTTGGTATGTTTGGTTGTTGTGTCAATTAGCGGACGACTTTACCTACTACTGGTTTCACAGGGCAAATCATGAAATTAGAATATTATGGGCGGCACATATTGTACACCACTCCTCAGACAACTTTAATTTAGGAACCGCGGTACGCAACGGTTGGTTTACCCTTTTGTATAAACCTTTTTTCTACATGTGGATGCCGGCACTCGGTTTTGCCCCGGAAATGGTGGTTTTCTGTTTAGGAATCGAAGCCTTATGGCAATTTCAACTACACACCGTATTACTCCCTAAACTTGGAATTTTTGAGAAGTTCATGAACACCCACACCATGCATCAGGTACACCATGCACAGAACGTAGAATACCTGGATAAGAACCATGGCGGTTTCTTGAATATTTTTGATAGAATGTTCGGTACTTGGTTGCCTTTGGATGATTCTATAGATGTAAAATATGGTGTAATTCATGCTCCTAACTCCAACAACCCGATCGTTATCCTAACACATGAGTTCAAGGATATCTGGAACGATACAAAGAAGTCCAGCAAAATAGGGGATAAGCTCATGTATATTTTTGGTCCTCCGGGATGGAGCCATGATGGCAGTACTATGACCGTAAAACAACAGCAAAAGCTTTTTCGGGAGCAAAAAAGCAAGAATCCCGAAGTTGCGTTTAGTAGGCCTAATTAAGCTATAGGTTCCTTAGGTCTCTAATTTAGATAGGAGTTGCGGTTATTTTGTTCAGTTATAAAAGTTTTGATTAGTCTTCATTACCTTTGGAATTTAGATTTAGTTTATAGAAGTGGTTTAAACTTTTCGCGTTCAAGCGAAAATTAGAAATTTTATGACCATTTGAAGGCTTTTTTGAGTTGCATAGCATAGCTAAGGAAAGAAAAAAAGACAGGGCCGAAACAAAAGCCAACAATTTGGCTTTTGAATGAGGAGCCAGCTGCAGCCCGCGGCGAAAAAGAGCAATTTTTTAGCTAACGGAAAAAGTTTAAATGACTTCATAATCACCCTCGAGTATTTTATGATTGGTTGTGGTCTTCTGCTGCAATGTTTAGTCTTGGAAATCTTTTCCCAGCAACTACATAGCTTTGTCAAATGAGCCGCTTTGTCGCTATGGGGAAATTCTGAACCGTTTTGGAGGCGTAATATGTTGTAGTATTGTGCTACAATAGGGTATTTTGATTTAATTTTACGATGGATGGTCATTAATAGTACAAGGATATTTGTTATGCTCCTCATTATAGTGGGAGCCGTTCTTAAGTAGATTTAAAGTTATTTTTAAAATAGCCGAAAGACTACATTATTTAGTTACGAATAAGATAAAACACAAGCTCATGACTTTGAAAAAAACAATCATCGCTCAACTTTTAATCGTAGTATTTGTGCTGGGCTGTTCCCCAAAAGCAAAGAAAGACAAGGAGCATGCCCAAGTGGTGAAATCCTCTTTGGGAACGGTAATTATGGCGTATTATGTGCCGGAACCTAATTATGAACCGGAAAAGATACCTGTAGAAAAGCTTACCCACATCATTTATTCCTTTACGAATGTAATAGATGGGAAAATGAAATTTAGGAATCCGGATATTGCTGGTCCAAAGCTGGAAGCGCTTGTAAAGCAAAAACAACGTAATCCGGATTTAAAGGTAATGATAGCATGTGGAGGTTGGGGAGCAGATGGTTTTTCCGATATGGCACTCACTACAGAAGGTAGGACAAAATTTATAGCTAGTGCATCTGAGTTTATAGAGAAATACCAGCTAGATGGTTTGGATATGGATTGGGAGTATCCGGGTATATCCGGAGCGGGAACTATGGCACGTGATGAGGACACCCAAAATTTTACGGCCTTGATGAAAGGCCTGCGTGAGATGTTGGATGCATTCGAAACGTCAAAAGTGCTAACATTTGCATCGGCCGGTTGGAAACGCTACTATGATTTTATCGAAACCAACGAGGTGATGAAGTATGCAGATTATATGAACGTGATGACTTACGACTTGGTTTCCGGTGTTTCGGAATATACGGGTCATCACACGGCTTTGGGAGATGTAGCTAGCAATGATATATTGGGCACGCCATTTCATAAACATTTGGATAGTCTTTATAAGAACGGTCGGTATTCGGATCCAAACCCACGTTCAACACAAAAAATTGTGGACTATTTGATCGGGCAATCTGTAGACCCTAAGCAAATAGTAATCGGTGGAGCTTTCTATGGCAGGGTTTGGAAAGGGGTAGTACCGGAAAATAACGGGTTGTACCAACGTAGTGGGGGTATGCATATTGGCTGGTTGGCCTACAATCAAATTAGGAAATCCTATGAAGAGGATGCTAATTTTAAGCGGTATTGGGACGAAAATGCAGAAGCGCCCTATATGTATAATGCAGTAGATAGTTTGATGCTTTCTTATGACGATACCGTTTCCGTTGCCAGAAAAACCAGGTACGCCATGGAAAAGGGATTAGGTGGAATTATGTTTTGGGAATTGGGAAACGATACCAAGGAAGATGGAAGCTTGCTTGATGCTATCCATAAAGCCGCCCAAAATTAAATATGTTGTAAAAAAACATCGTGTAATTGGTCGAAATAAAATCGTATACTTCTCAAACTATTTCAAGTCAATACGCTTGATAGATTTATTTGATTGAGCTTCATTCACATTGGCCTTAATTCTCATAACTGCCCGCCCGTACTTAAGATGTATACGAATTGTTCTATTATTACTTTGCGCAGCTAATTACTCCTGATTCATCCTCTGGCTGGGCGGAGGAAGTATATTAAATTTTATGTGCATGAATTTTAATCATTTCCCGACGGCCGTGCCTCGAAGTTTACCATGCAGCTCTCGTTGGGATAGGTCGGAACTGCATTTTTGCAGTTCCGGGTGAGGCAAAATATAAAATTTCGGTTTTGGCCCCTTTGGCCAAAATGAAACTTGCGAAATACCCCTACGGCTTGCCTCGGGGATAGTCAGTTTCAAGAAATGGTATTATTTATAACAATTTACCTTATGGTGTTCTGTATTTGAACATATTTTGTCTTATAGCAATTTAAGTTTTGAATGTCGTATTGAAAATTTGAATTATTTTTTCTCAGTTTAGGAATGAAATCTAAGCATAGCATTAGCTATGGTTCTATATTATGACGACAAATGAGTTAAAAAGAAACTTGTTTTATACGACATCTAGAATTTAAATTGGTATTACAAGTTACCTAAACTTTTTGCGTTCAAACAAAGACTAGAGATTTTTTGAATATTTGAATACTTTTTTGAATTGCATAGCATCGCTATGGAAGGAAAAAAGGACAGGGCCTAAACAAATGCCGACAATTTGGCTTTTGAATGAGTAGCCAGCTGCCGCGCGCAACCAAAAAGAGCAATTTTTCAACAAACGGAAAAAGTTTAAATGACTTCTTAGTTCCTACATTTTTTAGTCCTAAGCGAGATAATCTGATTTTAGTTTCAAAAACGTTCGTATTAGAACCTGAATAATTGATGCACGTATACAGCCTTAGGTTAGCGCGCTGGCACATACTTTGGTGCGGTAAGCCAGGTGTGCCAAGATGCACTGTTATTTAAGCAGAATGGCTTCATACTCGGAAATCATTTTCGCTAACACTTCCGGTCGGGATTCTGCCAGGTTGTTTTGCTGTTCAAGGTCATCTTTGAGATTGTACAATTGGTAAATGGTATCATTTCCAAGCTCAATATTAACCTGCGTATTTACGCGTCTTCCATTATAAGGGGGAATCATGGCCCAATCTCCTTGTCTAAATGCAGTTCTAGAGGTCGCTTCTATAATTACTTCTTTCCTTCCGATTTTGGTCTTGCCTAAAAATGTGTCCAAAAGGTCTTCGCTATCCCTTCCTCTTTCCGTACTTCCCGTTAGCGCTGCTATAGAGCTAAGAAGGTCTAGCTGTGACACCAAGGCATTGGATACCCCAGGTTGTATGGTTCCTTTCCAATAGGTGATAAAGGGAACACGTGTGCCGGCTTCAAAGAGACTGTATTTCCCGCCTCTTAAAGGGCCGGCGGGTTTGTGGTCGCCTAATTTTTCTACGGAATCGTCGTGGTAACCATCATCTACTACAGGCCCGTTATCACTGCTAAATACAATTAACGTATTCTCTAAGAGTCCTTCTTCCTCTAAGGTATTTATTAATTCCCCAACACACCAATCTGCCTCGACAATGACGTCTCCGCGAGGCCCCATGCCGGATGTGCCTACGAATCTTGGATGCGGAGTTCTTGGTACATGTGGTTGCTGTAGGGCATAATAAAGAAAAAAAGGTTCGGTTTTATGTGATTTTATATAGGTCTGGGCTTTTGCCAAAAATTGGTCGGCCATATCCTCGTCTATCCACTTGGCATCCGCGCCGCCCTTCATGTATCCGATACGGGAAATACCGTTGACGATACTGTTGTCATGGCCATGCGATGGCTTCATTTTCAGGAGCTCGGGATTTTCCTTTCCGGTTACTTCTCCTTCAAAATTTTCCACATAATTAATTTCTATGGGATCTGTAGGGTCAAGATTATCTACTCTGCCATTTTTAATATACACCGTTGGCACACGATCTTGTGTTGCCGCCATGATGTAGCTCTGGTCAAAACCCACTTCATTTGGGCCAGGTGCTATATATTGGTTCCAATCAACGTTTCCATTACCAAGGCCTAAATGCCATTTTCCCACGATTCCGGTATGGTAGCCTTCCTGCTTCAACAGTTTAGGGAGGGTCATTTGAGCGGTATCTATAATTAAAGGGGCTGTGCCAGGTAGAATCTTTGCCCGTTGGTTACGCCAGGGATAGATGCCTGTTAATAGGGCGTACCTGCTTGGCGTACAGGTAGCCGAAGAAGCATACCCATTGGTAAAACGGATACCGCCATTGGCCAGTTTATCCAGATTAGGTGTTTTTAAATTTGTAGCACCGTAAGCACCCAGTTCTCCATATCCCAGATCATCGGCATAGATAATTACAATATTCGGTGGCGCGGAAGCGGTTTTTTGTGATGTGGCTGTCTTTTTGCATGCGCCTAGGGACAGTGAGCAAAAGACAGCAAAGGTTAGTATGGGGTTCGAAATTTTCATAACGATATGTATTGAGAATGAATAAAATATCTAATATAAACAAATATAAGGTTTGTTGCAGCCTAAGGATAATGCTCAATCTGCCAGCATTAGGCTTGCAAACCTTAAATAGGATATTCGTTTTTGTTGATAACATATCCGTAGTGCTCTTGGGGCAAAGGTGCTAAAGCTGCTATTTTTGTCGATTTTATAAACAGATGAGAAAACTGGAAATAGGCGATAAAGTGTATAACGCAAGACAAAACGGATTTTCGGATTTTGTAAGGTATTCTTTTTCCGAAGTAGTAGCGCTGACCAAAACCTTGGCCGTTCTTAAAAACGGAATTAAATTATACAATGAACCACGAATCTCATATATTACCGAGGAAGTAGGCTATTCTGTTTCCAGACAGAGAGGTTTACATTGGCATTTGGTGTCTTTGGAGGCCATCAGAAAAGCGCAGGTCGAAAACGAAAAAATTGCCGCTTACGATTGGTTCGAAGGAAAGGAGTTTAGCTTGGAAGAGAAGAGATTTATCTATAAACAGTTCAAAAAACTCGCCGTTAAAGAAAATAAGCAATAACTGTTTTGATTGGCTTGCCTTTTAGCCATTTTGGTACAACAACTGTTATTTCATAAATTTTTTTTTTGAGTTTGGGATACTAAACCAAATCTATGCCCGTTATACTTTAAGTTTTGAAATAATGGAGGAATGGCAGAGTGGTCTAATGTAGCAAATCTCCGGATTTGTGAAGTGCAAGCTTCCGAGGGTTCGAATCCCTTCTTCCTCCGCAAAAGTACGCCTCACGTAATTCGTGAGGTTTTTTTTTTGGTCGTTTTTTGTAAAAAATAACATAACCGTAACTGCGGAATTATATAATAGTTAATATATAAACCAATGGTAAGGTCAATTGTATCAAATTCACTTTCAAACCGTATTTTTGCGCTATGGAAGAGTGGTACCATTATCCCCTACTTATTTTAGTGGGTTTTGCGGTAGGATTTATAAATACCGTTGCGGGTGGTGGATCGTTGCTCTCGCTCCCTTTTTTGATATTTATTGGTTTGCCGTCCAATATTGCCAATGGTACCAACCGGGTTGCGATAGTAGTGCAGACGGCCATGGCTACCGCTGGCTTTAGGAGCAAGGGTGTTTCTACGTTCCCGTTTAATACTTATTTGGGTACAGCCGCATTTCTCGGTTCTATAATAGGGGCCTACATTGCGGTAGATGTAAGTGGGGAACTGTTTAACCGTATCCTTGCCATCGTAATGATCGCGGTTGTTTTCATTATTGTTTTTAGTCCCAAGATGAGCATGGTACACCTACAGGAACGGCTTACCGGCAAGTATCTTTGGCTTGGGATGCTGGCCTTTTTCTTTTTTGGTATTTATGGCGGATTCATTAATGCTGGACTTGGTTTTCTTATGATGCTATTCTTGCATTACGTTAACCGAATGTCCTTGGTGCGGTCCAATGCTACCAAAGTGGCAGTTGTATTTTTGTATATGCTTTCAGCGTTGGCAGTGTTTGCGTACAACGATAAGGTAAATTGGAAAATAGGCCTTATCCTAGCCATAGGCAACGGCAGTGGAGCGTGGCTGGCAAGTCGGTTTTCCGTAAAAAAGGGCGACGGATTTATAAAAGTATTTTTGGTTGTTATGGTCGTTATTATGGCAGTTAAACTTTGGTTTTTTACATAATAGGATGTTACTCGTTAATGGAGATTTACGTTGTAGTTCTTTAGTCGTTTTTATTGTCAACTCCTAGTCAAATTACCTATATTTTCTGTACTTCAACACTATTTTTAAGAACTCCGTAAGAGTTAATCAAGTTTTTTATTTCATGTCTACGCCCGAAACTTTGAACTTGAACTCTGAACTTGTATTTGATTTTATATTTGCCCTTCTAAAGATGTATCGTAACTTTGAAAAATACCTTGGTTAAGGCTAATACTCTATAAAACGTACAAATAGATGCCAGGATTTGAATTATTTGGGGAAGCGGAAAAGGCACAGGTGCAAGATGTATTGGATTCCGGTGTTTTGATGCGCTATGGATTCGATGGCATGCGAAACGGTCATTGGAAAGCAAAAGAATTGGAAAAAGCGGTAGCCGAACGCATGCAGACCAAGTACGCACAATTGCTTAGTAGCGGAACGGCTGCACTTACCGTAGCCCTGCAAGCAGCGGGAATAGGAGCAGGTGATGAGGTGATTATGCCAACATTTACCTTTGTAGCAAGTTTTGAATCTATTCTCGCTATTGGTGCTATCCCTATACTGGTCGATATTGATGATACCTTAACCCTGGATCCGGTAGCGGTAGAAAAAGCGATTACCCCAAAGACCAAAGTGGTGATGCCCGTGCACATGTGCGGTTCCATGGCAGATTTATCGGCTTTGAAAGCTATTTGCCTAAAATATAATTTGTTGCTTTTAGAGGACGCCTGTCAGGCGATAGGTGGTACTTACGAAGGAAAACCTTTGGGCAGTTACGGAGATTTGGGTTGTTTTTCGTTTGATTTTGTCAAGACCATTACCTGTGGAGAAGGTGGGGCCTTAATTACCAATAATGAAGTTTATTATAAACATGCGGACCATTACTCCGATCACGGCCATGATCACATGGGTAACGATAGGGGAGCCGAGGCCCATCCGTTCTTGGGGTATAATTATAGAATTTCTGAATTGAATGCTGCTGTTGGTTGCGCTCAGATAAAACGTTTAGATGAATTTATAGCCATTCAAAAGGAACATTATTCGGTATTGCGTAACGCACTAACAGGTGTTGAAGGTGTCACCTTTAGACGTGTGCCAGAAGGTGGAGTGGAAAATTATTCCTTCCTTAATTTCTTTTTGCCAACCGAGGAGCTAACACGAAAAGCACATAAAGCATTAGGTGCAGCTGGTGTGGACGCCTGTTTTTACTGGTTCGATAACAATTGGCATTATTATCGAAAATGGGAACACTTAACAGGTTTAAGGACCTTAGGTAAGTTTCCACATGAAATAATTCATGGTATGCCCAACTATGAAACTGCTGATTTTTCGAAGTCGGATGCTTGGATGGGAAGAACCATATCCTCATTGGTGAAATTAAGTTGGACGAAGCAACAAGTGGAACAAAGAGCGGAATTGCTTGCCAATATAATTGCCGATACCTTAAAACCGTAATTTAATAGGAGACGTAATCTACAATTTCCAATCCGTAGCCCACAATACCAACCCGTTTAGCCTGTTGACTGTTGGTCATTAGCCTCATTTTAGAAATACCGAGATCATGAAGTATCTGTGCGCCTATTCCAAAGTCGCGCGTATCCATTTCTATTTTAGGAGCCCTGAATTCTCCTTGTTTTTGAAGTTCTTTAAGTTCCTTTAAACGCGCTAACAGATTTAAGGACTCCGAATCCTGGTTTATGAAAACGATGGCTCCTTTTCCTTCCTTGTTGATAGCTTTGAACATGTTCTCCAATTTCTCATCTGGACTGTTGGTCAAGGTGCCTAAAATATCATTGTTGATCAAGGTAGAATTAATACGAGTAAGTACTTCCTCCTCCTTGCCCCAGTGGCCTTTGGTCAATGCAATATGCACATGGTTGTTCGTAGTTTGTTTGTAAGCGCGTAGCCTAAACTCACCAAAACGGGTGGTAATATCGAAATCCGTTTCTTTATCGATGAGGCTATCGTGTTCCATCCTATACGCCACCAAGTCCTCAATGGATACAATTTTCAGGTCAAATTTTTCGGCTACTTTCATAAGCTCTGGTAAGCGGGCCATGGAACCGTCCTCGTTCATTATCTCCACAATGATTCCTGCCGGTTGTAATCCTGCCAAACGAGCAAAATCTATAGCAGCTTCTGTATGCCCGGTTCTCCTAAGTACTCCGCCTTCTTTGGCTACCAACGGAAATATATGACCCGGTCTGGCCAGATCATGTGGTTTGGTAACGGTTTCTGTAAGCGCCAAAACGGTTTTGCATCTATCCGAAGCAGATATCCCCGTAGTAACCCCTTTTCCCCTAAGGTCTACCGATACGGTGAATGCAGTTTCCATAGGATCTGTATTATTGGTAACCATCATGTGCAGTCCTAGATCTTTACATCTGCCCTCCGTTAACGGGGCACAAATAAGTCCCCTGCCATGGGTGGCCATGAAATTTATGGTCTCTGGGGTTGCCAGTTCCGCGGCTGCTAAAAAGTCTCCCTCGTTTTCCCTGTTTTCATCATCGACCACAATGATTACTTTGCCTTTCTGAATATCCGCAATGGCATCACTTATGCTATCCAACTGTATTTTACGCTGTGTTTTCGTTGTCATCAACTTTCTTTTTCTTCAATTTTTTATAGATCATTTGGAAAAAATCCGTAACGGCACCAAAGTTTATCATTCCCTTATCCTCTGTGGCTCTTTTTGTTAAGAAAATCCCTAACGGCAGCATGATCAGGGTAGACAACCAGGCTCCTAAAATAGGATTTATATTTCCTTCCTTGGCATAATTTCCAGCAAAAACGCCAATAAAATAGTATATTAAAAACAGTACAATAGCGATGACCATGGGCAGTCCTAGTCCTCCCTTTCTAATGATCGCCCCTAAGGGTGCTCCCACAAAAAAGAGAATGATGCAGGAGAATGCCAAGGCATATTTGTTGTGTAACGATAGGATATGGAGGTTATAATTCTTGTACCTATTTTCCATTTCTTCTTTTTTCCCCCTTATGGAACCTAGGATACCAGTGGTTGCATTTTTTGCATTATTCATTAATTGAATCCGTTGCCATTCCGGGAATAAATGTAGAATATCCGTTTTTATAGAGTCCTGTTTTATAGGGTTCTCCTTAACTGCTTTTATTTTTGCGGCTAAAATCGAATCTTTTCTAAGACTTGCATCACTTTTAACAATGGTGGTGTCTGGGGCTAGGTCTACAAACATGCCTGCCCTTGAGCTTATGTTTTTGGAGAAGGCACGTACAATCCTATAATTATCCTTTTTGATGGAATCTATATCCAGGGTCAACCTAGAGATATTCTTCATTTTTGCCGTACTTATGTCACGTTCCTCATCCAGATCTACGTTATTGAAATCTGAGAGGTCAATATTTATGATATACGTGTCAAAATCTCCTTGAGCGAAGGGGAACTTAAGCTTGTTTTTGTTCGATTTGCTAATGACATCCTTATAGTAATGCCCGTCTTTAAGAATTAACTGTAAAATATCGGAATTTTCGCTACTCTTTAATTCGCCGGTCTCCGCTTTAATTACGGTAGTATTTACGTTTCTATCCGATTTTTCATGAATGATAACATTCCGCAGAAATCGGTCGTTGTCCCCGTATTTCTCATCTACTTTGATGTTCATACCGGTACCTTCAAAATCACTGAATACCCCTTCTGCTACCGCGACTGCAGGTTTTACCTTCGCAATATTGCGTCTAAGGTTAAATATTTTTCGTTGTGATGTGGGAATAACGTCATTGGCAAAAAAGAACGTAACGCCGCCCAGAAGGGTTACGAAAATAATTAGGGTAAGCATTGCGCGCTGTAAGGAAATACCAGAAGCCTTCATTGCGGCAAATTCATAGTTTTCGGCAAGGTTCCCAAAGGTTAGTATAGAGGATAGCAATACGGTTAAAGGGAGTACTTTTTCCGTGAGATCGGGTGTCAAATAAAACAGGAATTTACCAATGATAACAATATCCAGACCTTTGCCGGCTAAATCGTCTATAAAAAGCCAAATCGTTTGGAATATGAAGATGAACATCAATATTACGAACGAAGTGATAAAATTAAAAACGAACCTTGATAGTATATACCGGTCTAGAATTCTCAAATGTCCTAATTTCTAATGATGTAGTAGCCTTTTTCCTTGTGCTTTGCCTCATCAAAAGTAAATAAGGTTTTGGATAAAGGTTGATTCGTTTTAAAAGAATTAACAGTTATGGTGGTCTTTGTTCCGTTTTTACCTGTTTCAATAAGTCTGTAAATATGCTTTGTTTCTTGATCTATGCCCAACAATCTGGATTTTATCTCGGTATCCGAGTCTATAGGCGTAAGTTTTACATACTGTATTTTACGGCCTTGTACGTTTTGTAGAATGTCCATCTCATAATTATGACCGGACTGATAGAACGTTAGCATTTTTGAGGGAGTCATAGCATTTTCGTCCTCGGCTTGGTCCTCAATGGTCACCTCTTCATTTTCAGGTACTATCGTATACACTTTGTTGCCGTCATATAATTGTTGCGCGCCCAAGTAATTAAAAATGTATTTTTCCCCTGCCAAGGTAACATCGCCACGGGTTTCCTGCTTTATTCCGGCTTCTGTATTGTTAAGGTCAAATTTAAAATCCACAAATATATTATCATAGCTTTTGACTTTTGCATACACTTCGTCCAGCAAGGCTTTTGCCTTTTCTGAACTCTGGGCTTGTGAAAAACTAGCGATAAATAAAAAAGCGAATACTACTCTTAATTTGTTCATTGGTTTAATTTTATAAATATGTCGAGCTAATATACTATGTCCTAATCTATACTTCTGGGCCTAATGTTGAAGCGCTTAGGAAGCTCCTTCGTTATCCAAGAAAATCTGTAATGAAGCAAGATCGGGAATTAACACCTGTCTTGCCTTACTGCCTTCAAAAGGGCCTACGATACCGGCCGCTTCCAATTGATCAACAATGCGGCCCGCACGATTATAGCCAAGCTTTAACTTTCTTTGTATTAATGAAGCGGAGCCTTGCTGTGCAATTACGATTACCTCTGCCGCCTCGCGAAACTTACCATCTCTTTCGGAAATATCATTATCAACACTCGTGCCAGAATCCTCACCCACGTACTCGGGCAGTTCATGTGCCTCCGGATAGGCGCGTTGGCTACCTATGAATTCCGTGATTTTAGCAACTTCCGGTGTATCTACAAAGGCACATTGTATACGTGTAACATCGTTGCCCTGGGTAAAGAGCATGTCTCCACGACCTATAAGTTGGTCCGCTCCTTGGGCGTCCAAAATAGTTCTGGAATCTATTTTTGAGGTTACCCTAAATGCTAATCGTGCTGGGAAATTTGCCTTAATAATCCCCGTAATTACGTTTACGGAAGGTCTTTGGGTGGCAATGATAAGGTGAATGCCAATGGCCCGGGCAAGCTGTGCTAGTCTGGCAACAGGAGTTTCTACTTCTTTGCCCGCTGTCATAATCAAATCGGCAAACTCATCGATAACCAAAACAATGTACGGTAGAAATTTATGTCCATCGTTAGGATTTAATTTTCTGGCCTTAAATTTGGTATTGTATTCTTTAAGATTTCGAACCATGGCTAATTTAAGCAGCTCATAACGGTTGTCCATTTCTATGCAAAGCGAATTCAAGGTATGTATCACTTTGGTATTGTCCGTGATTATGGCCTCTTCGGAATCCGGTAGTTTAGCCAAGAAATGACGTTCTATTTTATTGTACAGTGTAAGTTCTACCTTCTTTGGGTCGACCAAAATAAACTTTACTTCCGCTGGATGTTTTTTATACAGCAGCGAGGTTAAAACAGCATTAAGCCCCACCGATTTACCTTGACCTGTAGCGCCCGCCATTAGTAAGTGTGGCATTTTTGCCAGATCGACCACAAAGGTCTCGTTGCTTATTGTTTTACCAAAAGCGATAGGGAGTTCCATTTCTGCGTTTTGAAATTTCTTGGAAGCAATTACAGAACGCATGGAAACTATGCTCGCATTTTTGTTGGGCACCTCTATACCAATAGTTCCCTTTCCGGGTATCGGGGCAATAATACGTATGCCCAATGCAGCTAAGGATAGGGCAATATCGTCTTCTAGGTTTTTTATTTTAGAAATACGAACTCCTGCCTCAGGAACAATTTCGTATAAAGTTACCGTTGGGCCTATGGTCGCTTTGATTTGGGCAATCCCAATTTTATAGTTTTTAAGGGTATCTACTATACGGTCCTTGTTTTCTTCCAGCTCTTGTTGATTGATCGTAATGCCGCCCGTAACACCATGTTGGTCCAATAGTTCCAGCGTCGGGAATTTGTAATTGCCTAATTCGAGGGTAGGGTCAAATTCACCAAAATCGTCTACTAGTTTATTGGCGAGAAGATCTATCTCTTCCTGTTCTTCTACGATGTGCTCCACTTCCATATTCAACTGGGGTTCCTCTGCCTGTGGTTCGGTCTGCACCGTAATTTCAAAATCGTTTTCTACCGGTTCTTTTTCTAGATGCGGGATTTCCGCTTTATGCGTGTAGGTGTCTATAATAATCGGTTCGTCGTCCTGTCCCAATGGTAAAAATGATTCTTCTGTTTCGGGCTCTGGTTTTTTAGACGATTTAAATTCTGATGCCAAGGCCTCTTTTTTTGACCTAAAAAAAGAGGCGATTCCCTCGGGGGTAAGTTTAAAGAGGCGTACAGCTATAAAAACAAGACCAAACACCAGTAGCAGGAGTACACCGATTTTCCCGGCATAATCCTGAAGGAAATCATTTATTTCGTATCCTATCAATCCACCCAGAAGCGGACTTTCCGTAGCAAAAAATCCAAGGGTTACCGAAATCCAAATAACGAAAATGAGTCCCCATATCCATTTTTTGAGGAGGCCGTTCCTGTCTAGGCCCAAAAACATGTAAATGCCACTTATGCATAGCAAAATTGGAAAGATTATGGCTGAGATTCCAAAACCTTTATACACAAAAAAGTGACTTACACTTGCACCAAATTTGTTCAATAGATTCTTGGCTTCTTCGTTACGGTTCTTAAACTCCGTTAACATACTTTGATCTTCTTGCCACGTAAAATAAAAAGAGATAAAAGAGAAAAACAGGGCAATACTAAAAAGTGCCAACAGACTGCCCAATATAATCTTATTCTGCTTGGACAAGATAAAAGGTGATTTTCTTTTCGTAGGTGTGGGCTTTCTTTTAGTTGCCTTCTTTGCCATGAACTGTTTTATTCTTGGGGCTAAATTACAAATTTACGACCTAAGCCGGCCGCTTTGTTTACTTAAAAAATCTTAGGAAAATAGATGATACAACCTATAATACTTGCTAAAATGGATACCAACATGACCGCTCCGGCCGAAATATCCTTTATGAAACCAATTTTTTCATCAAACTCCGGTTGTACAAAATCCGATAATTTCTCTACCGCGGTGTTCATGCCTTCGGTACCCAAAACAAGGGCGATAGCGAAGAGTTGTACCATCCATTCCGTTGCGCTGATATCAAAATAAAAACCGGCAGCGGTCATAATCAACCCAAGGGATACCTGAATTTTTATGCTGGCTTCTGTACGTACCAAAAGTATGGCTCCGCGAATTGCGAAGCCAACACTCTTAATTCTATTCACTAGAAAGGATTCTTTGGGCATAATACGTTGAAGCTTTTTACGCCATTAATGCCTCTAGGGCCGCTTTATAGTTGGGTTCGTCTACGATTTCCGGCACTTGTTCCGAGTACAATACGGTTCCTTTCTCGTCTAGCACTACAACCGCTCTTGAGTGTAATGGTGCTAAAGGCCCATCTGTAAACTCAAGGTTATAGGCTTTTCCAAAATTACCATCTTTAAAATCCGAAAGCATTTCAACGTTTTCAATGCCTTCCGCACCACAAAAACGAGCTTGGGCGAAGGGTAGGTCTTTGGAAACACAAAGTACAATAGTGTTATCCAGTTCCGCGGCCTCGGTATTGAATTGCCTAACGGATTGTGCGCAAGTACCGGTATCTACACTTGGGAAAATATTAAGTACCACTTTAGAACCCTCGTAGTCCGAGAGTTTAACCGTGGCCAAATCATTTGTGGTCAGATGAAAATCGGGAGCTTTGCTTCCTTTTGCAGGTAAAGTTCCTAGTGTATGTATACTGTTTCCTTTTAATGTTACTGTAGCCATGTTATTGTCTTTTATATTTTAATGTGAAATTAAAAAATATAAGTAGGAAATGTAAGGCTTTATGAAAGTAATTTTTTTGCGTGTCTTGGTGTTTCTAGGGTGCTTGTTTTCCCTGCGGTAGTTTTCCGTAAGAGTTCTGTTGATGATTGGGATGTTTTTTGCCTTTTAAAATGCACCGATTTGAGTTTAAATGGATGTTTTGGGGTGTGGCCACGACCCGTTTTGTGTGCTGGCAATAGGGATATCCGTTTATCCAAGGAGCGTTATACTAGATACCGGTCAGGCTATGGCAAGTAGGGTGTTTGGGCGGCACCGGCCATTCCGCCGAGCCTTTAGCAGAATCTTTTGCGTTCGTATTTATCTTTTCCTTTTTAAATGCCGAATCCATAAGATTCGGCGGTGCTGGCAAACACGCCTAAACCAATGAGAACAGGACCTGATGCCCTATTTGCTATAGCATTGTTGAACTAATCCTCGTACCTCGGAAGCCTTTAATTGGTTTATAAAAGTACGTTATCTTACTGT
>NZ_JBHTHY010000025.1:0-3103 GCF_042676845.1 Maribacter chungangensis
AAACAGTAAGATAACGTACTTTTATAAACCAATTAAAGGCTTCCGAGGTACGAGGATTAGTTCAACACCGTGTATAATTAATTGCTTTTTACGTGCCTACTTGCGAAAATTCCTGCGGAATTTTCTCGGGTTCGTAAAAGTTTGCTAAATTAGTTGCTTAACCACGCAACTAACCATACACAATCACGTTGGTGGCAATCGCCTGCGGGCGCAAAAAAGAAACATTATATCAAAAAGGTGATTGTTACTTTAATCAAGTCAACCAGTATATCAAGAATGAACCATCCAAAAAAATACCACCTGTATTTATATACCATCTTTTTCATATAAAATTTCACTTTTTTTTGCTCGATTGCCACCAACGCTCCCTGTTAAATAAGCCTTTAATCGATGGTAAGCGTATATTTACTTAATTCCCCTACCTTACCACAGTCGACAACAACCAACACGGTATATAACGTATAAGGCTCATTTATGACTCTCTGTTAGGCTTTTTGAACACTAGGGTAATCTTCTACTTTTAAAGTGGTAGATTTCGACCACTTTGGAACCTATCCGCCAAATGAGCCTAACACGTCATACACAGGGAGCGTTCAGGCCGATTGCCAGAGGACATATCGCTCCGCCATGAAATAGGACACCCGAGGGAACAGTCCCCCTTTACAATGGTGCGGTGCATTCCGTCAAAACACGAAACACAACCAAAAGGATTTCACGCTCCCACGATATTCAATCGGCCTGAACGGCCCCTGAGTAAAACGCCCCAAATACACAAAGCCAGGGAAAGGGGAAACACCATAGGAAGAGCCCAACCGGCATGAACACGGTATAAAGCGAACGGGGCGTTTTAAAAGCTCAACGCGTGGCGGCTAAATCCCGAAATTCAAGTATATTTATAAACAACTCAACCGGCCGACAAGAAGCGGACAAGAGCCAAAACGCCCCGCCCGCTTTATACAGGGGCCGTTGTGTGTCATAAAAACTTTCTGCAAAACAAATAAATTCTCAAACTACTTTTAAACAAATTATTAACATTTTTGTTATTTTTATCCTTATATTTGTAAACGATTTACATTTTTTAAACAAAAACTAGAATGTTAATAAACTTTTCTATAGAAAACTTTAGGTCAATTAAGAATAAAGTTACTCTTTCATTTGAAGCTTCTAACTCAAATGATTTAGAGGATTATTTTATCATAAACGCTCCAAATAATGTTAGGTTATTAAAATTAGGTCTAATTTATGGAGCTAATGCTTCAGGAAAAACTACAATACTAAAAGGGTTGGAGTTTTTACAAGATTTAATATTAGAACCTGCTGAAAAAAAAACTGAAAAACTTGACTTTCAACCTTTTCTATTTGATAAAGAAACAATTGAGAAGAACACTTTTTTTTCAATTGAATTTTTTCAAAATGGAATTAGGTATTTATACAATTTAGAGCTAAATCAAGAAGCAATAATTTCTGAAGAATTATTTTTTTACAACCCTAATAAAGCTTTGGTATTCAATCGTACTACTGAAACCAAAAAGCAATTAACTGAAATATCTTTTGGTAGTAAAATCAAAATTAACAAACAATACAAAACTACTTTAGAAGCTAACACTTTGTGGAATAATACTGTATTGGGTGGCTACTTAAAAACCAATTTTGAATCTTTAGAATTACAAAATTGTACAGATTGGTTTGAGAGCAAGTTAAAACCAATGATATCATATAAAACTGATTTGTTAATTTATATATCAAAGCGAATAGAGTCAAATAAAATTAACAAAAGTGATATTGTTGAGTTTTTAAAGAGAGCTGATTTTAATATTTCTGATATCATAATAAAGAGTGAAGAAAGAGAAATTGATTCTGACTTACTTGATTTCTTAAATAAAAAAACTCTTATGACTGATGATAAAATTGAAAAGATAAGAGAAAAAGGGAAAATCGAAAGTAAAGAGATTTTGTTTCAACATTCATTATTAAATCAAAATTACATACTTCCTTATAATGATGAATCGCAAGGTACGCAGAGATACTACCAATTTAGTGGACTATTAAGCTTAATGATAAAAAACGAAATGATATTTCCAATTGATGAAATTGAATCTTCTTTACATCCGGATTTATTAAAACACTTTATTCTATCCTTTCTGGTTAATTCAAAAACATCTCAATTAATTGCTACTACTCATCATAGAGAATTATTAATTGAAAAAGATATTTTTAGAAATGACGCAATTTGGTTCACAGAAAAAACTGATGAAGGCTGCACGGACTTATTCTCTCTAAATGAATTTGATTCATCTGTTGTTAGAAATACAAGCTCAATTTTCAATGCTTATAAAACTGGTAAATTAGGAGCTGTACCAGAATTGAGCGATTATTATATAGAGTTAGACAATGGCAAGGAATAATAGAAAAACTCACAAAAGGAAAGGAAAAAAAACCTTTTCAATTATTGTTGATGGAGAAACGGAAGTTTGGTATTTACAAATGCTAAAGAAAAATGAAAAACTACCTAGAATTGATATAAAACCAGAGCTACCAAAAAAGAAAAAGTTATCAGAACAATTTGAAAGTGTTCTAGAAAATGCTAAAGATTATGATAAAGTAATCTGGATAGTTGATTATGATACTATAATTAAAGAAACTAACGAAGCTAGAAAAGGAGAAAAAACAGCTATACAATATTTAAAAGATTACATAAAAACAATTCAAGATTCAGATAATATTGAAATATTAATCAATGCGCCTTGTTTAGAATTTTGGTTACTCTTGCATTTTGAAAAAACAGGAAAATTCTTTTCAAATTGCGATGATGCTGGCAAAATTTTAAAAAGAAAATACTTGAAAGATTACGAAAAATCTGAAAAGTATTTCAAAAAAAGAGATAATGATATTTACCAAAAATTAAAAGAAAATCAAATTACAGCAAAAGAGAACGCAGCTCTTTTAGGTGAATTTGATTTTAATAATCATAACAAAGCTCTATCTGAAATATACAAATTGTTTGAATTTTTGGAAATAAAATAAATTACGCCACACAATAACTAAGCATATGGCGCGCCGATAGGCTAGCGCTATATGACTTGTTGACTGATCCGGGGTTTGT
>NZ_JBHTHY010000026.1:0-54335 GCF_042676845.1 Maribacter chungangensis
AACGACGATAGAAATTGTTCTTTGGTATACGTTCGCTCAGTTGAAATTGTGCGAACAGCTTTTCCTGATACTCCTTTTTTTCCCCCCATACCTAAAGGTACGATCAATCGCCCCATAGGCAAAATCGAAAAGCAACTTTTTTGCCTATCTTGTGCAACAGGCACACGGGCTATAATTCATTGTGGCTAATTTCCCAAACGTAAATCCATATCTTTAGCCTAAGGTTAACAAAGGAGCCAATCTATACTTACTCAACTCAAATGCTCCAAAACATTTTTTTCTATACGGGCTTGAATATCATCGGTATCGGCTTTAACAAATGTTTCTCCGGTAATCTTTTCATAGAGTTCTATATACCTATCGGATACGGACGCGATATAGTCGTCCGTCATTTCGGGAACCGTTTGTCCTTCCAAACCTTGAAATCCGTTCGAAATTAACCATTGCCGCACAAACTCTTTGGACAACTGTTTCTGCATCTCACCCCTTTCTTGGCGTTCTTCATAACCATCGGCATAAAAGTACCGAGAAGAATCCGGGGTGTGAATTTCGTCTATCAATACAATTTTTCCATCCTTGGTTTTACCGAACTCGTATTTGGTATCTACCAATATCAAACCTCTTTTCGCCGCAATTTCGGTTCCCCTTTTAAAAAGCGCGTAGGTATATTTTTCCAATACCTCATAATCGGCTTCGGAAACAATACCGTGTTTTAAAATATCTGCTTTTGATATGTCCTCGTCATGATCGCCCATTTCCGCTTTGGTGGCAGGCGTTATGATCGGCCTGGGGAATTTATCGTTCTCTTTCATCCCGTCTGGCATGGGCACACCGCAGAGCATTCGTTTGCCCGCTTTGTACTCGCGTGCGGCATGTCCGCTCATATACCCTCTTATCACCATTTCTACTTTAAACGGTTCACATGCATGGCCAATGGCCACGTTTGGATCGGGAGCGGCAGTTAGCCAATTGGGAACGATATCTGCGGTATCGGCCATCATTTTAGTAGCTATCTGATTAAGGATCTGGCCTTTGTAAGGTATTCCTTTGGGCATTACCACATCAAAGGCAGAAAGCCTATCCGTAGCCACCATGACCATGACATTATTTTCCAGTTCATAGACTTCGCGTACTTTACCTTTATAAACGCTTAATTGTCCCGGGAAATTAAAATTGATATCTGTAATGGTATTCATAATGAACTTAAAATTAGTTTTAAACGTAGCTTTCGCCCAGCACTGTTCCGCAAGTGCCTAGTTATGGTGTTCTATGGTTTTATAGGCATCTATGACCTTTTTGACCAGCTTATGCCTTATTACGTCCTTATCGTCCAAATAGATAATCTCTATTCCTTCTACATTTTGCAGTATTAACAAGGCTTCCTTTAGACCAGAAATGGTCCTGCGCGGTAAATCTATTTGCCCGGGGTCTCCGGTAATCAAAAATTTGGCATGTTTTCCCATTCTGGTAAGAAACATCTTCATCTGCGCGTGGGTGGTGTTCTGTGCCTCATCCAAGATTACGAAAGCATTGTCCAACGTGCGTCCGCGCATGAAGGCCATGGGGGCCACTTGTATGATTCCTGTCTCAATATAATGTGTTAATTTTTCCGGACTGATCATGTCGCGCAATGCATCATAAAGCGGTTGCATGTAAGGGTCTAGCTTTTCCTTTAGATCGCCTGGCAAAAAACCTAAGTTCTCACCGGCTTCCACTGCAGGCCTCGTTAGTATAATTTTACGCACTTGTTTCTCCTTTAAGGCCTTTACGGCCAAGGCTACGCCAGTATAGGTCTTACCCGTTCCTGCAGGACCTATGGCAAATACCATATCGTTCTTTTTTGAAGCATCTACCAGTCTCCTCTGATTCGGCGTCTGGGCTTTTATGAGTCGGCCGCTTACACCATGTACCAGGGTTTCACCGCTTTTAACGGATGATGGACTTTTACCGGCTTCCTCTGTATCCATCAAAATACGCTCAATACTGTTCTCGTCCAATCTATTGTACTTCACAAAATGAGCGGTAAGCATTTCAAAACGCTTTTCAAATTCTTCTAGTAGTATATCGTCTCCGTATACTTTAATCTTATTCCCCCTAGCGACTATTTTCAATTTTGGAAAATACTTTTTTAAAAGGTCTATGTGTTCGTTTTGCTGTCCAAAAAAATCCCTTGGACTTATCTCGGTAAGTTCTAAAATCAGTTCGTTCAAATAGTTATTTTTAGTAAGGTGTAAACTAAGCACAGTTTAATTTCGCCCAGCTGTTTTTTTGTGTAATTTTGCTAATCAAATTTAGGTAAAAATAAAGTTTACCTTATGAAAAACATATCAACATTACGGTATGGCGATAATTACCTTAACGACCGATTTTGGACTTAAAGACCACTTTGTTGGGGTACTTAAGGGTTCTATTTATACAGAATTACCAGAAGCTACCATTGTTGATATTTCCCATGGCATTTCTCCCTTCAACATACAAGAGTGTGCCTATATCCTGCAAAACTCCTATCACAACTTTCCCAAAGGCAGCATACACATCGTTGGGGTAGATTCTGAAGCTACGCCGGAGAACAAGCATATAGCCGTTTTGGTAGATGGCCATTATTTTGTGAGCGCCAATACGGGTGTCATTGGTCTTATCACCTCTGAAATGAAGCCCGAAAAAGTAGTTGAGCTTAACCTTCCGGAGCGCATACAGGGTTCTTTTCCCGTAATGAGCGTCTTTATTCGAGTAGCTTGCCACATTGCACGTGGAGGGACTTTGGAGGTCGTTGGAAAATCGTTTACAGACCTTAAAACCTTGCGTGAATTTTCGCCAAGAATGGCAGAAGATGGTACAAAGATAACCGGTAGCGTTATTTATATAGACAATTACGGAAACGTGGTAACCAATATTAGGAAATCCTTTTTTGATAGCTACGGTAAGGATAGGGAGTTTGAACTGCATGCCAGAAGTAAAAAGATAAAAAAAATACATAGTAGCTATAGCGGTATCGTAGATTTTAACGGAGCAGCGGACAAACAAAAAAATGATGGTGACCTACTGGCCCTTTTCAATTCATCCGGTTATTTGGAACTGGCCATATACCGAAGTAATCTTGATACGGTGGGCGGAGCGTCTACATTACTGGGATTGGAATACCGGGACACCATTATAATCGATTTTTTCAATTGAATCCATTAGGACAAAAAGCAATACTCCGCAATTGCTTAAAAACACCAATTTTATGCGATCAATGCCCTTAATCGTATGCGGGGCAATTCTAGCAATGGTTAATAACTCCTCGGAACAAAAACCTACGGGAACAGAGTAAGTTGGTATTGCGGTGCTTGAGTGCCTAAAACAGGTTTAGATTACTGTTAATAAGTTTGTTTCCTATAAAACCTCAATTCAAATATCTTTGTTTTAAAGGATCGTTGTAACATTGGAACCCTCAACTGATTAGTAAAACAGGTATTTTAAAAGATATAATTCAAAGTAGACCATAATGAAATTTATAGTATCCAGCACATATTTGTTAAAACAGCTTCAGATTTTGGGTGGTGTCATCAATAATAGCAACACCCTACCAATTTTGGATAATTTTCTTTTCGACCTTAAAAAGGACAAACTAACGGTTTCAGCTTCGGATTTGGAAACTACGATGAGTTCGCGACTTCAAGTAGATTCCGATACCGAAGGCGTTATTGCAGTTCCGGCCCGGTTACTGTTGGAGACCTTAAAAACGTTTCCGGAGCAGCCCCTTACCTTTATGGTAACGGACAACAACACGGTTGAAATAAGCAGCAACCACGGCAAATATGCGCTAGCCTATGCAGACGGGGCGGAATTCCCAAAAGCGGTGGAATTAGAAAATCCTAGCTCCACAACCTTGTTGGGCGACATTTTGGCCACCGCTATAACCAAAACAATTTTTGCTACGGGCAACGATGACCTAAGACCTGTGATGAGTGGTGTGTTCTTTCAATTTTCACCAGAGAACCTAACGTTTGTCGCAACAGATGCCCACAAACTGGTTAAATATAGAAGGGAAGATGTTAACGCATCGGAAGTAGCGGAATTCATAATGCCCAAGAAACCACTTACCTTACTCAAAGGGATTTTGGCCGGAAGCGAAGCTGACGTGCTAATAGAATACAATGAAAGTAACGCCAAATTCACATTTGACGAAACGGAGCTTATATGCCGACTCATAGATGGAAAATATCCGAATTACGAAGCCGTAATTCCAAAAGAAAATCCAAACAAACTTACGATAGCGCGGAATCAATTCTTAAGTTCCGTAAGGAGGGTATCTATATTCTCCAACAAAACAACCCATCAGATACGCTTAAAAATCGCAGGGGCGGAACTTAATATTTCGGCAGAAGATCTAGATTATTCAAACAAAGCGGAAGAACGCTTAACATGTTCCTACCAAGGTGATGATATGCAAATAGGATTCAATTCCAGGTTTTTGACAGAAATGTTAAATAATCTTGGTTGTGATGAAGTGTCCCTTGAAATGAGCTTGCCGAATAGGGCAGGTATCTTAACCCCCATAGATGGTTTGGATGAAGGAGAAAGCGTAACCATGCTCGTTATGCCGGTAATGCTGAACGGATAACTACGAAAAAAATAGACCTAGTTGAATTATAAAAGGGAGCTCATTTGCTCCCTTTTTTATTTTCTAACTCCTTTAAGATATAAATCGGATCGTTCCAAAATAGCTTGGAGCCTCCCCGTTACTGGCGCGAACGGCATTTACTACGGGCATCACCAAAGAAAGAATACCCGTCAACACCAATAGAATAATCCCTAATCCAAACAACAAAATACCCGGTATTCCTATAATGACATACAAAATAAGACTCAGTTGAAAGTTGATTATGGACTTACCATGCTCGTCCATACCTATTACCTTTTCTTTAAGGCTAAGCCAAAGTACCAAGGGTACGATCAACCCTCCAAAACCTGTGATGTAGTCCAAATATTGACTTAAGTGAGCGATTACCAATACATTTCGATCCTCCCTAACAACGCTGTTCTGATTAATAATTTCCATTTTTTGATTGATTTTAAGATGAATAACTACTTATTTGACTCAAAAAATAGAAAAATGTTACAATGCTGGTCTTTAAAAGTGCCCGTTATTTCTTTAGTAGCTTTTCTAGCTTAACCTGGCTTTTTGCAATCTTTACATTCAGCTTTCTTATTTTTTCTTCTATCTTATCAATGGCTACAGGTGCCAAGGTACCTTTTGCCTTACCCTTTTCCAGTTTGGATTCCAGTTTGGCTATTTGTTTTTTATCCTTTGCAATGGATTTGGACACAGCATCCTTCTGCTTTTTTAATTTTTCTTTGGCCGCTTTCTCTTTTTCTGCTTTTTTCTCCTGTTTGGCCTGTTTTTTCTCCTTTTTAACCTGTTTTTTCTCCTTTTTAGCCTGCTTTTCCGCATCGTCCACTTTTTCCTTTACATCTTGTAACATCTCCTTTTCGGACGTTACCCGAACAACAGGTTCTTCTGTGGGAGCTGTGGTTTGCGCATAAGAAGAAGTCGTTATTGCAAACATAATTAGGGTAATCAATGTAAATTTAATGTATTTCATATCCTTATAATTTTTATAATTTCCGCACGAATGTACTTCATTTCATTACGCGAACAACATGGCAATGCCTACGTATCAAAAAGTTTTCTATGGTTATATTATTTACTTTTGCACTATGATTCAAAACGACACGATTATAGCCTTGGCAACGCCATCTGGAGCAGGTGCCATTGCCGTTATACGTATTTCCGGAAGCTTGGCGATCAGCTTAGTTTCCGAACATTTCAAATCCGTTACTAATAAGAAACTAAAAGAACAAAAAAGTCACACCATACATTTAGGGCATCTTATGGATGGCGAAATGGTATTGGATGAAGTCCTTGTTTCCATTTTTAAAAACCCACATTCCTATACAGGGGAAGATGTTATTGAAATATCCTGTCATGGATCTCCCTACATCCAACAGCAAATTATACAGTTGTTTTTAAGAAAAGGCTGTAGAATGGCGTCGGCAGGAGAATTTACCATGCGTGCTTTTTTAAACGGGAAGATGGATCTGAGCCAGGCCGAAGCCGTAGCGGACCTTATTGCCAGTGATAGTGCCGCGGCACACCAAATTGCCATGCAACAAATGCGCGGTGGATTTAGCACCACCATAAACGACCTTAGGCAGGAGCTACTGAATTTTGCCTCCTTGATAGAATTGGAGCTCGACTTTTCCGGTGAAGATGTGGAGTTTGCGGATCGAAGACAATTTAACCTGTTACTACAGAAAATTACCAAAGTCCTTAAAGACCTTATAGACTCCTTCGCTCTAGGAAACGTAATCAAGAACGGTATACCCATAGCCATAGTGGGCGAACCCAATGTGGGCAAGTCTACCTTACTAAATGCCATTTTAAACGAGGAGCGGGCCATAGTGAGCGATATTCCGGGCACTACAAGAGATACCGTAGAAGACCAAATAGCTATTGGCGGGGTTAACTTTAGGTTTATAGATACCGCTGGGCTCAGGGACACCAGTGATAAAGTAGAGCAAATAGGCATTGCACGGGCATTTGAAAAAATAGAGCAAGCACAGCTCGTTATCTATCTGTTCGAAGCTGCAAAGAACAAAGACGCCGAAATCAATACGTTGAGGGAAAAATACAAAGACAAAAATATTCTGCTAATTGCGAATAAGATAGATGAAGTAGACGAAGAACATATAGCAAGTTTACAGAACAAATATGCTAAAATACAATTTATCTCGGCCAAGACCGGTTTAGGTATAGAAGACTTAAAGCAAACGTTATTGTCACTATCCAATGCAGGAAGCTTAGGTAAAAATGATACTATTGTAACGAATAACAGACACTACGATGCTTTATTAAAAGCCTTGGAAGCTATACAAAAAGTGAAAGAAGGCATGGACATGGAGTTATCCAGCGACCTTATGGCCATAGATATTCGTGAAGCACTTTTTCATTTAGGCGAAATTACAGGAAGTGTTTCAACAGATGACTTGCTGGGCAATATCTTTTCTAATTTTTGTATTGGCAAATAGTTATCACAAAAAAATGCAACCATAAATCGTTTACAAACCAAGAAAAAATACAATCCCATATTTTTGAGCTATGGAAAAAGCAATATATATTTCAGATGATTTTATTAATGAAAACACCCATTTTCCAGCGCTTTTGGCGGCTTTAAAGGAAGGCTTTTCCAGCCCGGACATTCTAGTACCTCAACGCCATCATCATGATTTTCCAAATCCGGAAACGGGTTCGGACTCCACCCTGCTCTTAATGCCTGCGTGGCATCCGGCCAAAATTGCAGGAGTAAAAATAGCAACGGTAAGTCCGGAAAACGGTCGTTATGACCTACCTTCCATACAGGCCATTTATGTCTTGATCAATGCGATAACGGGCACTATGATCGCAACCATGCAAGCAAAAAGTCTTACCGCTAAACGCACGGCCGCAGCCTCTGCCCTCGCCTCTTCGTTTTTATCCAGAAAAGATGCCTCTTCTTTATTAATGATAGGCACCGGGGCGCTATCGGCCAATCTTATTCGTGCCCACGCGAGCGTACGCCCCATTAAAGAGGTCTTTGTATGGGGAAGAAATGCAGAAAAGGCGAAAGCCATCTGTAGCGAATTAAAAGAGGAAAACTTCAGTTGTACCGCCATCATGCAAATTGATGATAAAATTGGCGATATGGACATTATCTCCTGTGCTACCCTTTCCAAAACACCTTTGGTTTTAGGAAAATACCTTAAACCGGGACAACACATAGACCTGGTAGGCGCCTACAAAAAAGATATGCGGGAAGCAGATGACGCCGTAATCCAAAAAGCTAGCGTTTATGTCGATACCCCTGCCGGACTCCATGAAAGTGGTGATACTTCTATTCCTTTACATTCCGGAATCCTCACAGAAGATACCATAAAAGGAAATTTGTTCACCCTTTGCTCCGGCGAGGTCAGTGGTCGTAAAAGTGAGAAAGAAGTAACAGTTTTTAAATCCGTAGGGCATGCTTTGGAAGATCTAATGGCTGCCAATTACTATTATAACCAATTCACAAATGAATAACACCTACCGAAACATTCTTAAAAAGACTGATTTTAAGCCACCCAACGACTGGCTAAAAATAAAGACCATAGACATGCATACCGGGGGCGAACCCCTACGGGTCATTGTTTCCGGATTTCCAAATTTAGAAGGAAATTCCGTATTGGACTACCGCAGGTATTGTAAGGAACATTACGACCATTTGCGGACCGTATTGATGTTTGAGCCACGCGGGCATGCGGATATGTACGGATGTATTTTAACCCCACCAAACGACAGTGAAGGTGATTTCGGAATTATCTTTTTGCATAATGAAGGCTACAGTACCATGTGTGGCCACGCCATTATTGCTATTTCTACCCTAGCTGTTCACTTAAATTGGATCAATGTAACCGAGGGGGAGAATATGTTAAAGATTGATGCCCCCTGTGGCAGGATAACAGCCTTTGCACATGTAAGGAATGGAGAAGTAACCGGAGTTCGTTTTCATTGCGTTCCTAGCTTTGTTGTGGGCTTGGATAGTACCGTTGACCTAGAGGGCTTTGGAGAAGTAAGGTATGATTTGGCATACGGCGGTGCGTTTTATGCGTATGTAGATATGAAAAAAAATAACCTCGATTTCGATTTGAGCCCGACTTCCTATCGGAAGTTGATAGCAGCGGGAATGGCTATCAAACATGCGGTGATGGCAAGCAATAGTGGGATAAAACACCCTTTTGAGTCCGACCTAAGCTTTCTCTACGGAACCATTTTTATTGATGCATCCAATACGCCAAACATACATAGTAAAAACGTGTGTATTTTTGCAGAAGGCGAAGTAGACCGCTGCCCAACAGGCTCTGGGGTATCGGGGAGAATGGCCATCCATAAAGCCAGAAAAGAAATAGATTTTGGCGAAGCCATGCAGATTGAAAGCATCACAGGTTCTATTTTTAAAGGTTCTGTAATCCGTGAGGAAACCTATGGGCCTTTCAACGCCGTTATCCCACAAGTGGAAGGCACGGCTTATATTACAGGCCAGCATACCTTTTTCATAGATCCCTACGATCCTATGAAAAACGGATTTATCTTACGGTAGATTTTCCATGCTAAGCAAAGCGACGAAAGTGATTTATTTGTGCGGCCATCTTTTTATGGGAACAAAAAATAATGCCAAATAGATTACCCAAAATAGCTCTGTAACTCCTTTTTAGGTAAGAGTTCATAAGAAAACCATATTTAAGAGCTTTGTTATCTTTAGATTTGGTGATAGCAAATGGAGTGGGCTAGTAAAACACTCATATAACGGTAAGGCACCATTGTTCGCATCAGGATACTATTCGATCAAAAAACAATATTCCGTTGTTGTCTCCTAGATATCATTTGGGTAAAGTAGAATAGAAGGAAAATTAGAATGATTTGGAGCATCGGGAAAATGTTGTGTTTCTAAACAGAACGCTGTTCGAAAAGCATCTTTAGCCCCTGATTTCAAAAGATTTTTGCCTGCCATAAAATTTCCGCAATAGCATTGTACGCTTGGTTCCGTAGTGTACACACTCCTGATAATGCCAGAAATATCTCCTATCACTTTTGCCACATGGTTTGTGAACAATTGATAGTATCCCTTACTGTACCTACCACTTTAAAATGGTCGGATGTTAATTCCCAAATACTGGATGTACGTGCCATGTTACTTACACAATAGAAAAAGTGAAAATTCGTTGTAATACAGTAACTTTGATTGTTGTTAAAAACACTGCGATACATGTTTGATTTCTTTGTTAAAAAAAAGTTTCTTGTCGATTATCTCGATGGTTTTACGGATATCCACAATCATATTCTTCCCGGAATAGATGATGGGGCAAAGACGGTTGAAGAATCGATAGTTTTGATAAAAGGTATGGGGGAAATTGGAATAAGCAATTTTATTTGTACCCCGCATATCATGGAAAACTATTACCCTAACAACAAGGGGTCCATACAAGGAGCATTAACCTTGGTTGAAAATGCGCTTAAAACAAATGATTTATCGCACGTAAATGTAAAAGCGGCCGCAGAACACATGATAGATTCCGGTTTTGAAGCCTTGGTAGAATCAGATTCGCTTATGCAAATATCGGACAACTATATTTTGGTAGAAATGTCATACCTGCAAGCATCTCTTAACTTTGAAGAATCGATTGAAAAACTTAAGGACAAAGATTTATATCCAATTTTCGCTCACCCAGAGCGCTATGCCTATTTACATCACGAAAGAAATGACTATACGCGTATGAAAGACCTTGGTATGTTATTTCAACTGAACCTATTATCGCTAAGCGGTTATTATGGAAAAGATGTTCACAAAAAAGCTTTAAACCTGCTTGATCACAATCTGATTGATTTCGTGGCATCCGACCTTCATAACAAAAATCATTTAAAACACCTTAAAAATATTCAAATCAGCCCAAAGGTGTTGGATAAAATACTTCCCATAATTGCGCGGACGAGCTACAATTTCGGTTAAAACTTCCACCACTTTTTAGTGGTCTTGCCATAACCGTAACCATATTTTCCGCCGTAGCCAAGATTATCTAGACTTACACCGTTGACCACGAAGGATACACCGTTAAGCTTCCCTTCTGCGTTCAAATCTATTGGGAATTGAATAGCACTTTTATCCGTTACCCCTGCTCTGGTTACATATATAATGTGGTTGGAAAACTGTGTGAGTAACAGGGTATCGCTTACCACCATCAATGGCGCCGTATCCATGATAACATAATCGTAGTCGGCAGCAACTTCTTCTATTAAAGCCCCCATTCGTTTGTTCATCAAAAGCTCTCCCGGATTTGGTGGTATCTTACCGGAGTAGATTACATCAATGGTATTGTTATACACTAGCATGGGCTTAATGACATCCTTTACACTTAGCTTATCGCTTATAAGGTAATCCGTAAGTCCTGCATCTTTATTACGCTCGGGTGATTTCAACTTATCAACAGAATCACCACTAAAAAAAGTGTATAATTTAGGGTTCCTGATATCCGCCCCTACCAGCAATACCTTCTTGTTGGTACTCGCCAATATCATGGACAGGTTTGTAGAAACAAAGGTTTTTCCTTCTCCCGGCACACTAGAAGTGACCAAGACCACATTATTTTTATACTTATCCTTTTCGTTTTTGGTACTAATGAGAAAATCCAGATTAGTTCGCAAGATCCTTAGGGCTTCCGCCAATACAGATCGGTCATCGTTCACTATGATCTTACTATCTTTTTTCGATAAGAAGGGCAGCTCTCCAAGTACAGGAAGGTCTTTTGTTATTTCTTCCAAGCTGTGTTTGTTATGTATTTTTGTATCCAACAAATCCTTGGCATATAGCACGGAAAACGGAACCAAGAGCCCTAGAATCAACGAGGCTAAATAAGTAATGGCTTTTTTGGGTTTTACCGGTGTCGGGCTTGCCAAGTATGCTTTATCTATAATATTTGATCGTGGTGCCGCAGAAGCAAAGGAAATTTGAGATTCTTCCCTCTTCTGTAGAAGATATAGGTATAAAGATTCGGTAGTTTCCTGCTTTCTTGTGATGTCGCGCAACTCCTTTTGGTTTTTTGGCGCGGAATATATCGTTCCTTGTATACGCCCTAACTGACTTTGTAAGGTACTTACGTTCATTCCAACATTGGTCTCCAACGCATTTAAACTAGAGGTCATGGTACTTTTTAGTCCTTTTAATTGCTGGTCCAAGTTTACGATAATCGGGTTTTGTTCGTCTGCGCTTTGTAGCAAACGCTTACGTTCCGCCACCAATTGGTTATACTGTGCGGTAGCCTGACTTATGGCACCACTACCCACATCCAACACAGGCATTTCTTCATAGCCCACTTCTCCGTTCATATATTCCTTTAGACCTGTAACCATTTGTAATTGGTTTCTGGCATTGTCCAAATTCTGACGGCTTGCAGCACTCACCTGTACGGCGGCACCCACCTCAAGGCCAGATCCGGTCATCCCCTTTTCTGTCAGCATATCTTGGGCATCCTGATCCACATCGCTCAGGGTGCCTGAAATCATTTTAATCCGGTTATCTATAAAATCAGAAGTAGTGTTCGCAATACGGCGCTTATCGTCTACGGCATTTCTATTGTAAATTTCAATAAGCTTATCTATGATGTCCTTGGCCTTTTGCGGAATTGTACTATTCATGGATATGTCAAGGATATTCGAACCGTCTTCGCTAACGGCTACAAAAACATTTTGCTTATAGGCACCCGCAACCCTTTCGACAGGATTAATACTTACTTGATAGCGCCTGCCAGTATGAATCTTGGGGTTTTTCACATTTGGAGTGATAATGATATCACCTATACTAGAGGGAACTGCATCTCCAAAAGTGTATTCCTTGGCAGGGAGATCCTCAGCTTCTGTAAAGCTAAAACGTGTTTCGGAAGTAAACTCCACAAAAAAATTGAACGTGGTTCCGGCAATAATTGAATCAGAAGCCATAAAATTCAACTTTACTGGTGGCTCGCCATAAATCTCCGAATCTATTATACTTCCCAAGGCCATATAACTAATATTAGTCTTCAACTCTTTCACCACGTCAATAAAATTGGCCCGGGAAACCAATATCTGAATCTCATCCTCTACCTGCTTGGAAGTACCTGAAAAAACATCTAACTCCTTAAACATGCTTAATTCGTTCGTCGAATTTTTGTCTTGAACCACTTGAATTTGAGATGTAATCTCATATTCTGGTATGGTATAGCGGATATAAATAAAAGCCATCAAAAGTGCAGCTATTGCAGCGAGCACAAACCACTTCCATTGCTTAGTATAAGTGTTAATAATGTTCTTAATATCGTTTTTGCTCTCAATCAAACTCATGACAATCGACTTTTAAATACTACTATAAGATTACTTGTGCCTTAGTTTCTACTTAATAATATCACACTCGAGGTAATCAGAACGGATGCAATCGATATAGCTATTGTAGCCCGGTTATCCAAAGATGAAGCCGTAATTGCAGATCTGTTAGGCTCTACGTAAATAACATCGTTCTGGGTGAGATAATATACGGGCGAATTCAACATAGCTTTTTTTGTCAGATCAACCCTTTGGGAAACCTTGGTGCCGTTAAAATCCCGAATGACCAAAACATTTTCCCTAGTTCCTTTAATAGTCAAATCACTGGCGAGACCAAGCGCCTCTAAAATGGTTATTTGTTCACCATTTACTTCATAAGTTCCTGGTCTATTAACCTCCCCTAATATGGTGACCGTAAAATTACGCAAGCGTATGTTAATGATAGGGTCCTTAAGGTATATCTTTAATTTCTCTTTTAAAAGTTCTTTGGTTTCGTTCGGGGTTAAGCCCAATATATTTACGGGGCCCAAGACTGGGAAATCAATATTTCCTTCTTTGTTCACGATATAATCAATTTGTTGAGGTTGTCCAATACCTCCGTTTTGCCCCTGGGGCGGGGTTATAAGATTAAAAGGAATACTCGCTTCCGGGTCCAGGGTAGAGACATTGATGCTCAATAAATCATCCACCTTAAATTTATAGGAATAGGAATTATCACTTATCATGGTTTCGTAATCTTGCGTATCCTGAAAGTATACCACATCCTTTTTAGAGGCACAGGAAAATACAAATAAGCTAAGAACACTGACTACAATAAGATGCCTGAAGGCGGTACTTTTTTTAAACATGGTTGTGATAATTAGATTCAATATCAGGTATTGAAAGGTTAGTTACGGTTGTACTATCTTTAATTTTTGTTCGTTGTTGTTTGTATTTTTGGCCTTATCCAACTCGCAAAAATCAGAATTTTTGGACACATATTCCGGTACGATCTGTTTCATTAATTTTACCGTATTCCCATTAAAGAACATATTGGTAATGCACAATTCATCAATTTTAGAGCGTGTCTTGGCATAATCCAGTTCGCGGACCTTACTAATTTTTATTTTCTGATGATAGGTAGGCATTGTATTTTCGCCATTGGCCAGCAACTCTTCGTACAACTTCTCTCCCGGTCGCAGACCTGTAATCTTAATATCGATGTCTTCGGGATAACGAAGTCCGGACAAGCGAATCATATTTTTCGCCAAATCGAATATTTTGACGGATTCCCCCATATCAAAAATGAAAATCTCGCCCCCTTCGCCCATAGCTCCTGCTTCCAATACCAGTTGAGACGCCTCTGGTATCGTCATAAAATAGCGGGTGATATCCTTGTGGGTCAAGGTTAGTGGCCCACCATTTTCTATTTGTTTCCTAAACAAGGGAATAACAGACCCATTGGAACCGAGTACATTACCAAAACGGGTGGTAATAAATTTCGTTTTTTGTTCCTTCTGCATGCAACCAATGTACATTTCTGCAATTCGCTTGCTCGCACCCATTACATTGGTAGGGTTCACCGCTTTATCCGTTGAAACAAACACAAACTTTTCAACGCCGTGTACCACGGACAAATCAGCCACTGTTTTGGTACCCCCAATATTGATTTTTATAGCTTCATAGGAATTATACTCCATTAGCGGCACATGCTTGTACGCAGCGGCGTGGAATACAATATCCGGACTATACTCCTCAAAGATTCGGTTTAATCTGTTTTTATCCCGAATATCCCCTACGATAGGAATAAAATTATGAAACCCATTTTGTTTTAACTCTTGCTGCAGATCGTATAAGGCCGACTCCGCTTGGTCCACAACAATAAGGGATTTATAGGAATAGGTACAAATCTGGCGAACGATCTCGCTCCCAATGGAACCAGCGCCTCCCGTAACCAAAATACTTTTGTTCAAAAGCTCCAAGGCTATTTTACTGTTTTTAATTTGTATGGGTGCCCTATCCAACAAATCTTCGATCTGTACTTGTTTTATTTGAGCGGCATTTAGCTCCCCATTGATCCAATCCTCTATAGGAGGAACAATCTTTACGGTCACCGGGAATTCTACCAAGCCCTCTACGGTTGATCGTAATTTTTTCGCATCGATATTCTGAATGGAGAAAATAACCTCTGCAATACGGTTTTTTGATAAAAAGTCGGCATTTAAAATCTCTTTTGTAAAAACAGGTACCCCGTTTATACGTTTACCCACTTTCTTTTGATCCCTATCTATGAAGCCAATGACCTTTACGTTTCCTTTGGAATGGTTGGTCAAAGCACCATAAGTAAGTATACCGGAATCTCCAGCGCCATAGATAAGAACGTTTTTAGAAGATATTAAATCGCCGCTTATTTGATTGTATAGGGATTTGAACACATAACGGGACGATGTTAAGGAGATAAAGCCGATCAAACTGTTTACAATGATGATCGAGATAGGAATTGTAAACTGTGGTAAAAATCCAAATTGTCGGTTTCCGATGACAAAGAAAATCACAATTATGCTGGACAAGCATATCGCGTTGAAAATGTTATACACGTCGCGCACCCCGGTATGCCGCACCACTCCTTTATACGATCCAACGATCAAAAAGGAAATCAAGGCCGCTCCAACGACCAATGGCAATTGTAGCACCAATTTATCTACTTCAAAGTTTAACGTAAGGTTAAACCTTATGAGGTAGGACAAAATAAAAGAAAGCGCAACGGTTACTAAGTCTATGAACAGCACCAGCCATTTTGAGGCATAGCGTTGTGCATTGTTGGTTACAAACTTTTGTATCATGATTTGGTCGTTTTGATAATATTTACAATGCGTTCCAAGTCGGAATCCGTTAAATTGGAACCGCTCGGCAAACAAAGACCACGATGGAACAAATCTAGTGAAGTTCCGTCTAAAAAGCTCAATTCCTGCTCAAAAATAGGTTGCAGATGTAAAGGTTTCCATAAAGGTCTTGATTCAATATCTTCTGCCAATAAGGCTAATCGTATCATTTCACGATGCTCAAAAGAAGGTGTAAGCAAACAACTGAGCCATCTATTAGATCGGTAGCCCTCAGGTTCGGCAAGGAATTCAAAGGTTTCCATACCCCCAAGATGGGCAACGTAATAGTCGTAGTTTCGGCGGCGTGCCGCAACTCTATCGGCAAGCACTTCCATTTGTCCGCGACCTATCCCTGCCAGCACGTTGCTCATGCGATAGTTATAGCCAATATGGGAATGTTGGTAGTGTGGAGCTTCGTCCCTGGCCTGCGTCGCAAGAAAAATAGCTTTTTCCGTGTAGGCTTTATTTTTGGACACCAAGGCCCCACCACCCGAAGTCGTAATGATCTTGTTTCCGTTAAACGATAGCACTCCAATAGTACCAAAGGTACCACAAGCAACCCCGTGGCACGAGCTCCCAAGGGCTTCCGCACTATCTTCCAAAATTGGAATATCAAATTCGTCCGCTATTTGTTGAATAGCTTCCACATTATACGGCATACCATATAAATGTACCGCTAAAATGGCCTTCGGTTTCTTGTACTTGGCAATTCTATCTTCTATTGCTTTTCGCAAAAGTGCTGGAGACATGTTCCATGTATCGCGTTCGCTGTCTATAAAAACAGGGCGGGCACCCAAATATGTAATAGGATTTGCAGAGGCGGAAAATGTAAAGCTCTGGCACAATACCTCGTCTCCGTAAGAAACACCCAAAATTTGTAGGCCTAGGTGAATGGCCGCTGTTCCAGAACTAAGTACCGCGGCATGTACGCCGTTACCAAGTTCTTCTCTAATAGCAGCTTCGAACCCGTTTACATGGGGTCCTAGCGGCGCTATCCAATTGGTCGCAAAAGCCTCGGCGACATATTTTTCTTCATTTCCTCCCATGTGTGGGGAGGAAAGCCAAATTTTTGTAGGTGTGGTTACAGTTTTCAATCGTTCAAATATTAGTAGGTTGGGGTTAACTGAGTACGAAATTAAGTATAGTTTCAAATAAAACGGTATTTTCTTACGCAATTTCGTTTAATCCTCGATAATCATCGGTTAATGGAAAGCTTTTGTCCTACAAACTATAAAACCGTACCGTACAACTTAACACCTTACAATAAATATATTTTTTTATGGCAGTATATTATGTGATCTTTACACGCTTGGAGGGAAGTTTGGGTAGTTTAGAGTTTAATACGTTATTAAGTTAAGATACGTTATTTGGTTATTAAGTTAAAAATACCTGATACGCCTTAAAGGGCACTATTTCCAAAAAGGAACCCGATCAAGCTCCTTCCCCTAGCAGGGGAAGGTGGATTCCCGCCTTTTTCGGCGGGAAGACGGAAGGGGTACATGGCGAATAAAAAGTAGACAGTTTTTAGTTGAAGTTGGCAGTAAAAAAAGTAATTAATAAAACGAAAAGGAGTGGTAGTTTCAAGCTTAGAGTTGAATAAGTTATTGGTTATTGGGTTATTAAGTTATTGAGTTAAAAATACTGGATACGCCATAAAGGGTACTATTTCCAACAAGGAACCCGATCAAGCTCCTTCCCTAGCAGGGGTAGGTGGATTCCCGCCTTTTTCGGCGGGAAGACGGAAGGGGTACATGGCGAATAAAGAGTAGGCAGTTGGCAGTAGTAGTTTGCGGTGAAAAAGAGTGATGAGTAAAAAAAAAAAGAAGCTTCCCCGCAATGACAAGAAAAACTAGTTGTCGTTGAAAATATGAAGTTAGTACAAGCTAAAATGTCACCCTGAGCGCAGTCGAAGAGATGTATGTTGGATGGTTAAAAGGATAAAAAAATAAACCAATAGTAAAACAATAGCATGCAAAAAATCACAAAAATCTGTTGTATAGGAGCAGGTTACGTAGGCGGACCCACCATGTCCGTCATTGCAAATAAATGTCCACATATACAAGTTACGGTCGTAGACATCAATCAAGACCGTATTGATCAATGGAATACCGAAGATTTAGATCAATTACCGATCTATGAGCCAGGGCTCAAGGAAATTGTGGCAGAGAACCGAGGAAAAAACCTCTTCTTTTCTACCGAGGTAGATCGCGCCATAGACGAAGCACAAATGATTTTTATTTCGGTAAACACCCCTACAAAAACGTATGGGAAAGGAAAAGGTCAGGCGGCGGACCTCAAGTTTGTAGAGCTTTGTGCCCGAAACATTGCCAAAGTGTCCAAAACGGATAAAATAGTGGTGGAAAAATCGACCCTACCGGTGCGCACGGCACAAGCCATACAGAATATATTGGACAATACCGGCGACGGTGTGCATTTTGAAATACTTTCCAATCCGGAGTTTTTGGCCGAGGGTACTGCCATTGATGATTTGATCAATGCGGACCGTGTGCTTATAGGCGGGAACGAAACTCCTAGTGGGCAGGCCGCCAAGGATGCCTTAAGTGCCATTTACGAAAATTGGCTGCCCAAGGAACGTATCCTCCAGACCAATATATGGTCTTCGGAACTTTCTAAATTGGTCGCCAATGCCTTTTTGGCACAACGCGTATCCTCCATCAATTCCATCTCCGCCCTTTGTGAAAAGACCGATGCCAACATTCAGGAAATTTCAAGGGCCATTGGTTTCGATAGTCGTATCGGACCCAAATTCCTAAACGCTTCGGTAGGTTTTGGAGGTTCTTGTTTTCAGAAGGACATATTGAACCTCGTCTATATTGCCCGTAGTTTCGGCCTGCAAGAAGTAGCGGACTATTGGGAACAGGTCATTATCATGAACGACTATCAAAAAAGTCGCTTTGCCGAACATATTATCAGCACGCTGTACAATACCATTTCCGGCAAAAAAATCATTCTCTATGGTTGGGCCTTTAAAAAGGACACCAATGACACCCGCGAATCTGCTGCCATACATGTGGCCAATGCCCTTATGGAGGAACATGCGGAGGTAATCGTCTATGACCCTAAGGTTACCGAAAGCAGAATATACCAAGACCTGGATTATTTGGAAACCAGAAGTCCGGAAGAAAACCGACGCCTTCTTACCGTGGCAAAGAACCCTATGGAGATCACTACAGATGCCCATGCCATTGCCATTCTAACGGAGTGGGATGAGTTTAAGGACTACCATTGGGAGAAAATATATGCACAAATGCTAAAACCGGCCTTTGTGTTTGACGGAAGACGCTTATTGGAAACGGACACCATGAAAGCCATTGGTTTTAATTACTACAAAATCGGACAATCATGAAAATTTTAGTTACCGGAGCGGCAGGATTCATTGGATTTTTCATAACAAAAGACCTATTGGGCAAAGGTTATACGGTCGTGGGGCTAGACAATATCAACGACTATTATGATGTAGCATTAAAATATGCACGGCTAGCAGAATTGGGCATTGCTAGAGAAGATGCGTCGGTTATTGGCCACCATGCCCAAAGTACCGAACAGCCAAAATTCTCCTTTGTTCGCATGGGCCTGGAAGATCGCGAAAAGCTACCGGAACTGTTTAAAGCACAAAAATTTGATGTCGTCTGCAATTTAGCCGCACAGGCCGGTGTGCGCTACAGCTTGGAAAACCCCGAGGCCTACATAGACAGTAATGTAGTGGGATTTCTTAATATTCTGGAATGTTGCCGTCACCATAACATAAAACACCTAGTCTATGCCAGTAGCTCTAGCGTCTACGGCCTCAATGAAAAAATTCCCTTTGAAACTACCGACTCGGTAGACCATCCGGTAAGTCTGTATGCGGCCACTAAAAAAAGTAATGAATTAATGGCACATTCCTACAGTCACCTATACGGATTCAAGACCACCGGTCTGCGGTTTTTTACCGTTTACGGCCCTTGGGGACGACCCGATATGGCCATGTTCCTCTTTACCGATGCCATTATCAAGGGCAAGCCCATTAAAGTATTCAACCAAGGAAAACTGGAAAGGGACTTTACTTATATAGACGATATCACAGAAGGGGTGGTTCGGATTTTAGAAACGCCGTTGACCGGCACTTTTGATAAAACAGCCCTTTACAAGGTGTACAATATAGGTAATAGCAAGTCCGTAAAGTTAATGGACTTCATAGCGGCCATTGAAGACAGCTTGGAAACCACGGCAACAAAAGATATGATGGCCATGCAGCCTGGCGATGTAGAAAAGACCTGGGCCAATGTAGACGACCTTATTGCCGATTATGGATATAGGCCAAATACACCGATTTCAGTGGGGGTAGGTAAATTCGTAAATTGGTACAAGGGTTATTATTCCGTTGGCTAACTAAAAATAGATTGTTCTCAACCGGTAGCGATGGAGCAAGGGAAGTTTTTAAACGGGGCAATCCATCGTTCGGCCAAAGGCAATATAAAGATTGACAGTTAGGGCCGCTATTGCCAAGGAGACTAAAAACAGGACGGTGGTATACTCCTGGACGTTGTGTAAACGTGGTGAACAAACCAAAAGAGCAGACGCCAAGATATTAGGAACAAACACCTTCAAATTTCACTAGGCTCCAACGATAGAGGTAAGCGCAAGAAGAAAGTACAAGTCTCCAAGTTTAGGATACAAAAGTCTTCAATCCCAATAATAAGGAAGGCTATATGCTTAAGAGAATAGCAATGGATACCACTCCTAACCTAATTATTAAACACCGGCTGTATTTGCCTTATAATCTTAGTTTATGACCATTATGACTAAAATTGTAGTCGCGTTTAAAAGAAACGGGGAATATTTGCGTTAAGAAAAGGTAGTCCTTATAATTCCAAAATTCTGTAGTACCAATGCTTTTTAATTCCTTAGACTTTGCAGTTTTCTTACCTGTAGTATTTATTCTGTATTGGTTCGTTTTTCAAAAAAACCTCAAACTTCAGAATTTCCTTATTGTAGTTGCCAGTTATGTTTTCTATGGTTGGTGGGATTGGCGTTTTTTAACATTGATTCTATTTAGTACGCTCGTAGATTTCACTATTGGTTATCTCCTTAAAACCGAGGAACGTACAGCAAGAAGAAAAGTATACCTATGGATCAGTATTCTGGTAAATTTGGGTTTTCTCGGATTTTTTAAATATTATAACTTTTTTGTCGAAAGTTTTACGGAGGCATTCTCCTTTTTCGGAAAAGAAATTCAATCGAATACCCTTGACATCATTCTTCCCGTGGGTATTAGTTTCTATACCTTTCAAACGTTGAGCTACACCATAGATGTGTATAAGAGAAAGCTGGAACCAACACAAAATTTTATAGCATTTGCCGCCTTTGTAAGTTTCTTTCCGCAATTGGTTGCCGGTCCTATTGAACGTGCTACAAATCTCCTGCCCCAGTTTTATAAAAAACGTAGCTTTGACTATAGTACCGCCGTAGTTGGATTGCGCCAAATACTTTGGGGCCTCTTCAAAAAAGTGGTCATTGCGGATAATTGCGCCACCTATGCCAATATCATTTTTAACGACCACTCAAATTACGATCCCAGCACTTTGGTATTGGGAGCTTTATTTTTCACCTTTCAAATCTATGGCGATTTTAGCGGGTACTCCGATATTGCCATTGGCACCTCGAGATTATTTGGTTTTAATCTGATGCAAAACTTTGCTTTTCCTTACTTTTCAAGGGATATCGCCGAGTTTTGGAGAAGGTGGCATATTTCCTTGTCTACCTGGTTCAGGGATTATTTGTACATACCGCTAGGCGGTAGCAAAGGCGGTATGCAGATGAAGGTTCGCAATACCTTTGTAATATTTCTGGTAAGTGGTTTTTGGCACGGAGCCAACTGGACCTTTATCATCTGGGGATTGCTAAATGCACTTTATTTTTTGCCACTATTGCTACGGAACAAAAATAGAGTCAACACCAACTTGGTAGCAGAGGGAAAATGGATACCAAACCTAAGGGAACTGCTGCAAATGCTTACTACATTTGTATTGACCGTTTTTGCCTGGATATTTTTTAGGGCAGACTCCGTATCCCATGCCTTTGACTATATTTTACATCTGTTCCAAGGCAATACCAATGCAGCATCCTTAAGCATACCAATAGAGCTTCCTTACCTCCTACTCTTTTTTATACTAGTAGAATGGCTTGGAAGGTCATCTCAATTCGCAATTGAAAATCTGACCATAGTGCCAAAATATATGAGGTGGTGCCTTTATTTTGGACTTATTTTGCTATTGTTCCTGTTTGCAGGGCAAGAACAGGAATTTATTTATTTCCAATTTTGATCGCATGAAGCTACTGATAAAAAATACACTGCTGTTTTGTATTGTAGGACTACTACTGGGCGAGGCCATTTCCAGGCTATTCAGCACAACCTCGGATATCCCCAGTCGCATAATCGACCAACACAATATTCAGAAATACAAACCAAACCAAACCGGTACTTGGATCGGTGGTACGCATAGTTGGCTCATTAACGAAGAAGGTTGGCCCGGGCCACTTCCCAAATCAAAAGAAAAGCTTATCACCATCATTGGAGATTCGTATGTAGAGAATTTTATGAATCCAACTGCGTGCAGGCAGTCGGTGGTATTGAAAAAAATGATGCCCTCCTACAATTACTATGAAGCATCAAGATCTGGTATTTCCTTTATAGAGGCTATGGAAATAGCATCCCACCTAGACAGTTTACGGCCAATAAAGCAACTTATCTATGTGCACGATGCCGATTTTTTAGAGAGTGTAGTTCAAATAAAAAAAATGACGGACATTGCACAGTACGATACTGAGCAAGATAAAGTAATACCGGGCGTACTAAAATCGCCGGGATTAAAAAAGATTCTTTATAACTGGAAATTCATGTATTACCTCTACACCAATTATTCCTTTGGCCCAACGAATAAGGAGATAGTACCGGCACCAAAAAAGGTATCCAATGCTCCCACCTCGAAAGTTCTTGAACACAAAACCGAATTACAGCAACTCATAACCTTTGTTACGGCCAACTATAACACGGATAGTATTGTTTTGGTATACAGACCCAATGCAGATCCAGATCTTATTCAACTGCTCAAGGATTTCAATTTTAAGCTGCTTTTACTGGTTGATGACAAGAAAAAAAACTGGTCCTTTGAACATGATGCACACTGGACCTGCATAGGACACGAAGAAGCCGCAAAACAGGTTAAAAATAGACTAAAGAAAACAACCTACGATTTTTGAAGCAATTGAGTTTCATTAGCACAAAAGTTACCGAAAAAAGAAAACGAGTTGCAGAATGTCCCATTTGTCGAAGATTCGTTCTTATGATGTATAAAAAATAGATTTCTCAATAAGATTGTACACCTTTGTACCATAAAAGTTTAAAAACCATGAGCATAAAACCATTTCATCTAAAATCAGACCTACATATACTCGTTACCGGCGGTGCCGGTTTTATTGGCTCCAATCTCTGTGAAGCACTATTGGAGAATGGAAACAAAGTAACCTGCTTGGATAATTTCGCCACCGGAAAACGGGAAAACTTAACTGCTTTTGCCAACGATGCAAAGTTTACCTTACTAGAAGGGGACATACGAAACCTAGCCGACTGCCAGAAAGCCTGTGAAGGTGTAGACTATATTTTACACCAAGCTGCCTTGGGCTCGGTACCACGTTCCATTAACGACCCCATAACCAGTAATCACGTAAATGTATCCGGATTTCTAAATATGTTGGTGGCCGCTAGGGATGCCAAGGTAAAGCGTATGGTCTATGCCGCTAGTTCCTCCACCTACGGGGATTCTACCTCTATGCCCAAGGTAGAAGAAGTTATCGGTAAACCATTATCCCCGTATGCCATTACCAAATATGTAAACGAACTGTATGCCGATGTTTTCGCCAAAACATACGGGATCGAAACCATCGGTCTGCGCTATTTTAACGTCTTTGGCCGTAAACAAGACCCCAATGGAGCTTACGCTGCGGTTATTCCAAAATTTGTAATGCAGTTAATGGCACACGAATCCCCCGTTGTAAACGGGGACGGTAGTTTTTCTCGCGATTTTACCTATATAGACAATGTGATACAAATGAACGTTCGTGCCATGACCACGACGAATCCAGAAGCGGTCAATACGGTATACAATACGGCTTACGGGGAACGAACGGACTTAAAGGAATTAGTAGCACTGCTTAAAGAATACCTGAGTTCCTACGACTCAAAAATAGCGGGAATCGAAACGATTTACGGACCACAACGCGCAGGTGATGTGCCACACTCGCTAGCATCGATCGATAAGGCAAAAAACCTGTTGGGCTATGACCCGCAATTTGACATCAAAACCGGATTGAAAGAAGCCGTGGATTGGTATTGGGAGCATCTTGGGCAGTAGTGAGATGCTAGATGTGAGTTGTGAGATTTCTACATAGTGATTGGTGAACAAAGGGTAGTTTTACATTTAGAGTTTAATAAGTTATTGGTTATTGAGTTATTGAGTTAAAAATACTGGATACGCCAGAAAGGGCACAATGTCCATCAAGAACCCCGATCAAGTTCCTTCCCATAGCAGGGGAAGGTGGATTTCCGCCTTTTTCGGCGGGAAGACGGACGGGGTGCATAGTGAATACAGAGCAGACAGTTTTTAGTTGCAGTTGGCAGTAAAAAAGTAACTAGTGAAACGAAAGGCGTGGTAGTTTCAAGTTTAGAGTTTAATAAGTTATTGGTTATTAAGTTATTGAGTTATTGAATTATTGAGTTAAAATACTGGATGCGCCATAAAGGGTACAATGTCAGTTAAGAACCCCGATCAAGCTCCATCCCTAGCAGGGGAAGGTGGATTTCTGCCATTTTCGGCGGGAAGACGGAAGGGGTGCATGGTGAATAAAGTGTACGCAATTGACAGTAGCAGTTTGTGGAAAAAAGAGTGATGCGTAAAAAACACGTAGCTTCCCCGCAATGACAAGAAAAACTAGTTGAAGTTGAAAGTATAGTATACAGAAAAATAAAAACCAAATAACGACGTTCACAAAGTAATTGAATAAAAACAGCGCAACGTAAAAAGTAATAAGCGCATAGCATAACAACCATGAACAACACAAAAATTGCCATTATCGGATTAGGATATGTAGGACTGCCTTTGGCGCGACTCTTCGCTACCAAATATCCCGTAGTTGGATTTGACATCAATACGCCTCGGGTACAAGAATTAATGTCGGGCCACGATAGCACCTTGGAAGTGGATGATGCAACCCTACAAGGCGTATTGCAGCAAACGAACAACATGGAAACGGGCTTGTTCTGCTCGGACCAATTGTCCGATATTGCGGACTGTACCTATTATATCGTTACCGTTCCCACACCGGTAGACAGCACCAACCGTCCCATCCTTACCCCTTTGTACAAGGCCAGTGAAACCGTGGCACAGGTATTAAAGAAAGGCGATACCGTCGTTTACGAATCTACGGTATACCCTGGGGTTACCGAGGATGAATGTATTCCCGTATTGGAAAAAATAAGCGGTCTCAAGTTTAACGTTGATTTCTTCGCAGGCTACTCGCCGGAACGTATTAACCCGGGAGACAAGGAACATACCGTAGAAAAAATATTAAAAGTAACCAGTGGCTCTACTCCCGAGGTGGGCAAACAAGTGGATGCCCTATACGCCTCTGTTATCAGTGCGGGTACGCATTTGGCCCCAAGTATAAAAGTGGCCGAAGCCGCAAAAGTAATCGAAAATTCACAACGGGATATCAACATCGCCTTTGTGAACGAATTGGCAAAAATCTTTAATTTGATGGGTATTGACACCCACCAAGTATTGGAAGCGGCAGGCACCAAATGGAATTTCCTACCCTTTAAGCCAGGTTTGGTGGGCGGTCATTGTATAGGGGTAGACCCCTATTACTTGGCGCAGAAAGCACAAGAGTTTGGCTACCACCCAGAGATTATTTTGGCGGGGCGTCGCATGAACGACACTATGGGAAAATATGTAGCCTCCGAGGTGGTAAAACTCATGGTACAGAAAGATATCAAAATTAAAGGCAGTAACATTCTGGTCTTAGGAATTACCTTCAAGGAAAATTGCCCGGACGTACGAAATACCAAGGCTGTAGATGTCATCAACAATTTAGCAAGTTACGGTTCAAAGGTAACCATTTACGACCCTTGGGCCAGTCCAAAGGAAGTAATGCACGAATACAAGTTAGTGGTAACAAACACCTTGCCGGAACAAAAATTCGATGCTATTGTACTCACCGTAGCACATAAAGAATTTTTAGACTTGACCTTACAAAATATGTTAGCGGATACAGGCGTTATCTATGATGTAAAAGGGATCCTTACAGCACATGTAGATGGGAGGCTATAACATGGACCAAAAATAAAACAGAGGTGAACCTTTTTTAGTAAAACTGGTTGATGAAGCTTAGTTTTAACCAACTTGTGTGCTATACTTAGCTATTGAACAGCAAAATAGCGCATCCTCGAAAGTGTTGTGTGTATGGTTGTGAATTAAACAAGATTATACTCTATTATACATAGATAAGATTTTTACAGGTATTATAATTCAAAAAGTTCCGAGGTACATCCCACAAGCAACGCCTTGGGGAAGAGCTCAATAAAATCTAGCTATTCTATCGAACTGCCTACCCAAAAACATATATTTTTCAAATATCAAGTACTCCTGGGGGTAAAGTTTCTTCTATTAAAGAATTTGAGTGGCATACGAGCAAAAACACTCCTTGAAAAGACTGTTTTGCAAGACCAACAGTCCGTCAAATAACATTTGTTTTTTAATATTCATAAATAAGTGGTGTAGCTGTACCAGATACAATATGACTATCAACTTAATAGATAAGCCTTATCAAAAGCTGTGTTTATCAAAAGTAAGTTGGCGTAAACATACACTGTTGGTATTCTAAAAGAATTGTTAAAAAAAACAGCACTTTATCGAATATAACAAATTAAAAAAACCGAAACAGATTCTGATTACGTAATACCATGGAATACTTTATGTATTTCATCGAAAATAAAATACTTTTTAACGATTTAACTAAGTTAATCCCTATTATTGTATCCCAAATTAATGTTATTATTAATCCTTACAAGTTGACCTACTTATGACCACATCCCACAACCGTATTTTTAAGTTACTTCTGTGCACCACCTTTTTATTTTTGTCTTTTTCCTGCTCCAAGGATGCCGATCTTCTTTCCGACTACGTTATATCAGACAAGAATGATTTGGAAAGCATTGCACTTTTGACAAATGACATTTATTTCATTAATCCTTCGCAATCGAGCATACTTTTGGACGTTTTAAACAACGATTCTTTTGATGATAGTGCTCAAGTGAACATAATTGCTACGTCTGAACCCAAAAATGGCAGTGTTAAGATTAATACTGACAATACTTTAACTTATACACCTAGAATCAGCATTGCAGCAGAGCAGGCAAATACCGATACCGTTACTTCTCCGGAAGAATCGCAGATAATAGAAGAATCACAAACCATAGCGGCACCTCAAGCTCCGGAAGCCACAGAAACTCCAGAAGAAGACTCTTTCGAATATACAACCGAAGTGACCACTGAGGATGGAGAAACGTTCAGGGAACAGGCTACGGTAACTATTACACCTAACGAAATGGGAGAGCTTAAAGCTTTCCCTACGGCTTATGGTGCGGGAGCATACTCCGTTGGAGGTAGAGGACAATCTGTATATAAAGTTACAAACCTTAATGATAGAGGAGCCGGAAGCCTTCGAGATGCTCTTAGTCAAGGCAATAGAACAATAGTTTTTGAAGTTTCTGGAACAATTGAATTAGCTTCAGGTATAAATGCCAACATTAACAATGTGACGATAGCTGGACAGACAGCTCCTGCAGGTGGTATCACAATTACCGGGAATGTAATTAATTTATCTGGCGACAATATTATTATGCGCTATATAAGGGCAAGGCCAGATTTTGACAAATCCGGGACAAATGACGTAATAAATACTACACGTTTAACAAATTCAATTTTTGATCACCTTTCTGTTTCTTGGGGGGGGGACGAAATTGTTAGTATGGTAATAAATACAAATAACAATACCATACAAAATTGTTTGATGGCTGAAAGTAAGACGGGACAAATAATGGGTGATAGCCAAAACCCTTCCACTGGTGGTAGTTTTTCAGTTTTAAGAAATGCATATTACAATATTAGCCATAGATTTCCAAACCCGGTTACTGATGAGAGAGCAGATATTATTAATAATTTAATCTATAATCATTATTATAGGTTAATGACATTCTCACCATCTACTGATATAGATTTGAATTGGATTGGAAATTACATTCAGTCTCCTTGTGGTCAGAACAACAGAACAAGTTCTCACGAAATAAATTGGATTGATTATAATGGCGGTAAATCAGAAAATATTTATGCTGAAGGAAATCTACTTATGCCTGCTGAATTTACAAATCCTTCCGGGGATAATCGTTTTTTCTTTCAATACCGAAATCCTCCATCAGGCGTTAAGCAATGGTCCACCGTCAATGAGAACTATTTTGTTTCTAATCCATTTCCCTTCTTAGGCGCATCGCTACCAATTACCAACCCTCTTAACGTAAAAGAAAGTGTTCTAAACGATGTCGGTGCTAGATGGGTATTATCTGAAAATGGACAGAAAATTGAAAGTATAGATACAATAGATAGAAGGTATATCGATCACATGACAAACAATGTTTGTTTTGATTACAAGTGGCTTCAAGATTATTCACAATATGCCCATTACAAAACGTGGCATTCTAATGTAAGTAATATACCGTTAGCCTCATATCCTGCTTCCAGAGATAGTGATAACGATGGAATGCCAGATGCTTGGGAATTAAGTAGGTTTGAAAATTTATCTAGAGATGGAAAAGGAGATATAAATGGTGATGGTTACACAGATTTAGAAGAGTTTTTAAATTTGGTTGACTTCTAACTTATGAAAGCTATCTAAACTGCTATTTGTTAAGATCTGAAATTAATAAGAGTAACAACGTTTAAACTTTAAAATGCACTATCAGAAGTAGGTTGAACATTTCACATGAAATATGTTAATTTATGAATTAGACAAAACCAAACCCGAATATATGTTTTTAGCTGCAAAAACGGGTGTCTTATGTTTAGATTAACTATAATTCGCAGAATTGAAAAAGACTATCTAAAAAAAAGGCATGTAAGTTAAAATTTATAGGGGTTAGACTATAATCTACAATCTGACCCTTTTTTCATAGATCGCATAAAACTGGTTGAGTATAATCCCCAGTTCCCGATGGGCATCGACCACTTCTTGGTGGCCTCCCTTACCTTCAAATATTCAGATTTCATTACGGCATCGTCGGTCGGGAATAACAGTTTGTTCTTGGTGTGCTTCCTAATCTTGACGTTGAGGTTCTTGATAAGTTTGGTGTTATAGATGAACTTTAGTATTTCCAAAATGGAACTCCAAGAAGACGCTAAGGCACTTCCATTTCGCTCCAGTTCTTCATGGCATAAGAGTACTGCAGTTCTCTTTCTTGGCAAAGTCCTCCAGAGCGGGCTTGCCACCTTTTGGTTGAGCAACCGTTGCGAGAGTTGTCGTTTTTTCTCCCTTGATGTTTTTCATAGTCCAAATGTCTGTTTAGCTCGTCCTCAACAATTTTCTCGTTGCTAGGCTTCGGGGAACCCCTTTAGAAATCCGTTGAGTCCGTTACCGGTCTTGAATTGCTTCAGAAAATGGTCGTTGAATAATTCCTCTTTCTTCATAATTGGTGTGAAAATTTAATTACACACTTGATGAGATAGTGCTTTTATTGTAGTTTTTCGTTAACATCCCAATTAAAGAAAGAGTTCAATCTTTTTTTGGATTCCTTATTGGAGGATAATGTTAGAATAATCTTTGCAACCGTTCTCTATGCAATGCTCAACCTCGGATTATAAGTTAGGATAATGAAAAGGAGGACTTAAATTTCTAACTTGAAAGAATAGAACATCTAGAGTCTTTTTTAGCGTGTAGGGCAATCTTCAGCACCTTTTATTTACATGATTCAAAGACCAAGCTCCTAATACATAAGTCAGGTTAACAAAAAAGTAGGACTGATACAAATAAAGCTTTTAGTATCTGCAATATAGTTTGATTATTAAAGTTAACTATTATAATGTATTTTTACATTTCTTGATTGTTTATTTGTTCTCCATATAAATTTCAAAAGTATTGAAAATTGAAACGTTAGTTACTAGACTATTATTTGCTGGTCTGGCTTTAAGCCTTGTTTTTATTTATTTTTCTCAAGAACGCTTATTTTCTTTCATGACAAAAGGAGATAACGCACTTGGTTTCGAGCGATACTTTAGAATAGCTTCCACAATTTTAGTAATAGCAGCTGCTTTTATTACTCTTTTTTTTGTAAAGAAAAAATATGCCTTTTCTATATATTTTGCGTACGGAATTCTTTTGGTTTATTTGATTTTAAACTTTCTAATTAGTGGTGGAGATATTCTAAACCCCACAGACATCATGAACACTAAGGGTTTTGGAGTATGGCTGTGTTTTGGCCTTATTTTTGTGAGTTATGATGAGTACCGCTACACTCTATTTAAGCGTTTTTTATTTATGGCTATAATTGTTATTGCATTATTATCCTGTTATAACTTTTTTGAATTTGGCGCAGGATTATACAGAGGACAGGCATTAAGTAAATACAGAGTATATGCAGTGAACTATGTTTGGGTGGCACCATATGTCTTTTTAATATTAAAAGGGAATAAAAAACTAGCTTGGCTAAGGATTTTTGCATTATTTATGGGATTAATCTTAGCCTTAATAACACAAACAAGATCTTTTATTCTAATCTATTTCATGGTACTGATATTTGATTATTTTCACACAAAAAAGAAAACGCCGTATCTAGTTGCTTTTTCAGTTTTTATGGTACTTGCAGTTTATTTTATAACCAATATGGATATCATTTCTAGGTCTCTTGATTTACTGATAAATAGAGGTGTCAACGATACTAGAACAGGGCAGCTTAGTTTATTCTTTAATCAATTAAATATAATAGAAATCATTCCCGGAAAAGGTTTTTTCGCCTCCTACAAGTTTGGCAATACAGAATTGTACTTCCTAGATAATCAATGGCTTTATCTCCTATGGTGGGGAGGTCTAATACCTGTAACAGCTTACTTTTATCTAACTGCCATTATTCCCTTCAAAATGTTCATTACCAGCAATATCTCGTATGAAACCAGGGTAGAGTGTTTTATTATGCTATTATGGGTATTGGGTCTTGCAGGATTGGCAATATATACAACCATGAATTTTGATTTCTTTTTTCTAGTAATTAGTATTATTCAAGGAAGAGTCCTTTATAAATATAGCCTTCTAAAAAATGATTAAAAATTCTAGAAGTAAGATGGTTATTATGTATGGCTCCAGTATTGCTGGCATACTTTTAGGTTTTCTAATTAGTGTTTTACACACAAAATTATTGGGCGCTGAAAAATTTGGTGATTTTAAGTTTATAGAAACTGTAGTCAGATTTATTGGTAGCTTAGTATCCGTTGGATTTTTTATTTCACTAACAAGATTGCTAGCTATTAATGACGATAGAATTAAAGAGCGAAAGTATGTTGGTTTATTTACAATAGTTTTTTTAATTATTTCTTTAATAGGAATTATTTTGATTCTATTATTTTCTTTTATAGAACCTTATTTCTTTGGTCATGGTCTAAGTATAATATTTAGAAAGTATTTTTTTGTGGTCTCCGCGGTAATCGGTCAGTTGGCATTGAATGAAATTTTAAAAGGAATGCACAAAATAAATTACCTAGTTATCTTTAATGTTATACCTGGAACAGTCTACGTTATAATACTCTATTTCTTAAGTTTTTATTTGACCATAGGAGTCGAATTTATTTTGTTTCTATATTATTTATTAATCTTTTTAGCGGTAGTGGTTGCCATATTATATTTAAAGCCAAAATTTAATTTCGATAAAAAAATGTATCGAACCCTCTTAGTTGAAAATAAACATAATGGCAGACCCATATATTACGGTAGTCTTGCTGGAGTTGCGACTACTCACATTGCTGGTTTCAGTATATCTTACTATTTAACCAATACCGAGGTAGGGTTTTACATGTTGGCACTTACTGTATGTAGCCCAATTTTAATAGTACCATCTGTTTTAGGAACCATTTACTTTAAAGAGTTTGTACATCTGAAATCAATACCGCGTAAGGTCTTAGGATTTAGTTTTTTATTCACTTGTATTGCGCTAATCATTTTTTACCTATTGATAGAAACTGTTGTTGTTTATGTTTATGGAGATTCTTTTTTACCCGTATCAGTAATGTCAAAATATTTAATTTTTGGTTTTATCCTGCATGGTTTAGGAGATTTGTTCAATCGATTTCTCGGGGCAAAAGGAAAAGGAAAATTATTAAGAAATGCTGCATTCCTAGTTGGTGTAGTAAATGTTATTGGTTATACGGTGTTTATAAGCTTATTTGATATAAACGGAGCCATTCTAACGAAAATACTGGCAAGTTGTCTTTATATGTCGGTTATGATTTATTATTATTTCAATTTTGATAAAAATTAAAATATGTTCAAAAATAAAATTCTATTGATTACTGGAGGAACAGGCTCTTTTGGAAACGCTGTTCTAAGTCGTTTCCTAGAAACAGATATTAAGGAAATCCGTATATTTTCACGCGATGAGAAAAAGCAAGATGATATGCGAAACCAACTCAACAATGAGAAGGTTAAATTTTATATTGGCGATGTACGCGACTATTCGAGCATAGACCGGGCTATGCGGAATGTAGATTATGTTTTCCATGCAGCTGCTCTTAAGCAAGTTCCTTCTTGTGAATTTTTTCCGTTGGAAGCCGCAAAAACCAATGTCTTTGGCACCCAAAATACTATAGATGCTGCCGTAGCCAACAAGGTAAAACGAATTATCTGTCTAAGTACGGATAAAGCAGCTTATCCAATAAATGCAATGGGCATTAGCAAAGCTCTAATGGAAAAGGTAGCGGTAGCAGCCTCACGAAACATTTCAAATGATGAAACCATAGTATGTCTCACACGCTATGGCAATGTTATGGCCTCAAGAGGCTCTGTAATTCCCTTGTTTGCTAAGCAAATAAAAGAAAAGCAACCATTAACTGTAACCGATCCGAAAATGACACGTTTTCTCATGTCTTTAGAGGATGCGGTAGATCTTGTATTATTTGCTTTTGAAAATGGAAACCAAGGAGATCTTTTTGTGAACAAGGCACCAGCGAGCACTATTGGAGATCTAGCCGCCGCTGTTAAGGATATATTCAAAGCCGATAATGAAATTAAAGTAATTGGCACACGACACGGAGAGAAGCTCTATGAAACTCTGTGCACTAGGGAGGAAATGCAAAAAGCAGAAGATATGGGCGATTTTTATCGGATTCCTGCAGATAATAGGGACTTAAATTACAGTCGTTATTTTTCCAAAGGAGAAACCGATACTAGTGTGATTGAAGATTACCATTCACATAATACAGAACAGCTATCCAACGAAAAATTAAAGGATACACTTTTAGGATTACAATACATAAAAGAATTATTATAAATGGGTAGTCACTCTTTAATACAAGGGACCCTGCACGAAGACCATCGAGGCATAATATCTTTTTTTAATACCTTAGATTTGTCTAGAGTAAAAAGGATGTATCAAATACAACCTGCCAATGAACAAATAATTCGAGCGTGGCAAGGTCATAAAACTGAGAATAAATGGTTCCACTGCCTTCAGGGCAGTTTTATCATCAACCTTGTAAAAGTAACCGACTTTGAACATCCGGTGACCGATGCTAAAATTAGTTATAATGTAATTACCGCAAATACCCCTACGATTCTATATGTGGAAGGGGGGTACGCATCTGGTATAAAATCCACAGCCCCAAATTCTAAATTATTAGTATTTTCCGACCTCTCTACAGAAGCTTCCAAAAATGACGATTATCGTTTCGATTTAGATTTATGGATGGCGAAATGGGAATAATATAGTTAATTATCAAAAGTACAAGTATATGAAATTACGAATTGGAGTTACCGGGCAAGCAGGTTTTGTAGGTTATCATTTATATCACACCTTAGCCTTAATGGATGATATTGAGCTTGTCCCCTTTGATAGATTGTTTTTCAGCAAAGCAGTTTTATTGGAAAACTTTGTGAAAAAATGCGACGTTATAGTGCATCTGGCAGCGATGAACAGGCATGATAACGAACAGGTTATTTATGATACCAACGTAGCACTCGTATCTAAACTTATTACTGCTTGTGATAAAGAAAATGTTAGCCCGCACATCTTATTTTCATCCTCCTCACAGGAAGCAAAGGACAATTTGTACGGAAAATCAAAAAAAGAAGGTAAAAAACAGTTTATGAACTGGTCAAAACGTACACAAGGCATATTTACCTCTTTAACGATACCTAACGTTTTTGGACCCTTTGGCAAACCAAATTATAATTCAGTTGTAGCAACATTTTGCCATAAAGTGGCTCATAATGAAAAAACTACCATCATCAACGATGGAGAAATTGGGCTTATTTACATTATGGACCTTGTAGATTACTTCATTAAAGTAATTGAAAATAAAATAGAAACCAAAGAAATTGGAGCCAATAGTTTTGAACTGGTTATTGAACCTGTAATACATATAAAAGTTTCAAATATTCTTTCACTACTTCAGCGCTACAAATCCGATTATATTGGTAATGGCGTCTTTCCAAATTTGGAAAACCCCTTTGAAAAAGCCTTGTTCAATACCTTTAGATGTTACGTTCCTCAAACTCACTATCCAGTTAAACTAACAAAACATACGGATAATCGAGGAAGTTTTGTTGAAATTGCAAGAACAGAAACAAGTGGCCAATTTTCATTTTCCACCACGGTTCCTGGAATTACTCGTGGTAATCACTACCATACCAGAAAAGCGGAACGCTTTGCCGTAATAAGTGGTAAAGCCTTGATACAACTAAGAAAAATAGGAACAGAAGAAGTCTTAGATTATTATTTGGATGGGAATGAGCCCGCATACGTAGATATGCCAATTTGGTATACTCACAATATTAAAAATATTGGAGATAAGGAACTAGTTACCTTATTTTGGATTAACGAACCTTATAACCCTGATGATGCTGATACTTATTTTGAAAAAGTTTAGATTGCTAAATATAACGGCTATCAAAAAATTAAAAATAAGTAAATTAAAATATTGATTTTTAAAGCTATTATAATTCGAAATGCTAAATAGTGAACTGAATTCTAGTTTGCCAAAAATAGATTGTTTAAATGAATAAACTTAAAGTACTGACCGTTGTAGGAACGCGACCGGAAATAATCCGATTATCCTGTGTATTAAATGCCCTAGATGCTAATGAAGCTATTGATCATACCTTGGTGCACACTGGACAAAACTATGATTATGAACTGAATGAGATTTTCTTTGAGGATTTAGAGATTAGAAAACCAAATATTTTTTTAAATGCGGCCGGAAAGAATGCTACGGAAACTGTGGGCAATATCCTAATAAAAATAGATCCTATTTTAGAGGATATCGCGCCAGATGCTTTTTTGGTTTTGGGTGACACTAATTCTTGCCTTTGTGCCATTCCTGCAAAAAAGAGAAAAATACCTGTATTTCACATGGAAGCGGGAAACCGGTGTTTTGATCAACGTGTACCCGAGGAAACCAATAGAAAAATAGTTGATCATGTCTCAGATATAAATTTAACTTATAGCGATATTGCTAGGGAATATCTTCTAAGAGAGGGTCTTTCACCTGATCGAGTAATAAAGACCGGTAGCCCAATGTTTGAGGTTTTGAATAAGTTTAAGACAAAAATAGAAAATTCAAACGTGCTTGAAAAACTAGGTTTAAAAAAAGGTGAATTCTTTGTGGTATCAGCACACCGGGAAGAAAATATAAGTAACTCTAAAAATTTTGAAGGACTAATTACCTCCTTAAACTTAATTGCTGAAAAATACAATTATCCGGTAATCGTATCCACGCATCCGAGAACGCGTAATATGCTGGATTCCAAAAATATAAAAGCACATGAGAATGTGCAATTTTTAAAACCACTTGGCTTTTCGGATTATAATGCTTTGCAGTATCATTCCTTCGCAGTGTTGTCTGATAGTGGCACCATTTCTGAAGAGTCTAGCATTTTGAACTTTAGGGCATTAAATATTAGGGAGGCACACGAACGCCCAGAGGCAATGGAAGAAGCATCCGTAATGATGGTGGGACTTAATCCTGAACGGATTCTTCAAGCGCTTGTAGCCTTAGAGAAGCAAAAGCGAAATCCCGAGCGCAATTTTAGAGCGGTAGTGGATTATTCTATGCCAAATGTAAGCGAAAAAATTGTCCGTATTATCCTGTCCTATGTAGATTATGTGAATACAGTGGTTTGGAAAAAATAACTGATTTTCCGAGTCTTTAACTAGATTTAACTCTACAATAATTACCGATTATTTATGGACTTTCCCAATTATTACGTATACAGCAATTTCGACTTTTCTCAAAAAAGCGCTGGAGCAACACGAATGTTATATTATGCCAAAGCTCTGGCGAATAAAAATCAAGCAGTGTTCTTGGTTAGTTGTTGTAAAACTAATTTTAATTTAAATGATTTTGAAGAAGTTGAGCCTAATATCTTTGTACTTAAAAACAAAAAACTGACAACTAGTTTATTATTCAATATCATCTTTTTACAAAGACTTTTTAAGTTCTCCAAAAAACACAAGAGACAAAATAGATTTATATTTTACCCTTCCCCTTTAGTTTATTTGGAAGTTTTAGCACTAGTATATCTAAAAGGGATAAAACAACAACAAGTATTTTGTGAATTAAACGAAATAAGGCTATACTCGTCGAGTTTTCATGATCCAATAACTTTTGCAAGACCTTTGTATTCACTAAAAAAAATCGTCTATAAAATAGTTTTTTTTTTAATTCAATACCTACTTTATTTTTACACAGGTATCATCTGTATTTCAACCTCCATTGAACATTATGCTAGAAAATATAATTCTAAAACCATTAGGATTCCTATACTTACCGATCCTTTTCTCGAATTGAAACCTCAAAATAATTCGGCATATAGTAAGAAGGGTTATTTTAATGTTGGCTTTTCAGGAACAATCCATCCATCAAAGGAAAATTTACTTAACTTTATTAAAACAGTTGATAAATTATTTAAAAAAGGTCATAAAATAGTTTTTAATCTTTGTGGACATGTCTACGATAAAGACTTCGACTTAATATTTAATAATGAAGAATTTCAGTTAGAAATAAATTATTATGGTAACTTAAATCAAAATGAGCTGTCTACATTTCTTCTTCAACAAAATTTATTGGTCATCCCTAGAGGGTATACCCTGCAAAATAAATTTGGGTTTTCTACCAAATTATCAGATTACTTAAATCACAAAAAGGTAATATTACTTACAGATATAAGCGATAATAGCTTGTATATTAAAGATGGAATAAATGGATACATTGTCCCCCCAAACGATAATAAAGCTATGTTTGAAAAGATAGCTTACATAATTAAAAACTTTAAAGAAAATGAAAAGAGTATTATTGAAAATGCCTACACTACTTCATTGGAAAATTTTTATTTTAAAATACAAAGTGAAAGACTTCACAAATTTCTAGATTAATAAGGTCCAATATTTTGATGAGCTGGTTATCTCGTACTAGCTATACACAACAAGGATTCTGTTCCTCCAAAAGGGTTAATTCCTATGTGTTTGTTGTTATCTTTAAAGACTATCAAACATTCTTCTTGCATCTATTGGTTTTGGCACAGATTTGTCTCAACCAAAAGTAAATTGATACTAAAACAGTGATTCTGCCTACCGTAATACACAATATCATTACCTTCATTAAAATACAATTGATATTTTGAACAGTAAATTACCTATTTGGCATCCTCTCCTACTGGGTAATATACACTTAAAGAGAACATAGAGTAGTCAATGAGTTAAAAAACTATAAATATTAGAAGCCAGCACTTGATACCGACAATTTAGTGTTAGTTACCAAAGCAAAACATTATCACCAAAGAAATAATTAAGGTTGTACGATAATAATGTAACCAGTAATTACCTGCAAGTCTAAAACGGATTCCCGATAAACAGAATTAAAATGCTTAAAATTTTATTTTTGCAAAAACAATTAATTGTAAAACTAATTACCATCCATGAAGAAAAAGTATGTTTACAGACCAAACCACAAAAACTAAAATTCCATAGCAACTAGCGTTTGAAAAATATATTGGTAATAGCTCTGCAATTTATCACCCTTTAAAAACGTTTAACTATTCTCAAAACAATAACAATATGTGCGGCATAAACGGCTTTATTACATCCAACTCCATTAATGTAAACGATTTAAAAGCTGATATTCAGCACATGAACGATTTGATTATTCACCGAGGTCCTGATGATGATGGTGTATTTACTGAAGTTCAAAGGGAGTATGGCATAGCCTTAGGAATGCGAAGGCTCTCCATAATAGATTTAACTAGCGGAAAACAGCCCATACTAAGTTCGGATAAACAATTGGCCATTGTTTTTAACGGAGAAATTTACAACTACAAAATTTTACGAAATGCCTTGATAAGCAAAGGCTTGCATTTTAAAACTAATAGTGATACAGAGGTTATATTGAAGCTATACGAATTGGAAGGTGAGCAATCCTTTAAAAAACTAGACGGTATGTTCGCCTTTAGTATTTATGACAAAAGGAGAAAAAAATTGTTTATTGCACGTGATTTTTTTGGTGAAAAACCGCTTTATTACACAAAGCATAATGACAAATTTATTTGGGCATCAGAACTAAAATCACTGTTAAAAGTTATGAAAAGCAAACCAGAAATCTCCATTCCTGGGCTTAACCTTTATTTTAGATTAACCTACATACCAGCTCCACATACCATTTATAAAAATATATTTAAATTAGAGGCCAATAGTTATCTAGTCTATGACTTGGATACCCATGATTATCAAACAAATAGTATTGAAGATGCTTTTCGACGTGTTAAAAGCAATTTAAGCTTCAACAAGGCTAAAATAAAAACTAAAGAACTGGTTACAGAAAGCGTAGCAAGCAGATCTATTTCTGATGTACCCATAGGTACCTTCCTTTCTGGTGGCGTAGATTCGTCAATCGTTTCACTTTGTTTAGCCCAAATGTCCTCGAAAAAAATAAACACTTTTTCAATTGGTTTTAAGAAAAAATCATACGACGAATCGGACAGGTCGCGTATAGTTGCGAAACAAATCAATAGCCAACACCATGAATATATTATAGGCGAAGAAGATCTAAAAGACAACATTTCCGAAATCCTACTCAATTTTGATGAACCCTTTTCGGATTCTTCCGCTTTACCCACCTATTTAGTTTCCAAAAAAACAGGCGAACAGGTAAAAGTTGCACTTACCGGTGACGGTGGAGATGAAATTTTTGGCGGCTACAACAAATATTATGTTGGAAAGATAAATAATAGATATACTTCTATAGTGCCTAAAGGCTTTCACCAATTGGTCATGGGAAAAATGGGTTATATCCTGAACTACCAGGACGACAAAAGAGGGCAAAAGTATCGGATTAAAAAAATGCTAAACTCCGTTAGTTACGATGGAAGTCACTACTGGGACATGATTTCGTTGGCAAATACCGAACATCAATTAAATAAATTATTAAAATCAGATATTATTCATCAGAATATATTCTCAGAATATAAAAGGAAACTTTTAATTGAAAAGCCGAACAGTTTAACGGAATACCGTTTCATTGATAAAATAATCAGTTTAGAAGGAGATATGTTGGTAAAAGTAGATCGAACCAGTATGTTAAATTCCCTTGAATGCAGAGCTCCCTTTTTAAATAAGAAATTATGGGGGTTTACAAATAGTTTACCCGAAAAGTATCTAATGAAAGGATGGGACAAAAAGCATATCTTAAAGGAAGCGTTTAAAGAGGATTTTCCAAAAGATTTTTTAAATCTTAGTAAACGTGGTTTTGGTGCTCCGGTCGGCGACTGGTTACAAGCAGGCCTAAATAAGGAAGTAGAATCCTATATTTCAACACCATTTTTAAAAAAACAGAATTTGTTTAATGTCTCTTATATTCAAGAATTGGTTCGGAATCATCTTACAGGTATTCAAGACAGCACATTTCAGGTTTGGAACTTTTATTGTTTCCAGAAGTGGTATGTAAATATTTATGAACAATTGTAAGTATAATGCCACTATTATAAGGTACAACATATTTTTGAAATTATAAATGTAGTACCATGTACTTTTTTTAGTTTAAAACCTAACGTAAAATGTCTGAAAAAGGATATAAAAAAATAATAAGAGTAACGACCGTATCTGGATCTCTAGTGGGTACATTAAAAGGTCAGTTTGCTTTTATGAAGCAATTTTATGAAGTAATAGGAGTTTGTTCAAAGGATGAAGAGCTGCGTGTGCTATCCGAAAGAGAAGGCGTAAGGACTGTAGGGATAGATATGACACGTAAAATTACACCTTTCAAAGATTTAAAAGCTTTGTTTCAATTATATCGCTTTTTTAAAAGTGAACGTCCGGAAATTGTTCACACCCATACACCAAAAGCTGGCACTTTGGGCCTGATGGCAGCATATCTTGCAGGAGTTCCCCACAGATTACATACTATTGCAGGGTTACCCTTGATGGAAGCAACTGGTAAAAAAAGAATATTATTAAATCTAGTAGAAAAATTAACCTACGCCTGTGCAACTAACATCTATCCAAATTCACAAGGGATTTATGAGTTTGTTAAACAGGAGGGGTTTACTAATGATAAAAAATTAAAGGTAATCGGGCAGGGTAGTTCCAACGGTGTAGACATCACACATTTTAATCCAGAACTATTTTCCGTTAGAGATAAAGAAACTTTAAGAAAAGAATTAAGCATACCTTTAAACGAAAGGGTGTTAATCTTTCTAGGTCGAATCGTGGCGGACAAAGGCATTCATGAGCTGATAGATGCTTTTACCCAAATATCAGAAAAAATCGACAATATCACTTTAATTATAGGTGGAGACTATGAACGAAATTTGGATCCGATTTCACCGAGAACCGAAAATCTTTTAAATAATCATCCTAAAATTAAATTATTAGGCTGGATAAAAGATGTCAGGCCTTACCTTTCTATTTCAGAATTAATGCTTTTCCCTAGTTATCGTGAAGGTTTTCCCAATGTTGTCATGCAAGCTGGGGCAATGGGCATACCTGTAATAGCTACAGATATTAATGGCTGTAACGAGATTATAATTCCTGGCAAAAACGGTATTATCGTTCCTCCTAAAAATACAGTAAGGTTAGAAGAAGCAATTTTAAACTATTTAAATGGTGATTCCCAAACGTTTTCTGCTGAAACTTGCAGAAAACTAATAATCGAAAGATATGATCAAAAAATAATTTGGAAACTTTTACATGAAGAATATGAGCGAGTACTTTCTTCAAATACTTCCACTAGCTGTTGATGTAAATACACTAGTAGTTTGCGTTTCGTCCACAATATAGGAACTTGCTCGACTTCTAATAGACATCCCTTTAGTATTTGTCTTTCTTTGTTTATCAAATTAAGTTAAATAAATAAAGACTCAGCAAAAAACATGTAAGTTACTTGGGATACAAAAGCAACTATAGATGATCCTTTAACTTTATTTTAGGTCTTTTTCTAAGAATCACGTGGAAATGATGTAAAGAGTGTTATTCTGTTTTGCACAAGATTCAAATAATCTCCTAACAATACCACTAACTCTACTTGATGAATTCTCAAAATAAATCAGCAACCCTAGGTTCCAAAACTCTAATTATTTTATAATTGGGAACTTTTGATGTTAAACCAATAGTTGTTCACTAACGAAATTGGAATAAAATAACTTTAGAAATGAAAATAGCAATCCTAATATACTCCTTATCTGGCGGTGGTGCAGAACGTGTGGTCTCCTATCTTCTAGCCTATTTGCAAAACAAAGGGATGGATGTACATTTGGTGCTTATGAACACTACCATTAGCTATGAAATACCCAAAAATATTCCGATACACTACATTGAAACCTCCAAAGGAGGCTTCGAAAACGGTTTTCTTAAGCTGATAAAACTACCTTGGTTGGCCTATAAATATGCTAAACTGCTTAGGCAATTAAAAATAACACATTCCTTTGCGTTGTTAACGCGTCCTAGTTATATAAATATCTTATCCCGTTATTTTACCACTTGGAAATACAAAATTACGATTAGCGAACGGTCATACCCAAGCATGCAATACGGGTATAACAACCTACAATCCAAAATAAACAACATTCTTATAAAAAAGCTCTACCCTAAGGCAGACCAAATTATATGTAATTCGCATGGTAATGCAAATGACCTAATTAACAATTACAACATTGCAGCATCCAAAATAGAAGTGGTCCATAATCCTGTGGATATCGAAAAAATAGATAAAATCGAAAGAAAAGATGCTTTTTTTAACGACCACTATGTTAACCTGGTTACCGTTGGCCGTTTGGATGCGGGCAAAAACCATCAGTTACTAATTAATGCGGTAGTTCCTTTTCCCAAAATACGATTGTACATTATTGGTGCCGGAAACCTTAAAAATACATTAAATCAATTAATACAGGAACTGAAACTAGAGGAACGGGTATTCTTATTGGGGTTTGACAATAATCCTTATAAGTACTTGAAAGCGGCCGACCTATTTTTGTTCGGATCTAATCATGAAGGCTTCCCCAACGTGCTATTGGAAGCCATGGCCTGTGGTCTTCCTATTGTAAGTACGAACTGCAAATCGGGCCCGGATGAAATCATGGAACTACAGCAGACAAAAACAGACGATATTATGCTTACCGACTATGGTATTCTTAGCCCGGTAGGCGATGTAGCGCTCTTACAAAAAGCCTTGGCCCATTGTCTGGAAAATCCTGAGTTTTTAAGTAGAAGTCGCGTACGTGTCTTTGAACGTATACAGGATTTTAAACGAGAACCTATATTGGAAGCCTATACTAGCCATATCCTATCCTAATGAAATTATGAGTATTCCTACACCCACAAAAGAGAGAAAAAAAGTAATCCGTACCGCTTCACTATCAGGTTCCTTATATGTCCTATTAGAGGGCCAATTAAGATTTTTAAATCAATACTATGACATATTGGCTATTGGTTCTGATCCAGATAAGTGGTATATAGAGAAACTTGCTGAAAGAGAAGGCATTCGTAGCAATGAAATTATAATAGAACGAAAAATACATATTTTTAAAGATATCGTTTCACTTTATAAATTATATCTCCTTTTTAGATCAGAAAAACCATTTATGGTGCATAGTATTACCCCAAAAGCCGGATTACTAACCATGACGGCAGCCTACTTTGCGGGAGTACCAAAACGACTTCACACTTTTACCGGTTTAATTTTTCCAACTAAAACTGGTTTAATGAAGCATTTATTGATATTTTTTGATAAAATTATCTGCAGATTCGCCACACATATTTATCCTGAGGGAAATGGAGTTAAAAAAGATCTTTTGGCCTACAACGTAACTAAAAAACCATTAAAAGTAATCGCAAATGGTAATGTGAACGGTATAGACTTAAATGTCTATAATCCTAAAGCTTTTTCCCAAACAGAAAACATTCTTTTGCGCAAACAAATTGGAATTGAAGAGAAAGACATGTTATTCTTATTTATAGGTAGGCTTGTAAACGATAAAGGGGTTAATGAATTGGTAAATGCCTTTTGTGAAATCGTTAAAACCTATACACATGCAAAATTAGTAATGGTGGGCTCACATGAGGGGGAATTTGATCTGCTACCACCATCTACATGGGACAAAATTAATTCGCAACCAGCAATCTTCTGTGCAGGGCACCAAGATAATGTGCGTCCATTTTTGGCAGCTTCAGATATCTTCGTATTTCCAAGCTACAGGGAAGGCTTTCCAAACGTTGTTCTAGAGGCTGGAGCCATGGAGTTACCTTCAATAGTAACTGATATTAATGGGAGTAATGAAATTATAAAAGACAGAACGAATGGCCTTATTATCCCGTCAAAAGATGAATTAGCGTTGTTCAATGCAATGCAGCTTATGATTACAGACAATGCATTGAGAACGAAAATGGCAACAAATGCACGTCCTATGATTGCATCTAGATTTAAAAGAAGTGAAGTTTGGTCAGCTATATTGAAGGAATATCAAGCTATAGATAGTACTGTTTAACTGGTCTCAAAAATAGTTTAAGCTATGCATTTTAGTGCATTTGGCTTTAGCTTCTAAAAATACCTACTTTTGGTTTATGACAAATTTAAGAAGTAATGGTCATACCGTTTCTCGTCTTAGCGTTCATATAGTTTTGAGCACCAAATATAGGTTTACGGTTTTGAAAGGTGATATACAAATGCGCTGCCGCACCCTTTTAATTCAGATTTGTGATGCGGAGGACGTATCTATTTTGAAAGGTGTAGTATCGAAAGACCATGTACATATGCATATCGGGTACCGTCCCTCGCAAAGTGTCAGCGGTCTTGTGAAGAAACTGAAAGGGCGCAGTTCCCGAAAGCTTCAACAGGAGTTCCCTGAGCTTAAGAAGCGTTACTGGGGACGCCACTTTTGGGCTATCGGTTTTGGCTGCTGGAGTACTGGGAACATAACCGATGAGATGGTAAACGCATATCTAGAGCATCATAGAAAGCCCAGAGATGTCACAAACTTGGACTTTATCATTGAAAAATAACACTGGTGCGACTTTGAGTCGTGAGCCCGAAACTATGGACTTTCAGTCCATAGTGGTTCATTATCATGATAAAGTACTGTTAATGTGAAACAACAATCAAAACAAACTATTGATTCTTTGAAAACAACCAAATAAGGCATACCAACTTTGAAAAGGTTTTAAAACAAAGCCCCATTCTTTAAATTTGATTATAAAGAGTTTCTCAGGTAACTGATATTGGAGTATTTAACAATAAAATGTATTGACTTTTAAATTTAATACTTTGTATTGAATTGTATGCTTACGAAAAAACGAACCCTTTATCCGAGATTTTTGAGTTTCTTCGAATAGTAAATAGAATCCAAATAGTTTTTGATTACTTTGATCTATGCAAAAAAGTGTACTAGGTTACGGGTCAATTTTCCATAAAGAGGACATCACCCGCTTACCCGAAATATCGGACACCTCATTTTTAGGAAATCATACCCTGTTTTATGCCGGGCGCTATGCCATAAAATATATCATAGATTGTATCCTAAAAGAGCGCGATATTGCCACGCTATGGATGCCGAACTATTACTGCCCTTATGTAAAAAACTGGTTGGAGGAAAAGCGCTCTAGTATAAAATATTACGATATAGACCCTTTTGATGCGAATGCACAGATAAATTGGAAGCAGTTTGACGCTTCCGATGTTGTGTTAACAAACAACTACTGGGGTATAAAGGCAAACCCTATACCAAGCGGTACCCGCCCATTGATTATCGAAGACCACTCCCACGGATGGCTTTCCGAAGGTTGCGTGCAAAGCAAAGCGGACTTTTGCATTGCATCCCTGCGAAAAACCTTACCCATACCTTTATCCGGCATTGCCTGGAAACCGAAAAATGGAAATTGCACTATTCCCTTGCTTCCTATCAATGGTGCCGCCGTAGACCATAATACCGATCCGATGACACGGTCATGGAACTTAATGGATGACGCCATGACAAAAAAGGCAAACTGTTCCGATCCAAAAGAAAAGTCGGAATTCCTGAGCAGCTATAGCCAAGGTGAAATGCTACTAAGGAATACGCAGGAGATTTTTGAGGTACAGAACATACACAAGGAACTGATCCGTAAGGCATTGTTCAAGGATTACAATAGCTTTAAGAAACAAAATTTGGAATATATACACCAAAATCTAGCACCTTCTACCGCATATAAGCTCCTTTATCTTGAACATCCCGTTCCCTTTGGCCTATTACTCGTTTTCAAGGACAAAGAAACTATGGCCAGTTGTAAACATTACTTGATCGACAATGCTATCTACCCAGCAGAACTTTGGCCAAAGAATACTATCGCACAAAAGTATAAACACTTATTGAACCTTCATGTAGACTTCAGATACACCACAGATGATATGCGCTATTTGGTTGCGGTAATTAATAGGTGGTCTTCCGAAAATCATGATACCGATATGCAGAAAACATCGGAAATATCCGAAAAATTAGCGCCCTAAGTTCCAATTTAACGCTAAGTTAGCCCCCTGATATACTAACGGACAAACTACTTCGTTCATAATGTACAGCGACTAACAGACACCCCCAATGATTTATAAACATTATTTTAAAAGACCCATAGAGTTTGTTTTGGCACTTGTGGGCCTCATTGTGCTTTCTCCCCTACTATTGATTACCATTGTGGTATTAACCATAAGCTTTAAAGAGAGTCCCTTCTTTACACAAAAACGGCCCGGGAGACATGAAAAAATATTTTCTGTCTTAAAATTAAAGACAATGAACAGTAAAAAAGATGCGGATGGTCATCTTTTACCGGACACGGATCGTTTAACACCTATGGGAATCTTTATTCGGAAAACATCCATAGATGAGTTACCGCAATTGATAAATGTACTAAAAGGAGAAATGAGCTTAATTGGCCCTAGACCATTATTGATCCGCTATTTGCCCTATTACACAGAAGAAGAACGGAAAAGGTTCTTAATACGGCCTGGAATTACAGGTCTGGCCCAAATATCCGGTCGCAACTTCATTACCTGGGAGAATAAATTCGCCAAAGACGTGGAATATCTAGAAAATATGAGTTTTGCGCTGGACCTCAAAATAATTCTCTTGACCTTAAAGAAAATAGTGACCTCTGAAGGTATTGATGTTGACCCAGTTGGCAACACCGAAATGCTTGCGCTGGACGATGAGCGCAAAGATCAAAAGGCTTTTGCCCACGTTAAAGAACTGAGTCTATGAAAATCGTATTTGTTGTAATGCGTTTTGGGCAGGACGGCCTGTCTACCAACATTTTGGAATTATCCAGAGGTCTAGTAGATAAAGGGCATGAACTACATATTATTACCAGTGGATTTAGAACTGGAGCCACGACCGATACTACTTTTTTCAAAGAACTGAAAACGACCTTCACTACACTAGGTATTCGACTGCATTATTTTATGGAACCCTCGGGGAACCCGATAAAAAAAATTGGTTTATCCATACAGAGCTTATTGAAAATAGGAAGCGTACTTAGAAAACTAAACCCTGATGTAATCCATTGCCATTCGCCCAATCTTACTTTTATTCCTTGGCTAATGGGAAGAAAGTATGTTTCTACCGTACATGCAGATACCATTAGGCCCAATAGCCGCTACAAGCACCCCACCTTATTGATTGCGGTGAGCGAAGGTTCTAAAGAGTTTACAGAACGGGTAATGGGTTCCCCTCCCGAAAGTATTCGTATGGTGTACCATGGCATCTCCGATAGGTTTGCTACCCTAATACCTGATAATGAGATACAGGAGTTAAAAAAAATAAATGCGATTCCAACGGATAAAATAATCTTAGGTTTCGTAGGCCGGATTTCTGAACTAAAAGGTACCGATATTTTGGTAGCGGCCATAGGAAAATACCTAAGTAAGGAAACACGGGAGAAAATACATATTGTATTGGTGGGAGATTATCTGAATAAGGACAAAGAGCATTGGTTGGCAGCTATGCTGGCGGAACAGGAAATAGAACACCAAATAACCGTATTGCCCTTTCAAGATCCCAAGCCTTTCTATCAGCTATTCGATGTTTTTGTCTTACCATCCAGATCGGACACTTTTGGTCTAGTGGCCGTTGAAGCCATGATGAGCGGTTGCTGTACCATACGCGCCGATTCCAATGGTGCTTATGACCAAATAGATCATGGTATCAATGGCATGATTTTCCAAATGGAAAATGCAGCACAGCTGGGAGACCAATTGGAACAAATACTAAACGATGAGCCGTTGCGCCAACAAATGGCAAAAAAAGGGAAGAAAAAAGCCCTTGAAAACTTTACCAACCAGCAAATGATAGACAACACCATTGCCGTTTACGAGGAGCTTGTGCGAATGTAATCGAAGTTATACCATTAGCATTTTAAGGCTGCCGAGTGTTGGGCTATGTATACGTCTTCATAAAAAGATACCCTTTAGAGGATAATGGTTCCCGCATAAAAGCGCGACTATCTATTTGACAGTTATTGGGTTAATAAAAAACTCCTTACCTGGGATTAAATGATGTGGTACGGTAGTTCAATACCGGTCTTAGCCTTTGGATGCTACTACAGCGCTACACGTCTTAAACATTTAACTGTATGCAAGCAAGATTGCACGGTAATCCCTCCGTCTGCGAGCGAACACCTCCCTTTATCCCAAAATATGCATTAGAAATACTATTACAGCCCCGAGCTACTGCGAATACTACCGCTGCGCTTCTTTTTTACGAATTAACCATAGCGGTACTATACTAAAATCGATGCAAGCCCAGCATTAATTGTACCTCGAAGCGTCATAACGAAGTTCCAGTACATAATTTGGGTTTATTCAGAGGGAGGAGCCTTTTTTATGCTATTTTTTTCAAGTTATATTTAAAAGCTCTAGTTAAAAAAAGCGTTGATTTACCAAACCCATAAACGTACCGTTTAAAAGCAGTCGCTAATGTTCGAAGCCCTCTGGGCTATGGGTCGCTTGCCCATTTTTCTCGACAGGCACTCCTTTTTTTTTGAACAAACTGTTCCCATTATGGTTCCTTCCCCTAGCAGGGGAAGGAACACAGACCGAAAATGAAAGTGTATAGCGATAATTTCAAAAGGTTCTATTTCGCCTAGTACAACATAAAGAGCTGTCAACGCAAAATTAAACTACAGCCTAAGAAAATAATACCTGTTCTTTTTTGAAATTCAGCCAAAGAAATTGAATTGTGTTTTTGGCCTGCGAAAAAGAAAAACCAGGCATAGCATAGCATTAGCTATGGTTCTATTTTATGACGACAAATGAGTAAAAAAGAAACTTGTTTTATGCGACATTCAAAACTTAAATTGGTATAACACTTGTTGGTCCATATTTTAACTCCTCCTTACCACTTCCATAAAGAGAACCGATGAGACAGCTTTTTTAATGATGGAGCTACAAAACAAAAAAGTTCCCCGCTTCATCCGAAGAGAGGAACTGCATAGCAATTTCCTTTTTTCTAGTAAATAATTCTATAGTTTTATCGGCGGATAGCCCTGTATTTTGGAAAAAATCCCTCCTTTACACTACTCAGGTCGACTTCAGCGTGGACTTGTCCGGTAGCCTTTGAAAACTCCAAATATTTATTGGGTATTATAATTTTTCTTCCAGTGTAAAAATCGATGTCATCATCAAAAGGAAAATACTTCTTCTTGTACAGGTATAATTTATCTTCTTTGCCATTAGAAAGGCCACCCCCTATCATATAAAATCGAAGCCCTACTTCGTTAGCCCATTTTACAGCACTGATTTTCAAAAATTCATTGGGGCGTAGTTTAAAATACTCCGAATCCGTACCTCCTAAAAATGAATACATGGTTTTTTCAGAAATTAGAAAAAGTTCCGTAGAAATAGGGAGTCCATCTTTATACACCAATCCAATGGCACATTTACTTGGATTATTGCGCCAAAATTCCAAAAAGTAATCCAACGGGTGATAAAAGGAATCTATTGCATCCCTCCTATCCATGGTGCCTATATAGACCTTATAAAAATCCGACACTTGTTTTTCGGTAATGTCCTTATAATAAAGTTGAAATTCCAAACCGGTCTTCTCGGCTTTTCGAAATTGGTTTCTTGTGTTTGATTTAAGATTGGACCAAAAAGCCTCCCAGTCGGTAATAGCGCCCTTTACGTTAAACAAGGTATGTACCACTTCTCCAGAATACCCCTTGTAGTTTCCAAAGAAATTAAATCGTAAAAATTCTGAAACCACATTGTTTTCCTTATACCATTGGTCCACTACGTTCCAAAACTCGCGGATCAAATCTTCGGAAATACCTTCCTTAAAAAAGGGGCCATTATAACCCCATGGGCTACTAACATCGGAAAAACCTGTTTCGGAACCGTCCAAGACGATAGTTCTAAGTAGAAATGGCATTACCGCAATTACCTGGTTGTCCGAGGATGTAAAAACAAAAAAGTGTAATCTTTGTTGATCGGTCTGTCCGCTGGACAAAAGCTCATAACAATAGTAGGCACTTTCGCAACCCACCTCATGTAATGCATTTTTATATAGCTCAATGGTCTCTCCTTTGTTAAAAAGATAACTCTGTAATGTAAACGTCTCCGTAGACTGCATACTTTAATTATTTGTTTACTAGAACGCGAATAAATAAAAAGAATTGTTTTTTTCTGTAGGATAAAACATTTTTTTTTGTTCCATAGGATACTAAGCTTTTAAAATCCTTAATATACGAAGTTGTACCACGAAGGTATCCGCCACAACAAAGTGTTACAACAATGAAAATTGGATGTACCAAACCGAGGGATTTATCGTGTTAGCCTAAAAATAAGTGTACTTACAAACCGTAGTAGAACAAGCAACACAACTATAGATATGAAATCTACAGGATTCTTGTAACGTAGTACAGATGCACCTATATTGTTGGATAAATAGGTTAATCGGTTATTGGGTTGTTGGGTTATTGGTTATTGGTTATTGGTTATTGGTTATTGGGTCGGTTTACAAACTAGCTGCTATGTAAAGAACTAGTGGTAGCTGAAAACAATTGTAGGTTCTCATTGTAACACTAGAAAACGGATTAAACGGCATTTCAAAAAACCTAAGGTATAGCTTTCCGTTAGCATAATGGGTTTGCACCTCTATTGCCGCTTTCTAAACAAGATGAAAGACATAAAAATGAGGTTGATTCCTTTTCTGTTCAGGCAAATAATATGGATTATCGGGAACAACCGATTCATTACCAAAATTCAATCCGCCTATCGTTTTTATTTCTTGTTACATTTTTATCGGTTATGCAGAATTTTGAGCAGGAGATTGAGGTGTCCCTTGCTTATTTAGCGTGTAACATGATGTATTTTCAGTAAAAAATAGTTCCATATTCTTATATCAATCGTCATTTAAATAACCACATCAACACAAATTTTGGCATAAAAGTTAACTTGAAGCCAATAATCGCAATGGAATGGCATATCTGAAGTTGTTTTTAACATTATTTTAGCATAATTTTGTCCATCCCTGAATCGACTTAAAAAATACTACGATGAGAAAAAGTACCGCGGGGATTATCATCCTAATATTAACAGTAAGTGTTTACTTTGGTTTTAGACCGTTGCCCGATGATCCAGGGCTTACCATACCTGAAACGGTAGCACCATTTTTGAACGGAAACTTCCCGGACATATCACCCGTAAACCAAGAGTATACAATTGCCTTTCCTAATCTTACTTTTAATTCTCCGTTAACGTTCACCACGGTTCCCAACACTGGTAAATTAATAATTGGACAACGAAATGGGGAACTCTATTGGTTTGAAAATGACGATGCGGTTACGGCAAAGAACCTCCTGCGAGATCTATCCGATGAAGTTGGAGTGGTCTGGGACGGCGGTTTTCTGGGACTGGCGGTACATCCAGAGTTTGGAGAGCATACTAAAAATTACATTTATGTCTATTACACCACCAAAGATAGCCAAGGGCGCGACTATCCCGATGCATTCGTTAGTGGGTTTGGATGTAACAGGGAGGATTATTGGGGAAGTTTCCTAATACTGAAACGCATGACCGTAGACCCCAATACCTTGACCGTAGATCCGAGCGAGGATTTGGTTATGCTTAAAATGCGAATGTTCAGCTCCTCCCATAGAGGAGGCGGACTTGTTTTTGGAAACGATGGTTTTCTCTATCTGGCCACAGGAGATCAATCTGCCTACACTAAATCGCAAAACAATACCAATTTAGATGGCGGGGTATTGAGGATGGATGTAGATCAAGACCCGAGCAAAAGCCATGCGCCCATAAAAAAATTAAATATAAACGGTCGTTTTCCAGATGAAATTTCGGGAGAGGGCTATTGGATACCTAATGACAATCCGTTTTTGAGTGCGGATGGAAGTCGTTTTGAAGAATATTACACCATTGGCCATAGAAATCCACATAGAATGACCAAGGACATGCTCACAGGGGATTTTTATATTGGAGAAATAGGAGAAGCACGGCATGAAGAAATCAATGTACTTAAAAAGGGCGGGAATTATGGTTGGCCCGTTTATGAAGGTACCTATTATAGAGGTACGGGATGCACGGATATGCTTGACGGAATGCCACATGAAGCTCCCTTAACCTCATTTCCACGTGCAGAGGCCAACGCTATCATGGGAGGCTATGTGTACAGGGGTACTGCTATGCCCAGTTACTATGGAAAATATATATGCGCAGATTATGGGATAGGAGAAGAGATCTGGGCGGTGGATATTGCAACGGGTACTTACGAAACCATTACACAGTTCTCGCCCACGGATATTATTTCTTTTGGTGAGGATACCGAAGGTGAGCTGTATCTCTTGAGTCAAGGAGACAATGTTCCCTTATACCGATTAATGGAAAGCGGAGCATTGCAAGGAACCGTGCCGCAACGCCTTTCGGAAACCGGTGCGTTTAATGATTTACAGACCTTAGAACCCGCGCAAGGACTTATACCTTACGAACTTATAGAGTCCTTTTGGTCCGATGGCGCCGAAAAACAACGATGGCTGGCCATACCCAATGATGGCACTCATAATACCCCAGAAGAGCAGATTTCCTTTTCTGAAAATGGAGATTGGGAATTTCCGGTGGGCGCAGTTTTGGTCAAACACTTTGAGCTTCCCATTGACGAAAACAACCCTAGCCTCACAAAAAGACTGGAAACCCGATTCTCCATTAAAGCGAGCAATGGGTCGTTTTATTTTGTAACCTATAAATGGAACGCAGAACAAACAGAGGCATTTTTATTGGAAACAGGTGTCGAAGAAGCTATTGCCGTTACCAAGACCGACGGCAGTACGGAATACCAGACGTGGGCCTACCCTTCTACGGCCGATTGTATTTCTTGCCACAACCCCGAAACTGGTGGAAGCTTAGGAACCAGAACACGTTATTTGAATTCTGAACTTACCTACCCAACATCTGGTGTACGGGCAAACCAATTGGTGACTTTAAGCCATCTAGGAATCTTAAATGAACCAATAGACGAGGGCAAAACGCAGGGATATCAGACGCACAAGGCTATTACTGATGCAACTGCAAGTTTGGACGAAAAAGCAAGGTCTTACCTAGATTTAAACTGTGCCTATTGCCATAGACCCGGAGCCACGGGAGAACGGGCACAATTTGATCTGCAACTCTTCCGGAGTTTAAGCCAAACAGGTCTTTTGAATGCAGGTATAAATACACCTCTTGGAATCGATGGGGAACAAATAATTGTTCCCAATGACGCTTCAAAGTCTATCCTCTATCATAGAATGAACTCGGTTGACCAGACCATTGCCATGCCGCCTATCGCAAAAAATAAAATTGACGTGGCCGGCGTGGAACTGATACAAGCATGGATCAATCAATTGGAAGAATCCCTGCCTATTCCCGATCAAGGTGAATACCGTATCGTAAACAGTGCTAGTGGTGGAACACTTCAAATACCCAGTGCAGGAACGGCCGACCGTCTTAATGTTGCGGTAGGATCCTATGCTATCTTAGAGCAACAGCATTTTGCCTTCGAAGAAGCAGGAAACGGTTATTACCAGTTTCGCGCACTTCATAGTGACAAATATCTCGATGTAGAGCTAGGCGGTACCGTTGCAAATACAAACGTGTGGCAATATATCGGAAATAGTACCGACGCACAGTTGTGGGAATTGATCGATACGGGTGATGATTCCTTTTATATCGTTAGTAAACTATCCGGATTCTATCTTGGTGTGGAACCCGATGGTAACGTAGCTGTTTTGGACGACAACAGTGCTGCAGTCCGTTGGCAATTTCTTCCCATAGGGAATCAATCGGAACATGGTATAACCGTACTAAGCACGGCAATCACGACTTCCGAAAACGAAGATACGGCCACTTTGGAAATTTCATTAAGGTCAGCACCAACAGAAGATGTCACGCTGCTTTTGTCCGGAACCGAAAATACGGATGAATACACTTTATCCGCATCGGAACTTACCTTTACGGCCGCCAACTGGAACGTTCCGCAAAACGTAACGGTAACCGGTGTAGATGATACAGAAAACGATGGGACGCAATTCTATACCATAAGCATTGCAGTTGACGATTCCCGAAGCGATCCGTCTTATTCAGGATTTTCGTTAAGCATTACCGGTGAAAATTTAGATAATGACAGTAGCGACGGTGGCGAATGTACCGGAACCCTGGCAGATGTAACGGAGCCGGTAGGAAGCGGTACGGTCACCTCAAGGAACGACT
>NZ_JBHTHY010000027.1:0-55159 GCF_042676845.1 Maribacter chungangensis
AACGACGATAGAAATTGTTCTTTGGTATACGTTCGCTCAGTTGAAATTGTGCGAACAGCTTTTCCTGGTACTCCTTTTTTCCCTGCATACCTAAAGGTACGATCAATCGCCCCATGGGCAAGATCGAAAAGCAACTTTTTTGCCTATCTTGTGCAACAGGCACACAACCTATAAACAATACGGGCTTCGGGTTTAATCCAAAGGTTTGTGTATTTTTATGAAGTCCGCAAAATCTTTGGGATTTTGCTTTAACAAGGAAAAGAAAAAACAAAACCAAAAGATTTCGCTATGTGCGTGGCGGAAAGCAAACGCTGGTTTGCTCCCGTACTGTTCATAGCTCAACCGTTGTGCTTCATTATAACCAACCGCTATCTAATGATAAAATTTTTTAGAAAAATTAGACAAAACTTGCTTTCGGAAGGAAAAACGGGAAAGTATTTTAAATATGCTCTCGGAGAAATTATACTTGTAGTAATTGGAATTCTAATTGCGCTTCAAATTAATAATTGGAATGAGCAAAGAAAAGATAAAATAAAGGAACAAAGTTTACTTAAACAACTACAAGAAGATTATCAGTCTAATCTTTTACAATTAGAAGAAAAAATGGCGACCAGAGAAATCATGCTTAAATCAGCAGTACAACTGTTGAATGCTTTTGATGAACCAGTTGGTGTTTTTAGAGATTCCGTAATTAAAAATCTCGCTGACATTAGGAATGAGCCGACATTCGATCCTATAAAAAACAACTTAACCAGTTCGGAGAATTTAAGATTGATTAGCAACAACGAATTGAGACGTTTACTATCAAATTGGTCATCTGATGTAGTTGGAGTAACAGAAATCGAAACTAATTGGATTAAATTACTGAACGAGCAATATCATCCAATTATTTCAGAATTAGGTTTGGGCAGAGATGTCTATAATAGTTTTATGAACGCATCTAAACATTATTGGCTATTAGATAAGAACTCAAATTCTTTTAAATCAGAAATTGGAATTTCAAAATTAAGCGCTACCCTAAATGAAATATTAATTAATAAAAATTTGGAATCTATCATTTCTGCGGCAATTGTTCTTAATAGAGGTGCTAATCTGCAATCTGACGCTTTACGACGAAGAATCTTGGAGATTTTAGAATTAATTGAAGACGAAATGAAAAATTAACGAAAGCACAACAATGGCTATTACAGGCTTATCCTGAAAATTCCGCAGGAATTTTCAGCTTGTCGTATAATTGCAAAAGTCCGTACTAACCCACGCAACTACTCATAGCCAAACCGTTGTAAAACATTTTGAAAAAAATAATCGCCATATCAATTTTAAGTATTCTTTTTAGCTGTAAAGAAAAAGAGCAAAAAGTATTATCGGAATTTACCGAGCAAGATGCTTACGAAATAATTAACACTCACTTTATCGGACAACTAAACGAAAGTGATGCCGATTCAATAATTTATTGGAATAACCGACAATTAAGAAGTCCAGAATTTGAACATACATTTATAGAATCTGATAGAATTTTAAACTTTACAGAAATTCCAGCACCATATCCAATTTTTACGGCTGAATATTGGAATACGGAAAAAATAAATGGAATTAAGGTTATGGAATGGAAAGAATACGATTCGTTCTTTAAGAAAAATGATTCAATGAATCTAGAAGTTTTATGGGACACTAAATTTAATGGAGAATATGTTCACAATGTTTCATATCCAATTTACAATCCTGAAACAAAGATTGCGGTAATACGAGATTATGATTATCGACCATTTATAATTTGTGGAACTGGATTGGACAACATATACTATTATAAGAAAAATGAAAGTGGTTGGAGTATACTCAGATAGAAAATTGGGCAGACGGAATTGAAAATGAAAACGCAAAGTTTACGCAGACGGAATTTACAAGGTTTATGGAAAAGAAGGATATTATTAAAATCGTTGCGGAAAAAACGTTTTACAACAACGTATCCTATGAAAAGCCCTAGTCCAGTTCTCTAAAGGTAATCAATATTCTCTTTTTGCCTTAAACCACCTTTTTTTCTTTTTAATATAACGTGCTCCGCATCCTGTGTGTGATACACCTTTTTTCAGGGTTCACCGGTCCCGAACCTTCGGGATAGACTGTTTAAACGATTAAGACCGAGAAATACTAAAACAAAAAGGTATAAAACAGGAAAACGAACCATACAGATAAAATTTGACCAAAAAGTGCCGAAAACAGAAATAAAAAAACTGGTAAAGGAACAAGCTAAACTGAACCAAAAATAAATACTACTGCTCATAATAAAGCCACCTATGAAAAGCCTGGCATGGTTCTCTAGTGCAATTTCCTTTTTGCCTTGAACCAACGTTCTAGACCGCTAATTGCCTAGTTTGTTTTGTAATGAATTTTGTGTTGGTACTTAATTAAATACTAGTTTTGAGTGCTGGTTTTATGCTAGAACCAAAAACAATTAATATTATGAACCTAAGCTACTGGGAATATAAAACTTGGCTGTCCAACATTGATTTTACCGTCGTTGGTAGCGGTATCGTTGGACTTAATTGTGCTTTACAGTTACGTAAACGATTTCCTGAGGCCAAAATTCTAATATTGGAAAGAGGCCTATTGCCGCAGGGTGCCAGTACCAAAAATGCGGGTTTCGCCTGCTTTGGGAGTATTTCCGAAATCCTTTCAGACCTAAAGACCCATTCAGAAGAAGAAGTACAGCAACTGGTACAAGACCGATGGGACGGTATAAACGGCTTACGTGACATGTTAGGCGATGCTGCATTGGATTTACAGCTGCTTGGCGGTCACGAGCTTTTTTTGGAAGAAGATAACGCGCTTTTTCATGAATGTGTGTCGCAGCTACACCGTGTAAATGAATTGTTGCGTCCCGTTTTTGGTGCCAATGCCTTTGAGGTCTCTCCCAATAGGTTTAACTATAAGGGCATTGCTCCAAATTATATATCGCACACCTTTGAAGGGCAGATAGATACCGGAAAAATGATGCAGGGCTTATTGCAGAAAGCGACTTCCGAGGGCATTAAAATTTTAAATGGCGTCACCGTAATATCGGTTAACGATAGTGCCGATGGGGTTGCGATAACGACCGATGCATTTACGTTTTTTTCCAAGAAATTATGTGTCGCCGTTAATGGTTTTGCAAGCGATTTGATACAAGAAAAAGTACAACCGGCAAGGGCGCAGGTAATCATCACCAAACCTATTCCAAACCTGCCTATAAAAGGCACGTTTCATCTTCAGGAAGGGTATTATTATTTTAGGAATATAGACAATCGCATCTTATTGGGCGGCGGTCGAAATTTGGATTTTAACGCCGAGGAAACGACCGAGTTCGGCACGACCAAGTTAGTTCAGGACAAATTAGCTGAAATATTAAATGTGGTTATATTACCCGATACGCCTTTTGAGATTGACTATGCGTGGAGCGGCATCATGGGTGTGGGCAAACAAAAGAAACCCATAGTAAAATTAGTGTCCAACAATGTGGCTTGCGGTGTGCGTTTAGGAGGCATGGGAATCGCCATAGGAACTTCTGTTGGTATACAACTGGCAGATATGTTTCAATAGGGGTTCTTTTTAAAATAACCCAATAGAATTGCATACGCTAAGATATTATTTTTATATTGTAGCCCCCATCATATCTTCACCTTAGGTAATTGCATACATCCTTAACCTTTTAATTGTAGTTCGCTGCACTATGGCATACGCATAGCTGAACACTATAATATGAAAGTAGATTTTAAAAATTACGGGACGCATGTTTTGTTGTCTTTGTTGATGTCCTCTGTTTTTGGATGCGCTAGTATACAAACCTCCTATCAGAGAGAATACAACAGGATTTGGAGAGAAATGGTCAAGTCCGAGGCTTTTCAAAAATCATTGGAAAAACAGGCACAGGAACAAGATCTTTATGCCAGTGCGGACGATGACATGATACTTTTGGAAGAACCCTACGAAGTCAAGACCAATATCTTGTTTGAAAAAGAGTATCAATCTTTGGTGTCACGGGCTTACTTTAAAATCATAACGGAGGCGGAGAAAGCGGATGCCCGCATATCGTCTGAGTATAGAATGCTAAAGGAACAGGAGGATAATAATCCTACTGGTATGGATAAGGCTATTAAAAAACGAAAAGAACTGGTAACTAAAAAGTACAACGCGCACAAGGCAATGCTCGGCGGACTAAAATCTTGGAATATATTTAGTGAACATAGGTCCGGAGACCTGGATTATTTTAAGGCCGAAAACCGGGATGCTATTTCAAAAATGAAGGCGAATGGTGAGGACAATGCCCAAATCGTAAATTACCTGATCTATAAAATGGCAGATTTGTACCATCTTGAAGAATAACGACGATCTCTACGCTCTTAAGGAAGTTGCATTTACCCACTGCAGCACATTTGTAGCGGAGCGATTAGCTCGGTTAAACCGGCAGGCCAAAGAAATTTCAGATGCACTTACCTCCGAGACCAAAAGTAGTGCAGGCGATAAGCACGAAACAGGAAGGGCCATGCTTCAATTGGAACGTGAAAAATTAGGGGCACAACTTGCCGAAGCGGAAAAAATGCAAGCTTTGTTACATAAAGTTCCTAAAAACAAAGCACTTGGCCATGTTGGTCTAGGGGCATTGGTCATTACAAACCTCAGTAGCTATTTTATCGCTGTTTCCGCTGGCGAAACTAGCCATAAAAACCAGAAGATCTATTGTATTTCCCCGGCAACTCCCATAGGAAAATTACTCATGGGAAAACAGGCAGGAGACAACTTCACTTTTCAGGCCAAGGAGACTATAATATTGACAGTCATTTGATTATAGGTTGAGTATAGTACTTTTCTTCGTATCTTTTAGGCACTAATCAATACATAAAATCATGACAACAGAAGAAGTAGCTCGCAACTTAGTGCGTTTTTGTAAAGAGGGCAAATATCCGGAGGCATACGATTTGTATGCAGACGATGCGGTGAGTATGGAAATGGAAGGAATGGCTTTTGGAAATCAGATTACCAAAGGGAAAGCCAACATTTTGGAAGAATTTGTCCAATGGCAAAATAACATTCAGGAAATGCATGGCGGCAGTGTGGGCGAGCCCATGGTGGCCGGCAATCATTTTGTGGTTCCTATGACAAGCGATGTAACCTTTAAGGAAGGCGGCCGCATGCAGATGGAGGAATTGTGCGTATACGAAGTTGCAAACGGAAAGATCAAAAAGGCCCAATTTTTCTATGAAGTCCCTCCGCAGTAGTTTCCCAAAGTGTTAGTTTAATCCAAGCGAGGTTTGCTCCGATTCGCTTTTTTAAGCGCGGCCTTTTTTTTGGATTTCAGCCTTTTTTCTATGGATGACCTGGACGGTTTGGAAGGTTTTCTTTTTTTGGGGATAATGAGTGCTAGGTCCAGCAGGGACAATAAACGTTTAATAACTATGGATTTGTTACTGTGTTGACTTCTGGATTCATCACACTGTAACACTAACAATCCATTTTTAGATAATTTGGATTTCAGCTTTAATAAAAGGCGGCTTTTTTCCCTTTCGCTGAGTCCATTGGAATTTTGGACATCAAAGGACACCTCAACCTTAGAGGAAACCTTGTTCGCGTGCTGGCCACCGGGACCACTGCTGCGAACGGCCTTAAATTGAAGTTCCTGTAAAATGATATCACGATCCAAAATATAATTTTCGGTAAAAATAGCGAAACCAACAATAATGTTAATCTGTGAATTGTCTTTCCGACCCAAGGAGGAATCCCACGTACTGTTAAGTAGAGATTGCCCCTACTTCGGATAGGAAAACAAGTGGTTAAACGCTTTAAAAAGTAACCAAAACCAGCTATCCCTTTAGTTCTGCTAATAATGCATCGACCTTGGCTATTCTTGGTTCGATTTCATTTTTTACTCTTCGTTTATTTAAAAAATAGCCATATAGTCCTATGGCGATAGTTAGCAAATAGCTAATAACTATTATAGTTCGCTTTTCGGGTATCTCCCAAAAGTCAAATAGAAAAAGTAGCATTATTGGAAATAGCGGCAGAATTCCCCAGTAGAAGTAGGTTTCAAGCAGTTTCTTTTGGGCTTCAAGATATACTTTAGTCTTTTTTAGATGTTTTAGGTAATTTTCCTCCAAATTACTTGGCTTTGTTTTGTTTACGCCTAGTATTTTGGTTAATGTAATAATCCCTAAGACAATTATTAAAATAGAGGCGATTTTGGCAGTGGTAAATGGAACCCAATAGACTACGAATGCAAAGGAAATAATGCCAATAATTACCGAAATGAATTCTACTAGTTCTAAATACTTCCACCAACGATGTAACCTTCCCAAACTGGATTGTAGCTCTATCATCAATCTAGATTTCTCGAACTTTATACGTTCTTGTTCACTTGAGGATTGCCAAATTTTAATCAATTCATCTTCTATCATGAGTTTTCGTTTATACAGTTCAACAATTTTGATTTAATCCGCTTGACCTTTACCGCTATGTGATTTTCCGATAATCCTAGAATAGTTGAAATTTCCCTGTAGGCAAGTCCTTCCAAGTAGAGGGCAACTATCGCCTTATCGGCTTCATTTAGTGTTTTCACACAGATTCTTAGTTTATGGAGTTTTTCGTTTTTGTCTTCACGATAATCCACTGAATCATAATTGGCAATAACGATACTATCCAATCGGATAAACCGGTGTTGATTTTTGGTGTGTTTGGATTTAAACCGTAGACAAACATTTAAGGCAATTCTATACATCCATGTGCTTATTGCGGCATCACCTTTAAACGTGCCCATAGCCTTCCAAACATGAACGAGTATTTCTTGAAATAGGTCTTTGGCGTCGTCATCGTCTTTGGCATAGATGGAGCAAATACGAAACAGTTTCTCTTGGTGCTGTTCCAGCGCGGTAAGAAATAAAGTTTCCTGTTGGTTTTTCATGGTCAATGTCCCTTTCTACTAGTTTAGTTACCAAAGTCTTTTAAATATGACACTTTGTTATAAAATTATTTGAAATTGAATAGCTAAGAGCGTTTATAGTGAAAAGGACATGGCAAGTTTAAACCAGCAGCATTCACATTAATTTAATTATAATGTGGTACGTTGCTTGTGTAGAAAAACAAAAATGTAAAAGATTGAGATTCCTATGTTGTATCCCTTAATGGCTACTGCGGACTTGTGGGTTTCCAAGTTATCTAGGCATATACCAAAAGATCGGCCCGGGCTATTGTATTCGTTGGTTTATGGTATCTAAGGAGATATTCAGATACAATTCTTTTCCTTTTGGTAAAACCGTATGATGCTGAAAATAAATTGATTCTCCATTTGCTATATTCCCTATGTTAAGGTAATAATTACCCATAGGAAAACTTTCTATAACGGTAACGGCTAGGCCGGAAGTGTTCGAAACCTTCAGTTCATGCGCGTAGACAATAATGGTTTTGTCCGATTGGGCGTATGATTTTAATTGTGACATGGAAATACTATTTGCCTCCCCAAAAAGGGATGCGATGTATAGATTTCTAGGATTTCTAAAGAGCTCCATAGGGTGATCATCTGCAATAATGCCTTTATCCCGCAATACGACCATGCGGTCCATAAAAGGCAGTACATCGTTGTGGTCATGCGTGGCTACAATACACGTTATACCATTGTCCTTTGCATACTTAAATATGTTCCTGCGCAGGCTATTTTTTAAGAAGTTATCAATATGGCCAAAGGGTTCGTCCAATAAAACTACCTCAGGTTTTTGGGCCAATACCCGTGCCAAGGCAACCCGTTGCTGTTGTCCCCCGCTTAGCGTATTTACTTTTTTATGAGCGAAATCGGTGAGCTTTATTAGTTCTAAAAGTTGCTGGGTTCTGTCTTTAAGTTGTTTTGGGTAAAATACGGACAGGTACTGGCTTATGTTTTCCTTGACTGTGGTAAAGGGCATTAAATCAAAGTCTTGGGATAAATATTTCATATAGGGTGCTCCTGGTACCAAATTATAGGCCGGGCCAAGAATGGGTTCGTTTTCCCAAAAGATTTCTCCTTGTTCCAAGTCCATTAACCCGTATATGAGTTTTAAAAGGGTGCTCTTTCCGCAACCACTTTCCCCTATAAGGGCTACGTGCTCGCGCCGTTGTATTCTTAGATTAATGTCCGCTAAGACAGGTACGGTGTCATAGCTGTAAGATACATTTTCAATTCTTAACATGGGGAATAGCCTCTAGTCTAGTACGATAATAGGAAATCCGTTCATAACAAGAACGGATTTCCCAATAGTATATTGATTTAAAATTGAATTTATTCCTTAAATTCTTTTAGAACGGCTTGGTTGGGCAATTCGTTAAAACCCATATTGTAGAGCGTAAATCCAAAAATATCGGCATATTGTTCAATGGTTTTGCTCACAGGTGTTCCCGCACCATGTCCTGCATTGGTCTCTATACGGATCAGGGTAGGATGGTCACCCGTTTGTTTTTCCTGTAATTCTGCAGCAAATTTAAAACTGTGGGCCGGCACCACACGATCATCATGGTCTCCGGTAGTTACTAAGGTTGCAGGATAGGAAGTTCCCGCGGTTACGTTATGTACGGGCGAGTAGCCTTTCAAATAATTGAACATTTCCGCATTGTCTTCCGAAGTACCATAATCATAAGCCCAGCCTGCACCTGAGGTAAAGGTATGGTAGCGAAGCATATCCAATACACCAACAGCGGGCAGTGCTACCTGCATCAAATCGGGTCGCTGTGTCATGGTTGCGCCAACCAGCAATCCACCATTGGAACCGCCTCGGATGGCCAAATATTCCTTGGAGGTGTAGTTGTTATCAATGAGGTATTCCGCCGCGGCGATAAAATCATCGAAAACGTTCTGTTTTTTTGTTTTGATACCCGCATCGTGCCACTGCTTGCCATACTCGCCACCGCCTCTTAAATTAGGTACGGCATAGACACCTCCCTGCTCCATCCAAACGGCATTTACAATACTAAAAGAAGGTGTAAGGCTGATGTTAAAACCACCGTAGCCATATAGGATAGTTGGATTCTTGCCGTTGAGTTCCAGTCCTTTTTTGTGCGTTATGATCATGGGTATTTTAGTACCGTCCTTAGACGCATAGAATACTTGCGTAGATTCGTAATCGGCAGGGTTAAAATCTATTTCCGGTTTCCAATACTGTTCGTATTTTCCCGTTTCTACATTGTACTTGTACGAGGAACCGGGCGTGTTGTAATTGGTAAAGGAAAAGTAGAATTCCTTATCCTCTTTTTTGCCGCCAAAACCGCTCGCACTTCCTAATCCCGGAAGCTGAACTTCCCGCACTTGTTTTCCGTTGTAATCATATTGATAGACCTTGGATATGGCATCTACCATATATTCCGCGAAAAAATAGCCGCCACCTGTACTTGGACTTAAAACGTTTTCGGTTTCGGGAATAAAATCTACCCAATTTTCATGTCCGGGATCTGCGGCATCTACGGTCACTATTTTTTGGTTGGGTGCGTTTCTGTTCGTTACCAGAAATAATTTGGAACCTACATTTTCTATAAGGTACACATCGGATTCCGTGTCGTCTACAATCGGAATCAGAAGTCCGTTGGGATCTTCCAAATCCCTAATGAACAATTTGTTCCCGGAAGTGGATACCGATGCGGAAATGGTGAGGTATCTATTATCCTCCGTTACACTAGCCCCAACATAGCGATGCTTCTCTAGCGGCGTGCCACCAAAGATCAAGGCGTCGTCTTTTTGATCCGTGCCCAGTTTGTGGTAATATACTTTGTGCTGATCTGTTTTGGCGGAGAGCTCACTGCCCTCTGGTTTGTCGTAACTGGAATAATAAAAACCATCGTTCCCTTTCCAGGAGAGACCGCTGAATTTTATATCTACGAGGGTGTCCGCTATAATGTTTTTGGATGCTGTTTCCATAACAATGGCCTTGCGCCAATCACTACCGCCTTCAGAAATCAAATAAGCGGCCAAAGAACCGTCTTTCGTAAAACTAAGTCCGGCCAAGGAAGTGGTGCCGTCTTCGGAAAAGGTATTCGGGTCCAGAAAAACTTCTGCCTCTGCATCTCCTTTTTGGCGGTAGACAACATATTGGTTCTGTAGCCCGTCGTTCTTGTAAAAATAGGTGTAATCCCCTTCTTTAAACGGGGAACCTAATTTTTCGTAGTTCCATAATTTTTCCAAACGATTTTTAAGGTCTTTACGAAATGGAATATTTTCTAAATATCCGAAGGTAGTTTTGTTCTGTTCGGCAACCCAAGCCTCTGTTTCCGGGCTACGGTCATCCTCCAACCAGCGATAGGGATCTGGCACATCGGTTCCAAAATACGTGTCTACGGTGTCAACTTTTGCGGTTACGGGATAGTTCACTGCTACGGGGTCTCTTTTAGTTTCTGTTTGGCATGCAACAAAAATAACAATTGTTGCTAGGCTTAAAATTAGTTTTTTCATGGTGCTAGTTGCGTTTATTTGGATAAAACTACCATAAAAAAACCTTCAAAACAGGATAGTTTTGAAGGTTTTAACATTGAAGTCATTTAAACTTTTTCTGTTCGCTAAAAAATTGCTCTTTTTCGCCGCGGGCTGCAGCTGGCTCCTCATTCAAAAGCCAAATTGTTGGCTTTTGTTTCGGCCCTGTCTTTTTTTCCTTCCATAGCTGTGCTATGCAACTCAAAAAAGCCTTCAAATGGTCATAAAATTGCTAATTTTCGCTTGAACGTGAAAAGTTTAAACCACTTCATTCTGTATCGCTAATGGTTACACGAGTTTGTTCTCTACTACGTACTCGGCAATTTGTACAGCGTTCGTTGCTGCTCCTTTTCTAAGGTTATCTGCAACGATCCACATATTTAAAGTATTGCGTTGGGTCTCGTCCCTGCGGATGCGCCCAACAAATACCTCATCTTTATCGTGGGCATAAATTGGCATGGGATAAGTATTGGTATCCGGATTGTCCTGTACGGTAACGCCTGGTGTATCGTTTAGGATACGGCGGATCTCGTTCAATTCAAAATCATTCAAAAACTCAACGTTTACGGATTCCGAATGCCCTCCTGCCGTAGGGATGCGCACCGCTGTTGCCGAAATGGAAAAAGAACGGTCGTTCAATATTTTTTGTGGTTCTCGGGCCAGTTTCATTTCTTCCTTGGTGTACCCGTTTTCCAGAAATACATCGCAATGTGGAAGGGCATTTCTACCAATAGGATAGGGGTAGGCCATTTCACCCTTAACACCCGCTATTTCGTTTTCCATTTGTTTTATCGCCTTAACGCCCGTTCCGGAAACGGACTGATAAGTAGAGATAACCACGCGCTTCATTTTATATTTTTGGTGCAAGGGCGCCAATGCCATTACCAACTGAATCGTAGAACAGTTGGGATTCGCAATAATTTTGTCGGTGGCCGTAAGTTCGTGGGCATTGATTTCGGGCACTATTAATTTTTTGTCCGGATCCATGCGCCATGCAGATGAATTGTCTATCACCGTAGTACCGGCCTCGGCAAATTTAGGGGCCCATTCCAAGGACGTGTCCCCACCGGCAGAAAAAATAGCGATCTGCGGTTGTTGCGCGACGGCATCTGCCAGACCAATGATGCTGTGTTCCTGATTTTTATACGTCAATTTTTTACCTACCGATCGCTCCGAAGCTACCAGTAAGAGTTCTGTTATAGGGAAATTGCGTTCTTCCAATACCCTTAACATTACCTCACCTACCATTCCTGTGGCACCTACTACTGCTACTTTCATTTGATACTCATTAAAATTAAGCGACAAAAATAAGGAATACCCAGTGTTGTAGTCTCAAAAATCAATAAAATTTTAAAAATATAACAAATTGTTTTTTATGTAACATTTTATGGTTGTAAGGGTATTTAGGATAATTGCGCTGACGAACGTATAGAAAAGGTAGTAGGCCATAAACTAGTTTTCAAAAAAAACCGTCAATAGTGTTAGCGAAACAACTATTGACGGTTTTAAGATTAAACTGTGGTGCAGCGGCATGTCCCGAGTTAGTTCGGGAAATACGTTCTATACTTACTTTTTCAAGGCATCCCTGATTTCGGTAAGTAATTCTTCTGCCGTTGGCCCTGCAGGTGCAGCAGGAGCTTCTTCGACCGGCGCTTTTGTTTTATTGTAAGCTTTAACAATCATAAATAGCACAAAACCAACAATGATCAAGTTGATGATGGTATTTACCCATTTTCCGTACATGATGGCATTTTCCGGTGTTGTTACCGTACCATCGGCTGCTTTAACAGCTTCGCTCAATATTACTTTCATATCCGCAAAATTTACACCACCGGCAAAATGACCGATAATGGGCATCATAATGTCGGATACAAATCCGTTTACTACCATTCCTACGGCACCTGCCAAGATAACGGCAACCGCAAGGTCAATGACATTCCCTGTCATTATAAAATTCTTGAATTCTTTTAACATGATCTAGTGTTTTTTAATAATGGTTAAAATTAAGTTGGTGCAATGTACTAAAAAAATTACTTCTTAATAAAATGTTAATTAAAGATTTAGCTAATTACCATACGTTTTACACGTTGGGAAATTCCGGTTAGGAGTTCATAAGAAATAGTATTACCAGTTTCTGCAAATTCTTGGGCAGATAATTCCTTGCCAAAAATGAGCACTTCGTCTCCTTCTACGCAGTCGATTCCCGTAACATCGATCATGATCATATCCATACATACGTTTCCGATAATGGGTGCTTTTTTGCCATGTACACTTACGAAGGTTTTTCCGTTACCGTAGTGTCGCCCAATGCCGTCTGCATGCCCCAATGGTAAGGTTGCGGTAACTTTAGGATGTTCCGAGCTAAAGCCTCGATTGTACCCTACCGTTTCATTCGGTTTTAGGTGATGAATTTGGGATATGATCGTTTTTAAGTTCGCTACGGGTTTTAATTGCTTATCAAATTTAGTTTCGTTGCCATAACCGTAGAGCGCAATGCCGCTACGTACCATATCATATTGTGCTTCAGGATAATTCATGATTCCGGAGGTATTCAATAAATGGCGGAACGGCCGGTAGGATAAAAGTTTGTCCAATTCTTCCGTAATGGTATGGAACCGGCTAATCTGGTTTGCAGTAAATTCCCTTTCCGAATGATCTTCGGAGGCTGCCAAATGTGAAAACACGGAGAGGGCCTTGATCGCTGTAGCCTTTTTCATGACCGTTGCAATATGTGTTATATCCTCATATTGGAACCCAAGCCTATTAAGTCCCGTGTTAAATTTAAGATGTGCCGGGTAGTCTTTTTGGCCATGCTTTTTTGCAGTCTTTATAAATCCGTCCAGAATATGTTTGGCGTATATACTGGGTTCTAGGCATCTTTCTATAATCGTGTCAAAACTCACTTCTTGCGGATGCAATACCAAAATAGGTTTTGTGATGCCCGCGTCACGTAGCGCAACACCTTCGTTCGTGTAGGCTACCGCAAAGTAGTCGGCTCCCAGTTTTTCCAATTCTTGTGCAATAATTTGGGTGTCGCTTCCGTATGCAAATGCTTTTACCACGCACAGGAACTTTGTACCTGGTCTAAGTTTGGCCCGTAAATAGTGGTAATTATGAGCCAAGGCCTTAAGGTCCAGTTGGAGGACGGTCTCTCGCACCTTAGCCATTAGCGCTTTTATTTTTGTTCTTTATCTCTTCAGCTGTCACATGGATTCCTTTTACTTTTTCCTTGAGCATGGCCTTATAAAAAGCGCCCCTACTCAATGGTTCGTACTCCTCGGTTTCACCCAACATAACCAATTTATCGTTACTGGATTTTCTAAAGCTGTAATTGGCCAGGTTTCCGGTACGTGTGCAAACGGCATGTACTTTGGTAACGTATTCTGCGGTAGCCATTAGGGCCGGCATGGGACCAAAGGGGTTTCCCTTAAAATCCATATCCAGACCGGCAACGATAACCCGCACGCCCTTATTGGCCAGGTCGTTGCAAACGGTTACGATTTCGTCATCAAAAAACTGGGCTTCGTCTATGCCTATAACATCGCACGTGTCTGCCAATATTCTGATATTTGCCGCTGCTGGAACCGGTGTAGAGCGTATTTCATTGGCATCGTGAGACACTACCATTTCATGGTCATAACGGGTATCTACCATGGGTTTAAAGATTTCTGTCTTTAACTTGGCAAACTGGGCCCGCTTTAAGCGACGTATCAATTCTTCGGTCTTACCGGAAAACATGGATCCGGCAATCACCTCTATCCAGCCGAACTGTTCTTTGGGGTTCACGGTATTTTCGAGAAACATTTTGTAATTTTAGACGAAAATAAGTCGTTTTTCCGTTCTAGTTCTTAGAATGCTAAAGTTATTAAAAAAATAGGGTGCATGTATGTAATATTGATAAATTTGGGGAGTTGTTGTATATGGAATTGATTTTGCATCTTATGCCGTAACGCATAATTAAAAACTATGTGTCGCTGGCCTAAAAAGGTCTTGGATAGAAAGAAAAATAAAAGATGAAACAAAAGTTAAAAGAAGAATTGATCAAAATGTCTACGGACATTATTACATCTAGGGATATGAACGACCTTCCCGCCATGTACGAAGCGGCCAAAGGCTTGTATGAAAAACTGGCGGTACTTAAGTTTATTGAGGAAGAGTTGAACGATATCCAAGTAGATGTATCCAAGAATGTTATTGCAGAGAAATTTGAAAAAATGGCCAATGCAGTATTGAGTGCCAACTCTTCTGTTCCCGAAAGTAATCCGCACCAAGAGGATATCATTGTTCCAGGAATGGACACCATAAGGGATATGGTTTCCGAAATGCCCAACTCTGAAAGTCTGGATGAGGTCTTGAACGAATTTATGACCCAACCGAACTTAATGAAGAACGATATGGAGGTTTTTATGCCACCGGAAGACAAAAAGGAAGACCTGCCAAAGTCGTTGAACGACAGACTCTCCAACAATGAACTTAAGGTAGATCTAAATAATCGATTGGCCTTTGTGAAGCATTTGTTCCATGGTAGTACAGAGGATTATAATCGCGTGCTTTCACAGTTAAGTACGATAGATACCGAAGAGCGTTCCGTTGCTTTCATCACCAATATGGTAAAACCAGATTATAAGAACTGGGAAGGTAAAGAGGAATATGAACAACGATTTATGGAGCTGATAGCGCGTAGGTTCGCTTAAAGAAAAACGAATATTGTAAAACAAAAGACCTGGTACAATGTTGCCGGGTCTTTTGTTTTAATTAATGACTAAAGGTCTTAATCACTACTTTTGGGGCTACTGTATGACCAGTTTGTTATGGGAAAATTATATTTGGTGCCAACACCTATTGGAAATTTGGAGGATATGACCTTAAGGGCCATTCGTGTTCTAAAGGAAGTGGACTTGATTCTTGCCGAAGATACCCGTACCAGCGGAAAACTTTTGCAGCATTTTGATATAGGTACCCAAATGTATAGCCATCATGCGCACAACGAGCATAGTGCTATAGACGGTATTATAAAACGCTTACAGAACGGGGAGACCATAGCCCTTATTTCCGACGCAGGAACGCCCGCCATTTCCGACCCCGGGTTTTTATTGACACGCGCATGTTTGGAACACGAGATAGCCGTGGAATGTTTACCGGGAGCAACGGCCTTTGTTCCGGCATTGGTCAATAGTGGCCTACCGAACGACAAGTTTGTCTTTGAAGGATTCCTACCGGTCAAGAAAGGAAGACAAACCCGTTTAAAACTATTGGCAGAAGAAACCAGGACGATCATTTTTTATGAATCGCCCCACAAACTATTAAAAACGCTTACTCATTTTGTAGAATATTTTGGGGCGGACAGACCTGTATCCGTTTCAAGGGAACTCACGAAATTGTACGAGGAAACTGTACGAGGAACCGCGGCCGAAGTGTTACATCACTATACGAAAAAGCCACCTAAAGGAGAATTTGTCATTGTTGTGGGCGGGAAAAAATAAACACTATATTTAACTAATTAGTTGGTTGATATGAAGAGTTTACTTAGCGCGTTTTTTTCTATATGTTTTGTTATCGCCCTTGCTGCACAAGATGCAGAAGTCCCTACCGTAGACGACCTATCATTAGGGCAATTGGAAAAAGGAGAAATACATAAGCTCTGGTTAAGTCTTGGGGAAGACCATCTTTCAAATCCCATCAAAGTTCCTGTTTTGGTAGCCAAGGGAGCGGAAGACGGGCCGGTGCTGGGTCTTACCGCTGCCATTCATGGAAACGAACTTAACGGTATTGCCGTAATACACCAATTCTTTGAAACTTTGGAGCCTAAAAATTTAACGGGTACCGTGGTCGCCATTACCGGACTTAATCCTATGGCCATAGCCAACAACCAAAGGGAATTTGTAGACGGCACCGACCTTAACCGTATTTTTCCCGGTAAGCAAAAAGGCAACCGATCGGAACAAATGGTGTATCGTATCGGGGAGAAAATCATTCCCTTTTTCAATTATCACGTAGACCTGCATACCGCAAGTTTTGGGCGGGTAAATTCCTTGTACGGGCGCGGAGATATGCAAAACGATACCTTGGCCGGTATGCTAAATGCATTGGCTCCTGATATTATTGTAACGAACAAGGGTAAGGCTAGTTTTGGCTCTGCAGCAGGACTTACCATGCGGGCTTTTGCCATAGCTAAAGGTGTGAGTTCTGTTACGGTTGAGTATGGAAATCCGCAAGTTTATCAAGAGGAAATGATAACGAGAGGCGTGGCAGGACTACAAAATCTTATGGTGCATCTTAACTTTTTAGAAGGAGCGATTCAATCTTCAAAAGAGCGTAAAATATGTGCTAGATCATACTGGTTGTATACTGATATGGGCGGGTATCTAGATGTTGCCGTAGACCTGAACCAAGAAGTAAAAAAAGGTGAGGTCATTGCCATACTTAAGAACTCTTTTGGTGAAGTAATTGCAACATACAAAACCCCGGAAGATGGTATCGTGGTCGGAAAAAGCACCAATCCGGTAAGCAGTTCCGGTTCGCGGATCGTTCATTTAGGCATTTTAAAAGAATGACGGATCCATGGTTAATTACGGTATGTACGGTTTTAGCGGTATACTATCTAGATCGCTGGGAGAACAAACATGTAAAATCCATTTTCGATTGGGTACCTGCTATCTTGTTGGCCTACATTATCCCTGCCATTATTTCCAATTTTTTAAAGGTCGATTACGCACAGGCAGCCATTCACTCCTTTAGTAAGGACTATTTTATTCCTTTGGCTATTGTTGCCGTAATGAGCAGCTTATCTTTGGGCCAGCTTAAGAACATCGGTTTAAAACCTGTTGTAGTTTTCGCTTTTGGCTCTTTGTTCATAGCTGTATTTCCGGTTTTATTCATGTTGTTTTTTTCGGACACCCAACTCATATCCAAAACCATGGTAGCAGAGAACTATTGGATGGGAATTCCGCCCATAGTGGGCAGTTGGATCGGGGGCAGTACGAGTCAGTTGGTATTAAAAGAGTTAGTGGAATGCCCAGAAAACATATTCTTGGCGGTATTGGTGATGGATACCATTTTGGTAAATGTATGGACCATCTTAATGTTTCAAGGTATTAAAAGAAGCGACAAGCTCAATTTATGGTTTACCATTACCGATGTCGCAATTCCGGAGGATATACGGGTTGGAACAGGAGCAAAACTAAGTCCTTGGTTGAGTGCTATCATATTGTTAGGGTTTGTAGTACTATCTCATTTTTTGATTTCTAGTTTTGTATTAAAGGTAGTTTTGCTTTCCGTTGTAGGACTGTTACTAAGTAATTTTATTCCTAGGTGGAATTTTACCTTTGCATTAAAAGTGGGCAGTATTTTGATTATTGTAGTGATGGCCGTCTTGGGACTAAAACTACAGATAGCTACGCTAGGGTTTAATATGCCGTTTCTCGGTTTTCTTACGGTATGGCTGGTAGGCCATTTTGTTATTATGATGCTGATCGCTAAAGTATTAAATGTAAATATGGCGTGGGTGCCCATTGCGAGCATGGCCAATGTTGGTGGTATTGCAACGGCTCCCGCCGTAACAGCAGCTTATAATATTAAATGGATGCCACATGCGATCGTGCTAGCTATTTTAAGTATGGCTACGGGCACTTTTTGGGGAATGCTCACTATATGGTTGTTGAAAATGTTTGTGGTATAGGATCATTTTATGACGGATAAATGATGAGCCATAGGAAATAAAACCTCGTCTTTTCCTTTTTTGTGGTCAGCAATGGAAGGCCTTATCTACGGGAGAAACGAACAGTAATAGAACGGATGCAAAACCTACTTAGCCAAATAAAAAACTGTACTGTCTGCAAGGCACATTTACCCTTGGGGCCACGTCCTATTATTACGGGCACCAAGAATTCAAAAATTGTTTTAGTAAGTCAGGCACCAGGCAGAAAGGCGCATGATAACAACAGGGCTTGGGACGATGCCAGTGGTAGGAAGCTACGGGAATGGTTGGGCGTTACCGAAACACAGTTTTATGACCCAAATAATTTTGCGGTACTGCCTATACGGTTCTGTTATCCGGGTAAGGGAAAAACGGGGGATCTTCCTCCGCGACAAGAATGTGCGCCCTTATGGCATGCACCGGTTTGGGTACAATTTAAAAAGGTCGAATTAGTTCTTTTGAAAGGAAAGTATGCCCAGGACCAGTATTTGGGAGCTAATGCCAAAAAGAACCTGACAGAAAATGTGGCGAATTATACTGATTTTCTTCCAAGGTATTTTCCCTTGCCACATCCGTCTCCCGTAAACCATTTTTGGCGTGGAAAAAACCCGTGGTTCGAGGATGTGGTGGTAGGGGAGTTGCAGGACATAGTGGATGGAATACTTTAATAGTCCAGTAATTTCAGCTTGAACATATCCATACTTTGCTTGTTGTTACTTGCAATTTTTTACAAATTTGTTGGTAGTTAAAGACAATATTGGTTATTTTTGTTTGCGTATACAAACAAACTGTGTAATTGTATAGCATTACTTTATTGATATGGAAACGCTTTTTGATCTTCAGGAACAACTACTAGAGCAGGTCGATACTAGGTATCGTTATCTATTAAAAAAGATAGATTGGAACGAACGCCTAATAGCGATCAAAGGGGCTAGGGGCACCGGAAAGACTACCATGCTATTGCAATACATAAAATTTGAGCTTGGTACAGCCTATACTCCGCTATATGTTTCATTGGACAATCTTTATTTTTCAGACAATAATCTGGTCTCTTTGGCCCAAGAGTTTGTTTTGCACGGTGGCACGCATCTATTTTTAGATGAAGTACATAAATACCCAAACTGGTCCAGAGAATTAAAATTGATCTATGATCAGTTCCCTAGGTTGCGAACTGTATTTACATCATCCTCCATGTTGGAAATCTATAAAGGAGAGTCCGATTTAAGCAGAAGGGCGGTAAACTATCATTTAAAAGAACTCTCGTTTAGAGAGTTTGTACTATTCGAAAAAGGAATTGAGCTACCAAATTTTGAATTTGATCAACTTCTTAAAGACCACAATAAAATTGCCAAAATAGTAAAGAAAGATTTAGGGAACCCGTTAAAGGATTTTAGAAATTTTTTGAATTACGGATCATATCCTTATTTTTTACAAGGACAAAACGGATATCTACAAAAACTGTTGCGCACTATAAATTTGATCATAGAGGTGGACGTAAACGCGGTAGAGAACATCCCTTATTCCGATAGTCTTAAAATTAAAAGATTATTGGTTGCTATAGCGCAATCCGTACCCTTTACACCAAATATTTCAAAATTGAGCGAACGGTTAGGAATCTCTAGGGAATTTTTAATAAACTCGATTAAATTGCTTAATAGGGCAGATTTGGTCATGGAACTTTTTAAGCCAGACAAAGGAATAGGACAGTTTACAAAACCGCAAAAATTATATTTGAACAACACTAATTTAATACGGGCGCTCAGCAAAAATGTAAACGAAATAGGAACGATGCGCGAAACATTTTATGCCAATATGTTTAAAAATTTAAACAATCATGAAATTCACTTGGCAGGGAAAGGCGATTTCCTAATAGACCGGAAATATATATTTGAAATTGGGGAAAAAGGGAAGTCTACCCGACAGATAAAAGGTCTGGATAATGCCTATGTAGTGCGCGACGATATAGAATTAGGAAGTTTAAACGTGATTCCACTGTATTTGTTCGGCTTGTTGTACTAGTTTTTAATTAACAAACTTGATACAGTAGGCGAAGGAAGCTTTAAGAGCATTATATAAAGTGTGGCTAATTATACAGATTTTCATTCAACTTATTTTCCTTTGCCACATCCGTCGCATGTGAATCATTTTTGGCGCGGAAAAAATCCGATGTTCGAGGATAAGGTGGTGGTGGAGTTGCAGGGAATAGTGGGTCTATATTGTAATATTCGTGAGAGTTCATTTGGAGTATTTTTTTAGTATCCTTGTCATCGCTTTCAATTTTTTATTGTTTGCTGGTAAATCAAAGACAATTGTGGCATATTTTAACCGTACTATCAAAGAACTTTTATTGTTATTTTCTAACTAAGCTCTTTACAAAGAAATATTAAAACAAATACCGGCATTGAGAGCATAGCGAGGCAATCTTTTCATTTGTGAAAAACCTATACAACAGATTGCTTTATCGTATCTCCACACGAAGACGGTTTAACTAGGCTCTAGTTTAGAATGGCTATTTTGTTTGGAGTAGCTTATTTTTCGTGTTTTGGCTCCGTTTGCAGCAGAGTAAAACGGTATGCCGAAAATCCGGTCATTTTTTCCCTGGCGTTAAAGAGAATAGTCGGATTTTCTACGTTTGTACCAACTTAAGACATTCATAATTTCAATTTTAATCATAACAACAGTGCTACATTAAACTAAAGCCTTTAACTACAAACCAGTCTAAAATCTAATAAACACTCCCATCATGCTTCCCTTTCTCCCAACCGTGTTTCCCTAAGTATTGCTTGCCACTTTCCACGGCACCGTCTTCAATGGAGGTGCCCATGGAATCGTTCCATCGGTTCAAGTAGCCAAAAAGGGAAATCACCCCGAGCATTTCAACCACTTCGCCCTCGTTCCAATATGTGTAAAGACGTTCTTTTATTTCTGCGTCAACGGCGTTGGGTACTTGGGAGGCTTGTAGCGAAAAGTCGAGTGCGGCGCGTTCCGCATCGGAGAAAGCAGGATGCGTGCGGTATTCCCAGATATTATCCAGTTGTTCTTGTTCTGCACCGTAACGTTCCGCAGCACGTATGGCATGCGCTTGGCAATACCGGCAGCCAGTGGCATTACTACTTACCCAGGCGATCATTCTTTTCAGGGCAGAGGTAACGCGTCCTTCATTGGCCATAACGGCCTTGTTCAGATTAATAAACGCCTTGGAAATGGCCGGTCTGTGTTGCATGGTCAAGACCGAATTGGGGCAAAAACCTAAGGTTTCGTTAAAGAATTTGGCCAATTCGGCAGTTTCGGGACTGTGACTGGGATCAAGCGGACGTACTAAGGGCATATTTTTAAATTTTATAATTTGTGTTACATCGAGCGCAGTCGAGATGCATCTGTCCATCTTCTGGACTGCGCTCGAAACGACATACTAGATTATTGTATTTTTGTACCTGTACAAGAAACACAAAAATTATGGCGACAACAAATCATATCACAACGAAATGGAAAGGCGGAATGGCCTTTGAAACCAATAATCCGTCCGGGCATACCGTAAACATAGACGTGGGGCCAGAAGATGGCGGCGAAGGAAGTGGGTTTAGGCCCAAGGCATTAATGCTATCCGGTCTGGCCGGGTGCTCCGGACTGGATGTGGCTATGTTAATGAAGAAAATGAAATTGGAAGTAGACGACTTCCAAATAGAGACCATTGCCAACTTAACCGATGAGCATCCAAAGTACTATGACAAAGTGCGAATAGAATATCACTTTCACGGGGCTAATTTAAACGAAGAAAAACTACAACGTGCCGTAGATTTATCTGTAGAAAAGTACTGTGGCGTCATGGAAATGTTCAGAAGGTTTGCCGAGTTGGAAATCAAGACCATATTTCATAAATAACGTCTTTGCGAGGCACTAAGCAAACTGTTCATTCGATATTCCTAAGCAACAGATTGCTTCACTTTGTTCGCAATGACGTATAAAACAACCACATGCGCTGGACCATAAAACCAAAACCTGAAGCAGCAGAAATATACCAATTGGCAAAAGCCCTAAAGGTCGATGTACTGGTGGCGCAACTGTTACTGCAACGTGGAATAAAGACTTACGACGAGGCAAAAAGCTTTTTTAGACCCAAATTAGAAGCTCTACATGATCCTTTTTTGATGAAGGACATGGATGTTGCCGTGCTTAGAATTGAGACGGCGATCGCCAACAACGAAAATATTTTGGTTTTTGGCGATTACGATGTAGATGGCACCACGGCGGTAGCTTTGGTTTCTTCGTATTTATTGGGTTATTACCCAAATGTGGCCACTTATATCCCAGACCGGTATACGGAGGGTTATGGGGTTTCCTACATGGGAATCGATTTTGCCGAGGACAACGGTTTTTCCTTGATCATAGCTTTGGACTGTGGTGTAAAGGCAATTGATAAAGTAGCCTATGCCAAGGAAAAAGGAGTCGATTTTATCATTTGTGACCATCATAGACCGGGCGAAAAGCTACCTGAAGCGGTTGCTGTTTTAGACCCCAAAAGGTCCGATTGCGATTACCCCTACGACGAATTATGTGGTTGCGGCGTAGGTTTTAAGTTGATACAGGCTTTAGGTTCCCGAAGAGGTGAAACAATTTATGACCAAACACAATACTTGGATTTAGTGGCCACTGCCATAGGTGCCGATATTGTTCCGATAACCGGAGAAAATCGAATATTGGCCTTTTATGGCCTTCAGGTTATTAATGAAGCACCGCGCATTGGTTTTAAGGCTATTATAGACCAAGTGAACAAGGCAACGTTGACCATTACCGATGTGGTCTTTATCATAGCGCCTAGAATAAACGCTGCCGGACGAATGAAACACGGTCAGCATGCGGTAAACCTGCTCACCGAAACAAACTTGGAGCAGGCTGCAAAATTTGCGGCCGAGATAGAAAAATTCAATACGGACCGTAGGGAACTGGATCAGGAAATCACCCAAGAAGCGCTCCTTCAAATTCAGCAGAATCAAGAGGAAGAAGGTTTCACTTCTGTGGTGTACAACGAGACCTGGCACAAAGGTGTCATTGGGATTGTGGCGTCACGATTAACCGAAACCTATTACAGACCCACCTTGGTGTTTACCAAAAGCGGGAATAAATTGGCGGCATCCGCACGATCGGTAAAGGGCTTTGATGTGTATAATGCCCTGGAAGACTGTTCCGATTATATAGAACAGTTCGGAGGTCATAAGTATGCAGCCGGACTTACCTTGTTGGAAGAGCAGTACCATAATTTTAAGCATCAATTTGAAAAAGTAGTCAAGGAATCCATAGACCCACAGTTATTGGTGCCGGAAATTACGGTGGATGCCGTTATCGAACTAAAGGATATTACGCCCAAGCTATTGCGTATCATCAATCAGTTTGCACCTTTTGGTCCGGGTAATATGAGTCCAACCTTTATGGCCGAGAATTTGATAGATACGGGTTATGCAAAAGGTGTGGGAGCAGAGGAAGCCCATCTAAAGCTGGCCGTTACCCAGAACGATAGCTATAAAATTGGCGGTATTGGTTTTAATCTAGGGGATAAATTACCCTTGGTAACCAGCAGAAAACCGTTTAGTGCCGTATTTTCTATTGATGAAAATGAATGGCAGGGGAACGTGAGCCTTCAATTGAAACTTAAGGATATCAAGTAAAGCGTCTATCATGTTGGGTTGGCGACGGTCAATAAAGCATGGTGCTAACAAATTGGAGTATTACTATTCAAAGGTAGCATACGTTACTAGGTTTACAGTGCATCGTTATACATCCACTACCATCTGTATATTGCAACGTTCATAAGGCGTAGGCAATCCGGTCACCTTCTTAAACCCCAGTTTCCGATACAGGTTTATGGCCGGTTTTAAAACAGTATTGCTTTCTAGATATACTTGGTTAGCTCCTAGATCTTTTGCTTTGTTTAGCATTGCCTTTCCTAAAAGGTAGCCTATTCCCTTACCGTGGGCACGTGGTGAAACCGCCATTTTTGCCAGTTCATAGGGATATGGGTGGTCTTCCAATTTTTGAAGGGCACAGACTCCCACTACCTCACTGTTATGCAGTGCCACAAGAATCTCCCCTCCTTTGTTTAGAATGTATTCTTCGGGAAAGTCCAAGGCCTTATAGTCGGAATCTTCCATCTTAAAATAATGCCGAATCCAAGCTTCGTTCAAGGCTTTAAAATCTGCGCGATAGTTTTTGGTATAGGGTACGATTTTAATGGAGGCCGATTCCCGCTGCTTCTTTTGTTCCACTACCCTATCGAACAAGGTTTTTTCCTTCAGCAGGTATTCCAGTTCCAGAATGCCCTGCCAAATATCATGGGTGCTTTCTTTAAATAAAAGTGCAATAGCACTTGTTACATCGGTGTACTGTTTTTGAATGTCCATGGCTATTTTTTCGCCCGTTTTGGTCAAGCGAACAAGCTGTTTTCTTTTGTCGGTCTTATCTTTAGTTTTTACGATAAGTTTTGCTTTTTCCATCTCGCGGACGATAGCGATTACCGATGGATGTGAATGTCCTATTTGTTCGGCGATTGCTGTAATGGATTTCTCGGTTTCTTCTTGTGTAAGCACATAAAAAACGGGAAACCAATTTGGTTTAAGCGCTACGCCGTATAGCGCATACAGTTTTGTAGCATCTTTGGTCACGGTTTCGCTCAACATGCGCAATCGTGTGCCCAATGCCATTGCTCCAAGGGATTCATAAATCATATCGGTATATATTTACGTAACCAATTACGTAAATATATAAATTAGTTTTCATACGGTTTTTTAGCACCGTATTTTTAGCGAAATGTAGTTCAGAAATACGGATTTGGTCTGACGGCTCCTTCATAGAGTCCTTTGTGCATTAAGACTATAGGGAAACTTTCTGTTCCATAACGTATAGGCCATAGTAATTTAAAGTTGCCTAGAGAATCATGTTCCTACCAAGCCACTTTTTGTAGAAAATGGGGCGGAGGTCTCTCTCAAAATGTATCTTTGCCTAACTTTTTAAGAAAAAAATGGACCCCTACGCAGCACTACGCTTTAAGGAATTCAACATATTATTAGGTGTGCGTTTTGCCATGGTTTTCGCATGGTCCATGCAGTTTATTGTCATAGAATGGCAGGTCTATACGATGACCAAAGATCCTCTTGCCCTTGGTATCATTGGATTAATGGAGGTGATTCCCGCGGTAGGAATGGCCTTGTTTGCAGGGCATATTGTAGACCAAAAGGAGAAGCGTAATTTATTGATCAAATGTATTCTTGGCTTTTCGGTCATAAGCCTGGGACTTTTTTTATTAAGCTGGCCTGGTCTGGAGCAAGATTGGGGAACCCGGCGTATCTTATACAGCATTTATGGTTTGGTATTTTTGGGCGGCTTGGTACGTGCCTTTTTAGGCCCCACAATATTTTCCTTGATTGCACTTTTGGTACCTAAAAGAATTTATCCCAATGCCGCTACTTGGAGCAGTTCTACATGGCAGATGGCGTCGGTTTTAGGACCCGCTTTGGCCGGTTTTTCCATTAGTATTATTGGCGTGCACTGGTCCATGTGCATTATTGTAGGCTTTTCGGTAACGGCGTTATTGCTCTTGTTCCAAATTGATAAAAAACCGATCTTGAACCCTAAAATTGGCGAGCCCGTTTTTGAAAGTTTAAAGGAAGGGCTCCATTTTGTATATAGGACGAAAGCTGTATTAGGTGCCTTGACCTTGGATATGATCGCCGTGCTTTTTGGCGGCGCGGTGGCACTATTGCCCATTTTTGCACAGGATATTCTACAGGTGGGTTCGGAGGGTTTTGGTATTTTGCGCGCCGCCCCTGCGGTAGGCGCGGCCATTACCATGTTGGGCGCCACACGGTTTCCGTTGCATAAAAACGCCGGTAAAAAGTTGTTGTGGGCCGTTGCCGGATTTGGCGTCTGTATTATTGTATTCGGTCTTTCCACCTATTTCTGGTTATCGGTCATTGCCTTGTTTTTGAGCGGCGCGGTAGATGGGATATCGATGATCATTCGCCAGACCATTCTTCAATTAAAAACACCGGACAATATGCGTGGTAGGGTCGCCTCCGTAAATTCTATGTTCGTGGGGTCTTCCAATGAGCTCGGCGCCTTTGAAAGTGGTTTGGCAGCAAAACTTATGGGAACGGTAACGGCTGTGGTCTTTGGTGGTGTGATGACTTTATTGACCGTAGGTACCACCGCTTTGGTGTCGCCCGGATTTAGACGTTTGGATCTATCAAAGGATGTGGCCGAGCATGATAGGGAATAAAGATACGGCAACCTTGCATATCCTATATGTTTTTTGACCGTCATAACTATAATAATTTGTATCTTTATAACGTGTTTGAAAAATAAGATTCACGATTAAAATGTAGCAAAAAATGCGAAAATTACTCATGTTAGTAGCGGTAGGTTCCCTAATGGTAAGCTGTGGCGAAAAGAAGGAAGAAAAGAAAGAGGGTTTTGAAATGAACCGTACCAAAAAGGAAGTTAAAAAAGAAGCGGTGGCCGAAACTGTTCCTGTGGACATGGACAACAAGGGCGTAGGTCCTTTTACCTCCGTTACCTTTGATGATGAAATCAACGCGGAAATGGCAGCTGCCGGTAAAGCAAAATTCGAAGCGATCTGTACGGCTTGCCACATGCCCGAGCAACGTATGATAGGCCCGGCACTTAAGGGTCTATACGATAGAAGAAGTCCGGAGTGGGTAATGAATATGATTATCAATCCTGATGGCATGTTGAAGGAAGATCCAATCGCAAAAGCCCTTTTGAAGGAGTATAACAACGCGATAATGCTGAACCAAAACCTTACGGAGGAGGAAACAAGAAACGTTGCAGAATATCTAAGAACGCTTTAGGTCAAAATCATAAAAATAAACAAACCCTTTCAATTTAAATGGAAGGGTTTTTTTAGTGAAGTGGTTTAAACTTTTTTAATGTTAGGTTTGTTATACAAACGAGACTAAACGACCAACTAGAAAATATAAAATGCAACAAGAACCTATAACGATAGATGTGGTATCCGACGTTGCCTGTCCGTGGTGCTATATTGGAAAAAAAAGAATGGAAGCTGCTTTGGAACAATGGCAAGGCGCACCGGTAGAAGTTCGGTGGCACCCATTTCAATTAGACCCAACTATTCCCGCTGCGGGTTTTGACCGGGACACCTATTTAAGTTCAAAGTTTGGTGATTTGGAAAAAACCAAGGTAATGACAGACCGTATTACCAATGTAGGAACCGAACTGAATATCGAGTTTAATTTTGGCGAAAATTGGTTGGCGGTAAATACATTGCGTTTGCATCAATTACTACATGTAGCCGGTGAAGAAGGATTTGGATCTCAACTAAAAGAGCGGTTTTTATATGGGTATTTCACCGAGAACCTACACTTGAATTCTACCGAGGTCTTGACCACTATTATGGCAGAGTTTGGATGGGATGCCAGGAAAACAGAAGCAGTGATAACGGATGATACCATTGCGTACCAAGTAAAGCAAGAGATCGCACATTACCAACAATTAGGTGTCTCCGGTGTACCATTTTTCATTATCAATAATAAATATGGAATTAACGGGGCGCAGCCAAGTTCGGTTTTTCTAGAAGCTTTTGAAGAAGTTGCTCCGGCTAAAAATTTAGAAGCAGGTGAAAAATGTGGTTTAGATGGGGAAAATTGTTAGTTCATATAGATTTTTTATGATGAAGAGTCTAATCCTCTCCATACCTCTTCAAGCGTAAGGTTTTGCCGTCAAATTGGGCATAGGTATAGTACTTGATCCAATCGCCCAAGTTGGTGTATTTGGATTTGGAATTCAATGCTATTTCCAGCGGAAGGTGCCTATGTCCAAAGATAAAATGATCATAGTGTTTTGTTTCTAGCTTTCGCTTGCAATATTGCACCAACCATTCCTTGTCCTCGCCTAAAAATGTAGCATCGTCATCGCCCGAAATAAGTTTATTCTTTACGGATAGGTACTGCGCCATGCGAACGCCAATATCCGGATGCAACCATCGAAACAACCATTTGCAAAACGGATTGGTAAATACCTTTTTCATGCGCTTGTAGCCTTTGTCCTCCGGGCCAAGACCATCGCCATGACCAATAAAAAAAGAGGTGCCGCTGATCGTATACTGTTGCGGCTTATGAAAAACGGGTATATTGAGTTCTTCCTCAAAATAACCGTTCATCCATAGATCGTGGTTGCCCACAAAGAAATAAATTGGAATTCCGGCATCGGTAAGTTCCGCCAGTTTCCCTAAGGTTCTGGTAAATCCTTTGGGAACAACGGTTTTATACTCCATCCAAAAATCAAATAAGTCGCCAAGTAGGAAAATAGCGCCCGCGTCTTCTTTGATTTCATCCAGCCAGGCAACAAACTTTTTTTCGCGCGGCAAACTTTCTTCCATAGTGGGTGCCCCCAAGTGGTTGTCACTGGAGAAATATACTTTCTTGCCTTTAGGAAGGGGTATGCTGTTCATTTAATATACAAATATAGCGGAATAGCGTTTTGCTTTTGCAAATGCATCAAGATTCATTTGGTTTGCATCGATCTCAAGTATTCTTATTCCGTAACTTATATATATCGATGGTAAGAGTTACTGTGATATAAATCAAAAACTATATATGAATAACGATATTAAGCATATTGAGGATAGAATGAAGGGGATAATTGAAAAAAACGAAGATTCTGTTAAGGGCTTTGAAAAAGCAGCTGAAAATGCAAAAGAAGGCGGAATTAAAAACTATTTTGAGCAGCGTGCAGAAAAGCGTAGACTATTTATAAAAACCTTGCACAATGCTACCCCGGCGCTAAAGACTGGAAACAGGGAAATTGAAGGTTCAATAAAGGGAACAATGCACAGAACCTGGATGGATGCAAAGACATTTTTTTCGGCTGATTCGGATGAGGTAATGTTACAAGAATCCGTAAGAGGTGATAGATCGGCTATAGATGAGTACAATGAAATCTTAGCGGATAGTATGGTACCCCATAGAATGCGCGAAATCATCAAGGAACAACGTGATGAAATTCAAAACGATTTGGAAACTTTACAGATTTTAGAAGAAATCGTATAGAATTTTACAACCAAATTATTTAGTCGCAATACTAAGCTGTCCAGGCCTATATAAGCCTGGGCAGTTTTATTCTTATAAACGAATATGCTAATGATTATCACTAGCGAACCACTCTGCAAAGGAGGTATCCGTTTCTTGAAGTTTTAAGGAATGTAGTTTAATATTCTCCGGAAGTCTGTCCGTTATTTTTTTGGAAAAGTCTATGACCATATTTTCACTCGTTGGCTGGTAATCGGCAAGGATTACGTTATGACCACGGTCCGTAAGTTCCTTTGCCAAATCTACATGGGGCGTATTTTTATTGAATACGGTAGCATGATCAAATTTATTTACAATTTCTTCTTTTACAATTTTTTTAAGATCTGTAAAATCGATAACCATGCCCAGTTTTACATGGGAAGTATCGGTTATGGGCTGCCCAATTACGGTTACGGAGAGCTTATAACTATGTCCGTGAACATTGCGGCATTTCCCGTCATATCCGTACAGGGCATGGCCGGTTTCAAAATTAAATTGTTTGGTAATCCTAATATTGCTCATCATTAACTATTGAACAACAAAGGTAGGGATTCTATAAAACGAAATTATCAATATCTGATTTCTGATGGTTAGTTTTATTCAATTGGCTTCACCGGTTGTGTAAATGCCATTTCATACAACATATCTTCAATAGGATTATCCTGTAATTTGGACGAGGTGATGGTGCATCTGGCAAAAAGTAAATCCGCTGTTAGCTTAAACTCAGCCGTTGTGGCGTTCACTGTTTTTAATACCTTGGTTTCGGTCTCGCCTTTTTTACAGCCAATAAAGCTTATTTCATAACTAACCCCAGTGTCGGGAGCTATTTCAACAGATATGGTATTGTTGTCGTTAGTCAAGCTTTTAAGGACAACTCCCGTACTCGAGTAAAAATGACCAGATTCCAATGCATGTATTAAACTTGCTGCGGAGAGCGTATCGGCCTGCACCATTACCCATCCTCTACCGGCATTACTCCATGCTTTGCCTTTGTTGTGATAATGGTGGGAATCGTCGGTAGCAAGTCCGTACATCATCGGCTTATTATTTTTTAAGTACGCGATGTTGATCAGGTCCCACATATTTTCTGTGGAGATCCGTGTGGAGTCTCCCATGTTATGCACCGCCGGATGCCCATTGTATACCTCAAAAAAACGTTCCCCGTTCAAGGACATCATATCCTCCAGTGTTATGGCGTAACCAAAGTTAGGATGATTAATGTGCGGTATCATGGGAACACCGGTTTCTTTTCGCTGATCAAGAACTTGGTTTATATTATTTTGCATCACTTCCGCAACACTGCCACCTCCCATGGGGTCTATCTTGTTTTGGATATTCGTGGCGTTGATATGAATGGGCCTGCTATCATAGGAGTCGGTTATTTCCTCTGACCTGATTACCAGAAATTCACCTTCCTTTTCTAGCTTCTTCCTGTATTCTTCATAAGTTTTTAATTTCACCACCGTTTTTCCGGAGTCTATTTTGTGTTCCACCCAATTCGCACTGTATGTTTGTAAATAGTGTTGAAATGACTTTTGATAAAGGGAATCTTCCCCAATGGTTATCCATTTCTCCCCTTGGGCTATGGTATTATGATCGGACAAGGCGATAAATTGATAATCGCGCGACTTGTACCAATCTAGAATAACTTCTGGAAATTCATCGCCATCGCTCCAATAGGAATGGGTATGCAAGTTTCCTTTAAACCATTTTTGAGAATCGTCTAGTCGAGGTTCTACCTTGGTTTCTCTACAGCTGGTTCCGATGAGAATTAAAACTAAGGTTATGGCGGTCTGTATTCTAAGGATGTTCATAGGCTTGGTCTCAAGAGATTTATGAACTAAAGATAGGGGATTAATCACGATTTGGCTAGCCCGAGGCCGCTGTCATTATTTTGTAAAAAGAATGAAAACAGGACCTATGTCAAACTGTAATTTGATGCTTAGGAATTACGGTCAGGTTTGGGAAAACATACCTGCTTTGGTCTAACACAAATTTTAATTGTAACTGTAAAGTAGGTACGAACCTCCAATAACCAAAAGTGGACTGGCGATCATGAGAAGGATTACGCTGATACGGTATAGGCCCCAAAACGAGACCACCTTCACATTTTTGGTGTTGCGGTTGTTGTATACGATTTTTACATTCTCGCCAATTTCGTATGTGGGCGGACTACTATTGATACTGCTTGTGAACGCAACCAGCTCCTGCGAACGGTCTTTAAACTCAAAAATGGGTGCGTACAAGGTTCCGTTTTTACCTCTAGAGGTTTTGTACGCTACCACTTTTGCTGTAGTCTGCACACCTTTGTTCAATAAGTCCCGACTTTTTTGGAACTGCGTCCAGGCATAATATGCAAGCAAGGACCCTAAAGCAAATAACAGGGAATAAAAAATAATCCAAATCTGCATTTTTTTGCCGCTCATTTAATGTTAACGTTTGTAACGCCGGTTGTTCCTAATTCTGCCCCCTATGTAAAAAGCAATAGCAATAAGGATTCCGATGGGTAGAATCAGGTCACTGTTTAAAAAATCTATTATTTGCATGGTACTATACTATAATCCGATTTAAGAACGATACTACCTTATGTTTAGTATGTGTTTAGTACTGTAGTCGCTTAAAAGGGGTATTCTTAACTATTTCTTTTCTTCGTTGTAGTTATCAAGTATTCCTTGCAGTTTTTTAGAATCGTACAATAGACCTTCTGTTTTCTTTTTTAAACTTTCCAGACTTGCATCTTCTGGATTTCCTGTAGGGTTGAGCCATTTAAAAAGAACCTTGTTTTTAAAATAGTAGCGATTTTCGGTAATTGTTGTTTTTTCTATGTCAAATACATCTGTAACACCCATTTCGTCAGCAGCTTTTTGATCAAAATAAATAGGAGCGTTGTAGCGGTGATCGGTTTCCAAAACAAAGACAAGTTCTCCGTTATTATAGTAAGCTTCCTGAAACCATTTCCCCGTTTCGCCTAACAAGACTGTAGAAATTTTTTGGATGGTACCGTTTTTATAATACCCTTTGGTTTCGCCCCCTTCTGTTGACATGCCAAAAACAGGAGCAGTTTTAGACCTGTATTGCGGCAGCTCTTTTTGTATGCGATAATAAATCGATTTTATTTCCGTAGTACTTTGGCTTTGAACAAAACAACCGGTTTGTAATAGTCCTACCAGAGTTAAGAAACGGAGGGTTCGCATAAATTTTAATTACTTTTTCTTGAATTTAGCTAATGCATGTTTTGTAAATTCAGACAGCACAAGACTACCTGTAATTTTGGCTCTTTCAGTTAATAAGGTACCCCAATGTTCGGTATGGTTCCAGAGCACTTTTTTCCATTCCGTTAATGCAGCTGGATTATAACTGGCTAGTTTTTGTGTAAAGAAATCTACTTCGGTATCCAATGCTCCAAGGTTATCAAAAACTCTGGCATACAAACCTTTTTCTTGGGCCCAATACGCATTTTTCCATTCGGTGGCAGCCAGGGAAAGTTCTGAAATGGCTGCGGTTCCTATTTTGCGTTCTACCGCGGGAGCGATCACCAAGGGCGCGATACCAATAGAAAGTTCGGATAATTTTATGGATGCACCTTCTACGGCAAAAGCATAATCACAGGCAGAAATCAAGCCTACCCCACCACCTACGGCCTTGCCCTGTACCCTACCAACGATGACTTTTTTACAGCGGCGCATGGAGTTTATGACATTGGCGAATCCGCTAAAGAAAAATTCACCTTCCTCTAGATTGGAAACTTGCATCAATTCGTCAAAAGAAGCTCCTGCACAAAACGCTTTCTCCCCTTCGGACTTAAGTAAAACTACGGTAACCGCATCGTTCTCCGAAAGTTTATCGAGTTCCGCAGTTAGCCTATTAAGTAATTCTAGCGTAAACGAGTTACTGGCAGGATGACCAAATTCTACTGTTGCAATGTGGTTCTCTATTTTGGTGTAAAGGCTTCCGTTGGGTCTGTCTGTTGACATCTGCTTAGATTTTTAGGTTCAAGGTTTAAAGGTACGGAGTTGTAGAGAAAGTTCAAGAATCAAGCTAACTAAAGGCTTTTCGCCATACGCTTTTCATAAAAACCTCCCTGACCCCTCCAAAGTAAGGGATGGATTTTGCGAACGGACTAACTTATGGATTTTGAGATGCTTTTCCAACATTATTTTTTTTCACTACCCACTACCCACTACCCACTAAATATCCAACAACGGTCTAAATTTTCGTCTAAATTTCCACACGAGCGCACCACCTCTTATCAACATCCAAACAGAAAAAGCTAACCATATTCCGGTAAGGCCCCAGTTCATGTATTTTCCAAAAAACAACATAGGAACAAAACCTAGAAAGGTTGCAAACAGGAGGGTGTTCCTAAGATAGCGCATCTCGCCCAATCCTTTGAACAATCCGTCCAGAACAAAAGCTACCGTATTTACGGGCAGACCTAGTATCACTATAAAAAATATGCCATAAAAGGTTTGTAGCACTATGGTTTCCTTCGAAAAGACAGAACCGATAGGGTAGTAGAAAGTAAATGCGAGTACCATAAGCACAAGACTTATGCAACTACCGTATAGTACTATTTTTTTGGAAAGTTCCCAAAGACCCTTGTAATCCCTTGCTCCCAATAATCTGCCTCCCATGATATTTCCAGCTGCCCCGTATCCGTCTATAAAAAAGGCGGAAAATAGCCAGATGTTTATAGCTATGGTGTGCGCACCAATATAGCGATCTCCCATGGCGGTGGCCTCCCTTACGGCCAGTATCATAGCGGTGTTAAGGGCTATGGCCCGTACAAAGAGATTAAGGCTCATGATTACCAAACGACCCAGTTGCGGGTGTATGGGCAGTGTAAATCTTAGACTAATGTTCGTTTTTGTAAGCAAGAGCACAAAGGCCATTACGGCCATTACTACCTGTGCTATTAAACTGGCGTAGGCGGCGCCTTCCAGGTACAGTGGTTGTATCCAACCTTTTATGCCAAAAACCAGTACTACGTCCAAAACAACGTTAACGACCGCACCTACAATGGCGATCATCATGGGCCAGTAGGTATTTTGCAGCCCTCTGAAAATACCCATTATGGCAAATACGAACAAGGTCAATGGAAATCCCCATACGCGAATAGAGTAGTAACTGATACAATACTGTAGTATTTTACCCGAGGCGTTCAACAGTTCAAAAATCTCTTCCACAATAAAAATAGTGGACAGAAGAATAACGATGCTCAAACCAATGTTTAGGTATATGGCCTGTGCCGGTAGGGATTGTACGTCTTCTAATTTTCCCGCACCAAGGTATTGCGATATAATGGCCGAAATGGCACTACGGGTCTGACCTAAGATCCAGATGAGCATGGATAAAAATGAACCCACGATCCCTGCAGCAGCCAAGGATTCCAGTCCGTCTACCGGAATATTCCCTACAATTGCTGTATCCGTTATGGACAGGAGGGGTTCCGCTATCCCGGCAATAGTGGCCGGAATAGCCAGTTTATTTATATTTTTAAGATTGATGGCTGTTTTCAAATACGATGGTTATAGCGGCAATTCATAACAATGAAAGGGGTGCTCACTTTGATTCGGAAAATAGATATCCTCTAATTTCTGATATCCCCGTTGTTCGTAAAAGTGCTGATTTCTTTTATTTTGGCTAAAAGTATCCAATCGTATCGAGGTAAAATGATTGGTTTGCGCATACTTTTCCGCAAAGTCCATTAGTTGCCGTGCATTGCCCTGTCCTTGGTAACTTGGGTGTACCGCCAACCTGTGTATGTAAAGGTTTTTTCGCGTCTCTGTCAACCATGCTACGGTTTTGTATTCGGAATCCATGAAAACCGACAATACGATACACCCAATACAGGTAGTATCTTTTTTAAGAAGGTATAATTCTTTGCGCCCTATATCCTTTTTGAACTGTTTTTCGCTGGGATATTCCATAGTCCATTGAAAAATACCGTTGGACTCCATGTGAATTCGGCACGCATTGGTTAACTTTAGAATATCGGGTATTTCAGATATCTTTGCAAGCTCGATCATAAAAGGAATTCAATTTAATTGTAAATTTAAGGTAATAATCAATAAACGAGTTATGACTAATATTCTAGTTCCTATCGGAACCTCACCAGATGCCCATGAAACTTTACAGTATGCTATAGATTTCGCATCGGATTTTGGGGCGAATATCTATGTAATGGAGGTTTTCAGTGCCATTGCTAAAACAGGTACATTGGCCAACGTCTCCGAAAAAATTGCAGATAGCGGTAAGGAACGATTAAAAGGAGTTATTGCTAAAACGGACCAAAAAAAAGTAGCCATCAAAGTGGTGACCTATAAGGGCGATTTAGTAGACGGGCTTAACGATATTAACAAGGAAATCGGTGTCGATTTAATTATCCTTTCCCCGCGTAGTTCGGACATTCGGGAAGAACTCTATTTGGGAAGTACTTCTGGCGGCATCGTTAAACGTACAAACATTCCTGCCTTGGTCGTTCCAAAAGGTACTGAATATAGCAGATTCAAAAATGTTCTGGTAGCCTTTAAATCTGGTATTTTAAAGCGTAAGCGTATCTTGGACCCCTTGGCAACAATTGCAAATAAGCACAAGTGCAAGGTGAATTTACTTTTGGTTAAGACGCCGGGTTATTCCGATGACGATTTAAAGATAAATACAGCCTTGATGGATATGAGTTCTCAACTTACCATTACCGAAAACGCTACAACCTACCAAGGAGTTTTGGAGCACTTTAGGTCTCAACAACCAGATTTGTTATGTGTTTTTAGGCGCAAACGAGGTTTTTTTAAGAAACTATGGGAAAAAAGCACCATTTTAAAGTCCGAGTTTTCGTCCACTGTCCCCGTATTGATTTTAAGTGTTAAGAAAGATTAAGATTTCTTTGTTAGCTTAACAAAAAGTAGTTCCTTTGCTATCGCTTGGGGGATTAGCTCAGTTGGCTACCCGCCCGAACGTACCGTTAGGTACGGGCGGGGAGCGTTTTTTTTAGCATATGGTGTATATTTACGTTCTTTACAGTGATGGATTTGATAGGTTTTATGTAGGATTAGCAATAATACAGATGTAAGGCTAAAGTATCATAATTCAGGAAAGGTAAAAAGCACAAAACCATTCAAACCTTGGAGAATAGTGCATACTGAGGAATTTGAAAATAAACAGACGGCTAGGGAAAGAGAAAAGTATCTGAAATCAGCTGCCGGTCGAAGATGGCGGAAAAATAATGTTAAAAAGGGGGATTAGCTCAGTTGGCTAGAGCGCTTGCCTGGCAGGCAAGAGGTCACCGGTTCGACTCCGGTATTCTCCACTAAGTTTTATTGGGCTTCAAGAGTTTTTGACTTTTGAAGCTTTTTTCATTTGCACGCAATTTGCACGCAAAACAGGTTTTAAATTAAGCTTGGTAATATTTGATACAGATTAGTCTATTTTGATGTTTTTTCACTCTTCGCAGTATAGTTTTTTTGAATAAGTATCACATCTATTGTATTCTTCAACTTCAATATTAGATTTGATAATCTAAGTCTTATAAAAGGTTAATTAACGAGAATATAAAAAAAGACCAAAAAAAGGACACCCTTAAGTATAGTTATTATGTTTAGATAAAAGCGTCCTATTATTCGGCCGTTTTCTGGAGCTATATACTAGAAATCAATAACTGTAGGAATAATTTCGACTTTCATTAATTCTAGTTACTGGTGTTAAATTGATATTCTGCATAAAGTGCTGCACCAATAATACCGGCATCATTTTCAAAATGGGCCACTCGTAAGGGAACATCAACTGACAAATACCTACTAAACTTTTCATATTTCTTACTTAATCCCCCTCCAATGATAAAATGGTCTGGAGATGTTACCCTTTTCAAATGTGTAAGGAAGTAATCAAATCGCCCTGCCCATTCTTTCAATTTCAAACCATCTTTTTTCCTTGCCAGTCCAGAAGCAAAAAATTCAATTGGTTCTCCATTTTTATAAAAAACACGACCCATTTCGATATTTGGAATTAAAACACCATTGTAGAAAACCCCTGTGCCCAAACCGGTGCCAATAGTTACCATAATCACTTTACCTTTTAGACCGTTACCGACACCTAATTGCATTTCTGCTAAACCCGCTAAATCGGCATCATTTCCTAGATAGAATTTGGTGTTCGGACATTCTGTCTCAAAGAGTTTATTAACTTGTACATCAACCCATTCATCGGTCATATTTCCGGATGTCTTACACTTACCATCTACAACTACCATCGGAAAACTGCAACCAATAACACCTTGCCAATTCAACCGACGAACCAATTCTTCAACGGTTTTTGCCACTGCCCCGGGATGTGCGGGCTGCGGAGTCGCAAGTCGAAGCCTTTCTGAAACTAATCTTCCATTTTCTGTTTCAACGATGGCCCCTTTAATTCCTGAACCACCGATATCCAAACCTAATATTTCCATAGTATTATTAAAAATAAAAAAAGCACGGGAAACAACCCCCGTGCTTTTACAAACTAACTCAACTAACTCAACTTACTATTCAGTTTTTTGAAAATTTAATATCCGGGATTTTGAACATATAACCCACCAGTAAAATCAATTTCTCTTTGCGGTATTGGATAATATTCATCTCGCCCAGATGTAAATTGGGCATTGGAAAGAAAATCTCTTTTAGTCTTTTCTTCTGCCAAATATGCATTTAGTGTTTCCTCCGCAATTCCCCATCTTACTAGGTCATACCATCTATGCCCTTCCATGGCAAACTCCAACCTTCTTTCGAACATTAAGGCTTTCCATGCATAATCTTTTGATGGGAAGGAAGCATAAGGTGCAATTGCATAAATATCCGTTGCTCCTGCATCTATTGGTCTTTGTGTACTTGCTGCAGCACGACTCCTGACTTGATTTATGATGGGCAAAGCTTCGTTCCATCGATCTAATTGAATCAAGGCTTCAGCCTTCCAAAGAAGAACATCGGCATACCTGATAAAATCCACATTCTTTGATGTACCTACAAATGGCCCTTCTTTTACATAGCACGAGCAATCAGGAGCTTGTTGCTCTTTCATATTTCCAAAATAACCATAAACACCAGGATCTCTGGCCCAACTGAAATTATAAACCATATCTCCTGATTCACTTACCGTATTTCTGTATTTAAACGGTCTTCCCGGTATTCCCACAGTATGGTCAATCCTTGGGTCAACACTCAAACCACTGTCGGGAGGTGTTGTGCCATTGGCGTCTATATTGGTGAAAATGTCAGTATCGTTGAAGGTATCTAGCAGTGGTAATCCCGCAGCATCAGTCTTAAATGAATTCACCATATTTTGACTGGCCAAATGAAATCCACAGCACCCATATAGGCCTGTGCCGTGTGGCGAATTTAAACCAGTTACGAAACTAACTCTACCAACGGTTGTACCGTCATTGATAGAAAACTGGGCCGCCCAGATAGATTCCGGTCCGTTATCAAAACCATCCAAGAAATTTTCTCCAAAATCCGGTTGTAGACTCCCGGTAACTTCATCAGCGTAATCAATCACCTCTTGTAAACGTGCGGTATTGATATTGGTTACTTGGTGTTGGTCATTCTGCTCATAAGCTTGATATAAACGTAATTTTGCCAAATAAGCTGCAGCTGCATTTCGGTCTGCCCTACCCACTTCATCTTGAGCTTGTGGTAGATTGTCATACGCGAAAAGAAAATCCTCAGCAATCGTATTCCATAACGCATCATTATCCACATCATTTGAAGTTTGAGCAATCTCTTCCTGTGTTAAATTTTCCGTGATATATGGGATTTTCTTAAAAATTAATTTAAGCATAAAATGAGAATGAGCCCTTAGAAAGCGTAATTCTGCCTGTCTAGTAGTTTTTTGAGCATATTCACCATCCGGGATATCATTAATAACGGAAAGTGCAAAGTTCGCCCTAGAAATCGCCTTATAATAATCGGTCCACGTTCTAGGTGCCATCCAATCTCCCATATCTGCGATAGTGAGATTATATTGTTCATATTTATCAACAACGTCAACATCACCTCGGCCACCACCACCTTTATAGGCATCGTCCGAACGTACACTACCATAAACCCATTGATGTGTTAATGGTCCAATCATTTCATCATTTGCAATTCCTGCATATGCAGCAATGACCAAAGATTCTGCATTCTCAGCAGTTGCCACGTTTTCACTAGACAAAACACCTTCTGGTTCATATTCCAAATAGTCATCGGAACATGAAGTGAACACTAAGGCTGTGTACATCACTATAACTAATATTTTATTATATTTCATGATTGTCAATTTTTTATTAAAAGTTAATGTTCAAGCCTACGGAATACACGGTAGGTACGGGAATTCTATTTACATCTATTCTTTCAGGATCGGCTCCTATATATCCTTTAGGAGTAAACCAAAATAAATTCTCCCCTTGTAAATAGATTCGAAGTCCGGTCATACCTGCCATCTTACCTATAATATCAGTTGGCAATGAATATCCTACTTGTAAATTTCTAATTTTAAAATAGGAATTGTTTCTAAAGATATAGTCTGAAGTATCCGTAAAATTGTTCACCAATGATAATGAAGGTATTGTAGAGCTTGTGTTTTGTGGTGTCCATGCGTTTAAGACTCCAAGACCTGCATTATCTCTTCCTTGAACAAAATTGTTCCAAAACATATAGGAATCAACTCCTATACGACCTGCAACTCCTGAACCGAAGACTGAAAAATCGAAATTTTTGTAACCTACATCCAATCGAATACCATATTCCAAATCAGGAAGGGTATTACCAATAAAATCACGGTCATTACTATCGATAACGCCATTATTGTCTACATCCACTATTTTTATACCACCTGGTCTAGCATTACCAGTTTGTACACCTCCTGTGGGATGTGCATCAACATCTGCCTGACTTTGAAACAGTCCGTCTGTACGATAACCGAATATAGCTGTTTGCGACTGTCCAAGGATTGAGTTTTGGGCAGTACCGGGAAATGCTGCTCTAACTTCTTCTGGTAGAAAGGTAATTTCATCCTTGAAGGCACCAAAATTTGTAGAAACCCCTAAAGAAAATCCATTATCCCAAACATTGGAATATCCAACATTAAATTCCCAACCTTTAGCGGCCGTTGCGGCACCGTTCAATACTCGTTGTTGTCCTTCGCCTATAACGGAGGCAATTGGAGGAGTAGTCAAAATATCCGTAGTTTCCCTTGTAAAATAATCGAAGGAACCGCTTATTTTGTTATTTAAAAACCCAAAATCGATACCATAATTCCATTCTTTGGTAGTTTCCCACTTTAAATTAGGGTTAGGTGCTTGAGTAGAAACAAAACCTGATGGTAATGTACCTGTGTTATTACCATTAATGTCATATGCTGTACCAACATTATAGTAAATTTCAAAAAACCCACCGGTCAATTGTGCTTGGTTTTGACCATATCTTGATTCGTATAAACCGAATCTTGCAGTATTACCAATTTCTTGGTTTCCTACTTCTCCATAACCTGCCCTAAGCTTTAAATTGGAAATCAATTCACTATCCTTTAAAAACTCTTCCTGACTAATTCTCCAACCCAAAGTTGCGGCCGGAAAAATACCATATCTATTGTTAGCTCCAAACCTTGAGGAACCGTCTCTACGGATTGTAAAGGATGCCAAGTATTTATCATCAAATGAATAGTTTAATTTCCCAAATTGTGAAGCGAGGCTGTATTGGGTAGATATACCATTATTTGTTCTCGCACCGGTTGCGGCGGAAAGCACAAAATAAGATTCTTGTTCTACTGCAAAATCATCTGCTTGCGCAAAAATAGTATCAAAATCTTCTCTTATAGACTCAATACCCAATAGCGCTCCAAATCTGTGTTTCCCAACTTCTAAATTATAATTCAACGTATTTGAAAAAGTTAATGTTCTCAATTTATTGGTGTCAAAAATTAACCTGTTATTACTTCGAGTAACAAAACCGTTAAATACTTTTGGCTCTATATTTTTCCTTTTGAAGTCGCTGAAATCTATGCCTAAACTAGAGCGAAATTTTAGGTTATCAAGAATACTTATCTCAGCAAAAACATTTCCAAAGAAGTTGTTTTTAGTAGCATTGTCCCATCTGTTCAAATATTGCATCAATAACGGATTGTTCCTATCTGAATACCCCGCTCCCAAAGGCCCAGCAAATTCACCATTCGCATCATATACAGGAATTGTTGGTGCCAAGGTAATAGACAAACCTGTAGTGGGTGCACCACCAACATCACTTGCAACCAAGGTTTCATTGGATGTTGAAATTTGAGTATTAACACCAAATTTCACCCTGTCGTTGAAAAGGTTAGTGGTACCATTAATTTTTGCAGTATATCTATCATAACCAGTATACTTTAACATACCAGTATTCTTTAGATAGCCTAGATTTATCAATAAAGAGGATTTTTCCGAACCCGCAGAAACGGTAACTTCGTTATTGAAAACATATCCTGTTTCATAAACTTCGTCTTGCCAATCCGTATTACCCGCCGGTACATCTGGGTTCCCACCAACAAAAGGCTGAACAGCTACACCGTTAAGAACTGGATTAGTAAAATCATTGTTCCAATCAAAATTGTATATTTCACCATAGCCCGCATTTGGATCTGCGCCATCATTTACGGATGCTCTCCACAAAGCTTCACCGCGTTGCTGGGAATTTAACATTTCATAGCGTTGTTTACGCTCTGATTGTACAGATAGATTGGAATTGATGCTCACCGTAAGACGCTCTCCTTTAAGACCTCCTTTTGTACTTACAACAATAACCCCATTAGCCGCTCTTGACCCATATATTGAAGAGGCCGAAGCATCTTTCAACACTTGAATGGACTCTATTGTGGCAGGATTTAAACTTGCGAATACCTCTTGCCTTTTTGTGGGCACACCATCTATGATGTAAAGCGGGTCATTATTCCCTAAAGTGGTAAGTCCCCGTATAAGTATTCTACTGTTCAGCCCCGTAGGATCACCGGATTTTTCTATAAAAAGACCACCCACTCGTCCTTGTAAAGCCTGCATGGCATTACCAGAACTTAAACTTTGCCCTTCTATTGGAGCAACATCCACTACGGTTACGGCTCCTGTTAAATCTACCTTTCGTTCGGTAGAATATCCTGTCAATACTACTTCATCAAGCTGTTGTGCATCCTCTTGTAGCGCAACATTTATCTGTGATTGGCCGTTCACGGGAACTTCAATGGTGGTAAATCCAATATAGCTAAATACAAGGGTTGCATCACCGGCTACATTGTTCAATTCATAGTTACCATCAAAATCCGAGGTGGTACCAGTTGTTGTTCCTTTAATAATTACCGAAGTTCCAGGTAGAGGAAAACCATCATCGGAGGAGGTAACCGTACCCGTAATTTGTCCCTGGGCCATTAGACCTATTGGAACAATTACCATTAATAATAGCAAGAGTTTTAATTTCATAATTGTTTAGTTTAAGTTAAATTTAAGTTGATGTATTTCTATGTATTCAAGTTTAGATTCTTCTAATGGAGCTTCAAAATAAAGACTGTCGAATGGGGCTTTTGGAAAAAATATTTCTGTCATTACGGTTTGGCCGTCATCAAAAAATAATTCTATGGAAGTTTTGTCAAGGACTATTGTTCCTGTCCAATCCTTTTGAGTAGCGATTTTTGGGGCTGTAGCAATCCTGTCACTGAATTTGTTAGAAAAATCAGTAATTCCCGCCTTATTTCTATCCACAAAATAATTACCCTTTGTGGCATCATAACCGAAACGTAAACTATCCCCTTCACTGTTGGAAAGTTCAAAAGTATAAACGCCATCAACTAAATCTTCAACCTTAAAATTAATTTGGGCACTTGTAAAATCGATTGCCTTAGAAGTGGTCAGCAGGGTATTTCCTTCCAATACGACATCTAAATTTTCAAGTTTTTTGCTTTTAAACTCATGTAATTCAGGTACAGGATTCGCTATAAGACGGTATGTATTTTTACCTTTAACTAATTCTAATGTTCTTGCCGTAGTTGTGGCACTACGCCATTTTTCAGTGGGCACCTCATTGGCATATAGCCAATTTGACATCCATCCCATAAACAGCTTGCCGCCATCTTTGTTTTCAATATTTGAAAAAGTAACGCCTGCGTAATTATCTCGGCCATGGTCTACCCAAAAACTATGTTCCCTTTTCATTTCTTCTTTAAATGATTCATCAACAATAAAATTTGAACCATTAAAATCACCCACAAAATATTGGGTTGCAGAGCCTGTATTAGGGCCGCCAGGATTTATACTTACCAACAAGACCCATTTTTTTTCTGAACTGCCAATAACCGGTAATTGAAATAAATCTGGACATTCCCAAACGCCGCTATGATTTCCTATTCCTTCCCCAAAACTTGTAAGTTTCTCCCAAGATTTTAGGTCCTTGGAAATGTAGAATTGAATTTCTTGGCCCGCAGCTACAACCATGTTCCATCTTTTCCTCTCATCATCCCAACTAACTTTTGGATCCCTAAAATCTCTAACGCCTGGATTTTTCAAAACCGGATTACCTTCATATTTTGTCCATGTAAGACCTTCGTCCAACGAATAGGCAATACTTTGATTTTCCACATCTATGTCACCCGTCTTTTCCTTTTTGGGATCATGACTGGTATAGATTGCCACTATAGGCGTTTTGCCATCGACACCAAAACTTGACGTATTTTCAATATCTACCACAGCACTACCAGAAAATATATAGCCTAGTTCATCTGGGAACAAAGCGATAGGTTGCTCTTTCCAATTAAACAAATCCGTACTAATGGCATGCCCCCAATGCATTGGCCCCCAAGTGGTACCATCTGGATAGTGTTGAAAATAGAGATGGTAATATCCATTATAATAGAACATACCATTGGGGTCGTTCATCCATCCTTTCTCGGGCGAAAAATGAAAGTTTGGGCGGTAGAGGTCTTCATTGGAAATGGCAACAGTATCTTGTCCATTTTGAACCTGATCAGCTTTCTTGTCGGTTGTATTTTTGCAAGAAAAGACCATTGCGAAAATTCCTATTGTCATCACGAACTTGTATATCTTATTTTTCATATTTGTTGGTTCTTTACAATACTTCAGTTTAATTTTTGTTCATCAAGACCTATAAGATCATCGGTTGTATTCTTTCTTCCTTTTGTTAGTGTTTTACTAAGTTCCTCTAGCGAGATACCTTTGGTTTCTGGCATTACGAAAATCACAAAGAGCAATTGTAGGAACATCATAAAGGCAAAAAAAGCAAATACGGTACCCGCTCCGATCGTGGTAAACAACACGGGAACTAACGAGGGTATGATAGCGGCTAAAATCCAATGCACCGAACTACCGAACGATTGACCGGACCCTCTTAAATGATTCGGGAAAATCTCTGAAATAAATACCCAAATCACGGTGCCTTGGCCTATTGCATGTGCAGCAATAAATAGGAAAAGAAAAATGGGCACGGCCATACCTTCCCAATTCAGGAAGAATGCACAGGCCACCAAAGTCAAAGAGATGATATAGCCAATAGAACCTGCGTACATCAATTGTTTTCTTCCTAGCCTGTCAATGAGGAATACCCCTAAAAGAGTAAAAATCATATTGGTCACCCCTATTCCTATACTGCTTAAAAGAGCAGTGCTCTCACCAAGGCCAGCTTCTTCGAAAATTCTTGGCGCATAGTACAAAAAGGCATTTATGCCTGACAATTGATTGAAAAAGGCGATGAAAAAAGCCAATAATGAAGGGAATCGGTATTTCTTAATAAAAATATTCTCTCTCGAAACAGTATTCTCACTTTCGGTCTTTAGTTCTAACATCAGTACTTCGGGATCCTGATCGGGATTGATTAATTGCAACACTTTTTTTGCCTCTTCGTTCCGCATTTTGGTCAACAACCACCTAGGGCTTTTTGGAACGCTCAATACGAAGACTGTATAAATAATTGCAGGTATGGCTTCAACACCCACCATCCATCGCCACGCGTTTTCACCTATACCATTTAATAGATAATTGGAAAAGAAGGCAATCAAAATTCCGAACACGATATTAAATTGATAAAGGGCCACTAATTTTCCCCTGTCCTTGGCAGGTGCTATTTCAGATATATAGGCAGGAGCAGCAATGGTAGATGCACCAACCCCCAGCCCACCTATAAATCTAAAAATGGCGAATGTGATCGGATCATTGGCAAATGCAGAACCTAGGGCAGATAATGTATAAAGTATACCTATCCATAATAATGTTTTCTTCCTGCCTATCTTGTTCGTGGGAATTCCGCCTAAAATTGCACCTACTACAGTACCCCATAATGCCATCGCCATAACTATAGTACCATGAAAAACATCTGATGAACCCCACAAGGCCTGCAACTTTTTATCTACTCCAGAGATAACTACCGTATCAAATCCGAACAGGAAACCTGCCAATGCTGCGGTAATAGACCAAACCCATATTTTTTTCATAATCGTAATTCTCTAGTATGGTTACTAAAGTATTCGTAAAAAACAAGAGGGTATTTTGATGATGTATCAATATGTTATATTTTTGTTAAGGTGCATGTTTAAAATGATAAGTGCTTGATAAACAGCACTTAAAAATAGAATTTTAACATGGGCTTAAACGCACTAACTACACTCATGTTACATGAAGTTTAAAATTGATACATTCAAAAGGGACTACGAGGTAAGGATAGTATGAAATGTAAACTAGATAGATTTCCGAAACGCTATGGGAGAGGTGCCGTATTTGTTTTTGAAGGCGGTTGAGAAGTAATTTGGAGAAGAAAATCCGTTGGTATATGCAATTTCGGCTACCGTTAATGAGCCAGTCTCGAGCATCACTTTGGCTTTTTCCAATCTGATGTTACCAATATAATCACTTATACTAATTCCCATCATCGCCTTTACTTTTCTGTATAGTTGCACCCTTGAGATAGTAAGGTCTTCTGCTAGGTTTTCAACCGAATAGTCAGAATTTCCCAAATTTTCATTGATAAGGGAATTCAATTGGTTGATAAATTTTTGTTCTATATTCCCAAAGGTATTTAGTTCTTCAATTTTATGTATGTTACTGGTATAGTAATACCGAAGTTTCTCTCTATTATAAAGTAAAGACTTAATCGACTGAACCAATATAGAATAGCTGAAGGGTTTGGTCAGATACAAATCTGCTCCTGATTGAAGTCCTTTGATGTAAGATTCCTTATTGCCCAAAGCGGTAAGTATTATTGTTGGTATGTGGGAGGTTCGTAAGTCCCTTTTTAGAATTTCACAGATTTCGAAACCATCTTTATCTGGTAGATTTATATCACAAAGTATAATATCAGGGACAGTTTCAAAAGCCTTCTCAATAGCATCAATGCCATCGGAAAGATGAATATCATACTCCAATTGCAATTTATTCATAAGAAATTGAGATAGATCCTTATTGTCTTCAATTATCAATACCGAGTACTTTTCTTTGTTTTTACTCGGTGCCTGAATTAAATAATTATCATCAATCAAGTGGTCTGAAGAAAAATCGATAATATTGGAATCAACCAAATCCTGTTCAGAAATGATTTCAGTTTCATCAAAGTGTGCTTGTCCTTTGTAAAGCGCTACGATGAACTCCGTACCGTGAAGAGATTTAACCTTGATCGTTCCTTTGTGCATTTCAACAAACTCCTTGCTTAAATGCAATCCGATTCCTGAGCTGTTCTTTCTATTGTTCGAGCCCTTGAAAAATGCCTGAAAAACCTCATCCATTTCATTTTGAGGTATGCCAATACCCGAATCCTTGAAACGGATGTTTACAATATTTCCGCCTGCATCATCTTCAATATGTATTTCAATCTTACCATTATCGGGAGTGAACTTAAAGGCATTGGAAAGGAGGTTGAAGTACACTTTGTCCATTAAGTTCCTATCCATAAAAACGTCAAGGGACTCATTATTGGAGATTAATTTAAAATCAATGTTCCTTTTCTTCGCCTCACGTTCAAAATCTTTATAAATGATTTTTGAAAAGCCGAACAAATTGGTTTTGGATGCCTTAAGGTTGAACTTACGATCTTCAATTTTCCTAAAATCAAGTAATTGATTGATCAATCTCAAGAGACGATTGGAGTTGTTGTATATCAACTCCACTTCGTTCCGCATCTTCGAACCTTTCTCCTTTGCAAAGTCGCTCATCGATTCAATAGAACTTAAAATCAAAGTAATGGGCGTTTTAAATTCATGAGAAAGCCCTGTAAAGAAATTCAGTTTCGCCTCGTTACTTATTTTTACTTCTTTCGCAATTTTTTCAATTTGATTTCGCTGCACAGTAACTTTTTCGTTGGTCAATACCAATTGCCTATTTTTCTTTCTAATGGCGAAGATGGAATATATACTATAAACAGCAAGGCTTAAGATAATTGCCAACAACGCCATTGTAATTTTAAGAAGGTTATTTTGCGAATAATAGAGTTCTTCTTGTTTTTTTATTGCTGCCAATTGTTCTTCCATTTGATCTTGCTGTTCATTTATCTTTTCAAATTGGTTATTCATAATATCCGCGTTCAACTCATTGATAATAGTCGTTGAGAGGATGTTATTCTTTGGTATAGCTTCTTTGTTAAAGATTTTCAAAGCCAATTTAATAGCTTCATCACCCCCGGTAGGATAGAGAACCGTTGCCTTCAAAACTCCATCTTTTACAGCCTGAATTCCCCCATTGGTTCCGGCAAGACCATCAACTCCAACAAAACTGATTTCATTTTCTATTCCCAACTCGCGAGCGACCTCCCATGCGCCTACCGCCATTCTGTCGTTGTGGGCAAACACATAATCCACTTTAATTTCATCATTTAATAGTTGTCTAAACTTGTTTTGAATAGACTCTTTTTCCCAGTTCCCTTCAATCGTTGCTGTGATCTGTACCTTCTTAAACTGATCTATTATTTGATTAAAGCCCATGCCTCTTTCCTCGGCAGGAGAAGATCCGACCAGACCTTTTATTTCAATAATCCTTATGGAGTCTTTAATATTGGATGCTATGATTTCCTTTGCAGCATTTCTTCCCACCTCAATATTATCTGCACCCAAATAGGCAGTATATTGCTGGCTTTCTGTTTTTCTATCGACTACCAAAACTGGTATACCAGCATTGAGTGCCTTTTGTACTACTGAAGTAATTGGCTTCGATTGGATGGGGGAGACAATTAGTACATCTACGCTATCTGCAATAAGCTCATCTATCTGTTTTATTTGTGTCAGTACATCGTAATTAGCATCTTTAATTTGTAAATCAATTTCAGGGTTCATAGAAGCCTGCAACTTCATAGAGTTGTTCATGGAACGCCTCCAATCGTCATTGGTCATCGCTTGAGAAAAACCGATGCGAATCTTACCTTCTTCATTTTCTCCTGAGCAAGAAAGAAAAAACAAGGCAAGCAAAAAACATAATGCTAGATAAAACGATTTCATAAGTACACTTTTCCTATATGTAAACTTAGTGAAAATTGAATTTAATAAATCTAATAATTGAGTGGTATGAATATCTAATCAAAAGAAGGTTACGTAAAGTTTGACAAAACGAACGATTTTCAAGACAGTATTTTTCCAAAAAAATGTTTAGATTCCTGCTAGAGGTATTAAAACTAGAAACATCCAGACATGAAAATCTACCTTTTTAAAGTGCCTATTTTCACATTTCTTCATTTTTAATTGTTGATAACTCCGTTTTTTCCATTAAACAACCTATTTGACCAATATTAGGAATGGTTCCATTTGGTATCAAATGAAACCAAATAAAATTAATGGCTCTTGAACCGTATTTCGTTTGGTGGTTTTTGATTTAATTTACTGTATATCAATTATTTGTGAATAACTATTTGGAGTTATCACTTTCTTCCCTTGCCTATTTTCATACATTTATTCTATAACAATATTGAAAGAAAACAAAAGCGCTTTTGTTCATTTTTTAATCTAAAAAGAAACAAAATGGACAATTTTTTGATACTCGAACGGCTCGACCGTTTGGAAAGACTGTTGATCGCCAATAAAGAGGTACTGACCTTCGAGGAAACCTGTGACTATACGGGTATATCCAGAAGCTATCTGTACAAACTTACCGCCGCGGGGCATATTCCGCACTCCAAACCCAACGGGAAACTGATCTTTTTCGAAAAGAAAAAAATCGTCGATTGGCTGCTCCAGAACGAACGGAAACCCATTCCTGAAATCGAAACTATAGCGGAACCAGTTCGTTAGGCAATACCAATCCTGGATTTTTGTCGATTCACAGTATGCCTCTGGAATCACCTTTGGCTTCTAAAGCCTTATCATATGAAATCAATTCCTTATTTAAGGGTGGGCACTTCGTACTACAAATTGGTACAGGCACCGACTATCGCCGGACATTTCAACGAGATCTTGGTCCATTGGAACATCGAGACCATTCGTCAGGACCATGGGAAGGATTATTTGAGCAAGGTGCCCAAGTATGATGGCTTTACCTGTATCCCGAGCCATTTGGGTTTCAAGCAGGAATACAAAGGGTTCTACAACACCTATTCCCCGTTACAGGCAATCCCCAAAGAAGGGGAATATCAAACCTCATTGGGTTTCGTCGAACACATTTTTGGGAAGCACCATGAACTGGGATTGGACTACCTGCAATTACTGTATACAAAACCGGTTCAAGTGCTTCCCATACTCTGTCTGGTCTCCAAGGAACGTTCCACGGGCAAGAGCACTTTTTTAAAGTGGTTGAAGGCCATTTTCGAAAACAACCTGACCTATCTGACCAATGACAGTTTCAGCAGCCAGTTCAATGCGGATTGGGCCAACAAGCTTCTCATCTGTATCGACGAGGTACTGTTCAACAAGGAGGAGCTTACCGAGCGCATCAAGTACCTGAGCACGACCAATATCAACAAATTGGAGGCCAAGGGAAAGGACAAGCGGGAAGTGGAGTTTTTCGGCAAGTTCGTCCTATGCAGCAACAACGAGGACAATTTTATCAAGATAGACGGGAACGAGACCCGGTTTTGGGTACTGAAGATACCAGTGCTCAAAAAAGAGAAAACGGATTTCCTATACCAACTGGTATCGGAGATACCCGCTTTCCTGTACTATCTGCAAAAACGACGATTATCGTCGGAGCATACTACCAGAATGTGGTTTACCCCAAAACAGATAAAGACCGCTGCCTTGAAAAAGTTGGTACAGAACAATCGGAACAGGGTGGAAAAGGAACTTGCCACGATTCTCTTGGGCGCTATGGAACAGTTCGATACTGAGGAAATACTCCTTTGCCCCTTGGATGCATTGCAGTTGTTGAACCGGACAAGGATAAAGACCGATCTGACCCAGCTCAGAAGGTTGCTCAAAAGGGACTGGAAATTGGAAAACAAGGACAATTCCCTCAGCTATCAAAAACCGGTCATCTGGCAGGACGCCTCCATGCAGCTAGTGGACGCCAAGGGGCGCTACTTTACCGTGGAAAAATCCTTTTTGCTTGAAAATTTCGATGAATCGATGACGGATTGAGCTGTTCCCAATGGCTATCGGTGTCGAGGCCGTCATCATTATATCATCATTTGTTCATCAAAAAATAAAACGATGACAGAAAAAAACAGAAAAAACATGAAAACGATGAATCGATGAAGAAAACGATGCCAAGGGAACCATTGCAAATACTGGCTTCCCGATAGTTTTTCATCAAAACATCAAAAATTTGTCCAAAACCATTCGGCTTATGAAAAAAGAAAGAACAAACAAGTTAACGTGTGAAAGAGCCCGAGCTTTTCCCATCGAAAAAGCGCTGGCAAAACTCGGGCACTTTCCGACCAGATCGACCGAAAAAGAAGCTTGGTTCCTGAGCCCGTTCCGCTCAGAAACCCAAGCCTCTTTCAAGGTGTCCAAGAAACTGAACAGATGGTACGACCATGGGGCGGGAAAAGGCGGTAATGTAATCGACCTAATATGCCAAATCAACAAATCTTCCGTTAGCGAAGCCTTAAAGTTCTTGGAAGAGGGCCAGACCTCTTTCTCTTTTCAACAGCAGCCCCCAGTTAGAATCCAGAAGAATACAGGGATAAAAATTCTCCATGAAAGTCCTATTCGGCATTACGGTCTGTTAAACTATATTTTTGAACGGAAAATTTCAATTTCTACGGCATCGACCATTTGTAGGGAGGTCCATTATCTACATAAAGGGCGACGATACTTCGCCATAGGATTGAAGAACGATTCCGGTGGATGGGAATTACGCAACAAATACTATAAGAATTCCAGCTCGCCGAAGGATATCACCCACATCAAAAATGGTAACGGAAAACTCATCGTTACCGAAGGGACGTTCGACCTATTATCCATTTTAGAGGGTACTCAAGAATCAAATTCGGAATATGATTTTCTGGTCCTGAACTCTACGGCATTGGTCAAAAAAGCGATTAAGCTAATGGATCTTTACGACCGAATCGACCTTTATCTGGACAATGATTCGACCGGTAAAGCAACGACCCAAAACTTGCTGGCCCATTTCAATAACTGTTTGGACAAATCAAGTTTATACGAGGGGTTTAAGGACATGAACGAATGGTTGATTTTTAAGGCTAAAAATGGATTTGGTCAGGAAGCGCAAGATGTGTTTTTGTTGCCACAAAAACAATCTTGCTTTGCTCCCGGCGGTCGCAAAGTAAAAAAGAAATGAAAAGGACCTATATCAAGTTCCGGTGCTCCATCTACGAGAAGAAACTGCTCAAGAAAAGGGCGGAACGGGCCGGTATTTCCCTCTCCGAATATTGCCGCAGTTCGGCTTTTGGAAATTCGGTCATCGAACGTTTGACCGAAGAACAATTGGCCCACTATAAAATGCTGGTGAAGTACAAGGGGAATTTTACCCGCATCGGTAATATGTTCAGGAAGCACAATCCGAAACTGGCCAGTGAAGTCGAGACCTTGGCAGAGGAAATAAGAAAACACCTCTATAATTTTAAAAGGACCAAGAAATGATAGGAAAAGGGACATCCATAGCGCACACCGGGACAAGTATCGATTACGGTTGGAACCAGGAGAAGGGTGCCGAGGTGGTCTTCAGTCAACACCTGGCAGGGGAAAACCCCAAAGAGATCACCGAAGAGTTCAGGCTGGTCCAGGAGGAGAACACGCGTTGCCAAAAGAACACCCTGAGTTTTATCCTTAGCCCGACCCGGGAGGACGGTAGGAATTTGACCAAAGCACAACTAAGGGAAATGACCCAACGGTTCATAAAAGAAATGCAGCTGAAGGAACGCCAGGCCATCGCCTTCGTACACAGGGACAAGGCACATACCCATGTGCATCTGTACGTGAACCGTATTGGTTTCGACGGCAAGGCCTATAACGACAGCTTTATCGGAAAGCGCAGCCAACTGGCGGCGGAGAGCGTGGCCAAGGAACTGGGGCTGACCACGGTCAAGGAGGTACAACTTGAAAAGGAACTGGATTCCATAAAGGTCCGGCTGGAAATAAAGGACATCCATCATAAAGTATTGGAAAGCGATAGACCAAAAACATTGGACTCCTACATTAAGGCCATGCAAGAAAGGAACGTGGAAGTCATCCCGACAATAAACCGGGCCAACAAGTTACAGGGATTCCGGTTCCAATATGAAGGCCATAATTTCAAGGCAAGCGAGGTACACCGTTCCATGTCCGGGGGAAGGATAATGGCACAACTTTCCCGGAACAAAGGGATCGCCAAACCAAAAGAAATCGGAAAATCGGTCCAACTACTAGGGAAAACGGTGGAACTGGGTACCAACCTCGCAACGAGCATCGCCAAGAACATCATCAAGAAAACCATAAAAAAGGCCATCGACACGGGAATTGGAATTTAAAACTGAAAATTATGGGATATAAAAAACTGGACGAGATAATGGAACTGCTCACCGACGAGCTGGACGGGTTCAACAAGTCTATCGTTAGATTGGAACAGTTGACCCAAAATACGGATAACATCAAAGTAATACCTGATACTTCGGAAATTGAAAGTTTGCTCCGAGAGCATTTGAATTCCGAGAAAGCGAATAATTCAAAGCTTCAGGAGTCGTTTCAAGACATTAGGCATCAGATTTCAAAAGCAAGATTGGTTCCAAAGATACAGTTGTGGATTCATTACACGATTTGGTTCATATCCTTGGTTATCATAGCGTATCTGGCCTTAGAAGTCTCTGCAATTGGGGAAATTCAAGAAAAGGCTTTTGCGAAGGGAGAGCAAGAAGTAATTTCAAATCTAAAAGGATATTTTGACCAAAACCCTAAGCATTATCAGTCGTATAAAAAATGGATAAAAGAAAAAGATAGCGTTCCAAATCAAAAGTAGTGTGCGCCCTATGGAATTTTTGCTTGACGCTTATCTGCCGGAACACTACAAAAATTCCACAGGATCCATGCGCAAAGTTTAGGGGTAAGATTTGGGGTAAAATTAAGATCAATTCTATATCTCCATCAACTTTTTATTATAATCATCCAATATTTCACTTGGTAAAGACTTGAGATATATTTGAGTAGTAGATAAACGATTATGGCCAAGCATCGCTGAAATAGCTTGCAAAGGAACATCTTGTAGCATAGCTTGAGTAGCAAAACTATGACGGGATACATAAGATGTCAAACGCTGCTCTATCGCGCATTTATTGGCAATTTCTTTCAGCCCTTTATTATATCTTTTTCGAGCCCATAATACATCCTTATATTGAAGTTCAAAAGAGTCCCTTTTAACTATCGGAAATATGAAGTCTGATTTACTCTTGTTCTTAAGGTAAAATGAAAGTATCTCCTTCAATTGGGGTGTTATGTTTATATCATAGGGTTTGGATGTCTTTTTTCTCTGGAACTTAATACGGTTATCAATGATGTTTTGAACTTTTAGAAAAGCTAAATCCATAAACGAAATACCATAGAGCATATAGGATGCTAAAAAGTAGTTTCTATAGTGAAACAGGCTATCCGTTTCTTCCAGTTTCAAAAGCATTATAGATTTAATGCTGCCGATATCAAGGGCTCTTTTTTCGGTAGGAGTTGTTTTAATTCTATAATGGGTAAAGGGGTAAGCATCCCTGGAAACAACATCGGCTTTGATTGCTTTATTGAAAATGGCCTTGATTGTTCTCATGTATGCAGAAAGACCGTTCACAGAATTACCTCTAGAAAAATGCCAATTCTCAAATCTTTTAAGAAAGTCGTAATTAACCTCATTAAATTTGATGTCATTTCCACAAGTGAATTTTTCCAATACTTTGATTACAGCATAGTAGGTATTGGCATTGCCAAAACGTTCTGCTGTCCTTAGCTCATTCACAATACCCTTGCCATATTCAAAAAATGATTCAAATGAGGCAGTTTTTACGATTTTACTTTTGAGTTGTAGAATAGATAAAAAGTTGAGCTCGTCCTTTTCGTGTAGGTCGTTAATAATGTCGACTGCTCTGGTCTTTTCTTTCAAAAGACGATTGTTCAGTTTGCTAACTGATGAAGTGCCTTTGAACGCTCTTTTGATTTTCTCGTTTTTATTATCCCAATATTCTTTGTGAATAGATTGACCTAAACTTATTGAGGTCGTTTTACGAAAATGAGTTAATCGTAAAATAACAGGGTAGGATGCATCTTTTTTCTGCCTACGGGTATCCAAAGAAAGTTTTATATTGGTATTCATGAAATTTAAAGGTAATAAAAATTTGCACGCAATTTGCACGCAAATGGTTGGTTTCATTTGATATCAAAACAATCTTTTTTTAATTAATTAAATGATAATCAATTAATTATAAACTAGTTTGGTATGTATTGATATGTAAATCCTCTTGCTGGCAGGCAAGAGGTCACCGGTTCGAATCCGGTATTCTCCACTAAGCACCGCTAAGGCGGTGCTTTTTTATTTTTGTGCCGTTTGATTATGCTCAA
>NZ_JBHTHY010000028.1:0-124200 GCF_042676845.1 Maribacter chungangensis
AAAAGCACCGCAGAGCGCCTTATATGAATCCGTTTTTTTCGGGATTAATGACTTGTGCAACGGTTACTTGTGTTGTACTCTGGCTTTTTCCGTTCTGCTAAGAAACCATTTTTAAAAACTTAATAGAAGGGAAATATTTCAATTTTTTTCCATCCTGAATTCGAAACGTATTGAGCATTATGAAAGTAATATTTGCTAAATACATAAGTATCCAAATGATTTTTGCATCTGTCCAATGGTCATACCCAAAATTTACGTATGACCCATCGTTAATAATATTTAGTATTGGCTCAATTAATGAAAATAAAAGAGGTTTGATGAATAAAGGAATAAGAAAGAACAAGATTACCCAGGTAATTTCAAAGTTAATTACCTCTTTAGCTATTCTATCGATATCTTTTATCTTGTCTTTTTTTGAAACCCACATTAAGGTTGGCACTAATATTCCGAGTATTGGAAAAAATATGAATGTTAGGGCTGATAGGTTTAATTTCTTTAGAAAATCAATATCTTCCACAGCAGTCCATTCTAATAGTTCATTGGGACTGACTTTCAAAGCAACGGCCAATTTTTGGCATGTATCTCCATTTGGAGCGGTTTCGCCTTTTTCGATTCTTTGGATAGTCCGTATGCTTAAACCCGATTCTTCAGCCAGAAACTCCTGAGATATTCTTTGAATGTTTCTAAGTTTCTTTACTCGATTACCTAAATTTTGTTCCTGCATAATACTTAAGTTAATTATTATGAAACAAAATTATGAAGTCCTACTCTTTTTGATAATGTCATAATACCGACATCTTTACGACATTTTTGTCAATATCCATTTTGGTTGGCTTGTACTAGGTTTATTTATAGCCCTAAGCTTTTTCAAGCTTGCGTACAACGGTTTAGCTCGTATGTTTGGTATTTAATATGAAGATAAGATATTTAGAACAATGAACTGGTTTAAAAAGGAGAGTGATTTCGAGGTTCGGCTAGATACATTTAGATGATATCGTTGCATTGGTTTCATACTCTTCTTAAGCTAATGCTTTAAATCATTAGCTTAGATATTTAATAACAAGCTTAAATAGAAGGGATAGCGAGTTCTCGGCCAGATACATTGAAAAATGATATCGTTTCATAGAAATCCCACCCTTCTATAATTTTCTTAGAGTCTGAACAGTACCTAGATCCTATAGAGCAGAGATCGAATCAAATGCGAGCAAAGATGCTAAAGAGAATTCAAGCTTTAAATAAATGATATGGAAAAGCGTTTAAAACAAAGTTTAGGTATTGATGTTTCAAAGTTAAATTTGTCACTGTCCTTAGGTTTTCTAACAGATACCTTAGCGAAAGAGTTTCTCTCACATGAAGATGTGTCAAATGATGTGTCAGGCTACAAAATGCTTTTGAAATGGTTAAAAAAATCAGTTGATAGTAGTGTTGATTTTTTGATAGTTATGGAAGCTACAGGAGTGTATCATCAAGGTATAGCGCATTATCTGCATGATAAAGGTTATGCTGTTAGTGTGATGCAGTCAGGTCGTGTAAAGCGTTATGCGCAGAGTTTAGATCAGCGTTCAAAGACAGATGCTTTAGATAGTAGAATGCTCAGTATGCTGGGTCTGGAAAGGAATATCCGTCTTTGGCAACCGCCCAGTGAAGAGCTACAACAACTAAAAGGTTTGAGCAGGGAGCGTAGCTCTTTGTTAAAGGATAGAACGGTAGAGACCAATCGTCAAGGCGCTATTTCGTGTAGTGTTCATAGCAACTCCAAAGCTTTGAAAAGACATAATAACAGATTGAAGCTTCTCAAGGCCCAGATAGCCATTATCGAAGAAGAGATGCAAGAATTGGTATCTAAAAGTGAAGAGCTGGAAAGAAAGATCGGTTTTCTGACCAGTATCCCTGGTATCTCTTTCAAATCAGCAGCTGGTGTAGTAGGGGAGACCTTAGGTTTTGAATCCATAGTGAATGCAAAACAACTTACAAGTTATGCAGGTTATGATGTCGTGTTAAGAGAATCTGGTAATTTTAAAGGCAAGACTAGGATTAGTAAACGAGGTAATAGTCACATCAGGGCGGCATTACATATGCCATCGATGACTTGTGTGCGTTGTAATCCAACATTGAAGGTTTTTTACAATAGACTTAAGCCTAAAAAAGCAAAGCCACTGGTGGCCTTGGTAGCGGTCCAGAGAAAGCTGTTGATATTGATGTACACCTTATGGAAAAACGAAGAAGTTTACGATGCAAAGTTTGAAACAAAAAAGCAGCAAAAGCATGAAGCCCTTGCTGCGCAGGATAACAAATTGATTGCTCAACTTGTTTCCTAAAATTTTAAAGAAAAAACTTGTTTTTTAACGGTTTAGCTAAGCGTAGTGCGGAGGCAAGGAAACCTTTTGTTTCCGTCGTAGCACGAAGCTAAAGCTTATTGTTTAGTTTTATTTTTTACTATCCAAAGCTAAATCAATAAGATTTAGCGACTTCATAAATATACACAGACCATTCGGTTTTGCCCTAAAGTCCGCATTAAGTTTAGGTATTGTTAGCCACTGGCTTTTCTCTATATTTGATTATAAAGTTAATTATGAACACGTATATTTTAAAAGTCCCTTCGTCTCAAAGAGCCGAAGATTGGTTCAAATTTGTTAACGAAAGTATTCAAAATACGGATGATATAGATTCTTTGGTGGTGGACTTCAATGATGTCCGATTTATGGAGACGGATGATTCATTCTAGCATGTTTAATTGAAAGTTTTTACATTACCAAGTGTGATATATCATTTACAGGAGGAACGGAAGGTTTCAATAATCATTTGTTCAATATCAAGTTTAAAGAATATTGGAAAGATGGTTTTGATAGAAGCAAGTTCACTTTGTCTTATAATCAAACGACATTATGTTTATGGAAGATTTCCGAAAATATGATATACTCCTATTCAATGTATGCAAGAAAGTATTTTGAAAGATTTACTGATAATAAGGATTTAATTCCAATGTCAGCCAATATGGACGAAGTGTTTAACAATATTTTTGACCATTCAAAATCTCCAGTTACTGGTTATATTATAACCCAATATTACCCAAGGAACAATAAAATATCATTTTCTGTTTGTGATTTTGGTGTTGGAATACCAAATTCAATCAAAAATGCTAATTTGGAAGACAGCCTCAATTATGAAGGATGGAAAGCAATTTTGAAGTCTTTAGAAAAGGGGTTTTCAATAAAATCAACACCAAGAAACCGAGGTTTCGGTTTGAATAATTTATTAGAGCTAACTGAAAGCTCCAACGGTGTCCTTCAAATAATATCTAATGATGGTTTAGTATTCAAAAAAGCTGGAGAAATGTATAAGGCTGGTAATTTAGATTTTAACTTTAAAGGAACCTTAATTAAGGTAGAAATTGACCTAAATACCTTTGAAGAGAAGGATGAAACGGATGATATATTCGGCTTTTAGCAAAAGTTTATTATATTTATGTATACTTTTGCACGGAATTTGAACGTTATGATTTAAATATTTTTTCTTATGAAAACCTTGATTTTAAAAGACATAGTGAAAAATTCAAGTTCAGTAGATGAGGGTTTTGTTTTGTTCAATCATTTGAAAAATGCTTTTCTTAACAATCAAACAATCATTTTACAAGTTGATTCTGATTTGTCATTATCGTCATCTTTCCTTAATTCTTCGGTTGGTGAATTCCTAGACGCTTATGGTTTTTCTAATTTTAGAAAGACTCTAAAATTCAAGGGGTCGAAAACTCAGTTCGAAAGATTTAATAAATATATCAAAGAATATAGAGATTTGTTTTTGGCCTAATTTGCTGATAGCTTGTGCCCCAACAACAGAATATAGTAACAAGTTTCTATATACCTATTTTAAAAACTAAGATACCAAAATCACAAATAGGTACTTACGGGAATCTGTAAAAGACTATTCATTTCTATAATGTGATGATTAAATTTTTGGGAAACCAATAGAAAAATAAATAATGGACTTCGACTGCGCCCAACCTAACATATTTTATTCGTAAAAATGCAACAACACGCCTTGGAGCTACTGCCAGAAATACATACTTTGCTTATCTCAAAAAAAAACTCCGACCTACTGGCCGGAGTTTTTATACTCTTTAATCCTTTGGTTCCGGGGCCATGACAAAATCGTCCATAAAAGCCGTGGTATAGTTTCCGGCCAGATAATCCGGATGTTCCATCAATTGTCTATGGAAAGGAATCGTTGTTTTTATACCTTCGATGACAAACTCGTCCAAAGCGCGTTTCATCTTATTGATCGCCTCTTCGCGGGTCTGTGCCGTAGTAATCAACTTGGCGATCATGGAGTCGTAGTTGGGCGGTATGCTGTAACCACTATATACGTGGGTATCCATACGCACACCATGACCTCCAGGAATATGAAGGGTGGTAATCTTACCCGGTGAAGGCCTAAAGTTGTTGTAAGGGTCTTCCGCATTGATCCTGCACTCTATAGAGTGTAGTTTGGGATAGTAGTTCTTGCCCGAGATCGGAACACCTGCCGCCACTAAAATTTGTTCCCGGATAAGATCATAATCAATTACCTGTTCCGTAATCGGATGCTCTACCTGAATACGTGTGTTCATTTCCATAAAATAGAACTTCCGGTGTTTGTCTACCAAAAATTCTACGGTACCGGCTCCTTCGTATTTTATATATTCCGCTGCTTTTACCGCAGCATCGCCCATAGCATCGCGAAGCTTATCCGTCATAAAAGGAGAAGGGGTCTCCTCCGTAAGTTTTTGGTGCCGTCTTTGTACCGAACAATCCCGTTCGGATAAATGACAGGCTTTGCCGTACTGGTCGCCCACCACTTGTATTTCTATATGTCTGGGCTCTTCTATGAGCTTTTCCATGTACATACCCCCATTTCCAAAAGCCGCGGTAGATTCTTGTACGGCACTCTCAAAAAGCTCCTCCATTTTATCTTCGGACCAAACGGCTCGCATTCCTTTACCACCACCACCGGCCGTAGCTTTGATCATAACGGGATAGCCCATTTTAGCGGCTATTTTTTTGGCGTCTGCAACATCTTTCAATAGCCCTGCAGACCCTGGCACACACGGGACTCCTGCCTCTTTCATAGTAGCCTTGGCCGTAGCCTTGTCTCCCATGCGGTCTATTTGATCGCCCGAAGCGCCAATAAACTTAATATCATGCTCCGCACATATTCTGGAAAATTTGGAATTTTCGGATAAGAATCCGTACCCCGGATGTATAGCATCTGCATTGGTAATTTCGGCAGCGGCTATGATGTTGGGGATTTTAAGGTAGGATTCACTACTTGGAGCGGGGCCTATGCAAACAGCTTCGTCCGCAAAACGCACGTGCAGGCTTTCTTCGTCTGCCTTGGAGTAAACGGCCACGGTCTTAATGCCCATTTCCTTGCAGGTACGTATTACGCGCAAGGCAATCTCTCCTCTATTTGCTATCAGTATTTTTTTGAACATAGTATTTGAGTTTAAGAGTTTATGGTTTAGTAGTCCAGTGCACCAATATCAACCTATTACACCGAGAACAGTAAAACTTCTAAACTTAACATTAAGATGGGTCTACCAAGAATAAAGGTTGGTCAAACTCAACAGGGGAAGAATCATCTACCAATACCTTAACTATTTTTCCAGAAACTTCGGATTCTATGTCGTTGAACAATTTCATTGCCTCTATAACGCACAATACATCTCCTGCAGCAATTGTATCGCCTACCTCAACGAACAAAGGTTTGTCAGGAGCCGGTTTTCTGTAGAATGTTCCAATGATCGGGGATTTGATCGTAATATATTTAGACTCGTCATCGGCGGCAACTTCGCTAGTAGGGGCAACCGGTGCAGCAGGTGTTTCCGCAGGTGCAGCAACTGGCATAGCGGCCGTCATTTGTGGTTGTGCCATAGGCAGGGATTGCACGTATGTAGGCTCGTTGGAGCCAAGGCTTCCGGTACGAATCGTAATTTTAATATCGTCCGTTTCCAATTTTACTTCACTTGCGCCAGATTTGGCTACAAATTTGATCAGGCTTTGTATTTCTTTAATATCCATAGTGTAAAATATGTATTTAGGTGGTGGTTTAATAAATTAGTAGGCCCATTTTAAATATATCGAGCCCCATGTAAAGCCGCCGCCAAAGGCAGCAAAAACAAGATTATCCCCTTTTTTGAGCTGCTTTTCGTAATCGTGCAACAGTAAAGGTAAGGTTCCAGAGGTGGTGTTCCCATAACGCTGAATGTTCATCATTACTTTGGAATGGTCCACGCCCATACGGTTTGCAGTCGCATCAATAATTCGCTTGTTCGCTTGATGTGGTACCAACCAGGCTACATCGGAACTACTTAGGTTGTTCTGGGCCATGATGCGTTCCGCTACATCGGCCATATTGGAAACGGCAAATTTGAATACCGTTTTCCCTTCCTGAAATATATAGTGCTTTTTATTGGTTACGGATTCTATGGTCGCCGGCATAATAGAGCCACCGCCTTCCATTCCAAGAAATAGTCTTCCGGAACCGTCTGCCCGTAAATATTCGTCCTGTAATCCCAGTCCCTCCGTATTCGGTTCAAAAAGTACCGCACCGGCACCGTCTCCAAAAATGATACACGTAGTACGGTCTGTATAATCCAAGATAGAGGACATTTTATCCGCGCCGATCAACAACACCTTTTTATAACGCCCGCTCTCTATGTAGGCCGCCACGGTAGACATTCCAAAAAGAAAACTGGAACATGCAGCCAATAGATCATAAGCAAATGCATTTTTAGCGCCGATCTCCGAAGCAACAAAAGCCGCTGTGGACGCCACCATACTATCTGGCGTAGCGGTTGCTACAATGACCAGGTCTATCTCTTCCGGATCGAGCTTTCTTTTTTCCATAAGGTCCTTGGCCGCTTTAATGGCCAAATAAGAGGTGCCTTCCCCTTCTTCCTTTTTTAGGACCCTTCTTTCTTTTATTCCTGTTCTAGTGGTAATCCACTCATCATTGGTGTCTACCATGCCCTCAAGCATTTTATTGGTGAGAACAAATTGGGGAACATAGCCACCCACAGCGGTAATAGCAGCTGTTATTTTGGTCATATTTAAATTGCTTTTGTATAAAACCGTTCAAAAACAGGTCAAAAAGTGGTGAAAATTAAGAATTTTAGCTGACTTTTAACTTATAACCTATCGGTTTTTAAAAAAATACTGCTGTAAAAACCAAGGCTGGCGAAGATAATCCGTTATAATCCCCAAACTTTTACAATAGTATATAACGAAAAAAAACTCCCTACCCTGTTTAAAGGTGGGAGTTCTATAGCAAGATCAAAAGCTTCTATGCTTCTACATCTTCTGTTTTGTCGACCAATACCTGGCCTCTGTAATATAATTTACCTTCGTGCCAGTGTGCTCTATGGAACAAGTGCATTTCCCCGGTCGTGGAATCGGTAGCCAATGTAGGGGCGACCGCTTTGTAATGTGTTCTTCTCTTATCTCTCCTAGTTCTGGAAATTTTTCTTTTAGGATGTGCCATTATAAAACTTTATTTATCCGTTAATAGTTTTTTCAATTCGTCCCATCTTGGGTCGTTTTCTTCCGTATTCCCTTCTTTTTCTTTTGGTTGAAGCTCTTGGAGCCTATCCAGAACATCAGACTTTAAGGTGCCGTCCGCAATGCCGGGATGCACTCTTTTCTGAGGAACTGCCAGTACCGACATTTCATAAATGAACTGCGCCGTATCCAATTCATGCTCGCCGTGGGGAAGGATAAGGATTTCATCGTCCTCATCATTATATTCATCCCCGAACTTTACGATCAGTCTTAACTCCGAAGCTATAGCTTGGTCATAAGGTTCGCTTGTGATGTCGCAATTTACATTTACGCTGCCGGAAGCCTCAAAATCTAGCTCCATCATCGTAGATGCCTTGTTTAAAAGAACCGCTACACTGATTTTGGCATCGTTAAAATCATCGTATTCAAAAGAATCAAAGAACGTTTTATCAATTTCAAAATTAAAGTTGTGCTTTCCTTGCTTCAATCCAGAGAAAGGAATAGTATACTCCTTTTGCTTCATTGTGTACAACTTAAATTATAAACCTTACCTTAAAAGGCGGGTGCAAAGATACTATTATTTTAATAAATGCCAATAGTTATCAACTATTTATCTTGATGCGATTTAGCGTCAAAAAATGTTGCGGTCAACGCTTCATTCGTTGTTTTTTAAGGACGTTTTCCGTGAGACCTTTATACTCGGTCCTATTCTTAAAAATAGCGATTCCGGTAAACACTGCTTCTTTGAACGAACTATGGTCCGCCTTGCCCTGACCGGCTATTTCATAAGCAGTACCATGGTCCGGCGAGGTGCGTACCTTGTCCAGGCCGGCGGTGAAATTAACACCTTTACCAAAAGACAAGGTCTTAAAAGGAATAAGTCCCTGATCATGGTACGCGGCTAAAATAGCATCGAATTTCTTATACCCATCGGAGCCAAAAAAACTATCTGCGGAATATGGCCCGTAAACCAAATGACCATTATTTGCCATTTCCTTAATAACGGGTTTCAACACCTCGTCATCCTCTTTTCCTATAACGCCGTTATCCCCGCTATGTGGGTTTATTCCTAAAAGGGCAATGCGCGGTCTGCGAATACCAAAATCCATCATAAGGGATTTTTCAATGGTGTTTACCTTGTCGCGTATCAATCTTGGGATAATGGCGGAGGCCACATCCTTAACCGCAACATGATCGGTAAGCAGGCCAACTTTAAGCTCGTCCGTTACCATGAACATAAGGCTTTCGCCACCTAGCTCCTGTGCTAGGTAGTCTGTATGGCCTGGAAACTTGAATTCGTCGGATTGAATATTGTTCTTATTAATGGGGGCGGTAACCAAAACATCGATAACGCCCTCTTTTAATGCAGCTACGGCAGCTTTTAAGGATTGTATGGCAAACTTACCTGCCTCCTCGGTTGCCTCTCCAAACCGGATATTAGGGATTTCCCTCCAAACGTTCACAATATTTACTTTCCCATCTATTGCCTTGTCCGGAGAAGGTATGCCATTAAATACAATATTGATATCCAAAACCTTCATTTGGTGCGAAATGGTCTTGTTGGAAGCGAAAAATATGGGCGTACAAAAATCCAACATTCTACTATCCTCAAATGTTTTTAGCGCAACCTCACAGCCAATCCCATTCAAATCCCCAATAGATATCCCTAAACGTATTTTCCTGTTTTCCTCCATGATAATCTTTACCTTTGTATCCCCGTTCAAAACCGTTTTTTCAGTTTGTCCTCTCCAAAGAAGAGGTTAAAGGGCTATATCAAATCAATTTATTGTGCCATTTAAAAGCAAGCACAAAACTACTTAATAAAAACGATACATGTTTACAGGTATTATTGAAACCTTAGGAGAAGTCGCTCGTTTGCATACGAACGCAGGCAATCTTGACATTACCATAAAATCCAACATTACGTCAGAACTAAAAATTGACCAAAGTGTAGCGCATAATGGGGTTTGTTTGACCGTAGTGGCGATCGAAGGAGACCATTATACTGTAACGGCAATCGAGGAAACGCTACAAAAGACAAGTCTAAAGAATTTAAAGGTCGGTGATCGCGTAAACCTTGAACGGGCAATGATCTTGGGTTCCCGCTTAGACGGCCACCTAGTTCAAGGCCATGTAGACCAGACAGGGGTCTGTACAAACGTTACAGAGAAAGATGGTAGTTGGTTTTTCTCTTTTGAATATGACCCATCTAAAGGCAACCCGACCATTGAAAAAGGATCCATAACTATTGATGGCACCAGCCTTACCGTGGTAAATTCAGGTGTAAACACCTTCCAAGTGGCCATTATACCCTATACATACAACAACACAAGGTTCAATTCCTACGAGAAAGGTACAGTTGTGAATCTTGAGTTTGATGTAATCGGGAAGTATGTGGCGAAGTTGATGCAGGTTCGCGGCTAGAAAGTAAAAATTTTGGCATAATTCAGGGCTAAAAAAGTTAATTCTATCTGTGGCCATATCGAGCGCAGTAGAGATGCTTGGGGTGTTATACTTGTATTATACCAATTTAACTTCTAGATGTCGCATAAAATCAGTTTCTTTTTTAGCAAAAGCTCATTCCCAAAGAGGGAGTGAAAAATCTACCCTTTTAAGAATGAAGATTACTGTTCAAAAAAACCGATAGAAGATCCTATCCAGGTTTCTTCTGTATTATGGGAAACGTTGATCAACTCTCCTTTGCTCATACGACCTAAATTTATGACAGGTTTTAGGCGGTCGTTTTTCTTGTCCCAGATGTATAGGATGCGTATTTCTCCTTTTGAATTTTTTTCGGATTTAGTCTTTATGGCCGACGCGTAGGTTACTTTTTCTTGAAGAATATAATTTTCCTTATCTGAAATGCCAGCAATTTTTTCTTTTGTAGGATGAAGGTCTATCCCTAATCCCGCAAAAGAAAACAACGGTTTCAGCACATAGCTCTCCAGGTCGAAATCCTTTGGAAAATCATTTAGATAAAAAGAATTTGGAATGTTGGCATGCTTTAATTTGGGCATCACACATTTAGATATCATAAAAAACCAATCTGGATGCGTTACCCAGTCCACATCTACATCGTCATTAAGGTTAAACTCCGTTTCTAAATCTTTTGTGCGTTCGATTTCATCAAAAATAACCCTGTTGTATATTCTTTTGATTTGGGTTTTTACCCCGTTTTTATCATAGAACAGGTTCTTGCCTTCCTTCTTTATTTTGGTCATACATACGACCTCTATGCCCAATGCTTTTTGTGTAGCCCAAAAATCGATTCTGGTCTTTTGTTTCTCCGGGTATAGCTCCATTAAGACTACATGTTCTGGCTGCTCGTTTGCAAGGATCACATCACGCACCTCGTTTATATATTGATTTTCGTCCAGGCCACTAAAAAAGTAATGAAGTCCCTCTTTGGGCATGGTGGGGTAATTGTTCATAAATGCCTTTCCTAAAAAAGGCTGGTAAAAAAACAAGGTAGGAAAGGCCTGCAGCTCTATTAATTGAGGCCTAATGCCACCGTTACCGTCTTCGCAGAGTCCAAAATCTATGGCCAAGAAGTGCGGCTTTTCGATTTTTGAGGGAGATTGAATTTGCTTGGGCACGAACTGCTCCCTGATCTTTTCAAAATCCAACCGCCACAATTGGTCTATGATACTTTCACAGGTATCAAATATTTCACTCTTAACTTTTTTATCTATAAAAATAGGGGTTTCGGACAAACGGAAGGCAGTGCCCTCGCCGTAGGTCTCTTCTACTTCTTTCTTTAGGTTTTCGTAATACTCTTCCTTAAATCCCGCATTGAACTGTTCCCTTATTTTTGAGATCATAGTAGTTGCGATTTTGTTGCTTCAATTGCTTCAGCTGCCAGCTTCAAAAACCTAGGGATAATAACGGCGTTTGTTTTCATAATTTTATCATCATCGTTAAGATGTTCCAACATGTCTTTATATTTTCGTTTTCCATATTTCTTGATCACTATCGCTTTTTTGTCCTCCCGTTTAAAATAGTGAGTCATACCTGCTGCATCTGCCTCTGGGTGAAACTGTGTGCCAAATATCTCATTTGAAAACCGTATCGCCATTACTGCGCGTTCCAAAGCCACATTGGGCCGTTCCTTCTCAATACACAACACCTGACCGTCCAAACTGTCCAACTTCCATTCCTTTGGGCCTACCACCTGGTAATCTCTGGAGTCTACGGCGTAGAAGGGGTCGTCCAAGTCCTGGAACAGCACCTCGTGCTGCCCGCTTTTTGTCTTGTGCATAGGCAAAACTCCGAAAGAAGTAGATCTACGTTTGGTCACCTTGGCCAAATCCCAGTGCAAACAAGCCATTTGAAAGGAATGACAAATTAAAAACATGTGCTTTTTATTGGGCTTGGAAAGATTGTGCAGCAATACCGCATCCAAAAAATTAAAATAGGCGTTCTCCCATGGTTCGCCCATAACCAAAGGGGTGCCCGGACCACCGGACGATATAAACATATCGTAATCCTTTAACTTGGGAATCTCATTTTTTACACGGACATCAAAAACATCATAACTCCCTTTAATGTGCTTCTGGTCCAGAAATTGTTGCACCAACATATTTATACAGCGCATTCCTTCATTAGGGCGTCCTGCATTCATGTCCAAAACAGCAATTTTATATTTTCCTTGCATGTACTTATTGTCTAACTAATTTAAGAGTAGGTCTGTATACGTATCCATCCTATCAATGGCTAAATCTATAAGCCTTTCTTAGTTTGGGCCACTACGTATTCCATTACTTTTTTAAGGTCCTTGGTATCCTCATATACTTTTAATTGCCTGTCCGCTCCCGAGCCCTGTTCCAGCATTTGGTATACATAGTTTACCTCTGTACGGCAACCCAGTTCATCTACCACATCATCTATAAACTCTAACAGCTCGTTGATCAATGTTGGAAAAGCGACCTCTTCCTGCCTGCCAAAATCTATCAACTTAGCATCTACTCCCCAACGCGCGGCACGCCACTTATTTTCATTAATTAAAATACGGCGATACGACCTAAAACTTTGGTTTTTTTGGTGTAGCTTGCTCAACTTGGCAATGATGCATTGCATGAGCGCGGCGATACACACCACCTCATCTACAGTCATGATCATATCACAAACACGGAACTCAACGGTTGGATAAAACGGATGCAACCGGATGTCCCACCATATCTTTTTGCCGTTGTCTATGCAGTTTGTCTTTACTAATAGATTCACAAATTCATCATACTCGGAAACGCTTCCAAAATAAGGCGGGATACCTGTTCTCGGAAATTTATCGAATATCTTGGAACGGAAGGATTTAAAACCCGTTTCCCTACCTTCCCAAAACGGCGAATTTGTTGAAAGTGCATATAGATGTGGTAAAAAATAGCGGGCCACGTTCATAATATGCAAACCCTCTTCCCGGTTAGGTATGGCGACATGTACATGCATTCCAAAAATGAGGTTGGAACGCGCCACATCCTTCATTTCTTCAATAAGCACATCATATCTTGGGTTCGGTGTTATTAATTGCTCGCTCCAATGAGAATACGGGTGCGTGCCAGAGGCTGCTACCGCCAACCCTTCTTTTCCGGCCAATTCAAAAATCTGTTGTCTTAAATACGAAACCTCATCCCTGGCCTGACCAATATTTTCACAAATATTAGTACCCATTTCTACCATGGATTGGTGCATTTCCTCTTTAATCCGCTCTTTTAAAAATACTTTTCCGCCATCAATGATCTTCGACATCTGGGAATGAAGCTTTAAGCTGTCGCTGTCCAGAATTTGAAATTCTTCCTCTATTCCCAGTGTGAATTTATGCATGATGGTGTGTGCTTTTGGTATGCTTTTCTATTTTGTTTTCTTAGCTGTAGTTTTTGCCTTTGCGGGCGCTTTTTTTACCGCCGCAGCCTTTTTCAAAGGTGCTGCTTTTGCTTTGGCAGGTGCCTTTTTAACTGCTTTTTTCGCAACTGTTTTCTTGGCCACGGGAATCTTTTTGTCGGTAACGATTGCTTTTTTAACTACAGTCTTTTTTGCTTGTGCAGCTGTTTTTAAAGTTACTTTTTTTGCCGCAGGTTTTAAAGGTGTAGACGCATTGGTAACATAAGAGCCCCAAGAAGTTCCGTTTTTCTTTGGCTTATGTGCTTTTGCTTTTTCTATGGCGAGCTTTGCGGAATGCTCCACGATCCAGTCAAAATTCTCTTGTCCTACAGAATTGATATCGGCATCTGGCGCTGGGTTACAAAAATCGATTGCATAAGGAATACCGTTACGTATGGCGAACTCCACCGTATTAAAATCATAGCCTAGTGATTTGTTTAGCCTTAACGTATAATCCGTAATTAGTTCCATTAATTTCGTATGCTCTGCTCCTTTCGTCTTTGGCTCTGTAGCATAACGTGCATGAAACTCGTTTCTAGGCTCATAAGGCATAATGTGCACATATTTTTGACCTAAACAGTATACTCTATAATAATCTTCAAACTCTATTTCTTCTTGAAGCATCATTACCAACTGCCCTGTTTCTTCCAAACACTTAAAAAGGTGGTCTGCATTATCAACTTTGTATACGTTTTTCCAACCACCACCATCGTGCGGTTTCATATACGCTGGAAAGCCTATATAATTGAACATGTAGTCCCAATCCAACGGTGCTTTTAAGTTTCTGAAAGATGTTTCAGAAGTGTCGTCCGGTCTTTCCTTAGACGGTAACAACACCGTCTTAGGAACGGGAACCCCTAGTTCCATTGCCAAACAGTTATTAAAGAACTTTTCGTCCGCACTCCACCAAAAAGGATTGTTGATTACCGCAGTTCCCATTAAAGAAGCATTCTTTAAATAGGCGCGATAAAAAGGAACACTTTGAGAAATACGGTCAATGATCACATGATACCCGTAATCTATACCTTGCTGTAATTTGTCTATTTGAACGGCCTCTGCGATTACCTCGCCTTTGCCCATTTCATTTACCTTATCAATAAAGGCCCATGGAAAAGTGTCTTCCATTCCAAATAAAATACCTACCTTTTTTGCCATAATTTTGTTATTTACTTTCATTCCCGCACTTGCGCTGAAACCATTTCAGTAAAGGCTTGAATCTCTAATTTATATTTTGATTTTTTACTTGTAAACTTACCTAAGTAAACTACCTCGGGGCAAGCCCGCGAGGCATTCGAAGGAAACGAACCTTTAATTTCGAGGCAAGCCTCGGGGTATTATACCCTTTGGCGGTGCCAATAAAGCAACCTCAGAAATACTTCCCCAAATACTCTGGGAACATCATTTTCCATAAAGGCCAATCATGATCCTGCCATTTTTTTTCATCGTACCAATGGTCAATTCCCTTTCGTTTTAGTATACCGGACATGTGTTTGTTCTTGTCCAAACAAATATCCCAATCGGATGTACCCAAGACAATCTTCATGTGATTGTATTTCCAGCCCTCCTCATTCTCCATAAACTCGGCCGAACAATTGAAATAAATACGCATATCCTCTGAATACGGGGTCATGTTTCTTATACTAAATGCCGCGCTCATGCCAATTAAATGGGATACTACATCCGGGAAACGAAAGGCAACATTGGCGGCATGAAATCCACCAAAACTCACTCCCGCAACACCAATTCTATGCGTATTACATTCTTTTTGAACAAACGGAATGAACTCGTTCTTTAAAAATTGCATGTACAATTCATAATTATGAATCTTGGTCTCAGAATCCATATTGTCATCATAAAAAGACAACATATCTATCGTTTCTACATTGTAGAGTTTTACCCTGCCCTCCTCTACCAAGTGCATTACGGAAGTATTGAGTCCGAAATCCGAATTTTGGGTATACTGTCCGCCAGAGGAAGGAAACATTAAAATAGGATGCCCCCAGTGCCCTGTTACCTCAACCATAATGTTACGCCCAAGGGTGTTGGAGTAATAGGGAATATGTTCAATTTTTGCCATTGTATTAAATTACGTAAATAGATTAATACTCAACTATTTAAGGGGCGCAAAAGTAATTTATTTTTTGACATAATGAATTTTATTTTTCACTTAGCGTTATACTTGCAGTCGTTAAGCGTAAAACATGGGGTTTCAAATCGATTTTATAAGTGCAAAAGGTTCTTTTTTTTCCAAAAATTTGAATAGGAAAGTCGTTTTTAGGTTCGTAGCACCCGGTAATTACCGCCAAAGCGAGCGGCCATTTCCTGTATTGCTTATGAACGATGGTCAAGATTATGCGGCCATGAACTTGGAAAAAACACTAACCGAGGCTTTTGACGACAAGGACATAAAGCCCTTTTGCTACGTTGGTATTTCCTGTAACGACAATAGAATCAATGAATATGGAACGGCAGGAATTCCGGATTTCAAAAACAGGGGGAACAAAGCCAAAGAATATTCCAAATTTATTATTGAGGAATTCATTCCTTTCTTAAAGCTAGAATTTAAGCTATCTAAAAAACAAGCGGATTGGGTATTTTGCGGCATGTCCTTAGGCGGATTGTCTGCCTTGGACATCGTTTACAACCACCCTGCTCATTTCGCTAAAGTAGGGGTGTTCAGCGGTTCTTTTTGGTGGCGCAAAAAAGCTTACATAAAAGGGGATACCCTAGACCGAAGCAGAATTATTTTAGATGTCATTAAAAACAGGTCTTATGTAGCCGGACAAAAATTTTGGTTTCAATGTGGCACGGCCGATGAAGCAGCGGACCGCAACAACAACGGTATCATAGATGCTATCGATGACACATTGGATGTAATTAAAGAACTTGAAAAAAAGGGCTACTCCTATCCTGGTGATATTACCTACCTGGAGATCAATGGAGGAAAACATGATTTACCGACTTGGGGAACTGTATTTCCAGAATTTTTGAAATGGGCTTTTAAACAGTAACACACTAGTGTTCAACGAATTCATACCGCTGCAACACCTCTAAGGTGGTATACTCTAGCGCCTTTTCGTGGGTCGCCTCCAATACGATCTTAGGTGCTTTTTCCGCTTTAACCGCCTCTAGCCATCGCATAATGCACAAACACCATTTATCCCCGGCTATCAAACCCGGAAAAGACCACTGCGGTATGGGTGTTGAAAGGTCGTTGCCTTTGGATTTCGTGTACGCTAAAAATTCAGTGGTCATGATGGCGCAGACGACATGGGTCCCATAATCTTCCGCACCCGTTTTACAAAAGCCGTCCCTATAAAAACCTGTTTTGGGTTCAAAGCAACAGGGCTGTAACGCAGTTCCTAATATGTTTTTTGGTTCTTTTTCCATTCGTTAAAAAAGTCTACAACTTCAAGTACGTATTTGAATTCCTTTTTTTAAATCTTTGTTGCCAAGGGTGGACAGTCGGCAAAAAATTGACCTTACCTTTTTCGTTTGAGTCCAAATATACCTTGATTTGCTCGTACTAAAGCACTGCTATTTTCTTTTGCAAATTGTGATAAAAGCGTGTTTGTCCCAACAAAAAAAGAATATTAAAACTACAATAGCGTTGAATTAAGCAAAGCCATGTGCCGTCATACTTTTATGAATATGCTTCTTTTGTACAGGAAATACGCCAAGAAACAGTAAAAAGTTACAACGGAGAGTGCGTATAACAATGACGATAATTCCATGGACATGAAACTATGAACGTAGATGTTTTGAAAAAGCCATCCGTGCAGCGAGGTGTCGCCTACTTTAATCTGACCCATGATTTTGGCTATGAAGCTGGATAAAAAATATACAATAATGGCATTGGCACCGGCATATCTGAAAATACTGCCAAATTGTATTTTCTTAACATCTGTACTATAGTATATGAGTGCCAATATGAGATTGGCCCATCCGGCGGTGACCAATACAAAACTACTGGTCCACAAGGCCTTATTTATAGGAAAAACAATATCCCAGATATGACCGATAATTAAAAAACTACCGCCTATGCCTACCAATAATCTTGTTTTTTCGACCTGTTTAGAGGTCAAAATTAGCCCTGTAAAAACACCCAGCAATGCACTGGCAATGGACGGCAGCGTACTCAACAGGCCTTCCGGGTCGTAATCTGGCTGCCACATGTGACTGCCCAACACGTTTAAATCAATATAATTGGCCAAATTGTTAGGTGCCCTATCCAAGGTAGAGGCTATTCCGTTTACGGGTACTAATGTCATCAAAAGCCAATATCCGACCAATAAGGCAATGGTGATGCCAATTAGGGTCCTCCACTTGAAGTTAATAAATAGAATGGCCGTAAAAAAGAAGACTACCCCAATTCGCTGTAAAACCCCTGGAAAACGAATATCCGTAAAATCCTTGATGAACGGAAAACTAATGGTAAAGGCACCCAAAAAAAGTCCCAGCCCAATGAGTTTAAGACTTCTGACCGTAATTTTTCTGTAGACCCCGGCATCTATCGATTTGTTTTGATAGGAGAAAGCTATCGAAGTCCCAACGATAAACAAGAAAAAGGGAAACACCAGGTCTGTTGGGGTATAGCCATGCCATTCTGCATGTAACAAAGGACCATATACATTAGACCATGTACCGGGCGTGTTTACGAGCACCATCAGGATGATCGTCATTCCCCGAAATATGTCAACCGATAGGACCCTCTCTTTCATAGCTATAATAAATTACCTTTCATACGGTTCCATGCCTTAATTAATAAAAAGGCTGCTATAACGGAAACACCGGTTAAAATAAGGGCTGATGTTGTTTTTCCGTAAATCCAATAGCCTGTTGCGAACATAATGGAATAAATCAACCCTACGCCTAAAAGCATTGCCGTAATGCCTGAGGGAACGCTCCATTTGTCGTTATGCTCTAAAATGTTCACGTTTTCATCTTTAGCTTTCCTAACAACCTTTGACCATCCTGGACCACCAGGTTGCGTTTTTCTGTAAAAACCTCTTAATGTTTTGTCTGATTCCGGTTTTGTCATTAACGTAACCAGCATCCAAATGGCGGTAGTAACAACTACAATAAAGGGATAATTGGCCCAATCTGGAAACACACCCGTTGCAGGGTCAAAAAGGATATCGCCCAAGCTTGTTTTGGCTAGTGTTATGACTAAAATACCCGATGCGAACATGGCCGTAATCTCGCTCCATGCATTAATGCGCCACCAGAACCAACGTAAGATAAACACTAATCCGGTACCCGCTCCAAACTGTATCAATAAGTCAAAAACCTCAAAGGCATTTTGTAAAGTTAGTGCGAACAAAGCACTAAGCACCATAAGTAAGACCGTAGACAATCTACCCACCGCAACCATTTGTTTCTCGGTTGCATCTGGATTTACCTGTCGTTTATAAAAATCAAATACAATGTAGGAGGAACCCCAATTCAATTGTGTTGAAATAGTGCTCATATAAGCTGCAATTAAAGAGGCAAGTACCACTCCTAAGAGTCCACTTGGTAATTTCGTCAACATTGCGGAATAAGCAAGGTCATGTCCCAATTTGCTTTCCTCGATATTTGGAAAGGCTGTTGCAATACTCGCAATGTCCGGATAGACTACCAAAGACGCCAGGGCTACTAAAATCCAAGGCCAAGGTCTTAGCGCATAATGCATTATATTAAAAAAGAAAGTTGCACCTATGGCGTGGTTTTCATCTTTTGCCGCCAACATACGTTGCGCAATATAGCCGCCGCCGCCCGGCTCTGCACCAGGATACCAAGAACTCCACCATTGGACTGCCAACGGAATTATCAATAAGGTTATCAATGCTTTACGATCACTGAAATCGGGCAGAATCGCTAATTTTTCACTAACGTTTTCATTTGCCATAAGCGCCGTAATCCCTCCAACTTCGGGAATATTCACCAAATAATATGCAGCTCCAATAGCACCTGACATGGCCACAAAGAACAAAAGAAAATCGGTATAGACCACACCTTTAAATCCGCCCAAAGCACTAAAGGTTACCGTAATCAACCCGGCCCCAACAACAGTTTGCCAAGGTTCCAAACCAAGCATAATACCACCAATTTTTATAGCTGCCAAGGTAACCGAGGCCATGGTAATAATGTTGAACAGTCCTCCCAAATAAACTGCGCGGAACTTTCTAAGAAAGCTGGCCGGTTTACCGCCGTAGCGCATTTCATAAAATTCTAGATCGGTGTTTACATTGGATTTACGCCATAGTTTGGCGTACACAAAAACAGTTAGCATTCCTGTAATCAAAAAACACCACCATACCCAGTTACCTGAAACCCCGTTGGTTCTTACGATATCGGTTACCAAATTTGGCGTATCCGTAGAGAAGGTTGTGGCTACCATGGAAAGGCCCAACAGCCACCAAGGCATGGTTCTACCGGAAAGAAAAAATTCGGTAGAGTTTTTACCTGATTTTTTAGAGACATAAATTCCGATCCCTAAAATGATAGAGAAAAAAACGACTATAAAACTATAATCCAGCGTGCTTAATTCCATGATTCGGTAGTTGGTTAACGTCTAAAGGTAAAATAATTTAGGATACTTTTGTGTTTTGATCGCCCAACAACTTTTACGCTCACACTAACGACTATGGAAATTACACTAACTTCTTGGATACTGGCCAGTGCCGCCGCGTTCGTAATAGGGCTTTCAAAAGCAGGTATTAAAGGTATTGCCGTAATCAATGTCACCTTTATGGCGCTGGCTTTTGGTGCAAAAGAATCCACTGGCTTGGTAGTTCCGTTACTTATTCTTGCCGATGTTTTTGCGGTGATCTATTACAATAGGCATACACAATGGACCTATGTTTACAAGGTGCTGCCTTGGATGGTCTTAGGTGTGCTCATTGGTGCTTTTATTGGTAAGGACCTTCCTGAATCCTTATTTAAAATTGGGATGGCGATCATCATTCTAATAACGGTTTTTATGATGTACTGGTGGGACAGAAAAAAAACAAAAACAGTACCAACACACTGGGCATTTGCGAGCACGATAGGTGTTGTTGCCGGCATTACGACTATGGTAGGAAACCTGGCAGGAGCATTTTCTAATATCTATTTTTTGGCGATGCGATTACCTAAAAACCACTTCATAGGCACCGCTGCTTGGTTGTTTTTAATCGTTAATATTATAAAACTGCCCTTTCATATTTTTATGTGGGAAACTATATCGGAAGAAACAATAGTGCTCAATGTAAAGCTCCTACCCGGTATTTTACTTGGTTTCTTAGTAGGTATAAAAATTATTAAGCTGATAAAGGAAGCTTACTTTAGAAAAATGATTTTAGTGCTAACGGCGTTAGGGGCAATTATAATCATGTTCCAGTAAATAACCACGGAACGGACCTGTCAAAAAACTACAAGAAAACATCCTAAATATTACGATCAAGGCATACTTTATAATTCAAATCTCGATTATAGCGTAAACTGCGATGTTAGGATAGATTCTTAAATATTTGTTAATTTTAATTTTTTGTGCTATCTTCCCAACTGACAATCATAAGTTTAGATAGCATGAAAGATAAAAGAAAAACACAAGCGACCAGATTAATAATGGATGTTGTCGTTGTTTTAGCGGTCATCGTATTTTGTTTTCTTTATCTAGAACACTCCAACCAGATACAAAACGAGGCAAATACAATTTTGATGAACTCTTTGGAGGATTTAAACAACAGCTTGGCCAATACAGCTTCTCCAAGCAACTAAATATGGTTGGTTACTATCGATTCAAAAAGATGCTTTGGCTTATTGGGAAAAAAAATGAATTGACTTAGGCACTTAGCTAATAAATGTTAAGCCCTACGTTTATTGGATTTCAGTAATTCATTAAGCTTGCTTTACCATCATACCTGTTAAATTTCGGCTTACGGTTATATCGTGTATGCATAATTTTTTTGCTCCCCTCTCTAGAAAAGAGGGGCGGCAGCTTTGCTGACGGGGATATATGACCGTAAAATTGCTCACGTACGGTGCGTCACCGCATATCCGGGGAAGTTCGGTGTCTTCTTTCAGCTTGGCGTCGGTAACGGCATGCGTATCAAGAACCAAGCTGTCCCGAGCAAGTTTGCGGGTCAAACCCTCCGTCCACCTTTGGCGGACACCTGTGCCTTCCTCTCACTCATACTTCGTTCGTCGGAGGCAGGGATCTCAAGAGAGGAGCCTTTAACAGTCCCTCCCATGAAAACATGGAACGGACCTGAGCTTATAAATCGGGCAACTAAATGACATTGGGCTTAGCCCATTCTTAATAAAGAGTATTGATTATGTGCCTAAGTCAAAAAATAAATTTATATTGAAGTGGTTTATACTATTCGCGTACCAGCGAAAATTAGTGGTTTTTTGAACATTTGAAGACTTTTTTGATTTGTATAGCATCACTACGGAAGGTAAAAAAAGAGAGGTCCGAAACTAAAACCAACAATTTGGCTTTTAAATGTGGAGCCAGCTGCAGCGCGCAGCGAAAAAGAGCAATTTTTTAGCGAACGAAAAAAAATTAAATGACTTCATTGTTTTGAATCATTCATTTACAGTTATTTATAAGATTAATCAATTAGGTCTTATTAACTGACTGTCTCTTTTTCTCATTATCCCGGAGTCTCGTGAGAGCTTATAGCGTAGCGGTAAGGGTGCATATAAAGGTTCAAAACACCTAGTTTTTACACACTAATATTTTAACGCTCTTTTCCAAATCTTCGATTTCGCAAAACGTGTACACATCTTTTTTGTCGTTTCCTTCTATCATTACAAAACTCATGGTAACGCCACTCACATAAGTAGTTTTTATAATCTGAAAAAAACCATGGTTCGCTTTATGGCATTTTGTGTAGGGGCCGAACAATTCTAACCAATCCGATTGGTTCATATATGCGTTCACCCTATCGGTTACAATCATAAATTTTAGCGATGGGTTACTGTTCTCGGAATGTGGTTCATCATTATTTCCATCAACATCCATTTGAAGTATACAGGATATCCCCACCTCATCAATACCCCATCTTTGTAATTTTAATGTTATTTCCTCTTCTATAAACTTTACCACAATCTTTGATTTCGTTATATCCAGAAAAATTCTACACCCCTGTAAGTACTATAAATATAATGATCCTGCCAAAAATCACTAGTGCTAAAAGCAGTATTTGGAACTTGTGACAACAACTAGCGCATCCGGATCTATCATTAATGACCCCCTTTTTTAACCCATCTATTTATCCCTTTTTAATTAAGTGAAAGACCTTGGGCTGTTTTTCAGGTTCTTCTGTTTTTATGCTAATCCGTAGTATTAGCTTCTGGGTATTTGAATAGCTTTTACCTACGTTACAACAATTTATATTGAAAATGTAGGTTTATATTTAGGTATACGTGTGATAAAGCTAGAAATGAGCAAACCTCTTTTGTTGATCGTCCTATTTTGTCTGTTTTCCTTGAACGGAACATCCCAAGAGTGGCAAACCGATTTTGAAGCGGCAAAAACGATGGCAAAAGAATCCGACAACCCTATTATACTCGTTTTTCAAGGTTCGGATTGGTGTGCGCCCTGTATAAAACTGGACCGTGAGGTTTGGTCTACCTCTATTTTTAAAGCGTATGCGAAAGAACATTATGTGATGCTACAAGCCGATTTTCCTAGAAAAAAGAAAAATGCACTTTCAAAAGAGCTAGCAGATTCCAACACGATGTTAGCGGAAAAATATAATCAAAAAGGCATATTTCCTTTAGTGGTACTGCTAGATTCCTATGGTAGGGAACTGGGACGTACCGGATATAAAAGGCTTCCGCCCATGGAATATATAGAAGAACTTAATCGTTATTTGAACTGAATTTGAAAACTATCCTATTTTTTGTCCTTGGATGTTTTTGTTGGATAGCAAACGCCCAACAGGCCTACAAGCAAACGGTAAAGTTAATGGGCAGTCGCTTTGAAATTACTGTTGTTGCAGAAAATGCTTTGGATGGGGACAAGCACATCGCAGAGGCCATTGCTGAAATTGAGCGTATAGAAAAATTAATATCCTCATGGGACCCAAATTCGGAAACATCCAAGATCAATGAAGCTGCAGGCAAAACCCCTGTAACCGTTTCCCAAGAACTTTTTGATCTGATAGAGCGCTCCTTAAAAATCTCCAAACTCACCGATGGTGCCTTCGACATCTCCTATGCCTCCATGGACCGTATCTGGAAATTTGATGGCAGCATGACATCAATGCCAAGTAAAGAGGCTATTCAACATTCGGTTGCCAAAGTAGGTTTTCAAAACATTGTTCTAGACAAACAACATAACTCGGTTTTTCTTAGGCTGCCCGGTATGAAAATTGGTTTTGGCGCCATTGGAAAAGGGTACGCGGCGGACAAGGCAAAAGAAGTATTAACAAAAAAAGGCGTGTCCTCCGGAATTATAAACGCAGCGGGCGATATGAATACCTGGGGCAAACAACCTAATGGTACGGCGTGGAAAGTAGCCTTGACCAACCCCATGGACAAAAACAAGGGCTTTGGTATGCTTCCGGTTACAAACAGAGCCGTGGTAACCTCTGGAAACTATGAAAAACAAGTGGTTTTTAATGGAGTAACGTATTCCCATATTATTGACCCCAGAAGTGGCTACCCAGCTACAGATATTCTTAGCGTTACGGTCTTTGCGCCAAAAGCGGAACTTGCAGATGCCCTGGCCACATCGGTATTTGTTATGGGAAGGGAAACGGGCCTGGACCGTATTGATCAACTACCGCAAGTAGATTGTATCATTATAGCCGAGGACGGTAAAGTTTTCAAATCAAAAAACATTAAAATAGACACCTTATGACCAAAACATGGGTTTTTATACTCCTTCTTTCCTGCACGTTTGGTAGCTGTGTGGTAGTAAAAGAATATGAAAAAGTGGCGATAAACGATCCGGATATGGGCCTTTATGACCAACCTTGCGACCGTAATGTTGTTATAGCGCACACCTACAGGGAAGGTGCCGCAGGAGCTAATGGAGGACAGACCGGAGGCGGCTGTGGGTGTAATTAGGTTTTTAACGCCTTGCGTAAGTCACTATCCATTATGCGCTTTTAACAATTCAACATGCAACAAAATGGACTACCGATTACTTATATGAAGAGTATTAAAATAAACATAACGCTTCTATTTTTCCTGACGTCGTTTCTGGGGTTTGCACAACAACGGAACAACGATGAAACAGGCTATAAAAAACGTGTGCTGGAAACTGTGGAAGTGGATATATTATCCAGCTACTATACTCAAGATGGTGATAATGCAGCGGTAACGGGTGGCCGGGGAACGGAAGAACTTACGGACGCTACCGGAACTATTATCATATCCATACCGTTAAATGAAGACGATGTATTGACCATTGATGCAGGGGTATCGGCCTACACATCGGCTTCTTCGAGCAATGTTGATCCTTTTGACGGTAGGCGCCAAGCAGACCCGTTCGTGGCCAGTTCCGGAGCATCCCGTAACGATGTGTGGACCAACCTTACGGCATCCTACAGCCATACGTCCGATGACAGGAACCAAATTTGGAGTGCAATGGCCTCGGTATCCTCGGAGTGGGATTATTTTTCCCTTGGTTTTGGCGGCGGGTATACCCGTTTGTTCAATGAACGAAATACAGAGCTAAGTGTTAACGGAAGGGTCTATCTAGATTCATGGACCGCCATTTATCCGTTTGAACTACGCCCTTTTACTCCCGGTGGAAACGGTCTCGCCAACGGATTTTTTCTGGACAATACTATCACGGGAAATACCGCTTACAATCCACAATTTGTTCCTTTTGAAAATGAAAAAAGAAACTCGTATAATCTAGGATTTGGTTTTTCGCAGATTCTACATAAAAAAGTTCAAGGGTCTTTGTCCTTGGATTTTGTACAGCAACGGGGACTGCTTTCCACTCCGTTTCAACGTGTTTATTTTGCCGATGTTGCCGATTCCTACGTTGCCAATTTTCAGTTGGCGGATGCCGTGGAACAACTTCCCGATACGCGTTTTAAAATAGCCTTGGGCGGTCGTTTAAACTGGTTTATGAGCGATAGGTTCGTGCTAAGAAGTTTTTATAGATATTACAGCGATACTTGGGGTATAGTTTCGCATACGGCAAATGTAGAACTGCCCATTAAACTTTCGGACCATTTTACGGTTTATCCTTCCTACAGATACTACCGGCAAACTGCGGCAGATTATTTTAGGCCGTTCGAATCGGCATTGTCAACGGAAGAATTTTATACTTCGGACTACGATTTATCAAAATATGTAGCCAATCAGTTTGGTCTTGGTGCTTCCTATACAGATATCTTTACAAAAGCCCGTCTTTGGAAGTTTGGGCTCAAGCGTATCGATTTAAAGTTTTATAAGTACGATAGGGACACCACATTTTCCTCTAGCATTGTTACCATAGGATTTAATTTTGAGGTATACTGACTTCCGTTCGATATAGGTAAAATGGAACTAAGTAGCTGTTTTTTTTACCTATACCGTTCCTCTCTCCCTATAGGATTATCCTCATAAAAATCGGCAAAGGTTTTCTCCGTTTTGTAGTTGTCCGTCAACACACGATATACCATGAATGCGACCATAACCTGTCCCAATACGGTAACATAGAATACCCAATTAAACGGAAAATTCATTGCCGCCATAATAGTTACCGTTAGTAACACTAAACTCGTTGCCCCTACCCAAAACATTCCTGTATCTTTCATACGTTTTTATTTTCAAGGTACGGAAAAAATAAAAACCATTCCTTAGTGCTTCATCAATTGTGCGCTTTTTAAGAAAAAGCTAAGATTCCATAGGATAATTTTAACAAAAATCTTGCAGGCAGTAGCCGGATACCGAGCTGCTACTATTCAAACGCATACCCTCAACTACTATGTTTTGGGCCTTTAATTGCTTATTATTGAAGGAAATTTAAAATGACCTATTACTTTAAACCAAAAACATACATTAGAAATGCTGTTGCAGCTCACATCTTTATATCGAAGTTGCAACATATAATTTGGGTTAAAGCGATACAAGCCTAATCTGTCATGAAGCAACTAAACCACCTTGTCCTAAGTCTTTTCGCTCTTTTTTTCCTGTCTTGTAATTCCAAAGAAAAACCGCCCCTAAAGAAAAAACCCAATATCCTTTTTATATTGGTCGATGATCTTGGCCTACACGACCTCAGCGTTACGGGAAGCACCTTTTACGAAACACCGAACGTGGACCGCATTGCCAATGAAGGAACTGTTTTTACCCAAGGCTATGCAGCAAGTCGTGTTTGTAGTCCTTCCCGAGCCAGCATTATGTTAGGCCAGTTTACCGCAAGACACCAGATTACGGATTGGATAGGCGCAAAATCCGGTACCGAGTGGAGAACCCTGAACAGAAACGATAAATTACTGCCGGCCGACTACAACCATGTACTCCCTAAAAACGATACAACGTTAGCGGAAGCATTTGCGGCCAACGGTTACAGAACCTTTTTCGCCGGAAAATGGCATTTGGGCTCAAAAGGTAGCTGGCCCACGGACCATGGATTCCAAATAAATAAGGGTGGCTGGGACAAGGGCAGTCCCATCGGAGGGTTCTTTTCGCCATGGGAAAATCCAAACCTGGAAAATACGGTTCCGGGCGAAAATCTATCCATACGCCTAGGTAAGGAAACAGCGGACTTTATAGAGAAAAATAAGGATGCTGCCTTTTTGGCCTACCTCTCCTTTTATGCCGTGCATGGGCCTATACAGACCAGCGAGGAAACTTGGGCAAAATATCGAGAAAAGGCCGAAATGCAAGGGATACAGGATTCCGGTTACGAAATGGAGCGGGTCTTGCCCATACGAACGGTACAGGACAATCCGATCTATGCGGGATTGGTACAGCAAATGGATGATGCCGTGGGTATTGTTTTGGATAAATTAAAAACCCTAGGACTCGAGGAAAATACCATCATCGTGTTTACTTCGGATAATGGCGGCGTAGCCTCGGGCGATGCATTTTCGACAACAAACCTCCCCTTGCGCGGTGGAAAAGGCTACCAATGGGAAGGCGGTATACGCGAACCCTATTTCATAAAAGTGCCTTGGATAAAAGATGTGAAGCAGATAGATTATCCCGTTTCTGGAACCGACTTGTACCCTACGTTGTTAGATTTGGCCAATATTCCGTTAAAACCGCAACAGCACTTGGATGGCGTAAGTCTAAAGCTACTTTTGGAAGGAAATGAACTTCCAGGTCGTCCCTTATTTTGGCATTACCCGCACTACGGGAACCAAGGTGGCGAGCCATCGTCAATAATTCGTGAAGGCAATTGGAAACTCATTCATTATTGGGAGGATGGCCGTAAGGAGCTTTACAATCTGGCTGACGACCCCAGTGAGCAAACCAACCTATGGGCAGCGCATACAGAATATGGCACAACCATGTGGAATAGCTTAGATAATTTCCTTACCAACGTAAAAGCAAACAAGCCCAAGCCGGATGACATGTATGATCCGGAACTGGCAAAACAACTACAGCAACAAAAAATTGATGTTTTACTCCCACGCTTGGAAGCCCAACGCATGGAGTTTCTATCCCCGGAATTTCACCCCAACGAGGACTGGTGGGGGAGTAAGGTCACCAAGGATTAAACCTCAAATAGGCGAGCAAGGAAGCCTGTGGTAAACTATACTATTGTCCAATGAAAATAAAGCCGATCGCTTCTGCGTTAGAAGTATAGAACGGCAAACAATTAAAAGAATCTGTTTTTAATCACCAAAAAATATATACCATGCAATCCAATACCTCATCCATACTAGAAAAAGTCAATACATTGTTAGGAAGTACCGAAGTAGATTGGCAACACCTACTTGAGACCGTAGTTTCAAATTTTGATTGCACCACAGGCACACTACATTTTTTAGACCAAGAAACGAAACTTTTAAACGTACAGGCCCATGTTGGCGTTCCCGATTTTTTACTCCCTAAACTCGCTACGATTCCTATAGGGAAAGGTATGGCAGGGATTGCGGCGGAACGAAAAAAACCGGTAGAAATGTGCAACCTTCAAACCGATGCCAGTGGTGTTGCACGGCCGGCTGCCAAAGAGACCAAGGTAGAAGGTTCCGTTGCCGCTCCTTTATTATTAAACGATACGCTGTACGGCGTCATAGGCATAGGAAAACGTGTGCCATACGATTTCACAGAGGCAGAGACACAAGAGCTTATGGCCATTGGAGAAGCGATAAGTGTTGTGATTTCCTAGTAAACTACCTAGGTGCAAGCCCGCGAGGCATTCGAAGGAAACGAACCTTTAATTTAGAGGCAAGCCTCGGGGTATTATACCCTTTGGCGGTGCCAATAAAGTTTTGATGGTTAGCCGTTAACAGCACCCTAGTCGGTTCGCAATTGTAAAGGTTTGCCTTCCATTGCCATTGCCCCTCGCGTAAGACCTAAGGCTTTTAACACCGTAGGAGCAATTTGATTGCTATATAATTGCTCCGCGTTGGCAACCTCCCCTTTGGCAGAAACCCCTTTGCCAAAAGCAATTAACCAAACGGAACCGGCACCTTTAACAGCATCACCATGGCCTTTCCATGTTTTCAAAGGTTCCGTACCGCGACCATGGTCCGTTGTTATAAGAAATAACGTGTTGTCCTTGTAAAAAGGGTCGTTCTGAGTCAATTCCCAAAGCTCTTTAAGGAACGTATCCGTGTTTTGTGCAGATTTTAAATAAGCCGCATAGTCTCCGTCATGGGCAAAATCGTCGGTTTCTCCATAGGCGATATAGACGAATTCAGGTTGCTGTTTTTTAATATGCTCTACGGCATAATAATGCGTAAAAGCATCCAGCCTCACGGTTCCCCAAGGACTTGGAACTCTAGGTTGTAATTGATTCAGGAATTTTTCCCGTGCTGTAAGGTTATCGCCCTGTGCCAAATCAAACCCTGCATTTACAGGTACGCCCGAACGTATTTCGTTTACGATATACGGAAACACGTCCCAACTAGCAAAAGCTGCCACTTTACCGGTATATCTTGAGTCTTTGTTCGCCAGCTCCAACACCGTTGTATTGGGATTGGGAAATTTATCGTTACTGGTAATTCGGGTATCGTCTGCATGTCCCGTAAGGATTTCACTATAGCCTGGATAGCTAAACCACAGGGCGTTTGTTAAATCTACCTTGCTGCCCAGGTTTCTATTTCCGTGCAATTGACCCATGTTTGCAGCTTCGTTCCATAAGAACGGGAAAAGAACGTTTCTCCGTTCTGTGGCACTTTCCCTCCAAAATTGGTCTTTCAATGCTAGGGTGTCCTTCACAAAATCGGTGTTTGCAACAAGTAGCGGATCGGCCCCCGAAAATAACTCTTGCCAGCGTAGTCCGTCCAAAGTGATCAAAACCACTTTTGTGTTATCGGTTTGTGCCTGAATAAAGGTGCAGGCCAACAGCAAAGCGGTAAGAAGTAACATAGTATGTTTCATGGTTTAAGCTTTAGATTGGTCGATTCTAAAATTACCAGTGATTTTGTTTGAACCCACACCAAACATAAGAATTTTTGAAAAATGTAATTGTACTGTTGAAATATAGGCGACTAGACTCCTATTCAAAGCTTGTTACCCACCTAGATCAAATAAAAAAGTAGTCTGTATTTTACCTCTAAATTGAAGCAAACTCGAAATCCCCAAACTTCTGCAATACCTCGTCAAAAGCTGCGAAAACATCAGCAGATTCATCGCTGGTGACCATTTTCATTCGATACGGTTTAAAATCCGGGATGCCCTTAAAGTAGTTGGTATAATGTCTTCGGGTTTCAAAAACACCCAGTTTTTCCCCTTTCCAATCTATGGACATTTGTAAGTGCCTACGTGCGGCATCTACGCGTTCTACCATGGTTGGCGGTGCCATATGGCTTCCGGTTTCAAAAAAGTGTTTCACTTCCCTAAAAAACCAAGGATAACCAATACTTGCCCTACCGATCATTGCCCCGTCCAAACCATATTCGTCACGCATTTTAACGGCAGCTTCCGGAGTGTTCACGTCACCATTTCCAAAAACGGGAATATGCATTCTCTGGTTGTTCTTAACTTCGGCTATGGGGTTCCAATCGGCGTTTCCTTTGTACATCTGTGCGCGGGTACGCCCGTGTATCGCAATCGCCTTACAACCCACATCTTGCAAACGCTCCGCTACCTCAACAATTTTGATGGATTCATCGTCCCAACCTAAGCGCGTCTTTACGGTAATGGGAAGTTTGGTATGTTCTACCATAGCTTTGGTCAAGGAAACCATTAAATCGATATCCTTTAATATACCCGCTCCCGCTCCCTTGGAAACCACTTTTTTTACGGGACATCCAAAATTTATATCGATAATATCCGGCCCTGATTTTTCAACAATTTCGACCGATTGTAGCATGGATTCCAAATTGGCACCAAAAATCTGAATCCCCACCGGGCGTTCTTTCTCATAAATATCCAACTTCATGACGCTTTTTGCAGCGTCACGAATGAGGCCTTCCGAGGAAATAAATTCCGTATACACCACATCGGCACCCTGCTCCTTGCATAAAGCACGGAACGGCGGGTCGCTTACGTCTTCCATAGGGGCAAGTAGCAAAGGAAAATCCGGTAGTTGTATGTCGCCTATTTTGGGCATGTGCTTTTCTATTTCTTTTCGGATGACAAATTTAAGGAAAAATAAACGATGGTTTTTATAGCTGTACTCCCTGCCTGCCTTCGTAAAATAAGAATTATTGTGGCTGCCCCCAGTGTTTGACCAATTAAGGAGGCAAAAAACCGATTTAACCGTTGCTGAGGAATACGGCTAAAAGCGTAACGTAGCCCTAAATCCTTTTTTCTCAAATCTGAGAAACCCTTGCTCCTTGTACAAAATTGGCAACAGTATATTCATTAGATGGTTCTCGACGAGCGTCTAACTTTAATACTCGGACACAGATCCCCAGTTCTCCCCGGATTTTATACGATACAGTTGCATTTCTGAAATCCCGAACTGTTTGGCGATCATTTTCATACGCGTACGGCGGTTGGGGTCGTTTATTTTTCTTTTGATAAGTTTAACCTTGGTCTCCGTTAATTTAGAATAGCAGCGTTTGCGTGGTGTATTCAGGTACTCGGGATTCGTAAATTGATGTACTTCCTTTTCTCTTTTAGTGACCCATTTTAGGTTATCTACCCTATTGTTCGTCTTATCATAATCTAAGTGTATGACGAACCTATCGCCTTCTTTTTTTTCTAAAAAATGCTCTGCCACCAACTTGTGTACATACCTGCTGGTAGACTTACCGTTCCTTTTTTGTTTTAGCGGTAGGTTTTGGTATCCGTTTATGTATTGTTTTTTAACCAATTTTTCCTCGGCACCGTTACAGTTTAAAATTCTGCCATAGTTAGAAATTTTAAATCTAAAATTATCGGCAATTTTATCATCGAACTGTATCTCTTTCCACTCTTCTTTCCGGTAGTTCCGTATCATAATCTGGTAATTTACTGTATTTATTATAATTTTGTCCCTGGTGTTAAATCCAAAATATGCATTTGAAAAACTATTACAGCCCCGAGCTACTTTTAATACTACCGCCGCGCTACTTTTTACGATGTAACCATAGCGGCGCTATGCTAAAATCGATGCAACCCCAATATTCATTGTATCTCGAAGCTTCATAACAAAGTTCCAATACATAATTTGGGTTAAAAGGTCACCTTGGCTTCCACCTGTTTTCCGTCCCTATCTACAACCACCTTGGCCGTGCCACCTTCCTCAAAAGCGGACAGGGCACGCATATAACTCATCATATCCACCACGGTACTATCGCCCAATTGTATAACAATATCCCCTTTTTGGAGTCCGGCTACAGCGGCAGGTCTGTCTTCCGTAACACCATCTATTCGCATACCTTTCCCATCAAAAAGATAATCGGGCATCACCCCAAGGCCAACTTTAAATCTAGGTACTTCCTCACTTTCATTTTTGGTGGTCCTAAAGGAAAGTTTAGCAGCGTCGTCCAATTCGGCGATAACGTCCACAATATAGTCCTCGATCATTTTCATACCTTCATAATTCAACTTTTCCGAATCGTCCGAAGGCTTGTGATAGTCTTCATGCTGACCGGTAAAGAAATGTAAGGCGGGGATATCCTGCAAATAAAAGGAGGTATGGTCACTTGGCCCCATCCCGGATTCGCCCAACACTAGTTTAAAGTGCGCATTGGTGCTGTTCAACACTTGGTTCCATACCGGTGCAGTTCCCGTTCCGGTAATGGAGAGCGTTTTGTCTTCCCGCAAGCGGCCCACCATATCCATATTGATCATGTAGTTGGCACTATCAAAATCGATCGTTGGATTTTTACAAAAGTAGTTACTTCCCAAAAGACCCATTTCCTCTCCGGAAAATCCAATAAAAAGATAATTACTGCCCGTAAGCGTATCCTGCAAGCGTTGGGCCAATTGCAACATAATGCCAACGCCGCTGGCATTATCGTCCGCACCATTATGTATGGCCTCCCCTTCCGCATACAATGAACCCTCGCCGCCCATTCCCAAATGATCGTAGTGTGCTCCAATGATAACAGTTTTATCGGTGTTGTTATCTATATATCCAATAACATTCGTACCGGTAATGGTACCGTCTCCGGATACAAATTGCGCCTCGGAATGAGGGTCGGTCTTTGGTTTAAAGGTGAATGTTTGGAAGTAGGTACCTGCATTTCCTTTGGGCAACAATCCTATATTCTCCATACGTTGCTGTATGTAACTGGCTGCCATCAGTTCTTGGGGAGTACCCGTTTCACGACCTAGTAAACTATCGTTGGCCAAAAAGGAAATATCTTCTTGAAGACTTATTTTTTTGGGGACTTCTTTCTTACAGGAAACCGAAAACGTGAAAATTAAGAGTAACATGGTGATTATACGAGTCATAGCCTTTATTTTTACCCAAAAATACATATCAAATGAGAATTCCTTTTGTTTTGTTCCTTCTAATTATCATTGCAAGCTGTAAAACCGAAACGAAACCGGTAGATAACACCCCAAAAGAGGCCGAATCTTTAATGGCGGGGAGTGATACCCTTATTTATCCCGAAGAGAAGTACTTTAAAAGTATTCGTCAAATAACTTTTGGAGGAGACAATGCGGAAGCCTATTGGAGTTGGGACGACAAGCAACTAATTTTTCAATCCAATAACAAGGCGTGGGGAATGGAGTGCGATCAAATGTTCTTAATGAATATTGAGGAAAATTTTAAGGATACCAAACCACCTATGGTCAGTACCGGAATGGGGCGTACCACCTGCGCCTATTTTATGCCAGATAATAAACACTACGTATACGGGTCTACCCATTTGGCAGACGCGGCATGTCCAGAGGTTCCCTTGCGTAAAAACGGAAACTATGTGTGGCCCGTGTACGATTCCTTCGATATTTTTGTAGCCGACCTGGAAGGGAATATCACCGCACAATTGACCAATGAACCGGGTTACGATGCAGAGGCTACCGTTTCTCCGAAAGGAGATAAAATTGTATTTACCTCCGATAGAAGCGGTGACTTGGAGCTGTATACCATGAATTTGGATGGCAGCGATGTACAGCAGATTACCGATGAGCTGGGCTACGATGGGGGCGCCTTCTTCTCCCCGGATGGCAGTAAATTGATTTTTAGGGCATCGCGGCCAAAAACCCCGGAGGCCATCAAAAAATACAAGGATCTTTTGGCAGAGGGATTGGTAGAACCCACCGATATGGAGCTCTTTATCTGTAACGCAGATGGATCCGACCTAAAGCAATTGACATTTTTAGGCAACGCGAATTGGAGTCCGTTTTTTCATCCATCAGGAAAGAAAATATTGTTCTCCAGTAATTTTGAGGCCGAAAAAGGCTTTCCCTTTAACCTCTATTTTATAGATATTGATGGTAAGAACCTAGAACGTGTTACCCATGGAAAAACCTTTGATGCCTTTCCCGTTTTTTCGAACGACGGAAAATATTTGGCCTTTTCGAGCAACCGAAATAATGGCGGTACGCGCGACACCAATCTCTTTATTGCGGAATGGCAGGAACAACCAAATAACTAGTTTGATTTAAGCGCTACAAAACCTGTTGGATGTTGAAACCAAAGGTAGACACAGCGTAATGTTAGGATGTCGGACATAGAAATCTTTTCAAGTAATGATTTGTTCCTTTTGGGGCTTACGCTCATGGTCCCATTGGCTATTTTGTCGATTTTAGGGTGGCTTTTAACTGCTGCCAACAAACGTAAAGCTGCCAAGGTGTTCTTTTATCTAGGTGGCCTCTATGTATTACTTGTTATTGGCGTTCCTTTATTGCTAATCTTTTTTAAGAAATGAGCATTCCCTACGAACCGGTGTTTTTGGGTGTTCCGTTTAACATGCACCTAATATTGGAGTACCTAGCCTTTTTTGTTGCGTTCAGGTATTATTTATATCTACGTAAAAATAGTAAGGACAACATTTCATCTACCAACCGACTCTCGATTATCATAGGTGCCGTATTTGGGGCGCTTATATGCTCTAGGCTTATCGCGTTTATGGAAAACCCCATAGTACACTACGACCAAGGTTGGATGACAACCGTAAACAATAAAACCATTATGGGCGGACTATTTGGTGGCCTGCTTGGTGTAGAACTTGTTAAAAAAATCATTGGGGAAAAGCAGTCTTCCGGAGACCTGTTCACCTTGCCCATTATTCTTGGTATTATCATTGGTCGGGTCGGTTGTTTTTTGGCGGGCACGACTGAATTTACGTATGGGAAATCAACTACTTTCTTTTTAGGAATGGATTTGGGTGACGGACTGTTACGGCATCCTATTGCCTTATACGAAGTAGTTTTTCTCCTACTGCTGTTCTTTGGAATAAAGGTGTTACAAAAACAATCCGAAAAGTTTAAAGACGGTGATTATTTTAAACTATTCATGGTAGCTTATTTCGGCTTTCGCTTTGCTATCGAATTTTTAAAACCAAATGCCTTTTTTGTGCTAGGGCTAAGCAGCATTCAACTATTATGCTTAATTTGTTGGGCATACTACTATAAATTCATCTATCAAATAGCCATCAATGCCCAAAAGTAAGTACACCTACTACGATTTTACCCTAAGCCTTTGTCCAGAATGTTTGCGCCGTGTAAACGCCAAAATCGTTTTTGAAAACGAAAAGGTGTACATGCTAAAGAACTGCAAGGAACACGGCAGAAGCAAAGTACTTATAGCGGACGATATCGAATATTACAAGAACATTCGCAATTACAACAAAGCATCGGAATATCCCAAGACCTTTAATACGGAGACACATTTTGGTTGTCCGTACGATTGCGGGCTCTGCCCAGATCACGAGCAACACTCCTGTCTTACGGTCATAGAAATGACGGACCGCTGCAATCTTACCTGCCCAACCTGTTATGCCGGTTCCTCACCTACGTACGGGCGACATAGAACCTTAGAGGAAATGAAAAAAATGCTGGATGCCATCGTAAAGAACGAAGGCGAACCGGATGTGGTGCAACTTAGCGGAGGGGAACCCACCATACATCCCCAATTTTTTGAGCTTTTGGATTATGCCAAAACCCTGCCCATTAAACATTTAATGGTAAATACCAACGGGATAAAAATTGCCAAGGATTTTGATTTCGCAAAACGATTGGCAACCTATGCCCCGGATTTTGAGATTTACCTACAATTCGATTCCCTTGATAATACCGTGTTGCGCACCCTGCGTGGTGCAGATTTGGCAGATGTACGCTTAAAAGCCATAGAACATCTGAACCAATTAAATCTTTCCACGACCTTGGTGGTAACCCTTCAAAAAGGCTTGAACGATGATGAAATGGGCCAAACCATAGATTTTGCCTTAAAACAGAAATGTATTAGGGGCGTTACCTTCCAGCCTACCCAAATAGCCGGTCGTTTGGAAAATTTTGAGGTAGACGAAAATAGGATTACCCTTACCGAGGTACGCCGAAAAATATTGGAACAGTCCCCGATCTTTGAGGCGGACGACCTCATCCCCGTCCCTTGTAATCCAGATGCCTTGGTCATGGCATACGCATTAAAACTTGGAGAAGAAATAAGTCCGTTAACGCGTTATATAAACCCGGATGATTTACTGAACGAAGGAAAGAACACCATCATATATGAGCAAGACGACCAGCTTCATGGCAAAATGATAGAATTGTTCAGTACCGGAAATTCCGTAGAAAAAGCATCCGAAAACCTAAAGAGCATTATGTGCTGTTTACCAGAAATTGATGCCCCGGAATTGGGATATGACAATCTTTTTCGCATCATTATCATGCAATTTATAGATGCCCATAATTTTGATGTAAGGGCAATAAAAAAATCCTGTGTTCATATTGTAAACAAGGATTATAAAATTATCCCTTTTGAGACAATGAACCTCTTTTATAGGGACGATAAAATAGAACGTTTAAAAGAATTACGGCAAGAGGCCTAATATTTCTACCAAATGAAAATGGGAATATTGGTCTCTTTCTTTTTCATGACGAAGCAGTATAACAAAATACCGATACGCTTGTGAATGTTTGCGCGCTGCGGTTCGCATGATGAAAAAGCCTAAAATTAATACTGTTCAAGATAACAGATTAGCATTAAAACCCTTCGAAACAATGATAGGATTACTACCTTTAGAAGTAAATTTGGATGGCCTTGTCTATTTTTTGGGACTTATAATGTTCGGCCCAGCTTTACTATTCCTAATTATAGGAGCCATTCTTTTTTCGAAAGAAAAGAAAAAAGGCGGAAAGATTTTTATGATCCTTGCCGGCGTGTACTTAATAATTAGTTTAGGAACGTGTGGGGCATTAATGGCTGCCAATTAACCCTGTTATAATTCCAGGTTCAGTCATAAAAAGAATCAAAAAAACGAAATAAGCAAAACCATGTTTTTTAATATTTTGCATCTAACCGGGGTCATATTTTGCCTGTTTACGGCATTATTGATTTGGTTTCGTTTTAACAAACACAACTCACTGTCAGGAATATTATTGGGGGCACTTCTTTTCCTGATAGGATTTTGCAACTCTTTTTATTTGTTGATACTTTATGGGGTTATCAACCATTTTCCTTACTTGTACAAAGTTCCCGCTCCCCTTACTTTCTTGATTTTTCCACTTGCCTATCTCTATATAAGAGCAGTACTTCATGGGGAAAAGAGACTGAAATTACGGGATGGACTTCATCTCATTCCATTTCTATTCTTTACTATAAATTACCTTCCGTTTTATCTGATGGACCTGAGCGAGAAAACAACTTATGTTTGGAACATAACCCAAAACTTTGAGCTTAGCTACAGCGGACAGGATGGAATGTTGCCAGAATGGTTCAACATAGTTTGCAGGGCTGTTTTATCCGTATGTTATCTACTGCTACAATGGCATTTGATCATTTCATTTTTTAAATCACATGCCAACCAAGGCTCACGTCAATTTAATACCGTAAAAAAATGGGTGTTTAACTTAACGACTATTCAAACAGTCTATAATACCGCCCTGCTGTTTTTATATATTTTCAATGCCTTATCGGCCATGGATTTTATTGCCAACTTTAATGAGTTTAAGTATGTGGTATCCTTTTTAGTGAACGGTAGTTTTTTGGTCTTGGCCTGTTATCTCTTATGGAATCCGCATTTACTTGTTGGCCTACCAAAACTGCACCTTAAAACAGAACAGCCCGAAAACGTGCTGCCCTTGAGTAGGATTCATGCTTTGATCGTAGAACAGAATAGCTTTTTAAGTCCGATACTTACAGTTCATTCCCTCTCCAAGGCAATAGGCGTGCCATCACGAAGAATATCCACCAGTATCGGACATTCCAAATACAGTAATTTCAACGATTATATAAACCATCTACGTATATGTTATGCGGTAGAGAAAATTAATGAAGGCTACTTAAAAACATACTCTGTAGATGCCTTATCGGAAATCTCGGGATTCAATTCCAAGAATGCTTTTTACAGGGCCTTTAAAAAAACGCATGGTTGTACCCCCTTAAAATATCAAAAAGCGTCTTAAATTCTATTGCGCTCCTCTACCCGTTTTCGTTTTTTATTGTTCCGGATCTTGGTGTTCCCAAAGGCATATCTGAAGCCTAGCACTACCAGTCTATTCTCTCTCCTAATGGAAGAGGTGTTGTCCTGGGTTAAATATTGTCTGGAAAAAAAGGGGTTGCCTTGATTAAAAAGATCGTCTACCGTTAGCGATACACTAGCGTTCTTGTCCCAGAAACTTTTTCTCACAAAAAAACCAAACTCGCTTATACCGTCCCTTCTGGAGTTTCCTATGACAAGGGGCGAAAAATAGGAAAGAACAATATCGGCATACAAAGAACGATCTTCTAAAAAGGTATAGCTCTGGGTGGTCCTAAACTGGGTGATCCAAGCCGTGTTGCGCAATAGTTGTCCGCTATCCAAATCCCGGAAATTATTTTCCGTAAAATAATAGTTGAACATGATGTAGGAAGACCATCTATTGGTCATTGCCTTATTAAAGTTGGTGTCTACCCCGTAACTTATGGTCTCCTCCAAATTTGTAGCGATAAACCGCAGTAAATTGCCCTCATTATCCTGGTTTACCTGTTGTAAAAAATCATTGTTACGCCGGTTATAAAAAGGACGTATGGTCAAGTTTTTATTAAAAATGTACCCCAACGAAACAAAATCGCTAAAACTGGGAAGTAGATTAGGGTTGCCCTCTACAACGGTATTATTGTTTTGAAAAAACTGAAAGGGATTTAACCACCCGTACCTTGGGCGGGTGATACGGCGATAGTAATTAAACTTAAATTCATGTTTCTTTTTATGGGTATATAGTAATGAAAGTGACGGAAAAAATTCCAGGTAATCGTTTATATTGATTTCCGTGTCCGTATCCAACTTACTTTCTGTCTCCGTATATTCTGCTCGTAAGCCCATATTTAACTTTAGGTTGTCCCAATTGTTGTTTAGGCTAAGGTACCCGGCAGAAATGGCCTCGTTGTAAACAAACTCACCTGTTTCGGTAGGATCTATTCCCGGTTGGCTTCTATCAAAACCTTGTTGGTCTATGGTATTGTCCGAGCTTATTTTCGCATATCTAAGACCTGTTTCCAGTTTAGTATTATTTCCCAAGTTGGTGGTAAAATCGGTTTGTATACTAAACAACCCTGTGTTTTGCAGTGTTTTGGTTATAAAATCGTTCGCTCCTGTTACATTTTGGTTGGCATCAAAAAAATCGGTTTCGATATCCTGCGCGCGATCATATTCATAATATGTGTAGTGTGTATTAAAAGAAATCTGTTTTCCTTTTTGCTTGAACTTATGAACCCAATCCAAATAAACTGACGCGTTATATAGGTCAAAATCGGAATCGTTTTCGGTATCAAAACCGGTAATTGTATTTGTCTGGTCGCTATTGATTTCGGTCTCGGAAAAAGAGAACCTATTTACCTTGGGCGCGAGGGAATTAATAGTAGATAGGCTTATGGTATTGCGCTCGTTCAGATGATAATCAAAAAACGCACTTATATTATGCTCTTGGCGCTTGGTAATCGTATTTTGTTCTGCCGTCCAAACAGAATTGGGTGTGCCATTTTCAAAGAAATTGGTGACATCCGTATACCGCACCAGATCTTTGTTTTTCTGAAGCGAGTAGGCCAATGAAAAATCGGTTTTGTTGCCTTTAAAAAAATGGTCCGTGCCTAGGGTATGTTTGGCAAAAACACCTTGGGTGTATCTGTTGTAAACAGATCCGTTATAGCCTGCCACCAAATTGGACTTCATTTTTATATCGATAAGAAGACCGCCCTCTGCACTATATTTTACTGGTGGGTTGGTAATGACCTCAATGGCTTCTACCTTGCTTGCAGAACTGCCGGACAATAGGTTGATGATATCCTTTTCCGGGATGTTCACCTTTCTTCCGTTGATCAGGATCCCTATATTTCCTACATTATTAACGGTTAACTTATCGTTGACAATGACAATACCGGGTGTACGTTTTAAAACGTCCCAAATATCACTATCCGATAAAGCGGTGGTTTCGATGTTAAAAACATAACGGTCCGCCAGCTCCACGAGCCTGGGTTTTTGCGAAACAACTACCACCTCGTCCAGAGCTTGCGCATCGTTCGAGATAATCAATGGACCAACATCTAGGTTGTCCGTAACAGAAATATTTAGGGTTTCAGAGGTGTTTTCGATATAACTGGCCAACAGTAAATAATCTCCGGTTGTAACATTGGTCAATTTAAAACTTCCGTTCGCATCCGTGGTTGCTCCTTTTACCAGCGTACTATCCATAGTTCGTAGTAGCACATTGGCAAATACGAGCGGTTTTTCATCGGCATCATAAACCGTTCCTTGAATGGTAAAGTCTTGTGCGTTCAATGCAAAGAAGTAGAAAAAAGAAAAAAGAAAAAAAGCGGATTTCATTATCGGTTAGGTGGTATTTGGGATAAAAATAGACAATGGATGCTGAAATATCTTACAAAATTTGATGAATTGTTAGAAATTTCCAAAAGCCCCTTACTCGGAACTAAGGCGGTCCCGTTCGTTCTTGTCTATTTCCCGGTCATTATCTTCCAGCCTAAAGTTTCCAAAATTATAAGTAAAACCAAGACGCACATACTGTGTTTCCGGCACCAGCAAATAGCCGTTGTCCTGATTCAAATACTTGGATACGACCCGTGCATTGGCTTTCCCCAGAGCGTCGTTAACGGCAAGACTTACCAAAGCCCTTCTGTTCCAAAAAGACTTCCGTACCCCAAAGGTAAGGTTGGTGGTTTCACCCATAAGATAAGACCCGGTCAAAAAACCCGATAAGTAAGTAATACCTAGCTCCCCTTGAAAAGTGCCATCTTTGGAAAGCGTAAGGTAATTGGTGATGTCCGCATAAAAACCATCAATTTCGTTCTTAACTGGAATAGTACCGCTCTCCAGCGCCAAAAAGGTCTCGTCTTCATGAAAAATGGAAATATAGCTATACAGGTACCAGTTATCGGTAATGGATTTTCCGTAATTAAAATCGAAGCCGTACGAGGTGCTTTCCAAAACATTTTGGGAAATGTCCCTTAAAATTTGGTTTTCATTGTCCTGAAACGAAAGTGTAGAGATAAAATTACCATTGTCCCTATAATAAAAATCAAAAAAGAACTCTTGGTTCAAGGTGTAATTTAAGTTAAAATTATGGCTGAAATTGGGGAGCAGGTTAGGGTTGCCTTCTATAAAACTATTCTCGTTGATAAACGTCCGGAACGGGTTGAGGTCTTGGTACCGTGGTCGTCTTAGTTTTCTGGAATAATCAAAGGAAAAGCTATGGTTCTCGTTTCTGTTGTGCAACAGATAAAAACTGGGGAACAGCTCAAAATACTCCAAACGGTTACTGGTAGACAGGGCTGCGGAAGTTCCCGTGCTTTGTGTGTGTTCTGCCCTAAGCCCAGCCTTTATGCTCCATTTTTCCCAGTCGTGCGATAGGCTGGTATACGCGGCATATACATTTTCGTCATATAAAAAACTATCGCTCAGCGCCGGATCCAGTACCAGACCGTTGCTCGCAGAAAAATAATCCAAGGTGCTTTTAGATCGGATAAAAGAGCTTTTTAGACCGGCATCTATGGTCGTTGTTCCTAAGGTTCCGGCATAATCTGCCTGCGCCGTGGCTATTTCTATATCTTGGTCGGCATCGGTTACAAAACTAAAATCCCTGATAAAAGATCCATCGGCATTAAAATACTCTGAATTAACGTTCTGTGTTCTAGAGAGGTCAAATGCCGTATAATGGGCGTTTACGGATAGGGAGCCGTTTTCCTTGAACCTGTGCTTATAAGTAATATCTCCGGATAGGTTGTTCTTTTCCTCATCCTCGGGGCTGGCCGTCGTAAAGGTAGAATCGATGGCGTTTAGCCTATTGCGCATTACGGTAGTCTGCCGGTTATCATATTTACGGTATGGGGATAGTTGTGCGTTTGCCGTAAAATTGAGCTCGTTTCGATCATTGAACTGGTAGTCCGCCACAAAACCTGCCACATGACTTCTAAACTTTTCGGTGGTATCAAAATCTGTTGCCCACCTAGAAAAAACGCCGGTATCGTTTATAAAATTGGTCTCGCCCTGTAAATTGCTGAAATCCTTTCTTGGGGCAAAGGAGTAGCTAAGGTTCAGGTTTAGTTTCTTGGTCTTATAAAAGTGTGAGGTGCCAAAAATGTACTTGGAAAATATTCCTTGCGTATAGGAGGTATTCAAGTTGCCCTTGTAGCCTAGAGAAATATTCTTGCTGGTGATGATGTTGAGCACCGCGCCGCCCTCGGCATCATATTTTGCAGGAGGGTTGCTGATGACCTCAACGGATTTTATGTTTTCCCCTTGATAGTTTTCCAAGAGATTTCGTACTTCCTCTGCCGATAATTGCACCTTGCGGTCATTGATATATACCGTGGCAGCTTGGTTCCTAATTTGCAGTTCGTCCTGCATGGCAATGACCCCTGGGGTTTGTTTTAAAATGTCCCAAGAACTGCTTTGTGACAGCACGGTATTTTCCACATTAAACACCAAACGATCTACTTTGCGCTCTACTTTTGGCCTAGTTGCGGTCACTACTACCTCGTCCAAGGCTTCGGACTCTTGTGCTATGATTACGGCGCCAATGGTAATATCCTCGGAAATATCCAATAACATATTTTTGGAAGTCCAACCTATGTAACTCGCCTGCAGTAGATAAAGACCTTTAGAGATATTGCTTAGTTCAAAGCTTCCAAATTCATCTGCCGATGTACCTTTGACCATAACAGAATCCGAAGAACGTAACAAAAAGACAGAAGCAAAGGGAATAGCCTCGTTTTTTTGGTCTCGTACCTTTCCCTTGAGTCCATAGGATTGTCCTATTACCGCCTGACCATAAAAAAAGATCATAAATAAAAGAAAGGGCAAGGATTTCACTTTACATCTGGGTTGGTTATCAAATCTAACAAAATATTATGGCTTTTCTGTATAAAATGTGTAATCCCTTCCTACGCTCCTATTCGCTCAACAACACCTTATTTTCGGTATACTAGCTCAAAATTACGCCGTAAATTAGAGTATATTTGCAATTGCTTTTACAGCACAACGATATACCGTGCCGTTAAAGCGTATATATTTTAGTATCTATTGCTATGAAAAACATAAGAAACTTTTGCATTATTGCCCATATAGACCATGGTAAGAGCACCTTGGCCGATCGCTTGTTGGAATTTACGGGGTCTGTTTCCGATCGCGACAGTAAGGCCCAGTTATTGGACAGTATGGATTTGGAGCGGGAACGCGGCATTACCATAAAAAGCCATGCCATTCAAATGGAGTATACCTATAAAGGAGAGGACTATATTCTTAACCTTATAGACACCCCGGGACATGTTGATTTCTCCTATGAAGTATCCCGTTCTATAGCTGCTTGTGAAGGCGCTCTTTTGGTGGTTGATGCGGCTCAAAGTATACAGGCACAAACAATTTCAAATTTATATCTGGCGCTGGAAAACGACTTGGAAATCATCCCGGTACTCAATAAGGTAGATCTGCCAAGCGCCAATCCAGAAGAGGTAACGGACGATATCGTAGATCTTTTAGGTTGTAAAGCCGAGGAAGTGATTCCGGCCAGTGCAAAGACAGGTATTGGAATAGAAGAAATATTGGCCGCTATAATTGAGCGCATCCCTGCACCTTCGGGAAACATCGATGAATCCTTGCAGGCCTTGGTCTTTGATTCGGTCTACAACCCTTTTCGTGGTGTAGAGACGTATTTTAGGGTGATTAACGGAGAAATCAAAAAAGGACAAAAAATTAAATTCGTAGCAACGGATAAAGATTATTTTGCCGATGAAGTGGGAACTTTAAAATTGACACAACAAATAAAACAAAGTGTTAAGGCAGGAGATGTGGGTTATTTAATAACTGGGATAAAGGATGCACGGGAAGTGAAGGTTGGCGATACCATTACGGATGCTGCCAACCCCACAAAAAACCCGATTGGCGGTTTTGAAGATGTAAAACCGATGGTTTTTGCCGGAATTTATCCGGTAGACACCGAAGAGTTCGAAGAACTGCGAAACTCTATGGAAAAGCTACAACTAAACGATGCCTCCTTGGTCTTTGCCCCCGAAAGTAGCGCGGCACTGGGCTTTGGTTTCCGTTGTGGATTTTTGGGAATGCTACACATGGAGATTATTCAGGAACGATTGGAGCGGGAGTTCAATATGACGGTAATTACTACCGTGCCCAATGTTTCCTATCATGCGTTTACCCGTAAAAATCCCGATACCCCTTTGATCGTAAACAACCCAACGGATTTACCGGACCCGTCCAGCATAGACCGTGTTGAAGAGCCGTATATAAAGGCCACCATTATCACAAAATCCGATTTTGTGGGCAACGTAATGTCGCTCTGTATCGAAAAAAGAGGGCAGATTACCAACCAGACCTATTTGACCACCGAGCGTGTAGAGTTGAATTTTGATATGCCCCTGGCCGAAATTGTTTTTGACTTTTACGATCGTTTAAAAACCGTCTCCAAAGGATATGCTTCCTTTGATTATACCCCAATAGGCATGCGCACCTCTAAACTGGTTCGTGTAGATATTCTGCTGAACGGACAACCCGTAGATGCCCTTTCCGCTTTGATACATGCGGACAATGCCGTACACATTGGGAAGAAGATGTGCGAAAAACTAAAGGAGCTCATACCAAGGCAACAGTTCGATATTCCGATCCAAGCCGCTATCGGGGCAAAAATTATATCCAGGGAAACCACTAAAGCCCTACGTAAAGATGTAACCGCCAAGTGTTACGGTGGTGATATTTCCCGTAAGCGTAAACTGTTGGAAAAGCAAAAGAAAGGTAAAAAACGTATGCGCCAAGTGGGGAACGTAGAAGTACCGCAGGAAGCCTTTATGGCGGTGTTGAAGTTGAACGATTAAATAGTATTTACATTTGCTCCAGCCACTTTCTAAAGCCAGGGTTAGCGCCAGCGTAACACTCGTCCCGCCATGGCTGTTCTAATGGTTGTCTTTCAGAAAAACTACCATAAGTTGGTCGTTCAATTCTTTTATACCTTGCCGAAAAGGGATAACCATTTAAGGTTATAGTCGGAAATCATAAGCAGATTCGGGTTACGATCTTTACGTTCGAATGCGCTGGAGAAAAGCTTTTTCGATAAAAACCATGGGGACTTATTGTTTACTAAAAGTATCCTGTTATATCAAAATATGCCTCCGGGAAACCCATAAGGGAATTTATGCGAAAATAAACCGTAGATTTTGAATCAAAAAAGGAATAAACCTACATTAATCGAAAGAGCTTTCTTCATTTTTTAACCTGTTGCATTTTTAAAATTGAACGATTAATTGGATATTTGTCTCTTAATTCCCCTTATACAGATGACCACCTATATTGCACAATTTACGGCCAAACACCGAATAATTCAGGTAGCGCAAAACACTATTTTTACTTGGCAACAAGAAAGCGGTGATATAGACACCGACTTATTGGGTCCAAAAATCATTAGGGAATCGTCTATACACTTTTTTCGAATGGTTGCTGGCGCAAACTATGAGATTTCAACGGATGACATATCAATTACTGTATTAAAAACAGAAGTATTTAATGGTTAATACAGGCCAATAATTAGTTTTTCTCAAAATTAAAAATCGGCAGGTCTAAAAAACAACAAAACCGGAACTCCATCTCCAATAGATAGATTTCCGGTTTTAGTATTTCAAAAAGCCTATTTACGGCCTTTTTAATTCGATAGTAATCCACAACCTTGTTCCAGTGCCTCCACATATTCTGCTGCAGACTGCCCTTCTAACTGCTCTCCTGATATCACTTCTGATTCTCCACCTCCAGAAACTGTAACAGTTCCATCTCCGTTATCGCAAGCTTCAATAGCGACTCCTAATAAATTACATGAGGCACATTTGTTCTCATCATCATCATCGGAACACCCAATAAATCCAAGACATACAATTGCCATTATACTAAATACTAATTTTTTCATTTGATCGGTCTATTTAATAATTAAGAAGACTAAGCTAAGGCGGTTAACCATGTTACCCTAAGATTTGTTGTGAATGTAGGAAAATACGTTGCGAAGAACGGTGTGTTGGGTCTAAGTGATTAAAACCCTCCTGCTTACCCGCGAACTCATGGTTTGCTCATTATAATAAGGGAAAGGCCTGTCCACGTGTATTTACCCCTCCATTTTATTTTGTTTAGAACTACTTAAAACAACACTATACGCCAAGTAAAGAGACCTATTTGGCTAGGATTGCAGCTTCTTGGCCGTGCCTTTTTTGGTTTCGTCCGGAAACATTTTTCCCAAATACGACAATTTATAGCCCTCTTTTATATCAGAAAATTCTTTACTGAAAGCGGAAATAATCTTTAGATCGCCACTAGGGCTTTTCAAAAAGAGGGGCACAATGTCGGGATCCGCCTTGGTAATCTCTATTAGACCTTTATAATGTTCGGTGTCCTTTAAAGCAATTTCATGAATTGCAGGGTTTTTTCTTGCTGCTTCCGAGAGTTTTATAAAATCGTCTGTGTGTGAAAAGAGCCCTTCTTTCGGATTGTTTTCCGGGTCGTTCATTTCATCGGCGTCGACCAATCTAAAAGATCCATTTTCACCATAATCCTTCTGAAACTTGTCTATGGCATACTTGTTAATGTCCGAATTCCCGGTCAAGGCCATTAAATAGCCAACATCGCTCAGTTCTATATAATCGCTAAGCGAATCGGCATATATATTGGCGGAAAAAGCCTCCAGACCCAGCTTGCTTGCCTTTTTTACATTGGTCTCGTTATTGTCTATAAGAACTACGTGCCGGTTATTGCTCTGTAAATAGTTGGCAATAAGCCTAGAAACCGAGGAAGCACCAATGACCAAGATGCCTTCCGATTTGTTCAAAAAGACCTTTACCAGTTTGGCAAATAATCGCGCCGTAGTGGCATTGAGCAATACCGTTCCCAAAACGATCATAAATACGAGCGGAGTAATATACTCTGCCCCAGGAACCCCCCTGGCAATTAATTTAGATCCAAATAGCGATGCGATACCGGCCGCAACGATACCTCTTGGCCCTACCCAACTTATAAAGAGTTTTTCCTTTAATAATAAATTGGAACCGGCCGAACTTAAGAAGACCCCAAGAGGCCTAATAACAAAAACGATGATGGCAAAAAGGACTATGGTTTGCCAAGTTAGTAAAAGTTCAAGGTCGGATATATTGATGTTGGCGGACAATAGGATAAACAATATGGATATGAGCAAGACACTAAGCGATTCCTTAAAATATAAAAGTTCCTTTCTATTGGGAAGGTCCATATTTCCCATAACCATTCCCATGACCACAACGGCCAATAATCCAGACTCGTGCGCAAATATTTCCGACTCTACAAAGACCAATAACACTACCGATAATGAAACAACGTTTAAAAGATAGTGCGGTATAAAGTTCTTTTTAATGGCAAAAGCCAAGCCATGGGCAAATGTAAAGCCAAAAGTGAACCCAAAGAGCAATATTTTTCCAAACTCGATCAAAGCCGTCAAGGTATACCCTTCGCCTCCACCAACACTAATAAACTCAAACACCAATACTGCCGCTAAAGCGCCGATCGGGTCTATTAAAATACCTTCCCATTTTAAGATCGTAGAGACGTCTTTTTTTAATGGAATGTTTCTAAGAATAGGTGTAATTACCGTGGGACCGGTCACGATAATCAAAGCGGAAAACAAAAAGGAAATCTGCCAACTCAGCTCAAATACAAAATGCGCGGCCAAGCCCGCAGCCAAAAAAGTGACCAAAGAGCCCAAGGTTATCAACTTTGTAATTACAGGGCCTACATTCTTTATTTCGGACCGCTTTAAGGTAAGTCCCCCCTCAAAAAGAATTACGGCAATTGCCAAAGACACAAAATAATACAATCCATCTCCAGGAAAAAGTCCTTTTTCCCCGGTCCAAATAGGCTCTATAAGTTTTCCTCCGTCTTCTGTATATAATGTCGCTAAAGGCCCAACAATTAATCCGATCAGGATCAAAGGTAAAATCGCAGGTAACTTTAGACGCCAAGCCACCCATTGCGCTACAATACCTAAGATGATGATTCCAGCAAGTTCTAACATAATATACGTTTTGGGTAAAAATAATAATTTAAGAAGCTAGAATAATCGAAATTCCGACCAAAAAGCAACAAGTTTTTCAGTACCATCACCCTTAGGGCAAGGTAGGTTTGAAACCTAAACACAGATTTTCCCTACTGTTGTCCCAAAAACAAAAAGAAAGAAAAAAGCTGGAACGCCTTTTTTAATCCTCCTAAATGCTGAAAACATAATGACGACCTATTAAACAAAAACGCTAAAAATAGGCTTTTTTATCCTAGTCCTAAATGATAAACTATTCTTAATACTATTAGGGTTTCATCAGGTTTTGTTATTTTGCCCCCTATGACTATTTACCCCATAGAAACCGGTAATTTTAAGTTGGACGGAGGCGCAATGTTCGGCGTGGTTCCCAAGACAATATGGCAACGAACAAATCCGGCAGATGCCAATAACCTTATAGATATTGCCGCGCGGAGTATTTTAATAGAGGACGGTGACAAACTTACCCTTATAGATACAGGATTGGGAAATAAACAATCCGATAAATTTTTTGGGTATTATAACCTCTGGGGCGAATATAATTTGGACACCTCCTTGGCCGCACACGGTTTTCATAAAGACGATATTACCGATGTTTTTATGACCCATTTGCATTTTGATCATTGTGGCGGTTGTATACAATGGAACAAAGACAGAACCGGGTACGAGCCCGCTTTTAAAAATGCGAAATTCTGGACCAACAGAGACCATTGGAAATGGGCTACGGAACCCAATGCAAGGGAAAAAGCTTCCTTTTTAAAAGAGAACCTCTTACCTATGCAAGAAAGTGGTCAGCTCCATTTTTTGCCACTGAACCAACTTCCGTTTTGCGAAAAATCGGCTCTTGGGTTTGGAATCCATTTTGTAGATGGCCATACGGACAAGCAAATGCTGCCTCAAATTACCTACAAAGGCAAGACCATTGTTTTTGTTGCCGACCTGATACCTACCGTAGGTCATATTCCCCTGGTTTATGTCATCGGATACGACACCCGCCCCTTGATCACGCTTAAGGAGAAAGAGGTTTTTTTGAACTATGCCGCGGAAAACGAGATCTACCTGTTTTTTGAACATGATGCCCATAATCAACTATGTACCGTAAAGCATACGGAAAAAGGGGTTCGTTTAGATACTATTTACACTTTTAATGAACTCTTTAATTAATATCTTTGTTCGTTTATAGATCAAAAAAACATCCTTGTTAAAATCATAACGTGCACATAAACTAAAAAGACATTGCATTAACACTAACACTTATAAATATGACCAGTACTATTTCAAAGTCCGTTTTTCTCCTTTCGTTATTTGCCCTTGTAGGTTGCGGCAGTACAGGAGGATTGGTTCTTACCCCCGTTGAAAATATAGACACAACTCCCTTAAAAATATCTGATCTTACCACCGCCGAAAAACAGAACTGGGGGCATTTGGACCTAGTTTCGGACACTATTCCCGGTATGAGTGTAGACAAAGCTTACGAAGACATCATCAAAAATAAAAAAGGAAAAAAAGTTATAGTTGCCGTCTTGGATTCCGGTATGGACCTTAGCCATGAAGACTTGAACGATGTGCTTTGGACCAACAAAGGTGAAAAGCCGGGCAACAACAAGGACGATGACGGTAACGGGTACATAGATGACATACACGGATATAATTTTTTAGGCGAGTCCTATAACGAACAACTGGAGTATACCCGAATGCTACGCCTGAACATTGGCGATGAGGCCACACTGGCAAAGGCAAAGGCAAAGCTGGACAAAGAGTATCCAAAAGCTGTACAAAACAAACAACAGTACGAACAAATTCTGCAAGCGGTAAAAAATGCGGACGCAGCCGTAAAAAAAGAATTGGGAAAGGACAGCTATACCAAACAGGAAGTTGCGGCCATAAAAACAACGAACGAAGGGATGTTAAGGAATAAGGCCATCCTTGCTCAAATGTTCGGAATTAAAGAAACCATTCCCGAAGTAATTGAGGAGCTTGGCGATGGAATAAAATATTTCACGGACCAACTTAACTACAACCTCAACAAGGATTTTAACGGTAGGGAAATTGTTGGTGACGACCCCTATGATTGGAACGATAACGACTACGGTAACGGCAACCCTAATAACCGTGTAGACGACGAAAGCCATGGAACCCATGTAGCGGGAATCATTGCTGCCGAACGCAACAACGGTATAGGAGCCAACGGTGTGGCCAATAATGTGGCCCTAATGAGCATACGTGCCGTGCCAAATGGCGATGAGTACGACAAGGACATCGCCAAGGGAATACGCTATGCCGTGGACAACGGTGCTAAGGTAATCAATGCAAGTTTCGGAAAATCGTTCTCCCCTAATGCCCAGTGGGTGTACGATGCCTTAAAATACGCCGCAGAAAAGGATGTGCTTTTTGTGCATGCTGCAGGCAACGATGGTGCAGATTTGGATGACCCGGCAAACCCCAACTTCCCGAACGACCAAGTAAACAATGGTCAGGAATTTTCGGACAATGTAATAACTGTTGGAGCCTTAGACCCAAAATATGGCTCGGAACTTTTGGCCTCCTACTCCAACTACGGTAAAATAAACGTGGATATTTTTGCTCCCGGTACGGATATCTACTCCGCATACCCAAATAACGAATATGAGTATTCGCCAGGCACCTCTATGGCAGCTCCAGCGGTTGCAGGTGTTGCTGCTTTATTATTTTCCCAATACCCAAACTTGACCGCCGCACAGGTAAAAAAGATTATTCTGCAATCTGGTTTGCCCATAAAGGCAAAAGTGGTCTTGGGCGGTGATAATACCAAAACGGCTACACTACAAGAAATTTCCGTATCCGGTAAAATTGCAAATGCCTATAACGCGCTTATAATGGCCTCCAAAGTCGCAAGCGGTACGCTTCAACTATAATTTTAAAAATATGAAAACAATGCGATTACTAACAACGGTACTTCTTGTTCAGGGATTTGTGCTATCTGCCTTGGCACAAAACACCAATGCCTATTGGCAACAACGTGTAGACTATACCATGGAGGTAGCTATGGATGTAGAAACCTTCCAATACACGGGAACCCAAAAACTGGTCTACACCAATAATTCTCCCGAAACATTGGATAGGGTCTTCTACCACCTGTACTTTAATGCCTTCCAGCCCGGAAGTGAGATGGATATGAGGTTACAGAGCATCGCAGATCCGGATAGCAGAATGATGACGCCGGACAAAAAAAGTCGTATTTCCCTACTGTCCGAAAGTGAAATAGGTTACCTGCACGCGGAGAGTTTAACCCAAGATGGGCAAGCCGTTACATTTAATGAAGAAGGTACTGTACTCGTTGTCAATTTGGCAAGCCCCATAGCCCCAGGTGCAAAAACAACCTTGGATATGCGTTTTAAAGGGCAAGTACCCCTTCAAATAAGAAGGTCTGGTCGCAATAACAAGGAAGGCGTTGCCCTTTCCATGGCACAGTGGTACCCAAAATTGGCCGAATACGATTTTGAAGGCTGGCACGCCCATCCATATATTGCCCGTGAATTTCATGGCGTGTGGGGAGATTTTGATGTAAAGCTTACCATTGACAAGGACTACACCGTAGGTGGTACGGGCTATTTGCAGAATCCACAAGAGATTGGACACGGCTATGAGGCCGAAGGCACCAAAGTAAAAAAGCAAAAAGGGAAGACTTTAACATGGCATTTTAAGGCCCCGAAGGTGCATGATTTTATGTGGGCGGCCGATCCGGATTACGTACATGATACCTTGCAAATGGAGAACGGTCCTACCCTGCACTTTTTGTATAAGGACAATCCTGAAATCAAGGAAAACTGGAAAAATCTTCAGCCAAAAACAGCAGATGCCATGCGGTTCTTAAACGCGGCCATTGGAGAATACCCTTATGAACAGTATTCGGTTATTCAAGGCGGTGATGGTGGTATGGAGTATGGAATGAGTACTTTGATTACCGGTGAGCGAAAATTTGGAAGCTTGGTAGGCGTAACGGTTCACGAACTGGCACATTCCTGGTTTCAGTTTGTATTGGCCACCAACGAGTCCAAACACGAATGGATGGACGAAGGCTTTACCTCTTTTATCTCCAGTCTCTGTATGAACGAAATCATGGAGCAGAACAAGGCCAACCCTTTTGAGGGGTCGTACAGGAGCTACTTTAACTTGGCAGCATCGGGCAAGGAACATCCACAGAGCACTCATGCCGACCGCTATGAATACAACGCGGCCTATGGAGCTTCGGCCTATAGTAAAGGAGCCATCTTTTTAGCGCAGCTGGGCTACGTAATCGGTCAGGACAAACTAATGGAGACCCTAAAGAAGTACTATGCCGATTTTAAATTTAAACACCCTGTTCCCAATGATATCAAGCGAAGCGCGGAAAAAGTATCGGGCATAGAGCTGGATTGGTACTTGACGGACTGGACACAGACCACCAATACCATAGACTACGGAATAAAAGAAGTGACGGCCGATGGTTCCCAAACCAGCATCACCTTGGAGCGCATTGGTTTAATGCCCATGCCTATAGATATTCTGGTCGTATACGAAGATGATACCCGCGAAACTTTTTATGCGCCCTTACGCATGATGCGAGGCGAAAAAGACAACCCGTACCCGGCCATTACGCGCACGGTATTGGAAGATTGGCCTTGGACCAACCCTACCTACCGGTTTAACATCTCCAAGCCCATTGCAAGCATCAAGGCCGTTATGATAGACCCATCACAATTAATGGCGGATGTTAATGCGGAGAATAACCTTTGGCAAGCAGGGGAATAGGTTTGAGCGGTTGGTTTTTAAAGCACGGTTAATTTATTCGTAACAAAAGAGAAGTGCTTCGCCTAACAATGACCTAATTACTTAGTGCTTAGGTCATTGTTAGGCATTTTTTTGTTGTAGGAGGTGTAAAACTTGAACTGGTATAACGTTTTTGCGCTAGCTTTACCTCCGGTAGTGTTGCCTATTATGACCTATACCAGCCTTCGTTGCGGTACATGGTGTTTTTTGCCGTTAATTCCCTATTGTACATAACTACCTCAACGTCGTTTTTCTGCTGTGAACGGTAGCCCAATAGATGAAAAAAGGATTTTGCAAAAAAGCGCGCAACGGAAAGATTCACCAAAAGTGCTTCTTTTTTAGGGCCTTCCCAAGAGATGCCGGGAAGGTACACCAACAGGTGATCAAATTTTATCCTTCTAAGGGCTACGGACCATGCCAAAGCACATTTTGAAATTTCACTGATCAAGAAAAAACCCTCCGCACCTTGTTCTTGGTATAAAGGCATAAAGAGCATTGTGTCTCTTTCTGCCCGTACTTCTTTTTCGTCTTGGTATGCCAAAAGCATACCCTTTTCCACTTTCTGAAAACTCTCGAAACCTGGCAACATGGCAAAAACCGTATCTGGTTTCAATACGTGCCTAAAGGCCACCTCATAAAAAGTGCTGTTGTTTTGCGCAGACAGGCTCAGTTGCTTGTAATGTCCTTCAAAATTGGGAACCGTCTCTTTTTGTAATACACCTGCAAAGACCAGGCATAGCCAAAAAAAAGATATACTATTGGTTATGGAAATTTCCTCGTTATGTTGGCCAGATTCAAAGCCTAGGGATACATAACCAAATTGGTTCATCCTGCTCAAAAGAGGGCCTTCCAAATATTCCTCAATACCCAAAATAATCGGGACCGGAAACTGTTGGGAAAACTTTCTGTTGATCAAGGCATCGTTAATAGTGATAAAAGGTAGGGTTTTACTGCTGGTGGTATGAAAATCGATAAAATAAAAGGGAGGGGACTGCTCTTTTAGCAGTTTGGTAAGGGTGTGCTTAATATCCAACAATTCCATTTCCTCGGGTCCCAGTGTTTCATGGGGTTTGTTTTCGATTTCGATTATTTGCGCATGGGTCCAAAGGCGATTTAAATCGGCATTAATAAAACGCTTCTTTTGAAGTAGCGCAGGTATATTGCCGCGTATACCACAGATAGTACCCTTAATTTCTAGGGGTATTTCTTGCAAACGAAAAAAAACATGTTCCAGGGCTTTAACCCCTGCCGGCTCGTTGCCATGGATACCTCCAAAAAAAACTACGGTCGGTCCTTTTGTATTTCCCTCCAGTTTACCTATGAATCTTGTATTTTTAGCTATTTGAACTTGCTCCTCCGACGGTTTTAGCATACTTTAAAGGTCTTTAGTGGTAATGATTCCCCTCAGTTTTTTCCCTTCCACTACCGGTAGACAATTGATTTCTTTTTTTTCCATCAATGCATGGGCATCGGCGAGCATTGTGTCTTCTGTAATCGTAATAAGTTCGGTTCTCATAATATCGGCCACGCGGCTGTGTAACCTAAGCGCATCGTTGGAATGGTCCCTAACATCTGTCCACGTTAGCAATCCGGTTAAATCGCCCTTTACGTTTACAATGGGTACATGGTGAATATTTTTCCACTTCATCATTTTCAAGACCAGGGCGGCACTATCGTTTTCCCCTGCTGTAATAAGTTTGGTATTCATAAACAGGCGTACCGTTTTAGCTGCCTCCGTTGGTGTATATTCGTTTCCACGTACCGCTTGCCAAGCATCTATGGTATACCCTTTTTGTTCGTTTGCGTACATGCTTGCCGTAAGTATACGCAGGGCTTTGGGTGTCTTATGTTTTTCTTTCAGGCTTCTTAGATTTTGAACGATCCAGCGTGCTCCGTTTTTTCCTTGGGTCCGTTTCTCTATGATTCCCAAATACTTTTCCACATCTTCCGAAGACACCTTCATGGCATATAATCCTCTATAAGCAATAGGAAGCAACTCGTGAAGCACCAGCTCACTACAGGGGGTTAACGTACCGTTCCAATACAACTGTGCGGCATTCCCGTATCTTGCCGCGTTGTAAAAGTTGCTCTTTACGTCCTTAAAATTCATCTTCTTGGGTAAATTATCATAGGTTTTTGGTCGCCCACGCATTAAGCCTACCCAAAACATAAAGTTTGCAATCTCGTCTGCCGTAGTTGGTCCGGCAGGCAGGTAACGGTTTTCTATACGGACATGGGGCTTCTTATCCGTAATACCGTAACAAAGCCTGTTCCACTTATACACCGTACCGTTGTGTAACTGTAAGGCTTTGAGTTTAGGAATACGCCCTCCTTCCAATTCTTCCAAACTGTTTGTATTAAGCGCCATTGTAACCAAACTGGGAAATTCTACGATACTATCACGATAAAAATCTACAATGGATCCCTGTACCCAATCTTTTCCGAAACCCACCCTTGCATCATATTCGTTGGGCAGATAGGTACTCCCTCTCGTGTCTACACTCTGTGTGAAAAGGGCAATGCGAGATTCTTGCCACAGCTCCCTTCCAAGAAGTACGGGCGAATTTGCACAAACGGAAAGAATAGGCCCGGCAATGGCCTGTGCCCAATTATAACTGTTCGCAAAATCATCCGCATTAAGCTGCAAATGACCTTGAAAACTGGTATTACACCCCTCCAAAAGAATGGAGTCGTGCCTTAGGTTGAGTTCGTCTACCCCCTTAAGATGCAGGTACAGGTCGTCTCCCCTTAGATCACAGATAATACTGTTCAAAACCTCATACCGCTTAATGGGTGCCATATAACCGATTTCCAAATGCCTGGGGTCTATGGTCGGTAATATTCCCGTGAGAATGATTTTTAACCCTTCTTTATCGGCTTTCGCCCTAGCCTTTTCCAGTAGCGTTGTTAACTGTGCGTGCATTTCTGAAAAGCAAGTATCCGCTAAGACCAAAGGGTCTAAATTTACCTCTAGATTATAGCGTGCGATCTCTGTTGTAAAATGATCGTCATTGATCGCTTTCAATACTTCCATGGCCTTGTCGGAGGGCTCCCAGTTATCATCTACCAGACAGAATTCCTGTTCTGCGCCTATTCGTATTACATCGTTGGCGAACATACCCTTGGCGAGCATAGCTTCTAAGGCCTTTACATCACTTAAAAGATGTCCTATATAGTGGGCCTTGGCTGCACTTCCCTCCAATCTGTCTATTTTAAGCTCTCCCATACTATAAGGATTGTTACAGAAATGATCTTTTTCCAAAAAATTAGCATCTTCTAAAATAAGGACTTCATCAAACAAGAACTATGACAATTGTCATAAGGATAAACTGCCCTTTTATATGTAATTTTACCATTGTATGCAGTTTACCTTTCCTAAAAAAGAAAAGCTAAAAAGTAAGACACGCATTGCGCAACTCTTTTTAGAGGGAAAGACAATTACCGTCTTTCCGATTAAATTAATCTACCTAAAGGTTGATCAGCAGGATGCCGTTGTACAGGCTGGGGTGGCGGTGCCAAAAAAAAACTTTAAAAGCGCCGTAAAGCGCAACCACCTTAAACGACTTTTAAGGGAGGCCTATAGGTTAAACAAAGGGCTAGTTGTTAACAATACGGAGGACAGCTTTGCGTTTCTATTCTTATATATTGGTAAGGAAACACCTCCTTTTGGTATTGTAGAGAAAAAAATGACGCTTTTGTTGCGTAAATTTAATGCTCGTACAACAGAAAAAGCGTCCTCTGCCAAAGACGACATAAAAGAACAATAGTTGAGAATAACAGGAAATACCATTGGTACTGCCAATGTTTTATCCTCCCTCTCACAAATTAAGAATATATACATGAAAACAGTACTTAGAAAAAGAATGCTTGTTCCAATTATAGCGGTTACCTTTCTTGTAGTAGGCAGTAGTTTTAAGAGCGACTTTTTTGAGATCGCCAAACAGATAGAGATTTTCACTACCCTTTTTAAGGAGCTTAACATGAACTACGTGGACGAAACCAACCCGGCCGAGTTGATGGATACCGCCATAAAAAACATGTTGGAAGACCTGGACCCCTACACCAAGTTCCTAAATGAACAGGACGTTGAGACCTATCGCATAAACAATGCCGGGGAATATTCCGGTATTGGTGCCCTTGTGCGGTCCTATAAAGACCGGTTGTTGATCGTGGAACCCCATGAAGGTTACCCTGCGGACAAAGCCGGATTAAAGGCCGGTGATGAAATCATTCAAATCGGCGATATTAAAGTGGCCGATTTTGAGGATAATGCCAGCGAACTGTTAAAAGGAGCCAATAACACATCGGTTTTCATTACCTATAAGCGCCAAGGCAAAATAAGCAGCGCTACTATTACACGGGAGGGGATAGAAGTAGATGCGGTTCCTTTCCATAGTATGATCGACGACAAAACAGGCTATATCGTATTATCCAAATTCAACGCTAAAGCATCCGAACAGACCAAGTCGGCCTTACTGGACCTAAAAGGAAAAGGTGCCGAAAAAATTGTATTGGATCTCCGTGACAATCCAGGCGGACTCCTATCCGAAGCTATAAACGTGACCAATCTTTTTGTGCCAAAAGACGAGCTAATCGTTACCACCAAATCCAAGGTAAAAAAATTCAACAGGGAGTACAAAACCAAAAATGCTCCCGTAGATACTGAAATTCCTTTGGTAGTGCTCATAAACGGGAGAAGTGCCTCTGCCAGTGAAATTGTATCCGGTAGTTTACAGGATTTGGACCGGGCGGTAATCATGGGCGCTCGCAGTTTTGGAAAAGGACTGGTACAACGCCCTTTAAAACTCACTTATGGCACCCAGTTAAAAGTAACGATTTCCAGATACTACACCGCTTCCGGTCGCTGTATACAATCCTTGGATTATTGGAACAGGGACGATGAAGGCAAAGCGGTTCGCAACACCCAATTCAACGATTTTACCACTCGTAACGGCAGAAAGGTGCAAGACGGTGGCGGCGTATTACCGGACATTGAGATTGCTACGGCCAAAACGAACGACCTTACTAAGGCCTTATTGCAAAACAACGTAATATTCGATTATGCGACCAAGTATCATTACAGCAATACCTTGGAGGCCATTGATAACTTTAAGTTCTCAAATGCGGACTTCAATAATTTCAAGGATTTTGTAAGACAGAGTGATTTTTCATTTGAGACCAAGGCAGAAGAGGCAATTAAAAAAGCACTTTCGGGGGATGAAAACGATTTCTTGGGCGCCGAAGTTAACGAGAGTTATAAAACCCTCTTGGCGAACATTGAAAAAGGAAAAGTAACCGCACTGGACAAGTACCAAGGTCAGATTCAAAAAAACTTGGAAGATGAAATCGTAAAACGCTATTTCTACAGAAACGGATTGTATACCTATTACCTCAACCATGATGATACCATTATGGCGGCAACGGAACTATTGGGTAATGAAAGTAAGTATACGGGAATCTTGGAGTAAAGTTATAGTTCCAAGGCCATATATTTGTCCTTTTACAATTCAATAACCTCACAGTTAAAAAAATTACAACAACCACAGTAAAACCATAGATTGCACCTGTTAAGTAAGGCTTAATGGGGTTGGTTATTTTAAATTGGATTTACATCAAAAATATGAGGCTGAGCGCCCGCCTAAATGACAAGCCAAGCTGGCAATCGAAGTCAGATTTTGCCAATAAGCATTCTCTCCATAATCTTCGGGAGCGCTCGTACTGACAACAGTAGTTTAATTTGATATACTGATTTTAAGTGTATTACATTGTTCAAAATATCTGTATTTATCTACTCACCTCTATTATTTTTTTAAGTTTAATATGCCTAAAATCGATTGGTTGGCCTTCGCTCTGCAGGGCGATAAAGCCTTCTTTTAACAGTTGTCCGTCCGGTTTCATTTTGGGGTCGTAACCTTCCACCACACCACCGCCTACCTGCGGCTTCGTATACTCCAAAACGGTTTCGCCGTTGATGATATGCGTAACCAGACCATCGCCCCTAACAATCAGTTCTGCCCTTACCCATTGGTCACCATAATAGGTTTTTGACGTAGAATTGATACAGTGCCTTGGGTCTACTTTTCCTTGAAACACCACATCTGTACCAGGGGAACACATGTTTCCGGTGGGCCTGGATTTAGCTTCTTCAATACCTGCCAAAAACTGCATTTCTACGGAAATAGGCCAATTTTGTTCCTTTAGCATGGTTTTAGGGTCTTGGGAATGGAACATAACGCCGCTGTTCTTTTCCACATAACTTGGTGCCCCGGGGTGCGTTTCCCCCACAAAACGATATTCCATGCTCAAATGAAAATAGGAATACGGGGTGTCAAAATACAAATGTCCAAAGCGGTCGTTGTAATCGCCCTCGTACTTATCATAGCGCACCTTTATAATGCCGTCCTCTACCCTAAAGGTATCCCCATAATTATCGCCTACCTCGTAATGGTGTATTTTAACCGTCCAACCCTCTAGGTTCTTTCCGTTGAAGAGTTCTTGCCATCCGTCCTTGGAAGTAAGGGTTTTATTGCTTCCACAGCTCGTGCAAAAGGCAAAAAAAAGTCCCAAAAATGGTAAGGCAAAGAGCTTCTTAACACTATTTGCCCTGAAAAAAAACAACTTCATGTCTTTCTATTTTGAATTTTAACCCCAATATACCATATCTTTTTTTACTTTAACTTTATGAATTTCGGTAAAAGTAACCTCAACTTTCCATAAAATGGTTTATAAACCTTTTCTCCTCATCAGTTTGTCCCTTGTGTTTTTATCCTGTACCGAAAAAACCATAAAAGAAGGTCAATTTAATCTATTGCCAATACCCCAACAATTTGAGATTACAGGGGTTAGCGATTTCAATTGTTCCAATGTCATGTCCTATTTTAACAAAACCGGAGGGTGGCTTCCCGTTTTTGACCAACAGTTGGATCACCTGAACGAGGCGGGCTCCGAGAAAAGTGCTGATATTATGCTGCGTTTGGACAATGGCCTGGACCTAAAACCGGAAGGTTATACCCTTACCATTAACAACGAAAAAATTACGATTACCGGAAAGGACAACGCCGGGCTTTTTTATGGTATGATGAGTTTAAGCCAGCTTTTGGAAGATGCCTGCGAGCAAGAAGCAAACCTACCCTTAACTACTATTACGGACTATCCGGAACTGGCCTACAGGGCCATACATTTAGACGTTAAACACCATCTTGAAAAAACCGAGTACTATTACACCTTGATCGATAAGCTAGCGCGATACAAGGTAAATGGCATTATCGTAGAAATGGAGGACAAGCTTAAATTTGAACGCCAACCCCATGTGGCCTCCGCCGATGCGCTGTCCATTGAAGAATGGAAAGACCTACACGACTATGCCACCGCTAGGCACATCGATTTTAGCCCGTTGATACAAGGGTTGGGCCATGCCTCCTTCATTTTAAAACATCCTGAATATGCAGAACTACGTGATAACGTGGAGAGCGACTGGGCCTTTAACCCTTTAGACCCAAAAACATACCAGGTTCAGTTCGACCTTTATCTGGATGCCATGGAAGCCACCCCTAACGGCAGGTATTTGCACGTGGGCGGGGACGAGGTGCACACCACGGGAAGGGATAGCGGTATGTCCGCCTTGGAACTGCAGTTGATCTGGTTGGGAAAAGTAAGCGAGTTTGCTGAAAAACATAAGCGCATCCCTATTTTCTGGGACGATATGCCCCTAAAACAGGCCGATGTTTATGACCCTATGTTCGAACCGGAGCTCACCCAACAAGAGGTGGACAGTATTTGGGCCAAGAACGAACACAAATTGACGGCTTTTTTAGACCGGTTCCCAAAAAACTGCATCTATATGCGATGGAACTACAGAACACCAGAGGCAATTGGCAACACCAAGGCCATGGAATGGTTCCGCGGTAACGACCTTAAAGTCATGGGCGCCACAGCAGGGCAGACCCGTTGGGTGTTAATGCCGCAGGAAGAAAGTAATATGGAGGCTATTAAGACCTTTGCCGTCAACTCCATTAAAAGTGGCACCAATGGGTTGCTATTAACGCTCTGGGACGATGATTCGCCGCATTTTGAACTTTATATGCGCGGCATCCTCGCTTTTTCGGAATACACCTGGTCCGGTGAAAAGCGAAATAAGGATGCCATTAAGTCCGCCTATAGACAACGGGAGTTTTCTCATGCCGTGGCAGATTCTTCCTTTGCGTTTATAGACGAACTGGAACAGCCTGTGGCCTTTTGGAAAAATGCCCTGTTGAACGGGAATAAGCGAAACTATCTCTCCTCCATGGAAAACCCAATACAAGAGGGTGTAATGGACCTTCCTCAACCCGATGCCCAAGGTGCCTGGAGCAAAAAACATGCAGAGCGCCTAACCGATGCGGCAAAGTTTTTACAGCGTACGGACAGTATTGCCAAAAAAATAGCCTTCTTGCAAACCAAGGCCGTGCGCAACCACTATGCCCTGGAAGTATATGAACAAGTAAACCTTATGGCCGGTTTTGCCCCCAAATTACTGCTGGCCCTTAAGCATTACGACAGCTCGGCCACACCTAATGAAAGATGGGAAGCCCTAAAACACCTCAACGGATTACAGGAAGAGTTTACATCGCTACGCAAAACATTTGAAAACGTATACGCCAAGACACGCATTCTGGAAAAACCTGAAACCTATATCTTAGATCAGGACCATCACGTGCATTTGGCCAACCAGTCCGTAAACTTCGACTGGCAGTTCATGGGAGAAATGCTGTTTTTTGAAAAACTGAACAAGGAACTAAAGAACGCTATTTATATGGAAAATGCCGATAAATCGGTTAAGTAAATACCTGGTAAGAAAAAGAGACGAAAGGTGCATAGGAGAGATTGTTCATTAGGCATTTTTGAGAGAAGCGAAACTGAAATTAAAATAAGAAAAAAGCTATTGCAACGTCTCAATCTATTAAGATGCGGAAAAGTGAGGAAAGTCTAAAAGATAACTACATGAAAATAAGTAGTAAGCACTGTTCTTTCAGCATTTTACTTAAATCCATAGGAAAGCTTTATTTGCGCAAAGCGAATGGCGCAAAACAATTTTAAACTTGACTCTTGAACTTCAACTTCCGCAAAAAGCAAAGTTTTACACTTTAAAATATAGCTTCCGTTTGTCCAGATAGTAGGTCAGCCACCAAAGAAAGAAAAGTATCAACAGGGCTTCTACGAGTAGCATCCAATTTTTATAGGGCTGCAGAACGTCAAAAACCCCAAAACTTAGCAAAATATCGAACTCACGGAACAGTAAATGCCCAAAGGTTTCGGAAAACAGGTATATAAAAATGGAATTGGTGCCCACCACGGAGAAAATGGTCAACCATTTTCTCCGGTATCCCTTCACATCTATCGCCCAGTAAAAAAGTGCCAAAGTCAATATGCTTATGCCTCCGGAAACCAAGGTAAATGAGGTGGTCGCAATGCGTTTTATGATCGGCGTGATATTCAGTACATCCATGCCATATCCTAAAGCCGTAATAGCCGTTCCCCAAATTAAAAAGAATTTCAAATTTTCCTTTTCAGAGTTTTTGGACAGCAGGCGCTGTCCGCAGACAAGGCCCCAAATCGTATGGGCCGCGGTAGGAAGAAAATTAATGAAAACCCAATATCCTTCGTTTGTTTTTCCCATGGTCAACATATCAAACCAGGCGCCAAAACTTTCATGGTGCTGGCCGTAAGGCGCCGCTGGATTATACCCCCTATACAATAACTCGGTAAGTATCAGAAGCCCAACGGAGACCGCTATTTGAAACCAGGGCGAGCGGTTCATAATGGCGTATGCGATCAAGATGGTAAAGGCCAGTTGCACCAATACGTTCCACAGTTCCCAGACCGGACCGTGTGCGTAGATACAATGCAAAAGCACCCCAAAGGAGAACAAAAGGAAACAACGCCTAAGCATGTGTTTGGTGGCCGCCCTACGAGAACCGGTGCGGAGTCGCTTTTTTAGGGAGAAGGGCATGGCCACTCCCACAATGAACATAAAAAAGGGTTGTATCAAGTCCCAAAAGCGAAGGCCGTTCCAAGGATGGTGCTGTAACTGAAGGGCCAATGCAGAAAATGACGTGCTATCGGCTAGCTTTGCGAAACTCTCATGAAAACCGGCGGCCTCGGCAATAAGCAAGAACATGATGGTTCCGCGGAATACATCCAAGGAAAAAAGGCGCTTTGAGGGTGTTTCGCGTTTCGTTGGCATAACGCAATACGTATTAGTCCATAGAAAGGTAAGATAAACTTAAATATATTTGATTATCTTGAGTTTAAATAAATTTCAACCATGCCTTTCATTTCCAAAGAACAAGTAGCTTTTTTTAAAGAGGAAGGGTATTTGCTGGTTTTAAATGTTCTAAGCCCAAAAGAGGTCGATTATTATAGTAAGCTATACAATTCGTTTTTAAACAACGAGATAGATGCCACCAGTTACCGATCGGACCTTTCCGGAAGCGATGGCGTACAGGAAAAAATAACACAGATCATGGTGCCGAGCAAGTTGATGCCGGAACTGTTACAACGACCATTTCATCAAAAATCATTACGCATTGCCAAACAACTTATGGGAGACGACATTGAACTCGATTTTGATATGCTCATCAACAAAGCCCCAAATACAAACGCGATAACTCCTTGGCACCAAGATACAGCTTATTGGATCAATATGCCGGATAAACGCGCGGCAAGCTGCTGGTTGGCCATAGACCCTGCCTTTAAGGATAACGGTTGCATGTGGTACACCCCAAAATCGCACCGCTCTCCCCTTTTGCCCCATACCCAAACCGGTAATAAGGGTGCCCTGCAATGTGAAGGTAGCGAGGAAAACTCGGTCTGTATTCCTTTAAAGCCAGGGAGCTGTGTGTTTCATGCGGGCGGAACTTTACATTACAGCAGAGGAAATAGCACCAATGACAACCGCCGTGCGATGATTACTAATTTTAGGCCTAAGGCAATGATTGCCTTGGAGCGAGCACAGGGTGTTGACCATACAGGAGAAAGAAAAACAAGAATCTAACACCTTTTAAATGAATAATTCCCGCTACTTCTATTTGTTGTTCACAGTAATCTTTTCGTACACATACGCCCAAAAAGCAGCATCCCTAACTTGGCACGATCCCTTGAAAACCATAACCAAGATAGACGGCCAAGGTTGGGAGAACATCGCTTATACCCGGTTGCCCAATATTGCGGAAAAAAGCGTGCGGGGCCCGGTATGGTCGCTTTCCCGAAATTCGGCCGGACTTTCCATCCGTTTTACATCCAATACAGAGACCATCAAAGTAGAATATACCGTGGGGGGCGATATTGCCATGCACCACATGCCGGCCACGGGCGTAAGCGGAGTGGATCTATATGGAAAAAACGATGCCGGTAACTGGCAATGGTACCGGGGAAAACACACTTTTTCGGACCCAATTTCGTTCAGCTTCAAAACGGCCGGAAGCCCCATCAGTGGCCGGGAATACCAACTATACCTTCCGCTCTATAACTCGGTTAAAAACCTAAAAATCGGTATCTCCCAAGGAAGCGAAATTACCTTTCTTCCGCAACGAAACCAAAAACCCATTGTGGTCTATGGCACGTCCATCGCGCAGGGTGCCTGCGCTTCACGCCCCGGCATGGCATGGACAAATATTTTGAGGCGCCTTTTGGATTACCCCATGGTAAATCTTGGTTTTTCGGGCAATGGGCGATTGGAACCAGAAGTACTGGCGTTGGTAACCGATGTAGACGCCGAGCTTTATGTGCTGGATTGTCTTCCCAATCTAAGTCCGAACGAAACACACACCGAAACCGAAATCAAGAAACGGTTGCGCCGCAGTATCCAACACATCCGCGAAAAACGACCAGAATCCAAAATTCTCTTGACCCAACATGCAGGGTATAGCGATGGCGAGGTGGACAGCGGCCGAAGAAGTATTTATGAAACCTTAAATCGGTGGACAAGTGATGTTTTTGAAGAACTGCAAAAAAGTAACCCCCAAAACCTCTACATGCTTACCAAAGCTGAAATAAACCTCTCCAACGATGCTTTTGTAGATGGCACCCACCCTACCGATTTGGGCATGGAACAGTACGCAAAGGCATACAAAGCAAAATTAAACGCTATCTTAAAATAAGTTATCCCTTATTTACTACCGTAGTAAAAAACCGTATGGACAAGATTTAAAAAAAACCTACATTCGCAAGAACGCGTAACAATACTGTAAAAATGAAAAAAACACTATTCACCGTTCTTATACTGGGCTGCATGCTCGTGAACGCACAAAAGGAAGACGGTAAAGAGGAAACCAAACCAATTCCTGAGGCAAAGTCATTTGTCACCAAACATCAAGGCGTTTTTGGAGGAAAGACCATCAACTATACCGCTACCGCAAAAGAAACCTTTCTTACCAACAAAGCGGGCGATTCCATTGCTGCCTTCTGGTCTGTCGCTTATACCAAAACACCCATGGGCGATGTTGGGAAACGACCGGTAACCTTTGTTTTTAACGGAGGGCCGGGATCGGCCTCCATGTGGTTGCACTTGGGATTTTTTGGCCCAAAATTGGTGCGAACGGATTCCGATGCCAAACAGGACGATGGTGCCGCTCCCTATAATCTGATCAACAATGAACATGGTCTGTTGGACCTAACGGACTTGGTATTTATAGATCCCGTAGGAACCGGTTATAGCCGTTTGGTGGGCAAAGGAAAGGGCAAAGATTTTTACGGCCTTAAAGAAGACGTAGACTCCTTTGCACAATTTATTCGAACATGGGTAACGGAAAACGAGCGTTGGTTCTCCCCAAAATACCTAGCGGGGGAAAGCTACGGCACTACGCGGGCAGCTGCTTTGGGAAAGGCCTTGGAAGGTTCCGGTCAGAACATGGCGCTCAACGGAATGATACTGATTTCACAGGCCTTGGATTATGCGGGTTCTACCTCGGTACATCATAATATGACCTCCTATATCACTTACTTGCCCAGTATGGCGGCCACGGCATGGTACCATAAAAAAGCAGGGGTAGGGAAAACCCTAGAGGCTTTTGTGGAAGAATCTAGGCAATTTACCTATGACACCTATACACCAGCGTTATACAAAGGAAACCTTTTGAGTGCTGCCCAAAAAGAAGCCATTGCAGAAAAACTGGCCTACTTCACGGGACTGGACAAAACCTATATCCTACGTTCCAACCTGCGTATCCTTATGGGTCGGTTTCAAAAGAAACTATTGGAAGACCAAGGCTTGGCCATTGGTCGTTTGGACGGACGGTTTATGGGCGATGAAGCCGATAAGTTTTCCGAGCGACCTCATTTGGGCGATGCGGCAAGTTATCAAATAAGTGCTGCCTATACCGCCTCCTTAAACCACTACCTTGCCTCCGAACTGAAGGTGAAAATGAATAGGCCTTATATCACATCTGGAGGGGGCAACAACTGGCGATGGAGAACGGTGCCGGACGGACAATATTGGGAACCCATGCCCGTAAATACAGCACCCCACTTGGGAGAGACCATGCGCCGTAATCCTGCGATGAAAATATTGGTAGCCAGTGGCTATTATGATTTAATTACGCCTTTTTTTGATGCCGAATACACCTTTGCGCGCAACGGTATTGTAACGGATAAAGTTGAAATGACCTATTACGAAGCGGGCCACATGATGTACACGCATGAACCGGACTTGGTAAAACTTTCAAAGGATATTAGGAAATTTTTAACCGCGGACTGATGGGCAATCCAAAAAATATAGGATGTGTTCTTGTGTACTTTTTGTCATTGTTGCTATCGTTTGGTCAGAAACCTTCGAAAAAACTTCCCTTAAAAAACAGTGTATCGCTCGTTATCCTTGGAACAGTGCAAGATGCCGGTTCGCCCCACATTGCTTGTGAAAAAGAATGTTGTGCCACCTTGTTCGCAACTGGGGATACTTCTCGTAAAGTAGTTTCCTTGGGGGTGGTGGATGCTTTGGCCCGTGAATCGTTTTTGTTCGAGGCCACCTCGGACATCGCCGCGCAGTTACGAAACCTGCGTACTTATTCCGGGTTTCAAAAAACCGACATCCCCAACGGAATTTTCCTCACCCATGCCCACATTGGCCATTATACCGGACTTATGTATTTGGGCAAAGAAGCTACGAATACCAAAGAAGCCCCTGTATATGCCATGCCCAAAATGGCAGCATTTTTAAAAACAAATGGGCCGTGGAGCCAATTGGTGTCGAACAAGAATATCGATTTAAAAACGCTGCACAACAACAAAGAAAAGCAGCTTACCAAAGACCTCAAGGTGATTCCGTTTACGGTGCCGCACCGGGACGAATACTCGGAAACCGTGGGCTATAGGATTATTGGCCCCAATAAAAGCGCGCTCTTTATTCCGGATATCGATAAATGGGAAAAGTGGGAAACCAGTGTAGTTTCCGAAATAAAGAAGGTAGATTATGCCTTTTTGGATGCCACGTTTTACGACGCAGCCGAAATCAATAACCGTGATATTTCAGAAATTCCACATCCTTTTATCATCGAAAGTATGGCCCTGTTCAAAAATCTTCCGTCAGCGGAAAAAAAGAAAATCCATTTTATACATTTTAACCATACCAACCCCTTGTTACGCGCAGATAGCAAAGCCTCTAAAAAAGTGTTGGAAATGGGGTTTGGGATAGCTAAAAAAGGACAGGTATTTGAGCTTTAAAATTTATGGACAAAACCCTAAAAGCTCATGTAGAATACCTGCTCTGTATCCGAATAGAACGCGTAACAGCTGTTTCTGGCGGCGATATTTCCAAGGCTTTTTTGTTGGAAACCGATACCGAACGCTTTTTCTGCAAAGTCAATTCCAATACCGCTGCATTTGAGATGTTTAAGGCAGAAAAAGAGGGATTGGCGGCCATTGCAGCTACAAAAACCATAGCCACCCCTAAGGTCTTACTTTGCGAAACATGGGAAACAGGCGGTTTTTTACTGATGGACTATCTAGAAGCAAAACCTCCCAGGCCTAATGATATGGAACTATTTGGGCACCAGCTTGCCGCGCTACACCAACTTTCAAATTCCGACACCTTTGGTTTCCCTTCGGACAATTATATCGGATGTCTACCCCAGTCCAACAAAGAACATTTGGACTGGGCCGGTTTTTACGTGGAGCAACGCTTACGGCCGCAATTACGGATGGCCAGAAATGCCCAGTTGCTTTCTTCAAAGGAAATACCGTCGGAAACAGAACTTCTAAAAATCTGTGAAACCCTTTTACCAAAAGTCGAACCTTCTCTTTTACATGGAGATCTTTGGAGCGGCAACTACCTCATCGCCCAAAACGGCACCCCTTATTTGATCGACCCGGCTGTGTGTTTTGGACATAGTGAAATGGATCTTGCAATGACGCGCTTGTTCGGAGGATTTAACTCCTCTTTTTATGACGCATACAACGAACATTATCCAAAAATCGGAGGGAAAAAAGAACGTTGTGATATCTATCAATTGTATTATTTGCTGGTACACCTAAATTTGTTCGGGGCGTCGTATCATCGGCGTTGTAAAGAAATCTTGCAACGGTATTTTTTTTAAGTTGTTGCTGTCCAGACCTGTCAGGTTTGCTCCAATTACTTCCTTTTTGATTACTTTTAGCTATATCAACCCTTTATAACATGTTCAAAAACGGTTTTCACGTAGTTGTTTCCGTCCTATTTTGTTGTTTTTTGATGGTGGGCTGTGAATTCGCCAAAAAAGAAAATCAACCCAAAACGGCCTATACCACCTGGTCTTCCTATTTGGGCGATCCGGGCAGAAGTCATTACTCTAGCCTATCCCAAATCACCAAAGCCAACGTCAAAGACTTAAAACTTGCCTGGAGCTACGAGGCGGCCGATTGGGGACAGATGCAAATGAACCCCTTGGTCGTAGATTCTGTTTTATACGGCGTTACCGCAGCATTGCGTGCGGTAGCCCTGCATGCGGCAACCGGAGAGGAACTTTGGACCTTTGGGGATTCCTTGCAATCTGCCGGAGCATCCAGCCGGGGGGTTGCGTATTGGCAACACGAAAACGATAGGCGTGTTTTGTACGTCGCAGGATCTCATTTATACGCCCTCAATGCCCTAACCGGAAAACCGATCATATCTTTCGGGGATGGCGGAAAAATAGACCTGCGTTCCGGAATGCCCGCGTCGGCAAAGGACAAGTTCGTTAGCTCCAACACGCCTGGCACAATTTACAAGAACCTCATTGTCATGCCGCTACGCTTGTCCGAAGGGGAAGATGCCGCTCCCGGCGATGTCATGGCCTTTAATGTGCTTAGCGGCGCCTTGGAGTGGGTGTTCCATACCATTCCGCACCCCGGGGAAAAAGGATACGAAACTTGGGAAGATTCCACCGCCTACAGGAGTCCCGTTGTAGGGGCCGCCAACAATTGGGCCGGAATGGCGGTAGATGAGGAAGCGGGGATTCTCTATGTGCCCACGGGTTCCGCCGCCCCCGATTTTTACGGGGGAGACCGCTTGGGGAGCAACCTGTACGCCAACAGCTTACTGGCTTTGGATGCGGAGACGGGCAAGTATCTATGGCATTTTCAATTCACCCATCACGATCTTTGGGACCGAGATCCGCCCGCACCCCCAAATCTGTTGTTAGTGGAGCGAGAGGGCAAAAAAATACCCGCCGTGGCACAGGTAACCAAACAAGGTTATGTGTATGTTTTTGATAGGCTCACGGGCAAACCTTTGTTCGAAATGGAAGAAGTGCCCGTACCGCCCTCCACCATTCCGGGGGAAGCGGCATGGCCCACCCAACCGATTCCCTTAAAACCGAAACCCTTTGCGCGGATGTCCCAAGACCTAACGGAGGAAGACATGAGTCCGTTCGCAGAAGACCGAGATTCCTTACTGCGCTATTTTAAAGCGGCGGACAAACGCCAGTACGCGCCACCGGCCCTGACATCTACCTTGCTCTTGCCCGGCTATGATGGGGCGGCGGAGTGGGGCGGGGCGGCCACCGATCCAGAGGATGGCATCCTTTACGTGAATTCCAACGAAATGCCCTGGGTGTTGCAGCTTCGGGAGGAAAATGCCCTTTCCGGGAACACCCCTTTGGGCGCGGCCACCTACCAAAAGTACTGTGCAAGCTGCCACCAGGACGATAGAAAAGGGGTTGCGGCGAGTGGTATTCCCTCCTTGGCGAACGTGAAACTCCGCCAAAGCAAAGCGGAAGTTGCCACCATCATTGCCCAAGGAAAAGGCATGATGACGGGGTTTCCGCAACTAAAGGATGCTGAAATAAAAGCGCTGTTGCGTTTTTTATGGCAGGAGGAGTCCCCTGACCAAATTGTAAACAATTCCGGGAAAAACGAAATTATAGGTGCCTCGGGCATGGCTTCGGGCACCACAAAGTACAGGCACACCGGCTACACCAAGTTTGTGGACAACCAAGGTCTGCCCGCCATGGCGCCACCTTGGGGCACTTTGCATGCCATAGACCTGAACAGCGGAGAATATATTTGGTCCATTCCTTTGGGCAACACCCCGGAACTGGGCGAAAAAGGTATTGGCACGGGCACCGAAAACTATGGTGGGCCCGTTGTTACCGAGAACGGATTACTGTTCATTGGCGCTACGCGCGATGGCTACTTCCGTGCTTTTGACAAGCATACGGGCGAGAAGCTCTGGGAATACAAACTACCGGCCGCGGCCTTTGCCACCCCCGCCATGTACGAAGTAAACGGCAAACAGTACATTGCCATTGCCTGTGGCGGGGAGAAACTGGGAACGGAGAAGGGGAACCAAATACTGGCGTTTGCGCTACCCAGCCCCTGAGGGGTGGTTGTTATGTGGATGCCCCATCTTTTGCGGGGATACGGCCAGCCAAATATTAATCGCCGCAGGGCGTTTCCCGGAATGTTCCCCTATGGGGCAGTTGCATCCGGTAGGCCTTGGTCTCGGCCTCCAAATCGAAATTTTCAATGTCGTAATCGGGGGTGTACAAGACCTTGTCCCAATAGTCGGTTTTAGGGTCGGTGCCCCTGAGGTCCCCGGTGGCGGACATCCACGCCTCTAGGTCCTTTCTCAACCTGGACAACACCATTGCATGTTCCGGGTTGGCCAACTCATTGTTGATGTTGTAAGGGTCGCTTGCCAATACATAAAGTTCCTCGGCCGGCCGCTTGCCAAAAGCCAACTGAAAATAGTCCTTGTCCGTGGGCCGTCCCTCCATCTGCATGATCTGGAACTTGGTAATGGAATTGTCCACATCCCCGTACTGGCCCACGCTTTGGTGCGCGTTGGGGTCGCCGGCGGGCCAACGATCGGGCTCAAAATTTCGGATGTACAGAAAATCTTTGGTGCGCACCGCCCTGGCCGGGTAACTAAGGTCTCCCTTGCGCACGTTGGCGTGGCGTTCGCGCTCCAAGAACACCTTGTCCCTGCCCGATTTGCTTCCTTCTTCCGTAAATAGTTCCAACAAACTGTTCCCGCTGAATCCGGAGGGAATTTCCAAGCTGGCCGCTTCCAAAAAAGTTGGGGCAAAATCGACAAAGTTCATAAATTCAGAAATGCGTTTTCCGGCTTCTATACGGCCTTTCCAGTAGATGGCCAAGGGCATTCTGGTGCCGTAATCATAAAGGTTGGCCTTGGCCCTGGGGAAGGGCATACCGTTGTCACTGGTCATGACGATGATGGTGTTCTCCAAAAGGCCCTCTTTTTTGAGCGTGGCGATAAGGTTGCCACATTCCCGGTCAAACCGTTCCACTTCATAGTAGTAGTCCAGTAAATCGTTGCGCACACAGGGCGTGTCCGGAAAGAAAGCGGGCACGGTGACCCTGTCAGGGTCCATTCCCGTCCGTACCCCCGTATTGGTCTCATAAATACGGTGGGGATCAGCGCTGCCAAACCAAAACGTGAAAGGCTGTCCTTCCTTTCTTTCCTCCAAAAAGGTGTTGAATCTGTCAAAATCCTTTCCGGCCGGGTTGTGCTGGTATCCACCGGCCTCGAAATCGCCCGGTCCCCACCCCTTTCTGGTCTTTCCGGTGTGGTAGCCCGCGGCCTTCAGCAAGCTTACCCAATTGGGAAACTTATCCGGAATAACGGACCAAAGATTTCCCGCACTTTCCATTTGGTGCGGATATTTTCCCAGCAAAATACTGGCCCGTGACGGAGAACAGGAGGGCGCCGCACAATAGGCATTTTCAAACAGGGCGCCTTTACTGGCCAACCAGTCAAAGGTTGGCGTTCTTACTGTGTTGTCCCCATAGGTGCCGGCATGGGGATAAGACCAGTCATCTGCAATTAAAAAAAGGATGTTGGGCTGTTTTTTTATGGGTAATTGGACAAGGACGTTTTTGGTGTCCTTTGAGGAAATCAACAGAAATGAAAGTGTTAAAAGAAGAAGCGGGGCGAGCAGCCTTCCTGCTTCGGTTGGTAGTGTCGGTTTCATTGTTTATTTTTCAGCAAAGGTTCGTGTTTTAAATATACGAAAAGCAAGGTAAGTGTTTCCGTTATGCAGGAGTAACGGATGCTATTTTAAAATTAAAAAATAGAATTATGAAGATACGTGTATTGGTCGTCGGTTGCGGCAACATGGGCACATCACATGCCCGTGCCTATCATCAATTAGCAGATTTTGAAATTGTTGGACTTGTAAGCCGGAAACCGGAGAGCCGAGAAAAACTAGCGGCCGAACTGGGAGGCTATCCTACTTTTGGAGATTATGAAAAGGCCTTGGCAGAAACGAAACCGGACGCTGTTTCCATAAACACCTACCCCGATACGCATGCCGATTATATACGTGCCGCTTTAAACGCAAATGCACATGTGTTCGTAGAAAAGCCCTTAGCGCTTACCGTTGAAGATGCACAAAATCTGGTAGACCTAGCACGGGAGAAAGGAAAGAAAATGGTAGTCGGATACATTCTTCGGGTGCATCCGGCTTGGACAAAGTTTGTGGACACTGCACGTACCCTCGGAAAACCCTTGGTGATGCGTATGAACCTAAACCAGCAAAGCTCCGGGGATACGTGGTATACACATAAGCAGTTGATGAACTCGATGTCTCCCATTGTGGATTGTGGTGTGCACTACGTAGATGTCATGTGTTTGATGACGCAATCGGTTCCTGTAAGCGTAAGTGCCATTGGAGCGCGACTAACAGATGAAATAGATTCCAAAATGTACAATTACGGTCAGTTACAAGTACGTTTTAAAGATGGTTCCGTGGGATGGTACGAAGCCGGATGGGGACCCATGATGAGCGAAACCGCTTTTTTTGTGAAAGATGTAATAGGGCCTAAAGGATGTGTTTCTATTGTGGATGAGGCAAAAGGGGATTCTGACAGTGTAGACGATCATTCCAAAACAGGCGCTTTAAAGCTACACCATAGTATGTTGGATGCTGATGGAAACTTTGCCAAACAAGACGAGTTTATAGATACTTCGGACGAACCCGATCATGACGGACTTTGCATGTTGGAGCAAGAATATTTTTTAAGGGCGATACAGGACGATGCAGATCTAAGCGACCATTTGCGGGATGCCGTTAACAGTTTGCGTATTGTTTTGGCCGCCGATGAATCTTTTAGAACAGGGAAGACGGTGATGTTATGAAATTCTTGATGAACATTGGCTTCACAAAATTGTAGTTGTTTGCATTTTAACCGTTGATCTGTTCGCTTTTGCGTCTTCGCGAGGAGGTACAACGAAGCGATCTGTTGCGTTCTAGTTGCGAGGGTTGTTTTGATTATTGCATTGTGATTGGAAAAGACTTGTATTAGAATTAAATAAGAGGCAGGCAACTAAGGTTAGGGGCTGGTTTTGTTGTGTTTTTAAACACTTGATATATGCGCTTTTGCGTCTTCGCGAGGAGGCACGACGAAGCGATCTTTCGCGTTCTAGTTGCGAGGGTTGTTTTGATTATTGCATTGTAATTGCAAAAGGCTTTTGTTGCATTTACTTAAATAGCGCTACCTTTCTCAAATCGATCAGGTCCATGTCCTCTTCTCTTAAAATACGTTTAGTGCGTAGGTATCGGTTAACATTATATGCATCGTAGTTGTCCGCTTCCTTATCCACGCTACTTACCCGCACCATATCCGAAGCATGTATAAACTCGTTGTTGCCGATCCACATTCCTACATGTACCACTTTCTCCTTGGTTTCATCGGTTGCCTCGGTTCCAAAAAACAACAAATCCCCTGGCTCCAAAACATCAAAATTTCCGGTGTCATCAATCGGTTTTCCGGTATGTACTTGTTGCGATGCGTCCCTTGGAATAATCATGCCGTTCAAAAAATAAATCGTTTTGGTGAAGCCACTACAATCCATACCTTTGGTAGAAGTGCCGCCCCACAAATAGGGAACTCCCATAAAACGCTTGGACGTTTGTACCAAAGCTTCTGGGGTATTGTTTAGCTTGGCCAACCAGTCCTTGTATGTTTCAGATGCTTCGCGGAAAACATAGGCTTGCCTTCCATCCGGAAACCGAACGATATAAAATTTATCGGCATATTTGAGGACTTCCAATACATTTCCGGCCACTAGGTCGGATACAATTTCTTTCCTGTCCGGCCCTTTGTATGCGTGCCCATAGGTTTTTGTATAGATTACCTTATCCGCACTTTCCCAATTTTGTATCGTTTGTTCGGTAAAAAGGGTAATACCGCCATCATCTACCCATGCCAAATAGTTGTCCGGCGTTTGTATGTAATACCAATCACCTTCCTTTTTCAAAACCTTTACAGGTGTTCCCAAGGTTGCTTGTGTAGCCAATTCCGCACTGTGTTTTGGGTTGCTTCTTAGATTGGCTACGGATATGTTGATAATGGCCCGTGTTGTATCGCCTAGCTCAGCTGTTGGGAGCAAGGTTACACTATCCGTAAATGAAATGTTGTTGGCAACGAGGGAATCGCGCAGCCTTTGTAGGGCATTGGGCTTATCGGTCTCTCCCTTTAAAATATAACCCTCGGCATTTAGTTGCGCTTCAATTTTAAAAACGGCCACCCTTTTGTCCGGCGCAACTTCTTTTTGTAGCTCATCAATATAATGCTGCGCAGCGTTTTCAGTAGGTGTTTCAGTCTTACAACCTACAAAAATCATCAAAACCAGTACTATGTATCCAAATCGTATATGCATTGTTTCAATTTTTTATCCCAAATAATTGTGATGCAAACGCTAGCGTCTTTCTAAAGAAAAGAGGTTAAAGTTTAAAAACGCTTACATATCAATTATTGGTAAAAATACGGATTACTTGTTCTATTTTGGATTTCACTGCAGGCTTAAAATTTTCTTACTTTAGCAGGTAATGAAAAAACTAAAAGTTATAGAGCTTTTTGCCGGTGTAGGCGGATTTAGATTGGGACTGGAACAGGCAAAAAATTATGAAATTGTATGGAGCAACCAATGGGAACCCAGCACCAAGGCACAGCATGCTTCAATGGTGTACGAGGCGCGGTTTGGGGCCGAGAACCACAGTAACGAAGATATCTCGGAAGTGCCAACAGACGCTATTCCAGATGCCGATATGCTCGTAGGCGGATTTCCCTGCCAGGATTATTCCGTAGCTACCACCTTGCAGAACTCCAAAGGACTGATCGGTAAAAAAGGAGTCTTGTGGTGGAGCATCCATCGCATACTTTCCGAAAAGAAAAACCCGCCCAAATATCTATTTTTAGAAAATGTGGATCGTTTATTAAAATCGCCCTCCAACCAACGTGGCCGTGATTTTGCCATCATGTTAAAAAGTCTGGACGATTTAGGATATGCGGTAGAGTGGCGTGTCATAAACGCGGCAGATTATGGAATGCCCCAGCGACGACGGCGAATCTTTTTTGTAGGATATCACAAGACTACCCAAGCCTATAAAAAGCTAAAAAAATCAGATGCGTCTGAATGGATACATGAGGATGGTACCTTTGCTTTGGCCTTTCCCATAACACCCGACTCCTCCAATAGAAATACCTTTTCTATTACGGATGATTTGGTACAGCTTTCCGAAACTTTTAATAGGGGCAAAAAAGCCTCTCCTTTTGAAAATAACGGGGTTTTTATCAACGGGCAAGTGTTCACAGCAAAAACAACGGCTTCTTATGACGGACAACGGACCGTGCTGAAAAATATCCTCGAAACAAAAGCTATACCCGAAGAATTCTATATCTCTCCCGATGATTATCCAAAATGGGACTATTTAAAAGGTGCTAAAAAGGAGGTCCGCACTGCAAAAAGCGGTTTTCAATACAACTACAGTGAGGGCGGCATGATCTTTCCCGATGCCCTGGACAATGCCTCCAGAACGATTATTACAGGCGAAGGCGGTACATCTCCCTCGCGTTTTAAACACGTGGTCCAATACAACAAAAGACTCCGGCGGTTGACTCCGGTAGAACTGGAACGCCTGAATATGTTTCCGGACAACCATACCCAATTGGAGGGTATAAGCCCTACCAAACGAGCTTTTTTTATGGGAAATGCTTTGGTTGTTGGTGTGGTAGAAAAAATTGGAACAGCATTATATCACATTATTAATTCCTAATGTTTTGACCCTAAAAAGCACATTTAATGCTGATTTAAATAAAGAACAGCAACTTGCCGTGCTTTTAGACGCGTATTACACTAAACACTTAAAACACTACAATTTTGAACGTGTACGGGATAAAAAGAAACAGTTTAAAGGGATAGACCTTGTTCTGACCCATAAAAAAACGGGGAATAGTTATGCTGTAGACGAAAAGGCCCAACTGGATTATCTAAACGACGACTTACCCACGTTTGCGTTTGAGCTCTCCTATAAAAAAGCAGGTATTTTAAAGAAAGGATGGTTTTACGATCCAACAAAGAAAACAGAATTCTACTCCCTTATCACCGGAATATATACCGATGCCCCAAATACCTATACCAGCTGTAAAATAACCTTGGTAAACCGCGCTAAATTAATTGCCTTTTTAACGAACAAAGGTATTTCGGAAACATTATTAAAAAACACTGCAAAAACACATGAAACCAAACACGGAAAACTTAAACTAAAAGCGTTGAGCCATAGCACGGAGGGCTACCTTTATATTTCATCCAACAATAAAGCCGAAAAGCCGGTTAATTTAATTCTCCGTCTAGACTTTTTGCTACAAAACGGACTTGCGAAACGTTTGATTTAGGTTTGGTTTTGGACTAAATAGTCTGTGCTGTATATCTATATTCATTTTTAAAGCAATTTATAGATGTTTTGAAACAGTATACCGAAAAAATAACCAACCGCTTAAACAACATAAGGCCCTAAAACCGACCACAAGGTCTAAAAGCGTTCTTTCATCATTTCAATGAAGAGAGCTGAGTAAACTACGGGGGGCGAGCCCACGAGGCATTAAATAAGAAAACGATTTTTAATTTCGGGGCAAGTCTCGGAGTATCAAACCCTTTGGCGGTGACAATCAACTAATGTACTGTAAGTAAAATTATTAGCTGTACTAACATCTTTTTAAAGGTTAAGTTATTGTAAATCAGCATTAAAATTTGCTTTTATGCTATTTTTTAGTATCTTATTAGCTATGGTACAAGTAGACAAAACAGAAAATACAGCATTTTTAGAGAAATCGATTCAACATTTAGAAGCCACAGGGTTTGAGCATATCAAAGCGGATATGGAAGGCTATGAAACACCAAAATCCTTCATTAGAAAAGGAGCGGATTCAAAAATAACACCGGACATTGTAGCCATGAAAAATGGTAGAAAATATTTTTTCGAAATCAGTCTAAAATCCGAAAAACCAAGTTTGTTAAAATCTAAATGGTTGTTCTTGGACACCTTAAGCAGAATGCGATCCAATCGTTTTCGCATCATTACCACAAGAGGTCATTATAAATTTACGGATATGATGTTAGAGGACATTAATCTAAGTAATAAGACGCCTATAAAGATTTAAGATGTTCCTTAAAAGTTTCCAAACAATATAATATCCGCCATTGTCTTAAACCATCATATCATTTAAAATAAAGGTGTTTCCTCTGTAGAAACACCTATTTTACGGTAAAAATTTAAACTTTTTAGCATTACCTATCTTCTTCGATAAAGTCCAAGAACCAATTTCTATAATTTTATACATTCCATAAATCAAGTCAATTTTTTATATCAGAAATCCTCGATAGTGGGATTTAAAACTTATTTTTAGATGATTATGAACTATTGCTATGCTCTCGGAGAAGTAAACTACTCCGGGGCAAGCCCACGAAGCATTAAATAAGAAAACGATTTTTAATTTCGAGGCAAGCCTCGGAGTATCAAACCCTTTGGCGGTGCCAATAAAAACACAGCTCATGAAAATAAAACTATTCAGCTTTATGTCCGCTCTGCTAGCGAGCTCCTTACTAAGCACATCGGTTACTACTGCCAAGTCTTCTACCGAAAATAGCTTTTTAGGTATGTGGGGAATGGAAATAGAAAGTGGCGGTGTTGCTTGGCTGCATGTTCATGATTCCGAAGGTTTCTTAGACGGTGAACTTTTGTGGATAGGTGGCAGTGTGCTCCCTGTTTCCCATATCTATTTGGCAAATGATAACACCTTGGTGGTTACCCGTACCGATGAACAAGTGCATAACAAAGGAGATAAGGAAAAAGAACGTACACATATACGTACATGGACCTTACGTGTTACCAAAGTAGGCGATGGTATTACAGGTACCATGACAGGACCCTCTTGGGACGGAAATGGGGAGCAAGTAAGTCGTTTTACCGGAAAACGTATGCCAGCCATGGGTGCTGCACCAGATATATCCGCGATAAAATACGGAAAACCGATTACCTTGTTCAACGGTAAAAACATGAAAGGATGGAAACCTATAGACCCCAATAGACCTAATGGCTTTAAGGTCATGGATGGTGTTCTTCAAAACGATCCAGTTCAGCCAGAAAATGGAGACCATATTTATTATGGTAATTTACGTACAGAACAGGAGTTCGGTGATTTTAACCTTACTTTAGAAGTAAATGTTCCAGAAGGCAACAATAGCGGTATCTATCTTAGGGGTTTGTACGAAATACAGGTAGTGGATTCTTACGGTTCAGAAGTAGATAGCCATAATATGGGAGCGCTCTATAGCCGTATTACCCCAATTGAAGCTGCAGAAAAACCCGCTGGCGAATGGCAAACATTGGATATTACCTTAGTAGATCGTCATGTAACTGTGATTCTGAATGGTAAAACCATAATAGACAACCAACCTGTACACGGACCTACCGGAGGTGCCCTAAGTACCGATGTGCTTGCACCTGGACCTATATTTTTACAGGGCGACCATGGGAAGGTAGGGTATAGAAATATCGTGCTAACCCCAATCTTATAATAAAGCCAATCTTATTCCTTTATCATATTTATATGAGGAATACCATCTTCTAGGTATTCCGCTCCGGTCGGTTTAAATCCCAAAGAGTAATAAAATGTTATTAAATACTTTTGTGCGGAAATCCGTATGGTCGTTTCTTTAAATCGATCGTGGATTGCCCTAACGGATGCCCTCATGATATCCCTGCCATACCCATATTTTCTTTCCGAGGAATGTACGACGACACGGCCAATACTTGCTTCTTTAAAATAATAACCCGCATCAAATATACGAGTATAGGCAACTACGGCACCTCCTTTTGTTCCTATAACATGCAGGGCATCTTTATCCTTACCATCCAAATCTTGATACACACAATCCTGCTCCACAACAAAAACTTCGGTACGCAGTTTAAGAATACCATACAATTCTGTGGTAGTAAGTTCGTTAAATGATTTTACGATTATTTCCATCTTCAATCCTGTACAATTACTTCTTTGTTGTCACATTTCCCAAATTCTGGTTGAATGTTTACGTGGTTGATACCGTGATTGTGGTATAATTCTTCTTCTATTTCCTCTAGTATTACATCAAACTGTGATAGTCTAATATCCTCCGTAAAATCTATATGTGCCTCTAAATGTACTTCGTCCTCGTTCAACTGCCAAATATGTACGTGATGTACGTTTTTAACAGTCTCAATCTTTTTTATGGCTTCTACAATATGCTGCACCTGGATACTGTTGGGCGTAAATAGCATTAGCACCCTGGTAGCATCCTTTAAAAGGTCGTACCCCATGTAAATTAGATAGATAGCAATCGCCAAAGTTAAAACAGGATCCACCCAATACCATTTAAAATATAACATTAATAGGCCACCGATGAACACAGCTACGGAAGCCATCATATCTGTTAACAAGTGCAAATAGGCAGATTTCATATTCATATTGCTATTGGCATCTTTCTTTAATAACAGTACACTAAAACCATTACCTGCTATAGCTATCAATGAGAGCCAAATTACAAGACCGGATGCTATTTCCTGCGGATTAAAAAAACGCTCAACAGCCTCTTTTATCAATATAACGGCAACGATGATTAACGAAGCGGCATTCACAAAAGCGGCAATAATTTCTGCACGTTTATATCCAAAAGTTTTATTGGTCGATGCTTCTTTTTTTGATAGTACCGTGGCAACATAACTGATAATAAGCGATAGAACATCACTAAAATTATGAAGGGCATCGGACAAAAGGGAAAGACTACCGGAAAGCACCCCACCTATTACCTGTGCTACGGTAATAACGATATTAAGTAGTATGGAAATAATAAGGTTACGCCCCTTTAAATCTGGATGGGCATGTGAATGATGATGACCAGAATGCGAGTGTCCCATGTTTTTTTTGTAAAAGTAGGTTGTTTAGGATGCAACCCTATTGCATTCTTCACAAGTGCCATTGGCCAACATATATACCTTATCAATTTGAAAACGCCTGGCAGACTCGAAGACAGGTAAAGAAGTTACCGGAATACAATAAAGGTGTTCACATATACTACACTTAAGATGTGCGTGCCGGTGGGCATGATTATCCTTTATACAGTCTACTGTACATAAAGCATAATTTTTTACTCCATCATCTGTAACCACACTATGTAAAATCCCCTTTGATTCGAATACTTGCAATGTTCTAAAAATGGTGGATTTCTCCATAAAAAAAAGTTCTTGCGCAGCTGCATTCAATGTAAAGGCATTACTATTTCCTAAAAATAGGCGAAGTACCAAAACCCTATTGGATGTAGGAGTGATATTTGCTTTTGAAAGTAATATGTAGTCTGTATTTAGATGCATTTTATTAGCTACAGGGCATCTTTTCTATACGCCTTTCATGTCTACCGCCTTCAAATGCCGTGTTTAAAAAGGTCTTTACCATTTCCAAAGCTTGTGGGAGTGAAATAAAACGGGCAGGGAGACTTAAAATGTTGGCATCGTTATGTGATCTTGCCAATTCCACTATTTCTTTGGACCAACACAAGGCAGATCTAACCTTCTGATGTTTATTGGCCGTCATGGATGCACCATTTCCACTACCACATATAATAATACCGTAATCAACCGCACCATTTTCCACATCTTTTGCTACGGGATGTACAAAATCCGGATAATCTACACTATCCGTACCATCGGTACCATAATTTGTTAATGCTACATCCATGGATTTTAATAAACCAATAATCGCTAGTTTATATTCCGTACCTGCGTGGTCGTTACCAATTGCTATTTTCATACTATAATTTTAAGTTCGGTTAGATGGGGGTAACCAGCATCAAATGTACGATTTACAATAGTTCACTACAAGAAATAGACTATTCACAACTTTATATTTATATTGAAAAGTAATGGTTGTTTATTAGTGGTCTTATATTCTGGTTAACTATGTGTATAAGTGTTAATAACTATGGAATTTAAAATTTGCCAGTTATAATTCTATTTTGCTTAGTTTTTTTTCAATTAAAAAACTAAAAATTATTTAAGAACTAGTTACGTACTTCTAAGGTAAAAATACCCAACTAGTAAACATAAACTTCACATAAACTTATGAGTATTTTTATGTTTAAACGGGTTATCAACCACTACTAACAACTATTTTAAATTTCTGATTATCAAACTATTTTAGTATTGATAGAATGTGAACAAGTATTCGTATCTCATAAAATCAAGTAAATAGTTCTTTAGTTATACCAGCTATTAACACACTATAATAACCATCAATAATTTAATTTAATTTAAAAAAAAATGGAACGATATGATATTACTGTTGATAACCTTACAATTAATAATGTAAGCTTTAAATATCTCAAAAACGGTAGTGGAATATAATTCGTAATTTTCCAACAAATAAAAATTTTAATGTCAAAAAGAAATAAGAAATCAAGAAATCATAAAACAAATGAAATTACCAAAGGTATTTTTACGGTTTTAGAAAAAGAACCGACCAAAAGCTTTAATTATAAGCAGATTGCGGCAAAAATAGGTGTTACCCAAACACAGGATAGAAATACATTAATAAAAAGATTGGTTCAGTTAAAGGAGAAAAAGCGCATAAGAGAGATAGATAGAGGTAGCTATCAAATGCTCGAGGATACAAAAACCTATCATATAGGTGAAGTAGATATAACAGGAAGAGGTAATGCCTACATTGTTATTGAAGGTATGGATGATGATGTTTTTGTTCCTAATAATAAGATAAACAAGGCGTTTCATAAAGACCTTGTTGAAGTGTTCATATATCCTAGAAAGAAAGGAAAAAAACTTGAGGGAGAAGTACATAGGGTTTTAGAGCGAAATAAGACCAGTTTTGTGGGTATCGTAGACATGCAAAAAAACTTTGCCTTCGTTAGACCTACAGATTTTAGGATGTACACGGATATATTTGTATCTAACGATAAACTCAACGGAGCTCAAAATGGGGAAAAAGTAATCGTAGAGATTACCGATTGGCCAGATGATGTGGGTTCTCCTTTTGGTAAGATAACGGAGGTCTTGGGTAAACCTGGCGAACATCATACGGAAATCCATTCTATACTAGCGGAATATGGCCTACCTTATGAATTTCCAGTCGAAGTTGAACGTTTCGCAGATGAGCTAGATACCAGTATAAAACCTGATGAAATAAAGAAGCGTAGGGATATGCGGGAGGTTTTGACCTTTACCATTGATCCAAAAGATGCTAAGGATTTTGACGATGCGCTATCTTTTCAAACACTGTCTAACGGTAACTATGAAATTGGAATCCATATAGCGGACGTTTCACATTATCTGAAAGAGGGAACAGTGTTGGATGATGAAGCGTATGAAAGGGCAACTTCTGTGTATTTAGTAGATAGGGTAGTACCTATGTTACCCGAAGTATTGTCAAATAATGCTTGTTCTCTTCGTCCTAATGAAGAAAAATATACGTTCTCCGCTGTTTTTGAAATAGATAAAAAAGCACATGTGGTAAACGAATGGTACGGGAGAACGGTAACCAATTCCAACGAACGATTTGCTTATGAGGAAGCACAGCATATTATAGAATCGGGTAAGGGAAAAATATCGGATGATGTTAGTATTAGGGGTAGTGCATACACTGTGGACGATGCTGTAGTCCAAGCTACCTTAACTATGGATAGGCTTGCCAAAATTATGCGAGCTAAGCGTATGGACAAGGGTGCCTTGTCTTTCGATAAAGTAGAGGTTCGTTTTAACTTAAATGAAGATAATGAGCCAGTTAGTGTATACTTTAAAGAGGGAAAGGATGCCAACAAACTTATCGAAGAATTTATGTTGTTGGCAAATAGAAAAGTAGCCGAATTTATTGGGAAACAAAAAAAGACATTTATATACCGGATACATGATGATCCAAATGAAGATAAGTTAATGGCATTGAACGGTATAGTATCTCGTTTTGGTCATAAGCTGGATTTTAAGGACAAAAGATCCATTAGTGCTTCCCTAAATAAATTATTGGAGGATGTTAAAGGTAGAAAGGAGCAAAATTTGGTAGATACCCTTGCTATACGAAGTATGAGCAAAGCCGTATATACAGTACATAATATTGGTCACTATGGATTGGCATTTGATTACTACAGTCATTTTACATCACCTATACGAAGGTATCCGGATGTTATGGTACATCGATTGTTGCAGCATTATTTAGACGGTGGTAGTAGCGTTAAGGAAGAAGTTTACGAGCAAAAATGTAAGCATTCTTCAGATATGGAATATCTGGCATCCAGTGCCGAACGTGATTCCATTAAGTATATGCAGATCAAATTTATGCAAGACCATGACGATAAGGAGTTTGTTGGAGTAATCAGTGGTGTAACGGAGTGGGGTGTTTATGTAGAGATTATAGAGAACAAGTGCGAGGGAATGGTACGAATTAGTGACATCAAAGGAGATTATTATATCTTTGATGAGAAGGAATACGCCATTGTAGGTGAACGTACTAAAAAAACCTATCAACTTGGAGATGAGGTAATTGTTATGGTAAAGAATACGGATTTAATAAAAAGGCATTTGGATTTTTCGCTAATTGGCAAAAACGAATGATTGCCTTTGGAATGGATTTTGATTTACAATCTAGTGTAAATAAACACGTAAGGATAGGACTTATACCGGTATAAGTTTATCCTACTCATGAAAATAGACGAAATGAAACATTTTTTTATAGTGTGGTTTCTGTTCGGTCTTCAAGCGATTGTTGCACAGAGTAATGAAGTTACAATAACCTTGGACGATTTTAAAGAGCTTAAAGCGTTCGATGGATTATCAATTAAGCTGATAAGGTCAACGGAGAACAAGGCCGTAATTACAGGTGAAAGTACGGATAAGGTGGCTACCGTTAATAATGATGGGGTACTTAAAATACGAATGCAGATCGGTAAGATTTTTAGTGGCTATAAAACCTTTGTTACTCTGTATTATAAGAGTGAGTTAGTTGTGATCGATGTAAATGAGGATGCCAGGATAATAAGCGAGAATACTATTGAACAGGATATTCTTGAGTTGAAAGCGCAGGAAGGAGGAGAGATCAGTGTAACCGCAATCGTTGAGCAACTGTTAATTAAATCTGTATCTGGAGGTGTTATAGAAACTAGCGGTAGCGCTGAAGTCCAGGACGTGCAGATTAATACGGGAGGTATTTATGAAGGTAAAGACTTTAAGACCAAATTTTCAACGATTAATGTGAATGCGGGTAGTAGGGCCGAGGTTCATGCCAGTGATTATGTAAAAGTAAATGTAAAGGCTGGTGGGGAGGTGCTATTATATGGCAATCCGGCCAAGGTAGATGAGAAAACAGTATTCGGAGGGAATATAAAAAGAATGTAACATTTTATGTTTGAAGATATACAGGCAGCAATACCATTGGGCTTTCTCTTAAGCTTTATGATCGGACCTGTATTCTTTGTCTTATTGGAAACTAGTGCGCTTAAAGGATTTAGGGCCGCATTAAGTTTTAATATAGGCGTAATCATTGCCGATATTTTATTTATTATAGCTGCATACTTTAGTAGTTACCAGTTGTTGGAAAATTTGAGCAATCAACCGGGCTTGTATGTGTTCGGTGGTGTAATTTTATTGGTTTATGGGATTACAACCTTTTTTAAAAAGGGCGTTAAAACAGGAACGGATACACCAATTAAAGCTACGAAGGGAGATTATTTAGGACTTTTATTAAAAGGATTCTTGCTTAATTTCATAAATATTGGTGTTCTTGTTTTTTGGTTGGGCGTGATTATCATTGTTGGTCCTTCTTTGGATAACGAACCACTGCGAATTCGCCTATTTTTTGCTACTATGTTAGGGGCTTATTTTGTTACCGATTTGTTTAAAATTTTATTGGCGAAACAGTTAAAACGTAAATTAACCTATGACCGTATTCGTTTGGTTAAAAAAGGAATCGGTATAATTTTGGTAATTTGTGGTATTGTACTGATTATTAAAGGATTCCTTCCCAAGGACCAGTTTACCTTAGAGCAAGGTATTGAGCAGATAGAAGGAATTAGGGAATAAAAAACCCGACATGATTGCCGGGTTAGTAAAAAATTAGATAATGGTTTCAGTACTAGTTTTTATACTTATCATTTAACATTTTAACCACTTCGTCTGTCAAATCGTTTGCTTCTTTACCATAAAGCACGCTACCGCCTTCACCACCACCTAGAATATAGCTATAGCCGTTTGCCTTACCGTAGGCTTCTACCTCTTTTTTAACATGGCTTATAACACTGTCCATTTGTACTTGTCCTTCGGATTGAAGCTGTTGGTCCTCTTGTTGTAACTGTTGTCCGATAATTTGGCCTTTCTGTTGAAACGCAGCATACTCTTCTTGTGCTTTCTGCTGCGGCATGGTCTGGGCCTTGGCTTGAAATGCCTGAGCCTCTAATTGAAATGCCTGTGAAATACTATCTCTTTTTTTATTAAGGGCTTCTGCCTTTATTTTAAATTGAGCTTCCACATCGATTTTTTCTTGATAGTCGTTCATTAATTTAACGTTATCAACAAAACCGATTTTTTCTTGTTGGCAGGAAACTATGGTTAAGAATACCAAACCAAGGATAATTTTTTTCATGTTTTTTATTTTATAGTAGCGCAAAAGTAACAAAGTTTTTAAAAGGACTTTGTTATTTATTGTTTTATGTAGAAGGGAGTAAGTTTTAAAAATGATGTATATAGATATTTATAATCATTAAATAATATAGTATAGTTTTTAATTATATCTTTTAAAGCTTTCTAAATAGCTGTAAGGATGTTTTGTAATTAAATCAAGTACTTATTAAGCATAGTGTCGTTGAGTAGCGTAGAACGGCTTTAAATGGAAATTAAGCTTTTCGGAGGATGTATATATGGGAGGAATACTCTTTTGAACGTAAACCTTTAATATTGGACATACAACCGTTTATAAAAGCTTTAAGATAGTTTGTTTTTCCGGTCTTATATTTTTCGGACAAAAGGGATACATAAAATGAATCGAATAGCATGGGTTTTGTTTCAAGTAGGTCAAATCCATAAGGGGTAAAAATTTGTAATATAGATTTTTTGGAGAAGTGCCAGAGGTGGCGGGGTACATCATAGGCCGCCCAATATTCTTTGTACAGTTTTGCATCATAGGAACGGTAGTTGGGTACGGCAACGATTAAAATTCCTTGAGTTTTTAGAAGTTCGTTGATTGTGGTTATTTGTTCTTGAAGATCTGGGAGATGTTCTAAAACATGCCATAAGGTTATGATGTCATAAGTATTTTTAGAAAGGTCCTTCATACTTTCCTTTAGTATGATACCCTTCGTTTTAGCATTGGTTCGTGCTAGTTGATTTGGTTCTACACCATCGATTCGCCAGTTGTGTTGTTTTGCCGTTAAAAGGAAATCTCCAGTTCCTGCACCTATATCTAAAAGATATCCTTGCTTGTCTACGAAACGGTTGATTAGGTTTATTTTCTTTTTAAGACTGTAATTTTTGACAAAAAGGTATATACGATCTATTAAGGTTTTCGGTTTGTCGGAGTGAGAAATATAGGACTCGCTTTGATAATACTTTTCTAAATTTTGTGGTATTGGTTGGGTGATGAGCATGTCGGTCGTCTCATCTTTTACAAGCGTGAATTCTTCTTGCGAATAGAAATAATCTCTAGTGTTTAGGTAAGGTTTCATTCTATAATCGGTAGTACTTGATTAGTCCAGCTAAGATAGAGTTTTGTAATGTGAAGTATAATTTCTGGGAAACGTTTATTTATTTTAAAAATAGTTGTATAGAGTATTGAGGCTATAAGACTTTATATTTAACTATAATTTTAGTTGATAATATTAGGGAGGGTGATGGATTATGAATGTCAATGATAAAACACGCTTTTGAGCAAGAACAGGTTTTATTAAGGCTGAGTTTGGGCATAAATGAAGTGATTGTAATATTGGTGAGTGAATAAGCACACCGATGGTTGTGATTGAAAAGTTAGAATTGTTCCACGTGGAACAATATCATATTAGCGTCCTAGGTATACTAAAAGAACGCTGATATCACTTGGTGTAACACCGCTTATCCTTGATGCTTGTGAAATAGTTACCGGCTGGATAGCGGTCATTTTTTCACGGGCTTCAAAGGATAATGATTTTAGTTTACTATAGTCAAAGCCAGCAGGAATTTTCACGTTTTCCAAACGGTGAAGTTTATCCGCATTCACTTTTTCTTTAGCAATGTAACCAGCGTATTTCACCTGAACCTCTGTCTGTTCCAAAACCTCGTTGTCAATTTGTTGTTCCTTTACAAAAGTGGCAACAGGTGCAAGACTTAACATGTGTTCCATCGTTACTTTTGGTCTTGAAAATGACTTATACATTTTATCGGACTGTTTAACGGTTGCGGAACCTACACTTTCTAGAATAGGGTTTATATCCTCTGGGAGTACACTTGTTTGTTTAAAAAAGTCGACAAAAGATTCAGATTTTGAAAGTTTTTCTTCCATCCGTTTTAATCTAGCATTTGAGGCTAGGCCTATTTCATGACCCATTGGTGTGAGCCGTAGATCTGCATTGTCTTGTCGTAAAAGGGTTCGGTATTCGGCCCTTGACGTAAACATTCGGTAGGGTTCTTCGGTTCCTTTAGTAATAAGGTCGTCTATAAGCACGCCAATATACGCTTCATCACGCTTAAGAATAAAGGGTTCTTTTTCGTTTATTTTAAGGTGCGCATTAATACCGGCCATAAGTCCTTGGGAAGCGGCTTCTTCATAACCCGTAGTTCCATTTATTTGTCCGGCGAAATACAGATTGTCGATGAGTTTTGTTTCGAGGGTATGTTTCAGCTGTGTAGGGGGAAAATAATCATATTCAATAGCATAACCCGGTCTAAAGAACTTAACCTTTTCAAAACCTACAACCGAGCGAAGCGCTTTAAACTGTACATCTTCAGGTAGTGATGTTGAAAATCCGTTAACATAAACTTCTACAGTATCCCATCCTTCCGGTTCAATGAACATTTGGTGGCTATCCTTGTCTGCGAATCGATGAATTTTATCTTCAATAGAAGGGCAATACCTAGGTCCAATACTTTGTATCCTTCCATTGAACATGGGCGACCTGTCAAATCCCTCGCGAAGAAGATCGTGGACTAACGCACTAGTATGTGTCATGTGACAGTCACGCTGTGTTTTTAAAATAGGTGTATTGGTATAAGAAAATTTTTCTGGTTTCACATCGCCAGGTTGCACTATCATTTTAGAATAATCTAAAGAACGCCCATCAACTCTCGGCGGCGTACCGGTTTTCATTCTACCGCTCTCAAAGCCAAAAGAAGTCAATTGCTCGGTGATACCCGTAGAGCCCTTCTCTCCCGCTCTACCACCACCAAATTGTTTTTCGCCAATATGAATTAAACCATTCAGAAAGGTGCCGTTGGTCAACACTACTGCTTTACTTTTAATGTCTATGCCCAATGAAGTACGTACACCGATAATTTTATCACCATCCACCAGCAGACCAGATACCATTTCTTGATAAAAATCAACATTTGGTGTGCGTTCCAACATCAAACGCCATTCTTCCGCAAAACGCATGCGATCGTTTTGGGCCCTGGGGCTCCACATGGCAGGCCCCTTGGATTTGTTCAGCATCTTGAACTGGATGGCGGATTTGTCGGTAACAATTCCGCTATAACCACCAAGCGCATCGATCTCACGTACAATCTGACCCTTGGCGATACCACCCATTGCGGGATTACAGGACATTTGTCCTATAGTTTGCAAATTCATGGTAACGAGCAGTGTTTTAGAACCCATATTAGCTGCAGCCGCTGCTGCTTCAGCACCTGCATGCCCACCCCCTACTACTATTACGTCGTAATTTTCTCCAAACATAAGCTTAGTGTTCCACGTGGAACATTTTTATTTTCTCATCTTCTTTGGTCCGCATCTCAAGGATGTGCTCGGCATCTTTGTCCTTGTATTCCATTAAGTGCAATAATCCGTGTGCCATTACGCGAAGTAATTCTTCTTTTAGGGATACGGTATAACTTTCGCTATTTTCTCTTACCCTTTCTATGGAAATAAAAATATCCCCAGAAAGCACTTTTCCTGTTGTATAATCAAAGGTGATGATGTCGGTATAATCATCATGCTGTAAATATTCTTGGTTGATGTTCAATAAATAGGTGTCGTCACAAAAAATATAATTCAAATCACCTAATGAATATCCCTCGGATGCACACACGTTTTGAATCCAACTTAGGTACGCTCCTTCACCGTCCAGTTTAAAATCGGTTTCATAATGGAAATCAATCATCACCCTTAAAATATGCTTTTACCTTGTTCTGAAAATTTTGGCGCAAAGGTAAGGCTTGTCTGTTTAAAATCTCCACCTCGTTTCTATAATTCTCTAATAACGAGGGTTTAGTGGTAATGGGGTTGGTAAAGTCCATTTGATTGGCATTGCTTTCCCGTTCGGACTTTTTTCCTTGCTTTAAGGCAGCATTTTCCAGCTTCAATAATTCGTACTGTATGGTATTGGCTTTGTTAATCGTGCGTTGCGTAATACCGTTTTCCAATAGGTCGTTCTCAAAGTCTTCCATTTGTCGCACCAGTTTTTCCCCTAATTTACGGTCGCCCGTATTGATCAAATTTTCTAATTGCTTTTCTAGCTCTTGGCGGATGCGCTGCTGCTCTTGATATATTTCATAGATTTCTTGGAGTTCCGCCTCGGACAATCCTTTTCCGTTTCCGCCGCTGTCACCGTCACCGTTTCCACTGCCTTGGCCTTTTCCGTTTTCACCACGTTGTCCGCCTTTTCCTTCCCCTTTACCTTCTCCGTTCTCACCCTTGCCCTCTTTGCCTTCTTGCCCATTTTCACCACCTTGGCCCTGTTGTCCTTGTTCCCCTTCATTTCCTTTTTGTCCTTGTTCCCCTTCTTTTCCCTCCGAACCTTGTTGTCCTTCCTCACCTTCTTTGCCCATTTTCTCGCCTAAAGATTGCTGGCCTTTAATGATGTCGGGTAGTTGAAAGTCTTGGTCGCCATCACCTTCGCCCTGCCCAGGCTGCATGCTTTGGTTCATGTTTTCCAAAACGTTGGCCAAGAAATCCGCCAAACTATTTGCGGCCGTAAGCACATATTTTTGATATGACACTCCTTGGTACATTTGGCCTTCTGCCATGCTTTCCAAAGATTTGTCTATGTTGTAATATACCTCGGTAATCTGTTCGTTTACAAATTCGGACAGCTCCGCTTGGCGAAGGGAAAGGCTAAAAAGGCTATCGTCTACATGCGCAAAAAGACCGCGTAATTCGTTCTGGTCGCGTACGGTTGCGCCGTATTGGGAAACATCTTCTGGATCCTGCACGCTCAGCTTATCAAAAAGTGTTTCTTGTTTAAAGGAGAAAATTATCAAGTTATCCAAAATTTGGCGCAGCATTTCGGCATCTTCGGCCACTGATGAACCCCCACCTCCGCTAGAGGAAGATTTGCTTAAAGCCTCGCTCAATTCCTTCATTTTTTGTGCCGCCGATTTCTGGTTCTTCTTGGCACTGGATGCGTTTTGTTCCATCTTTTCGGTGTCCGAAGACTGTTCGTTACCTTGGTGTTTTTTTATTTCCTCCAAGGCTTTTTGCTGGTTCTCACGTACACCTTGCTTTTTGTCCTCGTTAATGTTTAGAGCTATCGGTTTTTGAAGCTCTTGGTTGTCATTTTGCAACTCCTCTAGTTCTTTGGCAAGTTTTTCAAAACTTTGGTTTAACTTCTTCTGTTCCTTTTCTGAAAAATCTTGGCTAATATTAAGGTCCGAAAGTATCTCCTGCCGTTCCGCCAGTTTCTCCAAGTCCTTTGCCAACTGTGCCGCTTTTTCGGTTACGTAATACCGTTTGGTCAGCTCCACCAATTGTTCAAGGCTCCGTTGGGAATTTTTTTGTTTTTTAGCGACTTCCTCCAGTCTTTTTGTTAGTTCTTCCTTATTAATTTTGTCGGCGATCTTGTTTAGTTCTTCCAGTAGCTTTTCGTTCTTACGGGCTTCCAGTTCTTGGCGCTCCAAACGCTCTTGTAAGAGCTGGTTCAGTTTGTCGTCCTTATCGCTTTTGTTCAGGTTTTCCTTAAGTTCCTTGCTAAATTTTTGCATTAGTTCCTCTTGCCGCTCCTGTTTTTTTAGAAAATCCTTTACCTGGTTTTTATCGTTGAAGTTTAAGTTGTTCTTTTCTTTCTGTTCATCGTTCAATTTTTGGAGCGCATCTTCCTGTTCCTTAGCTTTTTCCAAGGTGTTGTCTAGATTATCAATTAGCTGCTGTTTTGATTCTAACTCCCTGTTTTTCAATTGATTATCATCTAAATGAACAGGCTTAAACACCTGACTTTTAACTGTTTTGCCCTTGCGAAGGCCGTCATTATCGGTCACTAAAAAATAAAATTCATAGTCTTTTGAGGGCTCCAATGCCAATCCGGAGGGGAAGGTATAATAGAACTGGGTAAAATTGCTTTTCCCCTCGGTGATGGAGATACGCGAAGTAGATTCGGCATCGGTGACGTCATAATAGACCAAGTCTACTTTAGACACTCCATAGTCATCCGCAGCCTCACCGGAATAATAGGAAACATTGGGATTTAACGAATCCAGTACCTGCAGCACGTTCACTGTGGGATATTCATCCTTGATTACTTTAAAGGCATAATCCAATTTTTCATAATCGCTAACATTACTGTTCGATGTCGTTAGTTGGTAACCTAAATCCGAATATACCCGCTTGGAAAGTTCAAAGGCATTGGCCTTTTTTGCGAAATTAAGTGTCGTGTCAGTAGTAATCAATCGGATATTTTCCGTGTCGGCTCCCGTAATCTGCCACGTTACTTTGGTGCCTTCGGGCATCAGGGCGTTCCCTGTACTTTTAAGGGTTTCGTTGGGTTTGTTCAAATACGCCGGATAATCCAGATTAATGTTAAAGTCTACGATAGCAGGAGCCTTTAGCGCCTTAAGCCGGTATTCCCTGGAGCGTACATCGTTACCCTTAAAGCTAAAAGACCAGGAGTTTACGGGCGGATTAAGTGTATATTGATAGCCATCACCGGTCTCCTGCAATAAAATTTCTTTTCCGTCCATCACCAGGTATACATTTTCCGGTTTCATAGCACCCATGGTAGTGACCTTAAAGGTGAAGGGTTCACTTTCCATCACGGTCAGGTTCTTGGACAACAATTCAAACTGAAAAGGAGCAGGCGGCTCATAGGCCAAATCATAATTAACCACCCGTTCATACGAACCAAAAAAGGAATTCCAGTTTCCCGACACCCACACCAAACCGACCAAAAGCAGCGGAATTACAGTGTATTTACCATAGCGCAAAGCATCACTGTAGGTAATGGCGTTGGAGAACGGAACAGGGTTCAGCTGCTTCGATCGCTGCTCTATACTGGCCAGCAACAATTCCGACTGTTCCTGACTTTCTGCTAGGTCCAATAGATTGTAGAGCTTGTCCCCTACCTGCGGAAAGTGTTTGCCTATTTGCACGGCCGCATCTTTTGGAGTAATTCCCTTTTTTATCTTTAACAGATAAAAAAGCGGAGTAAGGATATAGGTAAAGAGCAGAAAAGTCTCCGTGGCTATAAAAAGTAACAAGAGCAAGAACCGCCCCGTTGAGTTTAACCACAAGGCATATTCCACACCCATGACAACCAAAAAGAAAAGCAGGCCAAAAGCAAGGAACAGCAGTACGCCCTTAATCAATTTTTGTGTATAATGCTTGCGGATGAACTCGTTTAGTTTATCCAGTATGTGGTTATAAATGCCCAATTTGAACTATATTTAATACCAAGATACCTTTTATTCAATTTTTCAATTAGAAAATAGTGTTAAAAGCGACGTTATGAAAGACTTAAAGTACCTCGCGGCCCTTAGTTTACCTTTATCTGCAATGATTAGTTTCTATTTTAAGGAACATTGGAGTTTTTTTACCCCAATTTATGCTTTTGTCATCATCCCAATTTTAGAATTACTGTTGCCTCACGACACCAGTAATCTGGAAGGCGAGGAGCGGGAGGAAAAAACGAAAAGCAAATTGTTCGATTGGATGCTCTATTTTAACCTGCCCTTGGTTTTTGGATTTCTGGGTTTCTTGCTTTGGGACGTGTCCAACCACACGTATCAAACGTACGAATTGGTAGGTTTGGTATTGTCCATGGGCATTGTTTTGGGCACCAATGGCATAAATGTTGCCCATGAATTGGGGCACCGCAACAACCAAGCACAACGTACCCTGGCAAAACTACTTTTACTACCCTCCCATTATATGCATTTTTATATTGAACACAACTTCGGACACCATGCCCACGCGGCCACTGCGGAAGACCCTGCAACGGCACGCCTTAACCAATCGGTATATTCGTTTTGGCTTACCTCTACAATAAGGCAATACGGGAGTGCTTGGAAACTTCAAAGGCAGCTTTTAAAACGGGACCAACTCCCCTTCCTGTCCATCAAAAACGATATGCTTTGGTATACCCTAATACAAACGGGATACCTTGTAACCGTTTTCTTTGTTTTTGGCGCACTAGGCTTGCTTATTGCCTTCTGTTCCGGTGTCGTAGGGTTTTTAATGTTGGAAACCGTAAACTATATAGAGCATTACGGATTGATGCGCAAAAAATTACCCTCTGGCCGTTACGAACGCGTACGGGAGGTGCATTCCTGGAATAGCAACCATGTCATCGGGCGCATCGTGTTGTATGAGTTGACACGCCACAGCGATCATCATTTTAAATCCTCTAAAAAATATCAGATACTGGACTATTATGATATTTCCCCTCAGATGCCTTACGGATATCCCACCTCCATGGTACTTTCCTTTATACCGCCCCTATGGTTTAAGTTGATGAATCCTCGGATTCCTAAGGAAATGGTATTGGCCGCATAGGTTTTTGTTTAAAAACTACTCGGATTTCTGATTACCCTACACTTTCCTACTCCTAGCGCATACACTATCTTTGTGTTTCAATTTTTAGTTATGAGTCAGAAAGTTCGTGTTCGTTTTGCCCCCAGTCCTACAGGCCCCCTGCATATAGGAGGTGTTCGCACGGCATTGTTCAATTACTTGTTCGCCAAGCAACACGGCGGCGATTTTATTTTACGCATAGAGGATACCGATCAAAACAGGTATGTGGAAGGTGCCGAAAAGTATATTGTAGAAGCATTGGATTGGTGTGGGGTTGTATTTGATGAAAGCCCGGAAAAACCGAAGGAAAATTTTGGACCTTACCGACAAAGCGAACGCAAACATTTGTATAAGGCGTACGCCGATGAACTTGTTGAAAAAGGGAAAGCCTATTATGCCTTTGATACGGCTGAAAAGTTGGATTTTCACCGAAAAGACCATGAGGCAAAGGGAAAGACCTTTATCTATAATTGGCATAACCGGTTAAAGCTGGACAATTCTCTTTCCCTGATGCCCCAAGAGGTTGAAAAACGTTTGGCATACGGACAGGATTATGTAGTTCGATTTTTAACTCCGCCGGATGAGAAAGTACACCTTAAGGATATCATTAGGGGAAATATGGAAATAGATTCCAATGTGCTGGACGATAAGGTCTTGTACAAGAGTGACGGCATGCCCACCTATCACTTGGCGAATATCGTAGACGACCATTTGATGGAAATTACCCATGTCATCCGAGGCGAGGAATGGTTACCGTCCTTGGCGCTTCACCAACAATTGTACGATGCGTTTGGCTGGCAAGCACCGCAATTTGCCCACTTGCCCTTAATCATGAAACCTGTAGGTAAAGGCAAGCTAAGCAAGCGTGATGGCGAGAAAGGGGGTTTTCCTGTATTTCCGTTGTCATGGAACGAATCCGTAGGATATAGGGAGGCGGGCTATTTCCCCGAGGCGGTCGTTAATTTCTTGGCATTATTGGGCTGGAACCCAGGAACGGAACAAGAATTATTTAGCTTATCGGAACTTATAGAAACCTTCTCCTTAGCGCGTGTAAACAAGTCGGGCGCACGCTTTGATCCGGACAAGACCAAGTGGTACAATCAGCAGTATATGCAAATGAAGAGCAATGCGGACTTGGCCAAATCATATCGGTTGGAGTTGGAAAGCCATGCGGACATCCCCGAAAATAGGCGCACGACGGACTACATAGAACAAGTGGTTGGTTTGATTAAGGAACGTGCTACCTTCGTTTCCGATTTTTGGGAACTGAGCGATTATTTCTTTGTCGCCCCATCAACCTATAACGAAAAGGCGGTGAAGAAACAGTGGAAAGACGGCACCTCAGAAATCATGTCACGCTTATTGGATATTTTAAAAACTCAGAGCGATTTTTCTTCACAACCTTTGGAAACGAACGTAAAAGCTTGGATTACGGATGCCGAACTCTCCTTTGGAAAAGTAATGCCGCCCTTGCGTTTAGTGCTGGTAGGCGATATGAAAGGCCCGCACATTTTTGATATTATGGCTATGATCGGTAAGGAAGAAAGCATAGGCCGAATACAAAAAGCGATCGAAACGTTGGGTTGATTATCCTAGTGCACTTTTATTTTTAGCTAATTTATTTCCCAATAGCACATTTTACAATAAACCATAGCCTTGCGCTTTCTTTTGAAGGGGCAAGGCTATGTTGTCTTAATCAAAATTGAATCGTTTTAAAACGCGTGTCTAGTTCGGAACAACTATCTATTCCTCGCCCACATGCTTTTTGTAAAAGTCCCAGACTTCGTGCGCTACGTCCCTGCCCAGTTTTAGCCCGGCTACATTGTCGGCTTGTATGTGATAACCACCCCATACTCTGGAAATACCGGCCATTTCTGCGGTTTCCGTAAAGGTTGGAAATTTTAGGGTGACCAGTTCTCCCAAATTGTTAGGTTCTGTCATGGAGCCGGCGACCAATTGCGCCTCGGATCCAAATTCGTCACTGCCCGTCCATAGTTTTAAGGCTTCTGCACAGCCACCGCTTATGGTGCTATGACCGGAAGTATAGCTGGGGAATGGCGGACATAAGAACGTGTCCGGCGAATACGGCCGCCATTGGGAGCCGTCCATTTCAATCATTCCCTTGCCAACCCCGCCCCATCCGGTAATGGTCTTACCTTCGTAGTACTCGTGTACCAAAGCGTATGGTCTTGCGTAATCGTAAAACATTTTAGAATCCCAAGAAGCGATAAAGGCGTCCATGGCCACCACTTGATTGTAGAAGTACATTTTCACATCTTGATCTAAGGTGTGGTTATCGCGCCTGGAAACATCTTGCGCAAATTTTAACCAGTGGCCTGCTTGCTGCACGGACTGTGGCCCGTCTCGCATAAATTCTACAAGGGCTTTTTGGTAATCGGTCAAGGTACTTTGCACATCAACAACCTCTTTAACCTCCTCTTCCAATTGTTTGGAGCCCAGCATGGGCGGCGGCCCTGGTCTAAATTGTGCACCACTTTTTAAGGCTACGGGTTGTACCTTGTCCCAGAAAGGAGTCAAACAACCTGGCGCAAAAGAACCCCCTTTACCGTCGGAGAAATACTTGGGTTGCCAGCGGTTGATATCCACGTTGCTATCCGCCGAATTTACGGGTTCATAGCCAACATAGTTGAAATAGGCCTCTCCGTTGGAACCTTCTTCTTCGCCATATTGATTGGCACCATCATTTTTCCGGGCTTCTATTACCGCTTTTGCAGCCAAGTTACCAATACCCTCTGCTGTTGTCGGATCTAAACTTTCGTTGTTAGGGTCAAATCCTAATTCTTTCATAAAAGCAACGAATAATTCCTTATCGGAATAATAATATTCGCTCATTGCGCGATAGGCTGCAAAACTAATGGCTATTTCCTTGTTTTTTAAGTTGTGCTCTTCGGCAGGACGTTTTGCTACCCCCTCTAAATAAACCGGAGTTGCCTTTTGATCGTAGTGCGCCCAAGCATCAAAGATAGAAATAAAGATTAGCCCCAAATAACGAGATGTAATGGTGGGCCTTGGTTGAAACCGTTCGGTATCGTTGGCGGTAGCCGTCAATGCCATTTGGCCCCATTTATAGGCCATGTTCTCTACACCTTTTGGTTGGTTTTCATCGATGACAGGTGTTTTTGCAGAAGGGTTTTCCTTACAATTGAAAAACAATACGAAACCAACGAATAATACGAGTATTTTTTTCATAACTTTTTTTACAACTGGAATTATACATATCCAATAATACATCATAAAAAGGAACACAATGATTTAGAATTGTGCAATATATTAAATTTAGGGAACTAATAAAATGACCTTTAAAACATGTTTTATGGTCTCTGCACCATCATGTTAAATTGAATATATTTAATATAATTGGGGCCTAATTCCTAGAACAGGAGAACCTGCATGTTTCACGAGAGGAGGTATTGAGCAATTGGTTACAAGCCCCATACCAATCGTTCTTTTTTGGAGAGAAAAGTCCAAGCTACGATACGGCTGGATTTATTGCCCGTTCCCATACGAATGGTTTTGAACGCCGCCGTTCCAGCTTCTTTTAGACAGGCATAGATAGCTTTTAGGTGGGCTTCTTTAGAAACCAAAGAAGAAAACCAGCAGCAGTTTTTAGCGAACTGTGCGCTTTCTAAGACCATAGTTTTTATAAACTGAAGTTCTCCGCCATCGCACACCAATTCATTGGCTATCCCGGAAAAATTGAGTTCGGCTGCTTTCACTTTTTTGCCGGCTAGGTTTTTTATCTTTCTTCTAGTTCCTTTTTGTGCCTCTTTTATAGAAGCATGAAAAGGCGGGTTACAAAGGGTGATGTCTATGTTATCGTTTGGTTTAAGCATGCCCTTAAAAATATGAGCGGGTTCATGCTGTAACCTTAAGGCAATCTTGCCTTTTAAAACTTCATTAGAGTCTATAATTTTCTGTGCCGCTGCCAGGGATTTGGGATCTATATCCGAGCCTACAAACCGCCAACCATATTCCGTGACCCCGATAATGGGATAAATACAGCTTGTACCTACGCCAATATCCAAACAGGTGATGTTATTTCCAAGGGGAGCGTTTCCTGCATTGTTTTCTGCAAGTAAATCGGCCATGTAATGAATATAATCTGCCCTGCCCGGTATGGGGGGACAAAGATTTTCATCGGGAAATTCCCAGAAGGCAATGCTATAATAATGTTTTAGGAGAGCCTTGTTCAATAATTTTACGGCTATTGGGCTTGAAAAATCGATGGATGGCGCACCTGCTTTGTTAGGCTTTACAAAACGTTTCAGCTCCGGGACGGTACTTACCAAAGCACCTAGGTCATAGCGCGATCTGTTCTTATTGCGAGGATGGAGTCTTGATTTTTCTTCTTTTGGTGTTTTCGAAGACATGGCTTAAAGGTATTATAAAAAACCAAGTAAACTACGGAGGGGCAAGATTATGAGGCATTAATAAGAAACTGATTTTTAATTTCGAAGCAAGCCTCGGAGCATCAAACCCTTTGGCGGTGCCAATACACTTTCCGAAACGGTACAGCTGGCGAATGGCACCTCAACTTATTGTTCATATAGCGCACTCAAAAAAACCAATTAGTATATAAAGAACCATAACCAATAGAAAATCAACGCTCTAATGTTAGGAAACCTATTCAGAATTTTAGTTCTGTGCCGCAAGAATAGCGTTAACCGCTTGTTGGTATTTATAAGGATTCCCTGCTTTTTTAATGGCCTTATATACTTTTTGAGGATTGTGGGTAGACTGCGCAAAAAACTCCCAAAAACCGAGCATTTTCATTTTTATGGGTGTTGGCCCCGAAAGGATCGCATCATACTGTTCATAAATAGTATCGTGAAATTTCCTAAATAGTTCCCATCGATTGGCAGGGTATTGGGTGGTGCCCGCTTTTATCATACTGGGTAAAAAAGGGTCTGCGATGAGTCCCCTGCCGATCATAAAATGGTTGATACGCGGAAATTGTTCCCGCATTTTCACAAACCCGTTTACTGATGTAATATCGCCATTATAGTACAGGGTGTGTTTTGCGATGTCCAAACATTTTTGAAACGCCTCAAGGTCTACACCTCCTTTATAAAGTTGCTTTCCAAGTCGGGCATGGATGGCAATATTCTTTAGGGGATATTTTTCCAAAATCGGGAACACATTCAATATTTCGGTACTGTTGTCATAACCCAATCGCATTTTCATAGAAATGGTCACATCGGTTTCGCTATGGGCCCGATTTAAAATATGGTCTATTTTTTCAATATTACAGATAAGCCCAGAACCCATACCGCTATTGGTTACCATGGGGTACGGACAGCCTAAATTCCAGTTTAGTTCGTTATATCCCAAGGATTGTATATACTTTATGGTATAAATAAATTCATCTGCATCCGCTGTCATTACTTGTGGGATTAAGGTAATGGCGGTATTCACCTCGGGGTTTAAATCGCGTTGATAGGAACCTTTGATGACCATCTTTCGATTGTATCTAATGTAGGGTGCGTAATAAGTGTCTATCCCACCAAAAAATTTCTGCTGTGCATTACGGAAAATGGCATCTGTAAAACCTTGTAACGGTGAGGATAGGAGCGAATAGGGCATTAAGGAATTTTAAGGGAATAAAGATAGGATAATAGGTGTTGGATCTTATAGAAGTCCAATAACTTTTAAATTTGAACGGCTAGGCCAAAAATGTTCAGTCTCGCTCCAAAGTACTTACATTTTGATTTTCTGCGTCATACTGTATGGCCGTGTAGGAAATAATCCTCCAAGCGTTTTCTGTTTTAATCAACGTAATGGCCGCTTTAGCCACGCTTTTTTCGCCTGTTTCGCTTGTCCATTCCTGATCAAATGCTACCCAACCTAAACTGGTATCGTGAAAAATAAGGTAGTTGGAGTTTTCAAACGTAGACGTTATGGGTTCGGGATTCTCCTTAAAAAAGGACGCTAAATTACCACCACTTTTATCCCAACCCCTCGTTTGCGAAAAACCTGCATTAGTAACATCCAAGCGCAGCACATCATCACTGTGTTCCCAATAGGACGCCCATTTTTCATAGTCCTTTTCCATATAGGCGAGCGTTTCCCCTACCACAACCGCTTTTAGTGCTTCTTTAACCGCTTCATTAGGAGTTATTGTTTCTGGCTGGCAAGAGAAAAGCATAGCTGCACAAAGGGCAAGCATTAAATTTTTCATATCAGTTGGTTTTAGGCTAAATTAACGCTTGATTTGGCTTTAATGCTAAAAAAGGAATCAAAATTTGAATATCCAGATGTTTGAACGCTTTTGGTTTGTTTTCAAAACAGTTTGTTTCTTACAGGATAATGGAAGAAGCATCTGGCCGTTGAAAGGAGAATGAAGCGAGGGATTATAGGTGTAGGAACTAGGTTCTGCAATCGCAGGGCAATAGGGGGGGTCTTTGCACGAATCCAAAGCTGGTAGTAGATAAGGGAACAATATATTATGTTTAGCGTTTAAGATTAAAAAAAACGGTCATACGCATAGTTGTTTTGCCAAGTAGAGAAAAATACTAGAAAGGAGACTTGTTGGATTTGAAGACCTCTTTTTCCTGACTTTTACAACAAATACGGTTAAAAGCGTATAAATTAGGTCAAGCTTTCGTATTTTGCTAGAAACCTTAAAATCATAAACTATGGGAGATTTCTTTTTTATACCGATTATTATATTTTCTGTGCTGATTCTTTTTTCCTGCATATTTATCGTAAAGCAAAAAACGGCGGCAGTAATAGAGACGTTTGGAAAGTTTAGTAGTATTAGGCAATCCGGACTACAGTTTAAGATTCCGTTTGTACAAAAAATTGCCGGACGCCTTAGTCTTAAAATTCAACAATTGGATGTGATTATTGAAACAAAAACTTTGGACGATGTATTTGTGAGGTTAAAGGTTTCCGTGCAATACAGGGTAATTCGTGAAAAAGTATATGACGCTTTTTACCAACTGGATTATCCGCACGAGCAGATTACATCCTATGTTTTTGACGTGGTTCGGGCCGAGGTTCCAAAGATGAAATTGGACGACGTGTTTGTGAAAAAGGATGACATAGCCCTTGCAGTAAAAGCAGAGTTGAACGATGCCATGTCCGAATACGGTTTTGACATTATAAAGACCTTGGTTACGGATATTGATCCAGATTCTCAAGTTAAGGAAGCTATGAACAGGATCAACGCCTCGGAGCGTGAAAAGATCGCTGCACAGTTCGAAGGGGATGCTGCCCGTATCTTAATTGTAGAAAAGGCCAAGGCCGAAGCGGAAAGCAAGCGTTTACAGGGACAAGGTATCGCAGACCAACGAAGGGAGATAGCAAGAGGCTTGGAAGAGTCGGTCGAGGTGCTGAACAAAGTAGGCATCAACTCCCAAGAGGCCTCAGCATTGATCGTGGTTACCCAGCATTATGATACCTTGCAGTCTATTGGCGAGGAAACGAATACCAATTTAATCCTGTTGCCCAACTCTCCGCAAGCAGGTAGTGACATGTTGAACAATATGGTAGCCTCATTTACAGCGAGCAACATGATCGGGGAGTCCATGAAAAAAACGAACATCGAAAAACCTAAGAAGTCCTAACAGCTATAGCTATAAAATAGTTTATAAAAGGCCGAAACGAAGTAAACGTTACGGCCTTTTTTATGCCATACTAAACCGCTATGGGTTTTTAATCCATAGGTTTTAATGAAGCAATAAAATTGAAAATGGTTATAGTGCTAATAGGGTATTCAGTTATTTACTTCGAATTACAGAATAATTCATAATCAATAACCCAATAACCAAAGTAGCTGTAATAGAACTTCAGGGTTTTAAACTTTAATGTATGATTCTGGGGGAAAATCCCTCGCCTTCAGGCGACGACTTTTGTAGCCCCCAGAATAGTTATTGGTTAATAGTTATTTGTTATTAGGTCGTAAAATTTGGGGTTTTGGTTCTTTAGTCGCCTTTAGGCAAAATAAAACCCATCGGTCTTTAGCCGATGGTAGTTTAGTTAGAAAAGGCTGTAGTTTAATTTTGCGTTGACAGCTCTTTATGTTGTACTAAGCAAAATAGAACCTTTTGAAATTATCGCTATACACTTTCATTTTCGGTCCGTGTTCCTTCTCCTAACAGGGGAAGGAACCATAATGGGAACAGTTTGTTCAAAAAAAAGGAGTGCCTGTCAAGAAAAATAAGTAAGCGACCCATAGCCCACAGGGCTTCGAACATTAGCGAACCCTTTTAAACGGTACGTTTATGAATTTGGTAAATCAACGCTGTTTTTAACTAAATCTTTAGAAAACAAAACTATACCCAAAGGTATTAGCTTTTTTCTTGGATTTTGGCCCAAGAATCGCGCAGTCCTACTGTTCTATTAAAGACCAGTTTGCCCGGTTGGGAATCTGGATCTACACAAAAATAGCCCATACGTTGGAACTGGAACCGCTCTTGTGGTTTTGCCGTTGCCAAACTGGGTTCTACATATCCGGTGATGACCTCAAGGGAGTTCGGGTTAATAAATTCCATAAAGTCCTTGTCCTTATGGGTATCCGGACTTTCATCGGTAAACAAGCGGTCGTACAGCCTAATCTCTGCCGGGATGGCATGTTTAACAGAGACCCAATGTAGCGTTCCCTTTACTTTTCTAAGACTTTCCTCGGTGCCGCTGCCACTTTTGCTCTTGGGGTCGTATGTACATTGTACTTCCACTACATTGCCATCGGCATCTTTCGTGCAACTTTCCGCCTTAATAATATATCCGTTCTTCAGGCGCACTTCATGCCCAAGTTTTAATCGGAAGAATTTTTTATTCGCAGCCTCCTTAAAATCCGCCTTTTCAATATATATTTCTCGCGAAAAAGGCACTTCTCTGGTGCCTAAGGCTTCATCTTCCGGACTGTTTTCGGCGGTTAACCACTCTTCTTGTCCCTCAGGATAGTTGGTAATGACCACTTTTAAAGGGTCTAGAACACCCATAACCCTTGGCACTATTTTATTTAGGTGCTCACGAACATGAAATTCAAGTAGGGATACATCAATTAGATTGTCCCGTTTGGCAATACCAATGGTATCCGCAAAGTTGCGAATACTTTCCGGTGTGTAGCCTCTTCTTCTTAGTCCGGAGATGGTGGGCATTCGTGGGTCGTCCCATCCGTTAACGATATTTTGTTCTACCAATTGTGCCAGTTTTCGTTTGCTAACTACGGTATGACTTAAGTTGCGTCTGGCGAATTCCCGTTGTTTCGGTCTTACTTTATCGGCCTCGTATACCTGGTCCAAGAACCAATCGTACAATTCGCGATGCATTGCAAATTCCAGTGTACAGAAAGAATGGGATACTTGTTCTATATAATCGCTTTCCCCGTGGGTCCAGTCGTACATGGGATAAATACACCAATTGGTATCGGTTCTATGGTGGGCTTTGTGCAGTACACGGTACATGATCGGGTCTCGCATTAGCATATTGGAAGAAGTCATATCGATTTTGGCACGAAGCACATGGGACCCTTCTTCAAATTCACCATTTTTCATGGCTTCAAATAGCGCAAGATTCTCTTCAACGGAGCGGTTTCTGTTCGGACTTTCCGTTCCCGGTTCGGTTGGCGTTCCTTTTTGCTTGGCCATCTCCTCCGAGGACTGATCATCTACATAGGCCTTTCCTTTTTTAATCAATACCACGGCCCAATCATAGAGTTGCTGGAAATAATCAGACGCATACCGTTCGGTATCCCACTTGAATCCGAGCCATTCAACGTCCCGTTTAATGGCATCTACAAAGCGTTGTTCCTCCTTGGCAGGGTTGGTATCGTCAAACCTAAGGTTTACTGGGGCATTATGTTTAAGGCCAAGGCCAAAGTTAAGGCATATTGAGCTTGCGTGGCCAATGTGCAAATAGCCATTTGGCTCGGGCGGAAACCGAAACCGCAGGTCCTTTTCCGTATAGCCTTTCTGAAGATCCTCGGCTACGATCTGCTCTATAAAATTCAAGGATTTTGATGTCTCGCTCATATTTGTTTTTTCAGGCTACAAAAGTAGCAAAAATGCGCTAAGGACTGCGTTTAAAATAGGTTCACCTTATATTAAACGATTTTCACAACACTTTTAAGGGGTGCTACAACAATAAATTCCAAGAATACGCTAAAAGGAACATATTTGCCGTTGAATAGAAGGTTTGTAACGATATGCCTTTGATATTCATGTACGAGTAGGGGCCCAAAACTACAGATCATTATGAAAAATTATTCCAAAATCTACCTCTTAACCGTTTTTTTACTGCTTTTTATAGCATTTCAAGCAAGTGCGCAAGCTATTGTAATCAACGCTCCCGTACCTGCAGACAATCCAAACTTGGCAGGAAATTCACCATGGCCTGCAATTTGCGCGGGTAACGGTGGGTTTAACGAATATTTTGTCAACATCACCTGGGCGGGTACTGCCAATGCCGGCAATGAGTTTATCCTAGAATTATCCGATGCCAGCGGAAGCTTTGCCTCCCCGGAAACACTAGCCACCATTACCGATCAAAACACAAATACAGATTTTGATACCAGCTTCTCCATTCCTTTGACAACTAGGGGGCAAGGCTACAAAATGAGAGTACGAAGTACCGACCCGGTTAGGATCGGTGCCGAATCGGACGCTTACAACATGTATTACATGGACGTAACTTCTAACCTTAATATTAGCGAGGCCGGAGACGGAGTACCTCCTGGAAGTATATGTAGTACCAACCCGATAGTTTTGCAGGTAGACAACATCGCCAATCCTGAAACCTATCAGTATTCGTGGTACAGAAGCGGCACCTTGTTAGTAGGGGAAACAGGCCCTACATTGAACATCTCCCAAAGCGGCATGTACAGTGTTTTTATAGATTACGGGCCTATTTGTACGGGTTCTGGAAACACAGATTCTAATATCGTGGACGTCACTATTGGCGCAGGTGGTTCCGGTATTGCCATTGCCCCGCCTACCCGTACGGCATTGTGCACCGGAGATTCGGAGACTTTGGCCATTACGATAACGGACCCGTCATGGAGCTACCAGTGGTATAAGAATGATGTTGCAATTTTAGGGGCCATTGGTTCTTCATATACCGTGAACGCGGCAACTCCTGGTTTTGAGGCAGACTATGCAGTAGAGATATCTGCACCAGGCGTATGTACCGAACGTTCCGAAGTTGTTGCTATAACAAATGCGGATAATTATACCGTAAGCCGGAACAACCCTGCCAATGTTGTAGTCTTACCTTCTCAAACACAGACCTTAAATGTAAGTACTACTGCAAATTCACCAACCTTTAGATGGTTTCGGAACGCAGTTGAGCTGGTTGGCGAAACAAGCAGTACTTTAAGTATTACACAAGAAGGCGAATATTATGCAGAAGTAACCCAGTCCGGAGGTGCTTGTACCAGTTCATCAAAGAATTCGGAAACAACGGTTGCGGTAGCCCCCGCTTCTTTTGAATTGGTAGCCGATTATGCTTCGCCCTACACAAGCTGTGTTACCACAAGCATGGTTTTGGAAGTACAAACGATCAACGCTGTTGCCGCCGACGGAACAACCACCGATGTAACGGCAGATCTAGTAGATGCGTTTACCTACCAATGGCAAAGAAACGGAACGGATGTTGCCGGGCAAACCGGTAAGTCCATAAGTCTTGCATCTAATACAGAGAACGGAGATTACGTTCTTACGGCAAGTTTGGCCGGCTATAACGAAATTTCTAATACCTTACCTATACAGTTGCTCACCAGTGAGACGATTACCATTACGAGTACTAGTACGGTTTATTGTAGCGCGAGCGATATTGTTACGGTAAGCACCACTACCGATTTAACTTCGGCCACGTTTGAATGGCAAAAAGATAGTGTAGCGGTATCGTCAACGGATGAATCGTTGAACATTAGCGAACCGGGAACATACCGTTTGGTACTACAACAGGATGGCTGTTCTTTGATTTCCAACGAAATCATAATAGCTCCTTTGGACGAAAACTTAATTACGTTAGATCCTGCCGGTGAAATTGTATTGCCAGAAGGAACATCCAGAACGGTAAGGGCGAACGGAGGAACCGCTTACAGATGGATGAATGCTTCAAATGATGAAATGAGCACGTCGGACAGTGTTACTTTTACCGAGGCAGGTACCTATACATTAATTGCAAGTATCGATAATTGTGAAATAACGAAACAAGTAACCGTTAGTATTTTGGATACGTTCAAGGTGCCCAATGTGATTACCGTAAACGGAGATGGTATTAACGACCAATGGATCATTCCAAACCTATATTCAAATAAGGCCGATGTAAATGTTATTATTTACAATGAACAAGGAGAGGAAATTCTAAACGAATTTGATTACAACAACAACTGGCCGCAGTCGTCCACGGCCTTTCAAAAACAAAATATGGTGTTCTATTATAAGATCAGAAATGCCAGCGAGGTGCTTAAACAGGGTACCATTACCGTAATACGATAACCTTACCATGCTAAAGAAAAATATTTTATACCTATTAGTATTAGTTTTGGCGCTAACCAAAGTAAGCGCACAGGAAGAGAACCCTTTTATCTCTTACGATGTGCCTGCGCAAAACCTTTTAAAGTACAATAGGTTCTTGATCAACCCTACCTTTTCAACAGTTAGGGAAGATAAGTCGTACATCAATTTATTGCACAGAAACCAATCTGTACAGTTTGATGATAATAACCAAAACTACTTTTTAAGCTACAGTGGACGTGTAAGTGACAGAACAGGTTTAGGATTAAGTTTATATACCCAACGGCAAGGTCTGTTAAGTAACTTTGGGGTACTGGCCAATTACGCTTATGGGGTAAAGTTGAACGATAAAAGTAACCTCACCTTTGGAGCTAACATGTCCTATTACAATAGTGGCTTTGATGAAGGTAGGGCTAGCACGGTGGAACTAGATCCGTTTTTAGCTGGCCTACAAGACCAAAGTTTACTGTCTGTCCAGCCGGGATTGAATTTGTCTTATGGCAACTTCGATGTTGGTGTTTTTGCCGAAAATCTTTTTGACTATAATTTAAGGACGAATGAGTCTGTTACGGAGTTTCGTGACAAAACGTTTTCGGGACACCTACAATATACCCATCAGTTTAAAAATAGCACGGGCATTTTAGAAGAGGGCAGGCTAATGCCTTTGGCCCGTGCCAGAAAAATAGGGGAGCAAGACCTAACCTTGGGCGGAAGCTTAATTTTGGACTTGCCAAAGCTTGGATGGTTACAGGCCGGATATGATAGTTTCTACGGTGCCGCCGCCGGAGCTGGGTTTAATTTGAACAGACGCATCTCCTTAGGGTATACGATGGAAAAAGGCCTCTCCAGTAATTTTGATAACTTTGGACTTACCCATGAGATTTCCTTTGCCTATTCCTTTACGCCCAATCTTACGGAGGACAGAGTGTTGTTCGATGATGAGGAGCTAGATACCGTAGAAAACGATTTTGAGAGTGAGGTAAATACCTTGGCAAGTAACGAGGAGATTGAAGAACTGAAACGAAAATTAGCGGAGAACGATGCCATCATCCAGGAACTCATGTTCCGTCAAGATTCGCTTGAAGCTACACGTCAGTCAGATCTGGAACGTCGTTTTAATATGGTAATGCGCATGGTGCGTAATGAAACCAATGGGAATAATCCGGAGCTGGAACGTAGGGCAGAAGCTCTGTTCAAGGGACAAAAAGACAATTCCACTATAGCAGCTCTTGATACGGCAACGGAAAACTCCAGTATGGACGGTGGAAAAGAATATGTGACCGCTCAACCCAATGAAGTTGAGAAAGACGCAGTAAATACATCAGTGGTCGCCGCGCAACAATCAAGAAAACAAGCAGTAGAACGCGAACAAGAAAATACCGAATGGAATACTACTGAGCAAGATGCTGTCGCAATTGCTAATCCATCAAAGACTACGGTGCCCAAAAAACCGGAGTACACATCTGTTAATGCAAACAGGAACAGAGCCATTGCCACACAAACCAGAACCACTGCGGTTCAGGACAAAATCAAAAGCAGAAGGTTCAAGGACCTACCTGAAGTTACCGATGGTTTTTATGTAGTGGCCAATGTATATAAGGGCGGGCAGTACCTTGATAAATTTCTGGACAAGTTAAATGCCAAGGGCATCAATGCGGATTATGTGGACAACCCCAACAACGGACTTAAATACGTATATCTGAACAGATACGATACTTTTGCAGAAGCCGAGGCCGCTGCTAAGAGCAATCTTAACGGAAGTTATGACGGCCCTACGTGGATCATGAACGTGGATAACAGATATACCAATGAGGCTTATGCGGACAACGTAAACAAGCTAAAGGAGAAGTCCTCTAGGTATGATACCGATGTACTGCGTACAAATGTAATAGAACAGGATAAAGTTGTGGCCAACAGGTCAGATAACGACGGCTATGAAATAAACGGATTAGGTTCCGGATATTACCTTATAGCGAACGTTTTCGCAGTTCCGGAGAACGCCAATCGTTTTGTGGCCTTGCTTAATTCTATTGGTTTGAGCGCAAGCTATTTCATCAATCCGAAAAATAACTATCGGTATGTTTATCTAAAGCGACATGATGAATGGACCAATGCCTTGATCTCTTATTACACCAAGCTAAACGATGCTTATGATGATAAGATGTGGATTATGCGGGTGAAATCCGATCAGATGGCATAGACGAAGTATAGGTATTACAAGAACCAACATATTGGAAAATACTTCTTTACCTGGTATACTTTAGGCCAGGTCGATGGTCCAACGGCTAAACCTTAACCCATAAAACCAGTATTTTTTAGGGAAAACGTCATTTCTTCAAAGGTTCGTTGTGACTTCAAAGGCAGGATAAATCAAAAATATCAACGTCATACCGAACTGTTGGAATCAAGATATTTCACCATTTCCATTAGGCCTTTTATCTCGCTCTTCAAGGGAAGGTCAAAAGCACGATTTATATCCCAAAACCTCACTATATTTATGTAGGTAGAGCACTAGACTAAAAACATCTGACCACTAGCCCAAAGCTACAGCTTAGTTCATATAAGGGCCTTTGCCGTATATTTCTACAACAAGATTATGAAAACATGGAATCTAAAAGCAAAAAGTAATCCTGAAGAGATTAGTCATATTTTAGAATCGGCACTCAAACCTGTAGACGGATTAGTGTTTAGAATCAACAACGATGATGGAAAAGTAATAAAATTTAAAATACGTAAACGGATTCGGTATGCATGGTATCTTATGTATAGTAACAATGTTATTGTTAACGGAAAACTATCAAAAACGGAAATTGAGAACGAGACCAATATAGAAATTTTATTTAGTCAACACCTTTTGTGGAAATTAGTACTAATAACACATGTATTTTTGGTTTTAGGCCTTTTAATCGCTATCACCTTAGGCAAAATCAGTAGTACTTCAACGTATTTGTTTGGTGCAATAATTCTGGTAATAGGCATTTTTTTATGGATTATGGCCCAAAGGAAATACAACAGGAATATTCAAGAATATCAAATATTGATTTCTAACATCTTAAAAACAAAAATGTTTGGTCCTAACTAGGAATATGGCATGCAAATAGTCCAGCGATATAGCGTCTATTGATTCATCCGTATATAGGATACCGGGGTAAATTGCAGATATTTATTAGCTCTAATACCGGTTCTCTTTTCAAAACCGGCCAAAGAAATTGAATTGTTTTTTATCCTCTGAAAAAGAAAAACCGGGCATAGCAGGGTTATGGCCGATTTTTATTCTGAAGTAAGGCGTAAAAAGAAACAATTTATCGGATGATTTTCAATTGGGAAATGCTATAATGGGCAAGAATATCGTTTCTGCCCTGCTTAACGGCTTCTTGTCTTCAGTTACGCTCCAAAAAAATCGTAAGGATAAAGATCTTGAGTCGGACGTGGTCTTAAAAACATCAAATTAACTTCTTTATTGTCAGTGGCAGCTATGTTGTAGGACTGTTTTCCAACGGTCCTTTAGACCTAAGGTGACCGCCCGTTTTTATCTATCGTTCTATTGGACGAAGTGGTTCCTCAATACTATTTTGCGCGAGTAGTATCCCTTGGATTTGAACCCAATTGACTTTACCTCAAAATGATATGTTAACCGTTGATTCTCCTATTGGTGTAAGGGAATAACGCAAAAGGTAAATCGGCCATTTTTAGAATATTTATGGAGTCCTAAAGTTCCATTTTAGACGGATAGTTCACTTTGGATTACGGTTACCATTAACGCTACAAATACCGTTTTTAAAGTTTTTCTTAATCTAGCACAATTGGAACTAAACCTCTTTAAAAAAAGGCTCTGTTTATCTCTAAAATACGCTGTTCGTCGGTTTTCCATAAACACGTTTCAAACCTTGGATAGCGTGTGAAGAGCTCCTTGCTCACCTAAGAACTGATGTTTTTTGTTGGTCATACTATGGCAAATACTGGTTTCACAACATATAAACCCGTCGCCACAACATTAAGTTTTACATCGATTTACTTAAAGCAATATTTGTAGTTGGTGGCATTGGATTCCATTTGAATCCATATCTACTTTGAACATAATCAGCAAAGTGTTCAGAAGCAAGGTTCACCTTGGCAGCTTAAAAATATGAGACAAACGTTTTTTGATTTTATCAAAATGAAGAAATACCTAACCAAACTTGTTTTAGTTCTCGTTCTATTCTTGGGAACCTTGGCCGGCTACTCACAAGAATTTACGCCTTTTACAAGAACCTACCCTTCCGGGGATAATTTCAGGTATCAAACCAACATTAAGGGAGACCTAACCTTTATTGCGAACGATATCGTAAATAGGGACGGCGGTACGGCTGCAACAGAACCGGAAGATCCTTACGATATTACGGGAAACGGATCTACCTACAATGACTGGTTCGATATTAGGTATATCGACATAGACACCGATCCCACTACATTCAACTCCAGTTCCGCAGACTTTGTTTTTGGGCAGCCAGACTGTAATAGGATTAGATATGCGGCATTGTATTGGTCGGCTACCTATGTTAGTGAAGAAGACGGAACAAGATCAACCGATTTCAACCAAGTAAAATTCCAAGTTCCGGGTGGAAGTTATGTGGATATTACGGCAGATGAGGTGCTTTATGATGGTGCGACCAGTCCTGATGCAGCCATGAGAGGAAATAGCCCTTATGCTTGTTATGCAGACGTTACTGCACAGGTTACCGCTTTGGCGGATCCTTCGGGAACCTACACTGTGGGTAACATTAGAGTTTCACAAGGCTTTGTTCCTGGAGGAGTTTCAGGGGGTTGGACCTTGGTGATTGTATATGAGAATCCTACCTTAACGGGAAAACTGATTACAACCTATGATGGTTTTGCAAGGGTTAGGACTGCAAATCCATCAATTGATATCGACTATACCGGATTTACCACGATTCCATTTGGTCCGGTAAGGGCCAATATTGGTGCCGCGGCGCTTGAAGGAGACAATAGGATTACCGGAGACGAAATGGCCATACGTGCAAGTTTAAATGCCCCTGGGCCATTTTATAGGATTAGGAACGGCGTAAACCCGGTCACCAATTTTTTTAACAGTAATATTACCATTAACGGTACTTTATTGCCGGGCCGTACACCGTCTAGCGTAAATACCTTAGGCTATGATACAGACCTCCTAAACCTGCCAACAAACACCATACCCAATAACGAAACTGCCGCTACCTTTAGATTTACCTCAACAGGCGACCAATATTTTCCGTTTTTCAATTCGTTCAATATAGAAATTATTGAACCGGAAATTGTACTTGAAAAAAGGGTAGAGGATATAGCCGGTAACGATATTACTGGTTTAGGGGTAAATTTGGGACAAACCTTGGATTATGTGCTTTCTTTTGACAACATAGGAAACGACAATGCGGATCAGTACACCATAAGAGATGTGCTACCGATTAATGTTACTTTGGACGAGGCCTATTTTTTAACACCAGGGTCGCTGCCAACAGGTGTAACATATACTTTTGACCCTGCGACTAGGACGGTGCTTTTTTCCATTCCAAACGAACTGGTTACGGATACCAGTCCTATTACAAGCATTCGCATGAGGGTTAGGGTAGCCGAAAATTGTTTTGATTTTATAGATGCATGTACGGATCTTATTCAAAACCTTGCTTATTCTACCTATAGGGGTGTTGTTAATGACAATGAGATAACGGACGACCCTAGTGTAACCGATTTTGATACCTGCGGATTTATAACGCCCGGCGCAACCAACTTCCTGTTGGATGACCTTTCCGATTGTAACTTTAGAAGAACCATACAGTTGTGTGGGGATAATGCCATATTGGATGCAGGCGATAATTTCGACTCTTATGTTTGGGTTAGGGACGATAACGAAAATGGTCTTTTAGACCCTTCGGATACGGTTCAAAATGATGGTGACCCTGACAATGACCCCAGTACATTATTGATTACCGAAACGGGAACCTATATTGTAGATAAAATAGTTGCAGACCCTTGTAAAGGTTTTAAGGAGATTATAGATGTTGTGCGCTTTGGTGATTCTAATGTGAATCCTATAATTGAATTTTTTAATAACACTAACTCAGATGCAGACCCTAACAATGATATACAAGGTGAAATCGTTAGTTGTTCGGTTGATGGGGACCTACTACCTAAAATATTCCTTTGTGGCGTAAATGACTCCCAACTTTTACAAGTAAACATTGTAGATGCTACCAGTATTGTTTGGGAGCAGTTAGATGAAGGCAGTTGTGCAGACTCGGGAGATGATTGTGCCAATAAAAACCAAACATGTACATGGAATCAGGTGGATATTGGGAACTCTTTTACAGCAAATTCCGAAGGAAAATACAGGTTGGTGGTTACCTACCAAAATGGATGTTTTAACAGGTTTTACTTCAATGTATTCCAGAACACCTTAGATATCCAGTATACGTCTAGGGATGTAGTTTGTGAAACGCCAGGAAATATAACGGTAACAAATATTGGTAGCGGATATGGTTTCCAGTTGATAAACGTTGCCACCAATACCATTGAAATACCTTTTAGTGCCAATAATGGTCCGGTATTTAATTTTACATCCAACGGCGCGTACAGGGTAGAGGTTACCCAGTTGGATAATGTTACCGGGTTGCCTATAGATAACGCCTGTATTTTTAGCACTCCGGATATTGGTATTTTGGATAGGGATATGCAAGTGGATATTACTACTACCGATGCCAATTGTAATAACCAGGGTTCCATTCAAATTGACGCCTTGGACGTTTTCCCTAATTATAGTTATGAGTTACGGTTAGATGATGGTACGCCACCACCTAGTGCGGCAAGTCCTGACTATTACCCCGCCCATCCGGGAGGCACACTCATAGATTCGGAAACGGCGCAGCCCGTTAATAGTTATACCTTTAATGTGAACGCTGGAGATTATTTTGTCGTTACCCGCTCCGATGATGATTGCTTGGATGTGCAGTCTGTACGGGTAGATAGAATTCCTGACCCTACTTTAACCGCATTGACTATTGCAGATATAGGCTGTAGTGCGGGAAGTATAGAATTGACCAGAACCGGAGGCCAGGGCAGTCCGGATTTTCAATATGCGATATGGAGTAAAGACGGGGTATTGTTGCACGATCCGGGAGGTTCTGCAACCGAGCAGGAGATAGTTGACAATGTAGATCCCAATGCCTATCAAAACGAAGACATATTTACTTTTGGTTGGAGAGATACGGATAATGATGGCATAGATGAATATTTTCCTGGAGAGGACGGCATCTATGTTTTTCTAATCCTGGATGCTAACAACTGTTATGCGATTTCAAACCCGGTAACCATAAACGATGTTGGTTCTTTTACAATAGATTCGATAGCGGAAACACAGCCTTCCTGTAGTGGTGATGCCAATGGTCAATTAACAATAAATGTATTGGGCGGGGTAGCACCGTTCCAATACAGTATAGACAACGGTACTACCTACCAGCCAACACCTAATTTTGTTGGGTTAACGGCCGGCCCTTATGAGCTCAGGGTTTTGGACAGTAGCGGTTGCGATGTATCAATGCCCTATGATTTAAACGAACCATTTCCGTTAAGTGCATCTGCTGGTGTGGCAAGGGACGCATCTTGTGACCCCAATGGCGCTGAGGTACGAATTACCAACGTAGTTGGAGGTACTGCACCTTATGAATATAGTTTTGATGGTGGCGGTACATGGGGCGCTTCTCCGATTCAAATATTGCCCCCAGGCGATTATACAGTTTTGGTCAGGGATGCTTTCTGCTCATTTCCAATGAATGTAACGGTTGAAGGCCTACCCATGCCTCCTAATGTAGCGTTAACCCCTGAAGTTAACTACAACTGTGATGGTACCGGAACCATAACGGCATCACCAAGTATAAGTGGATATGACTATAGGTTTGAGTTGGACGGAGTCCCAAATTCTCCAGACCCAACAAGTAACGTATTCAACAATGTGGCCCCAGGAACCTATACGGTGACTACATACTACACCGCTCAAACTCCGCCAACACCAAGCCTGCTTCTTTCAGAGGATTTTGGCGTAGGCAATGGAAGTATACCTAGTCCGGACACAATAGGCTATGCATACGAGGATCAAACAACAAGTACCGCAGGTGGAGGGGATACAAACAGGAACATTAACGACTTTGAATATAGTGTTACCAACAGAATAGTTGCTCCTTTTGGAAGTTGGTTAAGTCCAAATGACCACACGGACCCATCAGACCCTAACGGTAGATTTTTGGTGATCAATGTGGGCACCCCTAGTCCAGGACAAGTTATTTACACAAAACCAATACAGGATATTATACCAAACAGGCCCTTACGAATTTCTTTGAACATATTCAATGTCGTAAGATCCACCTCAACAATTTTAAATCCGGATTTAACCATAGAAATAGTTGATGCGGGCGGTACGGTCATCCAATCCATTAGAACAGGACAAATTCCCAAGAATACCGGTCCGGATGATTGGGTTTTATTTACGACTGATTTTGATCCAGGAGCAAATACGAGCCTTGATTTTGTTATACGTTCTGAAATCTCCGGTAATAATGGTAATGACCTTGCTTTAGACGATATTCAAATATTTCAGATTCCTGAAGTATGTGAATTATTTGTAGAAACCCCTGTAACTGTCGCTGCAGGAGAAATATTTGCATCTTCTGTTCAAAGTTCAACCAATGTTTCCTGTAATGGGTTAACCGATGGTACCATTACATTTGCTGTTGAAAATTTTGATGCTGTTGCTGGTTTCGAGTACAGCGTTGACGGAGGTCTTAATTGGATAGGCTCTCTAACTTCTCCGGTAACTACCGCCCCTGTTTTTGGAGCTGGAACACAAACAATAGAGGTCAGAAAAGCAGATGAGATTACGTGTACTACCTCAATTACACGTGATATTACAGAACCAACAGTTGTAGCGGTGACAGCCAGCATTACAACAGAACTTACCTGTACAGATGGCGCAACTATTACCGCTGCGGCAAGTGGCGGAACACCCACATACGATTATCAGTTAGAAGATAATTTAGGAAATGTGATTGGCACCTATGATTTTGATACCAACCTAGGTAATACCGTATTTCCAAATCTTCCGCAAGGTGAATATTTGGTGCTGGCCAGAGATTCAAATGGCTGTATAGACCCTATAGATACGGCATTAGAGGTAATGCCTTTAGATCCGTTAGTGTTTACGGCGGTTCCGACTACCTGCTATGATGGAAACAATAATGCTACTATTCTTGTGAACGTTACCGATGGTAACGGAGGGTATCAATTTAGGATAGACGGTGGTCCTTGGAGAACTCCTAGTCCGGCTACCGCGACTACGTTTACTTTTACAGGATTGGCAAACGGAACCTATGATATTGAGGTAAGGGACCAATTATCCTGCCCAATAACACCTATTGTCGAAACCGTTACCATAAACCCCAACCTTACGGCAACTACCGACATTGTTCATATTAGTTCTTGTAACGACGGTAGTATTACTGTAAACGCCACAGGAGGAGATGGCAACTATGTATATGCATTTATGCCTACAGGTACGGCACCGACCCTGGCTGATTTTGGAGCTTCAAACACGTTTGCAGTTACTACAGGTAACGATGGGGATTACGATGTGTATGTTAGGGATAATAATGCCATTGCTCCGGATGCCTGTAATTACATGGAGACGCTGACCGTAAACCCAGCGGTGCCATTAACGTTTACGGCAACACCTACCGCTCCCGAATGTTTCAACGGAGTTGGTTCTATAGCTATTGCGATAACATCCGGCAATAATCCGTATACCATAGAATTAATAGACTTGGATAATGGGGGTGCGTCCAATCAAACGAACACCAATGTTGTAGGAACTACACAGAACTATTTTAATTTAAGCCCTGGTGATTATACCGTAATTGTAACCGATGCAAACGGATGTGACCGAACAGAAACACCCGTGACCATTATAAATCCGGATGAGCTAGTTGCGGATATCGTAGCGGTATTGCCTCCAGGATGCGATCCGGACCCCAGCCTTTACGGGTTTTTCTTTAACAATTACACTACTACTTTAGGTGCTTTGGAATTTAGTGCCGATGGTGGTACTAATTGGCAGGCTAACGACACTTTTATTGGACCGGCCTATGCCTCCGGTACGGAAGTGGAGCCGGCCATTAGAGTGGTCGGCACCAATTGTCAAGTAGATTTCCCAAGATATACGATTCCTTTTCCTTTAGATGACCTAAATATTACGTTGACGGCAACATTGATTAGCTGTAGTAACCTACAGGTTTCCGTTCAGGGTACAGCTGGTCTAGCTCCCTACGAGTATACGTACTCCGAGGACCCTGCAAATTTTGATCCGGCAACGGCAACTTGGACTGCTCCCACGCCAACAAACTTTGTATATAATGGACTTGTACCAGGTAGAACTTATGTGTTTTATGTACGAGATGCATCTGGACCTCCAGGCTGTGTGAGGCAGAGTAGTGTCAATGTAAATGATGTTGCACCACCGCCAGTAAGTATAGAAGGACAAGTTACACCTTCATGTTATGGCCTGAATAATGGTGAAATTACGTACACGGTAACAGATACCTTGGGGGAACTAGGTGGTTCTTTCGATTGGGAGTTGTTCCGGGTAGGAAGTCCAGCAACCTCTGTTGATACAGGAAGTATAGCCGGTTTTACTTCCGGGGACTCGTTTACCGTTCCTGCTCCTGCAAGTCTATCCCCTGCGGATTATTACATAGAAATTCGCGGAGCTGCCCCTAATAACTGTATTATTGGCAGTGAGAATATTATTCTGCAAGAACTAGATCCAATTACTTTTACTCCGGTTGTGCTGCAAGATATTACTTGTGCAAATCCTGGATTAATACAGATCCAAAATGCAACTGGTGGTGGTGGAATGTATACATACACCTTAAGTAGCACCAATTTTATAGCGGATATCGTTACTACGAACACGATCGTAGAAGTACCACTTTCAAATTTGGTGGATGCTACGGTTACTCCGTTCAATATCTTGGTAGAAATAGCGGATCAGTTCAATTGTCCCGTAACGCCTTTACCAGCCCATACGGTGGCCATGAACGTAGCTCAAGCTCCAACAATTGCAAGTGTTAATACAACTAATTGCGCTACTCCGTTTAGTATTGAAATAACTATGGCTACAGGTTTGGCTCCTTATTTGTATTCTATTGATGGTGGGGCAAATTATGTAAACAATGGTGGGATATTTAATAATGTGGCCGTTGGCACCTATGCTATTTCTGTTATCGATGCCAATGGATGTACCGCTACCGATACAGCGGAGATTTATCCTATCTTTCAGGCAAACGCTGCCGTAACCAAATTGTTGGACTGTACGCCTACCCCGGAGGCCATTATTCGTATTGGCGCCTCCAACGGTTCTGGATCTTATGACTTTGAAGTTGCCGGACCGGTAAACCAAGCTAGAACTGCTTTGCCATCACCAGCAAATACTATTGATTGGGCAACTGGAGTACCGGGCACATACACTGTCACGGTATATGACAATAATACGCCTACCTGTACGCCCAGAACATTTACGGCCGAGGTTTTACCGGAAATACGTCCGGTTGTAGATGCGATAGCAACTACGGATGTTACCTGTGTTGGTAATGCTGATGGAACCATAACCATAGCTGCCGTGAACAACGGTGTAGGACCTTATACCTTCGAAATAACATCTTTTGATGGTACCGCGGCAAGTATTGCACCTGCATCAACAACGGCAACAACAGCTACATTCACCGGTCTTGCACCTACGACCACTGCCTTGGGTTATGTCATAACCATTTCAGGGAATGCAACGGATAATGATTGTACAACAACGAGCAGCGCAGTACTTATCTCAGAACCAAATCCTATGGTCGTAACGATGGATGTTCCCGTGGAGTTTGGTTGTACGGTTGCCAATAATACAAATAATGCCAGTATAAGTGTATTAAACGTTACAGGCGGTTCAAACAATTATGTTCGATACGAGTTTATCAATGACATTAACCCAGGCGTAGCCGTGCAGGACGGAAGTAACACAACATTTATCGAAACCAATCCCTTAGGCGGAAACTATACCATCAATGTATATGACCAAAATGGATGTTTGGGGACAGCTACCGCGAGCATTCTGCCTTTTGTACAGATCTCCGACCCAACCGTAACGACTTTAGACGAACTTACCTGTATTCCAGGTAACGACGCCAGGATTCAAGTTGGCGTGACAGTAACGCCCGTCACAGCAACCCCTAATTTGGAGTACACACTGAACGGAATTAACGTGGTCTATACCGCTACCAATACTACAGGGGAATTTACGGGCTTAGATGCCGGGAATTACAGGGTAACCATTACTAATTTGGATACAAACTGTGTTATTGAAACCGTACACACGATCGATGCGCCGGAAGAGATGCAGGTAACGGCCACAAAGTTAACCGACGAAGAATGTTTGAACAACGGTGTAGATGAAGGCAGTTTCAGTGTGGGCATAGCCAACTATACGGGGTCTTATGATTACCAAGTTTTTGACAATGGTAACAATCCAATTGTCGGTCAAGCAGGTAGTGGGGATACCGCTACGGCCTTACCTCCGATTACTGGATTGCCAGGAGGTGTCTATTATGTGAGGATAACCCAAACACAGGCTCCGTTCTGTATAGAAAATTCCAATGTAATTACGGTATTGGCGCCCAGCGCACCTATCGCAGTCGTTCCGGTTGAGGAATTAGGCGTAAGCTGTTCCAATGACCAGGGTAGCATATCCGTGGTCCCTACTGGGGGAGAAGGGCCGTATACCATAGATTGGAACAACGCAACAACAGGACAATCCGGAACACAGCCCAATGTATCCGCCTATATTTTCAGCGGACTATCTGCCGGCGATTATACCTTTACCGTTACCGATGCGTTTAGTTGTACCGAAACGGCCACCATAACACTTATTAGACCAGATGATATAGTGGCTAGCATTAGTGCCACAACGCTTTCCTGTTTTGGGGACAATACGGCATCTGTTACAGCCACCGTGGCACCAAGGACCGCTGTCGCAACCTATGGTTACCGATTAAATGTGTATGCCGATATGACCTCGACTACGCCCTTGCAGACCACACCGAGACAAGTTTCGGATACCTTTAACAATCTAGGAGCGGGCTATTACAGCATTACTGTTTTAGATGACGACAATGGTTGTAGCGCAGAGACGCCAAGAGTTGAAATAATTGAGCCTACGGAGGTATTTGCACAGTTATTCAGGACAAGTGCACTTACCTGTACCAATTTGGCACAACTGGAATTAAGGGCTATTGGAGGAACAGGGCCTTACAGCTATAGTGCAGACGGTGTTAATTTCTTCCCCATGAATATGTTGAACGGACCAAATACACATGTGTTCGACAACATTTCGGCGGGAACCTACAGCTATTTTGTTAGGGATAACTTTAGTTGTGCTTCCATTGCTTCCAACGAAATTACGGAAGACCTTATAATGCCGTTGACCTTGACCGTTAACAATTCGGCCGCCTTTGTAAATTGTACAGGCGATAGTACCGCTGGAATTACGGCAACAGCAGATGGCGGATTAGGGAATTATCAATATGCCTTATATACGGATGTTTCGTTAAGTATTGGATCCAGAATTGCAGGACCTCAATCTCAGGGTATTTTCAACGGACTCCCAGCGGGCACCTACTACGTTGAGGTAACCAGTGAGGATTGTACCGTAGCTCCGGAACAAGTAGTTATTATAGATCCAGTTCCGTTAAGCTATACGGAAGATGTGGTGAACGTTTCCTGTTTTGGAGAAAACGATGCTAGCATAACCGTAACATTAAGTGGTGGTGCCGGAGGATATCAATATGCGATATCACCTAACTTGAATCAGTTCGATGATGTTAACACGTTTACGGATTTGAGTCCGGGCGATTATACGATTATTGCACAGGATGCGAACGGTTGTTTTGAACAATTGGAGTATACCATTACCGAACCTACACTTTTAGAACTTACGGCGATCGTTACACCGGAAGTATGTGTAGGAAGTGAAGACGGCACAATTACCTTAGAAATTACAGGTGGAACAGGGCCATATAGAACAAGTTTAAATTCTAATTCGGAAGTGGATTTTGTCCAAGACCGTTTAGAATTTACCGGACTGGCAAGCGGTAATTACTTGGTGTTTGTAAGAGATGCGAACGATTGCGAAATTAATGCTGTTCTGGACATTGAACCGGGAGTTAACCTTAATGCAACCGTTACACCTGTTTACGAGTGTAATGGAGACTTGCCGAGTAACTATGTAAATATTACGTTAGAAGACCCAACAGTACTTGGGGACCTAATGTATGCTTTGAATTCCACAGATCCTACTGACATGCAATTGAACCCGGATTTTAGAAATACGGCACCGGGCACACATTATATAGCTATCGCACATGCCAATGGGTGTGTTCAAACATTTGAGTTCGAAATAGAGGCCTTTGACCCTTTATCCTTAACCTTGGAACAGAACGGCATTAACCAGATAACGGCCAATGTGAATGGCGGTAGACCTGGGTATACCTATTACTTGGGCGATAGGGACATGGGCGCGGAGAATGTATTTACTATTTACAGAACGGATACCTATGTAGTTACCGTGGTCGATGAAAACGGATGCGAGGTACAAGCCAGTATTTTTATGGAATTTATAGATGTTGAATTCCCCAACTTTTTTACCCCTGACGGTGACGGTCAAAACGACTTTTGGCTACCTAGAAATATGGAAACCTTTCCTGAAATACTAATCATAATATTTGATCGTTATGGTAGGGAGGTATACCGAATGGGTATAAATGATGCAGGATGGGACGGATTATACAATAAAAAAGAGCTTCCTACAGGTGATTATTGGTACGCAGTAAGACTTAACGGTGCCGAGGACAAAAGAGAATTAATAGGAAATTTTACCTTATATAGATGATGCTTAACCGAAATAATATGCGTAAACAATTAGTGGTGCTAGCTCTGTTTGTAGGAGTTTTTGCACTAAGAGGCCAGGAACTTACGATTCCCCAGTTATCACAATATCTGGCAGACAACCCTTTTGTAATGTCTCCCACATACGCAGGTATTGGAGACCATGTAAAAATTAGGGTGAACGGCCTTACGCAATGGGTTGGAGTTAAAGATGCCCCGGATACCCAGTCATTGGCAGCGGATATGCGTGTCGGTGAAAAGTCCGGTATAGGTGCCTTGCTTTATAATGATAGTAACGGCCAAACAAAACAACGTGGCGCCAGGATGTCCTTTGCACACCATTTGACCTTGGACCGTTATGATGATGAGTTTTTATCCTTTGGTATCTCCTATAATTTCAACCAGTTTAGAATAGACATAGAAAACTTTGATGCCTTGGACCCCAGTGTAACAGATGATAGGGCAACGACCAATCATAACTTTGATGTGGGACTATTATACCGTTACGATAAGTTTTATATCAGCGCGAATGCATCCAATCTCTTGGAAAAGGATTTAACAGCTTTTAATCCGATTTTTGAACCCAATACACTTCGTAATTACTATTTGTATACAGGATATAGATACAGTAAAAGCAAAAACAGCAACCTGGAGATAGAGCCATCCATTTTCTTTCAATTATTTGAAAGTGACGGCAGGTCGGTGACAGATTTGAACGTAAAGTTCCGCTGGTACGACTTTGAAGACTACTACTACGCTGGGGTAACCTACCGTTTTTTGAACGACCAGATAGGAGATCCTTTGTACATTGCCCCAATCGTAGGACTTAAAAAGAACAACTTTTACTTCGGTTATTCTTATCAGGTTATTCTAAATGAAATTTTAGGATATAGTAGTGGTACGCATGTGGTGACCTTGGGTGTTGACTTGTTCCAAGGAATAAGTAATTGTAGGTGTACCTATTAGATTTTGGATTCTTTCCAGTAGTTTTGCCAAAATCATAATGAATTCATGGGAACTGTACGCGTAGAGAATATTAGGGTATACGCCCACCATGGTTGTCTTCCCGAAGAAACCATTATTGGCAGTGATTATCTAGTAACTGTTCTTGTTAAAACCGATCTTTCTAAAGCCGCTATTAGCGACGCCCTTGCTGATACCGTAGATTATGTACACATCAACAAGATAGTGGAGCAAGAGATGGCCATACCCTCCAAATTGTTGGAGCATGTAGCCAAACGGATAAACGATAGAATTTTGCTTGAAATACCTATCGTTAAAAAATCGACAATAGCGGTATCTAAAATCAACCCGCCAATTAACGGGGATGTAGAAAAAGTAACTATTGTACTTAAATCCAAAAGAAGGTGATTATATCTTTTTGAAACCTTGAAATAAGGCATTATCTTTGCACTTCGATTTTGGCATCGTGGCCGAGTGGCTAGGCGCAGCTCTGCAAAAGCTTGTACAGCGGTTCGAATCCGCTCGATGCCTCCATGACCCTCCCTTTCGGAGGGTTTTTCTTTTTGGTGTTGTTTGTACAGCGGTTCCCCCGAGGCTTCGGGGCGCTCGATGCCTCCATGACCCTTCTTTTCGGAGGGTTTTTCTTTTTG
>NZ_JBHTHY010000029.1:0-8254 GCF_042676845.1 Maribacter chungangensis
TTGTTGACTTTACCATAAACGTGAACGCGGACTGTGTACCATGTTCAATTAACGAAATACAGGTATCCAGGGCAATTACCACCAACGGTGACGGTATTAATGATTTGTTTGAAATAACAAGTACAGAGTTCTGTGACTTCACCTTTAACATCATGGTATTCAACAGATGGGGGAACAAGGTGTACGAAGGAACCGATTACCAGAACAACTGGGGAGGGGAATCCCCCGACAACAAACTGGGAACTTCCGGAATGCTGCCAACAGGAACTTACTATTACATTATCGATGTCATAAGCGAAGAAAATCCAACACAACAAATCAATGGATATATGTATATTGGAGGAAATTAAGTACTTCAAAAACCTAGTCGATACATCGCTGCCAATATAGAAACCCTAGTATTTTTCTTACGAAAAATACTAGGGTTTCTTGCTATTTATAGCAATTCCTACATGATTTTATAATACCACAATCTTACTCCACTCCGCAACAATAAACCTCTAGTTCACAACAAATAATTAATTATGTTAAAATAGTATAGTTACTTTGAACTACCATGGTTGTAGACGTATTGCGCTTATTGGGATGTACAATAAAATACACGCTCAAAAAAAATAAGCAGATACTGTAGGGCAATAGAAGGAAAACAACAGTTTAAAACTCATAAAAAAGCAAAATCGTTTTTTGCTTAATAAGTTTATGGAAACAAAATACAACTTACAAAGATTAAAGCATGTACTAGCACTGATATGCTTATTATTGTTCGGTTCTGTGCAGATGGCACACGCCCAAATAAATACCAACAAAATCAGGGTAGATCTAAACTCCTTGAGTTTTAAGGCATGTAACGATACCAACAATGGCCTAAGCACTGTTACCGTGCAAAGCAAACAGGCAACCACTACGGATTTTGAAATCGCGTTCGACTTTCCTGATGGAGTTATGTACCAAGCAGGATCCGGTGTAATTACAACGCAGACAGGCTCCGGGGATTTCACCTTTTCCGAGATAGATATTTCAGACTTAAATCAACCCATATTTGGTATTGAGAGACCAAGTAATGCGCCTTGGCAAATAAACGATCAGGTCACGTTCACGTACCAAAAAACCGCCGATTGTGATGCCGTACAGTTTTCATATTCCGGCGGTCTGTTCAAAGATGCGCATACCATATCGTTCAATGATACCGATGGGGCACAGACCGCATCGGACAATGACCCTACTGTAAATTCCTATAACCTCTTAAGGGCCTTTTTGGCCGTGGATCCAATTTCAGACGTAGGGGCAATTGTTAACACCCCACAAACCAGAAATATTATCCTACGTAATTCGGGCAATGGTGGTGTGGAGCGATTTGAACACCAAGTAGAGGTACCGCTGGAACTTCAGGTAAACTATCAACTGGCGTTTAACGGCACCGTTTTGACCCCAACAAACATTTCAGGTGATTTTTACACGTATGAAATTGATTTGAACCTTGCCCCTTTTGCGGGACAAGTGGGAGATGGGGACAACGTTTTTGAAAATGAGAGCATCATCTTCCAAGAAACCTTGGAACTTTCCAATTGTGCCTGGGGCATCGGTACAAGACATAGTCCTAGATGGGGCTGTAGCAGTGGCACTTTTTGCCAAACGGGCGCACCCATATTTGGCAGGTTTAATATTGTTGATGAATGGGCAAATATCAGCGTAACGGAAATAAACAAACCACTTCCCAGATGGGACGCACCGGTAACGTATACCTATGGAATTTCAAACATACACGGTACGGACAATGCCTACAATGTGCAGTTGAACATTGGGTATACCTGGGACGGTACGCTATCTGATATTGGTGTAAATCCATTATATGGTGATGATTCCAATACGCAAAGACAGCTTTCCAACTTTAGGTTTACCGGGGGTGCACCATTCACACCACAACGTTGGGCGAATACTATAGATCCGTCCGGCGGAGCAGGCTCCTATTACTTACCGGCCAATTTCCTGACCTCCGATCCAGATGGACCCGGAGGTTTAGAGGATTTGGATGGAGATGGTTTCTTTGACGATTTGGCCCCTGGTGCAAATACCGAAATGAACTTTGATTTGGCCATGCTTCCCAATACCCCTGCATGTGACGAATATTCTGCTGAATATACAAGAAATCTCTCACTTCGCATGGATCTCTGGTCCGTTAATCCCTGTAATAGAAACATAGGTACGGACAGAGTAACTGCAAATCAACATGGTGTGCAAAGGGAAGCGCTTTTCAACTGGACAAATCCTGAAAGTTTTGAACAGGATGCCGATGATGGGGAAATCTTTAATTTAAGTTTTGTTGGTAGCTTTACCGTTCCTAGTGAATCCCCCACCTGCAACGGTATAATCATGCTCAGCAACGATCCGGGTACCAGTTATAATGTAAGCATCAATGTACCTCCTGGAATAAACTTGGATAGCAGTGCAGATTCAAGATACTCGCAATTGGGGAATCAAGTAACATTTACAGAGACCGATCTTGCAAATTTCGTAAGAGATGGCTATTTATTGGAAATCCCGATTAATTTTCCCCTAACCCTCGACTGTGCAACGTATACTGGCCCTTCGACGATCGACTTGAACTATACCAGCTCCTACAGCAGCACCTGTTTCAACACGGACATACACTGTGGCAGTTTTGAAGTGGTTACACATTGCGATACAGGATGTGCAGCACCTACCACCACCTCGTTTGAAGCCAATAGGACCACCGCGGGATGGACGGATGATAATATGACCACCAGAGTAACACTGGATCCAGCGATACATGCCACCAAATATTACATGCCTAGGGACGAAATGGTCATTACCAGCTCAGCGGTCATGCGAAACGATGTCAGGGACAACCTTAGTTTTGAAATCAGGTATGTGACAAGAAACGACGGTACAAACATCTCGGATATTTTCGCATTTGATTATGGTACGATTACAATAAACGACTTATCTTCCGGTCCACAGGTCGCAGCGATTACCGTAGCCCCAACGGTTACCACAAGTGGCACCAATGATCATTTGATGACTTTTGATTTATCCAGCTACAGGTCTATCATTTCACCAACATACGAATATGGAGAAGGCTTTGAGGAAGATGAAATAGAAGTGGAACTTCATTTCAGGTTTAAGGATAATTTCCTTAATCAGGCAGAGCTTAACGAATTCTATACTTTTTACGGACAGTTTTACAGTCTGGACGGCGGGGGATCTAGGGTAAGTTGCCAGTACTATAACGACCGTGCTTTTTTCTTTGAAAACGTTACAGGTTTAAGACCCAATTACGAATCTTTTGTTACAGGCTGCGAAGAAAGATGGTTATCGGTAACCTTGGAGCAATCTTCCGGCATAGGTGCAAGATTCCCTAATGAGTACAGACCCCCTTTATTATGGCAATCCACGAGCATCGAAATTCCTCAAGGCATGACGTTCAATAATGTGGCTAGCAGCGAAGGCTATCCTTACTTACAACCAGAAAATGATCGTCCTGGCTCATGGAATAATGGCCTTAGCTATACGGTTTCCGGAAACGTGGTTACCATTACACCAGGACCTCGATTTAGAAACTTAGATCAATCCGGCAACAATACGCCAAATATTAATATCCCAGTGGTCGCCACAAGCGCGACACCTGCGGTATCTAACCATAATGTTTCTGTAACCTATTTGGATTATGCCTATTCTGACAATCCCATTGTGGTAACGCAAACCGACAACCGAGATTTTACCTATTTTAACGCATGGTACGGAATAAATAGAGTAAATCCAATAGAAATAGGCAGTTCGGAACTGGCAAGTTTCGAAGTGGAGTTAAGGAATGGAACTGCTACACAAATAGACTACAACTGGTTACGGGTGAACCCAGATTCAGATTACCAGATTACCAGTGCATATTTGATAGACGGAGCGACAGAAACCCCGCTGAATGTAGTAAATGAAGGCGGTGTTTTCTATATTGAATACGGTAGTATGACAGGTTTTGTCGATGAAATAAAAAGAATACGCTTTGAAGGCACCTTTACCGAATGTTCACCACAAACTATTTACATTGCCCAGAATTACGATTGTGCTGGGTATCCTTCTAGCTATACTGGCCTACCTTTCTTCAATGGCCGTGAACTTAGTTTAGAACCCGTAGCGGCCGCCATTCAATTGGATATCTTAAGCCAGCCATCGGGAACCGTGGATACCTGTACCGATTATGATGTGGTACTGGAAGCAAGAAATGCCGGGGAAGGCGATTTAACTTCGCCTACCATTACGTTTGATATCCCTGGGGATATTAGTTCTATAACTTTTTCGGATGTATCGGTAGAATACCCAAGAAATTCAGGAAATATTGAAAGTATTACACCATCTATTTCAGGGAATACGGTAACCTTGGATCTTTTACTGCATTCGGGTATAAATGCACAGAACGGACTATCGGGATCCTACGGCGCCGCCTCTTTGGATGAGCAGATCGCTATCATCGACATGACCTTGAATCCGCAATGTAATTACCGTTCCAATACGGGAACCACCTATATTATTTCAGGGAATAATCCTTGTGGAAGCCCAGCCGTGGGAAGCGGCAGCCGGCTGGCAAGCGAACCTGTTGTCATTACCGGAGCGGAACCTCCGTACAGTACCAATAGTGTGGCGCTTAGCTCCCCGAATTTTGAGGGATGTGAAATGGAAACCGTTTCCGTGGAAACTTATATTGTGGACGGTACAACGGGATCAGATGACTTTACAAGAATAACCCTACCCTCTGGATTGGTATATGTGCCCGGTTCGTTTAGTTCTACAGGCTCCGTTACGGCAACATTTGTATCGGCAAATACGGTCGGAAACCATCAGGAAATCGAGATCGGACTTCCGGCAGGTGCCACTATCACCGATCTAATTGCCTATAATTTTGGGGTGGAAAGTACCGCGGACATCTGTGCGGGAACCTATGATATCGATTTAAGTACCTATGTGACCACAACAGGACTGACTTGTGGTGGCGTATCCTGTGGAACCACCGAAATCGAAACAGGACAAGCCGATACACAAATAACCATAAGCAAAGCGGTTTTGGAGGAGTCCTCCTTTTCGGCAACGGCAGAATATGTACAAGGAGCCAACACCAACTATGCCGTGGAAGTAGGAATTGAAAATACTGGTACGGAAGATTTAGCATCCGGTATTTCGTATGAGGTTTTCTGTGCAGATGGGACAGGCATAAAGGTTGGGAGTCCGCTTTATACGGGTACGCTTAGTCAGGGTATTCCCGTAGGAACGTCCATACAAGAAGCTTTTTCGTTTTCGTCCAGTACTTTTTGCGGGGCCAACAGCAACATCGTAGTAGAATTTGCACCAGGTGCATCCAATTGTTTTTGTGATGTACTTTCGGTAGTGATCGCAAGTACACCCTCTCCCGCATTTGGAGACATTACTTTTGTCAATGACAACATTACCGTAAACGAAGCGAATGGTACGGCTACCCTAGAGGTTATTTTCAATGGTAATTTTCCCGGAGGATTTTCGGTCGATTTCAATTCACAGACCGATCTAGCGATTGCCCCGGACGATTTTATACTAACTAATGGAACGCTTAATTTTAATGGTACCAATGGTGAAATACAACAAATAACAATACCTATCATTGACGATACCTTAATAGAACCAACCGAGAATTTCTTGGTAAATCTATTTAATCCGTCTTCCGGGATACTCAACATACTGGATACACAAGCTGATGTAAATATCCAGGACAACGATTTTGCCGGTATTACGATTGACGATGCAACAGCAAACGAAGGGGATAACTTAGTTTTCACCATAACGGCATCACAGGCACCGTTAACAGACCTTGTTTTTGATTTAAGCTATGTGGATATTTCAACAATTCCCGCAGATTATTCAGGTCCTACAACAGTAACACTTTTAGCAAACACTACAAGTGTAAGTTTCAATGTAGCAGCTTTGGACGATGATTGGTTTGAAAATACCCAGGATTTTGATGTTGTTATTGCGCTAACTTCTGGTTCTGCAACCATTACCGATGATACAGGACGTGGAACCATCCTAGATACAGATCAAGCAACGGTTTCTACCGGCAATTACGATGTTTTGGAAGATGTTGGCATAGTACAATTACGTGTTTTCCTGAGTCCTTCGGGCACAAATGTTGGTGTGGAAGATGCTTTTACAGTCGATGTTGTGGTAAATAGTTCTGGAATAAACTTTCCAGCAACGGAAGGTTCCGATTATACGGGAACTACGGCAACGATATCCTTTCCTGCCAATTCACCTGTTAATACAGAATTTTTTATACCACTAACCATTATTGACGATAACATTACAGAACCTTCCGAACGTGTGATACAACGACTCTCCAACCCTTCTATTTCCGGAATTGGTTTGGCAGGCCCAGGAGGAATTGTGAGAATTCATGATAATGATACGTCTACGATAACACTACAAGATATTACTGTGGATGAGGCTGTTGGATCAACCAGCTATTCTTTCATTCTAAGTGGCCAGACACAAGACCCTTTTGATATAAGCTATAGCTCATCTAACGGTACGGCAATTGAACCAGATGATTATACGGCTAATAGTGGAACTGTTTCCTTTACTGGGTCTAATTCGGAAATTCAATCCGTTACATTCACAATTATAGATGATAATTTCATTGAACCCTTAGAAACTTTTAATGTCAGCGGAAGTTACAGTGTAGCGGCACCAGCATTTACCAATGCCTTAGCTCAGAACATTATTTTTTCCAATAATCCTGGAGCAATAAATATCACCGACAACGACGGTGGCGCAGGTACAGGGATCACTTTTGACAACGACAACATTACCGTGGATGAAAGTGCAGGTACGGCTACCGTGAATGTTCTCCTTACAGGAAACGTTCCGGGTGGGTTTACTTTGGATTATACCACTACGGATGGTTCGGCTGTTACACCTAGCGATTATACAACAACTTCTGGTCAACTTACCTTTGCCGGTACGGACGGGGAAACACAACCGATTACGATTCCTATTATCGATGACAACCTTATCGAAGCTTTGGAGAACTTGTTGGTAGACCTTTCCAACCTTTCTACTGGTCTGATTTCTATAAATGATAATCAGGCTACCGTGAACATCACCGACAACGACGGTGGCGCAGGTACGGGAATATCGTTCGATAACGACAACATTACCGTGGACGAAAGTGCAGGTACGGCTACCGTAAATGTAATATTGACTGGAAACATTCCGGGCGGGTTTACTTTGGATTATACCACAACGGATGCTTCGGCCGTTGCGCCAGGGGACTATACAACCACCTCCGGACAACTGACCTTTGCCGGTACGGACGGGGAAACACAACCGATAACCGTTCCTATTATCGATGATAACCTTATCGAGGCTTTGGAGAATCTTTTGGTAGACCTTTCCAACCTTTCTACCGGACTGATTTCTATAAACGATAATCAGGCTACCGTAAACATTACCGACAACGACGGTGGCGCAGGTACAGGGATCTCTTTTGACAACGACAATATTACCGTGGACGAAAGTGCAGGTACGGCTACCGTAAATGTAATATTGACTGGAAACATTCCAGGCGGGTTTACTTTGGATTATACCACAACGGATGCTTCGGCCTTTGCGCCTGGGGACTATACAACCACCTCCGGACAACTTACCTTTGCCGGTACGGACGGGGAAACACAACCGATAACCGTTCCTATTATCGACGATAACCTTATCGAAGCTCTGGAGAATCTCTTGGTTGACCTTTCCAACCTGTCTACCGGACTGATTTCCATTAATGACAACCAAGCTACCGTGAACATTACGGATAACGACGGTGGTGTAGGTACCGGAATATCTTTTGACAACGACAACATTACCGTGGACGAAAGTGCAGGTACGGCTACCGTGAATGTTCTGCTTACAGGAAACGTTCCGGGTGGGTTTACATTGGACTATACTACAACGGACGCCACGGCCGTTGCGCCTGGGGACTATACAACTACCTCCGGACAACTTACCTTTGCCGGCACGGACGGGGAAACACAACCGATAACCGTTCCTATTATCGATGACAACCTTTTGGAGACACTGGAGAATTTGCTGGTAGACCTTTCTAATCTTTCTACGAATCTGATATACATAAACGATAATCAGGCTACGATAAATATTTTAGACAACGACGGCCTTGGCGCCGGAGAGGGCATCTCCGTGGCCGACTTTACCGTGGACGAGGGTGCCG
>NZ_JBHTHY010000031.1:0-744 GCF_042676845.1 Maribacter chungangensis
AGCGGCGAGCGAAATCGGATTAGTCCAAACCGTTGTTGTTTCGGCAACAGCGGGGTTGTAGGACCACGATATTCGAACAGTGATGAACTAGAACAAGTTGGAAAGCTTGGCCATAGACGGTGATAGCCCGGTATAGGTAAAGACCTGCAAGATAGTGGTATCCTGAGTAGTGCGGGGCACGTGAAACCCTGTATGAATCCGGCGGGACCATCCGCCAAGACTAAATACTCCTGAGAGACCGATAGTGAACCAGTACCGTGAGGGAAAGGTGAAAAGAACCGTGAATAACGGAGTGAAACAGATCCTGAAACCATACGCTTACAAGCGGTCGGAGCCCATATGGGTGACGGCGTGCCTTTTGCATAATGAGCCTACGAGTTACTTTTACTAGCAAGGTTAAGGACTTCAGGTCCGGAGCCGTAGCGAAAGCGAGTCTTAATAGGGCGCCATAGTTAGTAGTAGTAGACGCGAAACCGTGCGATCTACCCATGGGCAGGTTGAAGCTGTGGTAACACACAGTGGAGGACCGAACCCGTTGACGTTGAAAAGTCTTGGGATGACCTGTGGGTAGGGGTGAAAGGCCAATCAAGCTCGGAAATAGCTCGTACTCCCCGAAATGCATTTAGGTGCAGCGTGTAGATAGTTTTATAGAGGTAGAGCTACTGATTGGATGCGGGGGCTTCACCGCCTACCAATTCCTGACAAACTCCGAATGCTATAAAACGTTTCTGCGCAGTGAGGGCA
>NZ_JBHTHY010000032.1:0-1941 GCF_042676845.1 Maribacter chungangensis
CCTGAGAAAAAAGAAGTATCCCTCGGGGCTTTTTTTTGGGAATTTAGGAGTTCATTGAAATATTGTGGAGAAGATAAGATCTATGAAACGGGGCGACCCGGAGTAGTCGATCTTTGGTAGAGAACAAAGAATCAAAGAATACAGGACGCGAGTCCTGGATAGAATTAGATCGAGAGAACCGGGGCCGGGGACGGACATTGGACTTGTTGGGACGAATATATACAGAACAACGATGAAGAGTTTGATCCTGGCTCAGGATGAACGCTAGCGGCAGGCCTAACACATGCAAGTCGAGGGGCAGCATTTCCAGCTTGCTGGAAGATGGCGACCGGCGCACGGGTGCGCACCGCGTATGGAACCTACCTTTTACAGGGGAATAGCCTTTGGAAACGAAGATTAATGCCCCATAGTACCGTTTTGCAGCATTGCTTAACGGTTAAAGGCTTCGGCCGGTGAAAGATGGCCATGCGTCCCATTAGCTTGTTGGTAAGGTAACGGCTTACCAAGGCTACGATGGGTAGGGGCCCTGAGAGGGGGATCCCCCACACTGGTACTGAGACACGGACCAGACTCCTACGGGAGGCAGCAGTGAGGAATATTGGACAATGGAGGGGACTCTGATCCAGCCATGCCGCGTGCAGGAAGAATGCCCTATGGGTAGTAAACTGCTTTTATACGGGAAGAAAAAGAGCTACGTGTAGCTTACTGACGGTACCGTAAGAATAAGGACCGGCTAACTCCGTGCCAGCAGCCGCGGTAATACGGAGGGTCCGAGCGTTATCCGGAATTATTGGGTTTAAAGGGTCCGTAGGCGGGCGATTAAGTCAGTGGTGAAAGTCTGCAGCTCAACTGTAGAATTGCCTTTGATACTGGTCGTCTTGAGTTATGGTGAAGTTGCCGGAATATGTAGTGTAGCGGTGAAATGCATAGATATTACATAGAACACCGATTGCGAAGGCAGGTGACTAACCATATACTGACGCTGATGGACGAAAGCGTGGGGAGCGAACAGGATTAGATACCCTGGTAGTCCACGCCGTAAACGATGGATACTAGCTGTCCGGTACCTTGAGTACTGGGCGGCCAAGCGAAAGTGATAAGTATCCCACCTGGGGAGTACGTTCGCAAGAATGAAACTCAAAGGAATTGACGGGGGCCCGCACAAGCGGTGGAGCATGTGGTTTAATTCGATGATACGCGAGGAACCTTACCAGGGCTTAAATGCATATTGACAGGGGTAGAGATACCTTTTCCTTCGGGCAATTTGCAAGGTGCTGCATGGTTGTCGTCAGCTCGTGCCGTGAGGTGTCAGGTTAAGTCCTATAACGAGCGCAACCCCTACCGTTAGTTGCCAGCATGTCATGATGGGGACTCTAACGGGACTGCCGGTGCAAACCGTGAGGAAGGTGGGGATGACGTCAAATCATCACGGCCCTTACGTCCTGGGCCACACACGTGCTACAATGGCAGGTACAGAGAGCAGCCACCCCGCAAGGGGGAGCGAATCTATAAAACCTGTCACAGTTCGGATCGGGGTCTGCAACTCGACCCCGTGAAGCTGGAATCGCTAGTAATCGGATATCAGCCATGATCCGGTGAATACGTTCCCGGGCCTTGTACACACCGCCCGTCAAGCCATGGAAGCCGGGAGTGCCTGAAGTCCGTCACCGCAAGGAGCGGCCTAGGGCAAGATCGGTAACTAGGGCTAAGTCGTAACAAGGTAGCCGTACCGGAAGGTGCGGCTGGAACACCTCCTTTCTAGAGATTGTCCGCTTAAGCGGACGGTCCCTGACATATTCGGAAGAAGTTTCCGGTCCCGTTTTTTCGGTTTATTATTCACTTTTGATGATTATTGTTCACGTAACGCTCCACAATTATGATATATAGTAAATGCCGTATGTTCCTTTTAAAAGAGGCATAGGGTAGGGACAGTCCCATAGC